>NZ_JAPCHZ010000022.1:0-540 GCF_026107505.2 Kaistella yananensis | reverse complement strand
TAGTAAAAGACAGCGATCCTGCCAAAGCGCGCAGCTATGCAGCTAAATCGGTAGAACTCAACCCGGGTTACCAGGACGCCGTAAATCTTAATAAAAGTCTGAATAAGTAATTCAACTAAATTAGGTATAAATATTAATCCCTCTCTTTTAAGGAGTGGGATTTTTATTTTTACCAGAAGCCTTCAGAATAATTATAGTGGGTTGCGTGGTTTAAGAAACTTTTAAAGAATAATATCACGCTCGGAAATAGAACAGGAAAAACTATTTATTGTTTTAAAGTAAATTTTTCCCTCAGTTATTCAGCGAGTTGTCTTTTTAGTATTAAATTAGTGTTAATAAAATTTGGAATGGATTGAAAAGTGCTTATCTTTGCAGTCCCAAATCGAGAGAAAGAGGGAGCGAAGTAGAAGATTAAGAGATTGAATGAGCGGTCAGGAAGCTAAAAATAAAGTTTCAAAAAAATCGCTTCAAAAATTTGGTCTTTAAGAAATAAGTTTATACTTTTGCAATCCCAAATCGAGAGAAACTGGGAGCGGAGTA
>NZ_JAPCHZ010000021.1:0-557 GCF_026107505.2 Kaistella yananensis | reverse complement strand
AAAGCTTGGATCATGAATCCTTATATGCAGCATTTTTGTGGCAGGGTTTTCTTTGAACACGAATTTCCTTGTGACCCGAGTAATTTTGTTCATTTCCGAAAAAGAATTGGCGAAAAAGGTATCGAAAAAATATTTGCCTACAGCGTAAGAATGCACGATGCCAAGACGAACACCTCAAATTTTGTTTTGTCCGATACTACCGTTCAGGAGAATAATACCTCTTTTCCTACCGATGCAAAATTGTGCAAAAAAGTGATCGATTATTGCAACAAAATAGCCGGAAATGAAGGCATAAAACAAAGACAACGCTACACAAAAGTCAGCAAACAAATGGTGCGCAACACCTACAACGGAAAACATCCCAAGCGGGCAAAAGCGGCAAGGAAATCTCAAAGACAGCTCAAAACCATCGCCATGAGACTGATTCGTGAATTGCAGCGGAATTTTAATGCAGAACAGCAAGAATTTTATAAAGATTTAATGACATTGTACACCAAGGTTGTCACACAAAAAAGAAACGATGCCGATAAAATTTACAGCATTCACAAGCCTTTTAC
>NZ_JAPCHZ010000020.1:0-573 GCF_026107505.2 Kaistella yananensis | reverse complement strand
ATTAGTTTAGTTTTATCCGGCAACACAACCGTGCTGCCTTCTTATTTTGTAAACTCCGCACCCGTAAGTGCTCGGTTTTCTCTTTGTGATGTTCTTACCGTTAATGTCAATGATCTTATGTCTTATTAGTCCCCTGATGAACAGATATTGTTTTTGGCTCTATCCGTAACTTTTAAATCAGTTCACTAATACTGTGGAGAATAAGGGAGTCGAACCCTTGACCTTCCCGATGAATCGGGACGCTCACGCCCCTACCGGCGTAAATCCTGTGTTTTATATTTAAATATCGTCTGTTCTTGTTACATTGCTGTAACTTGGTGGAGAATAAGGGAGTCGAACCCTTGACCTCCTGCGTGCAAGGCAGGCGCTCTAGCCAGCTGAGCTAATTCCCCCTCTAGGTGCCGTAGGCTGAAGGCTATAAGCTTTAGGCTAATGCCTGCTGCTTGAAGCTTATTGCTTACCGCTTTAATTAGTAGTCTCGGGCAGGCTCGAACTGCCGACCTCTACATTATCAGTGTAGCGCTCTAACCAGCTGAGCTACGAGACTTCATTAGATTTTAGATTTTTAGACTC
>NZ_JAPCHZ010000019.1:0-607 GCF_026107505.2 Kaistella yananensis | reverse complement strand
AAAATAAGAAAATAATTTTCTGTTTCAGTAGTTCCATCATTTTCTTCATGTTCCAAGCGGTTGCAGCTAGTAATGCATTGATTTGTGGTCCCGTTTCTCCCATGAAGTAATTTTTTGCCAGCCTAAAATCGGTTTTTAAATGTCCGATGATAGGTTCTATTGCCGCTCTGGTTCTAAATTTTTTGCGCTTTGTCTGCTTTTGATAAGCAGTGTCTTTTTTTCTTGGAGTGCTTGGGATGGAGATTTTCACGCCCTTTATTTCTGATTTTCCTCTGCCACCTCTATCGTAAAGGAGTTCTTTTGGGAGCTTTTGACCACCGGTTTCCATCTGTTCCAAAAGTGGTTCTATGGTGTGACCATCGTAAGGAGTTTGCAAAAATGCTTTAATCCCGAGAATGATTTTCTTGCCTTTGTTGGCGGTGGTTATCAAACCTACCTTATTCCCAAATTCATACTGGCTATGCGCTTTTCCTTTGGCAATACATCGGGTAAAAGGCTTGTGAATGCTGTAAATTTTATCGGCATCGTTTCTTTTTTGTGTGACAACCTTGGTGTACAATGTCATTAAATCTTTATAAAATTCTTGCTGTTCTGCATTAAAATTCCG
>NZ_JAPCHZ010000018.1:0-936 GCF_026107505.2 Kaistella yananensis | reverse complement strand
GAATGAGCGGTCAGGAAGCTAAAAATAAAGTTTCAAAAAAATCGCTTCAAAAATTTGGTCTTTAAGAAATAAGTTTATACTTTTGCAATCCCAAATCGAGAGAAACTGGGAGCGGAGTAAAGATTTAGGCTGATTAATTTACGAGGAGATAAAGCTTACGAAAAAGAAGTTTTAAATTTTTCTCAAAAACATTTGGTCAATTCAAAAATAGTTTATACTTTTGCACTCGCAATTCGGAACAAACGACAGAAAAAGTTTCCGGATATAAGCGAAAAGAAAAGAGATCATTGACATACAAATAACAACCAAAAAAGTAAGGAAAAACTAAAGCGTCAATTAACTTTGAGTGAGTCAGACAAACATACAATGGAGAGTTTGATCCTGGCTCAGGATGAACGCTAGCGGGAGGCCTAACACATGCAAGCCGAGCGGTATTTGTCTTTCGGGACAGAGAGAGCGGCGTACGGGTGCGTAACACGTGTGCAACCTACCTTTATCTGGGGGATAGCCTTTCGAAAGGAAGATTAATACCCCATAATATAATGATTGGCATCAATTATTATTGAAAACTCCGGTGGATAGAGATGGGCACGCGCAAGATTAGATAGTTGGTGAGGTAACGGCTCACCAAGTCTGTGATCTTTAGGGGTCCTGAGAGGGAGATCCCCCACACTGGTACTGAGACACGGACCAGACTCCTACGGGAGGCAGCAGTGAGGAATATTGGACAATGGGTGAAAGCCTGATCCAGCCATCCCGCGTGAAGGATGACGGTCCTATGGATTGTAAACTTCTTTTGTACAGGGATAAACCTACCCTCGTGAGGGTAGCTGAAGGTACTGTACGAATAAGCACCGGCTAACTCCGTGCCAGCAGCCGCGGTAATACGGAGGGTGCAAGCGTTATCCGGATTTATTGGGTTTAAAGGGTCCGTAG
>NZ_JAPCHZ010000017.1:0-1261 GCF_026107505.2 Kaistella yananensis | reverse complement strand
TTTAAAACAAGGCAGAGGACTGATATGTTAGATGAGGCTTTTACTCTCTAAGGGTATTGTTAGTTCACCTCTGTCTTGTTTATTTTAAAGGTATTAATTTTATGGATGTAAAGTAAAGATAGTATTGCCAAAAGCGGGGCTGAACGGCTTCGATTAGACATTTGAGGAAGGTTCAACATTAATATTTCTATTGAACATTTGTGCTAAAAATCCCCGCCTTCGGCAATACCCAAAACGTTGTACGACATAGTAAAACCCACCTCGTAAAAATGAAAGTTCGTGACGAAAAACTAAAAGCAATAATTGATTGGTCTAAAAATAACCGAGACATAAGAGCAGTATTATTGACAAGTTCACTTGTAAATCCATTAGCACCTGTTGACGATTTTAGCGACTTAGACATTGAACTTATATTCGAAAATAACGCCAAATATATTTCAGACAATACTTGGACAGAAAATTTTGGAAATCCAATTGCAATGGTTGAAGAAGACGAAACCTATTTCGAAGGTAAACACGCTATGAAAATGGTTTTATATGCTGACTATGTCAAAGTAGATTTCAAATTATACAGCAAACCCGAATTTTTACTTGACGCAAAAAAAAATGAATTACACGAAGATTGGGATATTGGCTATAAAGTTTTGGTGGATAAAGAAGGGCTAACAAATAGTCTAAAAAAGCCTACTCACCAGATTTTTATAATAAAAAAACCTACAGAAAAAAAATTCAAACAAGTTTTAAATGACTTTTGGTGGGACATTGCTCATACCGCAAAATGTATTATTAGGGATGACTTGTTTTATACAAAGTTTATGACTGAAAATAATATCCGAACAGACTATTTAATCCCTTTAATCGAATGGTACATTTCAAGCGAACATAATTGGAATATTACAACCAATAAATACGGCAGACTTTTTAAAAAATACCTGACTACCGATTTGTGGGAAACAATAGAACAAACATTTTCAGGAAGTAAAAAAAATGATAATTGGGATGCTTTATTTGCAATGGCTGATTTAGTTTCAAAAATTGGAACTGAATTATCGAAAAAACTAAATTATGATTATCCCAAAAAATTAGAAAAAGACATACGAAAATATTTGGACGAATTAAAAACTAAATAAATAACTACGTCGTACAATAGCTAAGTTTTCGTTGCGTGCGCAGCACGAACAATGAAAACCCTGTTGAACGGAACCTTCGGCAGCTTTTGGTTGGGTATTTTCCCACACTATGGGTTTATCGACAAAAGATT
>NZ_JAPCHZ010000016.1:0-1852 GCF_026107505.2 Kaistella yananensis | reverse complement strand
AAAAATCTTTTGTCGATAAACCCATAGTGTGGGAAAATACCCAACCAAAAGCTGCCGAAGGTTCCGTTCAACAGGGTTTTCATTGTTCGTGCTGCGCACGCAACGAAAACTTAGCTATTGTAGGCAGTTATTGTTTTTCGCTTATTAATTTTAATGCATATTCTAAGTAAATATTTTCATTATTAATATATTGATTTATTGTTGGGATTACTTCGTAATTGGGTTTTACTCCACTTCCAAATGGTAATTTTGGTTCAACATTCATCACAAATTGTAATGCTGGGATTTCAATGGTTATTTTGGAATTTGGCAAAGTTAAATCTTGACTATATCCACTCGTATTTCCATAATAACCTCCGCCTGTTTCTTGTCCAATAAATGTTGCTAATCCTTGCGAATACATCATATTTGAAAATTCGCTACCGCCAGAATATGTTATTGGACTAATGAGAACATACACATTACCTTTAAAGGTGTCTTTTGGTGCTTTTTTGTATGCCATAAGTCCGAGACCTAAATTATTTTTTCTTTCAAGACTTCCATCTTTCATTTTTTTGTTTACAAAAATTCGTTCTAAAAATCCGAATACTTTAAGTTTTATCGGTTTGTCAATTCCATTATTAAGGATTGCTTTTTGAGTTTTGACTCTTACTTTAGAGTATTTTTGGTAATTATCGCCAAAATAAGAATATAACAAACCTTCATTTCCTTCAGTTCCACCGCCATTTTTACTAACGTCAATAATCACATTTTTAATTTTATGTTCTTTTATTTCGGAAAAACTTTGTTTCAAGAACTTTTTTAATGTTTTATATTTGCTTTCTCTTTTAATTATGTCGTTTGAGAATGTTTGAATATCCAAATAAGCTGTTTTTGCATTTATAATTTTGAATTGCAAAGGTTCATTTTCAGTTTTTTCTTTGTCAATATTGTTGTTCTTTTTTAGGTTTTCATTAATTTGACTAATTGACAATGAATTAATTGTGATAGGCTCTGTAATTTCTTTGAATTTTACTTTATATTTCTCAATTATTCCATAGTAGTAAAAATAGTTTTTAGAAAAATTAAAGCCACCCAAATCACTGTATTTTACAGATTTTATGTACCCATCTGATGCAAATAAATTTCCAATTTTTGTGACAATTTCTTTGGGTGTTTCTCCATTGATTTTTTCAATTTCAAGATTTTCAATTTTTGCAGAATTATTTGAAGCATTTTTGACACAATATAACTTCTCGCCCAAGAAAACCACAGTTAAAGGTAAAAATCGAATATTTTCATTTTTATTGGTCTGTTCTTTAACTTCTTTTGGTAAAAAAATGTCTGTGTGGTCTTCTCTTGATAATGCTACTAATGGTGCGATTATTTTGTGAAATTCATAAACATTAAGGTCGGTTGTGATTTTGTTTTTCGCAGTTTGGAAAGCAAAATCAACGCTGTCTTTTGGGGTGTACCAGTACATTCCAGAATGAAACTTGTCCAAGCCTTGATACAATAAATCTAAATCTCTATGAAGTTTCTCCTTTGCAATTTTGGGAAAATCTCCAAAATTCTGAGAATACGTGGTTTGTATCAGTAAAATTAAAAGTATAAATGTCGATATTTTCTTCATTGACGGGTCGTTCTGTATAATTGCCTACAACGGTTTGGGTATTGCCGAAGGCGGGGATTTTTAGCACAAAAGTTCAATAGAATTACTACTGTTGAACCTTGCACAAATGCTCAATCGAAGCCGTTCAGCCCCGCTTTTGGCAATACCTTGTTGAACTAAACCTTCGGTAGCTTTCTCAGCGCTATATTTAGTTACTTTGTAAAACTAATTAAAAATCAGTAAAATGGCAACAAAAAAAAG
>NZ_JAPCHZ010000015.1:0-1958 GCF_026107505.2 Kaistella yananensis | reverse complement strand
GTTTTCTCTAAGCTCTTCTACACTCTTTTTTTTGTTGCCATTTTACTGATTTTTAATTAGTTTTACAAAGTAACTAAATATAGCGCTGAGAAAGCTACCGAAGGTTTAGTTCAACAAGGGTTTTGCAATAGTGGGGCGAAACTGCAAAGTTCAACTGTTGTTCTTCGGTTCAACTTTTGTGCAAAATTGAAGATTTGTGCTTCGATTGCCCCACCATCGCAAAGCCCCAAAACGTTATGTGTAATTTTAGCCGCAAACGCAGTTAAAACAAAAAGGCTCCGAATTTCGGAACCTTCTTTTTATCATTTCATTTTTCTAAAAAACTTGTACAACAAATCGATTTTATTTGAACAAAGAATTGGCATTGCTTCAAAAAGGGTTTCTTCATCCCATTCCCACCATTTCATTTCCTGCAATTTTTGGATGTCATCATCACTAAATCTCTTTTTTATCAATTTGGCTGGATTTCCCCCTACAATTGAATAAGGTTCAACATCTTTTGTAACCAAAGCACGACTGCCAATAACAGCTCCATCTCCTATCTGAACTCCTGGCATTATCATAGCTTCACTACCAATCCAAACATCATTCCCAACAACTGTATCTCCTGCTTTTTGAAATCCATCTTGGCTTTTACTGAAAACATCAAATTCAGACATATAAAAAAATGGAAAACTGGAAATCCAATCATATTTATGACCTTGATTACCTGCCATTATGAAACTTGCACCGCTCCCTATTGAACAATAAGAACCGATAATTAGTTTATCGACATCATTCCTGTCCGGAAACAGATAACGAGCACAATCGTCAAATGAATGACCGTGATAATAACCAGAATAATAAGAATATTTACCCGAAATTATATTGGGATTAGTTATGTGGTCTTTGATTATTTTTCCTTTAAAAGGACTTTCGAAGTAATTTTTCATTATTTAACATATTTAATTTACAATAAGAGACAATAAGGAAACGAAGAATAATACTAAACTATTCTCTTCCTATACGTTGCGTAAAGTAAATTTGCTAATCTGATAATTTCATCTGACAAAGATACTAAAAAACTACACATAACATCGCATTGGCAAAATGGCGGGTTAAGTTCAAAATTCAACTTTTGTGCTTTTTATTCCGCCGAATGTGTCCCACATTCAGCTTTTTTTTAATAATTTAGCTTCTGTGGAAACACATCGGCTACGTCACTGCTAAATTGAACTTTCGGTTCAATTTATCCGCCACTTCGCCAATGCGTTTCCCGTTATCTGCCATATTATGAAGAGATTCGCTGTAGTAATTCTGATATTTTTATTTAACACTGTAAGTTCACAAAATAGGATTTATGAAATATCATTTTGTGGAAGAGAGCAAAATGTAATATTAAGAGAAAAAAATAATAAAAAATTTTCTGGAACTATCAATTCAAAATTTCATAAACAAAAAAGTAAAAGGGACATAACCAAAACAAAGAGAATAAATAAGAATATTGCGAAAATAATTATAAATGACCTTAAGAATAATGGAATATTACAATTGAAAAATGAGGATGACAAAATTAATTGTGGTGACTTTTATCTAGATGGCGATATACTAAATTTTACAGTGACAGAAAATAAAATCATTCTTAACAAGGGTTTTGATGAAGTCTATCCAGAAAGTGAATCAAAAACAATTGAACCAAATGAATGTCGAAGAAAGGCTCAATTTTTAGCCACAATTATTGACAAACAATTAAATCTTAAAAAATTACATTCGCAACAGTTCAAAAAACTTGGTTCTGGAACTTGCTACTGGACAGGAATTTCACAAGTATGTATTAAAAAGAAATGAAAAATACGGCAGATAATAGCTAAGTTTTCGTTGCGTGCGCAGCACGAACAATGAAAACCCTGTTGAACGGAACCTTCGGCAGCTTTTGGTTGGGTATTTTCCCACACTATGGGTTTATCGACAAAAGATTT
>NZ_JAPCHZ010000014.1:0-2424 GCF_026107505.2 Kaistella yananensis | reverse complement strand
TGTTGAACTAAACCTTCGGTAGCTTTCTCAGCGCTATATTTAGTTACTTTGTAAAACTAATTAAAAATCAGTAAAATGGCAACAAAAAAAAGAGTGTAGAAGAGCTTAGAGAAAACAAGATCATCAATCAGGCAAAGCGCGAAGTTCCGGGATTTGCGGAGCTTTTGCATAGGTTTGAACGTACGGTTTCTGTATTGGGAAGAAGCCAAAGTACCTTTCAAAATTACTCCAGACACGTCGCTGCGGTGTCGCTACATTTCGGAAAAATTCCTACAGAATTGGATCCCGAGCAAATTCACGATTACCTTTTTTACCTTCAGAAAAAATCAAAATCACCTTCACAGTCGTATTTTAAACACACCGTTTACGGACTTCGATTTCTGCTTAAATCGGAAGGTTTGAGCTATGATTATTTGAGTCTTCCGGAAATTAAAAGAGAGAAAAAACTGCCTGTAGTGCTTAGTAAACAGGAGGTTTGGCAGATGTTGTCCGGCTGTAAACTTTTAAAACATAAAATTTTGATCGGCATTCTTTACGGCTGCGGATTGCGCTGTATGGAAGTTCGAAATCTCCGTTTGTGCGACTTAGATTTTGGTCGAAAACAACTCAAAGTGGTTCAGGGAAAAGGCAAAAAAGACCGCTATTTACCACTTTCCGAACATCTGATTCGTGGGCTCAAAAAGTATATCGAAGCGGAAAAACCGGAAGATTATCTCTTTGGAGAACCTCGTGGAGGGCGTGCTGGTGGCGATTTCGATTCCCGTTACTCCCAGCGCGGCGTTCAGTGGGCGGTAAAGCAGGCATCAAAAACGGCAAATATCCTGAAAGAAGTGAGTGTCCATACGCTTCGGCACAGTTTTGCGACGCATCTTCTGGAAGATGGGATGGATATTTTGAGCATCAAAAATCTTCTCGGTCACGAAAGTATCGATACCACGCTGGTTTATCTTCAAATTGCCCAGCTTTCAACCCAAAAACTCTTTTCACCGCTCGATACCCTTTTTTCAGAATTTGGGAAAAAATGAGCGGTTTAAAAACCTCAAAAAAACAGTCAGTTCAACCTCAATCTCAACCTCAATACGAAGTCGCCGATGTTTTAAACAAATTAGGTTCAAAATTGGAAGATTTAGGACTTAATTCTTGGCAATTACGAACACTTTCAGCGTTGAAAAAATGCCGTACCTCTGCTTTGGGTGGTCATATTGACGCTTGTGATGAATGTGGAAATGTAAGCATCAGTTACAACTCCTGCCGAAACCGTCATTGCCCAAAATGTCAGAGCAAAAACCGAGAGCAATGGATTGAAAATCGGGAAACCGAACTGCTTCCGGTACCTTATTTCCACGTGGTTTTTACGCTTCCTGATGTATTGAACAAAACCGCGCTTCACGAGCCCAAAATGTTGTACGATTTTTTATTTGAATCTGCCTGGGAAACGCTTCAAACGTTTGGTGAAAATCGAGGTTTAAAAATGGGAATGATTGCTGTTTTGCACACTTGGGGGCAGAATCTGAGCCTTCATCCGCATTTGCACTGCATTGTTCCGGGCGGTGGAGTGGATGAAAGCGGAGCTTGGAAAAATCTACGTTCAGACGGCAAATTTTTGTTTCCGGTAAAGGCTTTGAGTAAAGTTTTCAGGGCTAAATTTTGTGAGAAATTAAAAGATAAAAACTTTGAAGAGTATACCAAAATCAGGCAAAATCTGTGGGAAAAGTCTTGGGTTGTTTACGCCAAAAAGCCTTTTGGAAGCCCAAAATCTGTGGTAGAATATTTGGGCAGATACACGCATAAAATCGCCATCAGCAACCAGAGAATCAGGAAAATTGACGCGGAAACGGTAACTTTTTCTTACAAAGATTACCGCCAAAAAGGCATCAAAAAGCAGATGGTTTTGAGCCATGAAGAGTTTATCCGCCGTTTTGTGATGCATATTTTACCGAAAAGATTTGTAAAAATCCGTCATTATGGTTTTTTGAGCAGCACCTGGAAGCGTATCAAACTTAAAAATCTACAACAAAATTTAGGCATCCAGCCCAAAGAAAAGCTTCCGCCAAAAGCTTTTCAGCCGAAATGTACGTGTTGTAAAGATGGAAATCTTGTGACGATTGCCACGTTCGATCTACGAGGTCCGCCAAGTTGGTTTTTGGAGATGAGCCGAAATTTACCTGCTCCTAAATCTGCATTTTAGCGGATTTGGGTAAGGGAAATGTTAACCTAACGTGAAGGAAAGCACGATAAAACCAAGAAAAACTCGCCAAAATCACCCACAAAAAAAGAGACTCTTCTCAAAGTCTCTTGTATCTCTAAAAATCTTTTGTCGATAAACCCATAGTGTGGGAAAATACCCAACCAAAAGCTGCCGAAGGTTCCGTTCAACAGGGTTTTCATTGTTCGTGCTGCGCACGCAACGAAAACTTAGCTATT
>NZ_JAPCHZ010000013.1:0-3130 GCF_026107505.2 Kaistella yananensis | reverse complement strand
AACCTTCCCGACTGTTGTCTTTACGACCGCACATTGCCTTTGGGCGTAAAGAGTGATTTGGTTCACATGGAAGAAAGCCCAGCTCCAAAAAAAGATTTCACCCAACATGCAGATCATGTTGACAAAAGCATTGAAGAGGTGAAACTCATAAAAATGGGCGAAGCTACTGCACTCAACAAAAAAGAAACCGGGCTAACCTTCAACATCAGCTCCAAAGAATTGCTGAAAGCTGCTTGCTGTAATCTCTCTGAAAGTTTCGAAACCAACGCAACCGTTGATGTGGCATTCAGCAATGCGGTTACTGGGACTAAACAATTGAAAATGTTAGGTTTAGACCAAAAATACACATCATTAACAAAAGAACTTCTGCCTTCCATCCGCGGTTTGGCATCGCCTTATGGAATGAATTTAATTCCCGGACGATGGATCGGTGGAATTCAGCTAACGAAAGGCGGAAGCACCGTTACCAACGGATACGAAAGCATCACGGGTCAAATTAATACCGAACTTTTAAAATTCAATGAAAAACCAGAAACAGCCCTGAATTTCTTCGGTGATCTGAATGGAAGATTTGAAACCAACATCACTTCAACCAGCGCAGTTTCCGAACATTGGAACCAAACGCTTTTACTCCACGGAAACGCAACTTTAGCCAAAATGGACACCAATGATGACGGATTTCTAGACCAACCGACAGGAAACCAAATAAATGCAGCTTATTTATTGAATTACAATGATTTAGAAAAGCACCTAAAAAATTCGGGGCAAACCGAGCGCAGCAGAAGACCAAATCCAAAAACAAGCGCAAAAAATAAACGCTGATTTTCAGGAACAATTTTTGAAGGTACCTTAGTTAAAATCAATCGCATGTTCGATAAACCACACCGAAAAATAAAACGTTCCGCCAAGCTGATTTCCGTATTGAGCAAATATGGTTTTCAGGATTTGTTGTCGAGAATGGGCGTTCAATCTTCGGAACCATCAAAAACAAATTCGGAAAATTTGTACAAAAGAATCCGAATGGCATTGGAAGAATTGGGACCAACCTTTGTCAAACTCGGTCAAAGTTTCAGCAACAGAGAAGATTTGCTTCCACCAGAACTCATTGCAGAACTACAAAAATTACAAGACAACGTCGATGTTTTGGATCTGAATGTCAAGGAGATTTTGGAAACAGAACTCGGCATTTCGACCGATGATTTTTTTCTTTCGATTCAAGAAGAACCAATTGCGGCAGCGTCGATTGCGCAAGTCTATAAAGCGATTTTGAAAGACGGAACTCCAGTCATTTTAAAAATCAAACGCCCGAATATTCAAAAAACAATTGAAGACGATTTGCTGCTCTTGAAAGATTTGGTTTCTTTGATTGACACCTACACTGACGCCGGAAAAAAAATCAGTTTGAAGAGTGCGGTTTCCGCCTTTGAGAAATCACTTCTGCAAGAACTTTCACTTGTCAACGAAAAGAACAATATTCAGCAATTTGCCTATAATTTCAGGAATAATAAACAAACGTATGTTCCCAAAGTGTACGAAGATTTCTGCAACAATTCGATTCTCTGTATGGAATTTGTTGATGGGATCAAAGTCACGGACAAAACGGCGCTAATTGCCAATATGATTGATCCTGTACAGATTTCTGAAGTTGGACTTCGGTTGTTTGTATCACAGATTTTAGACTTCGGATTTTTTCACGCAGATCCTCATGCAGGAAATATTTTGGTGAAAAAGGATGGGAAAATTGTCTTCATTGATTTTGGTGCGGTTGGCAAAATTCAACCAAATGACAAAGAAACATTGGAAAGTCTGATTCTGAATTTCATGTCGAAAAATGCGTCAAAAATTGTTTGGAATTTGAAGAAAATGGCAGTTCAATACACCATTCCAAACGAACGAAAATTTGAAGGCGATGTGCAAGAAATTTTGGATGACGTGCATTCTTCTTCCTTGCAAGAAATTAATGTCCAGGAATTGCTGAAAAAAATGCGCGACATTCTGCAAGACAATCAATTGTTAATGCCAGAATATTTCTATTTGCTATTTAAAGGAATTACTTTGATAGAAGGTGTTGGCAGAAGTATAAATCCGGATTTGGATATTGTCAAAACATTGAAACCTTATGCGAAAACTTTGTTTCTTCGGAAAATCAATCCAGAACATTTCCTTAAATCAGGAATGAATCGCGCCTTAAATTTCACCGATAATATTGATGAAATCCCGAAAGAACTGCGATCAATTCTACACAAATTGGACGATAATAAATTAACCGTTAGCAGCGAAATAAAAAATCTGGAACAAACAAACGCTGTCATCAAAACCAGCGTCACAAATTTGATTTTTGCTTTAGTACTTTGCGCCAATATGATTGCCACTGCGATTTTATGGAGCGCCGGAACCGGACCAAAAATAGGGGAGTTTCCAGTTTTTGCACTGTTGGGAATATTGATTTCTTTGTCTATTTTGACGATTTTAACGCTCAGAATATTGCGGAAATAAAAAACACTTCCATTCCTAGAAGTGCTTGCTGAATCGAGGTTTGATTATCCTCTTCGTTTATCTGTTTTTGGATGTTCAGTTTTGTCGAAAGAATTTTTATCTTTTTTCATGCCCATTCTTTGCGGTTGTTGCGCTTTGAATTTCGCATACTGATCATTGGTCAGAATTTTCTTGATTTTCTTATCGAATTCGGCTCTTTCTTTGTCCATTTTCGCTTTGAATTCGCTGTTGTTCGCATTGTTTTTTGTTGGTCTTTCACCATTTTTTGCAAAACTATTCGGTTTGTTTTTCTCAAATTTTGCTTCTCTTTCATTGAATAAAGCTTGTAGCTTTCTTTTCTGAGAAGAAGATAAATTCAAGTTGTCAAAACGCTGCATCATTTGTTCTGTGGTTGGTTTCTTTGGAGGACCATCCTGATTTCTTTGTTGCGCAAATGCAGTTGTGGTAAATGCCAAGAAGAAAGCTGCTGTTAAAACTAATTTTTTCATGATTTTACGATTTAAAAGTTAAATTATTTAGTCGTTCCTTAACAAAACCCACTATTTAATTTATTTTTAAAAACAGGATTAGAAAACATCATAATTTGTATCTTATAAAATAAGAAAATAATTTTCTGTTTCAGTAGTTCCATCAT
>NZ_JAPCHZ010000012.1:0-2910 GCF_026107505.2 Kaistella yananensis | reverse complement strand
GCGCCTTATTAGGCTATAAATCTACGGGTAATTAGTACTACTCGGCTATGCCATTACTGACTTTACACCTGTAGCCTATCAACGTTGTCATCTCCAACGACCCTTAAAAGATGTCTCATCTTGAGGCAGGTTTCGCACTTATATGCTTTCAGTGCTTATCCTTACCAAACGTAGCTACTCAGCGGTGCACCTGGCGGTACAACTGATACACCAGAGGTTTGTTCAAATCGGTCCTCTCGTACTAGATTCAAGCCCTCTCAAACATCTAACGCCCGCAATAGATAGAGACCGAACTGTCTCACGACGTTCTGAACCCAGCTCGCGTGCCACTTTAATGGGCGAACAGCCCAACCCTTGGGACCTTCTCCAGCCCCAGGATGTGACGAGCCGACATCGAGGTGCCGAACCTCCCCGTCGATGTGAGCTCTTGGGGGAGACTAGCCTGTTATCCCCGGAGTACCTTTTATCCTATGAGCGATGGCCCTTCCATACGGAACCACCGGATCACTATGTCCTGCTTTCGCACCTGATCGACTTGTAGGTCTCACAGTCAAGCACCCTTATGCCATTACACTCTACGCACGGTTACCAAGCGTGCTGAGGGTACCTTTGAAAGCCTCCGTTACTCTTTTGGAGGCGACCACCCCAGTCAAACTACCCACCACGCAATGTCCTTGATCTCTCAAGTTAGGCTCCAAATAAACAAAGGGTGGTATTTCAACGTTGACTCCACAGACACTGGCGTGCCCGCTTCAAAGTCTCCCACCTATCCTACACATTGTTTATTCAAAGTCAATACGAAGTTATAGTAAAGGTTCACAGGGTCTTTTCGTCCCATTGCGGGTAATCGGCATCTTCACCGATACTACAATTTCACAGAGCTCATGGTTGAGACAGTGCCCAGATCGTTACACCATTCGTGCAGGTCGGAACTTACCCGACAAGGAATTTCGCTACCTTAGGACCGTTATAGTTACGGCCGCCGTTTACTGGGGCTTCAGTTAATTGCTTCGCTTACGCTAACAACCTTCCTTAACCTTCCAGCACCGGGCAGGTGTCAGACCCTATACAGCATCTTTCGATTTAGCAGAGTCCTGTGTTTTTGATAAACAGTCGCCTGGGCCTCTTCACTGCGGCCACCATTGCTGATGGCGTCTCTTCTTCCGAAGTTACGAGACTATTTTGCCTAGTTCCTTAACCATGATTCACTCTAGCACCTTAGGATTCTCTCCTCGACTACCTGTGTCGGTTTTGGTACGGGTTGCTTCACTTCGGCTTTTCTTGGAATCTATTTCCCTGCAGCAGCTTCGCCCGAAGGCTAGGCCTTGACTATTCCGTCAGTCTCCAGCAAGTACGTAAATCCGTCCCCTTTTTAGTGTGAGCAAGTATGGGAATATTAACCCATTGTCCATCCACTTCCCCTTTCGGGTTCGCGTTAGGTCCCGACTAACCCTCAGCTGATTAGCATGGCTGAGGAAACCTTAGTCTTTCGGTGAGCGGGTTTCTCGCCCGCTTTATCGTTACTTATGCCTACATTTTCTTTTCTATCCGCTCCACAATACCTCACGATACTGCTTCGGCGCAAATAGAATGCTCCCCTACCAGATATAACTCAAAAGTTATAAATCCATAGCTTCGGTACTATACTTATGCCCGATTATTATCCATGCCGAACCGCTCGACTAGTGAGCTGTTACGCACTCTTTAAATGAATGGCTGCTTCCAAGCCAACATCCTAGCTGTCAATGCAGTTCAACCGCGTTGTTTCAACTTAGTATAGATTTGGGGACCTTAGCTGTTGGTCCGGGTTCTTTCCCTTTCGGACATGGACCTTAGCACCCATGCCCTCACTGCCGACGAACATTTATTAGCATTCGGAGTTTGTCAGGAATTGGTAGGATTTGACTCCCCCGCATCCAATCAGTAGCTCTACCTCTAATAAACTTAACATCGACGCTGCACCTAAATGCATTTCGGGGAGTACGAGCTATCTCCCAGTTTGATTGGCCTTTCACCCCTACCCACAAGTCATCCGAAGACTTTTCAACGTCAACCGGTTCGGTCCTCCACTTTGTGTTACCAAAGCTTCAACCTGCCCATGGGTAGATCACAAGGTTTCGCGTCTAATCCTACTAACTATGCGCCCTATTCAGACTCGCTTTCGCTCCGCCTCCGCACCTGAAGTGCTTAAGCTCGCTAGTAAAATTAACTCGTAGGCTCATTATGCAAAAGGCACGCCGTCACCCAACTTGTGGGCTCCGACCGCTTGTAGGCGTACGGTTTCAGGTTCTCTTTCACCCTTCTATTCGAAGTGCTTTTCACCTTTCCTTCACAGTACTTGTTCACTATCGGTCTTTCAGGAGTATTTAGCCTTGGAGGATGGTCCCCCCATATTCAGACAGGATTTCACGTGTCCCGCCCTACTCATTTATCATCTATGTATGCCTTTCAAATACGGGGCTATCACCCTCTACGGCTGTTCTTTCCAGAACATTCTTTTAAACATATAAAGACTTTTGGGCTAATCCGCTTTCGCTCGCCACTACTTACGGAATCTCTTCGATTTCTTTTCCTCCGGGTACTTAGATGTTTCAGTTCTCCGGGTTTGCTTCCCGATAAATCGGGATGACTGGTCTTCAACCAGCCGGGTTGCCCCATTCGGACATCTGCGGATCAATTCGTGTGTGCCGATCCCCGCAGCTTTTCGCAGCTTACCACGTCCTTCGTCGCCTCTGAAAGCCTAGGCATCCGCCATACGCCCTTAACGATTTCTTTCCTAATAATTAAATTAGTTTAGTTTTATCCGGCAACACAACCGTGCTGCCTTCTTATTTTGTAAACTCCGCACCCGTAAGTGCTCGGTTTTCTCTTTGTGATGTTCTTACCGTTAATGTCAATGATCTTATTTCT
>NZ_JAPCHZ010000011.1:0-1366 GCF_026107505.2 Kaistella yananensis | reverse complement strand
TATTGCTTACCGCTTTAATTAGTAGTCTCGGGCAGGCTCGAACTGCCGACCTCTACATTATCAGTGTAGCGCTCTAACCAGCTGAGCTACGAGACTTCATTAGATTTTAGATTTTTAGACTCGAGATATTAGACTTTTTTGTCTTTCATCTCATATCTTACAATCTCGTGTCTCTTCCCTGTACTAATTTCTAGTGGGTGTATTTTTAAATACCAACCAAAGTAAAAAAACTAAAGCATCTTTTGAGTAAGTGCTTGTGATACTTTAAGTATCTTATTTGTTTATCGTCCAAAGGACGCTCTAAAATGAGATGTTCCAGCCGCACCTTCCGGTACGGCTACCTTGTTACGACTTAGCCCTAGTTACTTGTTTTACCCTAGGCAGCTCCTTTTACGGTCACCGACTTCAGGTACCCCAAACTTCCATGGCTTGACGGGCGGTGTGTACAAGGCCCGGGAACGTATTCACCGCGCCATGGCTGATGCGCGATTACTAGCGATTCCAGCTTCATAGAGTCGAGTTGCAGACTCCAATCCGAACTGAGACCGGCTTTCGAGATTTGCATCACATCGCTGTGTAGCTGCCCTCTGTACCGGCCATTGTATTACGTGTGTGGCCCAAGACGTAAGGGCCGTGATGATTTGACGTCATCCCCACCTTCCTCTCTACTTGCGTAGGCAGTCTCACTAGAGTCCTCAACTGAATGTTAGCAACTAGTGACAGGGGTTGCGCTCGTTGCAGGACTTAACCTAACACCTCACGGCACGAGCTGACGACAACCATGCAGCACCTTGAAAATTGTCCGAAGAAGGATCTATTTCTAAATCTGTCAATTCCCATTTAAGTCTTGGTAAGGTTCCTCGCGTATCATCGAATTAAACCACATAATCCACCGCTTGTGCGGGCCCCCGTCAATTCCTTTGAGTTTCATTCTTGCGAACGTACTCCCCAGGTGGCTAACTTATCACTTTCGCTTGGTCTCTGAATCCGAAAATCCAAAAACGAGTTAGCATCGTTTACGGCGTGGACTACCAGGGTATCTAATCCTGTTCGCTACCCACGCTTTCGTCCATCAGCGTCAGTTAAATCTTAGTGACCTGCCTTCGCAATTGGTGTTCTAAGTAATATCTATGCATTTCACCGCTACACTACTTATTCCAGCCACTTCAAATTTACTCAAGACCTGCAGTATCAATGGCAGTTTCATAGTTAAGCTATGAGATTTCACCACTGACTTACAGGTCCGCCTACGGACCCTTTAAACCCAATAAATCCGGATAACGCTTGCACCCTCCGTATTACCGCGGCTGCTGGCACGGAGTTAGCCGGTGCTTATTCGTACAGTACCTTCAGCTACCCTCACGAG
>NZ_JAPCHZ010000010.1:0-7576 GCF_026107505.2 Kaistella yananensis | reverse complement strand
TGGTCAATAAAATCCACCAACATTGGGCGGAATAATTCTGGCTTCTTTTCTGGATTTTTCCCCAACATATTTGCAAGGTTTTAAAGCTCTAAGATACAAATTCTTGCAATAAAAAACAAACTATTTTAAACCCAAAATACTAATAATCAGTAAATTATAGGTGGTTTAAGGAGAGACTAAATAACGAACCATCAAAATTTTTTTCGATGTCGTTGTCCTCATCGATGAAGATAAAAAAGACAAATGATTTGGAAATATTAACAGTCGTGATTCGCTTAAAGCTCATTTTTTTATGGCCAACCTGTGATGTATCTGGCAAAGAATTTGTCTAAGTTTTTTCGTGCTAAATACGCCTCTCTATTAAATCCTATAAAAGAGATTGACTGCAATAACCAATTTATCTAACTTTATTCTGCTCTTGCTTTTGTCAAGGGCAGAATTTTTATTTTTGTACAAAATCAACCGACTATGGCAAAACATACACCAGGCTATATAAAAAGGCAGAAAATTGCCAACTCAGGTACACACTTACTTTTTTATGAATTATTCGAACCAATAAATGAACCTCCAAAGGCTACTGTCCTTATACTACACGGGATGCAGGAGCATAGCGGTCGTTATAAAAATTTTGCAGAATATCTGGCGAACAACGGTTTTGCAGTTCTATTATATGACCATCTCGGACACGGAAAAACGGCGGAAAATCGGGTAGAACTTGGCTATTTTCAAAAAGAAAATCCCAAGCAGCAACTGATAGACGATGCCGCAACTATGGCTGCATTTTTAGAAAACAACTACCCTAACATTCCTCACTTTTTACTAGGTCATTCTATGGGGTCTTTCATTGCAAGATGCTTACTTCAGAATCAGGAAGCCGATTTTAAAGGCGCAGTCATCGTGGGAACGGGAGGAAAAATCAACGGAATCGGTTTGGCTAAATTTTTCCTGTCCATTAAGAATATTATTGCCCCAAAACACAGGAGCAAATTCATCAACCAAACTTTTTCAAAAATTAATAATCAACATTTTAAAGGCGAGAAAGATGGCGACCTTAACAGTTGGCTGAGCCTCAGCAAATCCAACCGTGAATCATTTTGCCGGGACAGCCTATGCGGAGTACCTTTTACCAATAATGGTTTTTACGCATTAGTTTCTCTAAACCAACAGGCAACGGAAAGAAAATGGGCAGAAAAAATACCAAAAGAATTTCCCTTTCTTTTTGTAAGCGGAGCTGATGATCCGATAGGAAACTTCGGAAAAGGGGTTGAAAAAACGGTAACACAAATGCAAAAAGATGGATTTACAGATGTTAATACAAAAATTTATCCTGCTATGCGGCACGAAATACTTAATGAAGATATTAAAGAATCTGTCTATGAAAGTATAAAAGATTGGCTCTATGAAAAAATATCATAACCAAAAAAGTATTTTAATTAAAAATAATTGATTAATAATTAAAATACTTAGTTTATAATGGAAATTTAGCATTTATTAAGCTTTCAAAAAATCCTTGCTTTGCCATTCTGGATCAGGATATTTGTAAAAACCTTCGCCGGATTGCTGACCAAGTTTTCCTTTGTCGATAAGTTCGGTTTTTAGCTTTTCTGCTATTTTCTGTGTTAATTCTCCCGAGATTTCTTTTAAGATGTTGTAATTGGTGTTCATCCCATTCAAATCTAAAATGGCCATCGGTCCAAAAGGAGCACCTGTTGCTATTCTCCAGGTTTTATCGATTGTTGCAGGATCGGCAACGTCATTCGCCCACAGCGCAAGACCAGCCACCAAAAGCGGAATCAACAAAGAATTCAGAACGTAGCCCGATTTTTCCTTCTTCAGTTCCACGGGTAGCATAGCAATGGATTTTGCAAACTCTACAATCTCGTTATAAACCGTTGGGTCGGTTTGATCTGAACCCATTATTTCTGCCATATTACGAACCATTATATGATTGGCAAAATGTAAATGGATGAATTTTTCCGGACGATCAGTAAATGTGCTTAATCTGCTCGGCAAAAGTGTGGATGAGTTGCTCGCGAAAATGGTTTTTTCCGGCGCGTGCTCAGAAGCTTTTTCCCAGAAATCTTTTTTGATATCGATGCTTTCCGGTACGGCTTCTATCAATAAATCAGCATCTTGTAAAGAAGCTTTCAAATCTGTAGAATAAGTGAGATTATTTTTGGTATTTTGGATTTTTTCTTCATCAGCTTTCAGGTAGTTCTTATATTCTTCAGCCAAGACATCAAAACGGTTTTTGGCTTTACTTAAAGCTTCATCATTAACATCATAAACCATGACTTTATAGCCGAAATAAGCACACTGCACCGCAATCTGAAAACCGAGAACGCCACTTCCAGCCACCACAACATTTTTGATACTGATTTTAGATAAATCGGCTTCCGGCACTTTCAAAAAATCTGGACTTTGCCACGAAGGATTTGGATATTTGTAAAAGCCTTCGCCAGTAGAAATTCCCAGTTTATTTTGGTCGATGAAAGTTGATTTAAGTTTATCCAGAACAATCTTATCATCTGTTTTGCCCTTCTCTACTTGCAGTCTGTAAATGTTGTATGGTGTCGTCAATCCGATAACATCATACAAAGCCATTGGTCCGTGAGGCGAACCTGTTCCCAGCATCCAGGTTTTGTCTATGGTTTCTGGCGTAGCATAATCGCCAATCCAAAGCTGCATTCCGGCATTCAGAAATGGATTTAATAAAGAATTGAGCACATAACCTGGAACTTCTTTTTTTACCAAAATAGGCACCATCCCTATCGCCTTTGAAAAATCGACTATTTCCTCAGATATTTTTTCGTCGGTTCCTGGATGTGGCATAATTTCCGCCGTATTTCGCAACCATATTTGATTGGCAAAATGCAGGTTAAGGTATTGAGCCGGTCTTCCTGTCACCTCAGCAAACTGACTTGGCAACAAGGTGGATGAATTACTTACAAAAATGGTTTTCTCCGGTGCAATTGCGGAGAGTTGCTTATAAAATTCCGTTTTTATTTTAATATCTTCTGGCACTGCTTCTATCAAAAGATCGGCATCTTTCACGGCAAATGCCAAATCGGATGAATAGTGCAGTCTTTCCCTGGCTTTTGTAATTTGTTTTTCGGTGGCGCCAAGATCCTTTTTATGACTTTCGGCCAAGCCCTCGAACTTTGCTTTCGCCTTTTCCAACACTTCATCACTGATATCGTAAACAGTGGTTTCAAATCCGTGAATTGCAGTTTGAAAAGCAATTTGGAATCCTAAAACACCACTTCCAGCTACCGTTACATTTTTTATTTTGCTCATAATTTTGGTTGATTTTTGGTAATAAAATTTACGGAACTAGGACTCAGCAATCTTCATTTTCAATTATAATTGATAAAACTCCGGACTGAATGCTTCCTCCAAATTCTTTGGTTCTTTACGTTTTTTGTGGTTTAGCTCGTGTCTTGAGGTTGAAGATGTTACATACGCTGACTGTCGTGAACGCTGTAAATTTCCGATCGGTGAATTCTCTTCGATGGTTCTGAACGGTGTAAAAGACAGATTTTCCATAATTTCAAAATTACCATCCTCAGGAACAGTTTGTTTTGGTATTGTGATTTTTGCCACCGTACGGAATGGTGATAATTCCTGCGACCATTCTTTTGTAAGGTCATTCACAGGCATTTCTTTCAGGTTTTTGCAAAGTTGTATTTGCAACTCAAACGTAAGGTTTTTTTGAGCTATTTCTTTGATAATTCCTTTTCTGTACGGCCATTCTGCGCTGTCTAGATCAATATCTTTTTCCGTGATGGCGTTCTTGGTCTGCTCAGTTGGGATCACTCTTACTTTGGCGATATAATCACCGTGGCGTACCGCTCCCATACTGTAAAATTCATAAAGAAAACTGTTGATTGAAGGGATTTTTTCAAAAGTTTTAAGAGCTCCCAATTCCTTCAAAGCCTCAAAATTTGGAAATGCTTTTTTATTTTCGGTGACCCAAAGTGTGGCAAATTCCAATTTTCCCAAGGCTCCCTTTTCAAAGAAATCATTTAGCTTTAAAAAAAGCTTTGAAATGAAAACATAATGTTCTGCCGAGTTACAGAAAAACACCGGATTATTAATCAGGTTAAAATCAACATTGGGAGAATCTTCCTCTCCGGGAGATAATTTTTTGCCATCTATCCCAAAAATCTTTAAAGCAAATCCTTGTGCATTACCGCTTAGTTTATCGGGCAAAACTCTGGACGAACCATTGGAAAAGCGAACTGCTGCCTGGTGTTTTCCGGGTTTCGCATAAATGCCCTGCGCCAGTTCTTCGGGCAGATTATCCAAAATTTCAACCTCTGCTTTCAGCACTGCATAGCCATTGGCGTGCGCATCTCTTGTATGATGGGTCGCCCTGCTTAGGTTTGGCGTATTTTTGATGTATTCGCGGATATCGTTATTAATGGTGGTAATATACTCATCGAAATTTTCTGGAATTTCTTCCACTTCGTAACTGTACTTGATGTATTCTTCCATAGTGCTTTTTTTTATTTTAATTCGCTAATCCATTTTAAAGCAGAAATGCTTGGGATAAAACAATATTCGCCGCCTTTTACGATGTTGTAGGTCTGCAAACCACGGTATCTTTTGATGAGGGGTTCTCCAGGTGCAGAAAACAGTGCGTCTTCGTCCTGTACACCGATCATAGGATCTTTTTCTGTTCCCAGATTTTGGGCGTTACCATCGTTTGCCCATTGTTTTTGAAGAAATTCCAGTGTTCCCATTGCATCGGCACTAATGCCAATAAAATACTGTCCACGTTCCTTACCGTCATTTTTAGTTACCTCCGGCGGAACAATGTCGCCAAAAGTTACACTTTTTCTGATGATCCTGTGCAAACGTTCATCCTCCAAAACAAAAGATTTGGAATCTCTTGGGTTCATCCTGCGGATATGCGAACTGAACGGACACTTTTTACCGTACTCATCATTCTTGAAAGAAAAATCATTGTTCTTTTGCATATCATCTCCTAGCGCTTTATCATCCTTTTCGGGAGCTAAAACCAAAGGTGCACCACTTCGCCAGCGACCTACCATTTTGGCAGCCAAGAGTTCTCCCTCTTCCGGCGAAGAAGAATTTTCCTTAATGAATTGATTAAATTCTGCTACCTGACTTTGGTACTTTCTGAAAACCATAAAAGAACCGTTCTTACCTAAAACTTCAGGTTGTGGAAATGGCTTTATGATGCCTGCTTCTCCAGGATAGCCCATTATAAATTCGCCTGCTTTAAGCGGACGGTCAAATCCGGGAGGAACATCTATCCCACTGCCTTCAATTTCCGGATTGCTGATGCCATCCCTGAATCCGAATACATTTTTAACCTCTTCAGATACGGCGAAATCGTGGCTCATTATTACTTCTACGCCGCTGTTATTCGTCAATTTAGAACGAAATTCCTCCAGCTGGCTTTTCCACGCCTCTTCATTGTTGGCGATAACTGCCGCTGCGATGTGAATATGTGATCTTTTAAAAACCTTTTCCCAGTTTTTAGGGTCATTGACTCCAATGTCATAAAGAAACCGGGAACGTTCTGCCATTCCTTCCTTGAAGGATTCGGGAAAAGTATCGAGTGACTCTTGAGGGACACCGATTTTTTCCAGACCTTTATAAGTGAATGTCAAAGTAACCGATGCGCCTTCATTCTTATGCCAGTCTTCCGCAGAACTCACAATCGGCAAAAGTTTTTGGAGCATTTGTCTGGCTGCCACAGCATCTTTGATTTCAATAATAGCCACTGTTCCGAAATATGGTATAGGTCGGCTTCTGAGAATTAAGGCCTGTATTTCATTCAGCTCAATTTCTACTTTATTTGGATTAAAAATCCGCTTTAAAAATTCCAGTGCCATAGATTAGATTTTATTTGCTTCGTCAATTGCCTTATTCAGTCCTTTAATGATTTTATCATTTCTCCTTATATCATTCACCGTAAGATGCGGAACACCTACATACCAACCTGTCGCGGTAATCTGATGGTCTAGAATGAACTGTTTTACACTTGGGTTTTTTATGCCTGGCCAGCCTTCTACATTCCCAAAAATGATGTCCATCAGCTGCGGAATTTTTGTGGCGAAATCATCAATATAAGCATCCCAATCACCATCGTAAGCCGTGCAGAAAAGAATCTTGGTATCGTTATCAAACAAAACTATACGAAGATCATGCAGCGTTCCTACTTTGGTTGCACCTTTCAGATCTCCGCCTGCAATTTCCATTATGGTTTTGAGATTTTCTGCACCTCCGGGTTTTAGGTCTGCCATCGCAGTTAACTCAGATACACGACCGGATCTTAACCCTTTTTTTCCGGCAGATGTAGTGGAATGGTCGTAACCATCATCGATACCTTCACTGAAATTCGCCTTTGCTAGCTGGGCAGCCAATTTTACTTTGTCTATAAAACTCATAATTTAGATTTTGATTAATGATTTATATTATTTTGTAAATCAACAATAATTTTGAGGAGAATTTTACAAATGTTATGCCATAGCAATCTATCGTAATGTACCGAAATTCGTATTTTATGTACTGAAACTATGAATTTTTAAGCTTTATTAAAATACTTCAATTGACAAATGATAAAATCTTATGTCTACTCATTTTTTAATTATTGACAGAATTAATTACCTTTAAATATGGCAACACCCAAAAAGAAACCGACCTATAGCATTTAAAAGAAACTCGACTGTATCTATTCAGTGTACGTTTTGCTAATTCAATTCCAATAAGCTTCTCCTCACGGTCATTATGGTCTTTGAAAATACAGATTAAAGTTCGTAGCCGCTCACATTTACTTAACAATTTATTTCTTAAG
Organism: Kaistella yananensis; assembly: GCF_026107505.2. Taxonomy (NCBI): domain Bacteria; kingdom Pseudomonadati; phylum Bacteroidota; class Flavobacteriia; order Flavobacteriales; family Weeksellaceae; genus Kaistella; species Kaistella yananensis. Next base: position 747 of record NZ_JAPCHZ010000010.1, on the reverse strand, counting down.
CATTATTACAGGTAACAGCGTCGTCCGTTCTCAACAAAGTATTGTAGGCGTCGTAAATTTTTAGCGCAAAAGTTTTGAAATATGAGTTGTACGATTTGGTATCTTCTGACGAACCGACTAATCCCTGCGCTCTAGATTCGCTAATTTCTATTAAATTCTATAGGTAACTGAAATAAATCATTTCTTTAGTCACTAATCTTAAAAAAATACTCTTAGAAAGACCGAATTGATCATTGACCTATTTTATCAAATCTTTTTAGGAAACTGAATGGTAACTTTTATTCTGTTGAATTAGTCCACTTGAACAGATATAAAACATAAAACGCTTTAAAAACTATGTTTTAAAGCGTTTTGAACTATTTTGCTGTAATAGTTGCGATCCGGACGGGACTTGTTCATATTTGAAAAACTCCCTATCCATAAGCTTTATATCGTTCTCTTATTTTTAGGTCACCGAATAGGTCACTTTTTAAACAAGATTTAAGATTGTTTGTTTTTACTGCTGCAAATATAGGTCTTTTTTTAGTTTTACCAAAAAAAAGACAATTTTTCAAGACTAAATTTAACTAGTCGTTCCTTAACAAAACCCACTATTTAATTTATTTTTAAAAACAGGATTAGAAAACAGCATAATTTGTATCTTATAAAATAAGAAAATAATTTTCTGTTTCAGTAGTTCCATCATTTTCTTCATGTTCCAAGCGGTTGCAGCTAGTAATGCATTGATTTGTGGTCCCGTTTCTCCCA
>NZ_JAPCHZ010000009.1:0-8559 GCF_026107505.2 Kaistella yananensis | reverse complement strand
AGTCTATCTTTTGATGGTCACGAAAGGATTTACAGCATTTACAAACGGACGGAAATTTGCCTGTTATTCGGGAGTGGTACCCTTCGAACACACCTCCGGAACGAGCGTCAAGGGGAAAAGCAGGGTCAGCCATCTGGCGGATAAAAAGATGAAATCGCTACTGCATATGGCCGCACTCACTGCAATAAAATATGATTCTGAACTCAAAGCATATTACCGCCGGAAAAAAGAAGAGGGAAAACACACCATGCTGGTTCTAAACAATATTAAATGCAAAATGTTGTACAGAATTTTTGCCGTTATTGCGCGAGAAACAAGCTTTGTGAACCTGCATAAATTTGCAGCATAATTTTATCACTTTTTGTTTGCTTTTTGTCATAGAATATGTTAGCGGCTGCCTTTGTTTCAGTTTGTTAGTTTTAGTTTCATCATAATGTCCGTTTGTTCGTCTTCGCCAAGTTTGAAAATATGTTTGTCAAACTCTACAAAACCATTTTTCTTATAAAAATTTATTGCTCTCGGATTTTCTTCCCAAACTCCTAACCAAACATAATCCGCATTTTTGTTTTTGGCTATTTCGATTGCTTTGTCATATAGAATTTGGCCAACTTTTTTTCCGTGAAATTCTTTGAGAACATAAATTCTTTCAATTTCTATAGCTTTGTCGTCTTTTAGTTCGGTTTGAGATTGTCCGAAGTTCAGTTTTAAATATCCAATTATTTTTTCTTCAATTTTCGCAAAATAAAATTCTGCGTTTTCGTCATTAAGTTCAGCTTCTAATTTGTCAGCCGAAAAACCATTTTCTAAATAATTTTCCATATTTTCTTCAGTGTTACTTTCTGAAAATGTTTCGTGAAAAGTTTGTCGTCCAATTTTTTGTAATTGGTCAAGGTCATTTATTGTGATTTTTTCAATGTCGATATTTTCCATTCTTTCTTTGTTGGTCGCAGTTTTGATAAGGTTGCCGCTAACGGAAAGGGGCTTTGCGAGGTGCGGGCTACTGTAAACCGAAAGTCGGGAGGAGAACCAATCTCTAGCAAAAACCATTTTCATTTTTTCAAATTTACAAAAAAAAATGAAATGGTTTTTTGCGGGTATTTTCTAGAATATTTCTGAGATTTCCTTCAATCCCGCATCTTGCAAAACCCATCTTTACTTTGCATCCATAAAATATATACCTTTAGAAAGCAAAACAGAGTGACCTAAAAAACCCTGTAAATTAAATCAGATTTAACTAACATATCAGTACTCTGTTTTGCATAAAGGTTGAACTGATGTTTCAAATAGAATATTAGACAAGAACTACTAAAGATTTTAAAACCATTCAACCACCTTTCAAAAAATAAAGATATGAAAAATTACAAAAACTACCTGGGTTTCGACGTCTCCAAAAACACCTTGGACTACTGCCTCCTGATTCCGGAAAGAGACACGGTAAAGAGAGGAAGCGTCGCCAATGAGAAAAAGTCTCTGCAGACGCTATTTGCAGCGTTTTCAAAGGAAGGACTGATGATAGAGGACACACTCGTGGTCTTCGAGCATACCGGAATCTACTCCACTATTCTGGCGGTGTTCCTGTGCGGGAACGGTTGGAACTATGCGGAAGTCCCCGCAATCGAGATCAAGCGTTCCAGAGGTCTTTCCAGAGGCAAGAGCGACACGATAGATGCGCAGGAGATCGCCAAATACGCGATGCGCAACGAGGACAAGATCCAACTCTCGGAAGTTCCCGAGATCATCTACCAGCAACTTACCTCATGAATGCGGAACGCGAAAAGCTCATCGCCGCGATAAAAAGTTTCGAGCGCACTTCGGAGGGCGAGGAATTCTTGGGAAAGGAAGTCTACAGGAGCGTGAAATCCGCCAACAGAAAGACGGTAACGTTCCTGAAATCCCAGTTGAAAACCCTGGAACTGGCAATAAGCAAACTCGTCAGGAGCGATGAAGACCTTAACGCTAAACAGGAGCTGTTGCGCAGCATACCGGGAGTCGGAGAAATCGGAACGCTTTATCTGCTGCTCACCACGAAGGGATTTCTGCGGTTCAGGAATGCGAGAAAATATGCGTGCTACTGCGGAATAGCGCCATTCGGGAGAACATCGGGAACCAGCATCCGGGGGAAAAGCAGGGTGAGCCCCTTTGCCGACAAAAAGATGAAGTCGATACTGCACCTGCTTTCACTGACGGCAATAATGTACGACCACGAGCTGAAGCTCTACTACGAGCGAAAACAGGCGGAAGGAAAACCGAAAATGTTGGCGCTAAACAACGTTAAATTCAAACTCGTCAACCGGATTTTTGCGGTCATCGAGCGTGGGACTCCCTACGTGAAAACACAACAATTTGCGGCATGAAAAAATTCAAAATATTGCTTGTTTTTTGACATATAATATGTTATCGGTAGTGCTTTTATAGATTTTTTGCTTTTATATTTATTTTTGAAATTTGTACTTTTTTTACGTTTCTACATTTCATCGTTTCTTGGTTAAAAAGGACTAAATTAGAACCCGTATTATGAAGAGAACTTCTAAATTTAATTCCTTGAACATTCGTAAATGTTTTGATAAATTCACAAATAAACTGTGTAGGAATATAATCTAATTCAGAATCATATCTTCTCATTGGTTTTGATAAATCTCTACTAATCAACTTTTTCAATAATGTAGACTTAATTTTTTTATTGATTTCTGTTGGATGATATAAAGTAGGAGCTTCAGTAAAATCGGAAATTATTATTTCATTTTGGTATTCTTCATTTTTAGTAAAGACAGCGACTGAAATTTCATCTAAATATGATGCTCTAACTTCGTATAGGATAGTTTCTTCATTATCACTTAAATACAGATAAGGTATTCCAATTGGATTAGCACGACCAGCAGAAGCATATTGTGGAGGAGGAGACGACATTTTATCTATAGGGTAAATATCCTCATTTGAATTTTGGTGTAATCTCGCCCTATAATATGTTTCATCATCATTTATTATAGTCTTACTTTCAAAAAAGCTATCCCAACCTAAATCCTCTGTTAAAGTCTCTATGTTTGTGAAATATCTTTTTTCCCATTTTAATTGTTCTTTTAAAATAGACCAGTAATTTATATTTTCAAGAATCTCATCACTAAAATCGACTACTTCTTCTGAATTGTTAATAATTGAATCTGTTTGATTTAGTGCTTCGTTTAATATTTTATTACCACAATCCAAGCTACTAAACAGGTTCCAATTCCCTTGAATTAATGAAATTAGGCTTTTATCACCGTCTTGCTTTATTTGGAAATTATCAAATAACTCTTTGAAAAAATCTAATAATTCTACTAGTTCAATAGTTTCAACCTCTAGGCTTTTACAACAATCACAATTTCCAGACTTGCCTTGAGATATTATAAAACCAATTAGTTCTTTATCTGAAAAACAATTTTTACAAACAAACTGCATAATACTAATTTAAAAAGTCACTTATAATTAGTAAATGATTTTTAATAGAAACTTTTTTAACTGTTCCTAATCCTGGATATCTTCCTTCTTCCAAATATTTTTTTAATTCATTTGTGGCGGAGTTTAATAAAGGTAAGTTATCACAAAAATCTACAGCTTTTAGTGCTGCTTGTGCAAATTTTCCTTGTACGTTTGCTATTGAGTCTACATCAGTAGATGTAAAATGTCTTATCCAAATTTGATTTTCTAAATCAGCGTTTAAATAAGTAAGATGTATTACAACTGCTCTTGGAGTACTACCTCCTTCCACAAATTCACTTGGTAATGTAGTGAAGTCAGCAAAAGCTTGATAACCATCTTGATTATAATATAAATGTTCTTCTGAAAATTTATGTGCTGGAATATTTAGAAAGTCTGCATTTTTTTGTTGCTTTTCAAATACATCATCTAATCTTATGTAAAATTTATCTATACTTTTTAAGCTTCTGTCCAAACTTCTATATTTGTGTGGTTCTAAAAGCATTATTTTACTAACCTTTTCGTTTGAATATAGGGATTTTAAACTTTCTTCATCAGAAAAATTGTCAAGACAAACTATAAGACAATTATCTAAGTTGTATTTTTCTATGCTAGAAATGATATATTCTGCATTGTCTGAGTAATGAAAAGCTGGTAAAAATCTTCTGTTTTCTAACTCGGAAAGGTAGGTTAAAAAGAATTCTGTATCTCCCAATTTTTCCCCTTTAAACGGGTTGACAATAAAATAAGCATAAAAGTCTTTCTCTTGGAAAATTTTATGGGCTAAGTTCAGATTATTAAAACTTTCTTTTACAGGCTCTAATACAGGAGTAATATTTTGTAACTTATCTTCATTAACAAGTTCACGTAAACTAATCAATTCAAATTGTCTTGCTCTTAAATATGGGAAATACATAATCTAAATAGTATTTGTTTTTAAACTATTAATTAGGTTATCTCTTTCCTGCTTTTTTAAATTCAAAGAAAGACATATCTGATTGAATTCATTATTCACCTTATTGAAAAATTGATTATTTATATTTCGTTTTTTCATTGTAGTAAGGAATAAATTATTCAATTCATTTTGCGGAATTTTTGATATAAGTTCCTTGCAGATTTCGAATTGATTGAATGAATTAATTTCCGGAAGCTGTCCATAATATTTTGTTGAAATTTCTAAATATTCTTTTGTATGAAGAACTTCCATTAAAGTGTTTGAATTTATATGATTAATTCTTTCAGCTTTTTGGATAATTTTAAAATTTTTGAAAGTGGAATCAAAAGTAATTATACCAACTGAATCATCATAGTTTGAATATTTAGACAAAAAAACATCAGGTACAATTATGTACACTTCATTGAAAATCTTTTTATATTCTAGAATTTGATTTGATAATCTATATTCTTTATCTAAAATAGTTTTAATTTCAAACACTTTAGAAACTCCATTAAACATTGCTAAATCAGCAATAGCTTTACCTATTCTGAATTCATTAAAAATGACTGAATTGTTAGTTCCTAACTCATTTTTTAACCATTTATTTAAAAACTCATTTTTTAAAACATATTCATTTGGATAGTTTTCTTCAAGAATATGATATGCGTTTCGAAGGAATTTTAGATATGAGTTTCCTTTATTTTTTTCAGTAAGATTATACCTTTCAAGTTTAATATCAATAGATTGAAAATCACCTTTTAGCCAACGATTTACTTCACTTCTCGAAAAAAGTGTAGAAAAATCTCGTAGTTGGTTCGAAGTGAAAGTCATTTTTTTTCGGTAAAGATAGCAAAAATATTTACTGTTTTCAATTTGGTAGTCGCTTTTCAAGCATTCTGACTAACGTTAAATTTTAATATTGATAATCAGTATTTTGTGATTTCAATATCTCTGTCAGTCAATCCAAATTTAGTGATTTGTTTTTGAATTCTTTTGGCTGCAGCAATTTTTCTTTTCTCGTCGAGGAATAGATATAGTGAAGGTGGTTGGTAGCTTTGCCCTTTCACAAGCATGTTCCAGATGATGACGGCAAGTTTGCGGGCCAGTGCAGAGACAGCAGTTGCTCTTCCTTTCTTGTAGTTCAACCTTTTGAAAAAGTCTGCGAGCCAGCCTTCTTTGAGATTACCGATGGCATTGGCAGTGTTTCGAAAGGCAATCTTGAGCCTTGAACTTCCTTTCGGGATGTGGTGGGACAGCACCTTGCCTCCGCTTATCTTGTTGTTTGGCGCAAGCCTAAGCCAGGCCGTGAACTGTTTAGCAGTGGGGAATTTCCTAATACCGTCTAATCCGATTTCAGCAATAAGGGTCATAATCAATCCCTCACTTACCCCTTCAATAGCCATCAGATCTACACCTTCGAAGTATTGGTAAGCAATTAAATTCATATCCGTTTGGCTTACCGCATTTTTGTTTTTTCGCTTGTGCTTTTTTTTTCAATGGTATGCTGTTTCTTATGGTCGTCTTTATCGATGAGTTCTTTCAGCAGTTGATCAATTTGTAAATCTGTCTCTGTGATTTGCTGTTGAAGGTGTTTATAGGAGTTCCACTCCTGTTGCAAAGCAAAAAGATAATCTTTACGACCGTTAAATTGCAGGGCTTTTGCAATTTCTTCCTCTGATTTCCGGCAATTATAATGACGGAGTTTTGCCAAGTCCTCTCCCTTGTACTCTCCGTTTAGAAAAGCTTCAATAATGCAAGATCCTGTAAGACCGACTATATCCCTTACCACAACTTCTAACCGCATATTCATCAACCGAAGGTATTTTTGAATTCTCCTGACGCATGATGCGGATTGCTTCAGCAGATTCTGCCGGTGTCTGGAATAGGTCCGTACAGTATCCGTGTCCGAATCTGGCAAAAAACTGGCACTCAAAAGCCCGAGAGAATGCAGTTTCTGTATCCACTGACAATCTTTAATGTCGGTCTTTTTTCCTTTGATGTTTTTGGTTTGTCTGCCATTCACCAAAATCACCTCAAAACCCTGGCCCACCAAAGTGGAAAATAGGTTTTGCCAGTAAGTTCCGGTGGATTCCATTGCAATGGAGGTAACACCTTTTGAGTGTAGCCAGTTACACATCTCGAGCTGATCTTGGCTGTACACCCCAAATTCTTTTACATCCTCCGCATTTTGCCCTACAGCTGCCCAGTGGCTACGGCTGCCAATGTCTATTCCACACGCATTGGGATGTACCACTTCGAGTGAAATCTGCTTCTTAATTTCCATGTCTTAATTTTTTAAATTAAACCAATAAAAACTCCAAGGATTGCACTTTGCTAAATTTGAAATTATTCTGATCGGGATATCTGCTTTTGGCAGACTCACCATTAAAAACTAACACCGTCTGAAGTATTACTACCAAAGACTTTTGTGCAATCTTACCTGAATTGCAGACGGGTTTTTAAACACCATTGCTTAAACCGGTCTTTTCAAGGAGCGATTACTAAGATAAGAATAAAGAATTTAAGATAGTAATATGAAGTACAGACTTTATCTCGTTAGCGGCTAAAAACAACTTCGTTTTCGAGTAGAGGAATTACCGATAACGGAAAAAGTATTTGCGAAGGGCGGGCTACTGCAACCGAGATTTCGAGAGGTGACCGAACGCTAGCAAAAAATTTTTCCATTTTTTAAAATTACAAAAAAACTAAAAAATGGAAAAGTTTTTTGCGGGTATTCTTAACTGAATTTTCAAAGTATATATTCAACCCCCGCATCTTGCAAAACCCATGTTGTACGCAGTAGTTTTATTCACTTTTTTCAGATTTTAAATATTCCATTATTGGTTCCAAACCTTGAAGCGATTTAGTTATTATTCCTTTTTCATCTACTAAATATAAAACAGGATAACCCGAAACTTGATATTTCTTTTCGATTTCTGCTTGGTCAGCAATAATCGGGAAATTTGATTTTCTATTTTTAAAGAATTTATTTACAATGTCTTTACTGTCTGTAGCGTAAAAATTTATAAGATGTAGGTTATTTGACAATTTAAAGTTTTCGTTATTTATGAAATTTGAAATTTCTATCGACGCACCACAATTTGTTCCCGAGAAAAGTAACAAAGTATTTTTATCTATAAAATTTTTATCGGAAATTTCGTTATTTTCAATGTCTTGGATAACAAAACTCGGTGCTTTAGTTGAAACTTTTAACGGATTTACATTGCTTCTTTCAAAATATTTTAGAGCATATTTCTCTTGCGGAGGAGAATTAAAATTTATCTCTTTTTTTGAAAATTTGTAATCTGAATAATCAAAAGTTACTCTTTGCCCAAGTTTGTCATCAACATAACTTTTTCTTTCAAGTTTTGAAATTAAGTTTTTTGGCGAAATGAAAATATTAAACTCAACTTTGATTGTTTTTTCTTCGTATTTTCTCACACTTTCTATAAATGAATAGCGAGAATAGTTTACGCCGTTTATTAAAATGTCGTTTTCATATTTCCAATTATTTTTCAGGAGAAAAGTAGGACCATATTGAACTAATCTTGAGTTTTTTATTGCATTCGCTTGATTTTTCTTAAATTCAAATTGCGAGAAAGTTTTTTCAGAATTATTTATTTCTGTATAATTTCCATTTTTCCAAATTTCTTCTGTATTATCTCTTTTGCTATAAAAATCAAAATTACTGCTGTTATAATTGTTAATGATGTAAAATGTTTTTAGGGTTGTTACTTCGTCAGTATCGGGATTTGGATAAAATGCAGTTAAAACATAACTTACAGATTTGTTCTTATTAAATTTTTCACGCGTTTTTTCTAAATCATTTTTCGCAAATAAAAAGGAAAAATTTAGCAGTAAAATTAAAGAAATTAACAATTTATTCATTTGTTGGTCAATTTAGGCGGTATTTTTTATACTATTGCGTACAACGGTTTGGGTATTGCCGAAGGCGGGGATTTTTAGCGCAAAAGTTCAAACGAAGGACGAATGTTGAACCTTGCACAAATGTCCAATCGAAGTCGTTCAGCCCCGCTTTTGGCAATACCTTGTTGAACTAAACCTTCGGTAGCTTTCTCAGCGCTATATTTAGTTACTTTGTAAAACTAATTAAAAATCAGTAAAATGGCAACAAAAAAAAGAGTGTAGAAGAGCTTAGAGAAAACAAG
>NZ_JAPCHZ010000008.1:0-11326 GCF_026107505.2 Kaistella yananensis | reverse complement strand
TTGTTTTCTCTAAGCTCTTCTACACTCTTTTTTTTGTTGCCATTTTACTGATTTTTAATTAGTTTTACAAAGTAACTAAATATAGCGCTGAGAAAGCTACCGAAGGTTTAGTTCAACATTGTATTGGCAAAATGCGGGATGAAGTCTTGAATTGAAAAGCCTAAATATTTAGCCGCATATGCTTTTCAATTCCACTTTTTTTAGTAATTTAGTCATTGGGTGCTACCGAAAAGTTTACGACCTGTTTATCGTTTTTCAAGGTGTTGATTTCTGCATTTTTGGTAATTCTACCTACGATTGTGTTCATAATCTTAAATTTTAAAATGTTAATATTTTGTTAATTTTTGTTTTGTCAAAGGTCAAATGTTGGGAGTGAATTGATTTGGTATCGAGGACACTCGGCATTTTTCTTTTTTTATATTAAGTTAGAAAACAGTATTTTTTGCTGGATTTTTATTGTTTTTCCGTTGATTTCAAAGAACGTCTATGGTTGATTTGATTCGTACAACTGAGGTTCCGGCTTTTTCTTTGCCCATGAACATAGGACGGCACCATCCATACAAAACCCGATTCGGTTCCGCTGGATAAAGGCAGAAAATTCCGAATCGGGCTTGAAATCTTTTTGTCCGAAGGATTTAGGAGTGTCTGGAAAAATTGTTGGAGCTTGTGGAAAGAATTTTTTTAGAAACCCAAAAAGATTTTTTTGTGTGGGTGGTGCCGTCCTACATTTGCAAACGTAAAAGCCCAACCGCAGTTGGGAAACTTAATCAATGGACGTGGTTGTTAATGGAAAACTAAAGGAAATTCATTGGAAAATGGTTTCTCCAATGATTTAAACTGATCAAATATTACAAAACCACTCGTTCAAGTCCTTAAAATTATGATAAATTAAAGAGCAATCCTCTACATTTTTGTATTGACTTTTAATTTTTAATTTAACCGATTTCCCATTCTTATCATTGTCTAGAAAAAGTGAAATTTTCTCATATTGTTTCAGTTTTTCTTCCACCTTGAAAAACATTGCGGTTGAATTTAAAGTCAAGTAATCACAGTTTGAATTATCTGATTTGTCTAAATTTCGGTAGGTCAGATAATCGAAAAAGCCCTCAAATATGAGAATCTCGTTCTTGAGATTGTTATCATTAACAATCAACGTCACATCCTTTTTTCCCAAACATATTTTTGACTGTGGATTGCGAATCTCAAAACCTCCGGACTTATTCTGAAATCCAATTCCGAAATATTTTCTTCCTTTCAATTCGTAGTGAATTTCCTTAACCCTATGCTTTTGCTCAAAAACTCTTCGGGACTTCAGATACTGAATTAATGCAGGATGCTGGATTTCTTTGATTTCTAAAATCTGATTGCATGTTTGACCAGTAGTTTCGTGATATTTTATTTCATTTTGAACTCTAAAATCCAATGTTGAAAGGCATTTCAATGCTTCTGAAACGGAACATTTCTTTATCTGTTGGACAATTGAAATCACATCGTAACTTTTTCCATTTCCAAAATCGAACGCCTTGTTTTTGACAAAATCGACCGCCAGACTTGGAATTTTTTCCTCCCGGTCCAACGCAAAATAAAACGCAGTTTTCGGATTTTCTTTGACCGGAAACAGCCCGAACGACTCCAAAACCGCCCGAATTCCGACGTTTTGCTTGACTTTTTCGCAATTCATTTTTTTTCTTTTAATGCAAATTACTTATCCACATTTCCCTTTTAAATAAAAAAGACTTTTAATTTACTTTTATATTACTTTTAGCAAACGGCATTCTTCTTTTGCCACAAAGGATTTAATGTTGTTTTTCGGTGAGTTCAATTCCGAAAACTAGTGAGTTCAATTCCGAAATCTGGGTGAGTGCAATTCCGAAATAAAGCCTGTTTTGGGGTGAGTGCAATTCCGAATCGATTTTTCCATTTATTCTGATAACCGTAGTTATCCACAAAACAGCTAGGTTATCCACAATTTTTGTGTTTTCTAAATCTTCGGGTGAGTGCAATTCCGAATTCGATGCTGTTATTTTGTTCATTTTTAACATTTCTTTAACTTTAGTGAGTGCAATTCCGAATTGGTGGTGAGTGCAATTCCGAAATCAGACAATCATCGGATAGCCATTAGGGAATATTTCTCCCATTTTTGTATTTCTATACAAATGCTTGATGTGTGCCTGAATTTCAATAAGAAATTTTTGACCTTTAAAGTCGGTCGATGCTATCTTTCTCATTCTGCAGTTCCTAATAAATTCCTTGAAGGCTCTTTCAATCAGTTCCCTTGTCTGCTGTATATTTTCGTATTGATGGAAAAACTGGACTGTTTCGGCTTCGTCTAATCTATATCGTTTTTTGAAATAGAGCAATCTTCGGTTAATTTTATGACTTTGGTTAAAATTCTCTTGGTTTGATTCTATAAGTTTTTTTGCTTCTTCAAATGGATGAGAAAATCCTTTGGTTAAGATAGGAACAATAAATATGGAATCCTTTTCATACCTGTATTGGAAAGAAAAACTATTGTATCTGTCGAGATTGATTTTGATGGGCTTTAGAAATTTGAAGCAGAAATCTTTGGTATTTTTATAATTTAACCCAAACTTTTTATTGAAATTACCCAGCTTCAGCATTGTTCCCGATTCGGGAATTTTTGAAAGCCAGATGGAGAAAATAATGTGTTTGTTGTTTCTGATATTATACACCAGATGATAGAGTACATAATTATATTCGGGAATAACCAATAATTTTTTCAGCCAGTAACTGCTAATTAGAAATGTGGTAAAACCTCTTTGGTCATAGGTTGGCGTAGAAATAAGTCCGCCAAATGTTTTGATTTCTTTCCCTTTTGAATTAAGCGATTTGTACCATCCCATCTTAAATTTGGCGAGAAATTCATAGGCATCCACAACCTGCTTTGTGGAACCACTCGGAGAAATTTTACTGTTCCGGATTTTGATGGAGGCGAAAATGTTATTTTCTGTTTCAAATTCTTCATCAAATAGGGAAAGTTGCTTCGGACGGTCTTCGGGACGAAACTGTTCATTGCCGATAATTGCAACGATATTGAAAATGACTCGAAGCGCATTGATTGGGATGTCCGCCGCTTGTTGGTCATCAAAAATAAAGTCGTCCACGAAATGGTTTCCCAGCCGAATCTTGTCGGGAACTTTTTCTCCCTTGTCCTCAAACTTCTTTCGGACATGGCGCAAATCTTTTTCAGATAAAGACATTTTCTATTCTTAATGTTCCTGATTTCTTATTTCCTGATTTCAGATGGTAATTATTTGGTTCGAACAGTTTTCTTTACTAGTTTTATTTTCTCACTTTTCAGTGTTTTGTCTCCATCAATGAGACTGTAGTGTTTGTAGGAATCAACACCAGTTGCTTTGAACACCCTTTTTTCGGCTTCTCCTATATTGGGGATCCTCACTTTCTGGATACCCAGATATTCGTAAGATATTTTATTGATGGTTACTTTTTGACCAGGTTTTAAGTCAGATATTTTCATTGTTTTAAGTTTTTACGATTTGTTAGAAATGAAATCGACTTTTTATTGATTTCATGATGTTTTCGGTCGTTTGATATTTGGAATGGAATCGACGGAAACCGCATCATCTTTTTTACTATTCTTCAAATAGGGCAGGATACTTTTTAATGAGGATTTCCAGTTGGAAATGGGTCTTCCAGAACTATTCCGCCAGTCGTTTTCTAACCACGAATGATATTTTTCTTCAATTACAGAGTCCAAAAGAGGCTGATAATCCTCTAAAGTTGTTGCAAACTGAATAAATTCTTCCAATTCGGGAATAATTTTTGACTTGCTGCTTTTGGAAGTATCAGTAATGGAAACTTTATCACTAGATTTACTGATTTTGGGAACAACTTCCTTGGACGAATCGCTTCTCTTTAAAGTTTCATGTTTTTCAACAATCTCCAAACTTGGTACTTTTTCGATTTTTTCCTTCTCTATTTTCTCCAGTATGGGAATATCAGATAAGTAAATTAACAGAATTCTGTAATTACAAGGAAATCCACTTTTGGACTCAAATTCAACAAGACCCAACTCGCGAAGTTTATCTTTGGTCGGTTTTACGGCTTTTCTAGTTATTCCCAATGCATTACCGAGTGCAACATCGGAAATAACGACCTTATAACTATCGTTGTCCTTTCCTAATTTCAAAAGGTACAGATAGAGCGAAATTGCCGAAGAACCAAGTCTTGCCTTCTGATTGAAGTCCCAAAATCGGTCGATAAGTTCCAAGTAATACATTTCTAACTGCTTGCAAAAAGTTCTATAGCCTTTTTCTTGTCGATGATGATGATGTTTCCTTTCTGAATGATGGCTTCATCCAAAATTCCTGAAGATTTAATCTTGGATGCTTTTGAAATGGAACAGCCCAGAATTTTTGCCAAACCTTTTAAACCGTATTCATACATATTTTCAGAATTTAAATTTTTAGATATCTCTAAAAATTCTTTTACGGTCAGATTGCAAAGAGGTGTTTGTGGGGTTATGTTTTCCATCAGCTGTTATCTTTAAAAAGTTCTAATGCTTTTTCCGAATCAATGATAATTTTTCTCCCATTTTGAATGATGGCGTCATCAAAAATTCCCTTACTTTTCAATTTTCCTGCATGATTTTTAGAGCATCCCAATATTCTTGCTAATCCAGAAAGACCGTAAACATACTTTTCATTAAATACCTTTTCTTGTGTGGGGTTTTCTGATGATTCTTGTTTTCTGGCATCTAAAATTTCCACAAATTCTCCTATGGTCAATTGCCAAATTGGTCTATTATAATCTTCCATTTTGAAATTTTTATTGTAATTTATTCTAAAAAAACACTTATTTGTATATATTTAACTATATTTGTATTGCAAATATAGAATAAATATTGAAACATATCTATATTTTAATCTCAAAAACAAAAAAAATTTAAAGATGACTATAACTGAAAGATTGCAAAATTACATGACCTACAAAGGGTTAAACCCCAATAAAATCACTGTTGAAGCTGGTTTGTCTGTTGGTTTAATTGGCAGAGCTATAAAAAACAACTCGGGACTCAACTCAGATACTATTGAAAAAATACTATACACTTATCCCGATTTGAATCCGGAGTGGTTTATTTCGGAATCTGGTGAAATGCTAAAAACCAACAACCAAAACATTAATAATAATGGCTCAGGAAATAATGTAAACAGTAACATTAATGGAAATATTAGTGGAAATGTTACTATTTCGCATAGCGAGTTTTCTAATATGATAGAACTTCAAAAAGGCTATCAAGAAATACAAAAAGAACTAACAGAAAGATTGAAAACCAGTCAAGAGCAACTATCGGACAGCATGAGACAGGTTACTATACTTCTTGAAATTTTAAAAAAATAACTATGAAGAGGATTTTAATAATTAGTGCTATTTTATTTGGGGGAATCGTGATTGCTCAGCAGAAGAAAAATGCTTTTAATAATTGGAAAAGTAGAGATAGAGATATTGCACAAAAGGTTTTTTCAAAATACCAGGAGAAAGAAAATAAAAAATCAGATGATGAAAAAGCGGATTTGATAAAAAATCAAAGAAAGTTGAAAATTGAGATAGTAAATGCGGGGGACTTTGAGAAGTACAATCAAAATATGTGGCTTGGTATTGTAAAAGTGAATAATGGAAATTTAGAACAGATTGTTAGTAAAAGTAATACGGAAATTTCAGTTGTTACAAATACTATGGGAACGAATAATTGGAAAGATGAAGCGGGAGGCTTAAATTATAAGTCTTTCAATGAGTTAATGAAGATTTCCCAAGAGTTTACAAATTATAGAAATGAAGCAGGAATATCAGAAAATTCATTAAAGCCCATTGAATTTATTGAAACCAGCGAACCTGTTTTATATTTCTCTTTAAAAATCTACACCCATAAAGGCGGTTCAGAGCAAACAACTTCTTCAGCATTGTCCAAAACAATAAATGTCTATGCTGACAATCAACTTATAAAAACTTTAAAATACTCCTTAGATGACTTGATTAAAGCAGAAGGAGTGTCAATACGGGACTTTAAATTGGGCTCTATTGAAGTTCAATAATTCAAATTTTTCTAATATGAATATAAAATATCACGCTCAATTTCTTCTTGATAGGGAAAAAGACAACCCTACTGCAAAACTGCGATATCGTATTAAGTGGGATGGCAATATTGTGGCTTTCAATTTGGGATATAGAGTAGAAATACAAAAATGGAGCACAGAAACACAACGATGCAAAGCCAATACAACTCACGGGAACAAAAAAGTCTCGGCAAGTGTTATAAATAGAAAGATACAACTATTTGAATCCGCTTGTGAGAAAACATTTCAGAAATATGAAATTGATGATTTGATACCTAACCAAGACCAGTTTAGGGAATGGTTTAATGTTGAGATTGGAAGAACGCCTAAGGAAGAACTGAAATCTGAAAAGAATTTTTTTGAGATATATGATATGTTTGTTAATGAAGAATCAATTAACAGTCAATGGAATTTCAGGACTCTTCAAAAAATGAAAACGCAGAAAAAAGTATTGGAAGAGTTTGACCATGATATTTCGTTTGAGAAATTTAATGAGCAATATCTTTCAAATTATCAGCGATATTTAGAAGGGAAGAATCACAAGAATTCAACAATTTCAAAAGAGCTTGCTGCATTGAAGTGGTTTTTGAAATGGGCTATGAAGAAAGGTTATACAAAAAGTGGAGAGTTTGAAAAGTTTAAACCAAAAATTAAAAATGTTCAAAAGAAAATCATTTTTTTGAACAAGTCTGAGTTAAAGAGATTTACTGAATATGAAATACCTACGGATAAAAGCTATCTTGAAAAAATAAGAGATGTTTTTTTATTTCAATGCTTTACGGGATTGAGATATTCGGATGTGTTTAATTTGAAAAGATCTGATGTAAAGGACGGTTACTTAGAGATAACAACACTCAAAACAGCAGATAATTTGATAATAGAATTGAATAGTTATAGCCGAAAACTTCTAAACAAATATATCGATGTAGAATTTGAGCATAATAAAGCTTTGCCTGTAATCAGTAATCAAAAAATGAACGATTATTTAAAAGAACTAGCTGAATTAGCTGAGATAGATGAACTAGTTACCCAAACTTATTTTAAAGGTAATGAAAGGATTGAAGAAGTTTTACCAAAATATTCACTTATGAGTACTCATGCTGGAAGGAGAACCTTTGTTTGCAATGCTTTGTCTTTGGGAATTCCACCTCAAGTGGTTATGAAATGGACAGGACATAGTGATTATAAGGCAATGAAGCCATATATTGATATTGCTGATGAAATAAAAGCAACAGCTATGGAGAAGTTTGATTCTTTTTAACGAAAATCTTTCTCGCCTAATAAGTGAATGAACAAAAATTCCTTGAAAGAAAAGTTTTTTTTAATAAGTTTAAAGTATCTTTGAAGATTGTGTACTAATCGTATGTAGTAATATGGCAACACTTGATATTCTTGAATTTCTTGATTTAGGTAGAGCAAAGTCTATTCAATCCGATAGTGAAAAACTATCGGATAGTGAAGCTGTTATCCTAAATGAAGTAAAAGAAAAAGATTTTGGTGTTGATTTAATTTATTTCAATACAGACGAAGAAACCAATAATAGTTTTCCTGCTGTTTTTCTGAAAAAAGTTGCAAATTTCAATGATGAAATATATTTAAAAGACATTGCTGAAGCACAACGTAAAATTTGGAACTACAAAAAAGTATTGTTTCTGTATGTATATTCGGAAACGGAAATCCGTATCTACAATTGCTCTGAAAAACCACTTACAGAAAACTGAATTCTCGTGACCAAAGGTCAGGTTCAGGTTTTTTCTACCTTAACTAACTTAAAAAAATACGAATATGGAAAAATTTGATGTAACTATTATAGGGTCTGGCCCGGGTGGGTATGTAAGTGCCATCCGTTGCGCCCAATTGGGATTAAAAGTGGCCATTGTTGAAAGGTACAGCACGTTGGGCGGTACCTGTCTTAACGTGGGCTGTATTCCGTCAAAAGCTTGGTTGGAAGCTTCTGAGCATTACTACAAACTCAAGCATCAATTCGAAAAATTTGGGATTGATGTTAAAGAGGCCAATGTCGATATCCTGAAAATGAACCAAAGGGTTCAAGATGTGGTACAGGAAATCATCAATGGCGTTGATTATCTGATGAAAAAGAACAAGGTCACCGTTTATGAAGGCCACGGTATCATCAAGGATAAAAATACTATTGAAATTAAGGGCGAAGATAAAACGGAAACCATAGAAACCGATAAAATCATCATTGCCACCGGATCCAAACCCGCTTCACTGCCCAATATTGAAATCGATAAAAAAAGGATAATCTCTTCCACCGAAGCCCTTGCCCTACGGGACATCCCCAAGCATTTAATGGTCGTTGGCGGCGGCGTTATCGGGGTCGAGATAGGTTCCGTATTCGCCCGCTTGGGTTCAAAGGTTTCTATAGTAGAATATTTTGATAGCCTTATTGCCACTATGGATGGCGCACTGGGACATCAATTGCACCGTTCCCTAAGGAAACAGGGAATTGATTTTTATTTGGAACATAAGGTGACAAATGCAACGGCAACTAATGGCAAAGTGGCGTTAAATGCGGAAAACCTTTCCAATAAAGAAGAAATGAATTTAGAAGGCGATTACTGCCTTATGGCCATTGGCCGAAAACCATACACCGCCAATTTAGGGCTTGAAAATATAGGAGTGGAAACCAATGAGAAAGGACAGATAAATGTAGATGAGAACCTCGAAACCAATGTCAAGGGAGTATATGCCATTGGGGATGTAATCCGAGGGGCAATGCTTGCCCATAAAGCCAGTGAGGAAGGCGTTTTTGTAGCCGAACGGATTGTTGGCCAAAAACCCCATATCAAATATTCGCTTATCCCAAATATCGTGTATACCCAACCAGAGGTTGCAGGAGTAGGATTGACAGAGGAAGAATTGAAGAAGGCCAATAAAACTATAAAAACAGGATCTTTTCCATTCAAGGCCAATGCAAGGGCAAAAATAAGTATGGATACCGATGGCTTTATCAAGGTTATAGCCGATAAACAGACCGATGAGATATTGGGCGTGCATATGATAGGCCCCCGCATTGCAGACAGTTATACCGAAGCGGTGGTGGCAATGGAGTTTAGGGCATCTGCCGAAGATGTTGCACGGATGTCGCACGGGCACCCCACATTTTCCGAGACCTTTAAAGAAGCCTGTCTGGCAGCTACCCAAGACAGGGCATTGCATATTTAATATAGGAGGGCTTTGTATTAAATGATGCAGTAGCTGTAATTCAACATAACTTAAATTGTATTAAGTATCAGTTACTGGTCTAAAAAATGAAAGATTATTTTTTAAAGATGTAAAGAACATGACAGCTATTCCGAAAGGCAAAAACTTTGATAGTAGTTTGATACTACTTCGTGACGGCTATGAATTTATTCAGAAAAAGCGTGAAAAGCTTGGGACTGATATTTTTAGAACCCGCTTAATGTTAAAGAAAGCAATTTGCATCAGTGGAAAAGACGCCGCGGAGGTTTTCTATGATACTGAAAAGTTTCAACGCAAAGGAGCTACTCCTAAAAGGGTGCAAAAAACATTATTCGGCCAGAAGGGCGTCCAGACATTGGATAATTCAGCACACAGGCAAAGAAAAGAAATGTTTATGTCTTTGATGAAACCGGATAGCCTTCGAAGGTTCCTGGAATTTCAAAAAAGCTACTGGGAAACATACATTAGTAAATGGGAGAAAGAAGAGCAAATTACCTGTTGTGCATTTACAAATTAAATAAAAAAAAAGATTGTTCAATTGACTTAAAAGTCGTATATTTAATTGACTACCAATCGATTAAACAAATGAACAATCTCATTCAAAACTACAAAATTATTTTAAAAGAATTGACAATAACTTGCAAACATATCACAACGCAGAAGCAAATTAGGACTCCAAAGATGTCTGATTTGGAACTTATAGCACTTAACATAACCGCTGAATATATGTCAATAAATTCTGAATTACAGTTGTTTAGATGCATTTCAGGAACGGATTTAGACGGAAGGATTGAAAGAAGTACAGATGATCAAAGAAAATGATATTCCTGTTAAAAAAGAAAATAATACTTACTTCGAAATGTAGAGTCAATCTAGTAAATACATAAAATTATGAGCGACACAAATAAACAGACTGGATCTGCATCAAGCAGACATAAGAAAAATTTACTCATCGTCCTAGCACTAAGTGGTACTTATCTTATTGCTGAAGTCATTGGAGGAATTGCAACAAAAAGTCTTGCATTGCTTGCGGATGCTGCTCACATGCTAACAGATGTTGTCGGTTTACTCCTAGCATTTATTGCAATCAAAATTGGTGAGAGAAAGGCTAGTCCTGAAAAAACATTTGGGTACTATCGCACAGAGATTTTGGCTGCTGTGATTAATGCTGTTGTGCTATTGGGTATCTCATTATTTGTTTTATATGAGGCATTTCAAAGATTTAAAAATCCTCCTGAAGTGCAAAGTGGCTCCATGATGATCGTTGCAGGAATTGGTTTTGTGGTCAATATCATCGGTATCCTTATCATAAGAAAGGACTCCAATGAAAGTCTTAATATGAAAGGTGCTTATTTTGAGGTCTTGTCGGATATGCTGACATCCGTAGGAGTAATGATCGCAGGTGTGATAATGCTGACAACACAATGGTATTACGCAGATCCGATCATTTCTGCGGCAATAGGTCTATTAATCATTCCCAGAACCTTAAAGTTGCTTATGGAAGCGGTTAATGTCTTATTGGAAGGTACACCGAAAGATGTAGATATCAGCAAGCTTAGAGCATCACTGGAAGAACTCCCGGAAATCAAGGGACTCCACGATCTTCATGTTTGGTCTCTTACGTCAGGCGTTAATGCCATGAGTGCTCATGTGATTGCAGATGAAAATAAAAATCGCAACGAAATCCTGAAAATATTAACAGACAAAGTGACAACAGATTTTAAAATAACCCACACCACTTTTCAAATCGAATATGAAGGCTATGATGAAAGTGTAATACACTTATAGATGAACGGTAAAAATAGATTGATAATAAATAAAATCTAATGGTTAGTTCTCTATCACATAAAATTGATTTCAAAGGATAATAATGTTTTAATCACTTATAAAACTTGTTTATGAGACTAATTAGTCGCTCCTTAAACCGCCTATAATTTACTGATTATTAGTATTTTGGGTTTAAAATAGCTTGTTTTTTATTGCAAGAATTTGTATCTTAGAGCTTTAAAACCTTGCAAATATGT
>NZ_JAPCHZ010000007.1:0-81288 GCF_026107505.2 Kaistella yananensis | reverse complement strand
GTTTTCAATAATAATTGATGCCAATCATTATATTATGGGGTATTAATCTTCCTTTCGAAAGGCTATCCCCCAGATAAAGGTAGGTTGCACACGTGTTACGCACCCGTACGCCGCTCTCTGGATAGCAAGCTATCCATACCGCTCGGCTTGCATGTGTTAGGCCTCCCGCTAGCGTTCATCCTGAGCCAGGATCAAACTCTCCATTGTATGTTTGTCTGACTCACTCAAAAATAATTGACGCTTTAGTTTTTCCTTACTTTTTTGGTTGTTATTTGTATGTCAATGATCTCTTTTCTTTTCGCTTATATCCGGAAACTCTATTCTGTCGTTTGTTCCGAATTGCGAGTGCAAAAGTATAAACTATTTTTGAATTGACCAAATGTTTTTGAGAAAAATTTAAAACTTCTTTTTCGTAAGCTTTATCCCCTCGTAAATCAATCAGCCTAAATCTCTACTCCGCTCCCAGTTTCTCTCGATTTGGGATGGCAAAAGTATAAACTTATTTCTTAAAGACCAAATTTTTGAAGCGATTTTTTTGAAACTTTTATTTCAAGCTTCCTGACCGCTCATTCAATCTCCTAATCTTCTACTTCGCTCCCTCTTTCTCTCGATTTGGGACTGCAAAGATAAGCACTTTTCAATCCATTCCAAATTTTATTAACATTAATTTAATACTAAAAATACAACTCGCTGAATAACTGAGAGAAAAATTTTGAAGAAGGTTTCCTTCATGGAAACATACGTAATTAATACCGTTGACCTATCCAATATATTAAAGTATGATTAAAACAAAAATTACCGCCAATCGCGGGAATTCTATCTTAATCGATGTTCTAAAAATTTATACTCTTCACTTTTTTGAATAAAAAATATCCTAAAATCACTCCAATGGTGTCTGCCACTAAATCCAAAGCCTCCATAGATCTGCCCCAACCCATCTCATCCTGAAGGATCTCTGTAAGTATGGAATAACTTAACATGATCTGGAAGAAATACAAAAACCTGACTTTTGGAAATGCTGCCACGAAACAAAATCCCAACATGCCAAAGATGGCTAAATGCAACACCTTATCAATTCCATCGAACATAAAGGAGTATTCCATATTTTCGACGCCCGGACGGAGAAGCATAAAAGTGAGAAATGCCCAATAAATGGGCAAAATCTTACTGAATATTTTCGAAATTCTATCCAAGAGATTCTTGGTATTGTTCGGCCGTAATAAGTTCCGACAAATCTGCACCTTCCCCAATTTCCACTTTAATAATCCACCCTTTACCATAAGGATCGGTATTAAGGAGTTCCGGCTGGTCTTCCAGATCGGAATTGAATTCGGTTACTTTCCCGCTCACAGGCAAGAAAAGATCAGAAACCGTCTTCACCGCTTCTACACTCCCGAAAACATCTCCCGCAGAAAGTTCATCATCTACAGAATCTACATCTACAAAAACAATATCACCCAATTCTCCCTGAGCGAAATCTGTAATTCCAATTGTTGCGATGTCTCCATCAATTCTAACCCATTCGTGGTCCTTTGTGTACTTTAATTCTGAAGGTGTGTTCATTTTTTTAAATTTTATTTTTCAAAATTACTCAAAAATATCATAATCTCAAATGTTTCAAAGAATTTATTAGACCGTTGCTGTGGTTTCAGCACGGGTCTGTCAGGTAAATGTGTTTGCCCGAAAAGCATTTTTACTTCTTTTCCTATCTTTGTTCCTTTAAAGCACAACAGCGAACCGCCGGTTTGGTATAAGTTGCTGTTTCAAACAACTAAATTTTAGTCATGATTTTATCCGAAAAATTAGAAACTGCTCAGAAATCTTTCAAAAAATGGCGACAAGTACCCTTTTCTGAAAAACAGCAATATTTATTTAAACTCGCAGACCTTCTCGAGAAAAATGCAGAAAAATTCGGCAAGAATATTACCTTGGAGATGAACAAACCCCTTTCCCAGTCCATCGCCGAAATTGAAAAATGCGCGCTGATGGCCAGGTATTACGGAAATGCGGAAAATATCCTGAAACCGGAAAAAATAAAGACCGAATATAGAGTTTCAGAAATACATTATGCACCGCTGGGCGTTATATTAGGTGTAATGCCCTGGAATTTCCCGTTCTGGCAGGTTCTGAGATTTGCGGTACCAGCAATTCTTGCAGGAAATACCGTGGTGCTGAAGCACGCATCGATCTGTTTCGGAAGCGGCAGAATGATTGAAAAACTATTTACCGATGCAGGTTTCCCCGAAGGAGTGTTCCAGAATCTGGAAATCGGGCATGCTGAAGTGAAGTCTGTTTTAGAAAACCCTATTATTAAAGGCGTAAGTTTAACCGGTAGTGAAAAAGCAGGCGCTGAGATCGCTTCCACCGCCGGGAAAAACATCAAAAAATCGCTTCTCGAACTGGGCGGAAGCGATGCATTCATCGTTTTGGATGATTCAGATTTTAATGAAGCGGCGAAAAGCGGCGCCAAGGCAAGACTTCAGAATTGTGGACAAGCCTGCAATGCTGCGAAGCGTTTCATTATTCAAAAAAGTGCAGAAGAAGAATTTTTGCCTCTGTTCATTAATGAATACCAAAAATTTGTACCTGACGATCCATTGAAAAAAGAAACCAACCTCAGCGGAATGGCAAGGCCCGATCTGGCAGATGAGCTGGAAAAGCAATACGAAAAAGCCCTCAAAAACGGCGCTGAAATTATTCTGCCGCTCAAAAGAGTTTCCGACAAGGTATTCGAACCGGGTCTCATCAGGGTAGAAAAAGGCAATCCAATTCTTGAAGAAGAACTTTTTGGTCCATTGGGAATGGTGATGATTGCCCAAAATGACCAGGAAGCGCTGGAGCTGGCGAATAATATTCCGTTCGGGCTTGCCAATTCGGTATGGACAAAGGATGAAAAGAGACAGTTGTTCTTCATTGAAAATCTGGAATCGGGAACCGTAACCATTAATAAGGAAACAAGCTCTGATCCCCGACTGCCCTTTGGCGGTGCAAAATCTTCAGGCTATGGCACCGAACTTTCAATGATTGCTTTAAAGGAATTTGTAACAGCGAAAACCGTTGTAGGAAATTAAAATTTACAGAAGAAAAACAAACGCCGGAAAATTTCCGGCGTTCTTTATTAAGATTCACTTTCAGCTACATCGCGTTTCAGCTGCGCTCTGTACAGTGTAGAATAATATCCGTTTTTATCGAGCAGTTCGAGGTGCTTGCCTTCTTCTACAATTCTTCCCTTTTCCATGACGATAATTTTATCTGCTTTTTCAATGGTGGAAAGTCGGTGCGCGATAATAATAGAAGTCCGGTTTTTGGTGATTTTTTCTGTCGCACGCTGAATGAGTTTTTCGCTTTGGTGATCGATGGAAGAAGTGGCTTCATCTAAAATCAGAATTTTAGGATCCGAAAGGTAAGCGCGCAGGAATGACAGCAGCTGCCGCTGTCCCAAAGAAATTGAAGAACCTCTTTCGCGCACCACGTAATCGTAACCACCAGGCAGGCTTTCGATAAACTCATCCACTTCAATATCTTTTGCCACGGCTTTAATTTTTTCTAAAGTGATGCTTTCGTCGCCGAAGGTCAGGTTTTCGAAAATCGTTCCGTGAAAAAGGAAAACATCCTGAAGTACCACCCCGATATGGCTTCTTAAATTATAAAGTTCGTAATCTTTCAGCGCTACATCATCAAGCAGAATTTTACCTGAATTAATGTCGTAAAGTCTCGTGATCAGGCTTATAATCGTAGATTTTCCGGCACCTGTTGCTCCCACAATTGCAACAGTTTCGCCCGGATTCACTTTAAAACTGATGCCTTTTAAAACTTCCTGATTTTCATCGTAGGAAAAATATACGTCTTTAAATTCAATTTTCCCGTCGAAATGATCTTTCATCACCGTTCCCTCATTCGGAAGTGCAAAATCTTCATCCATCACACCCAACACCCTTTCTGCACCCACGATTCCTCTCTGAATATTGTTGAACCGGTCTGCAATCTGTCTCAACGGACGAATCAGCATCGAGATGTACTGGATAAATGCAATAACAACACCCGCAGAAATTGTGATATATCCACCGTAGAAAAGAATGAATCCTATAAATAAGGAAGAAATAAGTTCGACAACCGGAAAAAAGAGTGAGAAAATAAATACCGTTCTGAGCAATGCTGCCTTCAAAGTAATATTGATCTGATCGAATTTTTTGAATTCGGCTTCCTGGCGGTTGAATACCTGAATGAGTGACATTCCCTGCAGGCGCTCCTGTACAAATGAGTTCTGATTGGCGGTCCAGGTTCTTTCATCGCCGAAAGCTTTTCTCAGTTTTTTCTGGAAAAATCTCGTGATAACCACCATTAAAGGAAGAATGGCCAGAGAAATGTAACTCAAATGCACATCCACCTGAAACATCATAATCAGCACGAAAACGATTCGGAGAATATCGCCGAAAACCATCAGGAAACCATCAGTGTACACCGTTGAAATCGTTTCCACATCTCCTACAGCTCTTGTCACCAGCTGGCCGATGGCGGTTTTGTCGAAAAAAGAGGTGCGGAAATAAATGAGTTTATGATACAGTCTTTCGCGGATATCGCGGATGACATTCTGAGAGATAAAGTTTGAAAAATACACCAGAAAAAAATTCAGGATGGTTTCACCGAAAACCAACGCCACCAGGATATAGATATGCTTCATCATAAGTCCTTCGTCCTGAAGTTTAATGATGTCGTTATCTACAATCTGCATCGTAAGGTAAGGGCGGTAGGTTGAAATTACCGATAAAACGATGGAAATAATCAGCGTGACGATAAACCACGACCGGAATGTCATCCCAATCTTAAAAAGCCTTTTAATAATATCCCAGGTTGACTGTTTCTTCATTTCTGTCTTAAAATCGTTGCAAAAATAGGTAAAATTTGCGGGCTGCTCCGGTACTTTCTGAATGATGCTGTAAATCGCGCTGCTGAAAAAAAAATTATTTCAGATCAAGTAATTATTCTTCAACTTCCGATTGTTCCCAGTTATAACCTACATCCACCAGAAATAAACCTTGCGGAGGAGCGGAAGTTCCGGCAGCATTACGGTTTTTATCTTCAATGATTTTACGTAAGTCGGTAGGCTGAATTTTTCCGTTGCCTATTTCCACCATGGTTCCTACAATTGCGCGAACCATATTCCTTAAAAAACGGTCGGCAGAAATGGTGAACTTCAGTTCGGCACCGTTCTGCTCCCAAAATGCTTTGTAGATTTTGCAGTTATTGGTTTTATTGTCGGCATGAAGTTTTGCGAAACTTGTAAAATCTTCATATTCAAAAAGGATTTTACAGGCTCCATTCATTTTCTCAAGGTCCAGAGTGCGTTTCCACATTTGCCAGGATGCATCCTGGGTAAACGGATTTTTCTCCAAAGCAATGTTATACTCATACGTGCGGAACGTGGCATCAAAACGGGCATGAAAATCATCCTTTACGCGAAAGATTCTTCTAACTGCAATATCATTGGGAAGAAAACTGTTCAGTTTATACGGAAGATTTTCGTCCAGATTCTGTACAGTATCAAAATGGGCGAAGATTTTTTTTGCGTGAACGCCGGTGTCGGTTCTCCCCGCGCCTGTGGTTTTTATTTCCTCGCGAAGAATGGTTGATAAAGCTCTTTCCAGTTCTTCCTGAACCGTAATTTCGTTAGGCTGTATCTGGTAACCGAAATAATTTTTGCCGTGGTATGAAAATTCTATGAAATAGCGCATTGCTGCAAATTTAAAATAAATGTCACGAATGCACGAATAAAATTCATCCTTCAATAATGGGTAAAAAAATTCCCTTATTTTCGTACCATGAAAATTCTGCTTCTCTCCGACTCGCATTCCTATATTGATGAACGCGTTTTAGATTACGCAAAACATTCCGATGAAATCTGGCATTGCGGCGATTTCGGAAATATAGAGGTGATTGAAGCACTCGAAAAGATAAAACCTCTGCGCGGCGTTTACGGAAATATCGACGGAACGGAAATCCGTAAAATTTTCCCTGAAGTTTTAAGATTTACCTGTGAAGAAGTGGAAGTGCTGATGATTCACATCGGCGGTTATCCGGGAAAATATAGTCCGCTCGCTAAAAAAGAAATCGAAAAACAGACTCCCAAACTCTTTATATCAGGACACTCCCATATTCTGAAAGCCATTTTCGATCAGAAAAACCATCTGCTGCATCTCAATCCCGGCGCGATGGGAAAAGTTGGGTGGCACCAAATGCGTACGATGATGCGTTTCGATATCAATAAAGACCAGATTGAAAACCTGGAAATCATAGAACTCGGTAAAAAATAATTTCTTTGAAATACATTTTACCGTTTAAAAATCTTTAAAATTCTTAACTTAGAGGATAAATTCTTATGCAGGATTTTATTCCGCGAATGGGTCGCCGGTTTTAATCCGAAACATTTTATCGTAGGCGAGTGGGGACTTTTCATCCTTCCTGAATTCCTCAGGATTACGTGCAGCGTGATGAGGAACTTGATTTTTTGGATGATGAAGACGAAATCTATTTTGGCTACAACGATTCTGACACAGTATAAATTTTACGATTTACTTTTCAGGCCATCGTAAATCCGGTGTATCAAACCATCAGCTACTGAAATTTTCGGCACAAATATTTTGTCGATATCACTCCACGTCATCACGTTATTGAAAATCTCCAGAGCCGGAACCAGCACATCGGCGCGGTCTTCACGAATTGCATATCGGCTCATTCTTTCTGCAACGGTGAGGCCCTTCATTTCTTTGTAGCATTTTTTAAGATAGGCTGCCGACATCGGTTTTCCGTCTTTGGTCTTGCTCATCGAAAATATTTTGTTGATATTTCCTCCCGAACCAATAGCCACAACCGGTTTTTTACTGTTGATGTTTTTGCGGATTTCTTCTTTCATTTCTTTCCAGTGCTCGTCAGTAACCAAATTATTAAGCAGCCGGATCGTACCGATGTTGAAGGAATGTTCATATTTCATCTCGCCGTTTTCGTAGAATGTAAGTTCCGTAGAACCGCCACCGACATCGATATAAAGATATGCAGAACCTTTGTCTAAGCCTTCCGCCACATGATTTTCGTAGATTAAGGTAGCTTCTTCGTCACCGGAAATAATTTCAATATCAATTCCCGAGGTTTTTTTTACCGCATCAATGATTTCCGCACCGTTTTTGGCATCCCGCATAGCACTGGTTGCACAGGCACGGTAATGTTCTACCTTATAAATCTTCATCAGATCGCTGAACACCTTCATCGAACTGATGACCATTTCTTCCCGTTCCGCACCTATTTTGCCTTGTGTAAAAACATCAATCCCCAACCGCAGAGGAATACGGAGCAGATTAAGCTTCATGAATTCCGGCTTGCCTTTTTTGGGCTCGGTTACTTCGTTGATTAAAAGGCGGGCCGCATTACTCCCGATATCGATGGCTGCAATTCTCATCATTAATTCATTTAGAACATCATTAATTCTTTAAAGGAAGGAGGCATCAAAAGAAAACGGCAACAGATCGCGGATCGATTTGGTTTTGAAAATTTCGCCGTCCAGCGAGGCAAAATAAATTTCAATACCTTCCTTCTGCTTCGCTTCATACTCCAGAATCGATTGTCTGCAGGCGCCACAGGGCGGAATTGGCGTTGATGAAAGTGCTTCTTTCGACGCACCGATCACAAAAAGCTTCTTCATTTTCACATTCGGAAAATTGGCAGCAGCCCAGAAAATGGTGGTCCGTTCTGCACATAATCCCGACGGATAAGCAGCGTTTTCCTGGTTACTTCCCGTGATAATCTCGCCATTCTCCAGTAAAATCGCACAGCCAACGTGAAAATGAGAATATTCGGCATAGGCATTTTCGCGGATTTTCTTCGCTGCATCAAAGAGTTTTTTTTCCGTCGCATCAAGACTTTCATAATTGCTGATGGCTTCGAAACTGATTTTAAATTCTTTTTCCATTTAAAAAAATTGGGGAGTAAAGATAACTTTTATTTTTGAATTAAATATTCAAAGCCGCTCATTTATTGGGAAAAACTCCCACGCCACATTTGCATAAGACCTCTCATTTTTAGGGAAATTTTAACGCAAAGGAGCGCGCTTTTGGTTTAAAAGTTGAATGCAACATTTAAATTTTGAAAGTTTACCGGGCTGTAAACATGTTCTTCAACTGACCAAATCTCAAACATTAATAAATAAAATCGCTATGGAAAAGAAAAAAACAACACCTCCGAAGAAAAAAGCGACTGGCGGAGCCATGCAACTTCGCGATCTGTTTACAGACGGGTTGAAAGACATTTACTACGCCGAAAATGCTTTGGTAAAAGCACTTCCGGAAATGTATGAAAATGCATCGGATCCAAAACTCAAAACAGCCATTAAAGATCATCTTGCACAGACCAAACAGCAGGTAGTAAGGCTGGAGGAAGCTTTCGCCTCTCTGGGAATGAAAGCAGAAGCTAAAAAATGTCCTGCAATTGAAGGAATTCTGGAAGAAGGGAGAGAAAGTGTTTCCAACGCGGCGGAAGGTCCCGTTCGCGACGCAGCTATTATTGCGAGTTCCCAGAAAGTTGAACATTACGAAATTGCAAGCTACGGAACCCTCTGTGCCTATGCCAAAATTCTCAACGAAAAGGAGGCGCTCGACTTACTGCTCAGAACTTTGGGTGAAGAAAAAAAATCCGACTGCGTGCTTACCACCATCGCAGATACCAACTTAAATTCTCAGGCAGCCGCTGGAAAACATAAATCCAAAGATATAAACGCTGTATAACCAACAAATCACTACTATGAAAATTAACGAACAGGAGCCTTTCGAAAACGGCGCAAACCCAAAAGTAGAGCAACTCGGAAAATATAAGGTTGATCACAACGGCGAATTTATGACCACCAATCAGGGAACTAAAATTAACGATGATCAGAACTCCCTGAAAGCCGGTGACCGCGGACCATCTCTTCTCGAAGATTTTATCTTCCGCGAAAAAATGACGCATTTTGATCATGAAAGAATTCCGGAAAGAATTGTTCATGCACGTGGTTCGGCTGCACACGGGGAATTTCAGCTTTATAAACCCATGGGGAAATACACCAAAGCCAAATTCCTGAACGATACCTCCATCAAAACCCCTGTGTTTGTAAGGTTTTCCACCGTTCAGGGGAGCCGCGGTTCTACCGATTTAGCCAGAGATATCCGCGGTTTTGCGGTGAAATTCTACACCCAGGAAGGAAATTATGACCTTGTGGGCAACAATACGCCCGTATTTTTTATTCAGGATGCCATGAAGTTTCCTGATCTGGTACACGCGGTAAAACCCGAACCTCATAATGAAATTCCTCAGGCAGCTTCCGCCCACGATACGTTCTGGGATTTTATTTCCTTAATGCCGGAGGCCATGCACAATATCATGTGGCTCATGAGCGACAGGGCGATTCCACGAACCCTTCGCGCAATGGAAGGATTCGGAATCCATACGTTCCGATTTATTAATGATGAAGGAAAATCGCATTTCGTGAAATTTCACTGGAAACCTTTGCAGGGGGTCTTAGGTCTTGCCTGGGACGAAGCGCAGCGGCTTGCCGGAAAAGATACAGATTTTCATCGCCGTGACCTTTGGGAGGCGATTGAAAACGGCATGTATCCGGAATGGGAACTTGGTGTACAGATTGTTCCGCAGGAAGATGAACACAAATTCCCTTTCGACCTTCTGGATCCTACCAAGATGATTCCGGAAGAAATGGTTCCGGTAGAAATCATCGGAAAAATGACGCTTAACAGAAATCCCGACAATTTCTTCGCCGAAACCGAACAGGTAGCGTTCCATCCGGGACATGTTGTTCCGGGCATCGATTTTACGAACGATCCCCTCCTGCAGGGAAGACTTTTTTCATATACCGACACCCAACTTTCAAGACTGGGCGGACCGAATTTCCATGAAATCCCGATCAACCGGGCGATACCCGACGTAACAAATAACCAGCGCGACGGCATTCACCGAATGCAGATCCCGAAAGGAAAAGTTTCGTATCACCCAAATTCCATGGGTCAGGGTTGTCCGTTCCAGGCGATGATCAAAGAAGGTGGTTTCGCCTCTTTTGAAGAACGCATCGACGCATCAAAAATCAGAAAAAGAAGCCAAAGTTTCTTCGATCATTTCAGTCAGGCCACCCTGTTCTATAACAGCATGACCGATCACGAAAAACGTCATATCCAAAATGCCTTTTCTTTTGAGCTCGGGAAAGTTCAGCTGGTGCCGATCCGCCAAAGAATGGTAGATATGCTGCTTGAAGTTGATGAAGACCTAGCTAAAAAAGTCGCTGATCATCTCGGTTTGGTTCCAAAAAAATTACCACAGCCCATTACAGGCAGTATTCCTGCAGACGGAAATCCGGATGATCACCATTCTTTAAAAGTGAAGCTGCCGATCACTGAAGCCCCTTCGGTGAGCATGGCCAATAAACTTCCTACCAATATTAAGGCAAGGAGAATTGCCATCCTAACCGCCGACGGTGTAGATGATGATGCATTTACAAGAGTGAAAAAACAACTCTGCGAAATGGATGCGATGGTTCAAATCATTGCGCCGCGGCACGGGTTTGTTACCACAAAATCCGGCGAGCAATATCCTGTTGACGACAGTTTGCTCACCGCTGCTTCAGTAGTTTTCGATGCACTATACGTTGCGGGAGGAGAAAGCGTAAATACACTTTTGGAACATGCCGGCGCACTGCACTTTGTTGCTGAAGCGTATAAACACTGTAAACCTATTGGCGCTGATGCAAATGGAGCTGACTTGATTAAAAAAGTTGTTCCCGAGCTGAAAGATGCGGAAGACGGCGTTATTACCAACGGTGATCTGGACGAATTTATCGGGGCTATTATGCTGCACAGGTTCTGGGACAGGGAAATGAATCCTTTGCCCGCATAGTTTTAAGACAATTTATAAGAGGTTTCTTTGCAGAAGCCTCTTTTAATTTGTCTATGTCGATGATTGCAAATCAGTGGGACTCCGCGAGATGTCAACTGACGGTGATTTCTTACCTTTGAACTTTTAAAAATTTAAATTATTTTATGCTTTATACTCCAATACGATTCAGGAATTTAGAACTGAAAAACCGATGGGTCATGTCACCCATGTGCATGTACTCCTGCGAAAACGGTGTTGCCAATGATTTTCACCTTTTGCATTATGGCAGCCGCGCTCAGGGTGGCACAGGTCTGATTATTGTGGAAGCCACCGGTGTGGTGCCCGAAGGCCGCATTACCAATAAATGTATGGGAATCTGGAATGACGAACAGGCCAATGCGCTTTCGAAAATAGTGAAGATCGTGCATGAACAATCGGAAAGCAAAATCGGAATCCAGCTTGCGCATGCCGGAAGGAAAGCTTCGACCTGGAACGGAAAGCAAATTTCTCTGGAAGAAGGCTGGGAAACAGTTGCACCCTCTCCTGTTCCTTATGAAGAAAGCGAAAGAATTCCCCATGTTCTGACGGTGGAGGAAATTAAAGATTTAGTACAGCGTTTTAAAGAAGCTGCAGTTCGGGCCATTAATGCTGGTTTTGATCTCATTGAGATTCATGCGGCACACGGCTATTTAATCCATCAGTTTCTGTCGCCTTTATCGAATACCAGAACTGACGAATATGGCGGAAGTTTCGAAAACAGAATCCGGTTTTTACTCGAAATTGTTGAAGCGGTGAATGAAGTCCTTGATGAAAATCACCCGTTATTTGTGAGAATTTCAGGAACTGAATATGCTGCCAACGGCTGGAACATCAAAGACAGTGTAGCATTAGCCAAAATCCTTAGGGAAAATAATGTAGATTTAATCGACGTTTCCAGTGGTGGAAATATCCATGGCGTAAAGATTTCCCTGTTTGATGGGTATCAGGTTCCCTTAGCGGAAGCTGTTAAAAAAGATGCAGAAATTGCAACCGGCGCTGTTGGACTGATAAAAACAGCAAAACAGGCGGAGGAAATTCTTCAGAATGAACAGGCGGACTTAATTTTTGTCGCGCGAGAAATTCTAAGAAATCCTTATCTGCCGGTACGGGGCTCGTTTAAGAATAAAGACAATTGCTTTTTCCCGCCACAATATGAAAGAGCCAGACCTTAATTGAAATAAAAAAGCCAACTCTCGCAGTTGGCTTTTTAGGTTATTTATGTTTCAGTTTTACTTGATTAATTTTCGAAAACTGCTTTTAATAAAAAGACTTCCGAAATAAAAAACGGACAGAATTAAGAATACAATTCCGAACATAAGAAAAAACTCACTAAGCCTTAATAGTACACCTGGTACTGTAGGATCTCCGTCCATAACAACACCGACTGTCGTCACAATCAATGAAATGCCTAATATGTTTAGGATTTTCTTTTTCATCGCTTCTTAATTTTTATCGGATAACGGCAAACTGATATTTTTATTACTCCTTTTTTAATTTAAGAATACTCAAATTTTCGGATGACTTCCAAAGTACGGTCGATTTCCTTTTCCTTAATGGCGTCGGAAATAAACCAGGTTTCGTATCCGCTTGGCGGTAGATAAATTCCGTTGGCCAAAAGCTGATGGAAGAAATTGTTGAAGAGCGCATGGTTGGCGTTCGCTGCTTCATCAAAATTAGAAACCGCATTGATATGGAAAAAGATGCTCATCATGGAGCCTTTCCGGTTAATCCGGTGCTCAATATTTTTAGAATTCAGGATTTTGCCAATCTCGAAATCCAGGGTTTCTGTGGTTTTATTGATGTTCTGATAGAAATTCTCATCTTTTCTGATGAGTTCCAGCGTGGTAAGTCCGGCACGCATCGCGAGTGGATTTCCGCTCAAAGTTCCGGCCTGATATACCGCGCCTTTCGGAGCAAGGTGATTCATAATTTCGTTTCGTCCGGCAAAGGCACCCACTGGCAGTCCACCGCCGATTACTTTTCCGTAAGTCACCAAGTCGGCTTTCACGTTATATACTTCCTGAGCGCCGCCAAAACCTAAACGGAAACCGGTCATCACTTCATCGAAAATCAGCAAAGCACCGTTTTCGTCACAGAGTTTTCTCAGGTTCTGAAGGAAATTGTTTTCAGGCAACACGCAGCCCATATTCCCGGCAACCGGTTCCACAATGATGGCGGCAATTTCACCCTGATTGTGTCGGAACAGATCTTCCACCTGTTCAATATCATTATATCTGGCGAGCAAAGTATCTTTTGCGGTTCCGGCTGTGACACCCGGAGAATTCGGGTTTCCGAAAGTTGCAGCGCCGCTTCCTGCTTTAATTAAAAAAGAATCGGAATGTCCATGATAACAACCTTCGAACTTGATGATCTTATCTCTTCCGGTAAAACCTCTCGCCAGGCGAATGGCACTCATACAGGCTTCAGTACCCGAAGAAACCATTCTGATCTGGTCAATATTTGGAACATTTTCTACAATCAATTTAGCGATTTCGGTTTCCAGTTCGGAAGGGGTTCCGTAGGAAAAACCTTTTTCTGCCTGCTTCTTGATGGCTTCCAGCACTACCGGATGCGTGTGCCCGAGGATGGCCGGTCCCCAAGAATTGATGTAGTCAATATAAACATTGTCATCAGCGTCGGTCATGTACGCGCCTTTCGCCGATTTCATGAAAACAGGAACGCCGCCTACAGATTTGAACGCACGCACGGGCGAATTCACGCCACCGGGAATATACTTGTACGCTTCATCGAATAAAGCTGAACTTCTTTGGTATAACATTTTTTTTTTGGTGTTAATTAGCTTCTGGGTTTTTTCTCCTGAAGGTAGATGAGTTGTCCGGCTTTGGGCTGTTCGCCGTACGCCATTCTGTTTTTTGAATAGAGTTTGCTGAGTTTAATGCCGAATTTCTGTGAAACATCATGCATGGATTCGCCTACCTTTGCCTTGTAGCTTGCCACATTTCCGCTGGAAGATTTGGATTCCAGGAAAAGAACATCGTTTTTGCGCAGCTGGGTACCGTCTAATTCGTTCCATTTCATAAGTTTACTTTCAGAAATCCCGAATTTCTTCGACACAAGGCTTAAATCGGCATCTTCAGGAATAATCACGAATTTCTTGCCGCCGTTCGGATGGTTTTTTACCAGAATTGAATTGAGGACTTCTGCCCTTGTTTTAATTTTTTCTACCTTCTCCTGCTGTTTTGCATAAGAAGTCTGTTCGTACGGAACTTTTACAGTCACTGGTTTGGAGGAAGCTTTACTCTGATCGAGCTGCGCCATGAAGATTTTATCATCACGCAGTCCCGGATACAGTTTCAGCACAGTATACAGAACTTCTTTTGAATTGGTATTGTCGAATTCGTAAAGTCTGTTTTTTTCAATCTTGTCGATTAAGATGTAAGCGTAGCGCGGGTTGGTGGCATATCCGGCTTTTTTTAGTCCATGGGCCCAGGCTTTGTAATCCTTCATATCGAGTTTGAAGAGATTCACGTAATATTTACGGTATGCCAAAAATTTTGAATGGTCTTCGTAGGATTCTTTCGGATCGTCGTACACCCGGAAGCATTCATTGGGTGCATCGTCGGTGTGTTTCATCGTTTTTCCCGTCCAGTCTTCCTTACATTTGATGCCGAAGTGATTTTTACCGATCTGTGCGAGGCGGCTCTGTCCGCCACCGGTTTCCAGAAGTCCCTGAGCTAAAGTAATAGAGGCAGGAATCTTGTATTTTTCCATTTCCTCAACAGCATACGCCGCAAATTTCTGAATGTACTGCTCATCATTTTTCCAGGTCTGTGCATGGAATTTTGATACAATGATCAATGCAAAAGCAAAAAATATTCTGTTCATAAACTGTTGTTTGGTCAACTTTTCATCAGTTTGATTAAAGGCCTGTTCTGTTCATCCAGCATCCGGTTTGCTCCGGGAATGCCCTGAAGCCCGCCGGTATGGAAAGCCAGAATCCTGGCGTTTTCCGGAAAGAAACCATCTTCTAGCAGTCTGAAAATATTTCTCATCATCTTTCCGGTGTACATTGGCTCCAACTGAATTCCGTAATATTCTAAAAAATTATTGATAAAACGGACATTTTCATCAGTTATTTTGCCGTAACTCCCATCGTGCGCTTCAATAAGTTTAAAATTTTTTCTTTCTGATAACTTAAAAACCTCATCCTCCAGCGTTGGATCGTTTACTGCTTTGAACCCTAAAACCTGCTGGTGTTCTTCAGCAAATTTCGAGATCCCGGCAACGGTTCCGCCAGTACCCACTGCGGTGCAAAGATAATCAAAACTTTTTGTTCCTTCATTCAGCATGTGCTGTATGCCTTTCACGGCGAGGATGTTGGTTCCGCCCTCGGGAATAATGGAAGCGTCAGGAAATTCTTTATGAAGATTCTCGGTTAAAGATTCCTTATTTCTGTATTCCGCGCGGGTAACAAAACGGAACGCCATCCCGTTGCTGTGCGCGAATGCTAAAGTCGGATTATCCTGCCACCGGTCCTGCAGTTCATCGCCGCGAATGATGCCCAACGTTTTGATTCCCTGGTCCTTTCCCAGCGCAGAAACGGCTGCAATATGATTGGAGAATGCGCCACCGAAGGTAATCATGAAAGGGTTTTCCGGTCTCTGCTGAAGATATTGATTAATGTTATAGTAGAGTTTCCAGAATTTATTGCCGGAAATATCGGGATGAATAAGGTCTTCTCTTTTGATGAAGAGTTTTATATTTTTCTCCAGAGGAATTTCGGTGATGGGGATTGAAATTTCAGGAATGGTCATGCTGCAAATTTCGGGAAAGATTTTGGAACGGGAATCTATTGTGTTCTGTTTTATCTCGCGGATTTCGCTGATGATGAATATCTGGCCGCTTGATGTGGGAAGTTGGATGTTGGATGTGAAAGATAAGATATTTTTTAAACTGTATTTTGTATTATTACCATGCCGCGCCCCGGATTGAACGGCCTGTCTGAGCTCTCCCGGTGACGCAGGAACCGGGAAGCGAGTAGTGAAAGCCGGAAAAGGCGCCCAAAAGAAATTAACCTCCTCTATATTTCCAGAAACTCCAGAGTTTGCGGGTTTTCAGATAATCATGATCATCTTCCATGGCAAAGGCTTCGCGCTCGAAAGAAATATATTTATAGGCCAGGAAACTGTCCTTCAGCCGGAAGTACCAGAAATAATATTCGATGACGTACCACAGATAAAAGAAAATGATGAGCAACTCCAGCTGCTGGCGCAGGTGAATTTTTTCGTGATTGATGAGCGTTTTATCGTAGCGGTCTTCGGGCCTGCGTAACAGAATCACAGGAAAAAGTGTGATCGCAGAAATTTTTGTATTTTTGAGGAGTGACTGCCAGACAATTATCATACAACAAAGATAAAATTTTCTGCCCTATTGATTTAACCCATGAGCGAAAACACCATCAAAGAACATGAAGACTTTTATTATAATGAACAGGGTTATAAGGTTTTTACAGAGAAATACCACCTCAAGCGCGGCTACTGCTGCAAAAGTGGCTGTAAACACTGCCCCTACGGTTATGATAAAAAGACCGACCGTTTTATAAAACCGATTAAAAAAAATAAATAAATAATTTGCAATGAAAAAATATATTTTTCTTCTTTTAGCTTCGGCCACGTTGGGACTTACTTCGTGCAGCCCCTTCAACGTGAGATCTGATTATGCAGAAACTGCATACTTTAACGAGTATAAAACGTATAAATTAAGAATTGACGACCTGAAACTGAATGACATCGATAAAGACAGGGTGTTAAATGAAGTCTCCAGACAGTTACAGACCAAAGGCCTGAGCGTAAGCGACAATCCCGATTTAATTGTAAATGTAAAAGCCAATCACAAGAAAATTCAGGATGTACAGAGTTCAAGACCTTACGGCATGTATGGCTGGGGCGGACCTTTCGGATGGGGTGTAGGCATGAACAGAACCTGGACATCCAATTACAATCAGGGTGCACTGATCCTGGATCTGATTGATGCCAGAACCCAGAAACTGGTTTGGCAGGGAATCGGAAGCGGAATTTCTGTAGATTCTCCGAAAGCGAAACAGAGACAGATTCCGGAAATCGTAGCGGAGATTATGGCAAACTATCCGCCGCAAAAGGCCAGATAACACAAATTTATTATACACAGAAAACTGCTTTAGGGCAGTTTTTTTTATGAACGTAAGTCATTGAGTAAGTGGAAACGGTTATCGTGGGTTTAAACTGAAAAACTTTTCTCGCAGATTTAAAGAATTGAACTGACGAATCGACAATTAATATTCAGACAGCAGATTGTATAATAAAAAAAGTTTCGCGCGCCTGCGGCGCGCGAAACTTTTCACTTTTCATAATTTTTATTCCTTAGTCTTAAAATCTATTCTCCCAAAACCTCAGTAATGGGATTACCGATGTTTCCGCTTGGGTTTTCGATTTTTAGTATCTGGGCCAAAGTGGGTGCAATATCCGTCATGTGATAAGGTTTGGCGCTCGCTCCTTTTTTAATTCCTGTTCCCATGAAGATCAGCGGGATGTGCGCGTCGTAAGAATTCCATACACTGTGAGTGGTTCCTTTCTTGGCATAGTTTGGCAACATTCCGTCGTGCGAAATAATCTGGATGTCACCGCTTCGCTGCCAGTTGTATCCATTGATGATTCTTGATTTAATGGGTTCGGGAATAGCTGAAGAGCCAACCTTAGCCAGATCTACCGCATACAGAACGCGGGGATCTTTATTCAGATAAGACAGCAGTTGTTGCTTAATTGCATCAGCATCCAGATTGTTCTCACGGATGAGTTTGTGATTCAGATAAACCTGGTAATTATCGATTGCCCAGATCAGTTTTTCCTGACTGAATTTAACTTTAAGTTCTTCTTCAAGATTTTTCTGAAGTCCTTCATCAAAAAGTCCGGTCAGCATTTTGTTCGCCTGCATATATCCTAAAGCATTGGCCGCACCGTGATCTGCAGAGAGGAACACGAGGTAATTGTCTTTGCCCACTTTTTTATCGAGCATATTAAAAAACTGTTCCAGGTCTTTATCAAGTTTTAAATAGGTGTCCTGAACTTCAATAGAATTCGGGCCGAAAGAATGTCCGACATAATCGGTAGAGGCAATATTAATAGCAAGAAAATCCGTTTCTGTATTACGGCCCATCTGGTAACCGTCGAGTGCAGCCTCAGCAACTTTTAGCGTTAATGAATTTCCGAACGGTGTCGTTCTGATGATTCCTTTCTTCGTAGCATAATCTGCTGCCAGGTTATTGTAAGGAAAGGTTGGGGTTTTTGCACTCCCCAAAAGCTGTTCCCACGGAACATCGTCAGCCGTACTTTCGGTGTATTGGGCGATGGGCAGTGAAGTAGTCCACCCGTTGGCTACCAGTTTTTCTCCCCAATTCTGCGCATTGAAGTTCTTCAGCCATTGCGGCAACTCGTTCATATAATAGGAACTGGTTACAAAATTTCCTGTACCTTCATCAAACCAGAATGCTCCGGTGGGATTGTGTCCGGCGGGCAGAATCGAAGCCCTGTCTTTCAGCGATACTCCCACCACTTTCGACCGGAAATTGGTAGCCATTCCGAGCTGATCCGTAATCGTCGTGCTCCAGAGATTGTGCGGCGAGTGCGCCCCGATTTTTTCAGAACTTGAGCCTATTCCCTTCACCGACGCGTCAGTCGTGCAGTATACGTTATTGCCGGTTTCGCGGTCTGTCCAGTCGTTTCCGGCAATACCGTGGATGGAAGGTACCGAGCCTGTGTAAATCGAAGTATGCCCCAAGGCGGTTACCGTGGGAACATAATCGATCATTACATTACTGAAGCTGTATCCCTGGTTAAGCAACCTTCTGAAACCACCACTACCGTATTTGCTTTCGTAGCGGTAGAGGAAATCCCACCGCATCTGGTCTACCACGATTCCTACCACCAACTTGGGTTTGGGGGTGGTGGATGATTGATTTCTCTGTGCCTTCATGCTGAAAACAGACAGGAACACGAAAAACAGAATTTTAATTTTTCCGGACATTTTATCAAAGTTTTTATCACTGCAAATTTAAAAGAAATTATAAGGGGTAACCCAAGTTTTTAAAAATTAATGCTTTGTTAATACTTGTTTGTTTAAATTTGAAAAAAATAGAATTAATGAAAAGACGGGAATTATTGAAAGGCGGCTCGCTTGCGTTAGGCGGACTGCTTTTGACACCTTTTTCAGCCAAAGCCAATATCTTCAAGGAAGAATTTGGGGGCAAAAAGGCAAAGAATATTATCTTTATGGTGAGCGACGGGATGAGCTCGGGCACGCTGCACATGGCCGATTTATACAGCCGACGTAAACTGGGAAGACCTTCGCACTGGATTTCGCTTTATGAAGAAAATCTTGTACAGCGCGGCGTGATGGATATGGCTTCCGCCAGCTCTGTCGTTACCGATTCGGCTGCAGCCAGTTCTTCATGGGGAGGCGGCCAAAGAGTAAATAACGGCAGCCTGAATATCGGTTTGAACGGGGAAGAACATCTGCCCATCCTTCAGAAATTTAAAAAAGCAGGAAAAAAAGTGGGCTTAGTGACCACCGTTCCCGTGACGCATGCCACTCCTGCGGGATTTTCGGTATATACCAAAAGTCGTAATTCCCAGGAAGAAATCGCATCCATGTATTCCGACCTCAGCTTTGATGTGATCATGGGCGGCGGACACAAATATTTTGATGCGGCACAGCGGAAAGACAAAAAGGATATGTATTCCGTTTTCAGGAATAAAGGCTATTCGGTCGCACGGAATAAAGCTGAAATGAATGCCGCACCGCAAAACAAACCACTTATTGCAACCTTTGATGAAGACGGCCTACCCTATGCTGCCGACCGGAACAGCAGCAGTTTTATGAAAAACAATATTCCGACTTTAGCGGAAATGACCTCCAGAGCCATCAGCCAGATGAAAGACCACAAAAACGGTTTCGTCATGCAGGTGGAAGCCGGAAAAGTGGACTGGGCGGCGCACGGAAACGATATTTCTGCACTTCTTTATGACCAGCTGGCTTTTGACGACGCCGTGAAAACAGCGATGGACTTTGCCCAGAAGGACGGCAACACCCTGGTGGTTCTCACTTCCGATCACGGAAACGCAAACCCGGGTTTGATCTACGGTAAAAAAGTGAATGATAATTTCGACCGTATTCAGCAGTTTTCGCAGACGAATGAATGGATTCTTCAGGGACTTAACCCAACCGACAGTGTCAGCACGATTAAAAACAGAATTGCACAGGCGAATGCCGGAATTTTGATTACGGAAGATCAGGCAAAAGAAATCCAGTCCTACTACGCCAAAGCGAAAATGGAGGACGGAGTGTACAACCCGCGACACCTGCCTTTCAAACTGCTGTCGCAGATTCAGCAGGAGCATACTTCCGTGGGCTGGATCAGTATGGACCATTCGGCCGATTATACCGAACTTGCCATGTACGGACCTGGCAGCGAAAAGATGAAGTCTTTTATGAAAAACACCGATATGCACACCTTCCTTCTGAAAGCCGCAGAAGTTGAAAATAAATTTTAAGGGTTACCTACATAGAAAAACAAAACGCTCCGGTAATTCGGGGCGTTTTGTTTATTTGTGATTGTTTACGTACGGTTGGTTTTTTCAGTTCAATTTAATTTTTCCTGAATTGACCTTCTCCCACAAAACGGGAACATTTAAAAATATAGTTTTTACATTTGGAGACTATGAAAAACAATAAATTTTCAGAAGTTCAGATCATCAAGATTTTATCTGAACAAAATCAAGGAAAAACAGTGAATGAGATTTGCCGGGAACACGGCATCAGTCAGCCTACTTTTTATAAATTTGCAGCTTAAATTTTAACGGTTTTTAGTTGCTTTTTGTCATAGAATGCGCAGCGGGGCAGTAGCGGGGACCACGCGATGGAATCGCGCGGGAGCGGGGGTTAATTACGCTTTTGAAAATTTT
The DNA here is from genome assembly GCF_026107505.2 of Kaistella yananensis. Lineage (NCBI taxonomy): Bacteria > Pseudomonadati > Bacteroidota > Flavobacteriia > Flavobacteriales > Weeksellaceae > Kaistella > Kaistella yananensis. The sequence goes on along the minus strand of NZ_JAPCHZ010000007.1, from coordinate 60,391 downwards.
GAAATAAACCAGATACTCGAAATAGTAAGCAATTGTTATTCGAGTACCTAGTCATTTATCATAATTAGAGTTTGCTTGTAATACTAAAATATTTATCTCAATAGCAATTAGATCTAAACCTAATTGAAACGGTACTCATAATTAATCAGACTTAGGGAATATTGTTAATTTTAATAACTTGGTTGATGAACTATGATATTCAAAAAGTCATATTTTCCCTTTACAATTCTCTATAATGCATTTTCATTTAAAAACAATTGATAATTTTGCTCATTTTCAAAATAAGCTACCTCATCATTGTCTCCAATAACTACAATATAAGCATCAGCTTTGCTGATTTTTTTTAGAGAATGTGGATCCACTGCATAACGTACGCTTTGGTCTTTAGGAATTTTTTCTTTGCACATATTGCAACATCCGTAATACATTTTCCCTTCAAAAGGTACCTCAATCTGTTCTTTTCCCATATATGCGTCATTGACCATACATACAAGATTATTGGGTACATGTTTTCCTTTTTTAGGATTATTTATCTTTTTGATTTCGGTAGTTTGAGTTTTAGAGATTACTTCTGTTGCATTATTTGATTTTTGATCTGTACAGCTTATTAAAAGTACCGTAGCAAATGCTACGATACTTACTGTTTTTAATATATTTTCCATATTAATTATTTTTTAGTTTGATTTTTAGGAGGCACATCTGTTCCTTCCATAATTTCTTCTGAAGCCATTTTCAGGATTTTATCGCCTTCACTTAATTCGCCGAATATTTCTACTTTATCTTCCCACATTCTGCCTTTACTTACCGGAATATTTTTAGTTTTTCCTTGTTCAATACGAATGACGTAAGTGCCCATTCCGCTTTCTACAACAGACATCTTTGGGACAAAAAAAGTAGCTACCGAATTTTGTAACGGGATACTTGTTTCGGCTACCATAAAGGGTTTCAGCAGCTTTTCTTTGTTGATGAAATCTGCTTCTATTTTTTCGGAGCGAAGCCTTTCATCCAAACTTCCCGATTTTCTACTTACCAGAGCTATATGTTTCACTTGTGGCTGCGAGCGGACATAGAAACGTATGGTATCACCTATTTTGATATAAGGAGTATTAGCCTCGGGGACAGAAAGGTTTAACCTTAACTTTTGATTGTTTTCGATAACCAAAAGAGGCGTTTTGCTCATTGGTCCAACATAAGCACCAAGATCAATATTCCTATTGGTGATCGTTCCGCTAAAAGGGGCTTTAATTACCAAATAAGCATTGATATTGCGAATTTCATTGTATGCAGAGCGTGCGGCAGCCAATTGCGATTCGTCGGATAATTTACGTGCCTTGATTTGATCGATCGCATCTTTTGCAACTGCACCCTTGGTTTCATCAGCTTTTAACATACGGTCATACGTTGATTTTGTTGACAGATAAATTGCTTCCTGCGCCTGTACTTTTGCTTTTGCATTTGCAATTTGCGATACGATTTCCGGAGCCTCCAACACCACCAAAGTTTGTCCAGCAATAACTTTGTCACCAATATCTACACGAATTTGTTTTACATAGCTATTTACTTTTGCAAATAATTCGGTTTGTTGATACGGTTTTAGTTCTCCTGGTAATTTTAAAGTAACTAATGGATTTGATTTGGAAATCTCAATAGTCTCCATCATATTCATCATTCCCATAGCTGGTTTAGCGTCTTTATTGTCGTTCTTATTGTTGTTATTGCAAGCCGAAAGAATAAGTAAGGCTGCCAACGGAATTATATTTTTTAATTGCATTTTTTATTGATTTGATTGTACAAAATGAATACTGTTTTGGTCTTCAGGGTCTAAAGACGGAGAAATAACACTGGCTTTTTTCTGCACCCACCCAAAAACTAATGGAAGAATGATTAACACAGAAAAAGTAGAGAATAAAAGGCCACCAATAACGGCTCTACCCAAAGGTGCAATTTGATCGCCGCCTTCGCCAAAGCCTATTGCCATTGGCAGCATTCCCGCAATCATCGCAAGGGTAGTCATTATAATTGGACGGATCCTTACTTTGGCGGCTTCAACACCTGAGAGAACAGAATCCTTATTTACTTTTCTTAACGTTTCGGCATTACTGATTAATAATACCGCGTTGGCAATTGAAACACCGACCGACATGATTAAGCCCATGTACGATTGCAGATTTAATGTAGAACCTGTAATATTGAGCATGAGTAAAGCTCCCACTACTACAAAAGGTACTGTTGATAGAATAACGATTGACACACGGAATGATTGAAACGTTGCAGCCAACATTAAGAAAATCACAAAAACCGCTATTAACAATCCGGTGGCTAAACTGGACAATGTTTCCTCTAAAACAGGTGCCATTCCTGCTACTTCAATATTAACTCCTTTAGGCAATTCGCCTAGGGAAGCAATTGCTTTTTGCACATCTTTAGATGCTTGTTCCAAATCTTTTTTATACAGATTGGCTGTTACTGTGGTGTAGCCCATCGTACCCAGATTGTAACTTTCTCCTAATTCCTTTGAAGGCGTAATAGTTGCAACATCACCTAAAACGGGTCTGTCCGTATTTTTACTTAATGGTAAGTTGGCTAATTCCTCCTTACTGTTCAAAATACCTTGAGGGGTTTGCACCTGCACATCGTAAGCGATGCCCATCATACCTCCAACCCAAAAATTTTTGTTGGTAAAACGGGTTGATGCGGTAGCAGTTACCAAAGATTTGGCAATATCTTGTGCGTCTAAACCTAACTGTGCCGCACGAGTACGATCAATGTTGATTTGGAGTCCAGGATAATCCATTGACTGTGGAATTTGCTGATCACGCAAATATTCAATTTCCTTCAATTCCGCCAATATTTTGTTAGCGTACATCCGGTTCATTTTTTTCATCATCCCCGAAACACGAACCTCAATAGGTGTACTGGTCCCCTGACTTAAGATTTTCTCCGTTAATTCAATCGGTTCAAATGAAATAGACAATTCCGGCATTTTTTCTTTGTAATAAGCACGCAGTTTGTCTTTCAGTTCGTCTGAGTTTCCGGTGGATTTTTTCAATGCTACCTGCATCAATGCCTCATGTGGACCTGCATTGTAAAGATAAATTGGGCTAATCGCAAAAGAAGAAGGATGTTGACCAATAAAAACTGAAGAAATTGCTATATTGTCTGCACCAACATTATTTTTCAGGTGCTCTAAGAATTGTTTTACTTTCATTTCTGTCACTTCAATCCGGGTTCCTTCGGCTGCTTTTATACGAACCTGAAATTGTTGGGAATTGGATGTAGGTAAAACATCTTTTCCTGTTATTTGATACAACGCAAATCCTCCGACCAATGCTAAAACTAAGCTTAAGCTGACAATTATTTTTTTGCGATTGGTTAATCTCGATAAAAAGGCTACAAATCGACTTCTGAATTTGGAGAACCAGTCTTCTTTGTGTGCAGGATTTTCACAATGATCTTTTTGGTGTTTCATGAGCCAATTTGCCATTACTGGAACAAAGGTTTGAGACAACAAGAATGAAACGATCATCGAAAAACCAATTGCCATTGCCAACGGCATGAACAACGAACCTGGAATTCCTGTCATCATAAATGCTGGTGCAAAAACCGCCAAAATACAAAGCATAATTAGCAATTTCGGAAAGGCGATTTCTTTACATGCATCCCAAATGGCTTGCGCTCGGGTTTTCCCCATCGCAAAATGCTGGTGGATGTTTTCGATGGTTACGGTACTTTCATCTACCAGAATTCCAATAGCCAATGCCAAACCGGAAAGCGACATGATGTTGATGGTTTGTCCAAATAATTTCAGGAACAATACCCCGGAAATAATCGAAATAGGAATGGTCATGATAACGATCAAAGCAGCTCGTCGATCGTTCAAAAAAAGCATGACCATTAGACCTGTTAAGAGTGCGCCCAAAACACCTTCTATAACTAAACTTTTCAACGCATTGGTAATATAAACCGACTGATCAAATTCGTAAGAAATCTGTACGTCATCAGGCATATTTCGTTGAATGCTGGGTAATTCTTTTTTCAAAGTATTTACCACATCCAATGTGGATGCATTTCCTGCTTTTGCAATATTAATATAAACCGAACGCTTTCCGTCAATCAATGCGTAACCAGTTGCAATATCGGCTCCGTCTTTTATCGTGGCTACATCACGCATGTACACATTATCAACCGAGCCTTTAAAAATAGGAATATCGCCTAATTCAGCAACTTCTTTCACGGTGTTATTCGTTGGTGTCAGATAGTTTTTATCTCCGATATACACATTTCCAGAAGGCGACGTAATGTTGTTTCGACTTATGGCTTCAACGATCTGTTCAGGTGATAAGTTATGAGCACGAAGTTTATACGGATCGATATTAACCTCAATAGTTCTTGGGCTTCCACCGAACGGAGGAGCCGTTGTCAACCCCGGAATTTTAATCAAAAAAGGCCGTGCATTGAAATTGGCAATATCCTGCAATTGATTGTTAGTTTTTGTAGCACTTCTAAATACCAGCTGTCCCACAGGTTGTGATGAAGCATCAAATCTGATGATGAACGGCGGCGGTGCCCCGGGTGGTAAAAACACCTGAGAACGGTTGGACAGTGCATTGATCGTAGCAATTGCTTCCCCCATTTCAGTACCTTCATAAAAGGTAACTTTCATTAAGGTAAGTCCTTGCGTATTTTTAGATTCGATACTTTTGATACCATTGGTAAAAAGCATCATATTTACATACATTTTCGTAAAGTATCCTTCCATCTGTTGTGGAGTGTAACCATTGAACGTGTGCGCAATGTACACCACCGGTAAATTCATTTCGGGAAGAATATCTACTTTAATATCTTTGGTTGCTTTGAGACCAAAAAATAATAATCCCAATACCAAAACCATAATTGCTATGGGTTTTTGAAGGGCAAATTTTATCATATTCATAAACGAATGCTTTAAAAATTATGGCGTTAATAATTGAATGTTTCCTTGTGCAGATGCCAGTAGTAATAATGCTTGCCACACATTATTCTGTGCAATTTCATAATCAATTTCGGCTCTGTTCAAGCTAAACAAGGCTTGCGTATAATCAACTAAAGTAGTTAAGCCATTTTCATACAAAGCGGTTTGTTGTTTGTATGCCAAAGCAGCCGCACCTAGTTGAATTTTTGTTTCCTCGAAAGTGTCATAGGCATTTTTTAATTGGGCATTTGCCTGATGAAACAATGTATTTAATTCCTTTTGTTGTGCATCAAAGGTGTATTGAAGAGATTGTGTAATATATTTCTGTTCCTTCACTTTTGTATTGTAGCGAAAAAGATTGGTGATGTTCCAGGTAAGTGAAACCCCTAATAAATAGTTGCTACGATCTATTCCAACACCTTTCAAATAATTAGTGGAATAAGCTGAAAGATCTTGCGCATAATTGGACTGGAACCCAGAACCACGACCTTGAACTACACCAAAAGCCGATAGATTTGGTTTTCTATGCGCTTTTAACACTTCGACACTTTGTTCGCTTTCATCGATCTTTGTTTGTTGAAATTTTAAATACGGATGATCGGAAACTTTGATTGCTGTTATTTCCATTGATTTTACTGGCAGCGTAGTACTGTATAGGCTATCCAACTTGTAGGTTTTAAAATCGTCATTCATTAAATCTGCCAGTTGCTTTGACCACATTAGTTCTTTATCGTATGCCTTTATTAGCAACGATTTGGCATTAGACCATTCCGCTTTTGCCAACTGTGCATCCACTTCCGGTATCAGCCCGCTTTTGGCTCTGGCGTGGGTCATTTCATAAAAAATCTGCGCTCGTTCAGTGTTTTTTTCCTGCACATATTTAACTCGCTGGCTTGCCAGCAAATTGAGGTAAGCGGCTGCCACTTTTATCTGTTGCTGAAATACTTCCTGTTGCAGATCGGCTTTAGCTGTCAATTCTTTTTTACTTCCTAGTTCCACCTGGTTTTTAATTCGTCCGAAAGTGAACAAATTCCAGTTGACATTTGCGAAGTAAAGCGAACCAAATGCGGCATTCCAGTTTTGTTCTGCCAAAGGCATAGAGGTTGCCGCAGAACCCAATCCGCCATAGGCATACATTGGCCCATGCAATGCATTGATGGTGCCGAAACTTTGTTGTGCCGAAAGGGTGAAATCGGGGAGGTATTGTTGCTTTTGAAAAGCGGTATTTTGAGCCGAGGCGTCGACTACTTGTTGTTTTGCTTTGATTTTATCGTACTGGTTTTCTGTACGATGAAGGGCATCTTGCAATGTTAAAACTTGTCCGTAACTATTGGTATAGCCTGCAACTAGCAAACATGCAGATGCAATGAATTTTAATTTCATTATATATAAAATTTAAAAATTGGGTATAAAAAACTATTGCAACTCCGAAACTTTCGAAATCGCTCGCATAGATTTTAGTCTAAAATCAAATTCTATAAACGCAATGTAAAATGTAAAGAGGATTGCCCGGAATCAGGACTTTAGTAGAAGAATAAGCGGTGTTTTTTTCTATATCTAAAACAATAGGTTCAAAATCGAAAACCGTACCCAACATTTTGTTAGGAATAGCATCGCCCCAGAATTTTACCGAAAAATCAAAATTGTTATGTTTTTTTACACTGTCATCAAGTTTTATAATTTTCGATACATGCTTACAACAATTCTTCTTCTGATCTTTTAAACCCTTCTCCTTTGCAGAACAAATTGGACAAGGTTTGTCCTGATTTTGCTGTTGGGTGTTTGAAAAGCTGTAAACTTTACTCGCCGTTCCTTTACATAAATGTGCATATTGGGTAAAGCCCGAGGACAAAACCAAATAGCAAAGTGAAAGAAATATGACGAACAGTTTTTTCATAGTTTAAAGTACAAAGATAAACACTTTTTTTTTAGAGCTTATATTATTTAGGTAATTTATTGTAAGATTTTGGGGTTCTTTGAAGTATTCTTTTTGCACTATCAGAAGCAACAATTAGCGCAGCTCCCAACATGATAATATCTTTTATCACCAACCTCCCTGCACCTGATAGATATGGAACCCCATATTGCGGGGTTGGAAAATCTCCACCTAGATTGGGGACATACACTTCAGGCGTGGTAATCAGGAACGATAAGGTAACAATAGACATTATGAATGTCAACAGGCCACCTATTAGACCTATTTTTGGGAACCAAATTCCGAGTATTACCGCCAATCCTATCAAAACAATGACCGTTCCTAAGCCGTATGAAAATAAGTATGTGCCATTACCGGTATGCCAATCTACATTTTTCTGTACAGTTTTTCCTTCCCTTTGCTGCCGCACGAAATGAAATTCGACGAAGTCAATCCTTTCGTGTGGTCACATTAAAAATCAAACGTTCTAAATACTTCAATATCATCTAAAAGTCCTTTTTCATCAGCATAATCTCTTGCACTGCTGTAAATATATTCTTCTGCTTTATAAACCAAACCAGCTTCCACAGGGTTTTGGTGCACGTAATCTATTTTTTGTTTAATTACCTTGTTGCTCCACAGTTCGATCGGTTTATTATCATGTCGCCAAAACTGATAATGGGTTACGTTCGAACTTTTTGCTGCTTCTTTTCGAAAGAATTCCAATAGAAACTCTTTCCTGCTTTCTCTCGGATTTTCTCCAATGGCTTTAACAATAGCTCTACTGGTAAACCTTTTCAAATCACCAATCAGCAATTCAGGTTTTTGTCCTTTTATACTTCTAAAAACCAAATGAATATGGCTCGTCATGATGCACCATGCATGAATTTTTAAACCTTTTTCTTTCTGGCAAAACCTCACACTTTCCAAAAATAATCTTTATATTCATTCCGTGTAAACACATCAAGCCATCCCACCGCAGCAAAACTGATAAAATATAAACCTTCAGGGTTTAGAAGTTTGTAATTTCTGCTCATATTAAATCATTCTTTAATAAAGATAAAAATAATTTAATGAACTAAAAAAATGGTTTTATTGCAATGGCCACACGAAAGGATTGACTTCGTCGAATTTCATTTCGTGCGGCAGCGGGGGAATTGCTTTCAAAAATTATTATCTTCGTGACACGACACAACAAATTGAATCTGTAATCGACGCTATTTTTAGTTGTGAATTGCTTTCAAAAATTATTATCTTCGTGACACGACACAACGAAATTATTATGCCTAATCTTACAGTTTATGTTGTGAATTGCTTTCAAAAATTATTATCTTCGTGACACGACACAACGTTTGGACAGGGATTCTTTCTTCATCTGCTGTTGTGAATTGCTTTCAAAAATTATTATCTTCGTGACACGACACAACCTCAATCAAAAAAACCTCCTGAATCAGGAGGTTCCTGAGGTTTTTTCAGGATTTTAAATTGGTAGATTTCAATTCGATTTTTTCTCAAAATAGGCTTGTTTTTGAAATGCTATTTTTATATTATTCCTCACAAAACAAATTCTAAAAAAGTTCTAATTGCTGATACATTTGTGGTGGCTCCTCTTTATTTCGAGCAAAAAATATTTCAATATCCCCAAATTGTTTATCGGTAATGCACATAATGGCAACTTTTCCAGCTTTGGGCAAGATGGCTTTTACCCTTTTTATATGAACTTCCGCATTTTCTCTACTTGGACAGTGGCGCATGTACATCGAAAACTGAAACAATGCAAAACCGTCGTCCAGCAATCTTTTTCTAAAAAGATTGGCATCCCTCATGTTTGCTTTGGTTTCCGTCGGCAAATCGTATAAAACTAAAACCCACATAATTCGGTATGCATTAAACCTTTCGGCATTCATATCAATTCAGGATAAGAAATTTGTCGTTTTTCTCCGGTGTAGCATTTGTACAAAGACGAAACCGTTGTTTTCACCGCAACCATCAAAGGTCTTGTTTTATCATCAATCTTCACGTCTTTGGTGGCAATTTGGAGAATATGCGCCTTGAATTCTTTGGTTAAATCTTCCGTTTCCGGATTTCGGGTGAGCCAATCCATAACCAGCCAATCCACAAAAGGGCGATAAGGTTCCATCATATCATCCGCCAAACAATAAGGATTGTATTTGTTTTTATGAAAAATCCCCAAAACAGGAAGCAAACCTGTTTCTACAATCGCTCTTGCAACAATACTTCTTAAAACAGAATACCCAAAATTGAAAAACTGATTGGGTGAATCTCCAAACCTTTGCCGAAGAAAATCCAGACTGATGAGGTACTTCCAGTAATGTTGCGCAGCAATGCCTTCCATATTGGTAAGATCGCCACTTTTCACATTATTTCGGTAATCGATCATCGGTTCATAATAATTGCCTAATCTTCGGAGGACTTCTTTCTGGTTTTCGATTTTACATTCTATGGTCTGTTTCCAAAGTTGTTTTTTGAGCGGTTCGCTCGCCTCCATTTGATCCTTTATACGGTCGGAAAATTCGGTATGCCCGTGAAGCGGAAGCATGATGCCGTGTGGAAGATGATGGGCGTCGCAACTTACAACGACCACATTATTCCCCATCATTCGCTGGATGAGCTGATGTGATATGGTAATCTGAAAATGATCCAACATCAGCAATCCCAAATCTTCAACAGGGACTTTCCCTTTCATCTGACCACTTTCCGGCTCCATAATATACATTTGCTCATCTTTGAGTTTGAGGTAAGCGGGATTTCCAATGTAGATGGAGCGGGTGATCATAGTTTTGAAATATTTCCTAAGCGGTCAAAATTAATTTTTAAACAAAACTCTTTAATCGACTTTTCCCCAACTTTTTCATAACAGTCTTGTGAACCATATTCTACTTTTTTTGCTATAGTATCAGCAATAGTATGCTTTAAAAAATAAATTTGTTTTTTGCTGAATTTTTGTACTACATAAATACTTTTGCTTCTTTCCGATATATTGTTCCAATAATCTATAAATAGAGGACTTGATTCATCCAAGACAACTTCTTCATTATCATCTGGGAAATATACAAAGTCACCTTGTTTTACAGTAAAAAGTAATCGTGCGTTATTTCTTTCTTCAAAATATTTTTTAAATAATTCTTCTTTATTGAAATTTTTCTTATCATCTGAAACATTAAATTCGGATTTTAAGAGATTGGCTGCATCAAAAAAGGTAATTAAATCATAATGACGTTCCGTTTTATTTTGTTTTAATTTTTTATCAAAGACTTCTTTTTCCATTATTGCAAAAAGATAATTATCACCTGTCTTTACATACAGAGAATTATTAAAAGACTTTTGCCTGTCTAATTTTTGCAATGAAATATCATCTTCATCATCAGTTTTTTTCTTTTTAGATTTTGCTGGATCTTTATAATAAATTTTTATTGTGGAAATTGGTGGGTGAGGTTTTGAATTTCCTTTTTCATCTTTTCGTTCTGCGAGTTTTTTATTTAAATCCAAAACTCCTTCTGCTGAAAAAGCATCTTCTTTTTTCCCATAGGATTTTAGATGATCAGAAATAGTTTCTTTTAAGAAAGGATGTACTATTTTTTCAATTGTTTTCTCGGTTGCAAATGCCTTTCCAGCCAATTTAGTAATCGGAATTCTGTATATCTCTTTTCCGCCGGAAAGTCCATACAAAGTCCCTTCGTGCAATTGTCCTCGTAATTTAATTTGTTTATTTCCTCTAATATCGTATTGCAACAAAAGTTTATCTTTGGGTTTATGGGAAACTACTATTTCCTTCATTTTTTGTTCCGCTTGTTCAGGGAAACCTTTCCAAGGCATTTCAATAGCTCTAAATTTTTCCAGTTGCTTAAATATTTCTCGTCTTTTTTCTTCTTCTAAATTCAAAACTTCATCAAGCAACTCGGTCTGACTACCCGTGAAACCGGGAAAGAACATTTCTTTATTTTTATCTAACCATATTTTCAGAACCTGATTGAGATCGTTTAATCTTTTGATATGAGCTGGTTGCGTACATGCAATTACGAGAGCATCCATTGCGTGATGTCTGTGATCTATTCTTTTACTCCAACCTTTTATGATCAGTTTATTGTTTTTCTTTCTTATAAATTCACTTTTAAATTTCTTTATAAAAACATCCTCATCTAGAATTGGTTCGTTAAAATCTACACCTGCCTTTTCACATTCCTTAGCTTTATTTTCCGTCTCTTTCTTATAATTATCATATTCTAATTGCGCAAGTTTTGGCAATACTGTTTCATATCTTTCCTTTAATAAAACTTTAAACTTATCGGTTAATCCCCAATGATTTCTCAGATAATCCGTCACACCTCCTGTTGTGGTTTTTACATTCTCATTTCCGACAATTTTATTCAATTCTTCACGGATTCGGATAGAAATATATTGTGTATCTTTTATCTGTCTTTGGATTGGATCTTCGGGAATAGATGTTGCCAAAAGATTTTTTCTTTTCTTCCCTGAAAAATATTTGTTGGCGTGATCAATGAATTGTTGTTTTGTATAGATTAGATGATTCACAGAACCCGCCTCAAAATATTCCATAGAAGTCCTGTTTCCTTTTTCATTATTTATAGATTTTTCACAAATGATTTTATTTGCCAAAGAATCATCAAAATATCTTGATTGAGGAATGATGTGATCTACATCGTACCTTTCACGATTAAACAATTCTGAAAGTGGAATTGGCTGACCAGTATAAGGCGATATGTGACCTTGCGATTCCCAAATTTTTAACTTTTCTATTTCAGATTTTGAAGGATCATTATAGTTTTTGATATAGGCTTCTTGCACGTTTTCCTGAGAAACCCATAATTTATACTTTTCGATATTTGCAATAGAAATCTCTTGTTTAAGTTCTATCAATTTGCTTCTTATTTCAGCATTGTGTTTTTGACTTTTTAAATTTGCAGAATACATTTTGCCCCGTTCAATGGCATTGTTTTTAAGTTCTCTTGCTAACTCCACTCTTATTTCGTCAGGCTTGAAACCGTATTTTTTCCAAATCTCTCTGACAATAATCAAAGCTTCATTAATGATTTGCTCCGCCAAAGGATTTCTTAGTTCTCCTTGTTTTAATCTTGAAATTTGAGTGAATTCTTTTATTAATTCGTCTTTAGAATATTCTTTGGCTGTGTGTTTATCATAAACTAATATTGTTGCAATAGCGTTTACAATTCCTCCATCAGATAGAAGATCCTGATTCTTGTCTAAAAATTCCTGTGCCGACTTTTCAAAAGGATCTTCGACGTTTTCATTTAAAAGTTTAATAATTTTATCATTTAGCGTATCAGAAAAATTCTGATCAAAAAACTTTCCTGCTCTAACCAATGGTAAAATATTTTCAATTGCTTTTAAACTTAAATTAGAATAGTTTCTGCTGAATTTTATTTTAGAAGTTTTAATTGCAACAGATTCCTTGTTTTCTAATTCAGGTGAATATTTTTCGATAAAAGCTAATATCTTTGAAGTTCTGTCACTTGTCAAATCATATTCATTACCTTTACCATTATAGAGTATATCCCAAACTTCAACCTGTCTTTCTGAATCATCCAGACCAAATCTATTCCACAAGTCACCTAAAGTTTTTTGCAGAATTGCTTTTGTATCATTTCCTTTCAATTTGTCTTTGGCATTCATTCCGTTAAGAAAATCCACGTTTTCTCTCAAGTTAAATTCTTTTTTAAGTTTGGTTAAAATAGGACCAAAGGAAACTTCTTTTTTACTCTGCAATTCTTCATACAACCATTCCTTTAGAGCAGTCGGTATTGGTCTGTCGATATATTTGTATTTGATTTCGCCTTTTCTGTTTACACCATTTTCCGTTTTGGTATTAATGACCAACTTATTGATTTGTTCCCAAATTTTATATTCTTGAAATACAGGATGACTTTTTGCTACAACTTTTTCAGTAGGTTCGAAACGACAGTTAGAAATTAAGTCTGATTGGTCTTTTAATTCTCTTTGGTAAAATACCACCTGATTTTTGACCACATATTTCAATCCTTTTTCTAAACCTGTTTGTCGTAATTTTTTCTGACTTTCTTTTTGTCCAGGAAAAATGAATTCTAATATTTTTTGTAATCTGTTCTTTTCTAAACCGTCAAGAAACGGATAATATTTCGCTTGTTCTTTCCAAACTGCTTCAAACTCCGATTCGTATCTTGAACGTAAAATCACATTATTACGGATTTTTGCCCATTTATTTTCTTTCAGAACATCGAATAACAGTTCTGAGATAAAATATTCCCGACCAATTTCTTTTGATTTATCAGCTAACTGTTTTTCGATGTTTTCCATTTTTTTCCTCCAACTTGTTTTGTTAGGAAGTTTTATGGTAATTGTATCTCCGGATTTAGCACGACGAATATTAACCTGAAGTTCTGAAGAATCATTTTCTTTTAAGCTATCTAAAAAAGTTTCAGCGTCAATAGTTCCGTCTTCTGTTTCAATCTTAATTTTTCTTTTATTGAGTTTTTTACCTTTAAAAGTAAATTCCTCTGGTAATCCTAACGATAGAATTTTAGAGAAAACTACAAAACTTTCATTTGTTTTTTCTTTTTCTAGATTTTCATCATCGTTACTATCTTCCTTTTCTGGTTCTGAATTTCCTCCAGAATAACCTCTAAGTTGATTGTATTTATAAATGATTTTTCCTAACTCTTCTAATTCAATCTTCTCTGTCAAGGCTTTTACACGCAATTCTATTAAATCAAAAGCCGTCAACTGTTGCTGATTTTTAGAAATTGGAAGTATTGAAATTTTATCTAATCTATTTGGGTCAGAAAATTCGTTTACCAGTTTAATTTGGTTTGGTAACATTCCCAGTTGTTGCAAAATATAAATCAGCTTATTTCTTCTCTGCTTATATCTCTTATTAAGTTTTCTTGTTCCTCTAGCAATTCTCCTGTTCGCATTTTTAGTTTGAGCCTGACCTTGTTCAAACTTACTTAATTCTGCACCCATCGGTATAATCCGACTTCCCATTCCAAGAATTTCACCTTGTTTGTTTTCAAAATCTTGTTTGATTAAAGCCCATCCTATAGAGTTTGTTCCCAAATCCAGTCCGAGTATGTTTTTTTTCATAGTTTGTTTTATAACTTCCTAATTTAGTAAATTTTTTTCAATCTTTATTGGACAACCTTTTCATGTTAGAAACATTTTGTATCTTTGCTATGAAAGCAATTCACAATAAGGATTATTCCGTTGTGAAAACATTTGGGTTGCCTCTTGTCCATAATCAGGGGGCTTTTTTGTATCCACAATCTATCGTATTTACGTAAATTCTCCTGCGCTAACAAATCAACGATTCTTCTGTAACCGAAATCTATTATTTTCTAAGCCTCTTTTATAAAATTATAACCATACTGTATTCATAAATTACTCATGAACTATCCATGAAGTATCCATGAAGCATCTATGAAGCATCTATAGAGATGACCAATTTGTGACCCGTCCTCAACTAACTACAAATATTATAGAACATCCTGAAAACGCTATATAACAGTACTTTTTACATCTGAAGGAGTGACTCTCTTGTGTATATCGGAAGTGCAAAATTTAAGTTAAGATATAGAAAATATTGGCTTTTTTGACGCCAAATCTGTCTGAAAAACCAAAGAATTTCGGTTTAAAAAAGACTCTTTTGGGAAGTTTTAGGGCGTGATTTTCCCAATTTTTATGCTGAAATTTTTGTGCTTGGGACATTTCGAGTCGGTTTTGGACGATTTTTATTTCCTTTCGTACATTTTTTAATTTCATTAGTACGGAATTTTTGTTTCATACTAATGAAATTTTTTTTCATACGTACGAAAATATTTTTTGTCCTTACGTTTTCAGGCTATTTTCAGTATAAAAAAAGAAAAAACCTTCCAAAAAGCGGAAGGTTTTAACTATATGATGAAAAGTCGAATTAGAATTTCAGATCTCCGTTTACTTCTCTTACCGCCTTAGCAGCTGTTTCGAATTTTTCTTTTTCAGCGTCTGTAAGTGCGATTTCCACGATTTTTTCAACACCGTTGGCACCGATAATCGCCGGAACGCCTAAACAGATATCGCTTTGCCCGTACTCGCCGTCGAGCATCAGGGAACATGGAATCATTTTTTTGTGGTCGCAAAGGATCGACTGTACCATTACGGAAACCGCCGCTCCCGGTGCATACCATGCAGAGGTTCCTAAAAGTTTGGTTAATGTCGCTCCTCCTACTTTGGTTTCCTCTTCCACATAAGCCTGTTTTTCAGCATCCAGGAATTCAGTTACAGGAACGCCGTTTCTTGTTGCTTTGCTCATTAGCGGTAGCATTCCAGTGTCGCTGTGCGCCGCGATCACCATCCCGTCCACATCTGAAATCGGGCATTCCAGAGCTTCTGCCAGTCTGTATTTGAAACGTGCGGAATCCAGGGCTCCACCCATTCCGATAATTTTGTTTTTCGGAAGTCCTGAAGTTTTATGAACCAGATACGCCATGGTATCCATTGGGTTGGAAACCACGATGATGATAACATCCGGAGAATGTTTTACCAAATTCGCGGTTACTTCTTTTACGATTCCGGCGTTGATTCCGATGAGTTCTTCTCTTGTCATTCCCGGTTTTCTTGGGATGCCGGAGGTGATTACGGCTACTTTCGAGCCTGCGGTTTTGCTGTAATCTCCGGTAGTTCCGGTAATTTTGGTATCAAAACCATTCAGCGAAGCGGTCTGCATCAGATCCATTGCCTTACCTTCGGCAAAACCTTCTTTAATATCCACCAGAACTACTTCGGCGGCAAAATTTTTCATCGCAATGTATTCTGCACAGCTTGCGCCCACTGCTCCTGCACCTACAACGGTAACTTTCATATCTTTTTATTTATTGTTTTTTAATGGTGATATGGAACCTTACGGTGTCATATCTTTTTATTTATTGTTTTTTAATGGTGATATGGAACCTTACGGTGTCATGTCTTTTTATTTATTGTTTTTTAATGGTGATATGGAACCTTACGGTGTCATATCTTTTTATTTATTGTTTTTTAATGGTGATATGCAACCTTACGGTGTCATATTTCTTGATTTATTTGTTTTTTAATGGCAATATGGAACCTTACGGTGTCATATCTTTTTATTTATTGTTTTTAATCGTAATAGGAAACCTTTCGGTTGCATATCATTTACTTTTTTAAAAGTTTTTTCTGAAGTCAAATTTACAAAATATTGAAGTTGCAGACAAAAATGAGCGTGTAAAGTTTTATCAAAAAATCGTTATCCCCCAATATTCTGATCACAACCTCTTACAGAACGTTTTCTGTTACGTGCCGGAGTAAGCGGAATCTGATGACTTCCGACAGAGCAGACTGTTGCCGATCATCTTTTTTATGAATCGCTCTATTCAGTTTTTCTTACCATGAATCAATTATTTTTGGATAAATTCTTGCATACCTTTGTGTCAACTTTCCGAAAAATCATTATGAGTTTTACAGAACATCTTCACCAGGGATACCGCAACAGAAAATTTGATATCGACAAAAGGAAAACCGAAGATTTTATCGACCGGTTTTTCCGGTTTATATTTTTCCTCGAATACCATCGCTGTTCGGAAATCCCACAGATTGAAGAGCGTCTTGAACGTTTTAAGACTGAATTCAAAGAAATTCTTTCGAGTGTCATGAAAGGCCAGGAGGCCGTAGAAAGCGATGTTTTTTTCGCGAAATTTCCTAAAATCTACCGCAAGCTCGAAAACGATGCTCGGTATATCTGCGAAAACGATCCGGCCGCAAAGAATATGGAAGAAGTTATGTTCTCCTATCCCGGTTTTTTTGCCATTGCAGTGTACCGTTTTTCGCACGAACTTTTTAAAAATAATGTTCCGCTAATTCCCCGAATCTGGACCGAATTTGCACACAGCAAAACCGGAATCGATATTCATCCCGGGGCAGAAATCGGCGAAAATTTCTTCATCGACCACGGAACCGGAATTGTGATCGGAGAAACAACGGTGATCGGAAAGAATGTGAAACTTTACCAAGGCGTCACGTTGGGCGCGCTATCGGTGACTAAAGATTTGGCCAATGAAAAACGGCACCCGACCATTGAAGATAACGTGGTAATATATGCCAACGCAACTATTTTAGGTGGTGAAACCATAATCGGAGCACACGCACTCATCGGTGGTAACGTATGGATTACCGAAAGTGTCGCGCCGAACTCTGTCGTATTTCACAGGGGATTGGTGACGGTGAAAAATAAACTGCCGGTGAATGAACCGATAAATTTTGTTATTTAAATACGGGGTGATGGGTGATGGATGATGGGGCGGTTTTTGAAGAACTTAGGGGAGATGCAAAGTTACCACAGAGAACACAGCGTTCTATTTAGAGGACACAGAGATTAATCATCACCTTTTGGGGTCTTTTGAACAAATAAGATTAAATTTTGTGGTTGGTGTGGTTTTTTTACCACAGTGTGCACAAAGATTTCACAAGGAGGCACACTGACGTGCATTGAAATTGAAAGGCAAAATCTGCCGGCAATTGAAATAACTTAAAAACAGAATATATGAAACTGAACAATGTTTTGGAAGCCATCGGGAATACTCCCACGGTAAGAATCAATAAACTTTTCGATAAGAACGTAGAAGTATGGATGAAACTCGAAAGACAGAATCCAGGTGGCAGCATTAAGGACAGAATTGCCCTCTCGATGATTGAAAAAGCTGAACGGGAAGGCAAAATCGACAAAGACACACTGATTGTAGAGCCTACTTCGGGCAATACGGGCGTCGGGCTCGCTATGGTGTGCGCTGTGAAAGGTTACAAACTCGTGCTGGTGATGCCAGAAAGCATGAGTGTGGAGCGCCGCAAACTGATGTCGGCGTACGGCGCACAGTTTGTGCTTACCCAAAAAGAACTGGGAACGTCGGGTGCCGTAAAAAAAGCGCAGGAAATGGCACAGGAACTCGACAATGTGTGGATTCCGCAGCAGTTTGAAAACGAAGCAAATCCCGATATTCACCAAAAAACTACCGCCCAGGAAATCCTTACCGATTTTCCCGAAGGTTTCGATTACCTCATCACCGGCGTGGGAACAGGCGGACATATCACCGGTGTTACCCAGGTACTGAAGCATAAATTCCCCAACCTGAAAAGCTTTGCCGTAGAACCACAGGACTCCCCTGTAATTTCAGGTGGAAAACCGGGACCACACCCGCTGCAGGGCATTGGTGCCGGATTTATTCCCGGAGTTTTAAATACCGGTCTTCTCGACGGCTCTATTCAGGTGGAAAAAGAAGAAGCCTATGAATTCAGCAGAAGACTCGCACGTGAGGAAGGAATACTTGCAGGAATCTCCACCGGGGCATCGCTGGCCGCCATCAACAGAAAACTTTCGGAAATTCCCGAAGGTTCGAAAATCCTCACCTTCAATTATGATACCGGAGAACGTTACTGGTCTACAGAAGGGCTTTTCGGAGAAAATGTTTTCGAATCTTAACGGACGCTAAATTTCCCGCAGATTCCTGATTTTTTCAATATGATCATATTCAAAAGTTTAAGTCAGTGAGATCTGCTCAATCAGCGAGAGAGAAAATTTCCCATAGAAAATTAAAATCCTGCGGCATGCAGGATTTTTTTATGAATACATTTTCTGGCATTTGGGGCAAACGTAAGTCTTGCGTTTTACTTTTCCCATCTCATCAATAATGAGCTCTGTTTTGTCTTTAGGACAGATCTTTTTTCCATAGATCAGCGTTTTTTCTTTTACCTCATCTGTTTTCAGCTGATCGAGAAATTCGTAGGCGTAATTCACCACCGTTTCGATCAGGTAAACCAATTTTTTCTCAGGGATGTTTTTCACGGGACTGTCAGGATTAATTTTCGCACGGTAAAGCGCTTCAATCCTGATGATGTTACCAACGCCGGTAAACAGCTCCTGGTCCAGCAGCGCATCACCGATCATCTGGTCGGCATAATGTTGCTGAAGTGTGCTCAGGACGAACTCTCCGTCGAACTCCTCTTTTAAAATATCTGTTTTAAAATTAAAATAATCGGTTGGTTTTCCCTCGTACAATTTGGGATGGGCGACATAAAAATTTATTTCAGAATGAGGAAAATGAAGCGAAAAGCTGGCATTCACCTTTTTTCTTTTATTCACAAGCATGCTTCCGAAAAGCCCAAGATGCACACCCACAAAGAAATCCTTAAACACGAAAAGCAGATTTTTCCCGTAGGCATCAATGTCAAAAATTTTAATGTAGTCGATGGCAGATTTATCCATTTCGCTGTAGCCGGAAGCTTCAGAAACGGTTTTTCCTTTGAAACGCTGGAGTCTGTTTTTTAAATGTAAGATGGAAGGTCCTTCGGGCATGTTATTTCGCTTGGTTTAAAAACTGCCGGGTGGCGACAGACTGGTTATAGATTTTCTGGCGGATTTTCTGCATTCGTCCTACCGGCTGCAATTCTTCCGGGTTTTCAAAAGGGTTGAATGAGAGGTTTTCGTAACTGATGGTTTCGTAATCTGAAATATTCTGTTTCGGTAATCTAATTTTCCCTACCGTAATGAACTCCGAATGTTTTTCCTTCCAATCTTTCAGCAGATTATTTACCGGCGTTTTCTTTTCATCAACCGCCAGCTGAACCTGAAAATCGAGTAAAAGTTCACTATTCAGAAAATAGTTCCTTAGGGTTTTTGCCTGGTCCACCTCTTCGCCTTTCTGCGCTTTTTTGCCCGGTGAAGGTTTCAGACGGATTTTCACCATGCGTTCTCCGAGCCGGAAACAGCCAACAGAATGAAAATCGTACGAGGAAATCCACTGTTTTTCAATATCCAGCACCTTCATGACGTTGTTGAGGATGGGCAGAATTTCTTTATCAAAAAAGAGACTTAACCCCGCTTTAATTAGTCCGGGAATCTTTAAAAATGAAAGCGAAAACGGCGTTCCCCGCGAAATTATAAACCGGTTGGCTTTGATGTGAAGTTTTAAAAACTTCGAAACCGAATTTGTTACAAAAACCGGAAGATTTACCAAAGGAAATTTTGCGCTTACAGGAATGTTTTTATTATAGATTTTTACGGCACATCCATACAGCGGATATTCGCCGCTGCCTTCTGAAACAAAGGCATTCGGATGCGAATAACGGATAATGACGCCTAAATTGTGGCCCTTTAAAAATTCAGAAAAATCAGCCACTTCATTGACGACGGGAATAAAATCTCCGCGCACAAAACCAAAAGATTTGGCATGGGCATTACGGGTAGAAATTCTCTTTTCATTGAGTTTATGGGAAACCGAGACGGCTTTTTCGATGAGTTCAACATCCTCATTCAGGAGCTGTTCTTCTTCGGCGGTTAGGTGATCATATTTTGGCGAATAGGTAAGGTACATCTTGAGAGATTTTTCTATTCAGAGTAACATCAAATATGAAACCACGAATTTACACCGAAAGGCTCAGCAGGAACTGATAAGCTTTTTCTGCCCCGGAAATACAGTCCTGATGCCTTTCAACAGTGATCTCCTGATCTAAAACCTGTTTGAAATTCTTCCAGTAAGAACCAGTATTTTCGCCATAACACCGAAAATAACTGAAAGACAAATCTTGAAAATCCGGATGCTTTGAAAGCTGTTTTGCGATGACATTTCCACCTAAAGTGGAACCTTCCATCACGTATAAAATCCCGAACGCTTCGGCTTCATTATTTATTTCCATAGGCGTTAGGGTTGCTGATTCTTCAATATTCAGCACTTCCATATCCTTTTTAATAGAAGCCAGTTTTCTTCTTTTTTCAAGATTGAGTTGCTGTGCATTCTTAGGAGTTATCGCAGAAAAAACAGCATCTTCAAACTGCAGAAGGAAAAGGTAATTGTAGTGGATGAGATTTCTGTAATCAACGACTGAAAAACGACCGTCGAAAATCCTCTGGGAATTGAAATGTGCCTCCACACGGTCGTGCAGGATTTTGGTATTTGCTTTTAAAGTTTCAGAAATCATTAAGGTTTTTTAAAGGTCAAAATAAAGGTCGTTCCTTCATTTTCTTTACTTTCATAGGTAATATTTCCGCCCAGACGTTTCATAATTCGATATGCAATGGAAAGACCTACGCCATTCCCTTCAAAGGATTTGGCATTGTCCATCCGGTTGAAGATCTTGAACATATGGGCCTGTGCTGATTCGGGAATTCCGATTCCGTTATCTTTTACTGTGTAAATTACATAGTCGCCTTCCACTTTCCCATTGATTTCCACTTTTGGATTCTCACTTTTGGAAGAATATTTCACGGCATTGCCAATGATGTTCAGGAATACCTGGGTAAGCATGGTTTCGTCTCCCATTACATTAGGCAGGTCGCCCACGATAATTTCGGCATTTTGGTTAAGTGTTAGCTTCATATCGCAAGAGACTTTATTGATAATAGCGGTGGCAGACAACTCCTGAACTGTGATTTCGGATGATTTCGCACGGCTAAGGTTCAGTACGTCACGCATCATGTTTTCCATACCCAGGATTTCCTTTAAAATATTGGCGATTCTTTTGCGGACTTCAGGATTATCGTGATGGGATTTCTCGAGGAGCTGGGCATTGAGTTTAATCACGGTTAAAGGCGTGCCCAAATCATGTGAAATGGTGTATGAAAAACTGTCGAGTTCCTCATTAAGATTGCGGAGTTCTTCATTTAATTCCTGCACCCTTCTGAACTGGGTGTAGGTTGTTTCCAGAATGGTTGCCACCACTTTTTTAGCGGCGAAAATATCTTTGTTTTTCCAGGGCTGTGCTTTTCCTTTGATTTCTTCGATATAGGTTTCAAAAGATTTGCGCGGGGAGATTACAATCAGTTCCTCACCGTCAACGATTCTGGCTTCGGTTTTTTTCGCGGGATTGCCTGCCCACAGGATCTGCCCGTCGATTTCTTTGCGGAACCAGATTAGCAGCTCATTACGTTTGTCGTCGGTAAACCCGAACATCACGCCTGCTGCATTCTCTATCCTACCCAGATTTGTCTGCTGAGGGTTACTGAAATGATTGGTGGCGTAAAAATTCTTCAGGGGATTTTCTCTTGCGTACTGTACTATTTTGAGGATATTTTCATCGGAAGGTACCTCGCCTGAAGTCCTGATGTGATGTCCCACAATAATGGCCAACCCATCGGCCTGAGGATATTCCTGCATTATGGCAACGTTGCTGAAAAGAGACTCTTCCAGATTATCATGCGCCATGAGTTTGGATTTCAGAGCTACAATTTTGCGGTCGAGGGCCACACTGTCGGCAAGCAACTGTTTCGATTTATAGGAGGTGTAAGCGTTTGCCGCGATGACGGTAAAAACCTCAGCATGGATTCGGTTCACCAGATCGATATGTTTGGGTTCAATATTCTGGCAGGTGACCATGCCCCACAATTTATTATCGACGACAATGGAAGTGCTGAAACTGGACGACACACCTGTATTTTTGAGATACTGGCCATGAACCGGAGACATCGCCCGCACCGAGGAGTAGGTTAAATCTATCGCCCCGTCTGTACTGCTGATGATTGGAATTGGATCAGCATATACATTGCTGAAGATCCGTTTGCGCTTTTTAAGGTAAAGTTCCCTTGCCTGTCTCGGGATATCGCTTTCAGGATAATGAAGATTTAAAAAACTCTCTACCTTATTCTTAACAATCTCGGCAATGACTTTACCACTGCCGTCTTCAAGGAAACGGTAGACCATGATTCGGTCGTATTCCACCACCTCGGATACCGAGGCCAGCAACGCGTTCCAAATTTCTTTGGAATCGGTTGCATTGTGAATATTCTCGTATTTTTTGGTGATATAGTTCTTGTGGTTAAAGTGTTCGATAATCTGCTCAAACTCCAAAAACACATTTTCTAAATACCTGTAAATGGTTAAGTGAAAAGGTTTTCCTTTAATTTCTATTCTGTCGAGAAAAACATCTGTTTCTCTCATGGTTTTAAAATCAAGGTTGGTAAGAACAACCGAATCCAGCAAAGCGCGGAAGGCCTGGGGATTGTCACTTATTTTTTTACCAAAAGAGCCTTTATCCATAGGAAAAAGCTCTGAAATATTCTGTGAGAAAAATTTCACTGTTTGCGAATCAGCATCCAGCCCGATAAGGTATCCAAAATCCTGGATATGACCCGAAATATGTATTTTTTCCTCGTGGCAATCCACAAAATTCATAGGCAGAAATAATGAATGTAATAAACAAATATACTACTTTTATTTAACATAATAATCTACTTTTCTTCTTCGAAATAAAGGCGGTAATATTTGCCTTTTTCATCCTGGCCCGTCTCAATCATCTTGCGGTCGCCGTGAACATAGATATGAAAGTTCTTATCGAGCTTTATGACGCTTTTGAAGCCCCGGCTCTGTTTTTTAACGGCCGCTTCGCTGATCGCAAAATCTTCTGAGATGGAAACCTGCATTTCCTGTTCGTAATCGGATTTGAAATTTCCGAAACTTTCAATCACATTGGGATCTTCCAGCACTTCTCTGGTAAATTCATCGTAATCGAAATTCTCCTTTTCGTTGAAAAAAGTGATCGATTTATTCAGAAAATCTGCCTGATCGGCTTTGGTGGTTTCAAATTCCTGAGGAAGTTGCTTGGTGATATATTCTTTGTACACCGTGAGCGTTTCCTGGGTTTGAAAATATTCGTCGTCGCGCTGTTTTACTTTCAAGAAATCCTCGAACCAATAGTACATATCGCCATTTTTGTTGTTATCCACCACGGAAACGGCATAGCCTGTTTCTTTACTGCTGTTGTAGATCAACGCACCTTTATCGAGTTTGGAAAGCCCGATTCCGTAATCTTTTTCAATTTCAAAAGCTTCATTCTGAGGGGAAATTTTCAGGAAAGGATTTTTATTTTCAGTTTTGAATATTCCGATATAATCAATCTTATTCCCGTCTGCATTTTCTTCACCTTCAAAATAGACGATAAACAGCTCACCACTCTGCACACGCGGATTTTCGGCCACTTCGTAAAGGTGCTGCGCAATATTTTCAGCTTCGTAAACAAATTTGTCTCTGTCGTCGAAAATTTCAGAAACCGAGCTGTACACCGGATTATTGACCAAATAGGTATCGCTATAGAAACTAAACTGTTCTTCGGATTTAAAGGCTTTCAGGAAGAAATCTTCCAGCAGTTCCTTCATTTCATCTTCAAGCTGAAGCTCCTCCTGCGAAAGAATTAGTGATTCCTGATTGATTCTGTTTCCAACTTTATGTACAATGATTTTTGAGAGCATTTTTAAGTTTTAAATAAAGTTGCAAAGATATTCTAAAAGGAAGAAGCGAGAAAGTTTCCATGGAAATTTCCACAGAAAACATTTTATTCAAAAAAATGGCTGATTTTAATGATAAAAACTTTGAAAATAACGATTACAAAAGCTGATTACCTTCCATAAATTTCCGGAAATCATCGCGGTGCGCTTCGGAAATATTGATTCTCTGATTATTGATAATCGATTGATGCGCTCAATTTGTTCAATCTTATCCAAAGCGACGATGTAGGATCAATGCACGCGCATGAAATTGTTTTTGGCAATTCTTCTTCGAGTTTTTTGAGCGTCATCAAAGTGAGAACCGGCCTTTGTTCTGTGGTAAGATAAATCTTCACATAATCCTTCAAACCTTCAATGTAGAGGATGTTTTCAAAATTGATTTGAATTTATTTATAGTCGGATTTCGCAAAGAAAAAATCGCTTTGTTGCGGCGCGATTGAATACGGAACTGTGTGTTTAAAGAAGAAATTTCGAATAAACTTTTGGTGCGCTTCTCTAACCTCTAACTTCTAAAATGCAACTTCGCGCTTCTTACTTCTAATCACTTTTTGACAAATGTCAAAAGATAAAAAAACCTGCGGTCGTACCTTTGAGTCATCATTAATCCACAAAAAAATTAAGTATGAACACAACCGAAAATCACAGAAAAGTCAATCATCAACCCGATGCAAGCCAAACGCGCCTGCAGAATGTTCCTACCAACACAATGCCTTTTCCCGATCAGATTGGGAATTACCAAAGAAATATCGGACTTCCGGACGGCAAATTTAAAGACAGCAAAGTTTATATTGTAGGTAGCGGAATCGCCGGACTTTCTTCTGCCTATTATTTCATTCGGGATGGCCAAATTCCTGCCGGAAACATTACTTTTTTGGAGCAACTCCATATTGAAGGCGGTTCTTTGGACGGCTCGGGAAATGCGGAAACAGGATACATTATTCGCGGCGGACGTGAAATGGATTTTACCTACGAAAATTTATGGGATATGTTTCAGGATATTCCCGCTTTGGAACTTCCCAAGCCTTATTCCGTGCTCGATGAATACCGGATTGTAAACGACAACGACCGCAACCACTCCAAAGCAAGGCTCATTCACAACAAAGGCAAAATACAGGATTTCAGCAAATTCGGGCTCAACAAAAAAGATCAGTTGGCGGTGATGAAACTTTTGCTCGCGAAAAAAGAAAATTTGGACGATTTAACGATTGAAGATTGGTTTTCCGAAACCTTTTTGGAAAGTAATTTCTGGTGGTTTTGGCGCACCATGTTTGCTTTTGAAAACTGGCAAAGTTTACTGGAACTGAAACTCTATTTTCACCGTTTCCTTCACGCGATCGATGGTTTGAACGACCTTTCGTCGCTGGTTTTCCCGAAATACAACCAATATGACACATTCGTAGTGCCTTTAAGAAAACATTTACAGGAACTCGGCGTAAAAATTCAGTTTGGAACCGTGGTGAAAGATTTGGATATCGAAATAAATGCTGACAAAAAAATCGTCAGAAACATCATCACCGAACAGAACGGTTCTGAAGTGAACATTGCATTACGCGAAAATGATTTTGTGATCGTCACTACTGGATCGATGACGGAAGATACACGCTACGGCGACAATGTTACGGCGCCATTGGTAGATTTTACCAAAGAAAATTCCGGCAAATCAAAAGGATGGACTGTTTGGAATAATCTGGCAAAAAAATCTAAAGTGTTTGGCAAACCTGAAAAATTCAATTCGGATGTTTCCAAATCGGCGTGGATGTCGGCAACGCTCACCTGCAAACCGTCTGCTTTTGTAGAAAAACTGAAAGAGTATTCGGTGAACGACCCGTATTCCGGCAAAACCGTTACAGGCGGTATTATTTCGATTACCGACAGCAATTGGGTGATGAGTTTTACCTGCAACAGACAGCCCCATTTCCCGAATCAGCCGGATGATGTTTTGGTCGTCTGGGTGTATGCTTTGCTGATGGACGAAAAGGGAAATTACGTTCAGAAAACAATGCCGCAATGCACCGGTAACGAGATTTTGGCAGAGTTGGCCTATCATTTAGGTATTGAAAATCAACTGGACAATATCATACAGAATACGATTGTGAAAACCTCTTATATGCCGTATATCACCTCGATGTTTTTACCGCGTGCCAAAGGTGACCGTCCACAGGTGGTTCCCGATGGTTGCGTGAATCTCGGACTTGTCGGACAGTTTGTGGAAACCAATAACGATGTGGTTTTTACAATGGAAAGTTCGGTGAGAACAGCGAGAATTGCGGTTTATGAACTTCTTGACAGCAATAAACAGGTCCCTGATATCAATCCGTTGCAATACGACATCCGTCATTTGTTGAAAGCCGCCAACACTTTGAACGACGGCAAAGGTTTTCCGGGAAGCGGAATTCTGAACAAAGTTTTGAAGAATACCTATTTTGAGCATATTCTGCCGGAAATTTCGCACGACGAACACGATGGTTTTTTCGCGCAGCAATGGGACAAACTGAAAGGTCTCTTTGAGCATAAGCAAGAAGGGGAGTAATTATTAAACCTGAAAAACCTGAGAGGTCTTGAATACCTGTAAGGTTTTCTAAAATTTAAAAAAAAATGACAACAATAAAAAAAATCACCGTAGCTGGAAGCGGCGTTTTGGGTTCGCAGATTGCTTTTCAATCCGCACTGCACGGCTATGACGTGACCATTTACGACATCAACGCTGAGGCAATTGAAAAATCCAAAAAACTGATTGATACTTTTCTGCCCCGATACAAATCGGACCTTCAGATTTCATCTGAAAAACTGGAAAAAGCCTATCAAAAACTGCAGTTTTCCATCAGCCTTCAGGAAGCGGTTTTCGAAGCGGATCTGCTGATTGAAGCCATACCGGAAAGTATCGGCATTAAAAAGGAATTTTACCGAAATTTATCCAAAATCGCTCCCGAAAAAACCATTTTTGCCACCAATACTTCCACACTCTTGCCGAGTTTATTGATGGATGAAACCGGAAGGCCGGAAAAATTTCTCGCGTTGCATTTCGCCAACGAAATCTGGAAACACAACACGGCGGAAATTATGGGTACCGAAAAGACCAGTCCCGAAGTATTTGAAACACTCGTGGAATTTGCAAAATCTATCGGAATGATTCCACTTCCACTGAAAAAAGAACAGCCGGGCTACATTCTTAACACGCTTTTGGTGCCGCTGTTGAGTTCGGGAATTCTGCTGTATGCTAAAGGCGTTGCCGACATTGAAACTATCGACAAAACCTGGATGCTCGGAACCGGTTCGCCAATAGGGCCGTTCGGTATTTTGGATGTAGTTGGTTTGGGAACGGTATATCACATTTTTAAAACCGAGGCGGAACGTACCGGAAATGAGGAAAAAATGAAGTTTGTCAACGTGCTGAAAAATCAGTTTATCGATGCCGGAAAACTCGGCGTTTCAAGTGGCGAAGGCTTTTATAAATATCCTAATCCGACTTTTCAGGGTAAAGATTTTTTGAAATAGAAAGTTTTCATTGTTACAGCAAGGGCGTCCGGAAATTTCCGGGCGTTCTTTTTTGATATATGTCAAAACTAAATTTAAAAGAAAGCCCGAACTTTGCCTTAACAAACAACTGGAGAATGAAAAAGAACTTTTTACTGCTGCTGATTTTCCTTTCGGGGTTTTTCTTTTCGCAGGAATATACGCCGGATATTTTGGGAAACGGTTTCGAGCAGAAAACATTGAATTTTCCGAACGATTACGAAGGAAAAGTTACCGCAACTATCATCCGCAAAAAAGCGGAAATTCCGACCCATAAAGCAGTGTTGTATATTCACGGGTTTAACGATTATTTTTTTCAGGCGGAAATGGCTGAAAGATTCAATGAAAAGGGGTTTGACTTTTATGCTTTGGATTTAAGAAAATATGGGCGTTCGTATTTGACGCATCAAACTTTTAATAATGTCAGAAATCTGGACGAATACAATGCCGAAATCGATGAAGCTTTAAAAATCATTGCTGCTGAAAATCATAACAAAATTCTGTTGGCAGGGCATTCAACCGGCGGCTTGATTACGACACGTTATTTGAAATATCACACTGAAAATCCGAACATTGCCGGACTTTGGGTTAACAGTCCGTTTTATGATTTCAATATGGGTTTTCTGGCGAAAAAAATTGGGGTTCCCATCATCAGCGGTTTGGGAAAACATCATCCTGACACCAAAATTGGCGGTGGATTTTCCACTTTCTACGGTGAAAGTCTGCATAAAGATTTTAAAGGTGAATGGAATTATGATTTAAAACTGAAACCCAATGCCAACGGGAAAGTCAATTTTGGATTTATCCGTGCCATTCATCGCGGACAGAAAGACATCCGCAACGCAGAACTCAAGGTTCCGGTATTGGTGATGCATTCTGAAAAATCGGGCTATCCAAAAGTCTGGAATGAGGAAGTGACTTCCACCGATATCATCCTGAACGTTAAGGATATTCATAAAAATGCTGAAAATTTTAGGGGGAATCTCACGATAATTCCCGTTAAAGGCGGCATTCACGATTTGGTGCTTTCCAAAAAACCGGTGCGAGAAAAAGTATATTACGAACTTTTCAGTTGGCTACAGAAGATTAATTTTTAATAGTTTATTTTTAATGTTTAGTTTGTGAATAATGCCTCATTTCTGGGGCATTATTTTTATTTTTGTACAAATTGAATCCTGATGACTTTTCCCGAATTCCTTTCCACCTACATCACCATCGATGATGATATCCGCAGTTTTCTGAACACCCAGACCGAAAAAATTTCTGTGAAAAAAGGAACCGTTATCAGCGATCAGAACACTTTAAACCGCAAGGTGTATTTTGTAGAAAAAGGGCTTCTGCGCTCGTTTTATTTTGAAAAAGGAAAAGACATCACCACCAATTTTTACCCAGAAAACAGCATTCTCGCCAATAAAGACACTATTTTTGAGAAAATTCCGCCACGGCATTCCATTGAAGCCACAGAAGACAGTGAGATTGTCTTTTTCCGTTATTCGAAAATGGAAGAGCTCTGCGAAACTTCGCTTATCCTTTTCAATAGTTGAATTAGGAAATAATTTGTAATAGCCACTACTTGATGTGACAGTTTGGGCTTAAAAATAGTTTTCAGAATACTCCCACTTTGTTTTTGATAATTTTCTGTTGTTTTGTCATTTTCTTAATCTGTTTAAAAGTTAAAGTTTTTTATCTTAACTGTCAGATTAAGTTTTGACTAATTCAAAAAATATAACGTAAAGTTCTTCTAAGGAAAACTCTTTAGTTACTGGCAGTTACAGGACTAGGCACCACATTTTCAACAGGTTTAATAGATTTTAAATAAGCGAAAATTGCCTGCAAATCCTCGTCTTTCATTTCCGTAAAGTTGAACCAGGGCATCGGTGGAAGCAGTGGTCTTCCGTTGGCCATTCCTTTGTATTTCCCCTGCGTCATGGCGGTTTTAAACTGTTCGAAAGTCCAGTTGCCGATACCGGTTTCGTCGGGAGTTAAGTTGGCTGCGAACGAAATTCCCCACGGTCCGGCCGCGGCCGTCATATCCGGACTCATCTCGGCAAAACCTTTCTGGGTTTTTTCTTTATCAAATTCAGGTATGGCGTTCTTGCCCTGAAAACCGGAAAGGAGCAGTTCTTCAATCAGTTCCGGACCTTTTGGCCCCATTTTCTTGGGCGTGTGGCAATCGTTGCAGCCGGTGATGGTGACGAGGTATTTTCCGTATTGAACCAGTTCGGCAGAATCTTTCTTTACAAAAGGTTTCTGATCCGGATCGGGAGCAGAGGTTTTCTGGCAAGAAATTAAAAATATAGCTAAAAAGGCGGCGGATATAGATATTGTTTTCATGATTTTTTTTTAAAGAAAGAAAGTCCCGGTTGCAACCCCGAGATTCTTTTCTGAAAAATTATTAACTGTATGAACTATGAAACTACTTAAAAATTAAACTGTTTGCTCCAACTTGCTCCATCTGTTGAGAGATTTATTGTCTCATTAACTTCTTCTTTTCCGTTTTTTTCAATCTTGTAAGATCCGGTAATAGCACCGCCATAGTTTATGATCTGTCCTCCTGCCGCTAATGCTATAACTTTAAAATTTGTTTCCAGTACGTAAGTTTTGGTGCTTCCCGTAAAATTGGTGTTGTTTAGGCCTACACCAACTTGCCCATTCTGTGTTACACCGTTGATCTTCCATACCGAGGTGGTAGCTGCAGCATCAGACGCTGCTGCGGCTAAACTGACATAATCATTGGCATCTACACCATTCAGGGTTATGGTGATTTTATACATATTTCCATCCTCAGTAGAACCGCCGCCATCATCATCTCTGCTGCACGACGAAATTCCAAACACAAGGCCTACAGCCAATAGAAGCATCAAGCTTCTCAACACGATTTTTTTGTACATTGTTTTCATAAATTTATTTTTAATTGTTATTCCTTTTTTTTCCTATACGATTTCACATTAAAGTACATTTTTCTGTGCTTCTAAATAGAATTCACCGTTTGTGATACTAACCGACTGCCCGGTTTCGTAATTTTTTCCAACAAATTCAAAAGTTCCTCTCACTTTATTATCCTTAAATTCGGTTATAATCATTTGTCCTGAATGCTTGGGATAAATTTTACTGCTGTTGTTTACATCTTCGCCGTATTGTGCAGTGGTCCATGGGTCGTCTTCGGCAAGAGAATAGGTTCCCACACCTGTGAATTCATTAAGAGAAAATGATAGCATTTCAAAATTTTTTCCGTTGAGCTTAGTTGAAACAACCATAAGTTGAGTAAAATTCTTTTGAGTATCTCCCACTACAGCCTGATAATCTGTCAGGAAGCTTCGTGTTTGGGAGATATCTCCCTTTTTTAGGCTTCCGTTCTCCTCCATCCGGATAAAATAACCACCTGATCCGCTGCCTTCATCTCTGCATGAGAGGCAGAAAAAAAGACCAAATGCCAAGTATAGAATCACAGATCTCATAACTTCAATGTTACAAGACCATCTTCCATTTCAGTAATATTCTGGCTGGTGTACACACCGTTAGCTTTTGCATTTATTTTACGCATCAGGTTTTGGGTATCGCCTTTGTGAATGACTGTAATCGTAGATTTCCCATTGCTGTATTTCATTTTAGAGGAGGTTACACCGTCTGTATTTTCTAAAAGGTCATTCAGTTTCTGCAATTTTTCCATCTCCATGCCGGAGACGGTTATTACCGTTTTGTTCGCTCCATTTGTATCAGTGAGGGAAGCTGTTGAGTTTTCTTTTTTCTTGCCAAGCATTCCTGCCAGTTTTCCTCCTGTTTTTCCTGCCCTGTCTGCTGCGTTTGCAGCTCTGTCCACCTTATAGGTGGCACTTTCTACCTTTCCTGCGAGCCTGTCTATTTTATCGAAGATACTTTGTGCTTTCGCATTTGCCGTGAATGCAGCTGTAAATATTATTGCTGCTAATACTGCATTTTTCATAATGTGTTTGATTTTAAAAGTTTACTTATTTCGTTTGTTTCTCTGATTACAAATTTTGACCTTTTGGGTTCTGGTTTCAATCGCTGCAAATCAGTATTTTTTTCTACTTATTTTTTGGTAGTTTTAAAATTTATAAGCAATACCTGCCTGTAGAAAGCTCATGGTCATTTTCTCGTCATTGGTGGGGTTTTTAATCATGTTGGAGAGGCCGAGGCTGTATCTTGCCTCTATGTACACGCTTTTGAAGGCTCTGTAATCTATGCCGAACTGCACGCCAAGTTCTGTAGACTTAAGGTTATCGTCCAGGTATTTTTTGTATTCTTTTTCCAGTTCTTTCAGCTCTTCATCGGTTACACCAATATCTCCTGATGTTTTAAACTTTACATTGTTGCTTATTTTCGAGGATAAATAACCTCCGGCAAAAACTCCCAGCTCATAGGTTACGTTATATTTTAGCGACACAGGAACCACCAGCCGGTGTAGGTGGTTGATCTGCTTTATAGTAACACCAGCATTTTCGTAAGTAGTCTGGCTGCCCAAATTAGCATACATTGCCTCTATCTGCATTGCTAATTTTTCGCTCAATCGTTTTTCTGCGCTAAGTCCGGCGTAGTATCCGGATTTTGGTTCAAATTTTTCGTTAGCTGTTTCAATATTTGAGTTGAAATTGGAGTAGGTATAGCCGGCTTTTAGTCCAAATCTGGTCTGCTGGCTGTACATTCCGGAAAAGATTATTCCGGCAGACATTAATAAGATTTTTCGAATCATAGCTTTATTGTTTTTATAGGTTATTCTATTTTCTGTTCAACATCCTTGTATATTTCCACGGTCGCAGTTTCATATTCGATAGGAGACCAGTGCTAAGTATTTTTTCTTATATCGTTAAACTTTAATGTCGACGGTTGTTCCGTCTTCCTTTACGGTCACAATCTTTGATTCTACTTTTGAATCCAGATAAGTGTAATTATAGCCTTGATAAATGGGTTCTGAACGCATATAATTACCGTAACCGTTGTAATAATCTGTACGGCCTGCCTGAACATAGGCCAGACCAGTTCCTACATAAGTGAAGTTGGTTTCGATATAATATTTGCCGGGCTTCATTTGTGGAAAGCTAAATTTTCCGCCGCGCCCCACTTTTGCTTCCAAACGGTGGCTGAAGGCGTCTTTCGACAGTACGGCAACGTACTTTCTGCTCTGTGCGTACCGGTCTCTTAATTTTAGATACTCCTTAAAATATTCGGTATAGGGAAAAGCATCACTACAGTTCCTTCCGGAGCGAAGTGTTTGGTTCCTGTAACATCCATTCCGATGATGGCGTTCAGATAATTTTTTCTGATGTTGTTGTCAGTATATTCACGGATAACGGCCGTTCCGTTGATCGTAGATTTTCCCAGTGCCAGCATTTCTTTGGCTTCAGCGCTGTTGAACTGCACTTTTTCCGCAATACTTCTTTACGGTTATCCGTCTGTGCACTCACCCACGTCGCAGCTGTTAGTATTATCAGGGGCGTCAGCAGGTTTTTCATAAGTGTCATTTTTTTTAGGTGTTTTAATAATCCAAAAATGAGAAACCATTTAAGGTAATGCCACGCCTGTAATTCAGTATTTTTTTCTACTTGTTTTTAGGTATTTTTTTGATATTCATCTCTTTTTATTTTTGATTAACTTTAAATCAAATTAATACTGATCATGTGCAGGGTTCTCATTTTTAGTGCGCTAGTCTTAATTAACCTCGTATTTGCGCAGAAAGCGGACAGCCTGCTGCGTGTTGCTGCCATGGAGAAAGATCCGGTTAAAAAAGCGGAAGTTTATCTGAAATTGGTCAAGTTTACCGCACAAAGCGATTCGGCTAAGGCTCTTTCTTATCTGAAAAAGGCGGAAGAGCTAACCCCAAAACATCATAAAGTAGGACAGGCTAGAATACAAAATTCGTGGGGCTTCTATGAAATGCCTAAAAATCCAAAAAAAGGAAAAACACATCATCTGAAAGGATTGGAAATTTTAGGAAACGAAAATTCTGAGGAGGCACAAAACCTCCGCGCTATGCTGTGGACCAATGTAGTAGCCGATGAGCAGCGCATGGGAAATGCACACGAGGCGATGAAGCTGATGATGAACCACGCAATACCCGCATCTAAAAAAGCAGCCGACAAATCTTTTCTTGCCAACAATTATCTTACAGCAGCGATCATTTTCTATAACGACGAAAATTTGGACAAGGCCTTACAATATGCGGAACAGGCCATCAGTACAGCAAACCTGAAGGGAAATACCGCTCAGTCAAAGGAAGTCGCGGAAACAGCGCAACTGGTGTCTGCAGAAATTTTTTTGAAGAAAGAAGACTATCCCAAGGCAAAACGCAGACTGGATCTGATGCAAAAATCCTTATCCGAAAATAAAAATCCCGATTTCCATAATGAACTGCTGCACCTACAAAGTATTTATTTCTTATATACGGGCAATGCAGCTGAATCGTTAAGAAAGGCTTCGGAAGGCTTGAGCTTGGCAGAAAAAAATCAAAACCCCTACCACCTCACACGCCTCACCTTTATGAAATCGAAGGCAGAGGCAAACTTGGGTCTTTACGACGAAGCTGCTGCTACGCTGAAAAATCTTTTGAACAATGAATTCTATGTAAAAAATTATGCGGACAACCTTGCTACCATCTACGATGAATTGTGGATGTTGGAAGAAAAACGCGGTAATTTTAAGAATGCCTTTCAGTATGCCAAAAAGAGAATTGCCGTTTCAGACAGCATGAAGATTATTGACCAAAACGAAGCCATCAACGAAATGGAAACCAAGTTCCGCACCGCCGAAAAAGAAAAACAGTTGGCGGTTCAGGAGCTTGAAATCAACAAAAAAAACCAATATATGTGGACGTTTATCATCACCACGCTAATCTTTTTGGGCAGTGGCCTATATACCTTTTTTTATTACCGCAACAGAAAAAAACTTTCGGAGCAGCGCGAAATAAACCTTCAGCAAAAACTCAGGGAAAAAGAACAAACCGAAGAACTCAATCTAACCAAAGCCATTCTGGATGGGGAAGAACGCGAGCGCGAACGCGTGGCAAAAGACCTCCACGACGGTCTTGGCGGTATGCTGGCCGGTGTGAAGATCAACCTGTCCACCTGGAGCAGCAACCATCTCGAGGAAAACCAGTATGAAAGTTTTCACAGAATT
Organism: Kaistella yananensis; assembly: GCF_026107505.2. Taxonomy (NCBI): domain Bacteria; kingdom Pseudomonadati; phylum Bacteroidota; class Flavobacteriia; order Flavobacteriales; family Weeksellaceae; genus Kaistella; species Kaistella yananensis. Next base: position 25,588 of record NZ_JAPCHZ010000007.1, on the reverse strand, counting down.
CTGAACCAGCTGGATTCCTCTGTTTCCGAACTTCGGCGTGTTGCCAGGAATCTGATGCCGGAATCACTTTTAAATTTCGGACTGGAAATCGCTTTGAAAGATCTCTGCGAATTTTACATGAAAGACGGTTTAACCATCGATTTTCAGGCGATTAATATTGAGAAAAATCTGCCGCTGAATTTGCAGGTGAATATCTACAGAATTGTTCAGGAACTGCTGAACAATGCCGTGAAACATTCGAATGCAGATAATATTCTGGTGCAGTGCTCACAAAACGCCGAGGAATTTTATATCACGGTAGAAGACAACGGCAAAGGCATCACCGAAAGTGAAATGAGCAAAGTGAAAAGTCTCGGTTTGAAAAACCTTCAAAACCGGGTCGATTATCTGAAAGGTAAAATGGAAATACAGTCCACAGAAAACCAGGGAACCTCCGTTAATATAGAAATCAATACCCATGTCGCATAACATCAACATCGTCATAGTAGACGACCATCCCATCGTCATTCAGGGTCTCAAAATGATGCTTGAAAATAAAAAATATTTTCAAATTGCTGCAACTTTTAATGATGGTGCCGGAATTCGAAATTTCATTAAAACAAATGAAGCAGATATCGTTCTGCTCGATATTACTTTACCGGACTCCAATGGAATCGAGCTATGCGCCGAAATAAAAAAAATGCGACCTGAAACTTCTGTAATTATGCTCAGCAACCGTTCGGAAAGAAGCATCATCATGCAGTGTATACAGAATGGAGCCAGCGGTTACCTGTTGAAAAATGCTACCATTGATGAATTGCACAGCTGTATCCGGGGCGCGCTTTCGGGAAACATTGTCTTTTGCAACGAAGTAAAGGAAATCATCAGCAAACCATCGCAAAATGAACTTTCCGGAATCCCACGCTTAACGAAACGCGAAAAAGAAATTCTAAAACTTCTAACCGAGGGAAAAACCAGTGTGGCCATAGCCGAAGAACTATTTTTAAGTCCTCTAACTGTTGATACACACCGAAAAAATATCATCCAAAAATTTCAGGTAAAAAATGTGGCGGAGTTGATTAATGTGGCGGTTCAGAATAATTTGGTGTGAAACAAATTTTTAATACTGTATCATCATAATTGCACTATCTCAATTCATTTTAATTCTTTTTCATCAAACTATTTTTAAAACTTCATTTGCTTCTTTTTCATGACTTCTATCTTTATTTGATGAAACAAAGGTAGAACCATAACCTATTGATTTAAAATGAAATAGAAATACCAAACAAGTTTATCGACCAACCGAAAGATTTCATCGACCAACAGGATTTGCCTAAAGAAGCGATCATATAATTTTAGGGAGTTTTTTAAAGATAAGGCAACATAAAGTCAACGTTTAAACAAAAAGCGATAAGCTTCACAAAAAAAACCGCCGTAGACATAATGTGTACGACAGTTACTAGAGCCCAAAATTTTTCAGAATAACTTTTCAACTTACACAGTTAGTGGGACGCTACCGTATATTTAAAAAAACAAAAAAAACGCTGTAAACTAATAGCTTGCAGCGTTTTTATAATTATTGTTAATCGGTTTTAATCGATCCTTATTTAACTTCTTCAAAGTCTGCATCCTGAACATCATCTGCACCAGAATTAGCTCCGGCATTTCCCTGAGAAGGATCTGCACCTGGCTGACCTTGCTGGCCTGCTGCGTACATTTCTTCTGAGGCTGCCATCCAAGCAGCGTCTAGAGCTTCAGTTTTGGTTTTTACAGAATCTAAATCTTTAGCTTCGAAAGCGGTTTTCAATTCAGCAACTGCAGTTTCGATGGCTGTTTTCTTGTCCGCAGACAATTTATCGCCAAATTCTTTCAATTGTTTTTCGGTTTGGAAAATCAATCCGTCAGCTTTATTGAATACTTCAACTTCTTCTTTTTTCTTAGCATCGGCTGCAGAGTTTTCTTCTGCTTCACGCTTCATTCTTTGGATTTCATCGTCAGAAAGTCCTGAACTTGCCTGAATTTTAATCGATTGCTCTTTTCCGGTTCCTTTATCTTTAGCTGAAACAGAAAGAATTCCGTTCGCATCGATATCGAAAGTCACCTCGATTTGTGGAACTCCTCTTGGTGCTGGTGGAATATCTGTTAAATCAAATCTTCCAATTTCTTTGTTATCGTTGAACATTGGTCTTTCTCCCTGTCCTACTCTGATGCTTACAGCCGGCTGATTGTCAGACGCGGTAGAGAATACTTCAGATTTTTTAGTTGGGATGGTTGTGTTGGCTTCAATTAGTTTAGTGAAAACAGAACCCATGGTTTCGATACCCAAAGAAAGTGGAGTAACGTCTAATAAAAGAACATCTTTCACATCTCCTGTTAAAACTCCACCTTGAATTGCTGCCCCAATTGCTACAACCTCATCCGGGTTTACTCCTTTTGAAGGTTTTTTACCGAAGAATTTCTCAACTTCCTCTTGGATGATTGGGATTCTTGTAGAACCTCCCACCAAGATGACCTCATCGATATCTGAAATGGTAAGACCTGCATCAGCCAACGCTTTTTTACAAGGCTCCATTGATCTTCTTACTAAATCTGCTGACAATTGCTCGAATTTCGCTTTTGTTAAGGTTTTCACCAAGTGTTTTGGTCCTGTAGCGGTAGCAGTGATATACGGAAGGTTGATCTCTGTTTGGCTTGAAGATGACAACTCGATTTTTGCTTTTTCCGCAGCTTCCTTCAATCTCTGTAACGCAATGGCGTCAGATTTTAAATCAACACCTTCTTCAGATTTAAATTCATCCGCCATCCAGTTGATGATTACATCATCAAAATCATCACCACCAAGATGGGTATCTCCATTGGTTGATAATACTTCGAAAACTCCGTCACCAAGATCAAGGATAGAAACGTCGAAAGTACCACCACCTAAATCGTAAACTGCGATTTTTTGGTCTTTATGATTTTTATCTAAACCATAAGCTAAAGCTGCAGCGGTAGGCTCATTGATAATTCTTTCAACGGTTAAACCAGCGATTTCACCAGCTTCTTTAGTAGCCTGTCTTTGGGCATCGTTGAAGTATGCAGGAACGGTGATAACCGCTCTCGTTACTTCTTGTCCCAAATAATCTTCCGCAGTTTTCTTCATTTTCTGAAGAATCATTGCAGAAATTTCTTGTGGGGTATATTCTCTGTCGTCGATTTTTACTTTTACAGTATCATTTGGTCCGCTTACCACTTGGTAAGGAACTCTAGAAACTTCTTTAGCATCATCTTTAAAGTGGGTACCGATAAATCTTTTGATCGAATATACGGTTTTGGTAGGGTTGGTTACTGCTTGTCTTTTTGCAGGATCACCTACTTTTCTTTCACCATCTTCGGTGAAGGCAACAATTGAAGGCGTGGTTCTTTTACCTTCAGCATTAGGAATTACAACAGGGTCTTTTCCCTCCATTACAGCAACACAAGAGTTGGTTGTTCCTAAATCGATTCCAATTATTTTACTCATAGTATGTATATTTTTGTTTTTTAAATTTTATTTGCAGTGGTTTTCTCCAATTTTGTACCAAGGAAAAAAGTGTGACAAATTGACATTTATTTTCTAAAATAATGGGGTAATTCGTAAAACAACATAAAAAATATGAAGACCCTGTGACTCCCATGCCGATTGTTGATAACCGCCGTATAATTACAGTCATAAAGCAATGATGCTCCCGATCATAAAAAAAACTCCTCAAGATATACAAAAGCTGTAAGGAGTTTTTTTATGAACAGTAAAATTTAAAAGGACTTATTTCTTCAACGTCAAAATATACTCAACCATTTTTTTTGCATTTTCTTTACTCATCCCTGCATGCGGAGTCATCGGAATTTCACCCCAGTTCCCTTTACCTCCTTCGATTATTTTGGTTGCCAGCATCTCGATATCTGCGTCAGTATATTTATCGGCAACTTCCTGGTAAGAGGGGCCTACGAGGCGGGTATCCGTTTTATGGCAGGTAAGGCAATCCATTCCTTCGATAAGCGCCAGGCCTTCATGTTTTCCGGCAGCTGCAGAGTCTACCACCTTCAGTGTGGGTTCTTCCAGCATTACATTACTTTCTTTCGCGGAATCAATCGGCTTTTTACTGCAGGAAGCAGCCATAACAAGTACACAAATCACTACGTATTTCTTCATATTGCTAAATTTTTAACAAAATTATTTTTTATTCTTTAAACATCTCCTACAAATTTGACGATAAAAGTCATATAAACCGTATGACTTGGATCATACTCGCATGAGGGCAAATGTTTCTACTTTTGAGTAAACAAAAAACAATTAAATTATGTACACACTTAAAACAATGGCACTTTCAGTGCTCACTTTGGCACTTTTCTCCTGCGGAGGGGATAAAAAAACAGATTCAATTCCTACAGCAACCACCACCGAAACTACAGCTACTACTACAGAAGCTCCTGCTGCATCCGGAACCAATGAGTACGATCCTAAAAGAGGTTTAGGACCACACGAAAACGTAGATGTAAGTAAATTTGATCCTGCTATGGCTGCTGCGGGCAAGAAGATCGCTGAGGTGAAGTGTACTTCATGTCACAAACCAACAGAAGAAAAATTGGTAGGACCAGGCTGGAAAGGCGTTACCCAAAGACAAACTCCTGAATGGATCATGAACTTTATCAGCAACCCGGATCCAATGATCGATGTAGACCCTGAATTACAGAAACAACTTGAACTTTGTTTGGTGAGAATGCCAAATCAGGGACTTGCTGATAACGAGGCAAGAGAACTCCTGGAATATATGCGCGAGATTGACGGTGCAAAATAATTTCTGAGAAGAAAAATTTTAATCAAATATATATGAAAAGTCTTAAATTATTGGGGCTCTCTGCCATTGTTGCCATAATAGCGCTGACAGGTTGCAAACCAAAAGGTACTGAGACCGCCGTAAGTGGCGACGCTGCACAAAAAGTTTACGTTGCTCCCGGCAAGTACGATGAGTTTTACAACTTCGTGAGCGGTGGTTTCAACGGGCAGGTAAACGTATATGGCTTACCTAGCGGAAGATTGTTAAAGGTTCTCCCTGTTTTTTCTGTAAATCCTGAAAACGGATACGGATACAGTGAAGAAACCAAACCAATGCTCGAAACTTCTCACGGTTTTATTCCTTGGGATGACCAGCACCACCTTTCCCTTTCGCAAACCAATGCGGAAGTGGACGGAAGATGGCTTTTTGCTAACGCAAACAATACTCCGCGCGTGGCAAGAATTGATTTAAAAACATTCAAAACTGTTGAAATTCTGGAGTTGCCAAACTCTGCAGGGAATCACTCTTCACCATTCCTTACGGAAAATACAGAGTATGTAGTTGCAGGAACCCGTTTTGCAGTTCCTACAGATGATGCCAACGGCGACGTTCCGATTGATTCATTCAAAGAAAACTTCAAAGGAGTACTTTCATTTATCGGAATCGATCAGCAAACCGGCGGTATGGATCTTTCTTTCCAGATTGAAGCTCCAGGGATCAACTTTGACCTTTCACATGCCGGTAAGAAAAAATCGGGCGACTGGTTCTTCTTCTCCTGCTACAACTCAGAGAAAGCAAATACTTTACTTGAGGTAAATGCTTCGCAGAATGACAAAGACTTCATCATGGCAGTGAACTGGAAAAAAGCTGCTGAACTGGTGAAAGCCGGAAAAGGAAGAAAAGTAACCACAGAGTATGCACATAACACATGGGACGAAAGTACGCACAGCGCAACTTCTACCATGAAAAAAGAAGTGGTTGTACTTTCTGTTGAAGATATGAAAGATGCTATGTTCATGATTCCTTGTCCTAAATCTCCACACGGATGTGATGTTGACCCAACTGGTGAATACATTATTGGTTCCGGTAAACTTGCAGCACTTATCCCAGTATTCAGTTTCGACAAAATGATTAAAGCGATTGCTGACAAAAATTTTGCAGGAGAATACGATGGCGTACAGGTGATTAAATATGAAGCTGCTTTACACGGTGAAGTTCAGAAACCAGGTTTAGGCCCACTCCACACAGAGTTTGACGGAAAAGGAAATGCCTACACTTCGATGTTCGTTTCTTCTGAAGTTGTGAAATGGAATATTAAAGACCTTAAGGTTCTTGACAGACAACCAACTTTCTACTCTGTAGGACACTTAATGATCCCAGGCGGTGATTCCGGGAAACCTTTCGGGAAATACCTTGTAGCGTACAACAAAATTACCAAAGACCGTTATTTACCTACAGGTCCGGAACTGGCACAGTCTGCACAGCTTTACGACATCAGTGGCGATAAAATGAAACTTTTGCTGGACTATCCAACATTTGGTGAGCCCCACTACGCACAGGCATTACCGGGCGAGATGCTTTCTAAAAATCAGGTAAAATTCTTTAAAATTGCCGATAACAAACACCCTTATGTAACCAAAGGAGAAGCGGAAAGTAAGGTGGTAAGAGAAGGAAATAAAGTACATGTTTACATGACCTCTATCCGGTCTCACTTTGCTCCGGATAATATTGAAGGAATAAGGGTTGGTGATGAAGTGTACTTCCACGTAACCAATCTTGAGCAGGACTGGGATGTACCTCACGGTTTCGCTATCAAAGGCAACGAGAATGCCGAACTGCTGATTATGCCGGGAGAAACCTGCACCCTAAAATGGGTTCCGAAAAAACCTGGAATGTACCCAATGTACTGTACCGACTTCTGTAGTGCACTGCACCAGGAAATGCAGGGATATGTAAGAGTATCGCCCGCCGGAAGCAACACCCCGCTTATCTATTCTTTGAATAATAAGAAGGACAACGCACAGAGTCCGGTAAAACAAGGGGAAACAAAATAAATTCAGAAATAAAGGGCAGATATTTCTGCCCTTTTTTAATTTTAAAAATAATGAAAACTCATACCTTAAATAACTTAACAAGAGTTTTACTAATCGTTTGCGGAATCGCCCTTATCGTTTCCATTTTTGTACCGCTTTGGTCCATTTATCTGGAAGCACCGCAATATCCTGAAGGTTTGGCCATGTATCTCTGGGCAAGTAAAATTACCGGAGAATACGAAATCATTAACGGACTTAATCACTATATCGGTATGAAGACCATCCACCCCGAAGATTTCTGGGAGTTTACAGTACTTCCCTATGCTTTAGGATTTTTCGCAGCACTTTGTTTACTGGCTGCTTTTTTGAATAAAAAGATGTGGCTTTATATCACTGCCGTTTTATTCATGATCTTCGGAGTTGCATTTATGGTCGATTTCTGGCTATGGGAATACGATTACGGACATAATCTGGATCCTAATGCAGCGATTGTAGTTCCGGGAATGTCTTATCAGCCACCACTAATCGGATTTAAGCAGTTACTGAACTTCGGTGCTTACTCTTATCCCAACATCGGCGGTGGAATTATGTTTGGCGTTGCATTAATTTTGGCTATATTAGCATTTATAGAGTTCAGAAAACCAAAATCTGTCTGAGATTTACATTAAAATACGATCAACTTAATTTTAAATCAAATGAATTTTACAAAACCACTTATTCTAGCAGTCTCAGTTTTAGCAATTATGTCTTGCCAGAAGAGCGGTCCCCAAGATTTCGCTCTCGGTAAAGACCAGTGCGATAACTGCCGGATGACCATCACTGAACAGAAATACGCTACCCAATTGATTACCCAAAAAGGCCGGGCTTATAAATTCGATGACATTATGTGTATGAACATGTATGAAAGTTCGAATCCCGACAAGGCCACCAATGCAAAAACCTATGTGATCGATTTCCCTTCCGGTAAATTTCTGGAAAAAGCTAAAGCTACCTTCATCAAAGGCGGCAGCATAAAATCCCCAATGGGCGGAAACACACAGGCTTATCAGGACAAAGCAGCCGCACAGAAAGCCGCTGCCACGCTTGGAGCCAGTTTAACCAAATAAAGAATTATGTTCAGATTAATGTTTCTTTTTTTTCCTGTACTCATATTTTCGAATATTCTGAAAGTGGGAAAAAACGAACAGTTTAAAACCATTAAACAAGCTGTCGCCGCATCAAAAAGTGGCGACAGTATTTTAGTGGAAAGCGGGGTTTACAAAGAAGGCAACCTCAGCATTACGCATCCTTTATCACTTATCGGTATCGGCAGGCCGGTTCTGGATGGGGAAATGAAGTATGAAATCCTCTCTTTCCGCGCGAACAATATCCTGCTGAAAGGCTTCCGAATCATCAATTCCGGTGAAGACGAAATTAAAAACATCGGTGCGGTGAGACTTTACGACAGCCATTATTCCACCATCGAAAACAATATCTTCGAAAACAACTATTTCGGCATCTATATACAACGCGGTTACCGGTGTATGATCCGCAATAATAAAATCACTTCAACACGGGCCACTTCACAGGAAGGAATTGGTGACGGAATCCACGCCTGGGTAAGCGAGGAAATCTGGATCAAAAACAATTATATTGAGGGTCACAAAGACGGCATTTACCTCGAAAAAGTTATTAAATCATACATTTACCGCAACTACTCTAAAAAAAATCTAAGATATGGCCTGCACTTTATGTCATCGAATGATGATGTGTATGTGGGCAATACCTTCGATAACAATAACGCAGGTGTGGCAGTAATGTACAGTAATAATGTGGGAATGGTGGGTAATAATTTCATCAACAACTGGGGCGACGCGAACTACGGCCTGCTGTTGAAAGACATCAGTTTCAGTAAAATAAAACATAACAGATTTCAGAACAACACGACTGCCATTTTTCTTGATGGCGCCACGAAAATTGATCTTTTCAAAAATGATTTCGAAGACAATGGGTGGGCAATGAAAATCAATTCCAACTGTATGGAAAACCGTGTGATGAACAACAATTTCATCAATAACACTTTTGATGTCAGCACGAGCGGCACCATGGCGATGAACGATTTCAAAAAAAATTTCTGGGACAAATATGAAGGTTATGACATGGATAAAGACAAAGTGGGCGACGTTCCTTTTCACCCGCTGAGTTTATATTCTGTTCTTGTAGAGAACAATCCATCGATCATGCTGCTTTTTAAAACATTCTTTGTAGATCTGCTCGACAAAACTGAAAAAATAATTCCCAGTCTTACGCCTGAAAATTTTGTGGACGAGCAGCCGCTGATGAAGAAAGTCGAATTATAAAAATGAAATACGAAGTTTGAAGTCCGCAGTTTGAAGTCGGAAGTTTGGAGCTTCCCACTTCCCTCCAAATATAGAATTATGATAGAAGTAAAAAATTTAACCAAGAAATTCGGCAAATTCACCGCTCTGGATGACCTGAATCTGATTTTTACGAACAGTAAATCCATTGCCCTCATCGGCCCGAACGGCTGCGGGAAAACTACATTGATTAAATCGATTTTAGGACTCAACGTCATCGAGACCGGTGATATTCTGGTGGACGGAAAAAGTGTGAAGGACGATTATCTTTACCGAAAAGACATCGGCTATATGCCACAGATCGGCCGCTATCCGGAAAACATGAGCATCGGGCAAACCATCAGAATGATTAAGGATACGCGGAAAACATCTGAAACTCATCTCGATACCGAACTTCTGGAAAACTTCGAACTGGAAAAAATCTACGATAAGAAAATGGGTACGCTTTCCGGAGGTACAACACAGAAAGTGAGCGCCGTACTGGCTTTCATGTTCGATCCGAAAATCATTATTCTTGATGAACCCACTGCCGGACTTGATCCTTTGGCGTCAGAAATCCTGAAAAACAAAATCATCAAAGAAAAAAACAGGGGCAAACTCATCATCATTACCTCGCATCTTCTGAGTGAGCTGGATGATATTGTGAGCGAAATTGTTTTTATGAATGAAGGCAAAATTATCGTTCAGCAATCGGTAACCGACCTGATGACCGAAAGAAAATCAGAAAAAATATCAGAATCCATCATCAGCATCCTAAAAGAAATGAAAAAATGAACAAGATCGCACGCTTTATCCTTTTTGATATTTTAAAAAATAAGATTATAATTTTCTATACCATTTTACTTTTCATTATTTCCTGGTCGGTACTCGGCCTCGAAAGCAATTATACCAAAGCTACACTGAGTTTGCTGAATGTAGTGCTTTTGGTAGTTCCTTTGGTCAGCATTATTTTTTCGACCATTTATGTTTACAACAGCAGCCAGTTTATCGAACTCCTTCTGAGCCAGCCGGTGCCGCGGGTAAAGGTTTGGTTTAATATTTTTTTGGGACTTTCCACGGCTTTGGTTCTGGCTTTTCTGCTGGGATGCGGCATTCCGATTCTGCTCTATTCGTCGATTGAAACAGGATTTTCGCTGATTATTATCGGTATTTTACTTTCGGTGATCTTCTCTTCTTTTGCGATGCTCTCGGCCATTATCAGCCGCGACCGTGCAAAGGGAATCGGAATCTCGATTTTCATCTGGATGTTTTTCAGCATTATTTATGACGGAATTCTGCTCGTTCTGATGTTCCAGTTTGCCGATTATCCTATTGAAGGAATCATGGCCACACTTGCAGGTCTCAATCCGGTGGGGCTTTCGCGAATTTTCGTTTTGCTTCAGCTGGATATTTCAGCGATGCTAGGTTACTCGGGAGCTGTATTTCAAAAAGTTTTCGGATCAGGCGGCGGCATGGGAATCTCGATGCTGATTCTGATGATCTGGGCAACGGTTCCATTTGTACTTTCTTTGATAAAATTCAATAAAAAAGACCTTTAATTATTTATTAAATACCGCTTTTTCGTTGTGGTGACAAATATCACAATTACAGACACTTGCATATGACCACAGTCATATCCCGCAGTTCATTTTTGTGCGTACTTTTAATAAAAATTAAGCAATGAAAAAATCGATTATCATTTTAGGTCTGGTTGGGTTCGCGCTGGTTTCGTGCAAGAAAAATGAAACCACCACGACAGATTCCGCTACAACTACCGAAGCCGTAGGTCAGGGACAGGAAGCTGTTCTGGACGATGATTCCAACCCAACAGTGGTACAGTTGGCGGCAAAAAACCCGGATTTATCAACTCTGGTGACCGCAGTGAAAGCCGCAAACCTCACAACATCTCTCAGCAACGCAGGTCCATTTACCGTATTCGCTCCACTGAATTCTGCTTTCGACAAACTTCCGGCAGGCACTGTTGACGGTCTTCTGAAACCGGAACAGGCTGATGCTTTATCTGACGTTCTGGGATATCATACGTACGTTGGAGTGATTAAAGAAGAAAATATGACCGACGGACAAAGTTTAGGAATGGTAAACGGAAAAAATATTACGATAACGATAGTAGACGGGAAGCCTGTAATCAACGGAAAAGCAAAAATTGTAGCCACAGTTCCTGCTTCTAACGGCATTGTGTATGCTATTGACGAAGTACTGCTGCCCGAAAAATAAATTCTGAATTTGTTAAATTTAATTGTAGAAATGGCTCTCAAAAATATTTTGAAAGCCATTTTTTATTAATAAAAGTATCTGTTTTTAATGCAGCTTTTTCGTCTTTAAGTTTACAAAGATGAGGAGCAGCGCAATAAAAATAAGTAAAGAAATGTACAGCAGGAAATGGTTTGCATAAGGAATCGAAATATATTTTATCGAAAAAATGCCCATCAGTCCCAGAAGAAATTCATTAAGGAAAATACCTAAAAGAAAAAGTTTAAGACCCAACAGCAGCGGTTTCGAAATGGTGAAGAAATTGGTTGCCAGAATCTCGTTCACCAAAAATGTTGCAATACACATCAGCAGCACCAAATGCAGATAAGCGATCACTACATTACGGAATCCGAAAGCAAACTGGTTTACTGCAGGAATATTGGAACCCAACTGCAGCGCAATTTTCACTGCAAATGCAAATCCCACGAAAAGAAGTACAAACCTGTGCATCGGCGACCATTTCACCACCAGATTCGTCCAACTTTTTTTTACAAAATCATAAATCATTACGGCCCCTGCAGTTTGGCCCAGCGTCGCTATAACAATCAGAGTAAACACGGCAGCCGGCAGCTTCATCCATAAAACCGAAAGCCCTACGCCGATGAAACAGCCAAGAAACATCAGCCAGAACAGCAATTTATTTTTCTTTTCAGAAATAGGCGTTCCGGCTTCCTTCAAAGAATACAGCAAAAGTCCGATGCAGGAAAATATAAAGAATCCGTTATACTGAAAATGCAGAAAATAATATTCTGAGGCCAGGTAAAGATCCTGGTTTATATTTTTAGAACTCATCATGTAGGCCAGGTTGAAAACTCCTGCCGACGAAATCACCGCAAAAAACAATCCTGCAAGAAACCAGATTTTTGAAGCATCCTGAATTTTCATGGAATCTCTGATGAAGAAATAACAGAATACAAAACTGGTAAGCAACGCTGCTGTAGAAGCTGCAATCGACGCCCAGAAATAACCGCCGTAGATGAACGTACCGAGCATTGCAAAAGATGCGGCAAGGTTAATAACGATTAAATATTCATACTTTTTTAGCTGAACCAACGGATTCACTTTGCTTATATAATTTACGATCAGTACATAAAGCACATTGGTGATCCAGCCATAAAAGGCGAAATGGGAATGCGCTTCCTGCAGATGTTTCTGATCCAGGAAAGGTAATGAATAAAGGATTTTATAACGCATGATGACACCCAAAAGCGCCACCAGAAAAAAATTGAAGACGGAAAATTTAAGCCAGAACGTGCGCTGCATCAATAATAAATTTTATGGTTAATGAGTTGTATTTTATCTTCTCTTTCCATTTTTTTTACGGTACGTATTACGGTTTCAATAGCCAGTCCGGTAGAGTTTGCCATTTCTTTCCTGGTAACGTCGATAATGGTTTTTTCATCGGGTTCAATGCCAATATTTCTTTTATGGATATTTAGAAAATTTAAAATTCTTTCGTGAGGACACTGGTGAACGATCGATTTGAGTCTCAGGGTTTTATCGTAGGCTTTTTTGGCCACCTCTTTGGTAAATTCAAAAAGAATTTCAGGATTCTCGAGCATAAATTTTTTATAAAGACTCTGATTAAAACTGAAAATCTCTGCACTTTCACTGGCGATCACCGCATTGGCGGGATATCTTTCAGAGAGCAGAAATGGCGGTTCGCCGAGAAACTGGTGGTCGTTCACCTTATTTATTAAAAATTCTTTCCCGTCGGAATCGGAGTTAAATATCCTGATTTCACCTTCTGTAAGATAATAAAGGTTCAATGCAATTTGATCTTCACGGAAAAGCGTATCCTTTTTTTTCAGATAAAGTACAGGAACCCTGTTTTTTAACAAAATTTCTCGTGTAAACATAGGCAAAGTTTGTCTCAAATTTAACGAAAATTTATCATTCTGCCTACGGTAAGACCGGTAAAAGTGAGCGAAAATTACCTATTTTTGAGGAAAATACAGTATGTTTTATGGCGAATCAGTTTAATCCGAGAGATGTTACCTGGCTTTCATTCAATGAGCGTGTTTTACAGGAAGCGATGGACGGAAATGTTCCGCTTCACCTGCGCATCCGTTTTCTGGGAATCTTTTCAAATAATCTTGATGAATTCTTCCGCGTACGCGTGGCCGGATTAAAACGAGCCATGGATTTTAAAGACAAATTCATTACAGAATCATTCTATCAAGCCCCAACAAAAATCCTGCAGCAGATTAACGAAATTGTAATCCATCAGCAACAGAATTTCGATAAAACCTGGCGAAAAATCCAAATCGAAATGGCGGAACAGAAAGTTTTCATCCGGACGGCAAAAAATCTTTCCCCGGCGCAGGAACGTTTCGTAAAGGAGTATTTTGATGAGATGGTTGAAAGTAACGTGATTCCCATTTTGCTTCATGAAAATGTGCCTATGCCCTATCTCCGCGACAAATCACTGTATCTGGGCGTGGCAATGAGAAAGAAAGAATTTCAGTACGAAAGCAAATTTGCAATTATTGAAATTCCTTCCCGGGCGGTGGGACGGTTTGTGCTGCTTCCGTCAGAGGATAAAGCAGAGAAAAACGTAATGCTTCTGGAAGATGTTATCATCTATAACCTCCCTCATATTTTCTCGTATTTCGGATATACTGATTTCGAAGCGCACTGCTTTAAAGTGACCAAAGATGCGGAATTCGATTTAGATAACGATATCAAAACCACGCTTGCAGAAAAAATTGAGAAAGGCATTAAATCGCGAAGAAAAGGAAAGCCTACACGGTTTGTTTTCGATAAGGAAATGGATAAAGCCCTGCTAGAATTTCTGATCCGTAAACTTCATTTAAGCAAAAAAGACAGTATAATTCCCGGCGGCAAAATACACAACTTCCGGCATTTTATGGACTTTCCCGATGTTTTTAAAATGTACCGGAAACCAGAGGAACGCAATTCTTTTGACCACGCGATGTTTATCGGACAAAGAGTTACGGATGTGATTCAGAAAACCGATGTTCTGCTCACCTTTCCGTATCACCGGTATACCCCGGTCATTGATTTACTCCGCGAATCGGCGATGGATCCCGAAGTAAAATCGATACAGATCACGGCCTACCGATTGGCAAGCCAGTCGAAAATCGTGAATGCCCTCATCAACGCAGTAAGAAATGGCAAGGAAGTTACAGTAATGCTGGAACTTCGCGCAAGATTCGACGAAGAAAGCAATCTGGAATGGAAAGAAATCCTGGAGCAGGAAGGGGTAAAGGTACTCTTCGGGATTCCGAATAAAAAAGTTCACGCAAAACTCTGCATCATCAAGAAAAGATCGCACAACAAAACCGTTCAGTATGGCTTTGTAAGCACAGGAAACTTCAACGAAAAAACGGCAAAAATATACGGCGACCATCTTCTGATGACTTCGGACCGCGGAATTATGGCCGACATCAACAAAGTTTTCAATGTATTGAGAAAACCTAAAGAAGACATTCTGCCCGCCCTGAAATCCTGTAAAAATCTACTGCTCTGTCCTCAGTTCATGCGCGAAAAAATAATGCAGCATATCGACAAAGAGATTGAAGAAGCAAAGGCAAACCGCCATGCAGAAATGATTATTAAAGTGAATTCTTTAAGCGACCGCGCCCTGATTCAGAAGATTTACGAGGCAGCAAATGCCGGAGTTATCTGTAGGCTGATCGTTCGTGGAATTTACTGTGCTGTGAACCAGAAGCAGTTTAAGAAAAAAATTCAGGCTATCAGCATTGTGGATGAATATCTGGAACACGCCAGAGTGATGTATTTCTACAACAAAGGAAACGAAGATATCTATATTTCTTCCGCCGACTGGATGACGCGGAACCTGGATTACCGAATTGAAGCAGCGGCTAAAGTCACCCAGAAAAATTTAAAGAAAGAAATTAAAGACATGCTCGATATTCAGCTCAGCGATAACGTAAAAGCCAGAATTCTGGATAAAAAACTGCGCAACGACTATGTAAAAACCGGCACAAAAGAAATCCGCTCTCAGGTGGAAACCTATCATTACCTCAAGAGTTTATCGGCCAAATCCTAACACCACCTTCTCATTCTTGTAGGTACAGGATTAAAAATGTACCTTTGCTCTGCTTTTGGAAAAGGGAATCACGTGAAATCCGTGAACTGTCCCCGCAACTGTAAATCACATAAAAAAATTGTTTCAATACAAAACCACTGGAAACGGGAAGGTGAAACAATGTGAAAGTCAGGAGACCTTGCCTAAAGTTTAACAACAAAAACGCTTTCGGAGGAAAAGCCTGATATATGAATAAAAAATATCTTTTCTCAGCAATACTGCTTTGCAGCCCTATGCTTTTACTGGCACAGGAACACGCCATAGATACTGTTTTTGTATTTGACAATCAATTGGATAACTCCAGAAAAGTTCAGAAAATATCAAAACTTAAGGAAGAAGATTTACTCAAAAACACCACGAATCTTTCCGAGGTTCTCCGTTTTCAATCTCCCGTTAATATTAAAGAAAACGGGCGGGGAATGGTTTCTTCGCCCTCTTTCCGTGGAACGACCGCACAGCAAACTGCTTTCATCTGGAATGGGATTAATGTGAATTCCCCTTTTTTAGGTCAGGGCGATATCAATAATCTGAATCTGCTCGGGTACGATCAGTTAGAAATAAAATCTGGTGGCGGAAGCGTGATTTACGGAAGTGCGGCAATCGGCGGAACAATTCACCTAAACAATGAACTGACTTTTAACAAAGGTTTCCGCCAGTCTCTTTTTATGGAATATGGCTCTTATGAGACAGTTAACACCTTTCTGAAATCATCTTACAGCGATGAAATCCTAAGTGTGAAATTTAGCGGCAATTATTCAGAAAGCAAGAATTATTACGAAGTTCCGGAGAAAAATTATCAAAACATCAACGGACAATACCAAAATAAAAATTTCAATCTCGGTGTTGCTTATAAAATCGGTTCGGGAAATACCCTTGCCTGGCAGACCCAGCACTTTAGCGGTTCACAGCATTATCCCACTACAGAATTCGGTTCCAGATCCAAATATCATTCCGATAGCTTCCGAAGCACGCTGAGCTGGAATTTTAAATCAAAAAAAATTCAGAATATTTTACGACTGGCTTATCTGGAAGATGAATTTCAGTATTTCAGTACGATAGAAAAGCCTAAAAGCAGCGGCGGAACAAGCGAAGTTGCTTTGCTGAAAAACGATTTCAACTATTCCATTAATGATGATTTTGCCCTGAATATCATTACCGATTATCAGCTCAATAAAGGCAAAGGTTACCAATCCGGAATTACGGATGTCGTAAGAAATGCCGGTGCTTTTGCCGCATTATTGCGATGGAGTCCTCACCAAAAATATTATTTCGAGGCGGGAATAAAGAAAGATATCGTTGAAAATCTGGAAACTCCCATTTTATTTTCATTATCCGGCCGACACGCCGTAAATCATTGGTATTCATTAATTTTCAATTTATCTAAAAACTTCAGATATCCTTCTTTTAATGATTTATACTGGCAACCGGGCGGAAATCCAGATTTGAAATCGGAAGTTGCACATCAGGTTGAACTCGGCAATAATTTCAAATACAGAAATCTCTCCTTAAGTCTGTCTCCCTATTATCTGCGAATAAAAAATATGATCCAATGGGTTCCGGGTTCCCTCGGATACTGGGTTCCGGTCAACACTTCAGAAGTAGAATCTTTTGGCCTCGAATCTCAGCTTGAATTAAAGAAAACCTTTGGTCAACATTCTGCAAAAATGAGTGTAGGATATGTGTTCACCCACGCGATCAATAAAGAAACCGGGAATTTCATGACGTACGTACCAAAACATAAAGTTTTCGGCAATGCAAGTTACCGCTACCGTTCTGCCGAATTATATGCACAGGCAATGTTTACCGGCCTCACCTACACAACCACTGATGAAGAAAAATCTTCTGCCATCCCATCCTATTTTGTAATGAATACCGGAATAAATATCCGTGTTCTGAGAAACCAGCAGTTGGGAATTAAAATCAACAATCTCTGGGATCAGGTATATGAAACTTCAGCATATTATCCGATGCCTAAAAGAAATTACAGCATTCAGTTACTAATTAACTTTTAAATAAATATAAAAAAAATGAAATTATCAAAAATTTTAGCTTCGGCTTTTGCCTTTACGTTATTGTTCAACATTTCCTGCCGAAATGAAGATCCTGTCGTGGAAGTTCCGAAAGGCGCTTATGAAAACGGGATTCTAATTGCAAATGAAGGAGGATTCTCAACCCCTACTGCATCGGTAACGTTTTTGCCGAACGATCTTTCAGCTCAGGAAGACAATATTTACGGTAAAAACAACAATAACGAAAACTTAGGAAATGTATTCCAAAGCATCGGCTTTAAAAATGATAATGCGTTTTTGGTAATGAATGTTCCAAACAAAATTGAAGTCGTAAACCGATATACTTTCAAAAAAACCGCTACGATTTCTGCCAATCTTGAGCAACCCCGTTACATTGCTTTCACAGGAAATTACACCTACGTGACCAATAATAACTTTTATGATGTCATGAAACTGAATATTTACGACGCCGGCAACAGCTTTGTGAAAAGCATTAATTTCGACCGTTATGCCGAAAAAGTAGTCGCTTCCGATGGCTTTGTATATGTACAAACCGATGGAATTACCTATGACACCAACTACAACGAATTACCAACCGGACATACCATCACCAGAATAAACCCTTCAAATAACCAGGTGGATAAAACCATCACGCTAACCGACAATGGCGCAATTCGTGACATGATTGCTGACGAAAACACGGTATATGTTTTATCATCAGATAACAACCAGACCTACCTTTACAAAATAGCGGCAAAAACGGCAACCGTGGAACAAATTGCTTTACCCGGTATTACCAATGCGGCAAAACTTGCGATAGAAAACAATAAAATTTATTTTGTGACAGCGGCGAAACAGCTGTATTCAATGAACGGAAATACCGTAGTTCCGATGTTCGGTTTTGAAACCAGAAACATTTATGGATTTAATGTAATCGACGGAAAAGTATATATTGCAGATCCTTCTTTCTCAGCCAACAGTATTACCAGAGTTTATAACACTTCCGGAACTTTACTCAAAACCCTTACTACCGGGATTGGGACCAATGGTTTCTACAAAAACTAAATTTTTTTAAAACGGTGTCAAGGTCTTTACTTTGACACCGCTTTTTTTAAGCAGGTTTCAATCCTAAAATCTGCGCCTCTTTGATAACGAAATTTCGGGCTTCAACTTTATCGTTGGCAATTTCGCCTTCCAGAATCGCTTCTTTTACTTTTTCCTTCAATATCCCGATTTCTCTTCCGGGTTTCAGGTTGAAAAGTTCCATAATTTCCTCTCCGGAAATGGGCGGCTGAAAATTCCTGACCTGATCTTTCTCCTCTACTTCTTTAATTTTCTGGGCAACATATTCAAAATTTTTCTTGAATTTCTGCTGTTTTGAAGAATTTTTAGTGGTAATATCGGCCTTGCACAGCGTAAAAAGATCTTCCAGATCCTCACCGGAATCAAAAAGCAGTCTCCGCAGCGCCGAATCTGAAGTTCCGTCATCGATTAAAGAAATAGGACGCGACGAAAGCTTCACGAGTTTCTGCACATACTTCATGTCGCTTCCCAAAGGCAGTTTCAGCCGGTGGAAAAGACTTTTCACCATTTTGGACCCCAGAAATTCATGTCCGTAAAAAGTCCAGCCAATGCCTTCCACAAATTTTTTGGTCGGCGCTTTTCCGATGTCGTGTAGAAGGGCGGCCCAGCGCAGCCAAAGGTTTTGGGTGTTTTTGGAAATATTGTCGACCACTTCCAGGGTGTGCCAGAAATTGTCTTTATGGGTCTGCCCTTCCACTTCTTCAATGCCGCGCAAGGCAGTAAGTTCCGGCATCACCAAAGGCAAAATACCGGTTTCTTCCATTAGTTTTAAACCAACAGAAGGTTTTTCCGAAAGCATTATTTTATTGAATTCGACCATAATCCTTTCCATGGAAACGATTTTGATTCTTTCGGCTTCTTTTTTTATGGCGTGAAGTGAATTTTCTTCGATTTTAAAATTCAGTGTAGAGGCAAACCGGATCGCGCGCATCATTCGCAAAGGATCATCCGAATAGGTTTGGCTGGGCTCCAGAGGCGTTCTGATGATTTTATTTTCAATATCAGAAATTCCGTTGAAAGGATCAATCAATTCTCCGAAGTTTGCTTTATTCAGAGAAATGGCGAGCGCGTTGATGGTAAAGTCACGGCGTTTTTGGTCGTCTTCCAGCGTGCCGGTTTCTACGGAAGGCTTTCGGGAATCTTCGGCATAACTTTCTTTCCGTGCCCCTACGAATTCCAGATCCAGACCTTCATGTTTGAACATTGCCGTTCCGTAATTTTTGAAGACTGAAACTTTTAATTTTGGGTTGATTGCCTGGGCTACTGCTTTCGCCAGATCCATCCCGTTACTTTCGGTAACGAAATCGATATCTGTTGGCACTTTCCTTTTCATCAGCAGATCGCGGACGTAACCTCCAACGATATAAACAGACTGATTATTCCGCGACGCTACTTCGGAAATGATTTTAAAGAGCTTTAGATTTTTATTTTGGTTGAGGTTGATATTCATAATTACAAAGTCTAATGATCGAAGTCAAAAGCTTTTTGCAAAGATATTTCTTTATTGTGAAAAAGTTGGTTTATCCAAAAGTAACAGTTCCGGCGGCAGCACCGACCAATCCCCAGAAAATAATCCAGATTGGCTCTCTGTATTTTAGATAAGTTACCAAAACGTGCTTAATGAACAAGTTTTCCAGGGTAAATTTCATTGGTTGATTATTTTTTCGAGCTCAATTTACAAAAAAATTATTCTTTAGTTCGATCTGTTGATTCTGCTTTATTTGTTAGATTTTTTCAACATCGAAAAGATCATTAAAAGATTCAGACATTGTGGGATGTGTGAACACCTGATCTCGCAAAACAGTGTAAGGTAAACCTAAATCCATCACTGTTTTTACGGTATTGATGATTTCGTGAGCTTCTGTGCAGAACAGCGTACAACCTTCAATTTTTTTGGTTTTTTTGTTGATTATGGCTTTCAGGAAAACGTTCGTCTGACCAAGAATTCCGGACCCGGAAAATTTTTGCAAAGATAACAAAATAGCAAAACCTGCATTTCTACAGATTTATTTTATTGTATCTTATTATTTTCATCGAGAAGCCAGTCATCGATTTCGTCTTCAAGGTAAGAAGTCTGGAGTTTGATGGCTTCCAGAAAATCATCCGGAATATTTGAAACGTCTGTATTCTCCAGATTCCATAACTCGTCGCTCATTGATTCATATTCTGAGTAAATTCTTTTGAAACGCGGGCTTTTCTGCTCTAATTCCTCTATTTTTTTCTTTTGAGGATTGAATTTTCTGTAGGGTCTGGAAGGATTCATGGAAATGTTTATTTTTTAGTTTTAAACTGTAAAATATCAATCAAATAAGTATATTCAGATAAAATAAACATTCCAATACTGTTTGAAAATGAAAAATTTATCAGATAGTCAATCGCTTTTCAGAAATTAAAATTAGTCATAAAATTGAAACAAAAAAATATTTTAACAAGAATTTCTTATTGTTTAACATATAGTTATAAATTTGCAGACACGCTTTTTTTATGAAAGAACTTTTACTGAAACAGAAACAGGTTGTGTTTTTCATTATTGCCGGTGGTTTGAGCGCAGTGATGGAAATTGGTTCTTTTAAAATCTTCAGTATTTATATTCCTTTAATTTTTGCTGATGAATACAATTACCACGGAATTTATTTCCCGCTGAGTAATATTTTCTCTACTGCATGTGGAATTATCACGAACTATTTTTTAAGTATTTGGTTTGTTTTTGTTCGTGGGAAACACTCCAAAAAAAGAGAATTTGCTTACTTTATGGGTGTTTCTTTTCTATCAACAATCTTAAGTTTAACATTTTTCCAGATTTTCTTCAGCTTTATCTTCATCGATCACCTTGACCTGGGATTCTTTGTAGTCAGCCAGGAAATGTTGAGTAAAATTTCGGCTATTCTTTTGGTTTCAGTTTTAAATTATACCGTTAAGAAAAATTTTATTTTTAATGGCTAGAAAAAGTTTAAGTTTGATGTTCTAACTGTAGATTACTGAAAACCGATTTCTCCAATGAAGAAAATCCTTAATTATATCTGGCGTGGCTGGATGATTGTGCTGGGTGCCGTGCTCACCATCAGTTTAGGAATTCCTGTACTGGTTCTTTCAATCCGCAAAGAGCATTATAAATATGCATACAAATTCATCAGGATTTGGTGTTACGGCATGTTTTACGGCATGGGATTCCGATATGATCTTAAAAAACTGACCGACAAAAAAATCGATAGAAACACGCAATACGTCTTTATCTCGAATCATACTTCGATTATGGATGTAATGCTGCCATGTATTCTGATGCCTCATCATCCGCTGTGCTACGTCGGCAAGAAAGAACTCGTAAAAATCCCGATTTTCGGCATTATTTATAAAAGAATCTGTGTCATGGTAGACCGCAGTTCAGCCAGGAGCCGGGCAGATGTATACCGCCGCTGCGCTGAAAGAATGGAGGAAGGCGACAGTATCGTGATTTTTCCTGAAGGCGGGGTTCCCGATGATACCTCCGTCATTCTCGACAGTTTTAAAGACGGTGCGTTTACTTTAGCTTCCAAACATCAGTCTCCGCTGCTTGTGTTTACGTTTGTGGGACTGAAGGAAATGTTTCCCTTTGATGCTTCCAAAGGATACCCCGGTAAGGTAAAAGTTTATCTCGCCGATATTATGAGCCCGCACCATTCAGCAAACGAGCTGAAAACAGCAGCACATGCCCAAATAAAAAAGATTTTGGAAAACTCATATTGAGAAAATAAATAGTTATATTTGTTTTAAAGAATCATAATAAATGTCGACAAACTATTCTAAAAAAACCAATTGGGGACAGTTCGTGCCGTTGGTAACCGTGTTTTTCTTCTGGGGATTTGTTGCTGCGAGTAACGATATTTTGATCCCGGTCTTCAAAAAAGCCTTTAACTTATCACAAAGCCAAAGCCAGTTGGTATCCGTAGCATTTTATGTTGCCTATACCGTTGGTTCTTTGATTTACATGTTTATATCCAAAGCGATAAAGCAGGATGTGATAAACAAAATTGGTTATAAAAATGGTTTAATTGTAGGACTTTTGATCTCTGCTGCGGGGACACTTCTGTTTTATCCTGCCGCAAATATGGGCTCTTTTGCGCTGATGATTTCAGGATTGTTTATTGTTGGTTTGGGCTTTTCGCTTCAGCAAATTGTGGCCAATCCTCTAGCAATTGAAGTAGGACCCACAGAAACCGGCTCGCAGCGTTTAACGATGGCGGGAGGAATTAATAACTTCGGAACTACGATTGGTCCACTGATCGTTTCTTTTGCAATTTTCGGTTCTGCATCAGCTGCAAATACCGAAGCGAGTATTGAATCGGTGAAAGTTCCGTATCTGATTTTAGGTGCAGCATTTGTTCTGGTTGCGATCCTTTTAAAATTCTCTTCATTACCTAAAGTTACCCCCACCATTACAGAAGATACGGAAGACGCTGTTCCAGGTGAACACCGAACTTCTGCACTTAAATACCCACAACTTGTTTTAGGGATGATAGCGATTTTCGTTTATGTAGGCGTAGAAGTTTCTACCGCGAGTAATTTACCTGCTTATATGGAAAAATCACTCGGGTTTTCAACCAAAGATATTGCTCCTTACGTTTCCTTGTATTGGGCTTCATTAATGATCGGCCGTTGGACCGGTGCTGTGGATGCATTTGACATTACTGCCGGATTTAAAAAAATTCTTAGGTTTTTGGCGCCTTACTTAGCTTTTGGAGTATTTTTAGCAGTAAATGCTATCGCCAAACATGATCTTTCCCATTTTTATGTTTACAGTCTTATTATTTTGGTTATGATTGCGTGTGATATTCTGAGTAAAGGAAATCCGGCAAGAATGCTTCTGATTTTCTCTTCAATGGGAATTATCGCGATTGCGATCGGAATGATGACTTCAGGAATGACTTCCGTTTATGCCTTCACTAGTGTTGGATTATTTTGCTCTACCCTTTGGCCTTGTATTTTTGCACTCGCGATTAATGGTTTAGGAAAACATACCAACCAAGGTTCGGGATATCTTATCATGATGATTATGGGAGGTGGAATTATCTCCTGGATCCAAGGAATGCTTGCGGATATGACGAACATTCACTTCAGTTATATCGTGGGAATTTTATGTTTTGCTTATCTGGTATTTTATGCGGTTCGCGTAACTAAAATCCTGAAAGCACAGGGAATCGAACTTGATCATTTGAAAAGTGAAAGTGCCCATTAAAAAGAACTATATTAAAAGAAAAAGATTTTGGGCAGGTAGTTTACTTGCCCAATTTCTTTTATTTTTCATCTTCTCAAAAACTGAAATTACTGTTCGTTTCTTTGAACGGTTTTTTGAATGGCAAAAATCCCTTCATCAGAAAATATTTGCACACAGCCCTTTTTCGGTCGGAGATGTGGCGTATATTTTACTCGCCATTATTTTCATTTTCTTTCTGATTAAAATTTTAAATAAAAAAACCCGGAACGCTTACCTTTTCAAATCTGTCATACTGCTGAATATTCTGTATTTTATTTATCAGCTGTTTTGGGGAATGCTTTATTTTCAGGAACCCATTATCCATAAACTTCCAAAAGAAGAAATTACTCTGGAAGAGACCAAAGCCTTAACCGTAAAATATCTTAGACACTGTAAACAACTTAGATTATTGGTGAAGGAAGATAAGGACGGTGTTTTTAAGGTAGAAGATCTGGAATCCGTAAAGAAAGAAATCCTGAAGCAACAGAGGCGTCTTCCCGGCTTTCCTCATCCAAAAAGCAGCAACGGTATCAATTCTCTAAAACCCAGTCTGTTTACAGGCATTATGAGCTATACAGGCATATTGGGATATTATAATCCTTTTACTGCAGAAGCGCAGTATAATGCAGCATTACCAGCCACTTACCTTCCTTTCACCTTTGCACATGAAAGTGCCCATCAGTTAGGTTATGCCCGTGAACAGGAGGCAAATTTCATTGGATACCTTATCGGGAAAAATTCGGAAAATAAGGAATTAAAATACAGCACGTACTATTTTGTATTAAAATCGCTCCTCAACAGTTTAGCAGAAAAAAATCCAGATTTTGTAAAGCAGATTATCGGCGAATATTCCCCAGGGATGAAAAGAGACCGGGCTGCTGAAAAAAGATTCGTGAAAGAGCATGAAGGTATTGTGGAAAATTTCTTTGGATTTACGAACGATCTTTTCCTGAAAAGCAACCAGCAGGAAGGCAGTGTTACGTACTCTTATTTTGTTGATTTAATGGTACGTTACGAAAGATACTCCGGTGTTAAATAGCAAAAAAAGAATCGCATCTTGCGATACGATTCTAAAAACACAAATGATGAAAAAAAATTTATGCCTTTCTAAAGACTTGCATCCTCATTAAGACGGCGTAAAATTACTACTTATCTTTTAACTGACCAAATTTAATCTATAAAACTGCTAAAAATCAGATAAAAACATATCCGATAGACAGCACATTAAGATAAATCTCATTCTTATAGAAAGCATTAATTAATATACTTATTTACAAAAGAAAATAAAAAAAGCCCAACCTAAGTTGAGCTTTTTTTGTAGCGAAGACGGGAGTATAGATTAATTTCAATAAACAACCATAAATATTTATTTTATTGTTTTTTAACATTTTACAATATTTTATAACACAATGAAAAACATTAAAACCCAATGAACAATCCCAAATTTAGTCCCCGATTTTTGAAGGAGGGACTAATAAAAATTACCCAAATTGAATTATTATTAGGTTTCGATATTGTCTCTGTCCCCCAATGATATAGAGACATACGCCCCCTAAAATTTATTTTAATTATCATTAGTTAGTCGTTCCTTAACAAAACCCACTATTTAATTTATTTTTAAAAACAGGATTAGAAAACAGCATAATTTGTATCTTACAAAATAAGAAAATAATTTTCTGTTTCAGTAGTTCCATCATTTTCTTCATGTTCCAAGCGGTTGCAGCTAGTAATGCATTGATTTGTGGTCCCGTTTCTCCCATGAAGTAATTTTTTGCC
>NZ_JAPCHZ010000006.1:0-308587 GCF_026107505.2 Kaistella yananensis | reverse complement strand
AAAAATCTTTTGTCGATAAACCCATAGTGTGGGAAAATACCCAACCAAAAGCTGCCGAAGGTTCCGTTCAACAGGGTTTTCATTGTTCGTGCTGCGCACGCAACGAAAACTTAGCTATTAGCTGCTGGGCTTAATTTTGCTAAAATAGCTTATTTTTTGAGATAATAATTTGTACTTTTGTGGCTTCACTTCCAAAAAGTATACAACACGTGGCAAAGCCTTGGATTAAATAATTATTAGGGTAATTCTCTTCAAAACCCACTTTTATGGTATAGTACTCTATTAGTATTATGCTACAATTATTTTGTTGTATAATTTAATCAAGTTTTTATGGAAAACCGTAAATGGTTTAAGACCTATATGTTTATATGGGCTGGACAGTTTGCTTCAATGCTTACAAGTTATGCTGTTCAGTTTGCTATTGTTATATGGCTTAGTCTGGAGTACAAGTCAGCCGAAGTTTTAGCCTACGCAGGAATAGCAGCTATGTTGCCTCAAGCATTGATAGGCTTAATAGCAGGTGTATATGTTGACCGTCTCAATCGTAAATATGTAATGATTTTTTCGGATGCTTTTATAGCTCTCTGTGCCCTTTTGTTACTCGTCATTTTACAAAATGAAAATGTTAATCTTATATGGATATACATTTTATTGGGTTTACGCTCTGTTGGTAATGCTTTTCACGCTCCGGCACTACAGGCAATTGCTCCGCTGATTGTACCCCAAAATGAATTGATAAAGGTAGCAGGAATTAATCAGGTGTTACATTCGGTTTGCAGTATTGGTGGTCCTGCCATTGGCACATTAGCCATTGCTTATCTTCCTATTTCAAAAGTATTGTACTTGGATTTGATTGGAGCATTGCTGGCTATTCTTTCACTCGTGATGGTGAAAATTCCCAATGTGGTTGCGAAGTCAAAATCGTCTGCACATTCTATTGCTACAGAATTTTCGGAAGGGTTTCAGACTGTTTCAAAAAACAAAGGTTTGCGTTATCTTTTTCTTTATGCAATGGCGATAACCTTTGTTATAATGCCAGCTGCCATTATGTTTCCGTTGCTCACAACAGGGCATTTTGCAGGAGGAAAATGGGAGATAGGAATTGTAGAAGTGGTTTGGGGCGGAGGTATGCTTATTGGCGGTGTCATCCTGAGTATTTTCAAATTGAAAGGCTCAAAAGTAGTCGCAGTCAATGTTATGTATGTATTATTGGGACTTACATTTATTTTGAGTGGTGTATTACCTGCAAGTTGGTTTGTAGGATTTGTGATGGTAACAGCCATTGGCGGTATCAGCCTGTCTGTTTTCAATGGCTGTTTTACAGCAATTGTACAAACAGAGGTAAGTCCTGAAAAATTAGGACGTGTATTTTCACTTTATTATAGTTTGGCAGTTTTGCCAAGTGTAATCGGTTTATTATTCACAGGCCTGATTGCAGAAGTTATTGGTGTAAACATTACGTTTATCATAAGCGGTTGTTTGGCAATCCTTGTGGGTATTCTTTCGTTTAGCACTCGCAACTTAATGCAATTAGGTAAAATCAAAAATATTTAAAAAAATGAAAAATAGAGATATTCAAAAATTAGCGGAAAGAAATGGGTTAATTCTTTCGGATGAAATGAGTTTTAATGAAATGGGAATTGATTTTAAGGTTGGTTTCGCTACAGATAGGGATGGCACAAAGTGGTTGTTGCGTATTCCAAGAAGAACAACCTTAGGCGAACAGATTGCGAATGAGAAACGCATTCTTCAATTGGTGTCGAAATACCTTTCGGTTCAAGTTCCTGATTGGCGTATAGCTAATGAAAAACTGGTAGCCTATCCTTTGCTCGATGGAAAACCTGCACTTACTTATGATGCGGAGACTTATGAAGTAACCTGGAATATGTCTAAAGAAAACGACCTTTATATACCATCATTAGCGAAAGCACTTATAGAACTTCATTCAATTCCTACGGAAGAAGTACTTCGTAATAATCTAAAAGTTTTGACACCTGAACAGGTTAGAAATGAGATTTCTGAAAGATTGATTTTGGTGAAATCTGAATTAGGGATAAATGCCGAATTAGAACTTCGGTACCAAAAATGGCTGGATAATGATGCCTTATGGCCGAATTTTACAAAATTCATTCACGGTGATTTGTATGCAGGTCATACACTTACTCATCATAATGGAGAAGTTTGTGGAATTATTGATTGGTCAACTGCACAAGTCAGCGATATAGCACAAGATTTTTCAGGTCACGTTACTGTTTTCGGTGAAGAAAGTCTGAAAAATTTAATTTCGGCATACGAAAAACAAGGTGGAGAAGTATGGGATAAACTGTTTGAACAAGCAGTTGAACGAGCTGCTGCCGCACCTCTAGCTTATGGATATTTTGCTTTAGAAACACAAGATGAAATTCATCTTAGTTCTGCAAAATTACAGTTAGGTGTTGAGTAGATTTTTTTTAGTAGGGGCTGACACCTTAATCGGGTCAGCTCCCTATTATTTCAAGGGATGTTTGTCTATTAGCGTTGTTGTGTAGCCTTGCAGCTAACGTTTTGCGGCTTTGCGAAGGAGCGGATTAGAAAGACTAAACTTTCAATTTTGAACTAACTTAAGCAAAACCATTTTTTCTATTTGCTAATTTACATTTTAAAAGCAAATAAAAAATGGTTTTGCGGATTAAATGCACAAACCTTGAATTAACCACTTAACCCGCTCTTTTGCAAAACCGATGTTGGCGGTAGTTTTTTTATCTTATTTTGTGTAGGATTTCTTTCAGTTTGGGTTCAATATTTAGTTCATCAAATAGTTTTTCCGATAAATTTAATGAGTTCTCAAAAGCCAAAACGATGTTTTTGGGATTTAAATCTGATGTTACTTTTTTATACTCTGAATACCAAATCGTGTCAATGTCCTTTTCGAGACTTTTAGTCGGACTTTCCCAATGTTGCGTTTTGCTTGTTCTTGCTCTTATAAGCCAAAGCAAGTATTTCTGCACATTTGATAAACTGTGATGAGCGTGAGCAAATTCTTCTCGTTTAATCAAGTTGCTTGTTGTCAGTACAACATTCAGTAATGATTGGCTTAACCACAAAATATTTTCATTTGTTATTCTTTCGGGCGATTTCGTTTTGATTTGATTAAGCGTTTTCGTTAAAAGTCCATCTTTGTCGGTTAGGTTCATTTGGTCAAAATCGCTAAATTCAACAATTCCGTCCCAAGATTTGATAATTTCAATTTCCTCCGTTTTTAAAAAATGGAATTCTCCTCTGACCATATTCTCGAAAATAGCAACTTCACTTCCATATTCGTTTGTAAAATATAAAGCCAAAGGATGAATTTGATTTACCCATTTTTCTGTCGAGAAATTTTCTTTATTTTTCAAGAAGATGTAAAATTCGATGTCAGAATATTTGTCTCCTTCGTTTTTGGTAAATGAACCATACATAAAAACGGCGGAAACATTTTCGTCTTGTTGCGCTATATATTTTGTTTTGTCAATCATTTGTAACTGTGTCATTTTTCTAATTTTTAAATGTTGATAATAGAAATTTTCACTACTTTTTGAAAGCAATGAAAAAGTTTTACGTTGTTTATTTTGGACAGTTACTTATAGCTTCATCGGATTATACTTTTTTATTTTCAACATTCTGTTTGGTAAAATTACCGCCAACGGAAAAAGTATTTGCGAAGGGCGGGCTAAATTTAACTGTAAGTTCAATTTCGACCGAACTAAGCAAATTGCTTTTTCAGATTGTTAAATTACAAAAAAATACAATATGAAAAGCAAGTTGCGACTAAATGCATCGGGTTTTTCTATTATATATTCAACCCCGCCTTTTGCAAATACAATGTTAGCTGTAGTTGTAATTTTCAAGGCACAATTTCGTATTCTGTGTTATTATTATTATTTCCAAAAACTTCGCTTTGGATTTGTTTTGCAAGTTTTAAAGTTTCATTTATATCACTATTTGTAAATATCGTGAAATATGGAATTCCGTCATTCTTTTCTTCTGTAAATTGAAAATTATTTTTTGTGGCAAAATTTTTCATTTTTTCCAAATAAGGAAGTTGAGTTTTTTCAACAGCTTCATATTCGATATTAAAATTTCCATCATTTTTTGCAAAATAAATACAATCATCACCATTTGAAGTTATTCCAATAAAGTCAAATTCAGTTTTATTTTGTTGTAACAATTCGAGTTGTTCAGGAATTTGATTAATATTTATCTGTTTAGCTATAAATTTTTCTTTGACTTTTTCAATGTTATTGTTTGCAGAAATTACTTTTAGATTATTTAGAATTTGTCGAAAAATAGTCATGAGAAAAATTTGAAATGTTGTTGGTTTTACAATTACAGCTAACGGTTGTGTATTGCAGAAGGCGGGGCTAAAAATGCACTTCTGAAATACTAAAACTAAACTAACTAAAACAAACAAAACGAACTACGGATAACTTCAACCCCGCTTTTTGCAATACTGTGTTAGCCGTTCGTTCTTATTAACTTAAAAGTATAAAATATTATGAAATTAGAATTAAAACACTTAGCTCCTTATCTTCCATATGGGCTTAAAAGACATTGCCCGTCGAGCAACGTGAGGATTCACGATTATGCAGCGATGCAGTTTACGCAAGAGACTTGCGACAGACATCAATCTTACGGATGGAAACCAATCCTTCGCCCTCTTTCAGACCTTACAGAAATATTTTATTGGGATAATCTACAAGATGGAGACTGTGAATTAGATAGGGAAAGAATAAATGAAATTAAAAATTCACCCAGAGGACATTTGAAACTTTACCAAAGTAATTATTTATTTAAACATCATTTTGACATTTTCGGACTGATTGAAAAAGGTTTGGCAATTGATATTAACACGCTTTCTGTTCAGAATGACGGCTAACACTCAAATATATGAATATTTATGAATCAAGCATCATAAAATCGTAATTTTTTTTGAATCTTTATTAAGTATTTGTATATTAATATTTTATAGCTATATTTGGATTGCGTATTTTAAATTATTGGCGGCGGATAACATCCAACGCCATCTGATTTTAGCTTTTTTTAATATATAAAAAATACGCAGTGGTGGTATGGATTTTTCAGACAAAAGATTTCAGTTTTCCTCCGGAACTCACAACGGCTCCAACGTTATTTTGGTGCAGTTTGAAAAAGACCGGCAGCTCATTTCCTTTCTGCGCGAACACACAAAAGCACGGTGGTCCGCCTCACAAAAAAAATGGTATGTTACCGATAACAGGCACTACCGCAAACTTTTTGGGCTGCCCGAGAAAATAACCGGCAAGGCAGTACTCTCCAAAATTCACCTTGTCAATTTGCCGGAGTTCCAGCGTTTCCAGGAACATCTCCTGCTGAAGCGGTACAGTCAAAATACCTTACGCACTTACAGCATAGAATTTGCACAGTTGCTCTACATCCTAAAAAGTTATCCCGTGCAGGAGCTTTCTCCCGAACGTTTGCGGTCTTATTTCCTCTACTGCCACGAAAAACTGAAACTCTCGGAAAGCGAAATCCACAGCCGCATGAATGCCGTAAAGTTTTATTTTGAGCAAGTGCTCCACCGCCAAAAAATGTTTTTCGACATTCCGCGCCCAAAGAAAAAGCTGCTGCTTCCCAAAATGCTCAGCAAAGCTGAAATCAAGAAAATAATAGCTGCCACACTAAATCTCAAACATTCACTTGTTCTGAAAGTGTGTTACGGCATGGGGCTCCGTGTGAGTGAAGTGGTAGCGTTAAAACTTTCCGATATCGACAGTGCGGAAATGCTGGTGCGCATCGAACAGGGGAAAGGTAAAAAAGACCGCATCGCCGTACTTCCCCAAAGCTTACTGCCCGAATTGCGGGAATATTACCTGAGCTACCGCCCAAAGGTTTACCTTTTCGAGGGTAAAGAAGGCGAGGCATATTCTGTACGGTCTGCGCAGGCGGTATTTAGGAAGGCGATGGAAAAGGCAGGCATTCGCAAGAAAGTCGGTATTCACGGATTGCGCCACAGTTTTGCCACTCACTTAATGGAAACAGGAACCGATATCCGCTTTATTCAGGAGCTCCTTGGGCATAATTCCATTAAAACCACCCAAATCTACACGCATGTGACAGACCTTTCAAAGTCCAGGATAAAAAGTCCGCTGGATTCTTTATAATTTTTTTCTAAAACGGCTGTTCTTTCCTGTTTAAAAGTGTTTCTCCATTTTGATATTTGCTCTTTCGTAAACTCCACTTTCAAGTTCAACTTCTTCAAACCCATATTTTCTAAATAAATGAATAGCCGATTGCAACGTTGTGTTTGAGTATAAAATAAGTATCGTTATTTGTTTTTGTTTGGCAATATTTAAGCAATGTTCAATCAATATTGTCCCAATACCGTGTCCCTGTGCTTTGTCGCTGACAGCCAATTTACCTAATTCGTAAACCGTTTCACTTTTCTTTAACAGTGAGGCTGTACCAACAATTTCACCATTGAGTTTAGCATAATAAATATGGCCGCCTTTGTCTATGATATGCTTTTGGGGATCTGAAAGTGATGCAACATCACCTTCTTCTATACGAAAATATTTTTCAAGCCACTCGTAATTCAGTGTCTTAATTGGTTCAGATAACTCTTCTGAAAATTCTATGATATCAACCAAGTTTTTTTTACTCATTTGCCGGACAATTACATTTATAGATTTTTTTAAATCGACTGTTCTTCCCTGCTTACATCACTTCTTCCACAGTATAGATCCAATTTAAAACCAAAAATAAATTGGAGAAATAACAGATTTATTATAGATTTTTCTATTTTTTTAAAGAAATTAATAACTTAAAGATTCGCTGAACTAAAGCTTCGGCAGCTTTAACAACCGCATAAATCTGTCACTTTGTAAAGTTAACTAAAAAAGCCTAAACCGACCCAAAAAAGAGGTTCTTCCAGAAATCCTCTGTAAATCTCTAAAATCCTTCGCCGATAAACCCATAATGCTGAAAAAAAACTCCCGAAGCTTCCGTTAAATAGGGTATCACTGTTCGTTCTTCACACGCAACAAGAACTTAGATGTTGAACTAAACCTCCGGTAGCTTTTCCCATTTGCCGTTTTAGTAACTTTGTTTTTATTAACCTTTTAAAAACTCATGAAATGGCTACAAAAAAAAAATCTACGGAGGATTTAAGGACCAACTATATAGCTCCAACAGATAATTGTATTCATGATGGCTCCACAGTTAATACAAAGAGTTTGGATATTGTTATGACGTATTTGGGACATTTTAAAATTTAATAATAAATTGGAAAAGGAAAAAGACATATTAGACAATCTTGAACTACGTTCAGAAAACGTGCAGGATATTCTCACGCAGCCGCCACATTGGATGATTCGATGGGGAAACACGGTAATTTTCGTCATTCTCCTGATGGTTCTCTTGATGAGTTATGTAATTAAATATCCTGAGTTTATACCTGCCCCCATAGTCGTAACTTCCAAAAATCCACCTGAAAAACTTGAAGCAAGAACAAATTCTAAAATTGAAAAAATTTTAGTGAAAGATCATCAGTCTGTAAATAAAAATCAAGTCATGATGGTGCTTCAGTCAGCTGCTGATTACAAGGATATTCTAGCTCTAAAAGATATAGTTGATTCAATGTCATCATCACAAGTTCTCTACTTCCCTACTCAACAGGCATCAACCTTCAAACTTGGCGAAATACAGGGAGAATACAATAGTTTTGCAAAAGCATTGCAGGATGAAAAACTTTTTACTCGTCTTAAGCCCTATGCTCCTGAAAATATTGCAGCAAACCAAAGTCTTGGGGAATACAGGGCAAGGATTGCTACATTACAACAGCAGCGGAACTTAGAAGTTACAAAATTTGACCTTACCAAAAAAAATACTTGCGCTCCCAAGAATTGTTCAATCAAGGTGTAATTGCCGCGATGGAACTAGAAAATGAAAAAACAAAATTTCTACAGGCAGAACAAAATTTGAAAAATATCAATATAACATTGTCACAGATGCAGGAAGCGGTTTCAAATCTAAATAAAACCAAAAGCGGTGCATCAATAAATACTGAGAAAGATAAGATTACATACAGCTCCCAAACGCTCCAATTATTTGAACAGCTAAGAAAATCACTGAGACAATGGGAACAAAATTATCTCATTATTTCTTCTACTGAAGGAGTAGTTAGTTTCCAACAATTTTGGGGCGAGAACCAATTTGTAAAACCATGTGATATTGTGATGTCTGTTCTACCCAATGATAAGGAATTAGTTGTTGGTCGGATGTTGATTCCATCAGTGAATTCCGGTAAAGTTAAACCAAATCAAAAGGTTTTAGTAAAGCTTGATAATTACCGATACCAAGAATATGGAATCGTTGAAGGCAAGGTCCAAAACATTTCTCTTACTCCAGATGATAAAGGGAACTATTATGTTGACGTTTTGCTTCCAAAAGGATTGCGGACTTCTTTTGGGAAAAAGTTGCCATTTGACAGAGAGCTCAAAGGAAGTGCCGAGATTGTCACCGAGGATTTAAGGCTAATTGAAAGGTTTTTCTATCAAATTAGGAAATTGTTGGGGTATCAAGCTTGATGTTTTTT
Source organism: Kaistella yananensis (assembly GCF_026107505.2). Classification (NCBI taxonomy): domain Bacteria; kingdom Pseudomonadati; phylum Bacteroidota; class Flavobacteriia; order Flavobacteriales; family Weeksellaceae; genus Kaistella; species Kaistella yananensis. The sequence goes on along the minus strand of NZ_JAPCHZ010000006.1, from coordinate 299,997 downwards.
TTAAAAAAATAATTGTTAATGCTAAGATTTCTTACAGAAACGAGGGATTTCCGTGCATTATTAGTGCAAATTCTCAACAAATAAAGTCATCTTTTTCAAAAACCTGCCTGATTTAACCACAGGCAATTTTTCAACCTGCGTAAATTGGGCACATCCCAATCACAAAGCCGCGTAAAAAAGCCCATTTCCAAGAGAATCTTTTTCATTATTTTTAATTCCAAGATTATCTAAACTAAAATCTAAAAAATAACTCTGAAATAATCATCTACAGAATTTTCAGTCCTTCCGATTCTTTTGTTAAATATGCACTCCCAAAGTAACCACCTGCGAAAAATAGACACAAGTTCAAAATCAACCTGGGTAAAATAGACCCACCCTACATTTTCCTAAATGATAAGCATTCTGACAAAAATTTCAATGATAAAAAGACACACCTTCCTTCAAAACCTGCACCAAATAAACTTATCTTTTTCAATAAGTTGGGTAATTTAGCTACAGGTTATCATGCAACCTGCGTAAATCAGCCACATCCTACTCGCAAACGTGGGTAGAAAAGTTACACCTCAATTCTCCCCGTTTTCCATGTTTTTTTCCTTCCAAAGCAACTTTATCATAAAAAACCGCAAAACAACCCTAATATAAGCATTCGAGGAACCTTTTCAGACCTCTAAAAAAATCAGTAAACTTTTGTTGCAAGATGTGTCTTTGTACCCACAAACTTTTCAAGTTTTGGGACAAAGACGGTCTTGCCTTTTTGCAAAAGGGGAAAAAACGGCGGAACTTGTTTTTTTTAATCACCAAATCTGGTTCAAGCATCTAAACTCGTCTAAATTATTCTTTTTTAATCTTCGGAGAATCTAAACTCGTCTAAATTGTTCTTATTTAGCCCACGCCCCATGAACACTATTGTTTTCACGGATTTGATGTCCCAATTTTGCAACAGAAATTTTAATCAAAAAAATGAAAGCAACCCTCTATGTTCTCCTGACACTTTTTGCCATCAACCTCAATGCGCAGGTCGGAATAAACACACAGACACCCGAAACTACTTTTGATGTAGTAGGAAAACCAAACGACACCTCACATCATGACGGGATTATTCCTCCAAGGATAACGGGCGACCAGTTGGCGAACAAGTTTTACACACAGGCAAAAAAAGGTGCGGTTGTATTTGCCACCGCTCCGGCTTCCAATCTTTCGGGGCAGGTCATCAATATTTCAGAATCAGGAATGTATTATTTTGACGGCAACGTATGGCAGAATTTCGCAAAGGAGAAACAGCCTGTCGAATACAGAATTGTACTCACCTTCGATCCCAACAGCACCGCCGCACTGACAGCAACTTCAACTTGGTCCGCCCCTGTAAACTATTCGGGAAATAGCCACGCCTATCTTACCTCCTCAAAATATTACACCATCGGAACCAAAAATTTCGGAGGACTAAAGGGAGCGGTTTTGTTCAGAAAAGTACAGGGAATTGTAAATGTATGGTTTCAGATGTACAGGTCTTCTGATTCCGCACCGATTACGGGAAACGCCTTCATCAGCATTGCGAGCATCTACAGCGACATCGGATACATTCCCAACCAGATTGTCTTACTGCATACGGAAAATTCCACGCAATATTTTCCAGCCCTGCTGGAGAATTACAGCATCCAGATTCCGCAAACCTCCCTAAACGCAATGTCCACATCCTACTACACCTACGGAGAAGTTCAAGGATATTCCAACTGGATCAAGCCTTATCTGCCCTAATTGATGATTCAACAAAGTCCTTAATGGAAAAAGAAGACTACATAAAATTCAGAATATCCAAAACCAAAAAACAGGACTGGAAAAAAATATGCAAAGACAGAAACCTCACATTGACCGACTTACTGACGGCATCAGTTGAGAACAGAATTTTAGACAACGAAAGAAGACAGATACTGGCGTTCATTGAAAAACAAGACAACGTCTTCATCAAGATAGAGACCAACATCAACCAGGTAGCGAAAATTGCAAACGGACAAAAGTTTATTTCGGAATCAGAACTGAAAAACTTCACCGCAAAGCTTTCAGAAATCGCCAAATTGAAGAAGCAGCAAAACCAAATCTTCGAAAAGATCTATGAAATGCTCGCAAAATGATTGTCAAGATTATTCCTGCTTCAGGCTCGGATTTTCACGGCGTTCAGTACAACGACAAAAAGATGGAGAAAGGAACAGGAGAACTGATGCTGATGAAAAACTTTCCCTCCTTCATCAATGGGGAAAGCAGTCCGGAGCAGGTTCGGGACTACTTCAAATCCATTTCAAAAAATGAGAAGGTAAAGAAACCACAGTTCCACGCCGTCATTTCTGCAAAATATCAGAATCATGGCAAGGAAGAAATCACCGAAATCGCCAAAGACTTCATGCAGGAAATGGGCTACGGAAAACAGCCGTTCATAGTTGTTTACCACAGCGACACCGAGAACAACCACGTCCATATCGTCTCCACAAGGGTTGACAAGCAGACCGGAAAGAAAATCAACGACAGTTACGAACGCTTGAAAGCCCAAAAAGCATTGGCAGATACACTAGAAAAACGATACGGAGTAAGTTCCGAGGAAAAATTAGAAAAACTGCTAAACTATCAAATTGCTTCACTCAGCCAACTGGAACTCCTGCTTGAAAGAAGCGGGTTCAAACTAACTAAAGACACAAATGATGAAAATGACTTTTCCATTCTGAAGAACGGGGTAAAACTTAAAACCATCCACGGTAACCAAATCAGTTTTACCCCCAATTCGGACAACGGACGAATGAGACAGCTGAAAGCCATTTTGAGCAAATACAAAGACCTCTGTTCCAATAAAGTCTTCAAGGTAGAGGACAGAAGGGCGCAGGAATCACTGCTACCGGAAGAAAGGCACAGCGACCATTGGAAACCCAAGATAGAGTTCGAGAGCGAGCTCCAGAAAAAATTGCGGGACATCTACGGACTGGATGTGGTCTTCCACCACAAGGACGGACAGAAACCCTTCGGATACAGCATCATCGACCACAAATCGGGAAAGGTGTTCAAGGGAAGTGAGATCATGAAGATGGACGACCTGTTTGAGATGACCGATGAGAAAATTGACAAGAAACTTTTTGAAAGTCTAAAGGACTATAATCTGGCGGACAGTTTTTCAAAACAAATATTAATGGAGCATCTGAAACGCCAGAATCCCGAAAACGCTATAATAGAATTTATGCTTTTCGAGTCTAAGAAAATAAAGAACAGGGAGGTTTTCAACGCCATAAAAAACGAGGTAAAGGATTATGTCGAAACACAGAATAACAAGGATGTCCACCTCATAAAATCGGAAGATGGAAAATATTATGCCGTCCACTCCAAACTGCATTATGTGGGTTCATTGGAAAACTTAATTGGAGAGAATGCCTATCAAAAATTCCTCAATCCAAGCAAAGAATTGACACCGGAAAGTAGAGATGAAAATCTTTCCAAGGAACTGGATAGAACCATAGACGACCTGATTTTCCAATTCACCAAACCGTCGGGAGGAACAGGGAGAGACCCTGCCGAAGAAGAGTTAAGAAAAAGACGCAAAAATAAAAAAAGAACATAAGAATGATCATCACATTTGCCACCCAAAAAGGCGGAACAGGGAAAACCACCCTCGCCATCGCATTCGCCAACTATCTCTCCAGAATTTCTACAAGGAAGATCAAGGTGTTTGATTTCGACTACCAAAAATCCTTCTTCAACAAATGGAGGGAGGATGCGGACTCGGAACTGCCCAAACTCTACGAGGTGGAAGTCATTGGCGAAGATGACGATGAGCCGCCTTTCGAGGACTTGGAACAGGTTGTCGACCTGAAAGAAAGCAAAGACCTGTTCCTGTTCGATCTGGCGGGAACACTGGACCAGAGATACAGCGATGTTTTGGTGTACAGCGACTTCATCATCATTCCCTTTGAGTATTCCGATGTGTCCGTAAAATCAACCTTGGTATTCAAAAATCTTCTGGGTTTGTTGGAAAGCGAGGCGGAAAGAATCTTCATCCGCTCCAAATACGACAAGGGCTACAAATATCTCAACCAAAAGGAAATGGATATCGAGTTGGCAAAATACGGAACTCTACTAGAAAATCCCGTGTTCAAGAGAAACTGCCTCCAAACCATCGACACGAGAAAACTCACCTACGAGCAAAAATACGCCGTAAAGAAGCCGTTCGACGAAATTATACAGCAGATCAGCGAGGTCAAAAAAGTTGCGCTTTAACGAGAGACAAAAGAGACAAGAAAAAAATAATCCATAAACCACAAACCTCAAATCAATACATTATGTTAAAATACTCACTCATCCTTTTAGGAGCCTACTTTCTGTACTATGCCGGAAATATCGTCTACGACCTTTTCCTAAAAAAAGAGAAAACCGTTCAGACCGATGTTGCAGAAGAATACTCACTCGGCGACTTTGCACAGGCGGAGAATGAGGAACCCACCTTGATCGGCATCGAGGATGTGGAAAATCTCAAAACCCCGAAATCATTCCTAAAAAGCGAACCCATTCCGATTCAAAGACAGAACAATTTTGAAGACAATCCCAGTTTGGAAGAATTGAGGAAACGATTTGAAGAGGAAGAGGATTTGGATGGGACCAGCTCAAAACAGCCCGAAACCAAACACCATGAAAATCCGCCACAGCAAACGGAAATCAGCAAAAAGCCAGAAATTATTGAGCCAATAGTTTCCAAGAAAAAAAATGATGCACAGAGCAAGAAAGACCAATGGAAAGAATTTGTCAACCTTTCTGAAACCAACGTAAAACTGGTGGACAATATTGAGGGACAAAAGGTTTACCACTCGACGATTTAACCAATTTACCATACATAACTAACCTAAATTTTAAAAATGATGAAAAATTTTATCAGAAAAAACGTGACAAAAAAGAAAGTTCTAACCCTTGCCTTGGTGATGCTGGCAATGACCCCGATGCTTGCGCAGGGCGGAGCGACCGCCATCTCCAATGCCGCTTCCGACATTAAGGACTATTGGGACCCCATCAAGCTGATATTAAAGGCAGTCGGTGGACTCGTAGGATTTATCGGAGGATTGAGGGTGTACAACAAATGGACGAACGGCGACCAGGATGTCAACAAAGAAATCCTCGGCTACGGCGGTGCGATGATCTTCCTTATCGTGGTTCCGGAATTTGTAACCGCATTCTTTGCTTAAGATGGGATACTACCTGTACAAGGGGCTCAAAAAACCCCTTGTATTCTTCGGACTCAAAGGCAAATACATCATTTATGCGGTAGCCGTCATCGGCGCAGGTGTGGTTGCGGCACTCATCTTATCCAAATTCGGATTGCTGGGTTCATTATTAGGTTTATTGGTAACCGCAGGAGGTGTCTACCTCATTTTCAAGAAGCAGGACAAAAACGGACTCTACGACAAGACCAAAAATTTTGACCAGATATTCATTTTTCCAAAAAAACTCAACAACAAAAGATTTTTAAAAGATGGTAAAGACAAAGAAACAGGCATTTGACATTCCCTTCATCGGCTACGATTACGGAAAGGATTTTGGATGGGATTTTGATGTCCTCTTCGGACAGTACGGGAATCCGATTATCGGCATCAGAATTAAGAACATTGTGGAACAGTATTCCGCCGACCCAGACAACTACCTGAACTTCCATACCGTGCTGAATCAAGTCGTATCCATTATTGGCGAAGGAAGAATCGTTCAAAAACTCGACATCTTTTCCAAAAAGAGATATACCGCCGAATCCTCCAACCAGTTCCTCCAGCAGAAATACTCCGAGCATTTTGACGGAAGACTATTTAAAACCATCGAAACGGTACTCCTGTTTACGGACATTGTGGACGACAAACTCAAGAAGAAAAACAAGCACTACCAGTTTTCCGAAAAAAGTTACAAGGAACTTCGCGACAAATGCCAAAAGGTGTTGATGCTCTTGAAGCAGAGCGGTTGCGAACCCCAATTTTTATATGAGAAAGATTTTGAATACTACATTTCGGGTGTATTGTCGATGCAGTTTACGGAAACCCCGGTTTTTGACAATATCAAAAGTACCAACGAATATCTCCAAATCGGAAACCGCTTCGTCAAAAATATTTCCTATGTGGATGTCGAAAATATCGACCTGCCTTCAGAAATAGATCCTTTTTCCATATTGGGAGGAAACGGAGCAGCCTCGGAAACGGCGGTGGACAACTTCACCTTCATCAACGAATTGGAGGATTACGAAACCATCATCTACAATCAGGTCATCACCATTCCTCTGCAGGCGCAACAACAGCGGGAACTCGACAAAAAGAAAAAGAAGCACGAGGGGGCGGCAAACAACTCTCCATCCAACGCCATTATTGCGGAAGAAATCCAAACGCTTCTCCACAATATCGCCATCGACGGACAACTCGTGGTCAATGCCCATTTCTCCCTAATATTTTCAACACATACACTGGAAAAAATGGAAGGAATACAGTCGATGATCGAGAACAAGCTTTTTACGAAAGGAATTATCGTCTCCAAGAACGCCTACAACCAGCTCGAACTATTTCGCTCCGCCATTCCAGGCAATGCCACGGAACTTCGGGAATACGATTTATTTATGACGACAAGCGAAGCGGCCTTGTGTTTTTTTTTTAAAGAAAGTTACCCCGTGAACGAGGAATCCAATTTTTATCTGCGTTTTACCGACCGACAAGGCGTTCCATTGAAAGTTGATCCGGCGGACTTGCCGATGAAGACAGGAAGAATCAACAACCGAAACAAGTTTGTCCTCGGTCCGTCAGGTTCTGGAAAGTCCTTCCTGATGAACAATATCGTTGAGCAATACCTGACCTACAATTATGACGTGGTCATTGTGGACACGGGAGATTCCTATTCGGGAACCTGCAAATACAAAGGCGGGAGATACATCCAATACACTGAAGAAAAACCAATCACCATGAATCCTTTTTTGATGAACAAGAAAGAGTTCAACATCGAAAAAATAGAATTTTTGACCAATTTGATTTTCCTGATTTGGCAAGGTCCCGATGCCACGATGTCGTCCGCACAAAAATCTATTTTGGACAATGTGCTGATGTCGTATTACCACCAATATTTCAATTCGGGAACCAGGTGGTATGAGCATAAGACCTCGGAGGAACTCATTCTCTATCTGAACAAATACAACATCCACGAGGAAGACATTATTTCAGATTTTGAGAACCAGTCGAACGGACAGTACAACTATTACGATATTTTGGGAATCGCTTTCGATGCAGGTTCTGACGAGATTAAGGAGGCTTTCCGAAAACTCGCCATCGAATATCATCCGGACAAAAATATGAACAACCCGAATTACGACAGCGAAAAATTCTACAAGGTTTACGAAGCTTATGAAACCTTGAACGATGAAGATAAGAGAAAAATCTACAATGAGACGCAACTCATCCTCATCAAGTCCAACGAGATTATCAGGCAGCCGAAAACGGCGGAAGAATGGAACGAGTCCTTCCGAAAAACCATCATCAAGAAAATTAAGGAGCTCGAAGAAAAATTGGAGGCAAAAGAACTTTCCTTCAACGGATTCTATGACTACTGCGATAAATTTCTGCCCCTTTACCTGAACAATAAGAAACACCACATCACCGAAAAGGAATTTAATCTAAGGACATTCTTGTTCGTGCTGAAGGATTTCTACAAAGGCGGAAGATATGGAACGACACTCAACGAAAGTGCAGACAACACGCTCTTTGACGAACCATTCATCGTCTTTGAAATCGACAATGTGAAAGACAACCCGAAACTGTTTCCGATCGTGACACTCATTATCATGGATACCTTCATCCAGAAAATGCGTCTCCGAAAAGACCGAAGAAAGGCGCTCATCATCGAGGAAGCATGGAAGGCGATTGCCAGCAAACTGATGGGCGGATATATTCTCTATCTCTACAAGACGGTTCGGAAATTTTGGGGAGAAGCAGTGGTTGTTACCCAGGAATTGGACGACATCATCGGAAATGCCGTCGTAAAAGACAGTATTATTAATAACTCGGACACCTTCATATTGCTGGATCAGACCAAGTTCAAGGACAACTTCGACAAGATTGCATCACTGCTTTCATTGAACAAGGTGGAACAAAACAAGATTTTCACCATCAATAATTTGAACAACAAATTTGGAAGAAGCCGTTTCAAGGAATTTTATCTGAAGCGGGGTTCCAAAGGAGAAGTGCACGGCAATGAGGTTTCCTTGGAGCAGTATTTAACCTACACCACGGAAAAACCAGAAAAATCCGCAGTCGAATACTATGTCCAACAATACGGAAACTACGACGAGGCTTTGCAAAAAATTGTAGGCGATTTGAAAAATTTCGGAGACAGCCTTGAAAACTTGGTATCGCTCGTCAACCTTTATCAAAAGCCATTGGACAAAAAGGTGGTTTCCTATTACAGGATGATGAAGAAGACGCACAAAGGGCAAAATATCTTCAAAATCATCTCGCAGGAATTGGAAAACCGAAATATCCATTTTTCAGAATTAATCAACCAAAAACACGAGGAATATGAAAAAGTATAAGCCCCAAAATCCCCAAAGGGGACTTTCAATAAATTCCCTCTCTTGGAGGGTTTGGAGGAGGCTTTTCCTGTTGATTCTCCCCCTTTGGGGGACATGGGGCTTCTCCCAAAACACCTACATCGACCCGACGGTAACGGCGGCGATGATCCTCTATTCAGAAAACTTGAAAGCCAAGCAGAACGATGTGATTGATGAAACCTCCAAACTGAAGGATGCCCAAGCGTGGGTGGGAACCCAGATGGTGGTTGCCAACGATATTCAGAATAAGATTCTGAAAGGTCTGAAGGAAGTTTCGGGAACCTTGCAGAACGGAATCCAGGTGAAGGAGATTTATTCGGAACTCAACAAATGCTACAATTATTCATCGCAGGTAGTTCAGTTGGCATCGGCACATCCACAATATGCCATTTTCGGGGTAAAGGCTTCACAGAAAACCTATGAACAGAGTATAAAAATAGTGACTGATGTCTCCGACATCCTCGCCTCGGGAGAGCTGAACCTTGCCACTGCGGGAGACCGATACAAGATATTGCACAACATTTCCGAGAATGTCAAAAACCTAAAGCTTTGGCTTCTGGCAATCAAGTTAAGACTGGAAAAAGCCAATCGTTTGGGATTCTGGAACTCCATCAATCCATTTGCAGGATACATCAATACCGACAAGGGAATTGTAGAAAATATTATGAACCGATACAAAAGAAATTTCTAGCCCCTGTCCCCAAAGGGGAACAATGTAAAAAAATAAGATGAAAATGAAACATCCCATAATTAACGCTTTAAAAAGCCCCCTTCGGGGGTTTGGGGGCTTGCTGATTTATTTTGTGCTCACTTCATCCAGTGGCGGCTCCACGCCGTCTTGGCAGCAGGAAAACGTATCCTTTCCGATGATGAACCTAGAAATCAAGGCGACGATGGATGAAAACGAGAGGCAGAAGGAGATGCGGAAAAACCAAATTGCCAATGCCACGGTGGAAACCGCCAACAAAACCCAGTGGAACAATTTCAAGGACAAGGTGACCAAAATTCAGGACAGACTTCGAATCGTATCGTTCGCCATTCAAGCGATTCCCACAGGAATTGCGATGAGCAGGGAGATTACGAAAATCACCCAAAACCAGCAAGCCATTATCCATGAAATCAGTACCGCACCTTATTCCATCATCGCGGTTCTGCCTTCACAGGTTCAGTTTGTGGATGATCTGCAAATGGTGACGAGGCTGATTGTCGGGATTGTGGTTTCCTATGGGGCAATGAACCAGATGGAAAAGTCGGAGCGCAAGATTTTATTGGATTATGCCTTGGGAGAAGTCAAGACGCTGAGCAGAAATTCTACCCATATGCTTTTAAAGATTCGGGACATCAAGGCAAAAGTCTTACGAAACAAAAGAGCCTTTCAATACTATGTGAATCGGGACAAACAGGTGGTCGAGAACATTATGAAAAACATCAAATCCTTTTAAAAATGAGAAAACTATTTATCGGAGGAATCTTGTTTTTTTCTGTTGGTTTTGTAAGCGGACAGCAGATTGTTATCAACGACAAACTCTTGGTGCAGATGACCACCAACCACGGCGTAAGGCTGGGAAGCGAGCAGGCATTTCTAAACTCTTATGAAAAACAGAAGGAACTGTACGACGACATTAAAAACAAGACTGCACAGGTCATCGCCATTCAGGAATACATCTACCAACAACTAAAAAATGTCAACTCGGCACTCACGCAGAGCAAAAAGTTAATCTATCTGTACCAATATCTGGGAAAGGTAGCGAACAACTCCAACAAAATGCTGGACTTGTCGGCGCAACATCCAGAATATGCCGTCTTGGTTTCCAAATACTATGTCGAAATCGGCAAACAGACCTTAAAACTCAAGCAGGAAGTCACGCAGGATATTTTGAACGAGAACAAGGATTTCCTGATGGATCCGATGGACAGGGAGATGCTTATTGAAAAGGTGTTTACCCGAGTTCGGAACATCAATGGAAACATCCTCTACATCATATTGCGGTTAGAAAACGCCAAGAAGATTCCGTACCTGTACCAGGTTCCAGTGCTAAGAAACTACCTCAATATCGACAGGGCGATTGTCGGAGACATTATCCAGAAATACAAATACATATTCAATTAAAAAGATGAAAAAATTAGTTAAAAAATTTGCCCTCGTTCCGCTTTTGCTGACAGCAGTCGGCGTATTCGGGCAGTTTACCGTAAAGCGTTTGAACGACCCCTCCATCGTAGCCCAGCACAAAAGGATGGTGTTCCAGAGTTGGGGCGATTGGCGTCCCTATCCAAAATACCTTTTGGGGATTCAGACCAACTTCGCGTATGCCACCGTTTGGGGAATGTGGGCTCCCAGCAGAAACAGGGATTATAAGGATGGAGAAGATATCCGACCGCTAAAACCGACGGGACTTCAAAACCAGCGTTTTGCCCAAGTGAAATTTCAAGAGGAAGAGGCAAAAAAGATAAAGGCGGCATCCGACACCATCTATAAAAGAAGCGTCCAAGACTTTGCCCATTGGACTTCGGCGACGGTCGATGCAGACCCGCTCTGGTTGCTCTACTACAAAAGGATGCTCAGACCCATTACCGAATTTCCAGACAATCCTCAAAACTTTATCGAATGGAGGCTGAAGAACCAGCAAACCTACGAAACGCTCAATACCACGGGAACTTTAAAAAGACTTCAGGAGGAATTGGACTTAATCAAGGAAAAGTATTCGATGTCGAGATCTATGGATATGCCGAGAGGAAAACGCTTTTTGATGTACCATGACACCCTTATCAAATGGAGAAGGTTTGTGCAGGAATTAAGGAAACACAACGATAAGACGACGCTTCTTTTAGACTACAAAAATATTCTGAAAAACCATTCACCCTATGCGTTGCCACAGGCTTGGACTCCCGCTTCAGACAAGCAGATCGTCCACAACACGATGCAGCAATACAAACACAAATTTTAGTGATGAAAAGAAATACTACACCCTTATTTTGCCTCTTGGCAATATTGCTGCCGATAATCGGCTTTGCCCAAACCGACGGCGACTACAGCAACCTGCTCCAATTTCTAAAGGGCGACGGCGCATTTGAGAAATGGTTTATGGAGGTCTTTACCAAACTGGACAACAGCGTTCAAGACGGTGCTGTCGGATCCGCTTTGGTTGGAAGGGCGATCGGAGGACTGGGAGCGTTGATGTATCTCGGATACATGGGTTGGCAAATGGCGGCGGGCGACCGGGAATGGGAAATCACCCCGATGCTCAAACCAATCCTCATTGGATTTACCCTGGTGTATTGGAGTGGTTTTGTCAATCTGATTCAGGCACCCTTTGAAGCCATTGCAGAACCGGGAATCGCCATTTTCAGCGACATTGAGTCCGAAGTGAATGATTTGAGGATTCAACGATTCAAGAAACAGCAGCAGCTACTCGATGCCGTCATCAAACTGAAAGCCGACGAGGATGCGAAGCAGGACGTCATCAACAACACCGGCAAAGATGCCGACGACTCTTGGTTCGACATCAGCGAGGGACTGGACAAACTCATCCAACCCATCAAGGAATGGCAGTTACGGATGGAGTTCCAGCTCCAAAAACTGGTTGCAGAAATTATCGAGTTCGTTTGCCTTTCCATCCTTCGAATCTGTGTCTACCTTATTTTCTTCATCCAAAAAATTTGGGCCTACATCCTCATTATTTTGGGGCCTATTGCGGTAGGTATGGCGCTCGTTCCAGGATTTGAAAACTCGCTGTACAGCTGGGTTTCCAAGTTCATCAACATCAACCTATACACCTTTGTAGCCTATACCATCATCAATATTGGTCAGCAACTGATCGCTTCGGGTTATGAAATGGAGATTGAGCGGTATGACACGCTTTTAACCAATGGAACCATCACCAATTTAGATGCCTTGATGGTTTATGTGAGCAATTCGGGAATGATCTACAACCAGCTCTTTACCTGTGTCGCCTATATCGTGACGGGAATCGGGGTATTGATGACGCCCACCATTGCCGACACCATTGTTACAGCGGGAGGTGCAGGTGCGATGACCAAGATGAAGAGTGCTGCTGGAAGAATGGCGAGTGCCGCTAAAACAACGGTATTGGCAGCCAAAACCGGTGGAGCTTCCGTAGCGGGAGCAGCAGCAAAATCGGCTGCATCAGGTTCAGCATCGGGAATGGTCAACAGTGCGATGAATAACAACAAAAAATAAATAAGATGCTGATCAAAAATATCGAACAAAGAATAAAAATCAACAAGGTAGTTTCGCTGGGAACAATAGCATTTGCCGTAATTATCGTATTGGCGGGCTTCTTCTTTGCCTATCGGATGATTCAGGATTCAAGAAAATCCATCTACATTTTGGACAACGGGGTTCCGGTACTGGCAAAGCAGACCGATGTCTTGTTAAACAGACCCGTAGAATACAAAGCCCAAATTGAACTGTTCCACCGACTATTTTTCACCTTGGCTCCCGATGATGCCTACATCAAGGAGAATATTCAAAAATCACTGTACCTCATTGACGACAGCGGAAAAAAAGAATACACCAATCTCAAGGAAAAAGGCTTCTACAACCAGATTGTGGCCTCCAGTTCCATGGTCAGTATTCATACGGATTCCATCTCGCTCAATATGGAGCAACAGAAATTCTCCTTTTTCGGAAAGCAGATGATTACCAGAAAGTCTGCCGTGATTACAAGAAAATTGATTACCGAAGGATACTTTGAGGACATCATCCGAAGTCCAAACAATCCGCACGGTGTGATGCTTAAAAATTGGAGGATTATCGACAACGAGGAAATCTCCAACCAAACCAAAAATTCCTATTAAAGATGAAAAATTTTCTAAAACAAACCGCAAAAAAGGGATTGGAATGGGCGGCAAAAAATCCGAAGAAGTTTTTCACCCATTCGATGGTTTTTCTCTCCGTGTCTTTTATCGGATCGCTGATACAGGGAATTTTCTTTCCGAGCCAGTCGACATTTAAAATCAAGCCCCCAAACCTCTATTCCAAAAGCAACACGACCCAGCAAATTAATAAAAACCAAGAGAAAGAAATGGAGAAAATAGTTAATGAACTCAAAATTTTAAAAATGAAAAGGGACCGAAAAGAACTCCAAAAAGAAGACAGCCTGAGAATAGAATATTTGTACAACCAATACCAAGAACTGCAACATGGACATTAAGAAAATCAACTTTAAGGAAAAAAAATATGTGATGCCCCTTCTGGCATTGCCGTTCCTGCTGCTCTTTGTGTATGTAGGTGCCCAATTTACCAAAGAGGACACCTCTAAAAAGGACAAGCCGAAAGAACTTTCCCTGTCTCTGGGAGAAACACGGGACTCCATCATGACGAAGAACGATGCCTACGACGCCTTTTTCAAGAAGGACGACAACAGGACGATGCTCGGAGGATTGGACAAGGAAGAGGACAGTCTGCTCAGTTATGAAGACCAGTTGTCTTTGGACCAGAAAAGAAAGATCGATTCACTGAAGGCGGTCTCCAGCAGACAAAATCAGCAGGCGTCAAAAGGAGGCAACTCTTCCTATTACAATCCAAAACAGCAAAATGAGGACAAGGATTTCAAGAGGTCTTCTGAAATCATCCGAATGCTGAACGACAAGTCCAATGGGAAACAGGAAAATGAGCAACTTTCAGAAAATCAAAAATCTAGTAATCAAAATGCACAGCAAGACCCCGTAAAATATCTGAAACAGCAGATGCTCGTCATGGATTCCCTAGAAAAAGCGAGGGATCCCGAATACCAAGCCAAACTCTTGGCGGAACAGAAACTCAAGGCAAACAAGGAAAAGATGGACGAGTTCCTCAATTCCACCTTCAATGTCGGCAAGTCGGGAATCAACAGCGAGTTCAATGCCTTCTACAGGGAAAATGAGAACAGTTTTATCAAAGCCGTCATTGATGAAAACAACAAGGGATTTCTGGGAAGCAGAATCCGGTTCCGATTATTGGAAGACATCTTCGTCGGCAACAGAAAAATTGAGAAAGGCTCCATCCTTTACGGGCAAATCTCGGGATTTTCCATGCAGCGGGTTGACCTCAAGATTGTCTCGGTATTTACCAAGGGAGAAATTCTTCCCGTCAACCTTTCCATCTATGATATCGACGGTTTGAAGGGACTTTATGTTCCGGAAAGCGTCTTCAGGGACATGATTCGGGAAATGGGGAGCAACTCCGTACAGGGAACACAGATGGATATGGGCGGACAGGGATTTTTCACGAGCATCGGCTCAAAATTGTTCACTTCCACCTCCAAATCCATAGCCAACCTCATTAAAACCAACAAAGCCAAACTGAAATACAACTCCTATGTATTTCTCATCGACGAAAAACAGCTTAAAGACTCACAAAACCAACAAAAGAAATAAAAATGAAAACAGCAATCAATATCCTATTATTCCTTATATCCAACCTTTTTATTGCCCAAACCGCAACCAAGGAACAAGTCATTTCGGAATTGCCCGAACTAGTGATTACGGAGGGCGTCAACCTGCACATCATCTCACCGGAACCCATCCAATATGTGGATTTGTCCACCCAAAAACTCACGGGTGATCTACCGAACATCAATATCGCGAGAATCAAGATCACGGATGCTCCTACCAACGTCGACCCAAAGGAAAAGGCAAAAACCACCTCTTTATTGAATGGCGACAAAATAGGAATAATAACCGTTGTAGGTCAGTCTTTTATTGCCCAATATAAGGCTATTTACAGAAATTCGGAAAATAAAAACACCGTGACCAACATCCATATCCAGCCAGAAGAGATGCAGCCGATTGAACTGGACAAAACCCGTTTTTCCAACTTGGAGCTGACCAAGTTTGCGATGGACATCATCCAGAAGAAGACGGAAGAAAATCCAATCAGGGAGCAAAAAGACCTTAAACTCAGTATGCAGCTCAACAATGTGTACGTTATCAGCGACTACATCTTTCTCGATATGACCTTCAAAAACAGCTCGAACCTGAGTTACGATATCGAAGACCTAAAATTTTCCATCGAGGACAAAAAAATCTACAAGGCGACCAACAATCAAAGCATCGAGATGACACCGATTTTTAGACTTTACGCCCCGAAACATTTCAGGAAAAATTTCAGAAACATCTATGTCTTCAAAAAATTCACTTTTCCGAACAGCAAGGTGATGATGATCCGCCTGATTGAGGAACAACTCTCGGGAAGAACCATCGAGATGAAGGTGAATTATTCAGATATTTTAAAAGCAGATACATTTTAGTTATGAACCCATTACCAACAGAATTAATTATTGTCCTTCTCCTGGCGTTCATCGCTTTCATCGCTTCTTGCATATCCATATTTTTTTTATTCCGTCTCAGAAAAGCAAAGAAGGAAATAGAAAAGGAAATTATAAAAATGGCTTATCTGAAAGCGTGGTATAAGGAGATTGCAGTGAAGATTTATGGTAAAGACCGTATTGAGGAAAAAGAGAAAGAGTTTTTAAAAAACTACAATTTATAGGAAGTAATGCAGGAACAACAACACCAAATTAAGATTTACGGATTCCTTCAGAAGGCGGTTTATGCGGTCGTGGCATTGGATTGTGCGTCGCTTTTCTACCTCGATGCAGATATTCCTATAGTTTCAAATCTATTGAAAAATTTCTCGAAGATGAGTTTCTTTTACCCACCCATCAACGCAAAGTTTGCGACCCTGATTCTGATTGGATTGGTTGCTGTCGGGACAAAGGCGAAGAAGAAAAAGGATTTGAACATCGCCACGGAAATCGTAATCCCCATGATATTGGGCTTGTTGATGATTTTTTCTTCACTCGTTTGGCAAAACGAGGCAGGAAACTCCAAACTCCCTAAAATTTTTCCTGCACTGAATCTTTATCAGGTCATCTATGCCGTATTGTCTTTTTTGGGTGCAGTAATCCTTCAAATGGGAGCAGACGCCATCTCAAAACTCATGCAACAAAAAATGGGAAAAGACCGATGGAATGTAGAGGAAGAAAGTTTTGCCCAAAATCAGGAACTGGTAGAAACGGACACCTCGATCAATATCCCATATCTCTTCAGATACAGTAAAAAAATCAACAAGGGATGGGTCAATATCAATCCATTTCGTGGGACGATGGTGATTGGAACGCCTGGAAGTGGAAAGTCTTTCGGAATCATCAATCCCGCAATCAGGCAAATGATAGCGAAAGGCTTCTGCCTGTGTATTTACGATTTCAAGTTTCCCGATTTGGCGCAGATTGCCTACTACCATTATCTGTTGAAGAAAAGCAAAGATTCAGGGTATGAATACGATTTTCATGTCATCAATCTGAACGAGGTAGAAAAATCCAAAAGGGTAAATCCATTGAAAAAAGAATACATCCAAACCTTGGCGGAAGCACAGGAAATGGCGGAGTCAATGGTATCGTCGCTCCAAAAGGGAGGTTCAAGTTCGGGAGGCGGCTCCGATGCTTTTTTCACCCAATCTGCCATCAACTTTCTTTCGTCGAGTATCTACTTTTTTGCCACCTACGAGGACGGAAAATATTCGGATTTACCACATATCCTGTCCTTTATGAACCGAAGTTACAAGGAGATTTTTGACACACTTTTTACCAACGAGGAAATATTCTCACTGCTTTCTCCCTTTAAGACGGCGTATGAAAACAAGGCATTTGACCAGTTGGAGGGACAGGTCGGAACCTTGAAGATATTTCTCTCACGATTGGCGACCAAGGAAAGTTTCTGGGTGTTTTCGGGCGACGAAGTGGAACTAAAAATTACGAACAGGGAGAATCCTTCCATCCTGATTTTGGCATCCGATCCAGGAACGCAGGACATCAATTCCGCCCTTTATTCATCGGTTTTAAACAGGACTTTACGACTCATCAACTCCAAACACAATTTGCCGGGAGGAATTATTGCTGACGAGTTTCCCACCATCTACATACATAAAATCGACAACGTGGTGGCGACCGCAAGGAGCAACAAAGTGGCGGTCTTATTGGGACTTCAGGAAATCCCACAACTCCGACAGTTTTACAAAAAAGAAGTTGCCGACACCATTTCCGCCATTGTTGGAAATATCCTTTCAGGTTCCGCAAGGGACAAAAATACTCTGGAATGGCTGGAGAAACTGTTCGGAAAAATCAAGCAAAAATCCTATTCCCAATCCATCTCCCAACAAGGAACGACGACCAGCATCAACGAGAAAATGGACTTTATGATTCCTGCAGGAAAAATTGCGACGCTCAAAACTGGCGAAATGGTCGGAATGATTGCTCAGGGCGAGGAAAACGACACCGAGGAATACAAAACTTCGGCGATGAACGGCAAAATCAATTTGGATATGAAGGCCATCAAACAGGAAGAACACAACTATGTGAAAATGCCTTCCTATTACTCATTTGTCGACAAAATGGGAAACAATAGGAAAAACGATGTCCTGATGACCAACTTCAGAAAAATCAATAAGGAGGTTGAATTAATCGTAAATGAATTTACTAAAAATGAAAAATAGAACGACAATAATAACATTAACAATTCTCCTTTTAACAGGCGGTTATTCCATGGCTCAATTCAATACGCTGATGCCGACAAAACCACACAAAACGGAAGACTTTAAAATTATGGAAACCCCAAAAGAGGAGAATTCCAACCAAAAAAAGGAGAAAAAATCGTGGAAAGAAATCTTCAACATCACCCCAAAATCGGAACTGAAAAACGAAACCGAAAGTTCAATGAAGATGTTAACGAGTCAAATCGACTCTCTAAAGACGATGCTTAAAAACTACCATAATGGAAACAATCAAAGTAACGTGGACTACAAAAAGATGAAAGATTCACTATTTGAACTGATGCAAAATTTTCAACCCGAAAAAAAGCAGGAAAAGGATTTTGAAACCACCTTTGAAGGTTTACGGAAAAATATCTCAATGCCTTTGCGCAATAGAATTAGCGTGACTTCGCCTTACGGAACAAGGATGCATCCAATTTTCGGCACTGCAAAAATGCACAACGGAATTGACCTCAAAGCCAACTACGAAGATGTTCACGCCGTGCTTGATGGAATCATTACCGAAGCAGGTTGGGATTCCAAAGGCGGTGGAAACTACATCAAAATCAAACATTTCAACCGATTTGAAACCTCCTATCTCCACCTCTCCGAAATCTACTACAAAGTCGGAGAAAAAGTCAGGGCGGGCTTCATCATCGGGAAAAGTGGAAACACAGGGAACTCTACCGGACCGCACCTGCATTTTGCAGTAAAGGAGTTTGGACAAAGCATCAATCCCTACCATTTCTTAAACGACCTAAACAAAGCAAACAATTTAATAGCAACCTACTATGCAAACTGAAAACCTACCTACCGAAGAACTTAAAAAGTTCGGAATCATCAATGAAGATTTGTCATTTTCAAAAAAACTGAAAGCGGACGACATCCAAAAATTTCTGCAGGGCTACACGATTGTCGCAGACAACGACAAAAACAGGGCAACTTTCCAACTCACGGAAAACAACACCCGACTGAAAGTCATCTTTCTGGAGCGGGATAAAAGCATCTCCGAAATCCTCAGAAACAGCAAGGATGGAATTGAGTATTCCACTATTCAAGACCTTTCAAACAAAAATGAGAAGAAACTTTCGCTTGAAAAAAAGGCATTCATCTACGACAAGGAAAACAACATCGTCGCCGAGTTCGACCTCATTAAAAATGCCACCGAACTCACCGCAATCATTGCCGACAAGAAGGATGTCGCGGAAATGAACCGCTACAAAAACGAACTTCAGAAACTGAAAAATTTCCTGATGGATAAAATCGACCAATATCCCGAAATCGCCAAGGAAATTTCCAACGACTTGAACATCGTTTCCAGAGAAATCAACACCGTAAACAGCATCTCACCCGATGAGAAGCAGATTTCAAAAGGTGGCAATTCCGAAATTGACCTGAACGTCAATGACAGGGATAGGTACGAAGACGCGAACAGAAACCGGGAAGAGCAGGAAGAAGAAATCGAACAGGAAATCGAACAGGAACAGGAAAAACGCCGTGGATTCCGCAGATAAATTTTTGAAAAGATGGAAACAGAAACGATCAATTACCAGAGCAAATATGGACCGAACACGAATTTCCAATTTCCGACGGACGAGGATACGCAATATCTCAAAACGTCGGCGGGCGAAATATTACCGTACAAACTCTTCAGTGGGAGAAATGATGCTGACCCAAATTCCGCCATCCTACGGGAAAAGGACAATCAAGGTTACGCCAATGACTTTGCGCTCGTAGAGCGGCAGTTTTCGGAAAACAAAAGTCTTTCATTCATGGCGGGAACCAAAATTTCTGATGTGAACGATGTGGCTTGGCTTTTCCGTGCGCTTGAAGACGAGGCGGTGGAACACACCTTTGCACTCTACAAATTCAAGGACGACAGTTATCTCGTTCAACATCTTTCGACAGGCGGAATTACTTCCACCGTTGTGGATTTACGGTTGTTGACGGGAAACGTCTTCAAAATGCAGCCCGAAAGCATCACGCTCGTCCACAACCATCCGAGCGGACAACTGATTTCGAGCAAACATGACCGACTCATGTTGCAAAGACTGCACGAAATTTTCGACCATACAGGAATAAAGGTGGAAGACGGCATCGTCATCAATCTGCGTTCGGGGAAATATTTGGTATTCAACGGAGATTTGGGAAGCGACCGTGTTCTGGAACTTTCCGAGCAAAATCAACAGCAGGGAAAAGTCAGCACCTTTTCCTTTAACAAGCAGATTTTTGCCGCCAATTATCAGCCGTTCAAAATCAACAGTCCCGAAGATTCCGCCGCCTACATTTCAAGCCAAAAGTTTGGACTGTCCGACAAGACGGAAGCCATCATCCTGAACAATGCGAACGACATCGTTGGGAAATTCATTCTTCCGCAGCATCGACAGTTCGAGAAACTGACCGAACTGATGACGATTCACGCCGGAACGGGTGTCATCCTTTATGGAAACAATGTAAACGAGCAGATGTACAAGGAATACCGCGACAAACTCGAACTGATGGGGTTCACGGCTTTGGATGCGATTTTATTGGAAAGCGGAAACTACCACTCCCTTTACGAAAAGACCAAAATCAACGTCTATGACCACCTTTTGGACAAATTCAGCAAGAACCATCTGAATGCGGAACCCATTGTCGGCGTATCGGAAAACAACCTAAATAATAGTTACTCTAAAAATTTTAGAAATATGGAAGAACCACCACAAAAGGATTACGTCAAACTGTTTATTGACGATTCCGAAGGTCATACCAAGCACGAATTTGAAATCTCCTTGACGGAAGACGACAAAGTGAACTACAGCCAGATTGCCTCAAAAATCCAGCTGTATCGAAAGCCGGAAGACCATGTTTTGCTATTCGTTGGCGGAGAACTGCTTACCTACGAGGGAAATGAGGAAACAGAAAAAATCATCGATTCCCTTAAAAGTCTTTTTCTTCCCGATGAGAAAAAACGGAGCAATTTATTCAGCCAAAGTAATTTTCATTCGAGATTTAAAGAAGAAATGGATGCCACAAGGTCAGGATTTTCGATAGACGACATCATTGGAGAGCCTTCTATAAAAGATTACGCCAAAATGAACGGAGATGACTTAACACAACACCTCAATAAAAACAAAGAATATTTTAACAATCAAACCCCAAACATTATGGAAACACAAAAAGAATTCAACCAGGTAGAT
This sequence comes from Kaistella yananensis, assembly GCF_026107505.2. NCBI lineage: Bacteria > Pseudomonadati > Bacteroidota > Flavobacteriia > Flavobacteriales > Weeksellaceae > Kaistella > Kaistella yananensis. The sequence continues at coordinate 278,702 of NZ_JAPCHZ010000006.1, read as the reverse complement.
TATCTAAAAAATCAGCTTAAATACCTCGGTTTCGGCGAAGACGAAAAACTTCACAAAGAATTGGAAAAAGGCATCAAGTCCAAAAACCAGCAATTCGAAATCAAAACTTCCTCGGACAAGGCACTGCCCGGAAACAAGGTTGATTTTGCCTTGAAATTCAACAAGACGGAAACGGGTGGTGTTTTCCTCAACTCTTACGACGCCAAATTGAAGAACGAGAAAGGCGAAGAAATCACCCACAATTTTTCGGTAAACAGAGAAAATACCTTTACCGCAAAAGAAGCCGTAAATCTTTTGGAGGGACGGAGCGTGAAAATCGAGTTCCACAACCCCAAAAGCGACCAGTCGGAAACCGCCTTCGTGCAGTTCAACTTTGAGGAGCCAAAGACGGAGAAAGGAAACTATATGTTCCAGAATTTCTACAAAAACTACGGTGTCGATACCGACAAAATCGTGGAAAAAGCCAACCTCGTTTTCGAAAAGCCGGAATACAGGGATAACACCATCAAGTCACTTGAAAAAGGAAATGTGGTGAAAGTGAAATTTGAAATGGACGACAAGGTGGTGGAAGGAAAAGCAGTGCTCAATCCGCAATACAAGAACCTGAACCTTTACGACAACGACATGAACCGCATCAACACCAACAAACCTTTGCAGGGAATGGAAAATGAAGAAAAACAGGAGAAAGCCCATGTGAAGGAACAGAGCATCAAACGATAATAAATAATACCTGACTATTATCCGAAGGCGGTAAGTCAAATTTTGATTTGCCGCTTTTTTTAAAATGTAATCATTATGAACATCAAATCCATATTTTTAGTTTTCGTTTCAGTATTTATCCTAAATTCCTGCCACAAGGAAATCAAATCCGAAAAAGGCGGAATCGACCTCATTACCAATGTCTATTTTGATGCCTCCAGAGGATTGGACAAGATGCAGAGTTTCCACATCTCGAAAATGAGTTATTCGGAAAACCAAATTATCGAACTGGTTCCAAACCACACCTTTCCCGAAATGAATCAAAATGCCTATCTCGTGAGAGATTCTTTCTGCTATCCATTGGATGCTGAAAACGGCAACATCATACTTTCCGATATTCTTGAAAAACAAAAACCCGCATTGGTTTGGAACAAGAAGGACGGCGCCATATTCTCAAAAGAAATGATTCCGAACTATAATAACAGGCGGAAACTCTCCGACACGGTGTTATTCAAGAAAAAATACAGACGCTTCGAAATCAATTCGCCTTGGAACTATACCCGTTTCTACATCTATCCGACAGACACGATTCTGCCGTATTCCCTCTACAGACACGCCGAAAAGGATTATGGCGGAAGATTGGAGCGCATCGATTCCTACAATAAAAAGACCGACATCTTTGTAAGCCTGCAACTGCTTCCAAGAAAAAACTGGGACGACACGGCGAAAGACATTTTTGAGTTCAACCACTTCGTAAAAAACAGAAAAAGTGAGTGAGACATCCTATTTAAATCATTCTAGTTCAGAAATTTCCATTATTGAGGGAACTAAAAACGAACTGATTGTCTTTAACAGCGATAACGACAAAGATTCGTTTTTGGAACTTTTGAAACTAAACAATCAAAACAACGGCAGAACCCTTGTAACACTCAATTATAATGAAAATACTGGAAGCTTTGTCGAACGGTTTAAAAACTACGACGGAAAGATATTTCTGTGTCTAACCGGTGATGATGACGGAAATAGGTCTACACAAAAAATCCTCAATGAATTTCAAAATAAAAATATCAAGGACATCCGCCTGCTGTATGGAATTTCTGAAAATGGGAACCAAAACCTGGAAGAATATTTAAAAAATAAACTCCAAGTTCAAGAGAAAAATACTACTTTAGTTGAACAAAAAACGATAAGAAATGAAGACGATGGAACTCAATCCGAAGGAATTTCCGACACTCAGCACTTGGGAGCCGAACTTTCTCAACGAAATTCTGGAGAATCTAACCAAACAAGCAAACCCAAGCAAAACGGAAATCACTTTGGAGGACAAGCTGTGGACGGCAACCATACTGGAAATGGACTTGAAGACACAATCTGGAAGCATCTGGTCGGAAAACCAGAGCGAGGACCCGTTGACGGAACACAACCGCAAAATGCTGCAAAAAATGAGGGAGCAGAACATTCCTTGGGCGGAATCGTATCCGGGAGAAATGTATCCAATAGAATAGCAGAAATAGTAAAAACATCTACTCAAAACAATGAGGCATTAGGGGTTCTTATTTCAAAATATAAAGGTCAAAAACTGACCAATGAACAAGTTGCGGAAGTTGTTTCCGCAGCTTGTTTTGTTTCCAGCGATAAGCAAGTTAAACTCAAGGAAAGTCTTAACATTACCGAGGATTTAAAAGAGATCTGTCATCAATTCAAAAGTGGCGGAACAGCTAAAGAAGGCAGGGGTATTTTGGATGAATACTACACCGATTCAAGGATTGTAGATGCCGTCAGAAATTTAATCAAAGACCAGTTTAAGAACAGGCAGGAAATTTCGGTATTGGAACCCAGCGTTGGAACGGGAAATTTTCTGTATGCAGTGAAAGAATTGGGAATCAAGTCCAATATCACTGCCTTTGAAATCAACGAAACCACCGCAAAGATTGCGAAAATCCTTCATCCCGAAGCCCACATCCATCTCCGCTCCTTTGAAACCGAGTTTATCGAAGAGAAAGGCAACAAGAAGGAATTTGCCGAAAAATACGATTTGGTTATCGGTAATCCACCCTACGGCGACCATCGCGGATTATACAAAGGTTTGGGAGAAGAACCCAAAATCTCCAAATACGAGGACTATTTTGTCAAAAGGTCTTTAGATTCTCTTAAACCCAATGGAGTTTTGGCAATGGTGCTTCCTTCGGGTTGGTTGAACCGACAAGCCCAACTAAAAAATGCAGATATTTTGGAAGGTTTTCGTCTGCCGAATGGTGCTTTTGCCGGAACTCAGGTAGGAACGGACATTATTATTCTGCAAAAAAATTCCCAGAAAATTTCTACAGATATTTCCAATTATTTTGAAAAACATCCCGACAGGATTTTAGGGGAAACCCGAGAGAAAACCAACCGTTTTGGGAGGTTGGAAAACTATGTCTATGGAAATTTAGAGGACGCCTTATCTAGGATTGAGCAACTCAAAAATAAAAAGCAGACCGAAAGAATTGGAAACCTCTTTGAAGATTTGTTTTTGGAGGTTGATCAACCTAAAGGAGAATCAAAAAGCAAAACTTTAGAAAACACCATTCCCGCTAAAACAGAAGAAATTGACCTTGCAGAAACGAAAGATAAAATTGAGCAAGTTCTTTCCAGACTTAATGAAGTAAAATTCAAATCTCCCGCAATTGAAAAGGAGATTGAGAAGTATTTCAAACTCCAAACCCAAATTTTTGATAATCCCCCAAATTTTTCGAAAGACCAAATTGATGAAATTCATCGTAAAGCGGATAAAATTATCCAGTCCCACAAAGAGAAAAATGCGGAATATCGAATTCAGACCAAACCGGAAATCAAGAAAGGGGTTTTAAAATACCAATTTTTCAAAGCCGATGAAATTGTGAATGCCTCGCTTCAGAACAGTACCGATATTACTAAAGAACAGATTGAGGCATTTCGGGACACTTCCTACGACGGCACATTAAACAATCACGGTAAGCACTACCAATTTGCCAACTATATGGACGGAAATTGGGTTCACGATTTTTATTACGCCGAAGGGAATATCTACGCCAAATTAGAACAACTGGAAATAGACTTTAAGGACAGGTTCTCGGTTGGCGGAACAGAAAATCAATATGAGAAACAAAAGGATTTACTCCTCAATGTTCTTCCAAAACCAAAATCTTTAGACGAAATCTCAATCAGTCCGAATCATGAATTTGTCCACCAGTTTGATTTGGGAACCATAGAAAAGGAACGCTGGAATCAAAACACAAGACAGACGGAAACTGTAACGGTTCCCTATAATCTTGCAGAAAAATTCAAGGATTTTGTCGGAACGCTTTCCAGTGAGGCATTTGCAGGTTCTTCATCTTGGGAAGTAAGAAGTTTTGTAGACAACGAAAACGTTACCGGAAGCGACAAGGAACGGAATGCCTTGGTTCGCGAAAGACGAAAAGTCGCCGCCAACGACTTGTTTCAAAAATTTTTGAGGGAAGAATTGTCGGACGCTTTAAGGAAGCGTTTTGTCAATGATTTTAACCGAAACTACAACAACATCTATGTTCCGGACTATTCAAAGTTTCCTTTGTTTTCAAAAATCCATTTGAATTTTAAAGGTCGAGAACTTAGATTAACTGAAGTTCAGAAAGCCGGAATCGGAAGGCAGACCACGAAAGGTGTCGGATTACTTGCACATGAAGTGGGATTTGGAAAAACATTGTCTGGAATCCTGTCCATGCACGAAGCGATGGAAAGAGGAAATGCGAAAAGACCGCTGATTGTCGTTCCCAATGACAGCATTCTGAAACAGTGGGTGGAAACCATTTTTGAAACCATTCCCGAAGCCAAAGTGAATGTCTTGGGAAATCTCGGAAAAGACTTCGACCTCTCAAAATTTGATAATAAAGACGGGGAAATCACCATCGTCACTTACGAGGGTTTTAACAATATCGGTTTTTCTGAAAATATTACCCAAAATATGGCTTCCAAGTTCTCCTATATTTCAGAAAATGAATTAAGAAGTGTAAACACCATCAGCGAAAGGGATTTTCAGAAAGAACTGGAAAAAGAAAAAGAACTGGTGGGTAAAATGAAGCGTGGCAAGATTTACGATTGGGAAGACTTTGGTTTTGACCATCTGACTTATGACGAAGTCCACAACGCGAACCATATCGTAGGAAAAGTAAGAATAGAAGACCGCCGATTTGCTTCAGACTTTAGAAATCAAAACCAGCAGACTTCAAAGTTGGGTATCAATACTTGGATGGCTGCGCAATACATCCAAGAAAAGAACGACGGTAGAAATGTTACCTTGCTTTCTGCAACGCCATTTACCAATAAACCATTGGAATATTATTCTATTCTCTCCTTGATTGCGAACAAGAGATTAGAAGAATCGGGCTACTTCAATGTGAATACCTTCTTTGAAACCTTTATGGAGGCAGACAACGACATGGAGATTGACGCAAAAGGTGATGTGAAATTCAAGGCGAATGTTCGACGTTTTAAAAACAATTCGCTGTTTCAGCAACTTTTATCTGAATTTATTGATATCAAAGGCGAAGAAGACAATCCCGAATTGGTGCGGCCCAACCGAATCAACAAGGAATATAAGATTGAGCAGAACTATTTAACGAGTGAGCAATACGAAATGCTCAATGAAAACTTTACCGAAACCCAAAAAGGGGCAATTCTTACGCATATCCTTAATGCCCGTTTGATTGCGATTTCACCATATCTTTCTCCCTATTATGAAGGAGAAGAACCGTCTTTAGAAGAGTTTATAGAGGATTCTCCGAAACTAAAACAAACGATGGATTTGATTCGGCAGAACAAAAACGACATTCCGGATTCGGGACAGATTATCTACTCTGAATTAGCTGTTTCGGAATTTCCGAAACTAAGGGAATATTTGGTACGGGAGGTCGGCTACAAACCGGAAGAAGTCGGAGTCATCACCGGAGCAACCAGCAAACCAAACCGTTTAAAGATTCAGGACGATTTCAATTCCGGAAAAATAAAGGTGGTCATCGGAAGCGAGGCGATTCAGGAAGGAATGAACCTTCAGGAAAATACGACGGATATTTACATGCTTTCTCTTCCGTACAACTTTACCTCTCTACGGCAAGTGGAAGGTCGTGCTTGGCGACAAGGAAATAGGAACGAAAATGTAAGAATCAACTTTATGTTGACCAATGACAGCATTGATGTCTTTATGCTTCAAAAATTGCAATCCAAACAGGCAAGATACTTGGAGGCAATGAAGAAGGGAGCCGATGTTTTAGATATTTCTGACATCAGCACGCAGGAAATGAAAACCGCCATCATCACGAATCCCGAAACCAGAGCGAATATAGAAATTGAACTGATGAAAAAGCAAATTGAAACCGAAAAAAATAAATTTTTGGCTGATTCTGCTTTTGTGCTTCGAAAATATGACAGTTTTATTAAAATTCAGGAAGAAGTAACTAAAGCGCAACATAACTACAACCGAATCTTAGGCTATTCCAAGGAAGAGGGCGACAATGCCGAATACTGGAGAAACCAGCTTCCATTTTATCAGAAAACGATTGATTTGACAAAGGAGAAAGTCCAAGAGGAAATTGATATTCTTTCTCAAAAAGGCGTGAATGTGACGGAGATTGAACAGCAGACAAAAATTACTGAAGATAAGATTGCTGAATTGGATAAAAGGTTGGAGGATTTGCCTAATGTTCGGGAGGGATTGGTTGAGAAGTATAGGGAGGAGAAGGAAATGCAGTTGAAAATTAATGAGACTGGAAATTATTTAGGGGAGCGAGCAATTGAAAATGTGCTCTTATTTAATAAAAATAATTCCGAACGGATTAATATAGCTATAGAAAGACTGGATGTGCAAAAAGAAGCTGAAAAAGAATATTACAAAATAGGGCGATAAAAAACAGGGACTCAAAGTCCCTGTTTTAGTCCCTGTTATACGTAAATCACTGATTTACAGAATTGTTTGTAGCGAAGACGGGAATTGAACCCGTGACCTCAGGGTTATGAATCCTGCGCTCTAACCAACTGAGCTACCTCGCCGCTAAAGTGGTGCAAAGATAAAAATATTTTGCAACACAGCAAAAAATTAATTCAATTTTAAATAAGAAATTACATCTGCGGCATGATCCGGTTTGGCAATAATGGTGTTGTTTGCATCCAGAACGAAATAAGTAGGCGTTGCACGCACATTATAGGTATCGGCATAACTGCTGTACCAACCTTTAAGTTCGGAGTCGTTAATCCAGGGTAAGTTATTCACTTTGTTATCGTAAGCCGCTTTTTCACTGTCCAGTGAAAAGGCAATAACTTCTATTTTCTGGGCTTTCATGGCGTTATACTTCTCGATAAGTTTCGGAAGTTCTGCTTCGCAATGAGAGCAGGTTGAGGCCCAGAAAACGATTACTTTTTTATCTGCTTTCACTGCTGCGAGCGATTTCGCTGATGTTTTCGTAGGTTTATTGAATACATAATCAGGAAACTTAGCTCCAATTTCAGTATTCTTATTGATTGCGATGGTTCCGGCAAGGCGGTCATTAATCGTACATTTCAGGTTTGTAGCTTCTGTAAGATATTTATTTTTCAGATCCTTCATCTCATAAACATCAAAAATCTCGATCAGCTCTGACAATACCGTTTGTCCACGCGGGGTTTCTGTGTTCACCGCCTTAAGAAGCTTATCAACATCTGCTGATACATTTGTACTTGGACCCACATTCAGGTAGGCCAACAGTACAGGTCTCATTAATGATGAAGTTTCAAGCATTTCATTGGATTTTACCAGGAAATCAATGATCTCATCATGCGTAACCGGTTTTCTGGCAGGATTTTTTTCTACGAATTTTGCGTAGTTAGTGTTGTAATAATTGATGAACGGGAACCTGCTGATATCCTGCGCATCCACAGAAAGACGCGATATTTCAGTATCCAGCGCTTTTCTGAATTGGGTATCTGCCTTGTAATAATCTTTTATCTGAACCAATGCGGGCAGAATATATTCTTTCTTTTGCTGCACATCCTGAATATTATTCATCAGGAAATTGCTTTCATCAAGATAATCAATATTTGAAATCTTGCCGTTCGCAGTATCAAACTTCATTTTTACGTCCTTATTTTCCGAAATAAAATTAACCGACATGTTTCCTTCCGGAAAATACAGCTTCATCATTCCCGAATACGGCTTTGTAACAGCAATTTGCCAACCGTTACCCTTTCTCATCTCTTTGGTTGTAAGGATGTCTTTTGAACCATTTAATGAGTACAGATAAACTTCTTTAGGATTAAAGCCTGCGGGTACATCAATATTAATTTTGAACTGGGCAGACAGGGAGTTTACTAAAAGTAAGGCTGAGATTGCAACAATTTTTTTCATAAGGTAAATATAAAAAAACCCATCGTAATTCGATGGGTTTATAAAGCTTTAAATTAATTTATACAATTTTTTTTCTTGTTTTATAATGGTAATAGCACATAAATAATATGGCAGCCGCCGCCAATACATATACATACATGTCAATTGGTGACGCAGGAGTTCCGGGACCTACACCACCACCACCACCAGGTGGAGAAGGAGCAGGCGGTAAAGGTTCAGCTTTGTAAAATACCGTTCCTATCAGGAGACAAAAGAATAGTAAAGATTTATTGAGAAATTTCATAATTTGTGTTTTATATTATCTTACAATTTTGGAACTAATTTTTTCACCCTTCTCTGAAACTGCTGTAACAATATAAGCACTGTTCGCTTTCGCAAGATTCAAAACATAATCTTTGTCTGCCAACACTTTTTTCTCGGCAAGAATTAACTTTCCACTCATGTCATACACTTGGATATCCGCTGTTTTCCAATTTGGATCAAAATGAACCACAAAATTGTCGATCAACTGGTGATAAACTACTTTAGTACGTGAAGGTTTCGCAGTTCCATCTGTTCCTAATACACCACTAGGCTTTCCGTAGAACAGGCTGTATCGGTCTGAAGTAACTGGGATCACCTGATTCTGCAAAATCTCCATGGCTTGACCGTCGGGAGATTTATAATAAAATCCTGTACCTGTAGATAATTGATGAACTCCATTTTCAATTAGTTCAGTATTCTCTCTAATTTCAAATTTCAGTGACTTGATGCCGCTGTTATATAAAGCTAAAGGGACCGCTTTTCCTAAAAAATCGTTTTCATTGGCTTCATTAATATATAACCAGTAAGCATTAATATAGTTCATATCATAACCGCCATTCACTGCATCTTCTTCAAATGTACCAATGATGTTTTGGTTTCCTAAAACAGACTGCGCAGTTTGCTCCGCAGTATGACCTGTAATTGCAGAAGGGTAAACCGCGTAATATGTCCTTGCAAGTTCTGTACCTTCCTCACTTAGTGCAATAACGCCAAGTTGTTTTAACGTACCATTAGCATCAGCACCTTTCCCGGCATTTACAGAATATCCTGTAGTGTTATTTCTGGGTGTAGATTTAAATCTTCTTAAATTATCAAAACTTAAAGTTTTATCGGAACCTACCTCAGCATTATTATTTCTGAGCTTTACCACAAACGTTTGCATGGGTTTAATTATGAGGCCAACATCACCCACAGGAACAGGTGCACCTGATGTAAAATTCACATATTTGGCGCCGGTTGAGAATGTTCCGGATGGAAGGGAAACTACAGTTCCCGGATCGTAGCGAATACCCTGAATGGATGAAATATTATTGTTATCAGTTACTGCACCATTTTCTGTAATCCCTATAAACCCTAAATCTAAATTAGTAAGATACGGGTTACCAAACTGATAAATATTTCGGCCAAAAGTAGCAACTGACCATGGATTAGTAGGAGCTACAGGATAATCCCAATCATCCTGAAGGTATGAATTGTAACGTTCGTTATATGAATTTAGAGCGTTACCCGTTGCACCAAAATTAACGCCATTCGCGGCATTAGTTAACTTTTCCGTTACCCCGTTAGTGAAAGGGATTCCTTTAAGGGTATATACAGTACCTGCTGGAGTTGGTGCGTTTGCAGGCATTGATGCTGGCGGATTACCAGAATCAAAACCGTTGGAACCAAGCATGTAATAAGTGGTACTTTTGGGAGTTAAAGAAGAAATATTCAGGTTATCTGAAACAGCTGTCAAATTATTCCAGGTAAGGACTTCGTTTTTTGAATATCTGACATTTGAAAATGTTTTCCCTAATGTGCCGATACCTGTACCTGAAAGTGTATTGATTGTTTTATTATAAAAAGGAAGTGCAATTTGCTGGTAAGTACCGTGTTTAGCCGTGCGGTATTCCTTATCCACTATCGCAGAGATGTTGCCCTGTGCAATTCCGTTGATGTAGAGTTGCCCATAAGTAGAAGCTGCGTAGTTCGCAGGATCATTTAGTCGCAGGATAATGTTACCTCCGTCGGTTTTATTGCCTGTTCCGGCATTGTCTAATGTTTTCAAAACATCAGTGGCAGCGCCTTCAATCATGACATTGCCCTTCACATCTAAAATACCGCTTCCTTTAGTCTGTAAACCGCCCCCGTTATAAACAAGCGCGTTTTCACCGACATAAAATATACCCGAATTGTCCACATGGACCATGACCTGGGCGGTACTTTGTAAACTTAACGCCAGGAGCGCTACAGTAAATAGATTTCTTTTCATTTTATGTGTGTTTGTGTTTTTCAAATAACTAAGTATTCACAAACAAAGATATTAATTAATTTTTTAATATAAAATAAATAGTAGAAAATCTTAAAACTTAATATTTGCTTTGGTAAGCACTATCTCATCCTGAGCTTCAATATCGAACATAAAATCTTCCAGTACTTTTTCTGTGGCACCCCTCAAACCCCGGGCTCCCAAGCCTTTTTCCATGGTTTCCTCTACAATTGCCTCAATAGCCTCATCTGTGAATTTAAGATTTACACCGTCCATCTTGAACAACTCTATAAATTGGTTGATGATCGAATTTTTTGGTTCTTTCATAATTCTTACCATCGTCTCTTTTGTGAGTTTATCCAGATAAGTCACTATTGGGAATCGCCCCAAAAGCTCCGGAATAAGACCAAATTTGCGTAAATCAATCGCATTAATCTGACTTAAAATGTAATCTTCAGCTTTATTGAGTTTTTCAGCACTGAAGCCTATGGCCTGCTTATTCAGGCGTCTCTCAATAATTTCTTTAATTCCGTCGAAAGCTCCACCGGCAATAAAGAGAATGTTTTGAGTATTTACCTGAATGTATTTCTGATCAGGATGCTTTCTACCGCCTTGTGGTGGCACGTTTACAATACTTCCTTCCAGAAGTTTAAGCAATCCCTGCTGAACACCTTCTCCAGAAACATCTCTTGTGATGCTTGGATTATCAGATTTTCTGGCGATTTTGTCAATTTCATCAATAAAAACGATACCTTTTTCTGCTTTTTCCACATCATAATCGGCAACCATGAGAAGACGAGACAGGATACTTTCCACATCTTCACCAACGTAACCTGCTTCAGTAAGAATCGTAGCATCTACGATACAGAACGGCACATTGAGTTCTTTGGCGATTGTTTTTGCCAAAAGTGTTTTACCGGTACCCGTTTCACCAATCATGATGATATTGGATTTTTCGATTTCTACTTCCCGGTTTTCATCCTTGGCGTGTAAAAGTCTTTTATAATGATTGTAAACCGCGATTGAAAGCTGTTTTTTTGCTTGGTCCTGCCCGATAACATACTGATCAAGGAACGATTTTATTTCCTTGGGTTTCTGTAAATCCGAAATACTTTCCGCGGCGGAAAAACCGGAGGACGGGGTATTCTCCATAATGATAGCATGCGCCTGCTCGATACAGTTTTCGCAGATAAAGCCTTCGTTTCCGGAAATCAAGATCTGTACTTCGTTCCGTTTTTTTCCACAGAATGAACACTGGTTGGAATTCATATATTTTTTATAACTTTTTTAGTGAGAATATTATTCAAAAAATTTGTCAAAGCTTTTTCGACTTTGACAAAAATTTTGGTTTTTATGAGTTTATGATATCATTCTGAATTTCTCTGTATTCAGAATCCGATAATTTCAAACGGGAATTTTTAAAATTCATATCATCCATTTTTTCAATCGGAATTAAGTGAATGTGTGCATGAGGCACCTCCAAACCTACCACTGCAACTGCTATTCTTTGGGACGGATAGGCTTTTTCGAGTTTTTTGGCAACAGTTTGTGCAAAACTCCATAAGTTTTTAAAATCCTCATTTTCCAGATCGAAAATAAAATCGGTTTCGTTTTTGGGAATCACCAAAGTATGTCCTTTTACCAATGGCATTGCATCCAGAAAAGCGAGATGATTTTCATCTTCTGCGATTTTGTACGCAGCGATTTCGCCTTCGATGATTTTTGTGAATATGGAACTCATGTTTTTGGGTTTGATGCCGCATTATTTCAAAATGCGACGGTTTTAACGCTGCAAATTTACAACATAATTAAAAAAGCTTTGAATAAATTTCGCCAGATATGTGTTGATTACTTAAACTTTTTACAAAGAGATTTCCAAAACTTCGAAAGAAAGTTTGTTTCCGTTTGGCAAGACAATGTCTGCAGTTTCACCGACAACTTTCCCTAAAAGACCTTTCGCAATCGGCGTGTTAATGGATATTTTTCCCGCTTTAAGATCACTTTCGTTATCCGGCACCAAAGTGAATTTCTGTTCTCCTTTTGTCGTATTATTTTTCAGTCTTACGGTGGTTAAAATTGAAACTTTCGAAGTATCAAGTTGCGATTCATCAATTACTTTCGAATTGATAATTAAATCCTTCAGTTTAGAAATTTTCATCTCCAACATTCCCTGTGCTTCTTTTGCAGCATCGTACTCTGCGTTTTCCGAGAGGTCGCCTTTATCTCTAGCCTCAGCAATCTGCTGGGTAATTTTTGGTCTTTCAATAGTTTCCAACTGTTCCAGTTCCACTTTCATTTTGTCCAAACCTTCTTTGGTAACATAACTTGCCATAATTTCTTTTAATTTGCGTTAGTATAAAAAAATAATCCGACATTTGCCGGACAATGATTTCTGTTTGTATTCGTTTTACAAATATATAAATTTTATTTTTAAATGAAAAGAATTATTTCTACAGTCATTTTACCAATTATACTCATTTTCAGCGCCTTAAACATCAGTTCCTGCAATGAACGTGAAGAAACCGTAAATTGCTTTCCCGACGTTCCCGTAAATGTTATTTTAAACATTAATTTGCCCGCATATTATAATTTACAAAATGTAAACGGCTGGATTTATGTAAACCAGCAGGAAGCCGGAACACGTGGTCTCATCGTAGTGCGTACCACAAACGGATTTAAAGTTTACGACCGTAATGCACCGCACATCTGCCCCGACACCAATACAACACTGAGTGTAGAAAACAACATTAAAATCGTGTGTCCAAAAGATGGTGCCGAATGGATTCTGATTACCGGAGAACCTATAAAAAATGCGCAGATTGCGCCAAAAACTTACCGGTATAATTTCGATTCAGCTACCGGAATCTTAACTATTTTCAACTAAATTTAATGCATGAAAGCTGTCATTCAAAGAGTTTCTGAAGCCTCCGTAAAAGTTGAAGGTAAAATTGTTGGCGAAATTTCGAACGGTTTGCTGCTCCTGATCGGAATTGATGAACTTGATGAAAAAAGTGATGCCGATTGGCTCGTACAGAAAATCCTGAATCTTAGGATTTTCGGCGATGAGGAAGGAAAACTGAATCTTTCCGTCACAGACATTGCAGGCGAAATACTTTGCATCAGCCAGTTTACCTTAATCGCCGATTATAAAAAAGGAAACAGACCTTCGTTTATAAAAGCTGCCAAACCAGAAAAAGCAGTTCCATTATTCGAATATTTTAAAACTGCGGTTGCCCAATCTGGTTTAAAAACAGAAAGCGGAATTTTCGGAGCCGATATGAAAGTTTCTTTGCTTAACGATGGTCCTGTTACAATCGTGATGGATTCTAAAACGAAAATTTAAATAATATCTTCTTCTATTCTTTAAAAAAATATTTTGCTTTCAAATTTTATATAAATTTGAACAAAATCATCATTTTTTTATGAATAAAATTTTAATCCTTCTTTTCACATCGGCACTTTTTTCCTGCACAAAAAAAGAACCGCATCTTAACACTACAAAATCAGACAGTACCAAAATCATTGAGTCGATTAATGTTGTTAGGATGAAAATAAACGACAGCATCCGACTGAAAAACAACCAAAATATTTTTGCAGATCTGAGCGGAACGCATGTACTAAGATTCAGTTCTGATGAAAGCCCCGCAATTAACGGAAAAGTAAATTTCGAAAAGACAGGCCGGGATTTATATACAATTTCAGGCAGCGGGAAATCCGGACAAAACACTGTAAAAATGGAAGGCATCATCAACCGTGTTTCAGCCAAACATCTTAACTTTGAAGGGAAAATCATTCAGAACATTAACGGAAAAACCTATACCAGAACCAAGAAAACGACTTTTCTGGACGAAGGAAAAGGCAACTTCTGGCGACTTCAGGACAAAATTAATGGTTCCGGATTTGTTGAGTACATTGATATTTACTTTTAAGAAACCTCAAAAAATTAAATTATGCTGAATTACGAAATCTCGGGCACAGGCAAAGAAAAACTGGTTTTACTGCACGGTTTCATGGAAAATCTAATGATCTGGACAGACATGGAACCTTATCTTGCTAAAGATTTTACATTAATAAAAGTTGATCTTCCCGGGCACGGCCTTTCTAAAGTGCACAATGAAATCCACACGATGGAATTCATGGCTGAGGAAATAAAAAATTTAACTGATCATCTGAAACTCGGTAATTTTCATCTTTTGGGACATTCCATGGGCGGTTATGCATCCTTGGCTTTTGCCGAGAAATATCCGGAGGTTCTCAAAAGTTTGACCTTATTCTTCTCAACCTATTTTGCTGATGATGAAGAAAAGAAAGAACAGCGCAGGAAAAGCCACCGAATCATTCGGGAAGCTTACACAAACTACGTAAAAGCAGGCGTTCCCAACTTATTTAACGCAAATGAAAAAGATATTCTTGAAGGCAAAATTGAACTGGCTAAAGAAATAGCACTTTCAACTAAAACAGACGGCGTTCTTGCAGCCGTGAAAGGAATGACCGAACGGGTGGACAGAAAATCGGTTCTGGAAAACTTTTCGGGAAAAACTCTCATCATTGCCGGAAAACACGATCAGGCTGTAAATGTGGAGAAAACGCTTAAAAACCTGCCTGACAAAACCAACATTAAATCTTACCTGCTCGATTGCGGTCATAACGGACATTGGGAAAAACCGGCAGTTTGCGCAGCAATCATCAACACCGAACTGCTGCACAATCTACCCAAAAATTTAATCTTTTAAAATCCGATAACCATGTAAATTCTCTCAAAGATTTTAATCGCAATTGTGGCTCTGGAACACCTTTACATCATGTACATGGAGATGTTTGCATGGGAGACTTTAGGAAAAAAATCATTTAAAGGCGCATTAAAAGACGAACTCTTCACACCAACGAAAGGCCTGGCAGCAAATCAGGGTCTCTACAACGGATTTTTGGCTGCCGGACTCATTTGGTCTTTATTGATTAACGACTCCAACTGGTCAACGTATGTTGCCCAATTTTTTCTGTCATGTGTAACCGTTGCAGGATTATATGGCGCTTTTACTGCTTCGAGAAAAATATTTTTTGTACAGGCTCTGCCGGCGATTATAGCGCTTCTTGTCCTCTTGTTGACATAATTTAAAAAGAGCTTTAGAAATCTTCTTCAGCAATTTTTTCTTTAAAATCTTCAATCGTTTCTTCGATGGATTTCCTGTATTTTCCGCCGGCTGCATTGATGTGACCACCCCCGTTGAAATATTTACGGGAAAACTGATTCACATCTACATCTTCTTTGGAACGGAAGGATATTTTAATGAAATCCTCATACAAATCTTCCATGAAGAAAGCTGAAACCTGCGTTCCCATGATGCTTAATCCATAATTTACAAAACCTTCGGTATCTCCTTTCTGGAAGCCAAACTCTTTCAGCTCGTCACGTTTCAGCCATAATATCGCGACTTTACCTTCCTTCACCACTTCTACCCTGCCTAAAACCAAAGCAAGAAGATGCAGTCTCGAAACCGTATTGGTATCCCAGGTATTTGAGGTTATCATTGCCGGATCAGCTCCTTTTTCAATTAAATTAGCGACAATTCTGTGGGTGGTTGCGCTGGTCGAACGGAAACGGAAACCGCCTGTGTCCGTCATAATTCCAGTATAAAGGCATTCGGCGATATCTTTATTCACTAAATCGCTTTCATTAAGCGCATCAATAAAGTGATAAATCATCTGGGAAGTCGCGGGAATTTTAACATCCGAATACACAAAATCGAAATCTTCAGGCTGCTGGTGATGATCGATCAAAATCTTCTTTGCTCTGGCTTTTTCAATCCAAGGGCCTACGAGATTTCCACTTCTGTGAGACGCGTTAAAATCGAGAATAAAGATTACAGCTGCGTTATAAATAGCTTCACCAGCCTGTTTTCTTTTATAATCTGCAATGATGATTTTCTTTGCATCGGGCATCCATTTCAGGAATTTCGGGAAATCATTGGGAACAATTACATCAGCCTCCAGACCTTTCTGGCTTAAGAAATGTTTCAGCCCCAAACTCGAACCAATTGCATCTCCATCCGGGTTATAATGCGTAATAATCACAATTTTGTTTCCGGGTATTAAGAGTTTTTGAATCGATGAAATTTCTGAAGGCGTAAACATATTGATCTGAATTTTTTAAGACTTCAAATATAAGTTTTTATCATTAAGCGTACACAAGCCTCTGGGAAAGAAGTAAGGTACATTCACTGAAAATAATTCAAATATGTTTGCAGAAAGTAAAAACTTTCATATATTTGCAGTCTGAAAAATAAGATATAGTTTTTACTAAAAAATATTAGCAATGAGCAAGAGAACATTCCAGCCATCAGAAAGAAAAAAAAGAAACAAGCACGGTTTCAGAGAAAGAATGTCAACTCCTAACGGAAGAAGAGTTTTGGCAGCTAGAAGAGCAAAAGGCAGAAAGAGTTTAAGTATTAGCTCGGCGAGAGCTAAGAGATAATCTCAGAAATTATCATATACAAATATGCTTGAAAAGTAAATTTTCAGGCATTTTTTGTTGTTAAAATTTGCCAAAATTAAGCACAAACACAAACTTTTTCTTTATTTTTGGCAAGGTTATTTGCAACATCAATAATCCCGGAATTATCGGGAAGATTCAACAACAATCAGATAAAGTATGCCACATTCCTCTCACGAAGGCCAGGATGTAATCCGCCTGAAAAGTGCTAAAATTGCCCAGAAAAATTTTACGGTCCTGAACGACGTAAACCTTCATATCAAAAAAGGCAGATTCTGCTATCTTATCGGAAAAACAGGTTCCGGAAAAAGTTCTTTGCTGAAAACACTTTACGGACATATTCCACTTTCCGGTGGAGAAGGTAATGTTGCAGGATTCGATCTTGCCAAACTTCGCATGTCTGATGTACCGAACCTGCGCAGAAAACTTGGAATCGTCTTCCAGGATTTTCAGTTGCTTACCGACAGAACCGTAGAGAAAAACCTCCGTTTTGTCTTGGAAGCTACGGGTTGGAATGACAAAACTAAAATCGACGACCGGATAAATGAAGTTTTGGGAAGTGTAGGCATGAAATCGAAAAAACACAAAATGCCGCACGAACTTTCAGGAGGTGAACAGCAGCGTATTGCTATTGCGAGAGCCCTGCTAAACCACCCAGAACTCATCCTTGCCGATGAACCTACTGGAAACCTGGACCCCGAAACTTCGAACGAAATTATGACTTTACTGAAGCAGGTGGCGTTCGAAAATAATTCGGCTGTAGTGATGGCAACGCATGATTACCATATGATTCAGAATTTCCCGGGTGAAGCAATCCGTTGCGAAGATGGCAAAGTAACCGTTTTGAATACTACTGAACTTTTCGAATAATAAAATTTTCATACGAAATATAAAAAATCCTGCAAATTTCATTGCAGGATTTTTCGTTTTATAATCATTGAAGAACTTTGGCTAAAGCCATCAGTTTTGCACATAAAAAAACGGGCTATAGCCCGTTTCTATTGATTTATTTCAATTTTTTATTATCCTTTAAACTGACCCATCGCGATAAATTTATCCTGTCTTTGGGTTTCAAGTTCTTTACCGGTAAATGAAGAGAAAGCCTTGATGTTATGCAAAATCGAACTCTTTAAGTGCTCATAAGCAACCTGCGGATCGTAATGTGCGCCTCCAAGCGGCTCCTCGATAATTCCGTCTATAAATTTTTCTCTCAGTGCATCCTGAGGAGTTAATTTCAGTGCGTTGGCTGCGTCTTCTTTATGATCCCAGTTTCTCCACAGAATTGAGGAGCAGCTTTCAGGAGCAATTACGGTGTACCAAGTATTTTCTAACATATACACTTTATTTCCAACTCCAATTCCCAATGCTCCACCACTTGCTCCTTCGCCGATAATGTAAACGAAAATCGGGGTTTTAAGCATGGTCATTTCAAAGATATTTCTTGCAATTGCTTCTCCCTGTCCACGTTCTTCCGCTTCCAATCCTGGATAAGCTCCGGGAGTATCAACTAATGAAATCACAGGAATTTTAAATTTCTCTGCCAGTTTCATCAGTCTTAAAGCTTTTCTGTAACCTTCGGGATTACTCATCCCGAAACGGCGGAGCTGTCTTTCTTTCGTGGTTCTCCCTTTTTGGGTTCCGATGATCATCACCCTTTGCCCGTCAATTGTTGCCAATCCACCGACCATTGCTGGATCATCGGCAAAATTACGGTCACCGTGAAGTTCCAGAAAACTGTCTTTATCGGTAATTCCTTTGATGAAATCTAAAGTATAAGGGCGATCCGGATGGCGGGATAACTGAACCCGCTGCCACGGGGTAAGGTTGCCGTAAATTTCTTTCTTCTTTTCTATAATTTTATCTTCAATTTGCGAGCAGGCAAGTTTCACATCTACTCCGCTCTCTTCACCTACCAATGAACAGGTTTGATACTGATCCATCAGTTCTTTTATGGGAAGTTCAAAATTTAAATACTCCATTTCTTTAGTTAAGAATTAATCTTTCAAATTTAGGAAAAATAATAGAAAATCAGCTGATATTATTCACTGCATTTTTTATCCTGCCCACACTTTCTTCTTTGCCTAATACCTGCAAAATATCGGGAACATCGGGACCTTTCAACTCACCGACTAAAGCTAAACGCAGTGGCATCATCACTTTACCCATTCCTAATCCTCTGGTTTCAGCGAAATCGTGTATAATGTGTCTTAAATTCTCAGCTTCGAAGATTTCAGTTCCGTGCAATGCTTCCGCAAAATCATTCATCAGGGATGAGGTTTGCTCGTTCCAGGCTTTTTTCACCGCTTTTTCGTCGTATGATGAAGGGGCTTCGAAGAAAAATTTACCGTCGGTATAAATATCTTTGATGAATGTGGCTCTTTCCTTCATTAAAGAAATTATTTTAAGCAACTGGTCATCATCTAAATGACTAAGATTGATATCTTCAACTTTTTTAAATAATACGAGCGCTTCCTGATCGGAAGTCAACTTCAAATATTCGTGATTAAACCATTCTGCTTTTTCTTTGCTGAAGCGTGCTCCGGCTTTATGAACTTTATGAAGATCGAATTCCTTTGTCATTTCCTCCAAAGAAAGAATTTCTCTGTCGTTAGCCGGACTCCAGCCCAGGAGCGCAACCATGTTGATGAATGCTTCGGGGAGATAACCCTCTTCTCTATAGCCTTTGGAGACCACTCCGGTTTGGGGATCTCTAAAATTCAGAGGAAATACCGGGAAACCAAATTTATCACCATCTCTTTTGCTGAGTTTTCCTTTTCCTTCAGGTTTCAGAATTAAAGAAAGGTGCGCAAATTGAGGTCTTTCCCAACCCATTGCTTCATACAACAAATAGTGTAAACCAAGAGACGGCAGCCATTCTTCACCGCGAATAACGTGTGTAATTTTCATTTCGTGGTCATCAATGATGTTGGCAAAATGGTACGTTGGCATTCCGTCGTTTTTTACCAAAACTTTATCATCAAGCGTATTGGTATTTACTGAAGATTTTCCGCGGATGATGTCTTCAAGATTCAATATTCTGTCGATAGGCATTTTGAACCGTACCACGTATGGAACATTTTCTGCCAACAAACGCTCTACCTCATCTTTAGAAAGTGTAAGTGAGTTTTTCAGACGGTTTCTTGTGATATAATTATAGGCGAAAACTTCGCCGTTTTCTTCGTATTCTTTACGAATTGCATCGAGTTCTTCAGGCGTATCAAAAGCCAGGTATGCGTAATCTGTTTTCAGGATTTCTGCCAGATGCTTATCATAGATTTCGCGTCTTTCCGACTGGCGGTAAGGAGCAAATTTGCCTCCGTGTTTGGGGCTTTCATCGGGAATAATTCCGCACCACTCCAGGGCTTCCATAATATAATCTTCAGCACCTTCCACGTACCTTGCGGTGTCGGTATCTTCAATTCTTAAAACGAATTCGCCGCCCTGGTTTTTCGCGAAAAGGTAATCGTATAAAGCTGTTCTAACCCCGCCTAAATGTAAAGGTCCTGTAGGACTTGGTGCAAAACGCACACGTACTTTGCTCATTGTTGCTAAAAATTTAAGCTGCAAATTTAAGTAAAAATTGAGTTTATACAGGATTTGAGATATTTTATTTAGTTTTGCATCTTAAACATTTTTTAAAATGCTGGAAATTGGCGACAGACCTTGGGGGAAATATTATGTTTTGGCAGATGTAGCTGCCTATAAACTGAAGAGAATTGAAGTGAATCCTGGCCAACGATTATCATATCAATATCATCATCACAGACAGGAATTCTGGACTATTGTGCAGGGTGAAGCCGTGGTAATTCTTGATGAAGTTGAACATATTGTGAAATATGGCGAAAGCATTTTCATTCCGCAGGGTGCAAAACATAGAATCGAAAACAGAACTAATGAACTTTTGATTTTTGTAGAAGTGCAGACCGGAACTTACTTCGGGGAAGATGATATTGTACGGATTCAGGATGATTACTTCAGGTAACTGATTGTATATGAACGGTAAAAAGCAGAACAAATTACTTTTTTATCTTAAAGGATATTTGAATTTTCTGCTACCCGTCAGCAAAAACTACAAACAAAAAATCATTTCCCTTGAACAAAAACTTTCTGCAGAACAACTGAAACATGTTGAAGAACGGGTTAACTATTACTGTAAAACAAGTATAAAACCACATTCCTCAGGAAGTAGAATTAAAGATTTAAAAAGGGCAAAAACGCCCAAATCTTATTATTTTGACACGTACGAATATGCGAAGTATTTCGATGAAAATCTTTATATCAATTTCGTATTCGGCGACGTGACCGAAGTTCCGGAACTTACTTCCATCGTAAAAAGTCGGCCCATTTCAGATGACAATCAGAACAGCGTTTTGCTCAATTTAGACAAACACCGGCATTTTGTTTTTCTCAAAGATGATAAAAAGTTTTCAGAGAAAAAAGATCTGCTTATCGGCCGAGGCGCAGTCTACCAGACACACCGGTTTGATTTTTATGAGAAATATTTCGATCATCCATTAACAGATTTAGGTCAGGTAAATAAAATCGGTGCAAAACCGGAAGTTTGGTATAAGCCTAAAATCTCGCTTGCGGCACATTTGGATTATAAATTCATCCTTTGTCTGCAGGGAAATGATGTAGCGACCAACCTTAAATGGGTAATGTCATCAAATTCCATCGCCGTAATGCCGAAACCAACGCTCGAAACCTGGTTTATGGAAGGGAAACTGGTTGGCGGCAAACATTATATTGAAATTGAAAGCGATTACTCTGACTTGGAGGAACAACTAAATTTCTACATCAACAATCCTGAAAAATGCCTCGAAATCATTAAAAATGCTAATGAACACTGCGAACAGTTTTTTAACAAAGATGTGGAAGATTTATGCTCGCTGAAGGTTCTAAAGAAATTTTTTGCACTGTAACAACTCAATCCTCCCAAATATACTTTCGCTCCTTGCCGGTAAACTTATTTTGAAGTTTTACAAACTTTTCTTTAAATTTCACATACCAAAGCTGGCGTAATTTATTTATTTTCTGTTGCTGAATTTTTGTTTCCAATAAAAGTAATGCTTCCGAAGATGTAGTTTTTACATTCATTTTTGGAATCAACTCGGTTTGAATAATTTCCAATCTGTTTTTTATCTTACTGCCAATTAATTGTGGCGAAAGATTTTTCTTTACATCGGATTGTCCTCTTTGAGCAACATCCTGAGCAGTTTTAGGATTTTCATAAACATATTTCATCATTTCAGCTGCATGTGAAAGGTCGGGATCTGCCCAAAAATCTTTGTCTGTACTAAAATAATATAACTTACCCGTTTTAATAAGATCATATTTTATAAGAAAGGAGTTATTCAGGTTCATAAACTCCGTATTTGCAGAATACCCAGTGGCGATAACTGGCTTTCCGAGATACATTGCCTCTGCCATCGTAAGTCCAAATCCTTCAGACCTATGAAGCGAAACAAAAGAGTTACAGCAGTTCATTAAGCCAAAAAGCCGGTCTCGTTCTAAAATTTCTTCTATCAAAATAATGCTGCTGTTATTTCCAATTCTATCAACCAACATTTTCTTTTCTCTGGGAAATTCGTTACTTAATGAAGATTTTATAACCAATACAACTTGCTCATTATTTTTGCCAAATGCTTTTTCGTAAGCGTCGATAGCTCCAATGGAATTTTTACGGTTTATCGAACTGTAATAATCGAACATCGTAAAGAAAATGAATTTATCCTCGGGAAGATTAAATTCTGCTCGGGTGAAAGCAGGGGTTTCAATTTCGATGGAATGCATGAACTTAAGCACAGGAACCGGCGACAATTTAGAGATAGCTTCTGTACAGAAATTACTGGGCACCCAAATCTCGTTAAAAAGGTCAAAAAACACTTTAGATTCTTCAGGAAAATTTTCGAGTTCCCAAGCCCAAAAACCAATATTATATTTCCCCTGAAAATATCTATTATCCGTTTGGTCAATTACATCCATCAGCTTATCAATATTAATCTGAATTAAATTGATGTCATAAGGATTATCTTCGCTGACTACTTCAATTTGCTCATCCCTGATATATTTAGAAATCTTTGTATTAAAATCATTCAGAACAAAAGGAACATCTGTAGTTTTTATAGAACGGATATTTGACCGAACTCCTTCACCAAGACCGAATTGCTTGTTTATATAACCGGAAATATTAACTCCAAAATGATTTTCTTGCATGTCTATTTTAAAAATAAAGATTGTAAAGGAAACTCCTTTCTTAATTTAGTTTTCAGATTCTGGTACTTTTCAGCACTTAACTTCAAAACTTCTTCGATTAATTCCTTCTGAGTAGCGCTTGTCTCCTTCAGCTTTAAATATTTTGCGTTTGCACTTCTGAGGCTGCGCAAAATTTTTCTGTACGTTTTAAAATTAGCATTAAAACTGTTAAATGAAAAATAGTTTAAAAGATAATTTTCTGATTCAGTTCCTTGTGGCAGAAAGACACCTCCTACAGTTTGGTTTGCGTGCAGACGATATTTGATATATTTTTCAGATAAAAAATGAAGCTTTTTTTGTTTTGAGGCAATCAGCGCAATCCATTCGTCGTGATGAAAACTTTCAACACTTGGAAAAGGCAAAATTTGGGGCCGAAACTCTTTTCTTATGGCCACAGTTGCTCCCGTTACAATATTCCGCAGAAAAGCTGTAATTTCAAAAAAATCAGGTTCTAAACCTTTATTACTTAGCATTTCAGGAGCATCCCAAAAACTAATTTTCTCTAATTCCTCACCATCGTCATCAATACCTAATCCATTTGAACACAGAACCGCAATATTGGGGTTCTTTTGAAAAAAATCACAGTAATTAGCAACTTTATTCTCCATCCAAACATCATCCTGATCACACAGAAAAATAATTTCGTTCTGACAAAGTGAAATCGCTTTCTCAAAATTTTTTACACTCCGAAGATTTTCCCCGTTGATGTAAATTTTAAATAATTCCGGATACTTTTCTTTATAAGAGTTTAAAATAGAAACGGTAGAATCTGTGGAGCCATCGTCGCACACAACTATTTCGTCAACTTTTTTAGTCTGATCCAGAATCGAATCTGTCTGCTGACGAATGAATTTTTCCCCGTTATACGTACAAAGTGCAACCGATGTTTTCATAAATTAAAAACAGTTTCCACCCAATTTTCGAGGGTATATTTACGGTAAATATCCGGTGGCAAATCCTGATAAGGAGTCTCGAAAAAGGCGGTAGAGAAGTTCGACAAATCCTCATCGATAATCAGAATATTTTCACTATTGTAAAAATCATAATCCTTAACTGTCGGATTATTGGTTATGATTTTCTTTTTCAGCGCCATGGATTCAAAAATCCTGAAACTTAAACCGGTTTGGTTATCGCGGGTTAAATCGAGCAATACTCTTCCCTTACTGTAATAGCCGGGAATCTCTGAATGTTTAATCCTTTTTCTTGTATAAGTGATTGATGGATTGATCTGCAGATTGAGGTTCTTCTTCCATGTCTTTTTGCCTACGATTACAACATGGCACGAGAGTTTTAAATCCTGTAATTTCTTGATGATTTTTGAAAGCAGAAAAATACGGTTATCAAAAGAAGCCAAATAAACCAGGTCATATATCGCCTTTTCCTGAATTTTGATTTCGGATAAATAATTATAATTGGTGATGAGCTTAAAATGATGTCGCTGGGCATCATTTTTATCGAAACTGAAAATCTCATCAAACAAATCTACAAGATGATCGGCGGGGCAACGCGCTAAACTGTCGTAGAGGTAAGCGATATATTTATTGGTGAACTTCTTGATTTCTTCGTGATATCTGCGTTCAATAAGTTCCGGATTAATTACAAGGATCTGGTCCTGTTTACCCAACTTTCCGAGTTCATCAAGAATCATCTTCTGGCGCATCTCGTTCTTAAGATTGCGTTGAAGAATAATTTTAGAAAAAGTATTCTTTAGTCTTGCAGGAAAATTACGGTGTCGATAAGCGCCAATATTGATGTGGTGTGCATCAACGCCCTTTTTGCGCAGTTCATCTACAATATGAGCGTCGTAATTCCAAAAATCAAAACTGATAACACAGATTCTCATAGATAATTTCGGTTCAGTAAACTACAATAACGAAAGTATATAAAAATACTGATATTTTACACTCATTTTTTCGTTTTATTACGCTTTGTTTACTTCTTTTTCTCTTCTTTTTTTAAATATTCGTAGGTTTCAAAAACACTTAAAGTCTGCAGCGACGAAAGCTGAAAACCTTCCTTCCCATCTAAAAACCCAAGTCGCAATATATAAGTTTTGAAAAATTTAAAAGCGGCTTTTAAATACTGCATTAAAACATTGAATTTTTTTCCTTTGGCAAAAAGTTCTTTTCCTTTTAAAAACCCATAATGTATCATTTTCTTTCGGTATGATTCATAATCATTCACAGAATAGTGCAGAAGTTTATTTCGCAGTTCACCAATTTTGCCATTAACCTGCAGCGTTTCATGAACCTTTTTTTCAGCGATATACCTGCATTTGCTTTTCCGGAAAAGCCGGAAATTCTTATCGGTCTGCGTTCCCGAAAAATGTATTGGTTTGCCTGCGAAATAGAATTTTCGGTAAAAATAATAGGCATCTTTTTTTTCGTCAGCATTCATTTCACTGATGATTTCTGCACGCAGCTCAGGTGTAATCCGTTCATCTGCGTCAAGAAAAAGAACCCAGTCATTTTTTGCTGCATCCAGTGCAATATTCCTTTGCTTAGTGAAGTCTTCAAATCTATGTTGAATAATTTTCACTTTTGGATTCCGGGAAGCAATTTCAACAGTGTTATCAGAACTGAAAGAATCGACAACAATAATTTCCTCACAAAAATCAAAACAATCCAGAACTTCCTGAATGTTTTTTTCTTCATTAAAAGTGATAATTAAACCGCTGATATGTTCTATAAAACTCAACCTTTAATCTTTCTTAAATTCTAAAACTGTTTTTTCGATAATCGATACGCAATCCAAAATCTCTTTTTCGGTTATTACCAAAGGCGGTGCCAAACGGATGATGTTTCCATGAGTTGGTTTGGCCAAAAGACCGTTATCACGCAGCGAAAGACAAAGATTCCAGGCGGTTTTGCTTTCCGGAGTATCGTTGATGAGAATCGCATTTAAAAGACCTTTCCCGCGCACACCTTTGATAAGATCAGTCTTTTCGATTAATTTCTGAATTTCATTTCGGAAAAGCTGCCCGAGTTTTTCGGCTCTTTCTGAAAGGTTTTCTTCTTCCACAACATCCAAAGCAGCGACTGCAACCGCACAGGCAATCGGATTTCCTCCGAAAGTTGAACCATGCTGCCCCGGTTTAATTACATTCATAATTTCATCATTGGCCAAAACCGCAGATACCGGATACATTCCACCGGAAAGCGCTTTACCTAAAATCAGAATATCAGGCTGAACATCCTCATGGTGACATGCGATGAGTTTTCCGGTTCTGGCAATCCCTGTCTGTACTTCATCGGCAATAAAAAGAACATTATACTTTTCACAAAGTTCCGAAGCTCCTTTTAAGAAGCCTTCATCCGGCACATAAACTCCAGCTTCACCCTGGATGGGCTCAACCAAAAACGCAGCGATATGGGCTGAATCGTTTTTTAAAGTTTCTTCTAAAGCTCCAAGATCATTGTATGGGATTTTTATAAATCCAGGTGTAAATGGCCCGTAATTTCTGTTGGCATCGGGATCGTTGGAAAAAGAAACGATTGTGGTTGTTCTTCCGTGGAAATTATTTTCGCAAACAACAATTTTTGCTGCATTTTCTGAAATTCCCTTCACTTCGTAGCTCCACTTCCGGGCGAGTTTTACCGCGGTTTCTACGGCTTCAGCACCGGAGTTCATTGGTAAAACTTTATCAAACCCGAAAAGTTCGGTAATTTTTTTCTCGTACTCGCCTAAGTTGGCATTATAAAATGCACGGGACGTTAAGGCCAACTTCTGCGCCTGATTCACCAAAGCATCAACAATTTTCGGATGCGAATGTCCTTGGTTTACAGCAGAATATGCTGAAAGAAAATCATAATATTTTCTACCTTCTACATCCCATACAAATACACCTTTTCCTTTCTGCAAAACCACCGGAAGTGGGTGATAATTGTGGGCACCATATTTTTCTTCGAGTTCTATAAAGTAAGAGGATGTTTTGTTTACTGTATGCATGCTGATGTGGTTTTAAGTGAACACAAAAATACGCATTTATTTTGATCTGTTGAAGCGTTTGCAGCTAAACTAAAAGCAGCAAAATCAGGTCTTAATTAAGAAAAGCATGGGGAAAAGCCGCTTAATCATTCCAAAAAAAAACCGGCAATTTACTGCCGGTTGATATTCACTTCTAATAAAGATTTTAGTAATTAAATTTCTGATCCATCACAAAATCTTCCATGAATTTTGTGGTGTAATTTCCGGCAAGATAGTTTTCATCTTCCATCAATTGTCTGTGGAAAGGAATCGTAGTTTTTACGCCTTCTATATAAAACTCTTCTAAGGCACGCTTCATCTTTGCGATGGCCTCATCGCGTGTTTGTGCTGTAGTGATTAACTTTGCGATCATCGAATCGTAATTAGAAGGAATTGTATAACCTGAGTACACATGGGTATCAACACGAATTCCATGACCGCCTGGAATATTCAGCTCGGTAATTTTTCCCGGAGAAGGACGGAAATCGTTAAAAGGATCTTCTGCATTAATTCTACATTCAATTGAGTGAAGTTTCGGATAATAATTGATCCCTGATATTGGCGTTCCTGAGGCTAAAAGAATCTGCTCCCGGATAAGATCGTAATCCACCACCTGCTCTGTAATAGGATGCTCTACCTGAATTCGGGTATTCATCTCCATAAAATAGAATTTGCGATCCTTGTCCACCAAAAACTCAATAGTTCCCACACCTTCGTACTTGATATATTCCGCAGCTTTTACTGCAGCTTTACCCATTTCTTCACGAAGTTCATCGGTCATAAACGGAGAAGGAGTTTCTTCAGTTAACTTCTGATTTCTTCTTTGTACAGAACAGTCTCTCTCTGAAAGGTGACAGGCTTTTCCGTATTGGTCACCGGCAATTTGAATTTCGATATGTCGTGGCTCAACAATGAGTTTCTCCATGTACATTCCACCATTTCCGAATGCCGCAGTAGCTTCCTGAACTGCAGAATCCCAATGTTCCTGCAAATCTTCAGCTTTCCAAACCGCTCTCATTCCTTTTCCTCCACCTCCGGCGGTAGCCTTAATCATCACAGGGTAACCGATTTCGGCAGCAAGTTTTGCAGCGGTTTCATAACCGTCGATTAAGCCTTCAGAACCGGGTACACATGGAACTCCTGCTTCTTTCATGGTAGCTTTAGCATTTGCTTTGTCTCCCATTCTGTCGATCTGTTCGGGAGTTGCACCAATAAATTTAATGCCGTTTTCCTGACAGATTCTGGAGAAATTAGAATTTTCTGATAAAAATCCGTATCCCGGGTGTATCGCATCGGCATTGGTAATTTCTGCTGCCGCAATGATGTTTGAAATTTTAAGGTAAGAATCTTTGCTCATCGGAGGGCCGATGCAAACTGCTTCATCAGCAAACCTAACGTGCAGGCTGTCTTTATCCGCAGTAGAATAAACTGCCACAGTTTTGATTCCCATTTCTTTGCAGGTACGCAGAATACGCATTGCAATTTCGCCTCTGTTGGCAATTAATATTTTTTTGAACATCGTACTTGAAATTTTAAATTTTGAATTTTGAATTTTAAATTATTTTTAAATGAGCTCCATTTAAAATCTATAATCTATAATTTAAAATTTCTTAAGAAGGATCAACTAAGAATAAAGGCTGGTCATATTCAACAGGCGAAGCATCATCTACCAAAATCTTCACGATTTTTCCTGAAACCTCAGATTCAATCTGGTTGAATAATTTCATGGCTTCGATTACGCAGACAACTTTACCGTTAGAAACCTCGTCGCCAACATTTACAAAAACATCTTTATCCGGTGATGGTTTTCTGTAGAAGGTACCGATCATTGGGGATTTAATGGTTACAAATTTACTGTCATCCGAAACAGCGTCAGCAGCTGGTGTGTTCGCAACAGGTGCAGATCCTTGTGCAGCAGCAGGTGCAGCTTGCTGTGGCGCAGTATGATAAACAGCCGGTTGCTGCATATAGCTTACCTCGCTCCCTCCGAGTGGAGTCTTGATCGTGATTTCGAAATCTTTTGTTTTGTATTTTACTTCAGAAACTTCTGCTTTAGACACAAATTTGATCAGATTTTGTATGTCTTTAATGTCCATTATATTTGATATTTGTTTGTTATGCCAAAGATACTAAAAAACAGCAAAAAACAACAAAAAACCACTCAAAATTGAAAAAATTGAGTGGTTTTAGTATAAAATTGAAGTTTTTTAAGATTTTTTGTCTTAATTTTCTTCTGTAGTTTCTACTGTTTTTTCCATTACTACCCTACCTCTGTAGTACATTTTTCCTTCAAACCAATGCGCTCTGTGGTAAAGGTGCATTTCTCCTGAAGTTGCATCTTTTGCCAATTGAGGAACACTTGCTTTGTAGTGTGTTCTTCTCTTATCTCTTCTTGTTGACGATTGTCTTCTCTTTGGATGTGCCATTTCTTATAATTTTGTTTGATGAGCGATGAGTAGTTGATTGCTCACTTCTCATCATTTTAAACTATTTAATTTTTATCTTTTAACTTTTTCAAAGCTTCCCAACGGGGATCGCTTTCCGGTTCTTCATCTACTTCGTCTTTCGGACTGAATTTTTCGAGAATTTCCAAATCTTCATCAGAAACATTCGGCGAAATTTTCTTCATCGGTATTGCAAGCATTACTACTTCGTAGATTAACTGCGCCACATTGAATGCGTGATCGGTCATCGGAATGGTAATCACATCTTCTTCGCTATCATCATATTCTGCACCGAATTTTACCAGAACAGCTAATTCATTTTCTATCGGATGGTCGAAATTTTCGTTGGTGATATCACAAACTAAATTTACCATTCCGGAAGTTTTGATATTTACCTCTAAAAATGTGGTATGCTTATCCATTAAAACATCAACCACGATTTTAGGTTCTGTAAATTCCTGTTCAGTATCGAAAAGTTGAAAGAACGTTTTATCTATCTCAAATTGGAATTCGTGTTTGCCGTTTTTTTGACCCGAAAACACGATGTCGTAGTTTCTTAACCTGTCCATAAAATGAGTGTGCAAAAATATGCAAATTTTTTAATATTACAAATAATTTTCAAAACAATTATTTAAGAAAAACAATTTTAAAAACTTTAACTGTGTTTTTCCTGTGGCAAATCCTCGTCTACGCCATTTGCTGCAGCATTTTTACGTGGCTGCATACGGTTGGTCATTAAATCATTATACTCTTTTCGGTTTTTAAAAATCTTTATCGCAGTGAAAATTGCTTCGGTAAAACTCGTTTCATCGGCAATATTCTGTCCTGCAATATCATAGGCTACGCCGTGATCCGGAGATGTTCGGATGAAGGGCAATCCGGCGGTATAATTTACTCCCTCTTCATAAGCCAATGTTTTAAAGGGTGCCAGACCCTGGTCGTGATACATCGCTAAAACTGCATCGAAATTTTTGTACTTCACGGGTTGAAAAAAACTGTCGGCCGGAAATGGCCCGAACGTTAAAACCCCGTTATCGAAAAGCTCTTTAATGGCAGGTGAAATAATTTCAATTTCTTCCTTACCAATCACACCACCGTCGCCGGAATGTGGATTTAAGCCCAACACTGCAATTTTAGGCCGCGGAATCTGGAAATCTTCAATAAGACACTGATTCAGCATTTTAATCTGCTTCTTTATTTTTTCTTTTGAAATGCTTTCGGCAACCTGAGCAATCGGTATGTGGTGGGTAGATACTGCTACCTTCAGATCATCGGTCACTAAAAACATCAATCCTTTTTTACCAAATTTTTCTTCAAGATAACCGGTGTGTCCTGCATGCGCAAAACCATGTTTCATCATTTCATCTTTATTAATGGGCGCAGTGACTAAAACATCTATTTCACCTTTCATTAATGCTTCTGTTGCCGCCTGCAGCGAATCAATTGCCATTTTGGTCGATTCTTCCGTAGGTTTTCCTAAGTCTACATTTACATTTTCTTTGATAAGATTCACCATATTAATCTTATCGCCCACCGCCTGAGTGGCCTCGGTGATATAATTAAAATTGTGCTGAAGCTTAAAAATGTTTTTCTGATAAGTAAACAGTTTCCCGGAACCAAAAATGATGGGCGTAAAAAATTCGGTAATCGCTTTGTCTTTCAGTGATTTCATAATGATTTCCGGGCCTATCCCGTTGAAATCCCCGATTGAAATTCCTACCCTTACTTTATGGTGTTTAGCACTCATTTTTAATTTATCTTTGAAGATTAATAGAATTTCACAAATTTAGCAATTTAGAAATAACTATTCTGTACTTATTTGAAACTAAATTTTTCTTTACCAAAAAAAAACGATCTTATGTTCACAGGAATCATCGAAGCTACCGCAACACTTGAAAAAATTGAACACAGCGGAGATAATATTAATTTTACACTCACCTGTCCCTTTACTCAGGAATTAAAGATTGACCAAAGTTTGGCACATAATGGCTGCTGCCTTACCGTGGTAGAAATCAACGATAGAAGTTACACCGTTACTGCCATTGCCGAAACCCTGGAAAAAACCAATCTCGGAAAATGGAATATAGGATCCGAAGTAAATTTGGAACGCTGTTTGAAGTGGGATGGAAGACTGGATGGCCACATTGTTCAGGGTCATGTAGATAAAACCGGAACCGTTGAAAAAATTGAAGACAAAGACGGTAGTTTTTTTATCACCATTCAGTACGACGAAACCGATGATTATGTTACTGTTCCCCAGGGATCTATTACGGTGAACGGCATCAGTTTAACAGTTGCTTCCAGCGATTCGGGCAGGTTTTCGGTGGCCATTATTCCTTACACGTGGGAATTCACCAATATGAAGAATCTAAAGCCCGGAGATGTGGTAAATCTGGAATTCGACATTATAGGAAAATATGTAACGAAACTGATGAAAAAAAATGCCCTTCTCTAAATATAAAGGTTATAGCTTAAGAAATAAAGTTTTCTGGGGATTCTTGCTGATCTGTTTACTCAGTATCGCAAGTTCCTCTACCCTTTCCTATTTTATTTTACGCAACAATGCAGTAGCACAAAGCCGTACAGATCTTCAGAAAAAATCTGAAGCCCTGATGTCGGCACTCGATTATTCAGTAAGCCATACGCAGGTTGAAACCAACGATTTACCAAAGATTTTAGCCAATGACATTTTCGAAATTGCCGACATCAATAACCAGGATATCATCATTTATGACTTATCAGGTAAATTTTTGATTTCCAATAAGGACATTAATCTTATCGCGCAGAAAGAAATTCCGCTCGAAGTAATAAACCGCGTACTTAAAAGCGATACCAGAGTAGATTTTCAGACTTACGATAAAAAAATAGGGGCCAATGTTTCTTCCTCATATATGATTTTGAAGAATAATATGCTGGAGCCTATCGGTATTGTATTTTTTCCTTTTTATCATAACGACGGTGTTTACTTCAGTGTTTTCAACAAATATGTAAATTACATTATTATTGTCAATCTTTTCATCATCGCCATCTCCGTTTGGCTCAGCTGGATTATCTCGAATAACCTTACGCGCGCCGTTACAAAGTTTTCAGACAAAATCAACCAGATTACGCTGTTTGAAGATGATCCAAAACCCATTAAATATTATCATAACGACGAACTGAACCAGCTGGTGAAAGCTTACAACAAAATGATTCTCCAGATTCAGGAACAGAAACAGCGCCTCAGTTTTAAGGAAAAAGAAGAAGCCTGGCGCGAAATGGCAAAGCAGGTAGCACACGAAGTTAAAAACCCGCTTACCCCGATGAAACTCACCATACAAAACTTCGAAAGAAAATTTGATCCGGCAGATCCCGATATCCGCGACAAAGTAAAACATTTAAGCCGCACATTGGTAGACCAGATTGATCTGGTAGCCACCGTTGCAAGTGCTTTTTCTCAGTTTGCACAACTCCCTGAAAAAAACAACGAAATATTCGATCTGAATAAAGAAATTAAGAACATCATTAATGTTTTCAGCGACGAAAAAATTTATTTCCATTCCAACAGAGATATTATTATGGTTGAAATGGACAAAATTTATCTCTCCAGAATCATTACCAATTTGGTGGCAAATGCCCGCCAGGCGAAACACGACGACCGCGACAATATCATTAATCTTGACGTGGAACAGCGCCAAAAAAGAGTTATTATTACCGTGGATGATAACGGAACAGGAATTCCCGAGGATCTTTACGACAGGATTTTCGAGCCTAATTTCACTTCAAAAACAAGTGGAACCGGTCTCGGTTTAACCATGGTAAGAAAAATGGTAGAAGATTACAAAGGCCAAATTTCAGTAAAATCTGAGGTCGGTAAAGGTTCTACATTTACCATTTCTTTGCCTACAAATATGTAGATTTTCTTATTTAATGAAAACTTTTCACTTCCAAAAATTCACTGTTAATCAATCAGCAAAAGTCTTCCGTGTAGGAACTGACGGAGTTTTGCTTGGCGCCTGGGCAACGGTTGAAAAGGCTGAAAACATTTTAGAAATAGGCACAGGCACAGGATTAATTGCTTTAATGATCGCGCAGCGAAATCCAAAAGCCTTTATAACTGCCATCGACATCAATGAAGAAGCCGTAACTCTCGCCTCAGAAAATTTCAGGAATTCGCCATACCGCGACCGATTAAAAGCTATTTTGCAGGATTTCAAGCAAATCAAAACGGAGGAGAAATTTGATTTAATCGTTTCCAATCCACCGTATTTCGAAGAAAATTCTTCAGAAAAAGATATTTTGGCCAGGCAACAAACAGAACTTTCTTTTGTTGATTTAATCCGAAACGCCTCAAAAAGTCTTTCCGGAAAAGGAATTTTATCGGTCATTATCCCGTTTAATTCCGGACATGATTTTGAAAGAATCTGCAGAGAACACAACCTCTTCCCAACAAAAAAGATTACCATTTCTGGAATAAAAACCGCTACTCCCAAAAGACTGATTCTGGAGTTTGGATTAAACGCCGGAAAAGTAATCGAAACCGAATTCGTCATCGAAAAATCACCAAGAAAATACAGTGATAGCTACCTCGAGCTGACCAAAGATTTTCACGTCTTCAGAAAATAATCCAATTATTTTGGAGCATTCAGCGTAACTACAATATCTTTATTGATGTTTTTAACCGACGAATATTTAGCGTCGCACACTGAAGTGGTAATCGTATAATTTCCTTTATCAATGAGTAAAAAATTCTGGTTGTGGGCCGGTACATCAAGATTATAAAACTTTCTTCCGCTGATTTTTACGATGAGATTGCATTTCGATTTGTTTATGATCTGTATGTATGCATTTTTGCTTGTAGGATCAGTATTGAACATGTGGGTTAACAACTCAGCCGTTCGTTTATTTTTCTCACTAACGCCACCGCTTCTTGCTACATCTCTTTTAATCTCCGTTTTTAACTTACTTGTACTGATGGGCTTAACGCTGGGTTTAGCAACATTAGCTCTTTCAGCCGGTGCTTTATCACCGTTGATTACTGCAAGAAGTTTGCGTTTGAATTCCGGAGTTTTAGGATGAGTAGGGTTATACTTAATAAAATTAGCAATCACCTGCGGATCTGTGCTTTTCTCTACCTGTGCAGCAGTGTATTTAGACTGCGCCGTAGAAAAAAACGGAATAAAAAAAACGAGAATATATAGATATCTTTTCATTAATACGATGATTTATAGAAGTTTAAATTTTACTAATAACGAAGAATTGTTCTTTTTAGTTTGCATGAAATTTATTATCTTTGCAACGCTTAAAATTAAAGCTAAACTAATCAATTTTTAATATAAAAAATAAATTTTATGTATACACCCGTTGCTGCAGACGTAGCCAAATTAAGAAACATTACAGGAGCAGGAATGATGGACTGCAAAAAAGCCTTGGTTGAAGCTGAAGGAGATTTCGATAAAGCGATTGAAATTCTTAGAAAAAAAGGCCAGAAAGTTGCTGCAAACCGAGCCGATAGAGAATCTACGGAAGGTGCTGTTATCGCTAAAGTAAATGCAGACAATACTGCGGGAGTAATTATAGCGTTAAACTGCGAAACAGACTTCGTTGCAAAAAATGACGATTTCGTAAAGTTGGCTCACGAGCTTGCTGAACTTGCATTAGGAAAAACAAAAGAAGAATTTTTAGCTTCAGATTTCCAGGGAACTACTGTTGCTGAAAAACTAATCGAGCAAACTGGTGTTATCGGCGAAAAAATTGAGATTGGTTCTTTCGAAACAATCGAAGGTCCATTCTTGGGAGCATACATCCACGCAGGAAACAAAATTGCTGCCATCACTTCACTTTCTGCTGATGTTGACGGGGCCTCTGAAGCTGCAAAAGCTGTATCAATGCAGGTTGCTGCAATGAACCCAATTGCACTTGATGAAACGATGGTTTCTCAGGAAGTTATCGACAGAGAGCTTGATATCGAAAGAGAAATCTTAACTAAAGAAGGTAAACCTGCAAACATCATCGATAATATCCTTAAAGGTAAAATGCAGAAATTCTACAAAGACAACACTTTGGTTCACCAGGCTTTCATTAAAGACAGCGGTGTTTCTGTAGCTGATTACGTAAAATCTGTAAACGGAGATTTAAAAGTGGTAGGTTTTGTAAGAGTAAGTCTTGCCTAACCGAAAATCTTTTTTCATATAAATCTCTTCCATAACCATGGAAGAGATTTTTTTTCGGTAAATATGAAGTAATTTTGCCTCCCGGAAAAATACTATGTACAGAGCCAATATATTCAGCAGTTTTGCACTGCTTTTCATGGTGTTCAACATTTCAGCAAATGCACAGCAATACATTACTGTTGATTCCTCGACTTATAGTGCAGAAGAGCTTGTACGCGATATCTTTATCGGTTCACAAAATTCGGGTTGCATCACCGTATCCAATGTTTCTGCAAAAGGATGGCAGAACTTCGGAAGCAGTTCTTCGAGTTACGGTTATTTTGAAAAAGGCACTCTGCCTTTCGATATCAACAAGGGAATTATTCTAAGCACGGGATCTGTTCAAAATGCTCCTGGACCTAATAATGTTTTGTTGGATGATCAGGACAGCAACTGGTCCGGCGACCAAGACCTTGCAGATGCGCTACAGGAAAGCGTATGGAACTACCTGAATGCAACTTCCATTGAATTCGATTTTGTGGCCAGCAATACTTCAGGAATCAGTTTCGAATATTTATTTCTTTCTGAAGAATACCGCAGGACCAACTGTACCTACTCCGACGGATTTGCATTCCTGATTAAAAAAGCTGGTAGCAGCGATCCATATACCAATATCGCCCTCGTTCCAGGAACCCAGGATCCAGTGACATCGCTCACCATTAACACAGCCCAAGACTGTCCCAGAAACACTGCATATTTTGGAAGTTTCAACGGAATCAATTCGCCCACTGCTTTTGATGGACAAACCAAAGTTCTTACCGCAAAAACCGATATTATTCCCGGTGTAAAATATCACATCAAACTGGTTATTGCCGACCATTTGGCAGGTTCCGACCGAACAGGCCGTTACGATTCTGCAGTTTTTCTGAAAGCCGGGAGCTTTGTAGGTAAAAAGGATTTGGGCCCAGATCTTTTAATCTCAACCAATAATCCGGTTTGCGAAGGAAGTTCTAAGATTTTAGATGCCACCAGCGCAGGCGCTACTTCGTACCAGTGGTTTAAAAATGGAATTTCGATTTCGGGAGCAACACAACCTCAGCTCAGTATCCCCGGCGTAACTGAAAGTAACGGGAATTACGGAGTTGAAGTAAATGTTGGCGGTTGTATTCTGACAGGTTCTGTACAA
The DNA here is from genome assembly GCF_026107505.2 of Kaistella yananensis. Lineage (NCBI taxonomy): Bacteria > Pseudomonadati > Bacteroidota > Flavobacteriia > Flavobacteriales > Weeksellaceae > Kaistella > Kaistella yananensis. The sequence continues at coordinate 241,887 of NZ_JAPCHZ010000006.1, read as the reverse complement.
ATAGAAATTCAGGAAAAGCCTTCCCTGAATTTAGGAACATATTCTCTGTGTGATGATAATTTATCAGGAAGCGTTCCGGTAGATTTCTCGAATCTGGATTCACAGATTATTTCAAATTTCAATACGGCCTACATTCCGAAATATTATCTAAAAAAGTCAGATGCGCAGGCAGGAACTCCTGGAACAGAACTGCAGAAAGGCTGGCTTCTCACCACCGAAACACCCATTTACATTCGAATTGAAAGCGCTTTTGGCTGTAACCCGGAATATGGTGAAATCATTCTTAAAATTGGCAATAAAACACCCTTGATCACTAATTCTTTATCTGATGATGTATGCGACAACGACCGTGATGGAAACATCAGTATTAATCTGAAAAATTATCAAACATGGTTTACATCTTCAGCGCAGGCGAATGTAACATTTTACAATTCTCAGCAAGATGCTAAAAACAAGGTGAATCCCATTCCAGAAAATCAAATAATCAGTAATTCGAAAGTTTTTGGAATCAGAATCGAGAGTTTATCGGCCTGCCCGAATGTAGCGACATTAAGCCTGAACTTTAAATCACCCAAAAAATCGGATGATTTAAAGGACAAAGTGATCTGCAGCAATGCCACAACGAGTTTAGACGCAGGTCCCGGCTTCGATTCTTATACATGGAGCACCGGCGAAACTACCCAAGGAATAAATAATGTTGGCGTAGGAGAATATTGGGTTGATTTAGGTTCTAACGGCTGTATTTACAGGCAAACCGTGAAAGTTTCCGCTGCAACTCTACCCCAGATTACCAACATCGATGTTTCCGGAAATACGGCAACAGTCTTTGTAAGCGGTGGACTTCAACCTTACGAATATTCCTTAGACAATATCACTTTTCAGAATTCTAATGTATTTACACATATTCCGCGTGGACTGCAAAAAATATATGTTCGGGATGCAAAAAAATGCCAAACCGTAGAAAAGGAATTTCTGATCATTAATTTGATTAACGTTATTACGCCAAATGGCGACGGAATCAATGATGTGCTTGATTATTCGGATCTGAGGATTAAAGACAAGGTTAGCCTGCAGATTTTCGACCGGTTCGGCACCTTGGTTTTCACCTCGAAAGACAATCACTTTATCTGGGACGGAAAACTCAGCGGCAGAACTTTACCCACCGCTAATTATTGGTATGTCCTGAACTGGACGGAACCGGACACACAAATTCCGATATCCTACAAAGGCTGGATTTTACTTAAAAACAGAAATTAAATTTACCTCGAAATGGTATCAAACTGCCGGAAACCATTAAGAAAATCTTTTAAATTCATCCGTTTTTTACCTTCAAGCTGTAATTCTTCCGGATAATAAATTCCGTTTTTGGCAAAAATTTTGAAAGAGTGTTTGTCGATTTCTATACTTCCCGCGGTTTTTCCGTGAGGCAGCACCTCAAATTTACCTTTATAAATTTTCAGGATTTTTTCGTCCCCGCCAATTTTCAAAGTCGTAAACGCACAAGGATAAGGCGACATTCCGCGGATGAAATTATGAACTGTTTCGGCGTCTTTCGTCCAGTCGATTCTGGTATCTTCTTTAAATATTTTAAAAGCATTTTTCGGATGCTCAACATCAGGCTGCGGTTTTTCCTCGATTGAATTTTCTGCCAAACCGTCTAAAGTTTCCACAACAAGTTTTGCGCCCATTTCCATTAAACGGTCGTGAAGTTCACCCGCATTTTCTTCTGGTGAAATTTCAATTTCCTGCTGAAGAAGAATGTTACCTTCGTCAATTTTTTCATTGATGAAGAAAGTGGTTGCGCCGGTTTTCTTTTCCCCGTTAATTACGGCATAATTAATCGGAGCCGCGCCACGATAATCCGGCAGAAGCGATGCGTGAAGGTTGAAAGTTCCTAATTTTGGCATTTCGAATAAAACTTTAGGCATCATTCTGAAGGCTACCACTACAAAAACGTCAGCATCCAAATCTTTTATGCTCTTTAAAAATTCCGGGTTTCTTAATTTCTCAGGCTGAAAAACAGGCAGATGATTTTCTACGGCGAAAGTTTTCACGGGTGATTCATGAATTTTTTGTCCGCGTCCGCTTGCTTTATCGGCAACGGTTACCACCCCGACAATTTTGTGTTGAGATTGGTGAATCGCCTGAAGCGAGGTTTTTGCAAACTCGGGAGTTCCGAAAAATATGACTTTTAATGATTTCATTTTTTATTTAAAGTTTTAGGCAAAATTATGCTTACTCATTCAATGCGTAAGTCCGGAAATTCAGCATTTTTACTTTTCCGGAATCCAGCAGATAGATAAGATTTTCAAGGATATTTTCCTTTTCGTAGTAATTTAATCTAATGGCAACCTCTTCTATGCTGGAGGGTTTCTGTTGAAGGATTTCGATGATTTCGTGGGAGATATTTCTTCCGAAAACGCCTTCTTTCTGTTTCTCACATACTGTACAGTTACCGCAGTTTTTAACATTTTTCTCACCGAAATAAGACAGAATAAGTTTCATTTTACAGAAATCGGTATCCTGTACAAAAAACTTCATTTCTTCCCACTTCTGAAGTTTATTTTTCTGAATCTGCTCAAAAAGATTCCAATATTTCCCTTTAATGGCACGATCGTCACGGTGTTTTAGGAATTTGATGCTCGCCAGTGCACCATCGATATATTCCAGATAATTTTTCTGCTGCAGTTCCTTAATCCGTTCTCTTATTAGATGCGGGTCGACATTCATCTTATTACTGAGGGTAAATTCGCTGAAGAGGATTTTGTGGGTCGTAAGTCCGGAATAATTCCGAAGCAGAAGTTCTATAAAATATGCATCCTTTTTTGCCAGCAGATCGAGCTCTTCAGGATTAATTTTTAATTCCAGAGAAGAAAGCGAACGGTTATTGTTGAAAAAAACAATTTCCTGGTTGTGAAGAAAATTCAGTACATTTTTAATTTTCGCCATAGAAGTTTTGGTAAAATTCTGAACTTTCTGAACGTGTAGTTGAAATACATTTTCCGGCAAATCATTTTCAGCTATCTGAAAACTGGAATAGAGATAAGAAACGATATTGTAAAACTCCTGTTTGGTGGGTGTTTGGTTCCGTAAGATCTGATCAAAATTTGCAAGTTCCTGCTCATTCCAGAACAGAAACGTTGAAGACGGCTGCCCGTCGCGACCTGCCCGCCCGATTTCCTGATAATAATTTTCCAAAGACTGGGGCGGAGAAAAATGCACGACAAACCGTACATTATCCTTATCGATTCCCATCCCGAAAGCATTGGTGGAAATTAAAACATGCTGCTGGCTTTTCAGCCAGAAATTCTGTTTTGCATTTTTTTCTTTTGCGGGCAATCCTGCGTGGAAAAAATCTACATTCTGGATTTGGTTGCTTTGCAGAAACTTTACCAACTCTTCAGATTCTTTTCTTGTCCTTACATAAACGATTCCCGATGAGTTGTCATATTTCAGCAGGTTGAAAATTCTTTGATATTTATCTGAAATTTTGTCTGAAATGATTTTGATATTGGTTCGGCGAAAACTTTTTTTGAAAATTTCCGGATTCTTTAGATTGAGTTTGACCTGAATTTCCTGAAGAACCTTCGGTGTTGCCGTTGCTGTTAGCGCCAGGCATGGAATTTCTTTAAAATGGGTACGAAAATCTTTGATGTGCTGATAACTTGGGCGGAAATCCTGTCCCCACTCCGAAATACAGTGTGCTTCATCTACCGCAATAAATGAAATCTGAATTTCTTCGAGATTCTGAAGAAAAGTTCTGTTGGTAAGTCTTTCCGGAGACACATAAAGCAATTTGGTAAGTCCTTCCTTGCATCGGTTAAAGATGGTTTCAGCATCGAATTCATCGAGTTCAGATGACAGGTATTCGGCTTCAATCCCGTTATTTTTAAGCTGATAAACCTGGTCTTTCATTAAAGCCAAAAGCGGCGATATCACCAGACAGGTACCCTCTAAAATGAGTGCCGGAAGCTGATAACAGAGTGATTTACCACCACCGGTAGGAAGCAAAGCCAATGAATCTTTGCCAGAAATTACGGTATCAATGATCTCTTCCTGAGAATCTCGGAATATGCTGTAACCCCAAAAATGTTTTAAGGTATCGAACTTTAGCCGGTGAAAATCTTGGGAAGAAATCATGGAGTAAAATTACAGAAACAAAATTCATAAAACAAAAAAAGCCACGCAATGCGTGGCTTTAATATGATATAATTACTGAGAATTATTTAGCTTCGAAGTACACTCTTCTGTTTGCTCTGTTTTTCCATTCAGGGCATTTTGTCGCTGGGTCGCACTCCGGATATTTCAGGTCTTTTTCACCTCTACCGATCGCTTCAAGTTTACCCGCTTCTACTCCATTCTGGATGAGATAGTTTTTAACAGAATTCGCTCTTCTTTCTGAAAGCTTCTGGTTGTAAGCATCTGAAGCTCTTGTATCTGTACCTCCGATCACATTGTAAGAACCGGATGAAGAGTTGATATAGTTTACAGCGTTATTAAGAATTGGTGTATTTGAAGGAAGAATTCTATCAGAATCCAAATCAAATTCGATACCTTCTAAAGTTCTTGTGTTATCTGTAACTGTTCCGCCTGTAGGACAACCGTTGTTTTCCACAGGGCCTGGCACAGTAACACATTTGTCATAAAGATCGATTACTCCATCTAAATCTGTATCCAGTGCTACCCCTGCTCCATCAACTCTTGCACCTGCAGGAGTATCAAGCTGTCTATCCCAATCATCACATACGCCGTCGTTATCAGCATCTCCTTTCTTACATACTTCAACATCCTGGTTTCTGTCTGCCAAAACATCAAGTTTGTAGTAGATTTCCTGTAACGGATCGTGCCACATCAGGTGAGACTGGTGCTTACCTAATTTAAGAGATAGTCCTAAAGTAGCATTGAAGAAGTTATCGGAAACCTGATCTTCACGCTGATTGATCGGGCTGTATTGTCCACCGCCGCCATCGAATTCATCGTCTCCGGTTACAAAGTACATTACACGTCCTTCGATATCAATTTTTCTGTTGACTTTATATTTCAACCCTGCACCTGCCTGACCGAACATCGAGCTCAGCTTGAAGGGCTTAATCTCGGTCATTAATCTTTGTCCTGAAGCATCTTCAAGATAAGCTCTGTACGCTAAAGTACCTACACCAGCATAACCATGCAATGCCCATCTGTAAGGTGATTTGTTATCAACTCTTCTCAATAAGTTTGAAAAATTGATATCTCCCAATAATGAGATTGCGTCGTACTGTGTTCTCGCACCTACATCCTGGTATGGATTTCCTGTTCCTGATGCGTTATCTGTTTTGGTATTGAACCATCCCTGTCGGGTTTCACCCCTGTCGTACTGCAAATTTAAACCAAAAGCATGGGTAATTGCTTTATCGATACTTAAATATGCAGAATACCCAAATACGTTTTTACCGTTTCCGTTTTTAATTGAAGTTAGGTCGGCAGACTGTACCAGCGGAACGCCGGCTCCAGCAGAAATTGACCAGTCATTAAATCTCTTAGATTCCTGAGTAAAAGGAGAAACATTTGCAGACCCTGAAGTAAAAGTATTAGGATAACCTTCAGTAGAAACCGCAACTGAGTCTTGTGCGTAGATAGCAGCAGGTAATAATAGTGCTAAAGCAAAGCTTGTTAAATTTAGTTTCATAATTTATTTATTTGTAATGTGATGTTTATTATTGTCCTGTGCTGTTACCAGTATTTACATTTACAGCGGCACCAGAAGGACAGCCATTATTCTCAACAGGTCCGGGAACGGTTACACACTGATCGAACAAGTCGATAACCCCGTCTAAATCCATATCCAGTGCTACACCTGCACCATCCACTCTCGCGCCGGCAGGAGTATCAAGCTGTCTGTCCCAATCATCGCAAACTCCATCATTATCATTGTCGCCTTTCTCGCAAACAATAAATTCATCTGGAGTGTTCTCTAGAGTAGTTGTTCTGCTATAAGCTTCATGTAAAGGATCGTGCCATGCCAGGTGGGTATCGTGTTTACCCAATTTAAAGGATAACCCGAGGTTTACAGTAAGAAGGTCATCCCCGTAAGAATCATTAATCAGATTATAGTTGATTCTTGGCGAATTAGTATCTCTTCGATCTCCACCACCATCGAATTCCTCGTCACCACTCATGATATACATGGTTCTAAGTTCCAAATCAATCAACTTTGATGCTTTGTACTTAAGTCCCAGACCACCTTGGTAGAAAAACGAATTAATGGCGAATTTTTGGTCTACAGCAAGCGGAAAAGTTCGTGGATTATAATTAGAAATATCCTGATCCAGGAGTAAAGTTTCATAACCCTGAATTCCTACACCCGCGTACCCATGAAGAGCCCACCGGAAAACCGAGTTGTTATCAACTCTTCGAAGAAGGTTAGAAAAATTAATATCACCAAGTAGAGAAACCTGTTGATATTTGGTCCAGGCATCGGCGACTCCTGCTTTAACACCTTCAGCACCAGGCAATTGTCCCCGCTGGTTGGATTCTCCCATTTGGTATTGTAGACCAAGACCAAAGGTGTGTGTAATCTGTTTGTCCAAACTTACGTATGCATTCCAGCCCCAGTTAATTTCATCACCATAGAAAGATGTTAAATCAGCTTTTGCCATCAATGCTGCACCACCACCAACCGAGACTGCCCAATCATTGAATTTCCTCGATGAATTATTGAAGTTGTAAACATTGGCAGAACCGTTAGAAAACGTGTTTGGATATTTCTGATTATCCGCTATAGAAGTGCCATCTTGGGCATAGAAAGCAATAGGCAGAAAAAATGCTAAAAATAAACCTAATTTCATATTTATGTTTTTAATGTTTTCTGATGCTTAACAACAATTTTTTAGAAAATTCACGTTCTTTAACATGTTTTTCGTGAGGAATTTTTAATCTGCTGCAATTAAAATTCAAGTTCCCAAAAAAGACAATATCTATATCAATAACCCTGTCTATATACCCTTTCGTTATCAATGAATCTTCTGTTCTACCCATTTCAAACTCTATTTTTTTTATTGAATTCAGCAGTTCTATGGGAGAAAATTGTGTTTTTATACGCAATGCAATATTACAAAAAATATTATTACTAACAAATTCTACAGGTTTTGTGCGCAACATTTCACTGCGGCCAACAACATTACCAAGTTCATTTTCTATTTTGCTGATTGCAGTCTCTATATTTCGTTCCGGAAAATCTAAATTGCTTCCAAGTAACAAAGTGACCAATTGCTGCGACATATCCTAAAATATATAAAGATTATGAAAAGTTTTTTTAAAAATGTCTTAGCAAATATAGTAGCAATTATGCTGATTGGCGGACTTTTTTTTATGTTTTTGGTGATGTTGGTTGCCGTATCTGCTTTTAGCGGTAACAAAAAATCTGCCATAAAAGACAATTCTGTACTTACTTTGGACTTTAAAACAAATATTATCGACAGTCCTGCCGAAGACAACAAAGATATTTTCGATTTCAGTGAGAAAGAAAATAATGTGATGTTGTATGATATTGTAGAGGCAATAAGAAAAGCAAAAACCGATGATAAGATCAAGGGAATAAGCATTGAAACCGACGGACTGCGTGCGGGCATGACGCAGTTGGATGCCGTACGTGCTGCATTAGAAGACTTCAAAAAAACCGGTAAATTTGTGTATGCATATGGCAATAATGTATCCCAACCTGCATATTATTTAGGTTCTGTAGCGGAGCAATATTTCCTAAATCCTGCAGGTGGCATCGAACTTAAAGGTCTAAGCACAGAGGTACTTTACATGAAAAGTTTTACCGACAAATTCGGAATCGGGACAGAAATCATTCGTCACGGAAAATATAAATCTGCCGTTGAACCTTTTATGAGAGACGATATGTCGCCGGAAAACAGAGAGCAGATTTCTACGATGCTGAATGATTTATGGTCTCATAATTCAAATAAAATTGCTGCATCCAGAAAAATGGATGTAAACCAGTTCAAAACTGTGGTTGACAGCCTTTACGGCATCATTCCGGATTTGAGCCTGCAGTATAAACTTGCAGACCGGTTGATTCAGAAAACCGAATATGATGACCTCATAAGAGCTAAACTTAAAATAAAAGAAAAAGATAAGCTTAACAAAATTTCTTTCAGCAAATACATCAGTTCCTATGAAGAAGAAAACTTTAAAAAAGACGACCAGATTGCTGTTTTATACGCTTCGGGAGCTATTTACAACGGAGAAGGCTTCGACGCAGTATACGCTGAAAACTTCGTAAAGGAAATCAAAAAAATAAGTGACAACGATAAAATCAAAGCTGTGGTTTTAAGAATAAACAGCCCTGGTGGAAGCGCAAATGCTTCGGATGAGATCCTTTTTGAACTTCAGCAACTGAAAAAGAAAAAACCATTAGTCGTATCTTTTGGTGATTATGCAGCCTCAGGCGGATACTACATCGCAATGGCAGCCGATAAAATTTATTCTGAACCCAACACCCTTACCGGTTCAATCGGGGTATTCGGAATTATTCCCTATTTCAAAGAACTTGCTAATAAAAACGGACTGAATTCACAGGTCGTTACTACCAATGCCAACTCCAATATGTATTCGACATTCAACGGAGTTACGCCTGGCGGAGTTTCAATTCTCACTAAAAGTGTAGAGCAAACGTATAAGCGTTTTGTGCACTTTGTTACTCAAAACAGAAAAAAATCTTTTGGACAAATTGATGAAATCGGTGGTGGTAGAGTCTGGAGCGGCACACGAGCGAAACAAATCGGACTTGTTGACGAATTGGGTTCATTAAATGACGCTATAAATTTTGCAGCACAAAAAGCTAAAATGACAAAGTACAATGTTGCAGCGTATCCTAAAAAAGTTTCAAAATTCGAACAGTTCTTTAAAGATATAGAAGAGGAACAAATCTCCAACAGGTTTATTAAAAATAAAATTGGAGAAGAGAATTTTAAAATATTTGAGCAGATCACCAATCCACAAATGCAGAGCGGTGTGATGATGCAGATGCCTTACGGAATTAAATTCTAAACATTAAATAAAAATCCCGGACTGAATCTTCAGTCCGGGATTTTCTATTTTTTAGCGATTAAGCTCTTCTGGTTGCCATACCGTAAATCCAAAGAACCAATAAAGCTCCGAGAACAGCTAGGAACATACTCTTAATGTCGAATTCATCAACAGTACCCCATCCTAACATACTGCCGATCCATCCTCCAACGAACGCACCTACGATACCTAGAATAATGGTCATTAACCAACCCATGCCCTGATTTCCCGGCATAACAAATTTAGCGATTGCACCTGCGATAAGACCAAAAATGATCCAAGTTAAAATACCCATAGTTTTAAAATTTTAATGTTAATATTTAGTATTTGGTTTTCCTAATGATTAGCAGAAAAAGTAATTAAAACAAGGTTATTGGTAATTAATTACGCTTTCTGAAAAATGAATCTACAAATTCCGTACCATTAAATAATTGCAGGTCTGTCATTTTTTCTCCAACGCCAATATATTTTACCGGAATCTGGAACTGATCCGAAATTCCAATCACAACGCCACCTTTCGCAGTTCCGTCTAATTTAGTGATCGCCAATGCATTAACTTCGGTAGCGGCAGTAAACTCTTTTGCCTGCTCGAAGGCATTTTGCCCTGTTGATCCATCTAAAACCAAAAGCACTTCATGCGGTGCATCGGGAAGAACCTTCTGCATTACCCTTTTTATTTTGGTAAGCTCGTTCATTAAATTCACCTTGTTATGAAGTCTTCCGGCAGTATCAATGATGACTACATCGGCATTATTCGCAACAGCACTTTGTACGGTATCAAAAGCCACAGAAGCCGGATCGGAACCCATTCCTTGTTTAATAATGGGTACACCTACTCTTTCGCTCCAAATCACCAATTGATCCACAGCCGCCGCACGAAAAGTATCTGCAGCGCCTAAAACTACTTTTTTTCCTTCTGATTTAAATTGATGCGCCAACTTACCGATGGTTGTCGTTTTGCCTACACCGTTTACACCAACAACCATAATCACATAAGGTTTCTTGGTTTCATCGATATTTCCTGATCCTGCATGGGGATTTTCCAAAAGCAAGCCGGAAATCTCTTCTCGAAGAATAGCATCAAGTTCATCGGTGCTCACAAATTTATCACGAGCAACTCGGTCTTCAATTCTTTGGATAATTTTTATTGTTGTAGAAGCACCAACGTCGGAAGCGATCAACACTTCTTCGAGATCATCCAGCACTTCGTCATCAACTTTCGATTTTCCTACAACCGCTTTGGAAATTTTTTCGAAAAATCCCTGATTCGATTTCTCGAGCCCTTTGTCTAAAGTTTCCTTTTCTTCTTTTTTAAATATATTTTTGAACCAACTCATTTTTCAGTATCAGTTTTATGTTGATTATGGTCTTCTGTTTTAGCGATAGCAAATATAACAAAAAAACTACCCAATTATTTTTGGATAGTTTTATATCATCAAAGCTGTAGAGAATTATTTTTTCAAATAACCTTCAACCTCGTCAGCATTCATCACTTTTTCTTCGAAAACGTAAGCACCTGATTTAGGAGACTTCACCATTTTCACTACTTTGGTCATTTTTTTAGACCCTGCACCACCCTGTAGGGATGCTACTACTTTCTTTGCCATTTTTTATTCTTTTAAAAAATTACTTGATTTCCTTGTGAAGGGTATATTTTTTAAGAACAGGATTGAATTTTTTCAACTCCAATCTTTCTGTAGTGTTCTTTTTGTTTTTGGTCGTAATGTATCTTGACATTCCTGCGACACCGGTTTCTTTGTGCTCTGTGCACTCAAGAATCACCTGAACTCTGTTACCTTTTTTAGCCATTACTTATCTTTTTTTATAAATCCGTTTCTTGCTGCTCTTTCAATCGCTTCTTCGATACCAATCTTGTTGATAACTCTCAATCCGTGTGCAGAAACTTTTAAAGTTACAGATTTTTCTTGCTCCGGAAGGTAAAATTTCTTCTCCAATAAGTTAATTTCAAAACGACGCTTCGTTTTGTTATTAGCGTGAGAAACATTGTTTCCAACCATGGCACGCTTTCCTGTTATTTGGCAAATTCTTGACATATCTCGATGTTCTTTTTTACTACTTATAATTTGAGAGTGCAAAATAACGAAGAAAATTTTAGATAGACAAATATTTATCAATTAATTATTTATAAATTCTAAAATCACTACCTGCTCAACTCCTTCGACCTTTTTTCGGCAGCTAAAATGGCTTTCTGTATCGTTTCATTTAGCTGATTTCTTTCAAAGACCTGCAATGCTGCTTCGGTTGTCCCACCTTTTGAAGCAACATCTTCAATAAGTTGCTCCAGGTTTTTTTCGGAATTATTAATTAAATGATAGGCTCCGAGCATGGTTTGCTTGACAAAAAGTTTCGTAACATTTTCATCAATTCCCATTTCTACTCCTGCTTTGATCATAGCATCTACAATATAATAAAAATACGCTGGTCCGCTGCCGGAAAGCGCTGTAACGCTATCAAGAAGATCTTCATCTTCCAAATAGATAGAGCGGCCAGTAGCGTTGAGCAATCTTTCAATCGACATCAATTCATTGAAAGAAATCCCTTCCGCCACGCTATATCCGGTTATGCCCATCCCAAGAAGTGTTGGGGAATTAGGCATGGCACGAACTACTTTTTTGTGATTAATAAATTTTTGAATTTGCTTAATTTTGATTCCCGCCATGATAGAAAGAATCATCTGGTCTTCCTTAAATTGAAATGAAATATTTTCCGTCAAAAGCTGAAAATCCTGTGGTTTGACAGCGATAATCACCAAATCGGAATCAATAATAATATCTTCATCAATAATAGAAATCTTTGATCCCGGAAATTCTTCGGTAAGCCGCGGAATATTGCTCTTTTTTCTGGTAATTAAATGGAGGTGTTCAGGCTTAATGAGTTCGTATTTTAAAAAAGATTTCGCATATGAAACCCCCATTTTCCCGGCTCCCAGAATGGTTATTTTCATCGTTTTAATAGAATTTGCGATACCATAAAAATTTTCAAATTACTTTTCGACTATATTGTCAAAGAATGTTAACCTCTCTTTCGAGTTCGATCCCGAATTTTTCCTTCACCGAATCAATAATCAGCGTCGAAAAATCGAAAATTTCTTCTCCAGAAGCCTCACCGGTCGCATTTACAATCACCAATGCCTGCAATTTGTGTGATGCAACATTACCGATTTGTTTGCCTTTCCAGCCACATTGTTCAATCAGCCAACCTGCAGGAATTTTCACTAAATCTCCGTTCGGATAACCTGGAATGTGTTCGAATTTTTGCGTTAAATCATTAAATTGCACTAACGGAATGCTGGGATTTTTAAAAAAACTCCCTGCATTTCCAGTAACTTTCGGATCCGGTAATTTGCTTTGTCGGATATTGATCACCGCATGGGAAACATCTTGAATCGTAGGATTTTCAACACCCAATTTTTCAAGTTCAGTTTTAATGGCTCCGTATTCTGTTTTTATCTGGTGATTTTTTCTGGAGAGTTTAAATGTAACTTCCAGGATTACATATTTTCCTTTTCCCTCACGTTTGAAAACCGATTCGCGGTAACCGAATTTGCATTCTTCATTGGTAAAATTTTCAATCTCCAATGTTTCCAGGTTTAAAACTTTGCAGCTTACAAAACGGTCTTTAATTTCCACGCCATAAGCTCCGATATTTTGCATCGGCGAAGTGCCTACATTTCCCGGAATCAACGAGAGATTTTCTAATCCTCCGTAATTTTTATTCAAACAATATTGTACAAATTGATGCCAATTTTCACCGGCTTGCGCGGTAACTAAAACGGTATTTTCATCGATAATTTCCTCAGTAATTCCTTTCAGATCAAGTTTTATAACCAATCCACCAAAATCTTTTGTAAAGAGAACATTGCTCCCGCCGCCTAAAAACAGCATTTCAAAATGATTGATTTTAGCGAATTCAATAGCGTACTTTAAATCATTGATGTCTTTAACTTCCGCAAAATATTTCGCAGAAACATCAACGCCAAAGGTATTGAGATTTTTTAAAGAGTATTTTTCCTGAATTTTCATTGCGTTACAAACGTTAACTTTTAATTTAGGCTAAAGCCAAAAGGTTTCAGAATCAGAAAACGGGCTAAAGCCCGTTCCCAGTTTTCTACAGATTGAATTCGATTTTATACTTCTGAAGTGCGTCGTTCAGCAATTCCACACTTCTGCGCAAATCTTCTTCTTTTAAAACATACGCAATACGGACCTGTTTTTTTCCAAGTTCAGGATTGCTGTAGAAGCCACTCATTGGGGCAACCATTACCGTTTCGCCGTTGTGTGAATAATGCTCAAGAAGCCACTGCGCAAAAACATCGGTATCCTCCACCGGAAGTTCGGCAACGCAGTAAAATGCACCTTTAGGTTTCGGGCAGATTACGCCTGGAATCCCGTTAAGTAAATCAACCAGTAAATTTCTTCGGTGCGTATATTCTTCGCGTACTTCTCGGATGTATGCTTCATCATCGTGGTGTGCAGCCGCTGCAGCAATTTGTCCCAGCAAAACCGGACTTAATCTTGCCTGTGCAAAAAGCATCGCAGCATCATGAATTTTTTTAGAACGTGTAATCATGCTGCCAATTCTGGCTCCGCACATACTGTACCTTTTGGATTCCGAATCTACAATGATGCAGTTTTCGGCAAGTTCGGGGAAATCGAACATCGAAACCTGGTGTTTTCCGTCGTAAACATATTCGCGATAAACCTCATCAGAAATTACAACTATATCATGTTTCAGAGCAATTTCCGCAAGTTTCTGAAGCTCTTCTCTTGTATAAAGATAACCGGAAGGGTTTCCCGGGTTACAGATAAGGATTGCACGTGTTTTATCTGTGATTTTCTTCTCGAATTCCTCAATCGGCGGCAGGGCAAAACCGGTATCAATTGTTGAAGGAATAGCCACAACTTTTACGTTGATCGCGTTTGTAAAACCATTATAATTTGCGTAATAAGGCTCAGGAATAATCACTTCATCACCATCATCACAAAGCGTTGAAATTGCAAAATTAAGCGCTTCAGAACCTCCGTTGGTTACAATAAAATTATCTGTCGTTAGATCTGTAAAACCCAAAGAGTGGTAATAGTCCTTCAGTGCGGTTCTGTAATCCAGATTTCCTTCAGACAAGGCATATTCCAGCACTTTCAAATCGATGTTTTTCACAGCATCCAGCGCTGTTTGAGGAGTTTCAATATCGGGCTGACCAATATTCAGATGATAAACTTTTATACCTTTCTGTTTGGCTTGCAGCGCATACGGAACAAGCTTTCTAACGGGTGACGCAGGCATATTTTCTGCTCTGTGAGAAATTTTCGGCATTATGTTGAATTTTTACAAAAATAAGGATTTTTTTCGGGAGCAATCAAGGGTAGTTTCTCTCGCCAAAGATCATCCGGCTCTTCGCTGCAATCTTTTTGCCTGTGCAAAAAGGATTTCCGCTGCGATCCGGGCTAAAAGTTCTGTCGTTCTATTTCCGAAAAAACTTCAGGTCATAAAAAAAACCGCAGAAAATTTCTGCGGTTTCACTTAAATAATAGTTTATTTAATAAATCCTTTGTTTTTCAGCAATGGCTTAATATCCGGCGTTCTGCCAGTGAAATCTTTATACGCTTGATTTAAATCCACTGAGTTTCCAACGGATAGAATATATTTCCTGAAACGGTCGCCATTGGCTCTGGTCATACCGCCGTTGGTTGTAATCCAGTCCCAGGCATCCGCATTCAGCACGTCACTCCACATGTAAGCGTAATAACCGGCCGAATAACCACCACCCCAAATGTGTGCAAAATAAGGCGTGTGATATCTTGGCGGAACTTCTTTCAGATTGAAGCCATATTTCGCCAAAACCTCTTTTTCGAATTCTAAAGCTGGTTTAAACTGCGATTCATCCGTCACCGAATGCCAGTTCATATCCAAAGTCGCCGCAGAAACCAGTTCTGTTGTAGAATATCCCTGGTTAAATGATGCTGCGTTTTTGATTTTATCAACCAAAGTCTGTGGCATAGGTTGCTTGGTCTGGTAATGGATGGCGTAATTTTTCAGCACGGAAGGCTCAAGCGCAAAAAACTCATTGATTTGCGACGGGAATTCGACAAAATCTCTTGGCGTGTTGGTTCCCGAAACCGAAACATACTTCTGGTTTGCAAACAGGCCGTGCAGCGTATGCCCAAATTCATGGAACATTGTGGACACATCATCGTAAGAAATTAAAGATGGTTTTCCCTCAGCAGGTTTTTGATAGTTGAATACATTCACAATCACAGGTTTCTGACCAAGCAGATGCGACTGTTCAACGAAGTTGCTCATCCAGGCACCGCCGTTTTTGTTGCTTCTTGTATAAAAATCAAGATAATAAAGTGCCATGGATTTTCCGTCGTTATCGAAAACCTCATAAGCCACTACATCGGGATGATAAACCGGAAGATCCTTTCTTTCTTTAAAAGTGATTCCGTAGAATTTTTCTGCCGCATAGAAAACCCCTTTCTCCAAAACAGTGGTTACTTCGAAATATGGTTTTATGGCGTTTTCATCTAAATCATATTTTGCTTTTCTTACTTGTTCAGAATAGAAATTCCAGTCCCAAGGCTCAACGGTGAATCCGCCTTTCTGCTTGTCGATTAAAGCCTGAATCTCGTTGCTTTCTCTTTTGGCAGTTTCTACAGCAGGTTTTGCGAGTTGTGCTAAAAGATTCATGGCATTTTCCGGAGTTTTCGCCATCTGATCCTGCAGTTTCCATTCTGCGAAAGATTTTTTACCGGAAAGATGTGCTTTTTCCATTCTCAGTTTGGCCTGTCTTTCGAGGATGCTTCTGGTATCATCAGCATTGCCTTTTTCGGCTCTGTACCAGGATGCTTTAAAGAGTTTTTCTCTGGTAGCTCTGTTTTTCAGATTCTGCAAAAGTGGCTGCTGGGTTGTATTTAAAAGCGTTAATAGATATTTACCTTGGTGACCTGCGGCTTTCGCATCTGCTGCAGCTGCGGCAATTTCGTCAGCGGAAAGTCCGTCTAATTCTTTCACATCAGAAATCAGCACGGCGCCGTTCTTTCTTGCATCCAAAAGTTTGCTGGTAAACTGGGTTGAAAGTGTCGCCAGTTCTTCATTAATTCTTTTTACTTTCTCCTTGTTTTCGGCAGAAAGATTGGCTCCTGCGATCTCGAAATTTGTTTTGTACAACTCAAGAACTCTTTTTTCCTCAGCCCCTAAATTCTCTGTGCTGATGGCTTTAATTCTTGAATAAAGTTTTTCATTCAGATAAATTTTATCGCTTAACCCCGAAAAAACCGGCGCATATTCTTCTTCAAGTTTCTGTAAAGCAGGATTTGTGTTGGAACCGGTGAGGTTATAAAAAACAATCTGCGCTCTCTTCAGGATTTCGCCGCTGTTTTCGAGTGCAACAATGGTATTGGCAAAGGTTGGAGCACTTGGATTATTCGCAATGTTTTCGATTTCAGCAAGCTGAACCTTCATTCCGTAATCAAATGCAGGTTTAAAATGCTCATCTTTAATCTTATCAAATTCAGGCGCCTGATATTGCAGCGCACTTTTCTTCATAAAAGGATTGGAAGCTAAACTTGCATCGGGAACAGGAATTTCTGTAGTTGTGGAATCTGTAGTTTTCATTGTAGAACAGGCAGTATTAATTGCCAGAGAGGAAATTAATAATACGGATGTAATATTTTTCATTTTTGAACTGTTAATTGAAGTAAAGATATTAAATTTAAGCAAATTAAAAACCAAACCATATGAAAACGCTTATTACCACAGTGGCAGTTTGTGGATCTCTCCTGTCGTGTTCAATGAAATCCGACATTCTTTTTCCCTTGAACCTGACTCAAAAAGAAGGCAAAGGAATCATTAAAACATCGCAGTTTGAAATGAATATCGACGAAATAAAAGTAGCGCAGTCGATTTCCGCCGAAGTTGTGAAATCCGATACCGAAAAAGTGGTGATTACCGCTCCTTCCGATATTATGGATGATATTTTGGTTGATAATGTAGACGGGAAAGTCTTCATCCATTTCAAACCAAACATGAATATTTCGGCAAAAAATGTAGCTGCAAAGATTTTCGTGAAGGATTTTACGCGTCTTGAAGCCACTTCCTCAGCTAAAATTACAGTTGAAGATAAATTTACACAGGACAAAACCGATGTAAAAGTTTCGAGTTGGGGAAGCATTACCGGAAATCTGGAAGCGAATGACCTTTCGGTAGATGTATCGAGCTCGGGGAGTTTTTCTGGAGAAATCTGGGCGGTAAATCTGGGGGCAGAAGCGACTTCTTCCGGCGACATCAAATTTTCAGGGAAAGCTAAGAACGCTGAGCTGAGAGCTTCTTCTTCCGGCAGTTTAAAAGCCCGCGATCTTAATGCTTCTTATGCAGAAATTCAGGCGTCCAGCAGCGGAAGCGTAAGTCTTTCCGTCAGTACGGAATTGGATGCAGCTGCAAGTTCTTCGGGTGATATTTCGGTGTACCGCACGGGAAATCTTACTATTAAAAATCAGAAGAAAAGCAGTGGTGGAAGTATTTCGATCCATTAATTTTACCAAACTCTGCTCACCTTAAAAACAATGTATGCTTACCCAAGTCCATCCCAAAATACCGATGCGAAACAAGAAAATTACCCGTGAATTCTATATCAATTCGTTGGGTTTTGAGGAAATTGGAACCGTAGATTTTGAGGGGTATTTAATAATTAAAAGAGACCAAATCGAGCTGCATTTTTTTCTGTTTGAAACCATCAGTCCGCTGGAAAACTATGGCCAAATCTACATTCGGACAGATGATATTGAAGTATTATACGAAGATTTCATCCGAAAACAAATCGAAATTCATCCAAATGGTAAGTTGCAACGAAAACCCTGGGGACAAAAGGAGTTTTCCATCCTCGATCCTGATGGAAATCTGTTGACTTTCGGACAGTTTTCAGATTAATTCATAAAAAATCAGTCTCCAAAAAGACTGATTTTTTTTATTTTTTTTTGCGGAAAATTTTACCAACCCCCTGAAGCGCCACCTCCACCGAAGCTTCCGCCACCGCCGAAACCTCCAAATCCACCTCCGGAACCGCCGCCAAATCCGCCGCCTCCGAAACCTCCCCCGCCAAAGCTTCCTGGGAATGGGAAAAATCCGCCCGGATAGGTTCGTCGCCCGCGACGCGAAAGAATCACATCGTCATCGTCATCATGGTTTCCTCCCCCGCCTCTGTTCCTGAACAGGATACTTAGAATCATCATCACAAAAAATGCGATGAAAATGATTTTCACAATACTAATTTCTCCTTCTTCCGGGGTTTCCTTTATAATAGGTTTGAATTTACCTTCAACTACTTCCATCAAAGCGGTCGTTCCACGGTTGATTCCCTCATACCAAAGTCCCTGTTTGAAGTTTGGAGTTACGATGTAGTCAAGAATCTGCCCTGCCACAGAGGCAGTGAGATATCTCTCAACACCCCTGCCCTGCTGAATGGCAAATTTCCTGTCTTCTGTCGCTATCAGAAATACGATACCGTTGTCCTGCTCCTTTTCCCCGATTCCCCACTTTTCACCATACATGGTCGCGAGATAATTGATGTCCTCGCCTTTTGTGGTGGGAATAATAATCACTGCTATTTCGGTAGAAGTGGAGTCGTAAAATTTAATAAGCTTCTGGTTAAGCTGCTCCCTTTCGGTTGCATTCAACAAGCCTACTTCGTCTGTCACAGGAAAGATTTTCGCTGGTTTTGCAGGGACTAACTGGGCAAGAACAAAGATGTTCAGCCCCAGAAAAAGAACAGAAAGAAATTTATGTAGAGAACGTAATCTCATTCGACAGTTCATTGTGATTTTCTCCCGACACCGGGAAATGTTTTTTGAGTTCGAAACCGGTTTTAAGGATGGCATTCCTTAAACCGTCGTGGTAATTTCCTTTGGCAAATTCCGCTGTAATTTGATCGTGCAGTTGGTCCCAGAAATTCTGATGAACTTTCTGATGAATGCCGGCATCGCCAATAATGGTGAGGTAATGCTGCTCGAAATTTACATGAAAAAGCACCGCGTTTTTTTCCGCAGTTTTATCCTTGCAAAGGGTTTTGAAGACTTCAAAAGCAATCTCCGCATTGTTTCCTTCAGAATTGGAATCAATATGCACACGGATTTCGCCGGTAGAATGATCTTCTGCTGACTGAATGGCTTCCACAAGGGAAGCCATCTGTTCATCTGTAAGGAAATTGCTCATTAATTAGTGAATACTTCAGGTGCTTTTTCGGCTCCTGCTGCAGCTTTGAAATAAGGCTTTTCTTTAAAGTTGGTAAAGTTGGCCAAAATATTATTCGGGAAAGTCTTGATCGAAGTATTATAGTCCTGAGCCGCTTCGTTATAATAAACGGTTTCGCTTCGGATGCTGTTTTCAATCGCGGTGTATTCCCTCTGGAAATTCATGTACTGCTGATCCGCTTTTAAATTGGGATACTGCTCTACTACGGCCATCAACCTGCTCAACGCTCCACTTAATTCACCCTGTGCTGCCTGGAATTTTGCCATGTCAGCCTCAGTCATATTCGTTGGGTCTACCGTGATAGAAGTTGCTTTTGAACGTGCTTCAATCACTTTCGTTAATGTTTCCTGCTCGAATTGCGAATAGGATTTCACTGTTCTTTCAAGATTTGGGATCAGGTTCGCACGCTTTTGGTACACCGTTTCCACGTTAGACCATTTTGTATTCACATTCTGTTCCTTGGTCGTGAAACTGTTATAACCGTTTTTGCCCCAGAAAAATAAAATTGCGGCAATAACGAGAAGAGCAATACCGATGGTTCCGGCGCTCATACAACCTCTGTTTCTCATAGTTTAATATTTTTAATGTTTAATGATAGGTACCCAAATATACAAATTATATGCTAAATTTGTGAAAATTTAAGAAAAATGATCACAATTGTAGTGGCGATGGGTTTAAAGAATGAGATTGGTGCTGACAATCAACTGTTATGGCATTTGCCCAAGGATTTAAAACATTTTAAGGAAATTACTTCAGGACACCCGATTATCATGGGCCGAAAGACTTATGAAAGCATTGGCAAACCGTTGCCAAACCGCACTAATATTGTGGTTTCACGTAAAAAAGACTGGTTTGAAGAAGGCATCCTAATTGTCGGGAGTATAAAGGAAGCGATAAAATTCGCAAAAAAATTGGATGAGAACATCTTCATTATCGGAGGCGGCAATATTTACGAACAGACCATTGATCTGGCCGACAAACTGGAAGTAACCCAGGTGGAAGCAGAACTGGATGCTGATGTATTCTTCCCGAAAATCAATCCGAAAATCTGGGAGAAAACTTCAGAAACCTGCCATGAAAAAGATGAAAAAAACAACTACAATTTCTGTTTCCAAACCTTACAGAAAAAGTCTGAAATCTAACTTCTGAAGTTAACCTCAAATTTCTATCTTTGCACTCATAAATTTTAACAATGAACAAATACATAAAATTCGTTATCGCAGGTTTAATGATTGCCGCTGGAATTTCTCTCATGATGAACCGTAACATCGGCTGGGGAATCGTAGTCGTACTCCTTTCTTCCATTCCGGTGCTTTTGTTCTTCAAAAATGAATATATCCTGGCTGCATTCTGGTATCTGAGAAAGCAGAATATGGAGAAAGCGACCAAATGGCTTTCTAAAATCACCAATTTCGAATCTCAGCTTCACCGCTCTCAGTATGGCTATTTCCATTATTTACAAGGACTTACTTTAGCGCAGGATCATCCTCAAAAAGTAGAACCTCTGATGAAAAAAGCGTTGGAATATGGCCTGAACATGAAACACGACCGTGCCATGGCAACGCTTAACATTGCTGCAGGTGCAATGCAGAAAGGCAGAAGACAGGAAGCGACAAAACTGCTCGAAGAAGCAAAAAGATTAGATTCTGCAGGAATGATGACCGAGCAGATCAAGATGCTGAAAGATCAGCTGAAAATGCCAACGATGCAGAAACACATGCACAATCCGAACATGAGACAGCGCGGAAAATTCCATTAAAATGCTTTCACTGTAAATAATTAAATCCTGAAAATTTTCAGGATTTTTTTATGCTGTAAGGTTTTTTATGAATTGGTCAATAAGCACCCAGAATCCATCACGCATCACCCAGTCAGCATCAGACGGAACATATTACATTTCCGAATTCTGCTCCACTCCATAAAACTTAGGCATCTGCCAGTGGTATTTCACTGCCAGTGTACGTATTGCAACAATAAGCAAAATGGTGGAAATCTGCACAAAAGCATAAGATAACCGGCTGTAATTTACCAAAATAAGAAAAACACTTCCGCCTACAATACAAGCCGTGGCATATATTTCTTTCCTGAAAATAAGCGGTATCCTGTTGAGTAAAATATCACGGATAATACCGCCAAAACAGCCGGTAATAGTGCCCAAAGTAAGACAGATCAATGGATGAAGATCTGCATTCAAACCCTTCTGAATTCCAACAATGGTAAAAAGTCCCAGCCCGAAACTGTCGAAAATAAACAGCGTCACCTGGAATTTGTTCTCTATTGATTTAAAAATCATCGAAAAAATACAGGTAATAAAAATTACCGTACACATGATCAGATCATGCATCCAAAAAACCGGAACGTCCAGCAGCACATCACGTACAGTTCCTCCGCCAACCGAAGTAATAAAAGCAATAATTAAAACCCCAAAAGGATCAAGCCGTTTCTGCATTGCAGCGAAACTTCCCGACATGGCAAAAGCTACCGTGCCGAGTAATTCTATGGCGAGATTAAGATTTTCGTGAACCTGCAAAATATTATTTTTTTATTGGAACCCGCACTGTATCCGGAACCAAAAGCTCATAATCACCACCGAAGGTAATAATTTCTCTTACAATACTGCTGCTGATAAATGATTTTCCGGCTGAAGTTAAAAGAAAAATTGTTTCAATCTGATTTTCTTTAGTAAGTTCCCGGTTTGTTTGGGCAATGGCTTTTTCAAACTCAAAATCTGCGGGATTTCTTAGTCCGCGGAGAATAAAGTTCACATTTTTGCTGTGGCAATAATCGATAGTTAAACCTTCAAAATGATCCACCTCCACATTCTGGAATTTTTCAAATGTTTTCTTGATGAATTCTACGCGTTGTTCCAGCGAGAACATATATTTTTTCTGTGAATTCTGGCCAATCGCAATAATGATCTTATCGAAAAGCGGGGCAGCTCTTTCCACAATATCGTAATGACCAAGCGTAATCGGGTCAAACGAACCCGGAAAAACAGCTACTTTCATAGTTTTTCAGTTTAATTTTTTTGCAAAGCTTTTTCCACTTCGTTTCCGCATAAATCTTTAATGGATATACCGTAAATTTTCGCCTGTTGCGGCAGGATTGAAGCTGGTGAAAATCCGGGATTGGTATTCATTTCCAACATGTATGGAATTCCGTTCATAATGATGAATTCGCTTCGGGAGAAACCGCTCATGCCTAAAGAATTATAGGCTTTTTTAGCAATTTCCTCCACTTTTTTGCGGGTTTCTTCATCAATTCTTGCCGGCGTAATTTCTTCAGAAGCGCCTTCATATTTGGCTTCGTAATCGAAGAACTCTTTGTGGGGAACAATTTCTGTAATTCCCAGTACAATGGTTTCCCCATTGAAATCTACAACGCCCACCGAAACCTCCATACCGTTCAGGAAACTTTCTATTAAAATTTCGTCGTCCTCAGCAAAGGCAAAATCTACTGCTTTAGCAAAATCTTCTTTTACTTTTACTTTAGAAATACCAAGGGAAGAACCGCTTTGGTTGGGCTTTACAAACAGCGGAAGGTTCAGCTCTGCAATAATTTCATCAGCATTATATGAGTCTCCTTTTCTCAGATAAACACTTTTGGCAGAAGGGATTCCGTATTTTGAAAGCACCGCGAGGGTATCTTTTTTATTGAAAGTTAAGGCACTTTGGTAAAAACCGCAGCCGGTATATTTTTGTCCGATAGTGTCCCAATAAGCCTGCAGTTCACCATTTTCGCCCGGTTTCCCATGAATGATATTGAAACATACATCAAATTTCACTTTGTAATCACTTTCAAGGGTGACCGAAAAATCTGCTTTATTGATGGGGAGATTCTGGTCTCTGTCATCTACAAAATACCATTCGTCTTTCAGGATTACGACTTTATAAACGTTGTATAAATCACGGTCCAGAGAATCGTAAATAAGCTGTCCGCTTTTCAGGGAAACCTTGTACTCATCGGAATATCCACCCATTACTACGGCTACATTTTTCTTTTTCATGCCTTTTAATCTAATCTAGCAAATTTAAACAAAATGTTTAAAATTAGCGTGGTAGCGCCTAATTATTATCCTTAAGATCCTCAAAAATAAAACATCATCATTTCATGAAAAATTAGTGAAACCTGACTTTTCTTTACTCCGAAAAATCCCTATTTTTGCAGCGTATGAAAAGATGGTATCTCTACCCTTTTTCCCTTGGTTATCATTTCGTAACAAGCATCAGAAACGTAATGTATGATTGGGGAATTTCTAAATCTACGAAATTTAAAACTCCGATCATCAATGTCGGAAATCTTTCTGTGGGCGGAAGCGGAAAATCTCCTATGGTAATGTATCTGGCAGAATTGCTCTCCAAAAATTACAGAACCGGAGTCCTGTCCCGCGGTTACGGCAGGCTGACCAAAGGCTACGGCATTACCAATTACGACAGCAATTATAAAACGGTGGGTGACGAGGCGATGCAGCTGTTCGAACGTTTCAAAAACCGTTTTGTCATAGGGGTTTCGGAAGAACGGGTGCCCGGCGCAAAAAAAATGATTGACGATATGGATCTGGATGTTCTGATTCTGGATGACGCGTACCAGCACCGTAAAATAAAAGCGGGATTCAACATTCTGATGACCGATTATAACGATCCTTATTTTAAAGATTTTGTACTTCCTGCAGGCGACTTACGCGAAAGCCGAAGTGGTGCAGCTCGCGCACAGATCATCATGGTCTCTAAATGTCCGGAGGATTTAACGGAAGAGAACAAGCAGTATTATATTTCGAGAATCAAACCGCAGCATTACCAGAAAGTATTTTTTTCGAGCATTGGCTACGACGAGAATGTTTACAGCAGAGACAAGTTTCTGCCCGATAATAATCTGAGTTATTACGACATCCTGCTGATTACGGGAATTGCCAATCCAAAGCCTTTAATCAACCACCTGGCGAAATTCTCCCAACGGGTGAAACATCTTAAATTCAAAGACCATCACAATTTCACCGATCAGGACATTAAAAACATTGTCGCAGAATACAAAAAACTTGGCGAATATAAAATCATCCTCACCACAGAAAAAGATTATGTAAGACTGAAAACCTTTGATTATCTGCGTGATCTGGTTTATTACTGGCCGATCAACGTAAATATCGATAAAAGAGAAGACTTCAATAACACCGTACTCAGCTATGTGGAGAAAAACCGTTAAAATTTATCACCTTTAGTTATTGAGATTATTCAAGTCAGGAAATTGATTAGGGATTTAAGATTCTGCAGATACAAAAAACTAAACCCCAAAAACTGAGGAATTTGAATTTAATCTGAAATCAGTACCTGAAGCCCAAACAGAACAAAAAACTTCAACCGATGATTCAGCGACAGAATTTGCAAAAGTTCAACCGCCGGATCATCAGTTTTTTTATGCTCTTTTCCGAAAAGCAAATTTCTTAATTTTGCTTCATGCTACCCCAACGCAAAATCATTCATATCGATATGGACGCGTTCTACGCCTCCGTAGAACAGCACGACAATCCGGAGCTCCGCGGAAAACCCATTGCGGTGGGTGGCGGCCAGTATGGCGTGGTGGCAGCAGCAAGTTATGAAGCGCGAAAATTCGGAGTCCGTTCTGCAATGCCGGGGAGAATGGCACTCGAGAAATGTCCGCAACTTATCGTCGTAAAGCCAAGATTTCAGCGGTACAAAGAAATTTCGCAGCAAATCCGGACCATATTTTATGAATACACTGATCTGGTGGAACCGCTGTCGCTGGACGAAGCGTATCTGGATGTTACTGAAAATAAAAAAGGAATAGAATCGGCTAATGACATCGCCAGAGAAATAAGACAAAGGATTTTTGAAGAAACCGGTCTCACGGCTTCGGCAGGAATTTCGGTGAATAAATTTCTGGCAAAAGTCGCTTCAGATTACAACAAACCCAACGGGCAGAAAACCATTCATCCCACCCAAATTCTGAAGTTTATGGAAGAACTTCCCATAGAGAAATTCTACGGAATCGGAAAAGTAACCGCCAACAGAATGCACGAAATGCACATCTTCAAAGGTGCAGACCTTAAGAAAAAATCTCTGGAAGAACTTATCCGCCTCTTCGGAAAATCCGGAAACTATTACTACAATGTGGTGCGCGGAATTCACATGAGTGAAGTGAAATCACACCGTATCCAGAAAAGTGTCGCGGTAGAAGAAACTTTTTGGGAGAATCTGCTCGATGAAGATTCGGTTTTTAAACAGCTTCAGCTCATTAGTGAAGAACTCGAAGCCCGGCTCAGCAAAAAAGAAATCAAAGGTAAATCTTTAACGCTGAAAATCAAGTACAAAGATTTTACGCAATATACCCGGAGCAAAACCCAGGAAGTGTATTTCGCCGGTGCGACGGATTTCTATAAAACCGCACAGAAACTCTGGGAACTGCGCCCTTTCGACAAACCGGTCCGGTTGTTGGGACTTTCACTCTCCAACCTCAACACTCAGGAAAAAAAACAGATTTCCGTTCAGCTCAAAATCCCTTTCGAAGAATTTGAGTGAACGAAAATCTGGATATTTAAATCATTTTAATTATGAGCAGCAGCTGTCACCTGCGTTATCCTTAATTCCTAATTTCTCCAGAATATTCCCCAGCAGACACCAGTTGGTAAAGGCCGACTGAAAAAGATTGATGCCTACAAATCCGGTAAGAAAAAACCAGTTCTGGTGCACAAAAATCCCCAAAAGAAGGCTTGCTGAAATCATGGTGCCGGCTACGGCGTGTATCGTTCTTGTTTTCATAATTGTTCTGTTTTTATTATTAAATAATCTGTTCTACTGCTACGGCAGCCAGGTGAATCCTGGACTCGAACTCCTGTTGCGTATTGAATTTACGGATGCGTTCAGCAATCTTGTCAAGCACTTCGTCATCTGCAAATACGGTAAACATTAAAGATTCGTTCTCCACACCTGAAGAAGCAAACCAATTTTCGGAAGAAGATACCGAACCGTTGGACTTAAATCCGCGGACTTCATGATAAGAAAATCCCTGAACTCCGGAATGCAGCAAAATATCTTTTACTTTTTTCTCGAATTCCTTTACTGCGGTAATATGAATGAGTTTCATTGTTTTGAAATTTAAAAGGACACGGCCGGCACAAAATTCGGCCGCGTCCTGAGGTTAGTGATAAGTTATTCTGAATTTATTCAGGTAAATTATTGTTTCGGTTGAGATTAAATTCTTCTTCATCAGACACATTTGCTTCGTGTATTTTCTCCCATTTTTTCTTTTCGGTTATATAATAGATCAGCGGAACTACAATCAGCGTAAGTATTGTAGATACAATCGCCCCGAAAACCAGCGAAATTGCAAGTCCCTGGAAAATTGGATCAAATAGAATAATCACAGCTCCGATGACTACTGCTCCCGTTGTTAATAAAATTGGGGTTGTACGCACCGCACCGGCTTCAATAATCGCCTGTTTGATGGGAATTCCTTCATTCAGACGGATTTCAATAAAGTCGATGAGAAGAACAGAGTTTCTTACCATAACTCCTGCCAACGCAATCATCCCGATAAATGAAGTGGCGGTAAAGAATGCGCCCAAAAGCCAGTGTCCCAACACGATTCCTACCAAAGAAAGCGGAATAGCGGCCATCATCACCATCGGTGTTTTGAAATTCTGGAACCAGCCTACAATCAGCATATAAATTATGATGATCACCACGGCAAACGCAACACCCAAATCGCGGAAACCTTCAAGCGTAATCTGCCATTCTCCATCCCATTTCACCGTATAGTCGCTTTCATCTTTTGGCTGCTCCATATACAGTTCGTTGATTTTATAACCTGCCGGAAGTTTAATTTTTTTCAGTTTTTCTTCCATTCCAAGGATCGCATACGCCGGACTTTCCAGGGCTCCTGCCATGTCAGCCAAAACATACACTACTCTTTTCTGGTTTTTGCGGTAGATGCTTTTTTCCAGCGTATCTCTTTCTACTTTTACCACGTCGCTTACCGGCATCATATTTCCTGCAACACCTTTCACTTTCAGCGCGGTGATATCCTGTATGTTTGATTTTTCACTGTTATCCAGTTTCATCACCATATTAATGGGCTGGCTGCTTTTTTCATCATAAAGCGTAGAAACCGGATATTCTCCTAAAAGATAATTCAGATTTCCTACAAGTTGCTGCGGCGCGATACCGTTCAACATGCTTTTTTCTTTATCAGGAATGATTTTGAATTCACCCTGCGGCGCTTCCACCATACAGTCAACATCTACAACATCTTCTGTATTAATAAGGATTTTCTGAACTTCATCTGCGATTCTGATCTGTTCCTGATAATCCGGTCCGTACACTTCTGCAACGATGGTAGAAAGTACAGGAGGACCTGGCGGAACTTCAACAATCTTGATGTTGGCTGCATATTTCTTCGCAATCTTCTGGATTTCCGGACGGATGGTTTTAGCCACATCATGACTCTGTTTGGAGCGTTCGCTTTTGTTCAGTAAATTGACCTGGATATCCGCAGTATTGCTCGCACCCCGCAAATCATAATGACGAACAAGTCCGTTGAAGGTAATCGGTGATGAAGCTCCTACATAATTCTGGTAATTCACAACTTCCGGAACGGTTCTCAGATACTGTGAAACCTCTTTGGCCACCACTGATGTTTTCTCAAGCGTAGTTCCTTCAGGCATGTCAATCACGACCTGAATTTCATTTTTATTATCGAACGGAAGCATTTTCACTGCCACCCATTTCGTAAAGAAAGCGAGCATAGATATCATTAGTAAAACTCCGGTAATTCCCAGCATGGTCCATCTTTTCTTACCACTGTCCAGGAACGGCTGTTCGATTTTCTTGTACCATTTATAGATGAAACCGGTTTCCAATCCCTGTTCTTCCTGATGTTCTTTTTCATCTTTCACTTTAAGCAGATGATAACCCAGATATGGAGTTACCGTCAATGCAACGAAAAGTGAAAGCAACATGGCAATCGACGCTCCAATCGGCATCGGCGACATATAAGGACCCATCATTCCGGATACAAAGGCCATCGGTAAAATTGCAGCGATTACCGTAAAGGTCGCCAGGATGGTTGGGTTTCCAACTTCATTAATCATAAATTGCAGCCTGTTTAAACGGCAGTTTCTTCATGTGGAAATGCCTGTGCATATTCTCTGCGATAATGATACTGTCATCCACCACGATTCCCACCACGAAAACAAGGGCAAAAAGCGTAATTCTGTTCAGCGTGTACCCCAGCATATAGTAGCTGAAAAGCGTAAGAGCAAAAGTAAGCGGTACCGAAAGAAACACTACAAGTCCACCACGCCAACCCATCGCCAGCATTACAAGAATGGTTACTGCAACAATCGCCACACCTAAGTGAAGCAAAAGTTCGGATACTTTATGCGAAGCGGTTTCACCATAGTTTCTGGTGACTTCCACGTGAACATCATTTGGGATTAAGGTTTTCTTTAAAGATTCCACTTTCTCCAGAAGCTTCTCAGAAATCTTCATCGCATCCGCCCCTTTCACTTTTGAGACAGAAAGCGTAACTGCAGGATATTCTGAAGGATTCTCAACTCCTTTTTCAGTTCCTTTCCCGAAGCCCATGCTTACATAATTGGCAAGCGAAGCAGGTCCGTCGGTCACCGTAGCGATCTGTTTCAGATACACCGGCATTGATTGCGAAGTGCCGACCACCAGATTTTCAACATCTTCCTGAGAAGTGAGGAACTGGCCGGTTTTCAGCAAATATTCAGTATCATTGCTCACAAAACTTCCGCTCTGTGCGCTGCCATTGTTGGCCTGAATCATCTGCATTACCGCCAGCGGATCTACAGCACTTTCAGCCATTTTCTCACGGTCGAGGATGATTTTCAGCTGTCGTGGGCGGCCTCCGATCACGTTGGTTTGAGAAACATCTTTTTCTTTTTTGATTTCGGAAGCCAACTCTTCGGTGATCTGTCTTAACTGGAAATCATTGTATTTTTCGCTCCACAACGTAAGTCCCAACATCGGAACATCATCAATGGAACGGGTTTTCACCATCGGCTCCATAATACCGTTCGGGAACATGTTCTTATTCTTCATCAACTCGTCATAAAGCTTCACATAAGAACGTTCGGTATCTTCACCTACATAAAACTGAACAATAATCATAGCACGGCCGTTCATCGCCATGGCATGCACATGCTCTACTCCTTTGATGTTGGAGATTATTTTTTCCAAAGGTTTTACGACGCGGCTCTCCACTTCTTTGGGGCTGGCGCCTGGGTAACCTACCATTACATCGGCCATCGGCACAATGATCTGCGGTTCTTCTTCTCTAGGTATTAATGTGGAACTGTACACCCCGATAATCATCAATGCAATCATTAACAGAATGGTTAATTTTGAATTGATAAAAAACTCGGCTATACGTCCTGCGATTCCTTTTTCCATAATATAATCAGGTAATTAGTTAGTGTGCTGGTAAGATCATTTTATCGGCCGACATTAAATCAGCACATGATCTCACCATCAAATCATCACATTATTTTGTGGTTACTTTTGCACCGTTAAACAGTTTTCCCTTTGCGGAAACGACATAAGGTTCTTTGGCGGTAAGGCCGGAAAGAATCTCCACATGATCACCCATAACTTTACCAGTTTTCACCCAGCGGAGAAGCGCGGTATTGCTTGAACTTACGGTGTAGATTCCGGTGAGCTGTCCGTTTTCAACCAGTGCTGATTTCGGTACGCTTACGGATTCCTGAAAATCCTGATTGACGCTTCCGCTTCTTTTGAACGGAAACTGCACATTCACATACATTCCCGGCAGATATTCTTTACTTTGGGGAACACTGATTTTTACAACGTACTGTCCGCCGGTATTTGTTGCGGAAAGACTTACTTCTGAAACCTGTCCCGCCACTTCTTTATTGGTAGATTTCATCAGAACTTTTACCGGCATACCGGTTTTGATTAAGGTAATATCCTGTTCAGAAACCAGAACCTGCGCAAGTAAGTTCCCGGAACTTTCAAGCGTAAGGATCGGCATGCCCGGATTGGCAAGATCGCCCTGGCTTGCAAATTTTGCAGTTACCACTCCGGAAATCGGTGCACTGATGTTGGTGTAGCGGTACTGTGAATTCACTTCGCTTTTCATCATTCTCGCGCCATCCAATGTCGCTTTCGCCATTTCATAACGAGCACGCATATCATCAAGTTCCTTCTGGGAAGCACTTTGTGAATTATAAAGATTCTGGAAACGCTGGTAATCCTTCGAAGCGCTGTTGAATGCCGCCTGCGCTTGTGCAATCTGGGCATTCGCCTGTCCGCCTTTTGCCTGAATATCAGTATTATTGATGCTTACAAGGGACTGACCTGCACTTACGAAATCTCCCACATCCGCTCTGAGCATCGTGATATAGCCCATCATTCTGGTCGATACATTGACGGAGTTTTTTGCCACAAGTTTCCCACTTGCATTAACGTATCCCAATGCGTCGGTTGTTCCCGTGCTGCTAAGCGTTACCTGTACCGGCTTGGTGTTGTCGGCAATTGCTGCGGGATCGGAGGAACAGCTTGCAAGAAGGGCTGAACCAAGCAGTAATGAAAGATAAATATGTTTTTTCATAAGAGATTATTTTTCTGAGTTATGATTTTTTGAGAAATCGATGATAACGGTGACATTAAAGATTGATTTGTAAAATCTTCGGGATTTTTACTTTAAAAATTTATAATATTCCAAAGCAGTATTGTATTCCAGCACCGACTGGTGATATTCGAGTTCTTTTTTAGACATCAGCGTTTCTGCATTCAGAACATCCGAAGCTTTTTCAAGCCCCTGCTCATATCGGTTCTTGCGGATTCGGTACGCTTCGGCGGTTTGTTCCCACGCCTGTTTGCTAAGTTTTACTTTATGATCAGCATCGTTTACTTGGCGGTATGCTTTTGTAAGTTCAAGGGTGCTCTGTTTTTGGTACTGCGCTACTTCTGTTTCAGATTTCGCCAGATCGGCTTTGTATTTAGCGATTTCGCTTTTGGCTTTCATTCCGTCGAAAATATTCCAGGAAAGTTCAACTCCCACCACATAACCGTTGGCATTGAACTGATAAGGTTTATTGTCGTACAGTTCAAAACTTCCGAATGCGTTCAACCTGGGCAAAAATTTAGCTTCCGAAGATTTTACTAAATAATCATAGGATTCCAAGGATTTACGGAATGCCTGAAGGTCTTTTCGCTCCGTACTCAATACAGGATCCGGTGTAAGAAGATCTTCCTGATATTCGAGGGTTTCGGAAGGTTTCATCACTTTATTTTCCGGAGATTCATCCATCAGATAGAAAAGATAGTCGGAGGCGTTCTGCACATTCGAATTTGCAAAACGGATCTGGCTGTCGATTTCTGCAACGCGCACGTTCATATCCAGTACATCAGATTTCTGAATCATTCCGTTTTTAAAATAATTGTCGATGACTTTTTTATTGGCCAGAACGGTGGCTCTTGCGCCTTCCAGCACTTCCACGTTTTTATATGCCATCTGGAGCTGCATATAGGCTTTGTTCAGTTCAAATTTCAGATATTCGCGGGTGCGCTCCTGTTTCAGTTTCAGCACTTCCACCTTAACTTCACCGGCTTTCTTTAGGTACACCGCATCTTTATTGTAAATGGGTTGCTGCACTTCGAGTTTGGTGGCGAAATTGAAAATATTCTTAGGATTGTTGAGGTTGGCGGGATTAAAATCCTCCATCGTCACTCTTTCCTGATTGAGTTTAGATCCAAAGGCCATCAATGGATTATTGGTGGAAATCCCCGTATAGCTGGCTTTAATGTTGGGCAAATGCATCGCGCGGGACATCAGCAGATCAGCCTCGGCAGAATGTACTTCTGCAGATGCAATTTTAAGCTGAAGGTTTTTACTTTCGATTCTTGCTTCCAGATCCTGCCTGGAAACCTGCACGGTCTCCTGTCCCCAGAGGACTGGCGTGAAGAGCATTGCAAATGCGGTAATCAATAGTTTTCTCATGTTCCGTATAATTTGGTGCAAATGTATAGGCTATACGGAGTTGAGAAGGTAACCTGAGTTACATAGGAAAAAAACGGAATCAAAAAACACGGCCGCGGGGCCGTGTGCACTATTTTATAATATGACTTGTTTAAAAATCTTTCAGCAGCTTGATTTGGTTTCGGTAAAGCAGCACCTTACCGTCGTTTTCAAGTTTTTTTAGAAGCCGGCTGATTACAACGCGCGAACTGGCCAAATCGTTGGCTATTTCTTCGTGGGAGACATTCAGCACGGTTTTTCCGGATATTTTAGATTTTTCCCTTAGGTAATTGCTGAGCCTCACGTCCAGACCATTGAAAACTACCATGTCCAAAGCCCTGAGCATTTCGAAAAAGCGGTTCTGCATGGTACGCATCACGAAACTCTTCCAGCTCGGATATTTGTGCATCCAGGAATCCATATATTCCACAGGGATCATCCACATTTCCACGTCTTCTTCGGCAACGGCCATAATTTCGCTTTTGGCTTCCTGCATGCAGCAGGTAAACGACATGGCACAGCCTTCATTTGCATTCAGGTAATACATCAGCATTTCGCGGCCGTCGGGCTGCATCATGGATACTTTTAAGGTTCCCTGAAGTACAATCGGCATGAAAAGCAAACGCTGCCCAATACTGATGATTACTTCACCTTCTTTGGCTGTTTTCTTTTTACCGACGGCAAGGATCTCCTCCATCAGTTCTGGCTCGAAAAGGTCTTTAATTGATTCAGTGATTTCCATCTTACAAAATTACGGAAATAAAGTTCTTTCTCACAGCCATCATTCAAACCTTAAGTAACACAGGTTACCAATCCGGCATTTCAGATTCACTAATTTTGCACTAAAGAATTCAGGACTTAATATAATGATTATGAATCAACAGAACTTCTGGAACCAGCGTTACGCCGATGAACATTATGCTTACGGAACGTTACCCAATGATTATTTAAAGGAAAAATCTGCGGATCTCCGTCCCGGAAAAATTCTGCTTCCTGCGGAAGGCGAAGGCCGGAATGCCGTATTTATGGCAAAAATGGGTTGGGAAGTCGAAGCCTTTGACCAAAGTACAGCGGGGAAAAATAAGGCGCTTCTTCTTGCAGAACAATATGATGTTAAGATCAGTTATACCATTTCACATGTTGAAAACATACGGTATCCCGAAAACAGTTTTGATGCTTTGGCACTCATCTTTGCTCACTTTCCGGGAGAAAACAGAAGGAGTTATCACCGGAAGCTGAGCAGATTTCTGAAACCGGGCGGACATCTGATCATTGAAGGATTTTCGAAAGAGCACACCACATTTCAGAAGTTCAATCCGAAAGCAGGCGGTCCCCGGGACGCCACGATGCTTTATAATATTGAAGAGTTGAAAAAAGATTTCAATGATTTTGAATTCATCGAAGCAACAGAAGAGAAAGTAGTTCTTGCTGAAGGGGAATTTCATCAGGGTGAAGCCTCGGTAATCCGGATTTTCGCAATTAAAAAATAAGGTATCAGATTTGATGCCTTCAAAAACACCAATAACAACCATTTTTAAAAATATTTACCATGTTCTTTAAACACATATATGATACAAGTTTAGCCCAGGGCAGTTATTTAATTGGCTGCCAGGCAAAAGGAGAAGCAATTGTGATCGACGCAAAACGTGATGTGGATACGTATCTGGAGATCGCAAAAGAAAATAATCTTAAGATTACCCATATTACCGAAACGCATATTCACGCAGATTTTCTTGAGGGTTCACGCGAACTTGCAGAAATTACAGGCGCTCAGCTATATCTTTCGGATGAGGGCGGCGCAGACTGGCAATATGAATTTCCACACGAAGGTTTGAAACACGGCGATAAAATCCAAGTCGGGAACCTGACATTAGAAGTCATTTATACCCCCGGACATACGCCTGAAAGCATCAGTTTCCTGCTCACCGATCATCCTGCAAGCGATGAACCCGTGATGATTTTCACTGGAGACTTTGTTTTTGTGGGCGATATCGGCCGCCCCGACCTGCTCGAAAAAGCGGCGGGACTTACCGGCACCCAGGAAAAAGGTGCACACGAAATGTACCGGTCGGTACAGGATTTTTCAAAACTTCCGTCTCATATTCAGGTATGGCCGGGACACGGTGCCGGTTCAGCCTGTGGTAAAGCTTTGGGCTCCGTTCCAAGTTCTACTGTTGGGTATGAGAAGATCAGAAACTGGGCATTCCGCTACGAAAATAATGAGGATGGTTTTGTAGAATACCTGCTGGAAGGTCAACCGGAACCGCCGAAGTATTTTGCCATGATGAAAAAGCTCAATAAAATTGAAAGGCCTTTACTGACCGAAGTTCCGAAACATGCGAAACTTTCGGAAACGGAATTCCTTAAAAAATATAATGACGGCATAAAGGTAATCGACACCCGCAATAAAGTGGAATTTGCAAAAGGATTCATTCCCGGTAGCATCAATATCCAGAACAACAAAACGCTGAGTACATGGGCCGGCTGGCTGCTGAATTATGATGAAGATTTCGTGATCGTGGCTGCGGAAGAAGAAATGGATGAAATCACCAGAAAACTCATGCGCATCGGTCTCGACAGGATTGCCGGATTTATTTCCGACGTCAATTTACCGGGCATTGAACTCCAGAAAGCCGACGTTATGGGTATCGAAGAATTTAAAACCTATCTTGGCAAAGAAGAAGTGCAGATCGTAGATGTAAGAGGAAAAACCGAATATGAAGAAGGGCATGTGGAAGGTGCAGAAAATGTTTTTGTAGGAACGCTTCAGCAAAACCTCGATAAAATAAGCAAAGAAAGACAGGTGGTTATTCACTGCCAAAGCGGCGACCGCTCTGCGATTGCCTACTCCGTGCTCAGAAGAAACGGGTTCAATAATGTAAAAAACTATTCCGGT
Source organism: Kaistella yananensis (assembly GCF_026107505.2). Taxonomy (NCBI): domain Bacteria; kingdom Pseudomonadati; phylum Bacteroidota; class Flavobacteriia; order Flavobacteriales; family Weeksellaceae; genus Kaistella; species Kaistella yananensis. The sequence goes on along the minus strand of NZ_JAPCHZ010000006.1, from coordinate 206,654 downwards.
GGGATGAAGGAATGGCGCGAAAAAGAAAATCCCGTAATATCTTAAAATCCAAAAATGATTCAGAATATCACCACAAACTGGAATATCTTCCGCATCCTCCGTCTGGCATTAGGACTTTTCCTGATGACAGAAGCGGTAAGGACAGCCAATTTGTTCATGACGATTTTTGCCGCAGTGCTGATCATCATGCCCCTGCTGAACATCGGCTGCTGTGCCGGCGGGAACTGTGCGGTTCCGGACCGTAAATCATCCGGCCCGGATACGGATGAAGTAGAATTCGAAGAAGTACAATCAAAATATAGTAAAAAACATGTCAAAATTTCAGGAACTTATCAGTCAGGACAAACCTGTTTTGGTAGACTTTTTTGCAGAATGGTGCGGCCCGTGCAAAATGCAGGCACCCATTCTGGAAGACCTTAAAAAACGCGTAAACGACCAGGCGACCATCATTAAAATAGATGTCGATAAAAACCAGGGCGTTGCGGCAAAATATGGAATCAGAAGCGTTCCTACGCTGATGATCTTTAAAAACGGAGAAGTAAAATGGAAACAGTCGGGGGTATTTCCCGCCGAAGAACTCGAACGTTTAATCAAAGAAAACAGTTAAAATATGTACAGAAGTATCATCATCGCTCTTTTCGCTCTGGTCATGACCAGCTGCAGCAAAGCCCAGAACACCGCAAGCACAACATCACTTTCTGCGACCGAGTTTTCAGAAAAACTGAAAAAAACTCCTAATGCCCAAGTGGTGGATGTAAGAACCCTTAACGAATATAAAAAAGGGCATATTCAGAACGCGGTAAACATCGACTGGAATGCTGATGATTTCGCAGAAAAAGCAGCCACTCTGGATCCGGCAAAACCTGTTTTTGTGTACTGCCTCAGTGGGCCCCGAAGTGCAGCCGCAGCAGAAAAGCTGAAGGAAATGGGTTACAAAGAAATCTATGAGATGAACAGAGGAATGATGGAATGGCGCAGCAAAAACCTGCCCGAGTTAAAATCCGCAGCAGCTACGCAAGGCATGAGTTTACAGCAATACAATGAGGAGCTGAAAAGCGACCGTTTGGTGCTTGTCGATTTTTATGCTGACTGGTGTGCGCCTTGTAAAAAAATGGAACCTTACCTTAGGAAAATAGCCGCAGAAATGCCTGAGAAAGTTAAAATTGTAAGGGTGAATGCCGATGACAATACAGAACTGTGCAAAGCGATGAACGTTTCTGCCCTGCCGGTTCTTAAATTATACAGAAACAACGAAATCATTTGGGAGAGCCTTGGCTTTGTAGAAGAAGCCGAAGTGCGGAAACAGCTCCTGAAATAACAGATCAACAAACTTAAAAATGGAGAAAATTAAAATATGGTTCAGGAAAAACTGGAGTACTGCAATTCTTTTTGCGTTCTTCGTCCTGCTGCTCGTGAGCCCCGATGCAAAAGCATGGTTCATGCGGCAGATCATTTCTACCGGAATTATGAATTCCAGCGTGGAAAAGAAATCCGAAGCTGAGACCGAAGCCAATGATACCAAAATCATTACCGAAAACTTCACGGTGGCAGACCAGTCCGGCAACACGATCAGCACTGCAGACATGAAAGGGAAAGTCGTGTTTATGAATTTCTGGGCATCGTGGTGTCCGCCCTGCCGAGCGGAGTTCCCTTCGATTCAGAAGTTTTACGACAAATATAAAAGTAATCCGGATGTCGTTTTTCTCACCGTAAACCTTGATGACCAGGCTTCACTGGGTGAAAACTATCTGAAAAAGGGGAATTATACCATTCCGTTCCTTGTTCCGGCGGGGAATATTCCAACGGCTTATTTCAACGGGTCACTTCCGACAACGGTGGTGCTCGACAAAACCGGAAAGATACGTCTTCACCACGCCGGTATGGCCGACTACAGCAAAGCGTCTTTTTATAAAGAAATCGATGCACTTTTAAATGAATAATAAGGCAGAAATCTGCCTTTTATTCTTTAAATTTGAATGAAAGCATCTCAACCTTAAAACACACACTCATGAAAAAAGTGATCATGGTAGCAGCCGGAGCTATTTTAATGACGGCATTAAGCTGCCAGAAAGAGCAGACCCAAGTGACTGAAAACACCGCGACTGAAATCCCGGCGGAGAAAAAGCAGGGAATTCCGGACGAGGAAATCCTTAAAAATTATGCCACAGAAGCCCAGCAGCTCCTCGGCTCTCAACTGAAACAGAAAATCGCGGAAGGCGGCCCGGAAAACGCTTTGGAATTCTGCAACATCAATGCGATACCGCTGACGGAAAGTATTTCAAAAAAATATAAGGTAACCATTAAAAGGGTTTCGGATCAATACCGGAATCCCGACAATGCTGCCAATCCTTCAGAGCTCGCGGTCATTACAACCTATAAAGCCATGCTTGCTGCCGGTAAAATGCCTGAAGGCCTCCTGAAAGACGGCTATTATTATTCCCCGATCGTCACCAACGCCATGTGTCTACAGTGCCACGGAACGCCCGGCAAAGAACTGGCGGAAAAGACCCATCTGAAAATTAAATCTCTTTACCCGCAAGACAAAGCCACCGGTTATGGCGTGGATGAACTGAGAGGGATTTTCAGCATTGCGGTGAATCCGTAACCTCATCTCAAAATTATGGCCATGAAGAAAACGGCGCAGGATTATATTTTCGTAGGGCTGCAGTTGATGCTTTTCGCCGGCTATGTCTTTGAATGGCTTCTAAGGGTGAAAGTTCCGGCTTCGGTTACCGTTTCGGGAATGGCTTTGGCGGTTCTCGGACTCGCCATCGCCGTATTTTCAGTAATTAATTTGAACAGAAGCCTTACCGTTTTTCCCACCCCAAAAAAAGGAGCCGAACTTATTGAATCCGGCCTGTACCGATGGGTAAGACACCCGATTTATACCGGTATCATCCTTCCGGTGTTTGGATATGCAGCAGGCACCGGGTCTTTACACAAACTCATCATTGCCTTCGGTCTGCTGCTTCTTTTCTATCTGAAATCGACTTACGAGGAAAAGCAGCTCATGAAGAAATATCCCACCTATGCGGACTACCGTAGGAGGACCGGAAGATTTTTCCCAAAATTATTTTAAGTTTAATTGCTGATTTTTCAGGCAGAACAGTCCTTAGAATCTGACAAGGAATGCGATATGAAATCCGGCGGAGTACCCGTCATCGGCAGACCGTTCTGCTGCCATTTCACCAGACCGCCCGTCACATAGGAAACATCGCTGAAGCCTCTTTCGGTAAGAAACTGCACGGCGGTTCGGCTGCGCAGTCCGTTGTTACAGTGAGTAATGTTTTCCTGCTTTTATCCAAAGTCGGAAGTTCCTCATCGAATTCACTGAAAGGGATATTCTTCAGATTTGGAAAAACTCTGCGGTAGGTATTGAATTCAAACCGCTCTCGGATATCGAGAAGCAGAAAATCTTCTCCTGACGAGGAAAGATGGGAGGGGCAAATGCTGTTCATTTCTTTTTTTTACAAAGTTCGTTTAAATCCCTTCGGTTTCCTGTTACCTTGGTTACATAAAGAAACACTAAAACTCTGAGTTTCATTTTTTGTTTTTAAGCTTGGCAATAAGCTTCAGCAGGGTATCCCTGTTTTTGGCTTCGTGGTAAAAGCGCGGCAGTTTTTCAAGAAGGGTAAAGTGGGTGCGGTCTTTGTGTTCGCGCAGCGCGGCCAAAATGTAGGATTCAAGAAAGAGGGCGATTATTTTGAATATTCATCTTTGCTATGCTTTCAATTAAACAATTTAGAGTTTGTTGCTTTTGGCTGTCGGCTATTACTGAGTTATTATAAATACACTCAAAATTTGCGGGCTGCTAAAATAAAAGAGAAGGTGCGCAACCCTCTCTTTTTCAGCAATAATATTTTTATATTCTAAATTCTCTTTCTAAAAATCATATAACCTATTGTAAGACCAAAGTTGGAGTTCTTGATGTAACTGTCCGTTTCTCCTTCAGGATAATTCAGAATGTTAGCTAACCCTTTGGTATATCCGGCCCTTAAAGTAAGTCCTTTCTCGAATGCGTAACCTACTCCGAGATTGATTCCATAATCGGTGTTCTTATAAGAATAGTCTCCATCGTTGATCTTCAGCTCTCCACGGTCGGTTTCAGCTTTAAGAAGAACTCCGAAATAACCGCCCGCAGACACAAAGAAACTGCTTCCTACAGGTTTCACTTTATATACCAGTTCAACGGGTAACGACACGTATGACAGCATAAGCAGGTCGTCTGTCTCCTCCAGTTTCGTACCGTATAAACCCGCGCTGAGGCCCGGATTTACAGAGAATCTTGCGTCATTCAGCGCGATCCACTGCACGTAATTAAATTTTACCATCGGCCCATAGCTGTGGTTGGCCTGTTCGCCCTCTACCCTTTCGTCAATTTTTGAGACACCACCGGTGAGACTTAATTCCTGCGCGAAGGCAAAAGTTGATGCGGCCAGCGCTACTAACGCTACTAATTTCTTCATGTTCATAGTTTCTATTATTTATTTTGTTTTTAGTACACGTGTCGTCAGTGACATTTTCCAACGTTTACCCTTTTCATCCTTATAGACATCGCGGAAAAGCGTTATGTTTTTACCATCAAAAGACCACATATCCTGCCCTTCTGGAGATGAATATTTGATATCGTTCGCACAGTTCTGAAGAGTATCCTTTTGCTCCTGAATATGCTGAAATAACGCCGCTTGCGCACTGTTCATGTCGAGGTTTCCTTCCCCCTGACTGTTATAGTAAAGAACCTGTTTCTGAAAACCCACGACCGTCCCGTCCTGCACGAAGACAGCGTGGACAGTCTTGTCGTAAATGGGTTTGCCGGTGGTAGCGTTGTAAGGAAAGACAAAATTCCTTTTATCCTCAAAGTTGATATTTTTTGAATAGTAAATGTACACTGCTGATCCCTGTGATCCTTCGCTTACTTTTGCCGATTTATACTTGCCGGTAAGTATATCAGGATATTGTGCTTGAAATTCTTCGATGCTCACTCCTGTCCGTAAGCTCTCGAGGGTATATTCTTTAAAGTTATTCTTGCATTCCTCCCTGAGTTCCTCCTCATATTTACGTCTGGCCTCGGTTTCATCTTCCCTGCGTTTTTTCTCTTTCAGCCAGGCCTTTTTATCTTTGATCAGATTCATTTTTTTAAGGCTTTCCCCCTCCGCATATATTTCTTTGAATTTATCATCCAGCCCGTTCTTTTCGGTCGCTTTCAGGTACTTTTTAATGTTGTTATCCAAAGATACATAAAGGTTGTACTGCTCTTCGTCAGCGTAAAAACTGTAGGGGTTAAAAAGATTTTTCTGAGATACAATGCGCAGATACAAAGATTTATCCGTCATCCCGCCAAGTACCTTTTCAAACTCATTCACTTTTTCGATGGTCTGCTCAAAATCCCGGTTATTAAAGGCAATTTCTGCTTCTTCGAATTTAAGCTCAGCCACTGCATTCTGGGCCGCGGCAAAACCGTTCATTAACAGAAATATATAAAGTAAAAGGATTCTCATGTTTTATTATTTAATTAATGTTCCGTAATTGCTTTTTTCAACCTGCTTCTTCACTTTTTCTTCAGGTACTGCGACCGATTGAGTGTTCTCGTCGGAAATCACCGTTCCAAACGTGGGTTGCGGCGCTCCCTTTATCTCCTCCGGGCTGTGTTGACCCGGTTTACCTTTATATTGCACCTCTTCAACACGCATCCCGGTGCTTTTCAGTGCGCGGATAAGATTGTTTCGCGTATTCGCCGCCTCATCATATGTATAATAGTATCCGTGCAGAACTTCACTGTAAGGGGTAAGGTTCTCAATTTCATTTTTAACCTTAGCAGTATAGGCCCGTGTGCCATCCCTGTACTTCCCGACTTCGAAAACATTCGAAACATAAGCCGATGCACCATACTCGCTACTCAGGTCGTTGTGAGCATAGATAAAGAAGTAGAGATTGGAGGCTTTTTCCTTAGAAACCAGCGGAATATCTGTGGCCGGCAGTATCGCAAAAGCATCCCTGCGGTTTGTCTGCATCATATATAGCTCATGCTGACGCTGTCTTTCCGCCTCCGCACGTCGCTCGGCGATAGCTTGCTGACGCTCCTTTTCTGCCCGGTTATATTGCATGATGCCGCCGATAAGGTTAGCCATCTCACTTACACCCTGTGTGATGATTTCATCACGCTGCTGGGCATAGAGCTTATCTGCGGCCGCTTTACGCTGGTATTCGGCTTGCTGTGCGGCGATTCGCTGCTGATGCAGTTCCTGCTGCTGTGCAATACTTGATGTGGACTTCGCTGCATTTGAAATCTTCGAGATCTGGTTGAATGCAGTTTCGGTAGTCTGATGCGTACTGCCGTCTGCTCTTCTTACATAAGGAACGCCGTTCTCACGATAAACCTGCACATATTCTCCGTTCACTTTTACTTTCTCCGACAGATTCGCGGCCGGGGCATTAGACGACCCCACTGAACCGGCGGTGGACATGGCAGTTCTTTCACTGACAGTAGTATTCTGCGCTGTTTTGGTAGTGTTTTCACGCTGCAGTCTTTCGCGCTCTTCGGCTGCCGCTTTCTGTTTCTGTTCAGCTTCTGCTTTTTTTCTAAGCTCCGCCTCGGCCTTTTGCTTTTTTGCTTCCGCTGCAGAGCGTTCTTTTTCTGATATATTCTCAATTTTTACAATCCGGTAATATACAGTAGAAATCATGCTGTAGAGTGCGCTGCCTTTCTCGTCCTCCCCCATTTGCTTCCACGATTCTCTGGGACAGGCGCCGGCAGTAAGCCTTACTGCAGAACCAATACCATCACTTCCATAAGGTTTTCCGACCGTTTGTGAAGGCGCAATAGTAATTCCGTCGCCCAGCGGCCCAAGTTTATGGCTTTTTTCCGCACCGCAAACCAGACGCGCGCCGTAGTCGATATAGACTTTCAGTTTATCTGTTGTATTGTTAGTGACCGTGATTCGGTAATCCTGCGTCATCATACCAAATGCATCATTCTTTTCCTGATACATCAAGGTCACGTGAATCCTTGAATCCTGCTGTGTCACAGGAATTTCGACCATATATTTTTGTCCGTTAATAGTGATTGTTTGCAGCAGCAGAACTGCCGTTAAAAGAAATTTCATTGTTTTCATCATCTGTGTTTTTATGCCGATAGCAGGAGGAGTATTGGAAATGAAGATAAACTCCTGTTTACTGCATACGACAAAATTTATGAAAATATCAACATCATCCAATACCCCTTTTGGGGTATTTGTTAAAAAAAAATTTACTACTTTTACTTTATTGATGTTAAAAAGTAACCTGAAACACAAATTTTATGTCAAAAAATCAACACCCTCTCCTCAAAGTCTGGAATACCTACCCCGGATTCCTGAAGAGCGAGACCCAGGTACACCGGGTGCCCTATATCGACAAAATCGTGGCAGAGATTTTTTCTGTGGGCGAATACTATCATTACACCCTTCACCTGCGCGACAGCAGCCTCAGCAACCATCATCCGAATCTGGGGAAAATGCATGGACTTGCCAGGCCACCACGGAACCTGGGCGATATCATCGCACTGGTGCATCCCGATGATATGACTTTTGTGCAGGAAGCTGAACTCATGACCGTGGAAAAGATAAAGGAGATCGGATTCGAGCACATGATGCAGCTGAAATCCAGTTACTGTTTTCGCATGCGCATGGCTTCCGGCGCTTATGAAATGTTCCATCATCAGTCCTTGCACACCTTGAAGTCGGAAGAGGGTGAACTGCTGGAAGCCGTAAACATCCATACCCACATCCAGCATCTGGCGCCCAAAAACAATTACCATGTGGTGGTTTCCGGCATCGGTGAAAGAAATGATTTTCATAAAATGCAGTGGCTTCAGCGGGCTCAGGTTGAGCCGGAGCCGGCCGCACTTTCCAAACGCGAAACAGAAATCATCGCGCTTCTCGCCAAAGGCCTCAACACTACGCAAATATCGGAGAGACTGTGTATTTCAAACCATACCGTAAGGACCCACCGCAAAAACATCCTCCAAAAAACCCGGTGCCGCAATTCTACGGAACTCGTCAGCAAAGCTTTTGAGCAGGGGTATTTGTAAGTTACTCTGTTATTCTGCACTAACCCCCGAACCCTGAGGGTCCCGGAGGTTGTTGGTATCCCCTACCATTCAACAGCCGCAGAATCAACTACTGCAGCGGCGGAATCAACCAGATCATAATCATAATAATAGCTTTCATCATCGTCTGCGCAAATGTGGTTGTAAATAATTTCTCCCACTGTTCCCGGTACTACAGGTTCTTTAAAAGCTACATAAGAATCGCTTCCCAGCACTTTTCCGTTTCTGTCGTAGCTGATGACGCTGGTAATATCATACTCCCGTTCATAGCAGGATGCTTTCCATAGCTGAAGAACCTGTTTACCACCGGTTGTGATGTATTTTCCGCTCTTGGCTTTAACCCTTTTGGTAGGATACTGCCATTTGACCCATGCACTGGAAGAAGTTTCACGGCTTGCGGAAACGGTAAATTCCGCGCTTCTGTAAATTTCTATAAATCCGTTCTTGCTTTCTATTTTCTTAAAGCCCAGAACCAGCAGCATCCCTAACAAAACGGCTGCAGTGGTCAGTAGGTAATTTTTCTTCACTCTGTTTTATTTTTATATGTATTAATCCTTTCTTATTGCTCTTATCCGTGGGCTGTCGGCGGTAATGAATTCCCGAATCCTCCGCATTCGCCCTTCGAGTGCCTCAGGGTACATCAGGCATCGGTTGAAGGACCGGTAACACCCACTTCATCAATCTCCTTCATCAGCCTTTCCGTGTTGCTCATCGAATAAATCATTTTCTGGTAATGCAATACGTCTTCGAAATCCAGTGTGCGGCCTTTGCGGTCTTTGAGCCATTTCTGGGCGGGTTGGTAACCGCCAATGTAGAAGTTCCAGGCACTTTCGGGGATGTTTTCGAAATACTGGGTGGCGTTGATGTAGACGCTGCCGGTGACTTCGAGTCCTTCGAGAGCTTCCGGGCCCGAAGGCATCGGTTCTCCATTCGGTTCTGGTCCGGTGGCTGAGGCTCTCGAAGCCACAAACACCGGTTTCTCCACCACATTCTCCCCTTTTCCGGAAAACTTCGTCGTAAGGTCTTTATTTGAAATCCCTTCCAGCAGGTGGAGTTGGCGGATTTCGCTGCCAAGTTGTACGAGCTGCCAGAAGGTTTCGGGTTTTGGATAAGGCACGCGCGGGAAATCGATCTTCAGGAATTCTTTATAGGTTTCGCGGTAGGTTGGCGAATGCAGTACGGCGTAGATATAATCGAGCAGATCGATCGGTGCAAAGCTGGTTTTGTAGGCATCTCGGACTTCGCTGCTGTTGGCGAGACACACATTGCCTTCTGGCTCTTTTTCTTCTACAAATTCCAGATCTAATTTGTCCGCTATCTCTTTAATAATCTCAGGATTGAAGTTCGGAATTCTTTCCCGCGGGTCTAATTCGGTGGGTTGTTGGTAAAGGTAGAGCGGGAAATGATAGGTTGCTTCCTTTGTCTGAAGTGAAACCGAACACTTATCACTTAAAGAATCAGTAATAAATATGTGTTGGAAATCAAAAGTACTTTACTGCTTGCATATTAATAATCCTAGATTATCCGATGAAAGCATATGTTTCATGATCTCATTACGGGGATAAGACAAAATACCTTTTGACTTCGCCGAATAAATTATAAACCTTTTGTCAAAAGGTCGATAATCAATCCTTTGAATTGTGGCAGTTTCTATGTCTTTCTTTGCATTTAAATATGTCCAGTCTCTGCTATCTTTTCGTTCATTATATTTATTTCTAAACGTGCCTTCGTCCAACAAGTTGAAATCATTAATCACCGATTGCAGATCTGTTTCATTTTGTTGAACCACCAAACCATCTCTTGCGGACACTATACCACAGGAATTGGTTTGCATAAGTTTGTCAATTTTAAACCCTTTTTCATAGGATTTAGATTCCGAAAAATTCTTATTGATGAAAAAGTAATTTGGCGAACTGCAATCTAAAGCAGTCCACTTTATATTATTTGTGGTGTGTTTATTTAAAAATTCATACTTATTCTCTCTTCGTCCAAATAATTCTGAATGAAAAACCTTTCCTAGCTCATTTTTTTTCTTCTTGCCAGTCTTAACAAAAATATTAATAGACACGCCTTGCATAATATCAAATACATTCTGATCGGCGCTTCCATCAGGCGCGGTTTCTTTTTTCTTCGCATTGCCGTGTAAATCTAAAATATAAATCTGGTCAAAACTTTCCAGCAGATTCTTTCGCATTTGCCGGTGAATAATACCATCAATAAAAGAATTATTGGAGATATACGCTAAGATTCCACTATCATTTTTATCGATAAAATGCTGCCCGAATCTGATGAACTTAATATAGTCATCGGACAAAGGCTGAATATTTCTTTCGTTTAAATCTTTTTTATAATCAGCAACCAGACCTTCTATCCACTTGCTTTTATTGGATGAACTTACGGAATACGGCGGATTCCCAATCACACACATCACCGGCGTGTCTTTCTTGATTTGGTTCGCCATATTGCTTTCATCCGAAAGCCAGCTCGCAAACAGGGTTCCGGTGTCCTGGTGGTGTTCTTCCAGCGAATTGGTAAGGAAAACGTTGAAACGCTGGTCGCTGTTGGTTTCGTAGCCGGTCTCCGAGAGCAGCATGTCGAGTTTCAGATGCGCCATGGAATAACTCGCCATAAGCAGTTCGAAACCGTTCATTCTGGGGATCAGATCTTTTTCCACATAGCTGTTCCACGCGCCTTCGTTGATGTTGCGGAAGTTTTCGTCGTAAATATACCGGATGGTTTCCGCGAGGAAAGTCCCGGTTCCGGTCGCGGGATCCAGCACCTGGACTTTATGGTAGGTTTTATCGACCTTCTTGCCGTTGACTTCTACTTTCCTTGTCAGCTTCGAGGCATCGGCCAGTCCCATCGGCAGGTTGAATTCGGTTTTCAGCAGATCATCCACCGCACGCACAATGAAGTTTACCACCGGCTGCGGCGTGTACCAAACCCCGCGGGCCTTGCGCAGTGCCGGATTGTATTTGCCCAGAAAAGTTTCGTAGAAGTGAATCACGGGATCTTCCTGCCGCGTCGATTTCCCGAAGTTCCGCATAATGGACAGCACATCACTCGCCTTGAAGATTTCAATAAGGTCATCCACAAAGATCTTCAGGTTTTCATCCAGATCGAAACCCGCAATATGCTGGAAGAGTTTCCTAAGGAAGGGATTCGACTTCGGAATCAGGTTTGCGGCTTCAAGCCTCGAGAATGTAGGCAGCGTGGGATCGTGATACCGCGCCACGAAAAGTCCGTACGCGATGGTTTGCGCATACAGGTCGGCAAAAGTATGGTTGTCGATATCGTGAATCAGCATGTCATGGAAGGCCTTTTTCTGGCTCATCAAGTCTGAGTGCAGTTCATGCTCTTCCTGGTAATTCAGCGTTTTATAAATAATGTCCGAAATCAGTTTGGCTTTGTTGGCCATCATTTCCGCAAGCCGTTCGGAGTTTTTAATGTTCTGCGAAACCTCTTCACTGAAATCTTTAATCAGATTGGTGAAGAGCGCAAAGTTTTCTTCCTGAGGCGCAATCTCATTGCCCAGAATATCCCCGAGCGAAATCTTCGTGGTAAGTTCGCCATCCCGGTAGAATTCGAAATTCAGGTAATCGGTAATGATGAGGTTCGAAAGCGCATTCCGGTAGCGGTCGAACTGTGGCTTGTTCTTTTTATGGTCGATGCCCAGTTTCAGGTCTTTGGCTTCAATAAAACCTACAGGAATATCTTTCTTCGAAATAATATAATCGGGCGAACCACAGGCCTGGCGCTGCGGTTCGTTGATAACCGAAAACTCTTTCCCAAGGATTTCCTGCAAAAGCGTCTGCAGATCACCCCGGTAAGAATGTTCGGTCGCGTTGCCGGCGAAATAGAGTTGAGAGAGTTTGCGAAGGTAGTTTTGACTCATAGTTGTTCGTATGCTCAAATATAAAACAATCCTGCGAAACTGTAAGAATATTCAGTTTTATCCTTGTGCGCTCCTTCCCGCCGACGATCCTGGAGCCCCTGTATAGTGCTTTCAGGATGAGCATTTATATTTGTATAGTTATACCAGGATTTATTTACTAACATGTATAGTTATTTCAGGACGGGTCAAACTATAACAGGAATTTTGACTTGAAATACAGCTGTATAGTTTTTTCAGGATTACCGATTATATCTGTATAGTGATATCAGAATTTATTGAGTAATCTGATAGTGAGTTCAAGACAGGTCATACTTCATGGCCCCTTCATGGATGCTTCATGGATACTTCATGAAGCGTTCATGGAAATCAACATAAAAAACACAGAAAAATAAAAGGGTTTTGGGAAGTGGAATCTGCGCCTTCGGGTACATCAGGCATCGCGAGAAAATTTCTTGCTGGTACCGGATCCTTTGGGGATTCTAAAGCACTCGGTTTGAGTGAAGAATTCAACGTTGACGGCGTTTCTGGAATAGTCGGAGCAAACTGTGAAACTTCTGTTTCATTCCTCTGAAAATTTTGTTTCATGCTTCTGAAAATTTTGTTTCATACGTATGAAAATTTTGTTTCAGCCTTACAGAATAATAGAATCAGAGAAAGAAACCGGACTCGGGATATACAAGATACTCCTCAACGCCATACTTGCAGAAAATTTCATGTACCTGCTGCTGTTGGGGTGGGCTGAGCCACAGTTCATTCCGCAGGTGTCGGTAATACGCACTCTGTCCGAGAATACCAGTAAGTTCCTGGCGGATATTTTTCACGGTGGAATACGGAAGTTTCCCCAATACAGCACTCAGACCCCGGGTATGAATCTGCGGTTCACGGGAAAGCAGCCAGCTGCACTGCGAAAGATCCTGAGTCCGGAGCATGCCGGGATTGAGCAGCGTAAATGAAGCGGCAGTTTCCGGGGCCAGACTGAATGCGCGGAAGCGGAGACATACCTCACTGTGCGGACAGTCTGCCAGCATGCAATGCTGAAAATGAGGCGGAAACATTTCGTAGGTAATCATGGGCGGGCTGTTTTATCATCCAATCATCCTTACAATATTATTCAAAAAATATCACACTGTCAACACATAGGATGATTTTTTTCTTCCCAGCTCATTGGGGTTCTACAGGTGGCTGGGGATGTCGCGGTGGCTGAGGTCTTCACGGTGGCTGAGGTTCTCGATGCCATCTTTTAATCATCTTTTGAGTGATGCTCCGGTATTACTTTGCCAAAGTTCTGTTCATGCGCATCAACCTTTAACAAAGTTTATTTTGAGAATGGATGGAGGTTCTGATTCGAACTTTGTCCAAGTACCATCATGCTGTTTAAAACTTTGACAAAGTGGTGAAGGTTTTCTTCGGGAGTTGTTGCGGAGTTGTTGCCGGATCCTTGCCAAAAGAAGGGTGTTTTGGCAACAGTTCCGCAAGGAGTCCCGAACAAGTCTGCAACAAAACCCCTCAGTCCTGAAAAAAGAAAACCGACTGAACAGTCATCAGACGGTTTTGTAAAATCAAAAAATGCACTGACTTACCCAAAGCCGAAGCGTGATGAAAGCGGAGCAACACTCTTCCCAATCACTCCGCTTTTCCGTGATTATTATTTCTTAATCACTTTGCCTGAGGCCATCACATTGCCTGAAGTATTTTTCACCTTATAAACGTAAACGCCGGGTTTGAGTGCTGCCGGGTTCAGCGCATTGGTACCTTTCACCAAAGCGTGGCTGCCCACCATTTTGCCGGACATATCGTAGAAATGTACGGTGGCTTTATCCTCTGAAGTAACGGTAAGTATCTCCCTGAACGGATTCGGATATACGGAGATGTTCTTTTTCAGCGGATCTGCAGTTGCGAGCGCACCAAGATTCATCACCGCGAAAGGTGAAAAACTGGTGATGCCGCTTCCTGTAATGGTGTAAGGATTGCTGCCACTCACCGCACCGGAGTTTTCGGCCGTCCAAGCTCCGTTTACATAATGTCCGACGGTCGCGTTATTTGGGTTAAAGGTTCCGTTCTGTTGGGAAGCATTCCAGCCTAAGGAAATGGTGGCATTGCTTCCGCCTGGTGTACCTTCGGAGATGTCCCAGGTTGCATTCACCGCACCGCCTGGCGCGTTCGCAATTCCTTCAGAGACTTTCACTGAAAAAGTATCAGAAGTTCCGGAGTTCGCCAGCGTAAGGGGATTGTAATTGTTCGCTGTTCCAACCGGAAGGTTTACCGTTCCTCGACCGGCATTTACGTTTTCAACATTCACGGTCCCGGTACCGTTGGTGACAATGTAATTATTGGTGTTACCGCCGGTGATGGCGGAAGATGTTCCCTTGAGATTCACAGCATTGTTATTCAGCGTAATTCTTGAATTTAAATTTAAGTCCCCTGCAAGGTTTAAGCTGCCGGAAACAATATGAAGTGGCGCATTGAGCGCAAGATTTCTTGCTGATGCTGCAGATGAAATTTCAACATCCGACCCAGCAGGAACCAGAGTGTCTTCAGAAGAAAGCGGCACCACCCCAGTATTCCAGTTGCCGGGAGCGTTCCACGAATTGTCGGTTGACCTGTTGAAGGTATAATCACCCTGAAACTGGTACAGCTTCATCGCATTTCCCAGGCCTGCAAAAAAATACAGATTCCCGTTCAATTCATGAAAGCCAAAAGGATTGGAGCCGATGTTATTAGTTCCCTGCATCAGCGTAATGATATCAAAGGTTTTTACAGTCTGAATGCCGTCGGTGCGGTGCGGTTCCGCGAAATCATTATTTCCGGACATATTGGCGGTTCCACCAGCATACCAGGCTGTACCTTTATAATCGACGAGATTTCCTGCATTATAGGCACCTGTAGAAACAATTGAGTAACCGTTTTCCTGATAATTGGTCCGGAAGATGGTTTTCTGGCTCATATTAAAACAGTAAAAATTCTCATTGGTTTTGGAAAACATGGAGCCCGAGCTCGTTCCCGCATCTATGGCGTCAGCAGGCGAAAGCTGTACGGTGCCGCCGAGCGTCCCATCGGTACGGTATAGCGTATGCCGGGTGTTGTCGGAAGCGTTATGCAAAGTTGAAAATAGGAGATAATCATCCGTTGATGTGAGATTAAAAGTCGTGAGACTGTACACATTATTGGTAAGCGGGGATGTATTGGTAAAAATTTTTGTTCCGGAAGGCGTACCGTCAGAGGACCATAACTCTACCCCATTGGTTTCATCAAAACCCATAAAATAGAGTTTGTTTTTAAACGCCGCCATGCGCATAGTAGCTACA
Source organism: Kaistella yananensis (assembly GCF_026107505.2). Lineage (NCBI taxonomy): Bacteria > Pseudomonadati > Bacteroidota > Flavobacteriia > Flavobacteriales > Weeksellaceae > Kaistella > Kaistella yananensis. The sequence continues at coordinate 191,368 of NZ_JAPCHZ010000006.1, read as the reverse complement.
ATAAAAATATTCGGAACATCAATCAGTTCTACGCTTCCCGTACTGCCGCTGATTTTCCATAATTTAAAATCGGAAGCAAAATAAACGTCATTATTCAGTCTTGTCAGTGCATTACCGGATTTATCAGCAATCATTGAGGTACCAGCAGCAGTGCCGTCCGTTTTCCATATTTTTCTGCCGTTACTACCTGTATATCCGTAGAAGTACATTTCATTGCCACTGAGGGAGCGGTTTGCGGCTTCATATTGGTCAGTGGTGATGGATATGCCTTCAGTAGTGGATCCCCGTTCATCGAACCGTTTCAGCAATACAGTTCCTGCGTCTGTACCATCCGACTTCCAGAGTTCATCATACTGAATATAGGGACTCCAACTTTTATATACATAGACGTGAATATAAAAGTGATCCTTTGCGGGAATTATGGCCTTTATTGCAGCACTTAGAACACCGGAATGCCCTAAATTTTTAATCACCTTTGTTCCCGCGTCGGTTCCGTCTGTTACTGCTATAGCGACACTGGGCGATACTGTTACCCCGTAGTAGTGTTTGCCGTTCCAGCGGTTGTTTTGCCATATAAAGTGCTCGTTATCGGTAGGTCTTAAACCCGTTGCAGATACGTCTTTCACAACTGTAAGCTGGGCGCTGCCTGTAATTCCCAGCATCATTAAACTGAAAAGTAGAATTTTTTTCATGTCTGAATATTTTAAAAGGTAAAAACCCCGGCGGATTTCAGGGTCCGCCAGGGTAGGAATACATCAAAATTTATTTCACCGGAATATCGGTAAAGGTGCCGTACACTGAGGTAACGTTTCCGCTCGTCCAGGTCGCCTTGAAGGTGCCGGAAGCTTTGCCGTTTGCATTGGCGGTGATGACCACTTCGCCGGTTGCGGGAGTGGCTGTATTTCCGTTAAAATAAAACGCATTGGTGGCATTCACGGGATAGGTCGCAGGGGAAAGTCCGGAAAGGTTGAACTCAAACACCGTTCCCGAGGTGGCCGTAGCTCCTGTAAAGGCAAAAATAGATTTGTACTGCGTACGCACTTCCGAAGATCCTGCGGTTTTAAGGGGTGCCGTGGTGGAGTTCTCACGCCAGGTAAATCCTGCGGAAGCAGGCGGTGTGGTGCTTTCCGGCTCACTTTCTCTATCGCATCCCGTCATCAGTAAGGTGACTAAACACAGGGAGAAAAACACGTAATGTAACTTTTTCATAAGAGGAATTTTTAAAATGATTTCACTGATACAAGATGCCGGTTCACAGCTTCGAAACTAAATGACCTTCCCGGTTTTACTGCTTAACATCCATTCTCGAAACGAGCAGGCGGTCGCCGTTCGGGGTTTCGCTGAAGAAGTACGTGTAGTCACCAATCTGCAGTCGGTTATGCTTGGGGTACAGGTAGTATTTCTTCTTCTCGAGGTCGCCCAGCGTTCTGAATTCCGAAGATTTGCCGGTAGCCAGGTCTAGCTTGCCATATTCAATGCTGTAGAAAGGAGAATAGGATTTGGTTGTAGTAGTTGTGGAAGTTCCTGAAAAGAAATTACTAAAGGTGCTTACATCCGTATCCACATCAATGGCTTTTACAATTTCCATCACCCAGTTTACTGACTTGCCGTCCTTACTTTCGATCAGATAACCGATGGCAGGAAAATTATCTGCCGTCATGGGTGAATTGTTAAAGAATCCTTTTTTGTTTTTCTGATCCAGCTGCACCGTATAATTTCTTACCAGATTGCCCTCCGGTGAAAAGTGAAGCAGATACATTCCTTTATAAATCCGGTCGTAGCTGTCACCGCTTCTGCTGGTGGAAACTCCGGCCAGCGCGCCCAGCATTTTACCGCCCGGCAACCCGATTCCTTTTCCTTCGGGCTTGTAATCCTGAACACTCAGCATCATGGAGCCATCTTTAAGAATCTGAAAATTATTGGTCACGAATTTCTTACCGTCGAACTCCAGGGCTTTCTTCATATCGGGTCCGGCTACAGCTTTGCTGTTCAGTTCTGCCATAGGCGTGGCTCTGATCACCGACAGCTGCTGCCCGGAAATCTTGGCGATAATGAAGTCATCATATTTTTTTTCATCTAAAGCATTGTCCAGCGACTGTTGAGAGGGTGCCATATCGTCTTTTCCGGAAACCATGTTGGCCATTTTCCCGAGGCCGCCCAGCATACCGCCGGTGGACTTGGCCGCCGCCTGCTCATTATCATCCATACTGGATGGAGATACAGTGGCTCCTAAGATTTCATCGGCATACTTGCCCTCTTTTTTAATGCCCATACCGTACAGGATTACCTCATTTCCTTTTGCATAAGCATTAAGGATGCGGTATCCTGCGGAAGGCGCTGTGAAATTGAACTGCTCTTTCACATTTCCTTCCGGAGAAATCCGGAGATAAGTCAGCTGATTTGGATTTCCTGCGCTGCCTTTGCCGTAGATTTTGGTAGGTGCCAGAACCACGATCCAGTCCCGTGGGAAATCATCGTTGGAAACATCGCGGCTGTTTTCATCGAGCAGCGGTTTAGAGAATATAGGTTTTACAGGGTTTGGCGTGGCAACGGACGCTATTTTTCTGGACTCACCCGTATTCGAAATCTTCACCAGATCCAGACTCTGCATGGCCGCACCTTTGGCATAAGGATAAGCCAGGGCATAAATAGTGCTGTCCCGTTCTACCTCGTACGCGCCGCTGAAAAGGTACTCTTCACCGTTTTCACTGGTGAGTTTCTGGCGGTCGAGCAGTTTCACTCTCTTCACGTAATCCCCGGCAAGCCAGTTGTATTTTGCCTTGATCTCACGCTTTTTGAACATCATTTTTCCTGTGAGGTTGGTGCTTACAGAAGCTGCGGTAGTGGTATATTCATCGCCTTTAAAGTTGAAGAATTTCCATTTTTTCTTTACTTTTTCTACATCCCACTCGTCTTTCATGGTGTTGGTAAGGTTGGCATCTTTGTCGAACGTATAGGCTTCCACCTTCACTTTTCTCCGGCTCGAGGGCAGAAAGTACACCATCTCGAAACCGCCGTTTTCCTTGGCTTCTACACCACCCAGATAGCCTTTCTTGGCTTTGCGGGAAATTTCGTAATCTTTTTCAAGAACATTAAAAGTCGTTTGTTGCGCAGTCGCAAACGAACCTGCCAGAACAAACGATGCAAACAGAAGAGAATTTTTTTTCATCATTTGGGTTTTTGTTGCGGTAAAGGTAGAGCAAAAGCCTCACGGCGATCTACCCGGCAGTGGGTATTTTGAGATCGGCAGGTGAGAAATTTTTAGGCTCAGTCGGCCAGCAGGTCGAGATCAGCTACGGCCTGTATGAGCTTGGGAACGGAATGGGTTTCCGTTTTTCGGTAGATGTTTTTGCGGTGGGTTTCTACCGTACTTTCGCTGATGAAAAGAGCGGTGGAAATCTCCTTATTCGTACACCCGTCGATCATCAGTTTCACGATCTGCTTTTCCCGCAACGTGAGTTTTATTTCCGGATAATCGATGACTTTGCTCTTAAACTGCTTCAGCGCGGTCTCTGCCTCGGTGCTGAGGTGCATATATCCTAAATGTACATCCTCCAGCGCTTTCACCAGATCCTGCCGGCTTATTTTTTTAGAAAGATAACCGTCAATCTTTACTTTTTCTGTCAGTTCATAAACCGTCTTCGGGTCGCAGTTCATCGAGAGGATAATGATTTTGATTCCCGGGAAATCCCGCTTAAGGATTTTGGCACATTCAAATCCGTTGATCGTGGGCATCATTAAATCCATCAGGATGAGATCGGGATGTATTTCTTCTGCCCTCAGTTCGTGAAGAAAATCAAAGGCATCGGTATAGGTTTTCAGGATTGAGATATTTTTCTCCAGACCGAGAAGCATTTCAATCCCGTCGATAATGATCTGATGGTCATCAATAATAACGACTTTCATAACACCTCTCCTTTAAACGGTTGGAATCTGGATGAATATCCGGGTGCCCTCGCCCGCCGCACTGTCAATACGCACCAGCCCTTTCAGCAGTTCAATGCGTGCGTTCATATTCTGAAGTCCGAGGCCGTCTCTCTTGTCCATCACTTTCGCAGGGTCAAAGCCTTTGCCGTTGTCTGCAATTTCTGTGGTGATTCTTTGATCGGTCTGGATGACGGAGATATCAATTTTATCAGCACCAGAATGTTTAATGGTATTGCTGATGCATTCCTGAATGATCCGGTAGAGCGTAACCTGGATATTCTGGTCAAGATCGTTGTTGAGCCCCTCAATCTGAAGGTTCACGGTAAGTTTTGGCGAGGAGATTTTCTCAATGAGATCCCTTAAGGCATTGGTAAGCGAATTTTTAATGAGCATGTTAGGCATCATCTGATGAGACAGGGTACGGACATCTTTGATGGCGTCTGCCAGGATACCGGAAGTCCTGTGAATGATCGTATTAAAATTCTCCGGGTCATTTTTATAGTCATTCAGCACGCTCACATTCATGTTGGCCGCCGTTAAAAGCTGCCCAACACCGTCGTGAAGGTGGCTGGCCATTCTTTTGCGCTCATTGTCTTCCGCTGTAATGACCGCCCGGGTGGCCAGATCCTGCTGGTGCAGAATGGCTTTCTGGAGTTCGGCTTTCTGGCGGTGCTGGCGGTTGCGGTAGAACACTGCGCCCAGCAGCAGTACGCCTACCAGCGAGAGCAGGGCCACGTTTCTTTTCAGAATTTTGGATTTCTGCTGAAGGATTTCACTGTCTTTCTTCAGGGTCTGGTATTTCTTTTCGAGTTCAGCCGTGCTGCTGCTTACTCCGACATTCACGAGCTCATTATCGAGCGCGATGTATTTCTCAAAATAATACTCTGCACTGTCCGGCTTTGCCAGGTGATGATACACATTCGTAAGCAGTTTGTAGGTGGAAAGCTGGTTTTCCTTTGAATTTTCTTTTTCGAATAGCGGCAGGATTTTTAAAAGCATGCGCTTTCCCTCCGGATATTTTCCCTGTACAATGAGATGCTGCGCGACGTCGATACTGTTGCTTTCCTGATCGATTTTGGAATTGAATTCTTCACGAACTTCCTTAGACACCTGCAGGTTTACGGCGGCCAGGGAATCTTTTCGCTGAAGGGTATACAGGTTGCCCAGGTTTCTGTTGGCGAACGAAAAACCCTGTTTGTTGCCTACTTTTTTACAGATCTCCGAACTTTTCTGATACTGCAGTTCTGCCTCCGCATATTTTTTCTGCATCTGGAATGCTTTTCCCAGGTTCAGGTAATTTTCGCAGAGTTTGTTCTCGATTTCCACGCTTCTTTCCTGAGACTCAAAATATTTTACGGCTTCACCGATATATTTCACCGCATTCGGATTGTCTTTCAGATCCACAAACAGCAGCCCGATATTCGCCTTTGTAATGTTCGCATTTCTGGCATCACCCTTTGCTTCGAAATATTTAAGGGCTTCCAGATACATTTTCATCGCTTTATTGTACTGAAAGCTGCTTTGGTACACGGAAGCAAGGTTATTATTAAGTTTGGCGATCCCCGCAGCATTCTTCTGCTTTTTCCGGATCTGATAGGATTTCAGATAATGCTGTTCGGATTTCTTAAAATCATTATTCCGGAAATGAACCGCTCCCAGATCGCTGTGAACCTGGGCAAGCAATACCGAATCCTGAAGTTTTTCGGTGGCTGCAATGGCTTTTTTACCGTAGCTGAGCGCAGAATCCACAGAAACACTGGCGTAATACCAGGTGAGATCGGCATACACCGATGCGCGTTTCTTATCGTCAGGATTTTTTGTGAGTTCTGATTTTAAGTTGCTGATGACCTCAGAAAGATTCTGTGCCTGTAGAACAGGGAACGCAAATAAAAAAACGAATAATAACGCACGGAAGCCAAAGACCTTGGTCAGCCGCAATTCATATAATCTACGGCACCCAGAGGGTTTTCGGTGAGTTGAACAGGACGTGGGGAGAGCTGTTTTCATATTTCAGTTGTTCTTTCCGGCCTTCTTTTTCCGGCATGATGACTCAGGACAAAGATGTACAAACTGGTGTAAGATAAAAATACGCTTTTGAGCGTATATTAAAACAGAATGCTTTAAAGATTATTCGCTTCGTGCTATTTTTTTCCTCGTGTCTGCGGTTTGAAGCTGAAATAAGTACTGTATCCGTCAATCACTGCTGGAACTGAAGGCTGTCATCTCCCACCTTAATTTTTCTGATCTTACTGATGTTCTTTCTTTTTCCCGACTGTTCATCTATCCTATACCCAGTCTGTTTTACAGTGACGCTGTGCGCCTTACTGCTATAAGCAAAGTCGGTATTAAATTCATAGTACCCTTTTTGATTCCTGTTTCGGTTGCCCCGGTTGTTTTCTTCGGTAATCAGGCTCAGCATCAGTTCACCTTCCCGGTAGAATTTGGTGCCCACCGAATTGATTCCCATTCCTTCGTACGGATCATCCACCTTTAAAAGCTCGTAGCCGTCGCCTAAATTGATCATTGATAAGGTATATGACTTTTCGCCAAAGGAGCCGTGTGTCGCAAAATTGCGTTTGAACTTCTGAATATAAATGCTGTCATTCTCTATGGTGTAAGAAAAATATCCAAGACTAACTCCGCACATGTGGCAGCTGTTGGCATTCACAAATTCTCCATCTTCATTGGTAACCATTGGAGATGTTCGGAAAACTGTATAATATACATTCTCATTGCCACGTTTCACGGTCATTGTGGTGTCAATAAAAGAATATAAAATGCGGTTCTCCCCAAGCTGCCCGTTAAATTCATGTACATCGCCGGGCGTGGCCAACCATTTTACTGCCTTTTGACTGGCCTGGTATTCACCGTCCAGCAAATCGGTGAGCATTTCAGCAGGGGTAGTGGATGCTGGATAATTCCCCGGTGAGGTGGCATAAAGACTGTTCGAAAACAGCAATAACAGCAGCAGCAGTCCGGAACTGTTTGGTTTTTTATAATAAGTCCGGAAATCCACCACTATTGCCAGGTGACGCTTAGCAGTTTTTAGAAATGTATTCATGAAAATGATGTTGATGATGTATTTTTCATAATTGGAAAGGCCTCCTGTTCTGCTTCCTGACTTTGCTGTAAATTATCAGGGCTGTTCCCGACAGCAAAAACCGGAACATCCATGTAAACCCTGTGTAACCATATACTCCATCATGTTGATCCTTGCTGCTCACCATCACCCAATCCGGGATGTTTTTACTTCTTTTATCTTTTGGCACGTATCGGATATACGGCGTTGCTGCTTTTAATTGTTCTACAGTCGGCAACGGGTCGTGCTGGGAATAAAACAGGGAATAATTGTGTTCTACACTGTCCGGTACGCCGTCCCGCATGTAGCTCAGCATCAATTTAATACTCACGGTACTTTTCCAGGGATTGGGTTTTACTTCCGCCCACTTTACCGATGATTTCACCACCACACTTGCTTTTGCATAAGCATCATCACGCAGGTAGGATCGTACACCAAGCAGGCCGGAGATGATGCCGAGTATAATGAATATGATGCCAATTAATTTCATAGCGTTACTCAACAGTATTGATGAATTTTTGCACTATTATATCACAGTTTCTTCTCTATCTTCCTGAAGTGTTGACTAATGGCATAATACATACCGAAACCCGTTGCCAGCACCCCTACTAAAATGCTGCCTTTAAATCCTAATACCTCAGCCACCCACATCAGCATTTCCTGCCTGCCAGCCTGCGTGCTCGACAGTGGAATTGATGTGCCTTGTTCCATATCGTAAGCAAATGCCACGAGCAAGGCTGAAAAAATGAGGATGGCGAATGCGTAAAGCCAGCGTGTTAGTTTTTTCATCTTGACAATATTTGCCAGGAAATTATGTTTCGTTATCTGGGATCCATCCGGCTTTTAACTTCCAAGGGAAGATCAAAAACGCCATTGGATATTTTCACCAGGTTTTTAGTGTCGATGCTGCCATCCTCTTTCTGCAATACACCGGTAAATGAGAACCTGCCTTTGATCCTTGAAGCGGTAATTTCATCAATAAATACTGAGCCTCCTTTTACCTTGCTGGCATCGCTCCACCAGAACAGAAAATTTTTATTTTCAGCATATTCTGCCCTGACCATAAAATCTGAGACCACATCTTCCGGTAAAATTTTATATTCTCCCTTCGTAACGGTTTTGCTGCTGTCAGCGGGGGTTATATTCAATACCAGAGTATTGGCACTGAGAATATCTGAAGTGGTCTGTGCAAGAATACCGACCGAACCGTCCTCTTTAATGGTAAACGCCTGAATTTTTCCCTGGTCAAAATGCATGGACTTACCGTTGACATTCATCTGTAACTCTGCGGCCGCCGTGTTTGCAGGTGCGGTGGTTTGGGCAGTAACGATAGTAGGAAAAAACATTCCAGTGAGGAAGGTAATCGCTGAGATTAAACAACAGAGCATATGCTTTCGGCAATTAGTAATTGTTTTCATCCTTTGTTTATTTGTTTATTTGTATTATTTTACTCCTTTTCCACCGCATTCTGTGCAGATATTTGGGAATAAAGTATCACCATATCTTGTGGTCGTGGTGTAGCGGCCAGTCAGGTATCTGTCTACGCCAAAATTTTCTGATGGATTGGTTACACTTACCCTTGAATATCCTGCAACGCCTTTTCCATTACAGCGGGTACAGGTCGTGGCTGTATGCGCATCATTTGTCTGCTGCATTTCGGCTCTCGCACGGTCTGCGGCTGGATACACTATTTTTGTAATGCTGCCGTTTTCGATTGATACTGTTGCTTCGGTGACCGGATAATGATAATTTCCTCTTCTAGGAAAGCAGTCTGCGTCTGCCTTCCCTTTAAAGGTTACGTCTTCACGGGCCGCAGTTTGCGCAAAGTCTAAAATCCCATCATATAAAACATAATTAATTGAAATTTGGTTTTCATCCTTCAGCTTTTAATAACCATAATGTTTGATGCGAAAAGAATTGCGCTTTGTCTTTACGGACAGCCTGAATGTATTTTCCCTTTTGAAGTGGGAAAGTTATCATTTTCACTGCCGTACAGTACAAAGTTGTATAATTATTTCCGCACAGTACATACGCTAAACAGCGTATTTATGCTGAGGTAATCTGCTTACAGCCAGTTATTTTTACGCGCCAGCTCCATCATCTCGCTCTTCGACGAAAGATGAAGCTTCTTATAAACATTGTTCACATGGGTACGCACTGTATTGGGACTGATGAAGAGCCGTGCGGCGATATCGGAATAGCGGTGCCCTTTCACCATCAGTTTCAGTACATCCATTTCCCGGTCGGATAGCAGCTGGCTTTCGGAGGGGGTGATGTTGGGCCGGTTTTCTTCACATAAAAGACGCATGGCACTTCGCGCAATGGCCGGACTCATGGGGATATTGTCGTAATTCAGCACACTTTCCAGTGCTTCCACAATATTCACGGCCTTGTCTTCCTTCAGCAGATAGCCGTTGGCACCCGCCTTTATGGCCTCGAAAATACGGTCGGTATCTTCGTAGATGGTGAGCACAATAAATTTGAGCTCAGGATATTTAACTTTTGAGATTGAAATAGCCGAGATCCCGTCCAAGAAAGGCATCTCCAGATCCATGAGTACGATTTGCGGACGTTGAGCCGGTGCAAGTTCTTTTAGTTTTTCCAGATAATCAGCACCGTTCTCTGCCTCCAGCACGAGTTCCACTTCCGCGTAAGGCAAAAGCTTTTCTTTGAGTGTTTTCCGGTTAAGGAAGCTGTCGTCAACGATTGCGAGTCTCATGTTTTTGATGTAAAATTAGTTAAATGACTTCCGGCTTTCTATACGCGGTTGGGCGTATTTCTTCCAGAACCAGAATGCTCCCCTTACCTTCCTCTGATGACAGTGTTGCAGTAAAGCCGATATTTGCGGCTCTGGCCTTTATATTTCCAAGCCCATAGCCTTCATGATGATCATCCGCAATAAATCCCTTTCCGTTATCCCGCAAACTGATTCTTACCGTATCCCTGGAAATCATATAAAGTTCGGCCTCGGTGGCACCGGAATGTTTCATTACATTCTGCAGACCTTCCTGCAGGATTCTGAAAAGGTTTATGGTGATTTCTGATGGCAGAATCCGGTTGTCCCTGATGTCTTCCTCAAAACGGAGGGTTATGCCGCTGTTTCTGAAGCTTTTCAGTGCGTACTGCTTTACATGATCATAAAAATCTTCTACGGTGATGGTGTCATTGTTCAGCACCCAGAGAGTTTGCCGCAGCAGACCCAGAATACTTTCGGCATGTTCGCGGAGGTCCTCCAGTGCTCCCTTCCCCGCTTTCTCCTCCACCGCAAGATAGTCGATCTTTGAAATCAGGCTGGTGGCATAGGCGCCTATATTGTCATGAAGGTCCCGCGAAATGGCGATGCGCTGATCGCGAAGCCGGTTGTCTTCCTCAGCTTTGGAAACTGCGTACTGCATTTCCAGCTGTTTCGAGATCATATTACTTCGCACCGCGATCACCGCATAAATCAGCGGAAAATAAATGGGCATCCCGATAAGATCCAGGTAAGGTTGCGGCACCTGATAAAAGTAAGTAGCAACAATTATAATCACAAGAAAAGAAAAAACGCAGAAAAGAAGAAGATTGATGAATTCGTGCGACCATTGGATTTTGATCTTTTTGAGCATAGCCAGGGGATCGGCAGGTTGAATATGCAGACGCTTGAGATAGCGTTTTGAAAAGTAAAAATAGATCAGCGGGATGCTCATTACCAGTATGTTTAGGATATTGTACGAAAGATTCTGGGCCGCGTTCACTTCCCGGAAAACCCGCACTTTATCTCCCTCATCCATCTGAACATGATAAATTCCGTACAGAATGGCCAAAAATGGAATAATAAAATGAATCCAGGGTCTTTTGATTTCTCCGCCATTGTTCAGCAACACATAAAAATAGATGGCCGGCCCAAAAAGTAACGGAATAAACGCCTGCAGAAAGAGAAAATCGAAATACGCCACATCCTGAGTGTAAAACAGGGCCAGATTGGCCATGCAGTTTACCGCCACGATCATAAAAATTGCAGAGAACGAAAGCCTGACACCCAGTCTTTCCTTCGTATTGAGGAGCGTGGGAACAATCAGCAGGATGAGGATGAATATGACGGTGAGGTTCAGCAACAGTACCCAGGGATCACGGTAATCGATGTTCATGCATAAAATTTTAAGTCCTTATCAAAAATAGCAAATTATTGCTTTTATTTAATGTAATTACCACCGATCCATTTAAAACATCAACATCAGTGCAATAAAAACATCTTCAGAAACTTAGAAATGACTTCTTTACCGCATTTTGTAACCGCCTGGTAACTGGAAAGGCATTGCAGCGTTCCGAATTTGTATTTTATCCTAAAACCATAACAAAAACCGGCTGAAGGAACATCAGCCGGCAGAGAGAGAAATTGTTGAAATCAAGGCACCGGATTCGGTTCCTTTACTTCAAATTCCTGTTCGGCCGTATGAATTCTGCCATAGCGGTCTGTGGCACGAACCTGAAGTCTGTGCTTCCCAAGTGCTAATTTACCTGGGAACGCAGCCATCCAGAGGTGCTTGGAATCTTCGGGGTTGGAAGGTCTTCTGCCCTGCAGCAATTCGGTTCCGGTATCCCAACGAAGAACCGACTGCAGGAAAGACGGATCCATGGTTTCTGTATAAGCCATGGGCTTCCACTCGCCGGCGTCTACACGGTATTCCACCAGATCGTTTTTGCTGCCCATGAAAAAGTTTGCGGCAATACGGGCGGAATTCCGTCTGCTTGCAATTACTTTCGGTACATACAGGCTGATCTGGAACTCGTCAGGATGCCCTGCAGCTTTGTACTGAATGCTGTATTTATTGTCTTTAAAGTCGATAAACGAATACCCGCGGTAGGTTCCGTCGCGCATAACCGACGCAGGCACGCCTGTGGCATCTGCTGTACCTGAATACCAGTCGCCGGAAGTGGTTCCTACGTTATATTCGTGCAGGGCGGCAGCGCCTTCCCAACCCTCGCCCCTGGTATAGAAAATCTGAGTCTGTTTGTGGGTGTGTGCCGACATCATGAGGACATTTTCAAAGGGTTTCAGCAGTTCGAAAAGCCGCTTGCGGTCTTCCATCCGGAAATGGTCGTCACCGTCGCGTTCCGGCATCATCTGGATATGGAATGCAACGACAATGAGTTTATCTTTAGGAACCAGTTTCAGGTTGTTTTGGATGAATTTCAGCTGGTCCTCGCGGAAGCCGCCCCAATAGCCTTTCCCATCGCGCGGATCCGGATACAGGATATCATCCAGCACCATGAAATGAACATTTCCGTAATTGAAGGCGTAATTGGCAGGACCAAAGTTTTCCTCAAAAGTTTCGTCGGAAAACGGATCTTCTTTAGCATCAAAATTCATATCGTGATTCCCGATCACATTGTACCACGGCAAACCAAGTTCTTTTACTGCAGCGATATAATGCGGATGCATCGACAGATCATCGCCTACGAGATCTCCCAGACTGATGCCGAAAACCGCATTCTTTTTGTTGTTTTTTACTTCGTTGATGATGCCCCTTCTGAAATAGTCGATTTCTTTCAGCGTGTAAGGCTGCGGATCACCAAACACCAGGATCTGAAAATCCTTATTCTCTTTGGTGCTGTAAAGTGCAAAATTCACTTCTGCCGGAAGTTTACCGGTAGGTGCAGTTCCTTTGTATTTGAAATCTGCCGGCGAGCCGTTGGGTTTGTGGTGATAGTAGAACTTCGGCAGGTTATTGGCGTCGGTCTTGGTGCGGTAATCTGCAGGTTTAATAACGAAAATGGTGTGGTCCCCATAAACGGGTAAAGCGTATCGCCCGTTCTTGTCTGTCAGGGTGACTTCTATCCCATTGGAAACCGCCACACTGCTGATTCCTTTTTCCTTTTTATCTTTTACTGCGTTTCCGTTGGTATCCTCAAATACATAGCCGGACACGGAAGTCTGGGCGAATGCTAAGGAGGAAAAGAGTACACAAAGTACTGATATTTTAAAATTCATGCTGTTTAATTTTTAAGAAGTTGTTCGGGAATATTGGTGGTAACAAAGTCGATTCCCTGATTTTTAAGCTGGTGGTAAATTTCGGGATCATTCACGGTCCAGGCATTGGTTTTAAGACCGAGTGCACGGGCTTCGCGGATCCACTCCGGGTGTTTTTCGGTGAGTAGTTTGTAATGATAGTCAAGCCCGTTGAGATTTTCATCTTTCAGCTGCTGTGGCGAGAGGTCACCGTTAAGGTAATGCACCACAGAATCCGGCTCCTGCTTTCTTATTTCCCGGCAGATATTCAGGCTGAAGGAAATAAACTCGGTCTGCGATTCAAGTCCCAGTTTCTTTACCAGCTGAAGCGTCTGCTTTACGATTTCGTCTTCCAGGATTTTTGTTTTGGCAGGTTTCAGTTCAACAATCAATTTAACCTCAGGGTCGCGCTTGCCATGCTTCAGATACTGTTTCAGGGTTGGAAGCTTTTCACCGTTTGAAAGCATTAGTTTCTTTAAGTCTTCATAAGGAGTTTCAGCGATTTCCATATCCCCGTGGTGTTCATCATGATTCACCACGAGAATACCATCCGCCGAACGCCGCACATCGAACTCAGAACCATAGACTTTCAGTGCCTGCGCATTCTGCAGTGCCTTCAGCGAATTTTCTGCTGTGGGTATCTGCGCCTGAAAGTAGCCGCGGTGTGCGATAATGCGCGTCTGTGCGGTCATGAGTAGGGTGCTGAACACAAAGATCAGTAAAAAAACGTTTTTCATTATTTGTTCCACCACATTTTTACATTAATATCATCACCTCCCATCGCAGTTACCGCAGCATTGTAATTCTGGGTATTCATGATTCTCGGGTTGGTTGGATACATCATCCTTTGCGGCATTTGTCCGTTATTCAGCAGTCCGCCATTATCCGGCATTACCGGGTAACCCGTTCTGCGCTGCTCGTACCACTGCTGGTGATCTACAAAAAACAGGGAGATGTATTTCTGGGTCATGATCTGCTCGAGGGTACCGTTATAAGCCACTTTCGGATTGGCAAAATAATTTGCAGGTACGGTATCTCCCCACTGTTCCAAGGTTGCCTTTACCCCATTTTCATAGAAGGTCTGGGCAGAGCCGGAAATAATTCCTTTCTGCGCCAGTTCCGCAAGCGTGAACTGAAGTTCTGCGTAAGGATATAAGAGAATCTTCAATGGTGCCTTTGCCAGGTTCTGGTTCATGTTCGAAGGCTGGTAGGTGAAGACCGTTCCCGGCGCATAACCGGCTGGTGCACCGAAATAGCCTATGTTCGGGTTCGGGGCTGTAAGACTTTTGGCCTGTGTAAAGAACTTAGCCAGACGCGGATCATTGTTATCTTTCAGCGTATTCACAAACAGTTCACCCGCTGCGCGGTAAGCCGTAAAATCCTGAGGTCTTGCAATAGGCGGTGTAAAAGGTGCCACTCCGGAAATATCGAGCACCACCCCGTCAGCATTATTCTGGAAGATCGGGTACGTGGCAGGGTCATTTACAATTTCCTGAATACGGGCGTACACGTTTACTTCACCGTTTCTTTTCTGGATTCTGTTCAGTAATCTCAGTGAAAGCGAATTGGCAAATTTTTTCCACTTCACCATATTGGCAGCAGAAGCTTCACCATGGAAAAACAGATCGGTTTCTGTGAGTGGTTTTGTGGTATCAAAAAGGGCATTGGCCGCTTTCAGGTCATCGAGTAAAGTGATGTAAATGTCTTTCTGGCTGTCGAATTTTGGTTTGGTCATATTTTCCTCCAGTTTCAGCGCTTCAGAAAACGGAATATCTCCAAAGGCATCTGTAAGATTGGCATAAATAAAGGCATTCAGCACCATGGCGATAGCCTGATAATTCTTCTGGTTTTCAGCCACAGCAAAGGTGTGCATTTCTTTCACCTGTTTCAGCCATCTGTAGCTCGTATTCCAGTATCCGCTTCCGGTACCTTCGGTAAGGTAATAGCGGCTTACGGTGTTTCCTTCATTGGGAAATGGAATGGCGACCTGCATGATCTGAAAGGTAAAATCGTCGGCACGGTTATAGCCATAGGAAGCCATGTCGAACTGTACGGGCGAGAGCAGACTTCCGGCAGTAGGGCTGATGATTTTACTGGTGTCGGTATTGATTTCTTCGAACGTTCTGCCGCAGGAGTTGAGAAGCATCAAGGCGGAAAGGGCGAGACTGATATTGATAATGATTCGTTTCATTGGACTTCTTTTATTGATTTTAAGGGAAGTGATCTGAGATTTCACGGATTAAAATTTCACATTAAGCTGGAACCCGATGGTTCTTGAGGAAGGCAGCTGCCCGATTTCCACTCCCGGGGTAATGGTACTGTTGTCGAGGGTGGCTACTTCAGGATCAAACATTGGGAATTCGGTCCAAATCCAGAGGTTTTTTCCGAAGATGGCAAGCGTAAGCTCATTTACTTTTAAAGGTTGAATTACCGATTTTGGTAAAGAATAAGCAATTCTGGCATCTCTGAGTTTGATGAAAGAGGTGTCGAATGTATTGGTCTCCACATTCGCACGGCGATAATAATCTCCGTAATATGACGTGAGGTTTACCGGTTTGGTGTTTGGGCTGAAACTGCCGTCGGCATTCTGCACCACGCCTAAACCAACGATGGTTCCGTTCGGGTTATCCCTTCCGACCAGGGTGTGGCCCAGTTTACCCTGCTCCGACATTTTGTGGTGGGTTTGGGAGTACGCCATTCCGCCATACTGTCCGTCGAAAGAGAAGCTTAGGGAAATATTCTTATAACTGAATTCGTTCTGGAAGCCCGCTCTCCATTTTGCGAAGGCATTGCCTACTTTTTCTACATTTGCCGGTCGTGCAGGAAGGCCGTTATCGCCATAGATTACCTGCCCATCCGGAGTTCTGAGGAGTTTAAACCCATAAAGGTCGCCAAGGGAACCGCCTACCACGGCGTTGAAATACACGACTCCGGCAACAGTGGCCATGGTGTAAGGTTCGCCGCCGAACTCATCGGGAAGGCTCATGATTTCGTTTTCGTTCAGAGACCAGTTGGCACCCAATTTCCAGCGGAAATTCTGGGTTTTCACCGGCGTATAATCAAGGCTCATTTCCACGCCGCGGTTGCGGATTTCTCCGGCATTGATCCAGCGGTGCGCATAACCGGTTTCGTACATCATCGGTACGCGGATAATCTGGTCTGCGGTATTGTTCTGATAAAGTGTAAAGCTGTAATTCAGTCTGTTTCCGAAGAGGCCAAGGTCCATCCCCGCTTCAATATTGGTATTGATTTCCGGTCTCAGATTTGGGTTAGGAAATACCGAAGGTGGGGTAACACCGCCCGGAATATCATCCAGGTCATAGTATTTCTCCAACTGGTATGGTGAACCGTCGATCCCTACTTTTGCCCAGGATCCGCGGAGTTTCCAGTAGCTGAGTCCGGAAGATTTAATATTGAAAAGATCTGACAGAATGAAACTCGTACTTACCGACGGATAAAAGAACGAACGGTTTTCTGCAGGCAGTGTACTGCTCCAGTCGTTTCTTCCTGTTACATCGACAAAAATTTTATTGTTCCAGTCGAAGGTTATCAGCGCATAAGCACTGTTGACCTGCTCATCATAAGGCTTAGGTACTTTGGTGATCAGGGAAATGGCATTGGTAAGGGTATAATCTCCGGCAATCTTTAGTCCTTCGGCACGATAATCATTCATGATATACTGGTTATACCGCATACTGCCACCGACAGAAGCTGAAACGTCAAAACTGCCGAAACTGTTTTTGTAATTAAAGAGTACATCACTGTTATATTCCTGGTTGGTAATGAACTGTTCGCGGTAGAAGCCTTTCAGGTAGTTGGCAGAACTCCAGGGTCTTTTGGTGGTACGCTCCTCGTTCAGCACTTCAATTCCGGAACGGAGCATCATGCTGAAGTGGTTGTTGAAGTTATAATCTACCATCATGCTTCCGCTGATGGTTCTTTTGTCCACACCGTTCAGCATTTCGTAAGCGATGAGGTAAGGATTGTCGATAAAAGAACTGAAAGGGTGAATCTGGTCGAGCTGTTCCTGTCCGTTTTTCCAGATGGGGCGGTACCACGCCAGGTCCACATTCGGGTTCTGGAAGATCATAAAGTAAGAAATCGACTGATTGTTGTATCCTGTCGCCGGAAGGTTGTCGCTTTTCATACGGCTGTAGGCCAATTTTGTTGAAATCTTCAGCCTGTCATTCAGTTTATGGGACAGTGATCCTGCAAAGTTGAAACGGTTAAAACCGGTATTCGGCATCATCCACTCATTGTCGAGGTAAGTTAATGAAGTACGGAAACTTGTTCTGTCATTGGCCTGCTCCAGTGAAACGCTGTTGGAATAGGTAGAACCCACTTCCCAGAAGCCTTTTACATTGTCTTTATAAGGTCTCCATAGCTGTCTTGTTGGGCTCTGTCCCTGTACGGTAGGATCATACTGGAAGTAATACTGTCCGTCGAACTTCGGTCCGAAGGCACTACTTGTTCCGCCCGTACTCACGCCGTCCGCAGACTGGCCGTAGGAGTAATAAAACTGTCCGTCTTTATTTTTTGCGAGGGTACCCTGGCCGTATTCATACTGATAATCCGGCCATTTCAGCACAGAATCAAAACTTGCAGAGGAGTTGAAAGAGACCTGCATTTTTCCGTTCTTGCTTTTTCCGGATTTGGTGGTGATCATCAAAGCACCGTTGGCGGCTCTGGACCCGTAAAGCGCAGCCGCGGATGCGCCTTTCAGTACGGTTACACTTTCTATATCATCGGGGTTTATGCTGTTCAGTCCGTTACCTAAATCAATAGGAAGATCTCCACCTGAACCTGCGCCGTAGGCCGGGGTTCCGGTTCCGGAATTCACTCTTGGACCGTCACTTAGCGGTATTCCGTCCACTACAATCAGGGCATAGTTGTTATCCATAAACATGGATTTCTCACCGCGGAGGGTAATTCTGGCAGATCCCAGCGGACCGGCGCCGGCAGTCTGTATCTTCAGTCCGGCCACTTTACCTTCCATTGCCTGCACCCAGTTGTTATTCTGGGTTTCTTCGAAGGTCTCTGAGCCTACGGTTTCTGCAACATAACCAAGGGATTTGTCCTGTCTTTTAATTCCCAAAGCGGTCACTACCACTTCTTCAATCTTTTTTTCTTTAAGCGTATCCTTACTCTTCTGCGCTGCCATTTCTACAGATACGGTTCCCGCAAGAACGAGAATAAGGATTTTCTGAAGGTTTCTTTTCACGATATATTATTTTCGTGCAAAATTACCCCTCAAAAATCTGGAGAAGATTAACCTAGCTTTAAGCGTTTGTCACTAAACAGATACGTATATTTTAACAGAATTTTAACGGAACGGACAACCTTCTGAAAATCAGCACTGCGGTGATGTTGCTTTTTTTTAATATTGACTTCGAATCTCTCAGCGAACCGCTGATGAACTGTTAACATAATAGCACTTCGCTACCAAACTATTTCCAAATCATAATTTCGTTATCTCTATCCGGGTCGACAATCGATAAATGAAAACAAACAAATGATGAATACTCAGAAAATTATAATCCGGATTTTAACAGGCATGCTGGCTTTAGTTATTGCTTTTCATTTTCTGATATTTTTCAAAATCATTCCTTTCAATATTGTATGGGGTGGACGGCTACAATCCGAACAGGAAATGTATATATTTGAAGGTGTCTCGATTATTTTAAATCTGTTGCTGATCTGGATACTATCATTAAAAGCAAAAAATGTTAACCGTAAATATGTTGACATCATCCTTTGGATTTTCTTCATCATATTTTCATTAAATACAATCGGTAATTTATTTGCTCAAACGAACTTTGAAAAATATTTCTCAATCCTGACCCTGATCTTCGCATTACTTTTATGGAAAATTCTTCGGGAGAAAAATGAAGAACAGCTTACAACAAAAAGAAACCAAAGACT
The DNA here is from genome assembly GCF_026107505.2 of Kaistella yananensis. Lineage (NCBI taxonomy): Bacteria > Pseudomonadati > Bacteroidota > Flavobacteriia > Flavobacteriales > Weeksellaceae > Kaistella > Kaistella yananensis. The sequence continues at coordinate 172,451 of NZ_JAPCHZ010000006.1, read as the reverse complement.
ATCTGAGCCAAAAACAGATAGTGAACTACATGGAACAAAATGAGAATAGAAAGGATTCCGGAAAATGAGAAAAACGCGTATGCCCAACTACAGATAATGAATGGAACCAAAAAAAATGTCGGCTAATGTTCCTTTACCGGAATGTGTGACTGAAGTTTTATAGAACATTTGTTTAATTAATGTTTTTTTGGGTGATTGTTCATTTTATTTTCAAAGGAATCAGAGAATTTAGGGTTTTGTTTCACATTTTTAATTAAATTAGTTTCAAGAAAAATTAATAACCCCACAAAGTTTTTACCATAATATTTGTCATTTAATCCCCACAGATGAGAAAAATCTATTACCTGTCCCTATTTGTTACCAATATCCTCCTTGCACAAAATGCAGAGCACGCCTATAAAAAAGTTGATGAAGGAATTGAACTTCACGATGCAGGAAAATACGACGAGGCTCTATCCAAATATAACGAAGCTTTAATCTTGGATAAAGACAATTCTTTTGCACTGTATGAAAAGGCAATGACCCTAGAAGCTTTAAAAAGATACGATGAGGCTGTTGAAACTTCTAAATATATTTTGAAGTTATATCCGAATGATGACAACAAAACAGTATATGTTACTTATGGAAATGCTTTAGATCATATGGGCAAACCAGATTTAGCTTTAAAAATCTATGATGAAGGACTAAAAAAACATCCTTCTTATTACCATTTATATTTTAATAAAGGAATTACTTTAGCTACTAGCAGGAAAAATGAAGAGGCAATAAAAGCTTTTCAGGCTTCTACAAAACTAAATCCCAACCATCCGGGTTCATTTAATGCTTTAGCGGTATTAAGTTCTTCTAACAGGATAGCTTCCATCTTAGCCTCAAGCAGATATCTTATTCTAGACAATAAAAGCACCCGGGCAAAAGGTAATCTCGATGCGATTATTTCGTTAATGAATAAAGGTGTTTCTAAACAGGGTGACAATTCAATTTCGTTAACAATAGATGAAAACACGCTGAATAAAGTAAATAAGAAAAGGAAATCAGAGAATGATTTTGCGACAGCTGATGTGGTTTTATCAATGTCTGCGGCGTTGGATTTTGATGAAAAAAACAAGAACAAAACTGATATTGAGAAATTTGCAGAGAAGTTCAAAAGTATCTGTGGTGCTCTGGATGAAACGAAAAAAAATCAACAGGGTTACTTCTGGGAATTTCTGGCTCCCTATTTCATTGAAATGAAAAACAGAAATTTAATTGAACCTTTTTCAAACATCATATTTCTATCTGCAAATAATGGTCATGCTACAGAATACAGCAGCCTAAACCCAGACAAAATCGACGAATTTTATCTCTGGTCAAAAAACTATGATTGGAAATAACCGCTCTTCTCCAAAAAGCGTATTGGCGTAAAGAAGTTTTAAATACAGCATTGCCTGGTTCCCGTAAATTTACTATTTCATATAGTTTTCAATTGATTTAGACAATCTGAATAGGCATTTGCCTCAGTCTGTTTTTTCACTTTTGGTTTCGGCCTTCCCGTTCTTCACATTTTTTCTTAATTAATTTTTTATCCAACTTCGGTCATCAAAAAATAATAAAAACAAAACATGAACATTCAAATATCATCGAACTTCAAAAAAATGACGGGTAAGGCTGTTTTTGCTATTATTTTGTTCATACTTGTTTATCTGCTTCTTTTGTCTTTAGCAGTTGGAATAACCGTTCTCTGCGTTATTGGAGGAATTGCGCTGATTGCAGCAAAACCCAGTATAATAACATTGGGACTGGGAATTGGCCTGGCGAGTCTTGGCTTTTTCATTATTATCTTTTTGTTTAAATTCCTTTTCAAACAGCATAAAATTGACAGAAGCCATCTGATTGAGATTTCTGAGCATGAAGAGCCAAGGCTGTTTTCTATTATAAGAGAAATTGTAGATGAAGTGCAGACGGACTTTCCTAAGAGAATATATCTGTCCAGTGATGTAAATGCCTCTGTATTTTACGACTCTAATTTTTGGAGCATGATATTTCCTGTTCGTAAGAATCTACAGATTGGATTAGGCTTGGTGAATACAGTTTCAGAACAGGAGTTCAAGGCAATCTTAGCTCACGAATTTGGCCATTTTTCGCAACGCAGCATGAAAGTGGGCAGCTATGTTTACAATGTAAATCAGGTGATATTTAATATGTTAAATGATAATGATTCATTTGACAATATGATGCAGAAATGGGCAAATATTAGCGGATACTTTTCAATATTCGTTGCCATTGCAGTAAAGTTAATCCACGGCATTCAGTGGGTTTTAAGAAAAATGTACGATTTTGTAAATGTCAGTTATATGGCATTGTCGAGAGAAATGGAATTTCATGCGGATGAAATTGCTGCAAATGTTGCAGGATATGTACCTCTGAAAGAATCTTTGCTAAGAATAGATTTAGCAGAGCATTCCTATAGCACGGTATTAAACTATTATGAAGCAAAAATACCGGAGAACATTAAAAGTAAAAACATATACAGGGAGCAGGAATTTATTATGAATTTTTTAGCAACCCAAAATAATCTTTCCTTCCGGAATAATTTGCCGGTCGTATCTGAACTGGACTTGAGTAAATATAATAAATCAAAATTAACAATTAAAGACCAGTGGGCATCTCACCCAAGTACCGAAGAAAGAATAAAGGCATTGGAATTGACTGGCATCCATAAAACAGGAGTTGAAAAACCCGCAATTCTATTGTTTGAAGACCAAGAAAATATACAGGAGAAAATCACAGAAAAACTGTTTTCTTCGGTTACATATGATCACAGTGCCTTGTCTTTGGATTTTGAAGAATTTAAAAAAGATTATACCGACACATTTAATAAAAACAGTTTCCCTCTTGAATATAACGGCTATTATGACGACAAAAGTCCGGTTGAATTTGACGTAAATAATTGTCTTGATTTTGATAGTACAGAAACCTTGGATCTCCTTTTTAGTAAAGGAAAAGGTAGATATGGTTTATGATGATATTGCTTTTGAAAACGACAGGAATATATGACTTAGTATTGCCAATAAGTCTATAGATATAAAATCATTCGACTATGATGGTAAAAAATACAAATCAGCTCAGGCTCAGGATTTAATCCCAAAAATAGAAAAACCACAAAACGCCATTCGGGAAAGAATAAAGGAAAACGATGTGAAAATTTATAAGTTCTTCTATAATGAAGCGCTAAAAAAAGGAAATGCAGCGGTCTTAAAAGAAAAGTACATCAGTTTCTTTAAACAGGATTCAGAATATGAAGATAAGGGATCATTGTATAACAACCTCTCTATGGCAACAGCGTTTATAAGCGTGGTAACACCATTTAAGCAAATAAAAGAGAATTTCAAAGCTCTTCTGCCTAAAGAAATTGAATTAAAAGAGGAAATAAAAAAATTGATGGTAGATGAAACTTTAAGTAGTGAAATACCCGCGCAGACTACAGAAAATTTTGAAAATTACCTCTCAAAAGAATGGGAGTATTTTAATGGCGAGGCTTATTCCAACGATAATCTTCAAATTCTTTTCGCTGCCATGAATGATTACTACTACCTCATATCCAGAAAGTACTTTTTAACTAAAGTAGATTTATTAAGTTACCAAATGGCGCAACTTGAACCAACTGAAAAACTGCAATTTAGCTCCTGTCTTACTCCCTAAGCCTGTCCCATTTTGTCGGGCGGTTACCCTCAAATTCTTAACTTTGCTCAAACCGTAATCTTTTGGAAAACCCGATAAAGATATTTGACGCGCAGAACATCTTCGATTATATTGAAATCGGATATCCCTATCACCCTAAAAATCCAGCGTTTTTCATCCTGAAAAAAGGGCGGGTAGTCTACACTGAAAATGTGGACCGGATAGAACTTACTGCAAATCATGTTGCCATTATTGATTCCCGCAGAGTCTACGAAATCCTGGAGATCAGCGATGACCTGGAACTGCTGCTGGTCGCATTTTCAAGGGAATACACCGAAAAACTGCCCCTTAACATCAACCGGCTCAATGCCTTTGTCTGGTTCCGCAACGAACTGGTTCGGCACTTCCGGCTGGAGCCGGAACCTTTCGACAGCATCTGGAAAACAATCGGTCTTCTGAAATCTGTGCTGCAGCGTCCGGAACCCTCCGCGCACCGCGACGAAATCATAAGGCACCTTTTTTCTTCCACGGTCTATCTATTTGCCGATATGATTGTGCATGCCTCGAGGTTTTCTAAAGAAAAGATCTCCAGAAAACAGGAAATCGTGCTGCAGTTCCTGAAAAATGTAGGTGACTGCTATCTGGAGGAGCGGGAAGTGAGTTTTTACGCTGACAAACAGTTTATTACTTCCAGACATCTTACTTCCGTTTTAAAGGAGGTGACAGGACAAACCGCGGGACAGATCATCGCAGCTTTTGTGATGAAGGAGGCCAAAGCTCAGTTATCCACCACAGAACAGTCACTTTACGAGATTGCACTTAACCTGAAATTCAGTGACCAGTATTCCTTCGGACACTTTTTCAAGAAACATTCCGGCGAAAGCCCCAACGCTTATCGAAAACGTTTCCGGGGTTAAATCTTACTTTTGAACATTTTATTCATTCTTTCCGTCATTTTATCGGGTGTGCTGATGAAGTACCTTTGTCCCGTTAAAAATCACGGAACCTATGATCCTAAAAAATAAAATGACTCTTGTAGTCCTGAGTCTGTTTTTTTCCACCGCCAACGCCCAGCTTACAGAGCGAACCATGACTCTGGAGGAAGTGGTGCAGCTGGCTCTGGAAAACCATACCCAACTTAAACTTTCGAAAGAAAACATACAGATCGCCAGACAGCAGACCAAAATCGCGGAACTGCAGAAACTGCCTTCTATTACCGCTTCCGCCAACGCGTTTTATCTTGGTGATGCGCTGATTCTGGACAAAGACCTGTCTAAAGTAGCCACCATCAACATGCCGCATTTCGGCAACACTTACAGTGTGCAGGCTTCTGAGTTGATCTTTAAAGGCGGACTCGTAAAAAAATCCATTGAAATCTCAGCACTGCGGGAACAGCTCGCGGAACTCGATCATGAGAAAGATGCGCAGAACATCAAATTTCTGGTGATGTCGACGTATCTGGACATCCAGAAAATCATCAACCAGAAAAACGTGTACCTCAACAACCGCAAACTCGCTGCGCAGAGGCTGGATAACGTAAAGAAATTTTACAAACAGGGCATGGTGACGCGCAATGAAATCATCCGCGGGGAACTTTTAATGAAAAATCTGGAACAGGGAATTCTGGTTCTGGACAATAACCGATCCGCGCTGAACTACCAGTTGGCCACCGCCATCGGCCTTGCACCCGATGTCCTTATTAAACCTTTCGGTTCTCTTAGTGATGCGGGTGAATCCCGGGAATTGCAGTATTATCAGGAGCTGGCGCATCAGAACCATCCCGTTCTGAAATCTGCCCAAACCGGCATCGATATCGCAAATAAGAATATCGAAATCATCAGAACCGATAAAATGCCCACCATCGCGGCTTTTGGCGGCTACAGCATGGCCAGACCGGTGACCAGTACAATACCTGCGCAGGATTTCTACACCAATACGTGGCAAACGGGAGTTTCTATCAGTTACAACATCGACAACCTGTATAAGACCAAAGAAAAAGAACAGCTCGGAAAGTTTCAGCTGAATCAGGCCAAAGACGTTCTCGTCCTTCAACAGCAGAATATCGATGTACAGACCAATGCCGCTTATCTTAAATGGCAGGAAGCCCTTCAGCAGGCGCAACTTTATAAGGAAAGCGAAGCTCTGGCTAATGAAAACTACCGCATTATTGAAGCCAAATACCTGAACCAACTGGCACTTCAAGCAGACATGACCGATGCCACCAATGCCAAACTTGAAGCGGAACTGCTCTACGCCAACAGCGAGATCAATGTGCAGTACCAATACTATAATTTAATGAAAACAACAGGAACCTTATAAAACCAAAAGAGATGTCAGAAAAAAATACAGCTGCAGAAAATATTCAGCCGGAAACCGAAGCCAAGGCTACAGCCCCTAAAACGGAAGAAAAACCTTCTCATGCTCAGAAAAAAGCAAAGAAAAAATCGAACAGAGTAAAGACCACCGTCATTAATTTACTCGTTTTTGCAATGGCGGTAGGCGGATTTTATTGGCTTGTAAAGCATTATTTCCATTTGAGTGAGGATAATTTCACCAATTCCGCGCAAGTGGAGGAATTCATCAATCCTGTGAATACGAGGGTGGCGGGATACATCAAAGAGATTAAATACAACGAACACCAGGCGGTAAAAAAAGGTGACACGCTTGTGATTCTGGATGAAAGGGAAATCCGCACCCAGCTTGCGCAGGCAGAAGCAGCCTACCAGAATGCGCTGGCTTCGAGAAATGTTACCTCATCTGCCGTGAATACAGTTTCAAATAACGTGAATGTGGCCAATGCCAATATCGCAGGCGCCAAAGCCAGACTCTGGAATGCTGAACAAAACCTGAAACGTTACCAAAACCTACTGGCCTCCGAAGCGGTGACAAGACAGCAGTATGATCAGGTAAAAACCGAGTACGATGCTACCAGAGCTGCCTACGAAACACTGATCAGTCAGAAAAATTCCGCGAGCCTTGCCACAGGGGAAACCCGCAGCCGCCTGGGAGTAAATGATGCTGAGATCAAAAGAACTGCCGCCATGCTCGATATGGCAAAGATCAACCTTTCCTATACCGTAATCACCGCGCCTTATGACGGCATTATGGGAAGAAGACTCATCAACGAAGGACAACTGGTGCAGCCCGGACAACAGTTGGGAACCATTGTGCTGAACGGCCAGAAATGGATCACCGCCAACTTCCTCGAAAGCCAGATGCCCGGCGTGAAAGTGGGTGAAAAAATGACGGTGACCGTAGATGCCCTCGGCGGGAAAAAATTCGTTGGGATGGTGACCGCGATTTCCGCAGCGACGGGTTCTAAATATTCGAATGTGCCTGTGGACAATTCCACCGGAAACTTTGTAAAGGTTCAGCAGCGCATCCCGGTGAGAATTGAATTCACTCCCGAAAACAAAAAAGAAGATCTTGACCAGCTTCGTGCAGGAATGAATGTGAATGTGACCATAAACAACATCAAATAAAATGTCTGATTACAATAAAGGACTCTTTAAAAACTGGGTTCCGAAACCCGTACAGCTTTTACTGATCCTCATTTTTACCTTTGTCATCATGTCGGTTAATCCAGTGAATATGGGAAACATCAGCATGATGGTGGGCGATCTCGGCACGATGTCCGAATACCTGATGATGGCCAACTTCGCTTCTTTTATCGGAATGGCCACTACAATGCCGCTGGTTTTACGGGTGAAAATGCGTTTCCGCACTAAGGAGATTATGATTGTCTCGCTGGCAGTAACCGCGCTGCTGTCCTTCGTGATTGGTACAACGGCAGTCCCTGAAATTATTGTGGCCGCTTCATTCCTTATGGGCTTTTTCAAAATGTTCATGATGATGGAATTCATTCTGCCTTTGATGTTTATTCTGAGTCCGGACGGAAAACGCGGTAAATTTTATGCGGTCTTTTATCCGTTTTCTATTATCGCAGGAAATATTGCTGGATATTATCTGGCCAAACTCGCCTACCATACCACGTGGCAGTACCCTCACCTGCTGACTGCCGGACTTTGCCTCATCCTGATCATGATTGTAGTGATCTTTCAGCACAACCAGCGGTTTGCCCGGAAGATGCCGTTCTCCCAGATCGACTGGCTCAGCATTGTACTTTTCGCCGCTACTTTTATGTTTATGGCCTTTTTTCTGTCTTTCGGAAAAACGCTGAACTGGTTCGAATCGCAAAATATCCGCATCTCATTTTGGGGCACACTCATCAGTTTTGTACTGCTCGCGCTGAGGCAGCTTACGCTGAGGAGAAGTTATGTTTCATTCGGAATTTTCACCAAAAGCAACGTCCAGAGCGGTCTGCTGATGCTGCTTTTCACCGGTGTATTTCTGGGCGCCGGTTCGTTGCAGAATACCTATACCATTGGAATTCTGGGCTATGATATGGTAACCAATGCGTCGCTGAATCTGATGACGGTTCCGGGCGTAGTCCTGGCTGGCGTAGTAGCCTTTTTATGGTTCAAAAATGAAAGACCTTTAAAGATGTTTATTTTCTCCGGTTTTGCGGCGTTTTTTCTGAATACGGTGATGATGTACTTCATGATGGTTCCCGAACTGAACTACGAAAGCTGGCTGCTGCCGATGATCCTAAAGGGTTACGGTTTAGGTGCACTCTTCATCGCAGTTTGGTTTTATATTCTGGACAAACTGGAGATGGAAGAAATGCTTCAGGCGATCGGGCTTGTTCTGGTTTTCCGGAGTTTTGTGGCTACGGCTGTATTTTCCTCATTCTTCTCCTGGCTGCAGTATCAGTTCCAGTGGCAAAGCGTGAATAATCTCGCCGTCTACATGGACGGTAATCTGATGTCGCCGCAAGCGGCACTGGCAGGCTATAAAAACATACAGTTGAATGCGATTCTTGTTGCCAATAAAAAAATATACGGTCTGATTTCCATCGCCGGAATTGGAATGATGATCTATGTTTTACAGCATCATTTCGGTAAACTGAGATTCACAAGATTCCGCTGGACAAAAGCACGCTTCAATGGATCGAAAAGACGGAGACAAGCGAATAAAGAAATCCTTCGGAAACGGGTTAAAGAACTGGAAGATGCTGCGGGTTCTTTTCTGTAAACTTTAAAATTCCGGTGCGTTTCTTATCATACATCAATTCGGGGACAGATTCCTTAGGCTACTTTTGCACTCGAATTAAACAACTAATTATTTATACAATGAAAAAATTATCAATTTTGGCCCTTTCAGCAGTTCTTGTTGCTGTATCATGTAAAGAATCAAAAACCGACAGCGTTACCACTGCAACTGAGCAGGCTGTAGCTGAACACACCGGAGAAACTTTTACAGTAAATACCGACAGCACTACTGTAAAATGGACTGCTTATCATAAAGGCGGATTGAACCCAAGATTCGGAACGACCAAAACCGCAGGAACATTTTCTGTAGAAAACGGAAACCTGGTATCCGGAAGCCTGACTTCAGACCTTAACACTTTAACTACTGACCCGGCTGCGGTTGATCCTGCAATGAGCGACGGAAAAACTTCTGCTGACCTTGATGCACACCTGAAAAGTGCAGATTTCTTTGATACTGCAAAATACCCAAGCGTGAAATTCGACATCACTAAAGTGGAAGACCTTGCAGCAGGAACTGAAAGCAAAGTGGCAGGTGCCAACAAAACAGTAAGCGGAAACCTTACTATTAAAGACAAAACCGTAAACGTAAGCTTCCCTGCGAAAGTAGAAGTTACTGAAAACGGACTGACAATGGTTTCAATCTTCACCATCAACAGACAAGACTGGGGATTGGCTTACGGAACTGAAGGAGATCCTAAAGACTGGATGATCTCTCAGGAAGTTGATCTTGAACTTAATGTAGTTGCAGGTAAATAATCTCCTGTAATTTAATATCATAAAGACCGCTTGTTGCGGTCTTTTTTTGTGGCGGCAAAAACAGTGGATTCCACATTCAGCAGATATTAAGGTAAGTTAACAGACTATTTTTTAATTTTTGGTAAAACATTTGATTACTGAAACGGATAATTTATTCTTTAGTAAGAAAAAAGTCAGTAACACTAAAAACCTCTATCCAATGGAAAAAGTATCCTTAAAAAAAGTAGCAGCCATGATGAAAAATCTTGATTTTTGCATGATGGTGACCAAAGACGGGCGCAACACGCTTCATTCCCGCCCCATGAGCAACAACGGGAAAGTTGAATACGACGGAGATTCGTGGTTTTTCTCTTACCGTGATTCCAACAAAGTAAAACAGATCGAAAATAATCCGATGATTTCACTGATTTTCCAGACGGATGATATGACTTTTGTAGACTGCTACGGCATGGCAACCATCACTGAAAACCGCAAAATGCTTGAAGAAAAATGGGTGAAAGGGTTGGAAATGTGGTTTCCCGACGGCATTGAAACCGAAGGAATCTGCCTGATTAAAGTTTCGGCACACAGAATCCAGTTCTGGGGCAAAAACGGCGACGGCGAATACAGAGCAGAATAAATCTGGTTAACACCGGTAATTAAGGACTTCTCCAAATAAAAATGCACAGCCCTGAACTGTGCATTTTTTTTCAATTTTGCTTAAAGAAGTTCGAAACCTCCGCCCACATGCAGCACATTACCATGTACATAACTTGCCGCATCAAAACTCAGGAACAGTAATCCTTGTGCTACTTCGCGCGGTTCATCCAACCTGCCTTCGCGGCTCATGGTCGGGATAATGTTTGCTTCAGTAAGGTTAAGGCCATAGCTGTTTATACAGATGATAAAAAGCGCAGGTCCTGGTTCTAATATTGAACTATGCAGGATAATCATCAGAAGAAAAATAAATCTGAGTAAGAGGTCCTGCATATTGGGATGATTTTTGCTCATGCGTCGTATTAAACTTTAACGATGAACGCAACGATGATTCAGTTTTTCCACTGGTATTCGGAGGGAGACTGTAAATTATATGACGAAGCTGCTAAGGCGGCTGATTATTTAAAGGAGCTCGGGATTTCAGCGGTGTGGTTTCCACCTGCATATAAGGCTAATGGCGGCGGTTATTCTGTTGGTTACGATCCTTATGACCTTTATGATTTAGGCGAATTTGACCAGAAAGGTACCATCCCTACAAAATACGGTACTAAAGAACAATATGTGAACGCGTGCAAAACTTTACAAGAAAGCGGCATTTCTGTAATTGCCGATATTGTTTTGAATCATAAAGCCGGCGGCGACGAAAAAGAAAAGTTCCATGCCGTAAAAGTAAATCCCGAAAACCGACAAGAAAACATTTCAGAACCTTTTGAAATTGAAAGTTACACGAAATTCACTTTTCCGAACCGTGAAAAAAAATATTCAGACTTCGAATGGAATTTTACCTGCTTTTCTGGCGTAGATTATGCGGAAGGTCAGGAAGAAGGAATTTACCAAATCTTCCACGATTTCGGCGATGGCTGGGAAGAAATGATCGATACCGAAAAAGGAAATTATGATTATCTGATGTACAACGATATCGACCACAGAAACCCATTCGTTCGGGAAGAACTCGACAAATGGGGCAAATGGTATCACGACCAGATTCATTTCGATGGAGTTCGTTTAGACGCGGTGAAACATCAATCTCCGGTGTTCTACAAAGAATGGCTGTACAAACTTCGGGAAAATACTGCTAAAAATATTTTCGCCGTCGGTGAGTATTGGGCTCCTGGCGAAGTAAATCTTTTGCAAAATTATATAGATGCCACCGAAGGTTGCATGAGTTTGTTCGATTCCTCTCTTCAACAAAATTTTCACATTGCTTCGAAAGAAGGTGCGGATTATGATTTAAGAAAAATATTTGATGAAACCTTGACTTTATTGAATCCCGCATTTTCTGTAACCGTGGTCGACAATCACGATACACAACCTCTACAAGCTTTGGAAGCTCCTGTTGAAACATGGTTCAAACCATTAGCTTATGCCCTTATTCTTCTTCGAGAGAACGGATATCCTTGTGTATTTTATCCGGATTTATTTGGAGCGCACTATACCGATAAAGACAAGGAAGGAAACGATCAGGAAATATTTCTGGACAAAGTAGAAAAAATTGAAGAACTGTTGAAAGCGCGACAACAATTCGCTTATGGAGCACAAAAAGATTATTTTGAAGACGCCAACTGTCTTGCCTGGACTCGCGAAGGTGACGATGAACACGCTGGTTGCGCAGTAGTATTAAGCAACAAAGATGCTTACGAAAAACCAATGGAAATGGGTGAAAGATATTCAGGGAAGCAATTCTATGATTTTATGGGATGGTTTTCCGAAAAAGTTACCATTGACGAAAACGGATGGGGGAATTTTCCGGTTCCGGCAGGAAATGTTTCGGTTTGGGTTCACGAATAGGTAAAAAATTCTGATGAAAAAAATTATTATCGAAGGCAAAAACATTAATAATATCGAGACCTTCTACGAGGAAGTAAACCGAGTGTTTATGTCACAAGAAAACTGGAAAATTGCGCAGAGTTTAGATGCTTTCAATGATATGTTATACGGATCTTTCGGCGAGATTAAAGGAAAAGAAAAAATCCAGCTGATTTGGAAAGATATCGAACAAAACAAGAAATCACTGGGCTTTCAAACAACCTTGGAGTTTTATCAAAACAAATTGAAATCTCCACAAATTTTTAACCGTAAATTTGTTCTAAGTAAAATAGATGAACTGCATAATGGTGTAGGACTCACTTTCTTCGAAATTGTCCTGGAAATCATTTCCGATCACGACAATATTACACTAATGAATGATTAAAAATTAAAAACTAATCGAAAAAATTTGCCGCCTTTGCAGTATTTTTACTGAAATTTTTTTGAAATGTTGCAAAATTTGGCCTTCTATCTTACGTTAGTCATTATCATTGTGCTGCTTATCATGCTTGCGCAAAAGATAAAAGTAGCGTACCCTGTTCTTTTGGTTTTAGCGGGATTGGGAATTAGTTTTATTCCGGGTACTCCAATTGTAGAGATCGAGCCAGAACTCATCTTCTTTATTTTCTTACCGCCCTTGCTTTATGAAGCCGCATGGAATTCTTCCTGGAAAGAACTTTGGAGATGGCGAAGGATTGTCTTTAGTTTTGCGTTTGTCGTTGTTTTTTTTACTGCAATTGTGGTCGCTTTTGCTGCAAACTATCTAATTCCTGGATTTTCTTTGGCATTAGGTTTTTTATTAGGCGGAATCGTATCTCCACCAGATGCAGTGAGTGCAGGAGCTATTTTAAAATTTGTAAAAATCCCGAAAAGATTCCAATCTATTTTAGAAGGAGAAAGTTTGTTGAATGATGCATCGTCCCTCATTATTTTTCGCTTTGCATTAATTGCTGTGGCAACAGGACAGTTTATATGGCATCAAGCCATTGTGGATTTTATTTGGATGTGTGTAGGCGGAGCAGGAATTGGGATTTTAATTGCTTTTCTCTTTATGAAAATGCATAAGTTACTGCCAACTGACGCCAATATGGATACCATTTTCACCCTTGCATCTCCGTTTATCATGTATCTTGCTGCGGAAGAATTTCACGCTTCCGGCGTACTTTCGGTCGTAAGCGGTGGATTGTTTTTATCAGTTCGCCGACATCACTTTCTTAGTGGCGCATCGCGGCTTCACAGCATTAATGTTTGGCAAAGTTTCAGTTTTTTACTCAACGGAATGGTATTTATGCTGATTGGGCTGGATCTTCCGCTAATTGTTTCGGGGCTTGGCGACACCAGCATTTATCAAGCAACGATGTATGGGGTGATAATCACCGTAGTTCTTATTATCATTAGAATGTTCGCCAGTTATGGAGCGGTTGTTTTCACTTTAATTATGCGAAATTTCATCAATGTTGCAGATGCCGAGTCTCCCGGTTGGAAAGTCCCAATCGTTCTCGGTTGGACCGGAATGCGCGGGGTGGTTTCGTTGGCTGCAGCACTTTCAATACCTGTGACTTTGGCGGACGGAAGCCCATTCCACACCGTAACCTCATCCTTTTCATCACTTTTGTTGTGATTTTACTTACTTTAGTTTTGCAAGGTTTAACGCTTCCTCTTTTACTGAAAAAAGTCAAATTAAAAGATAAAGATTTCATTAAATCCGAAAAAGAAATCGACTATGAAATCAGAAGCGAATTAGCAAAAATTGCCGTCGAAAAAATTAAAAAAGAGTATCCCGAAAAGTTGGAACAATTCCCAGCGCTCAAAGAGCAATTTCAAAGCTGGGAAAACAGAATTAACAGTTCCGAAATCATCATTAATTACCCCGAATACCAACAGATTTTTGCTGATATTTTGGAGCATCAAAGAATGTGGCTCATCAATAAAAACCGAGAAGAACTTCTTCTCGATGAAGAAATTGTTCGAAAACATTTAAGATTGATTGATCTTCAGGAAGAGAGACTAAGTCTCGGGAAATAAATTTTCTCCCAACGTTTTATTCATAATAGTTAAAACTTTAAGAAGAAATTATGACAACTCCATTTTTCTATTTTATAAATTTGAAGTCTTAAAAAATCTATATGAATACATCCTCTGTAAAAGCCTTCGGAACCGAAGCAAAAGATAAAGATTTGCAACTGATGCAAATTGAAAGAAGAGAAGTAACACCTACAGATATTGAAATCGATATCTTGTACTGCGGAGTTTGCCATAGCGACCTCCATACGGCAAGAAACGACTGGGGCGGAACCAAATATCCTTCTGTTCCGGGACACGAGATCATTGGCCGAATTACAAAAGTAGGTTCTGCGGTAACAAAATTCAAAGTAGGCGATTTAGCCGGTGTTGGTTGTTTGGTAGATTCTTGCCGAGAATGTGAGAGTTGCAAACAAAACCTGGAACAATATTGTCTGAATGGCTCTACAGGAACGTACAACGGAAAAGATCCATTTTTGGGTGGTCACACTTTTGGAGGTTACTCCGAAAAAGTTGTGGTTGATGAAGCTTTTGGGCTACACATCCCGGAAAATTTAGATTTAAAAGCTGTTGCACCGCTACTTTGCGCTGGCGTTACTACGTGGTCTCCGTTAAAACATTGGGACGTGAAGGAAGGGAGTAAAGTTGCAGTAGTAGGATTAGGCGGATTAGGACACATGGCGATTAAACTTGCTAAAGGTCTGGGCGCCAATGTTACTTTATTTTCCAGAAGCCCAGACAAAATTCAGGATGCCCTGGATTTGGGAGCCGATGCCGTAGTAATTTCAACGTATGAAAATGAAATGAAAGCCGTAAAAGGAAAATTTGATTTAATTATTGATACTGTTCCTTACGACCACGATATTAATCCTTATATCAGCACCTTAAACATCAGTGGAACTCTTGTATTGGTAGGTTATATCGGAAAAATGGAAGATGCACTTTTCACTCCACCGATGATTGGTGGAAGAAGATCTGTAGCAGGTTCTGTGATCGGAGGAATCAAAGAAACCCAGGAAATGCTCGATTTCTGCGGCGAGAAAAATATCCTTCCGGAAATAGAAATGATCAATATGCAAAATATCAACGAAGCTTACGAAAGAATGCTGAAAAGCGATGTGCGCTATCGTTTTGTGATTGATATGCAATCTCTGAAAAACTAATTTTTTGGCAATAAAAAAAAATAAAATATCCGGTTGATTACTCAGCCGGATATTTTTATATAAAGTCTATTTCAAAACCTTTTTTGCCGTTTTCGGTGAACCGTCAATAGTTTGGGAAACTTTTAATCCTAAAATTTCAGCAACCATCGGATAAAGATTCACATTCCGAAACTTTCCAATTTTTTTTCCTTCTTTAAAAGCTGGGCCGGAAGCAGCGAAAGTCGCCCTCATTTCCGGAACTTTAAATGGATTGTAACCATGCTTTCCCGGTGTTTTTTTAGATCCGGATTCCAAGAAAACCTTCGGAGCATTAGGAACTAAAAGAATCTGCCCAATCCTTCCGAAACGGTCATCAGAAGTACGATAATGCAATTTTTTAGGAAATTTATCGGTGAGATAAACTTTATAATCTCGCGTTCTATTTTTCTTTAATTCACGATAAACTTGCTTTACTTCAGCTTCATTTTTCACCATAACACGAAGTAAAGTTTGAGCATTGAAATAGGTGAAACGGTTCTTATTCAAAAGTAGTTCAGGAATTTCCAGGGGATTTTCCAAATCGACATCAATCATCCCGTGGTCCGATACAAAAATGAAATTTACATTCGGAAGCTGCAATTCATTCACTTTCTGAATTAATTTCCCTACAGCGTCATCTACAAACTCAACTGCTTCGCACAATTCGGGAGATTCTGTGCCATAAAGATGTCCATTTTTATCCACTTCAGGGAAATAAAAAGTGATCAGATGTGGCCTTTTATCTTCCGGAAGTTTCAGCCAGTTGAGGACGATATTGATTTTTTGATCGGCAGAAAATTTTTCATGATATTGATAATAATAAGTTGGTCGCACTCCACCGGCATCACTGTTGGAAGCAACCCAAAACAAAGAAGCAGCGAGCGTTCCTTGCTTCTCGGCGAGACTCCAAAGTGGAATTCCGCCGAGCCAGGAACCGTCGGAAATTTTGCTCTGAACACTCATACCGAAGGTATCCTTGCGCTTTTGATCATAAAAATAATTATCAACAAAACCGGTATGCGATGGGAAAAGTCCGGTGATCATCGTATAATGATTCGGTCCCGTAATCGAGGGATAAGAAGGAATCATCGCTTTTGCGGAAACACCTTTTTCGGCAAGTTTCAGTATGTTTTTCGCCTGATATTTTTTCGCATAATCATATCTGAAACCATCCGCAGAAATTAAAATCACATAAGGTTTTGTAAGAGAAGAGTATGTATTTTTTCGGTTCGGAACCACGACTTGTGCAGTATCGGTTTGAGAAAACCCTAAAACAGACAGCACGATAAACAATCCTAAAAATAATCGTTTCATAACTTAATTTATCGTGCAAATTTAATTGAAATTGTGCTGAGTTAAGGTTAAGTTCAGCTAATATGGGTTAGAAAAAAATTAAGAAAAATTTTAGCTTCAGCAAGCTTGAGGTGCATTTTAAGTAAATATAGTTAACATTTATTAACTATATTTCAGAAATTATTAATAAAATATTACATTTGTAAAGAACTCTATATTTTGTCATGAAAAAACTTCTACTCCTTCTCTTTGCCTTTATATCAATAACCACCACGGCCCAGCTCGACCGCGAACACTGGTTTGCGCCAATGGTGGACCGTGCGGTAAACGGTTCTAATTATCAAACTATTTACATGTCTACGAATGAAACAACTGCGTTTAAGGTGGATGTCTATAACAATAATACAATTATCGGCTCGGTAACCATCAGCAAAAACAACCCCGGAAAATTTAACGTTAACCGCAGTTATATCATTACTACCAGCCAATCAGACTTATTTAGATCGGTATCAAAAGGCATTTATTTAAAAGGAAATAAACCATTTTTTGCGAGTTTAAGGTTTTCCATTTTCAATCATGCGGAAATATTAACCTCCAAAGGAACTGCCGGCATAGGGACCGAGTTCCGGGCGGTGATGGCTGTAGCTAGAAAAACAGTAAATAACGGGAATAGCAATTTTATGGCAAGTGTGATGGCGACTGAAGACAACACAAACGTAACAGTCGCAGGGTTTAAGCCAGGTACCGTTTTCTCCGCAACCCCTCCCGGTATTGTAGGCAACAGTTTTACCTTCACGCTTAATAAAGGGCAATCGTATATTATAGATGGAATCTCATACGAATATCAAAATAAAGATAGTTTTATCGGATCAAAAATAACATCGGATAAACCGGTTACGATCACCAATGGAAATTTTAACGGGCAATATGTCGCCACCAGCGCAAACAGTACAGACATCTTAATGGATCAAGGTGTTCCGGTAGATAAACTGGGGCAAGAATTTGTTTTGATGAAAGGTAACGGGGACATTAACTCAGGCATGGAAAAAGCAATCATTGTAGCCACTGAAGATAATACAGAAATATATCTTAATAATAGCACCACGCCAATAGCAGTAATAAATGCCGGACAATATTATGAAACGCAAAATACTGCCTATGTATTGCAGGCTTTCAATCACTATAACATGCGCATTAATACCAGCAAAAATGTATATGTTTATCAACTGTTGGCGGGAGATGGAGGCAGCTCAATGATAGCGACGGGGGGATTTAATTATATTCCGCCATTAAGTTGTTATCTACCAAAAAAAATAGATGAAATTGGGCTCATTGATGAAAATTACTTCCAATCTAACTCTAATCCGGGAGGCATCTTAAATATCCCTACAAAACTTAATATCATTACCGAACGCGGTGCAACTGTAGATGTGAAAAGAAACGGAACATCAATGGTCCTCAGCGCGCTGAACGGCCCTTTTAACGTAGTAGGTAATGCAAATTGGGTAACCTATTCTATTCCGGGCGTTTACGGCAACATCGCTGTTTTTTCTTCAAAAGCAGTTACCGCAGGGATCTCCGCAGGAAATGATGCCGTAGGTTACGGTGGTTATTTTGCGGGATTTTCTTTTATACCCGCCATCACGAAAACCGAAGGCGAATGTTTGCCTGGTGTAAAACTGGAAGTTACCGAAGGTTTTGATTCTTATGAATGGCTGATCAAAAATCCGGACGGAACTTACAGTCCGGCACCGGGAACCAACAATACTTTTACTTATATACCGCCACAGGCAGGGATTTATGCCGTAAAAGTAAAACAGGGATCCTGTGCTGAGATACAAACCCAGGATTTTAAATTCTATAACTGTACAACTTTTACCAATTATGACTACAACAGCTGTGGCACCGAGACCATCACCCCCGCATTTGCTTTAAGCAGCCAGGCGGTAAATCCTTCCACCGTTCAGGTCGTAACACAGCCAACAAAAGGAACACTGAACATTGCTGCTGCGGACGGAAAAATAACCTATACTGCCTTTACCGGCGTAAGCGGAACCGATACTTTTAAATTTTCTTTCTGCGGAATCGGTCCGATTCCTGATTGCGAAACCGTGCAGATCACCATTAAAATGATCGAAAAGTATGACAAAGTTCTGGAAGAATGTTCAACTACAGGTATCGCTACTTACAACCTGACACTAGCTCCTGTTTCTCCTGATACGGATATCACCAAGACCTATTTCACCTCGCAGAACGGGGCTGAAAATGATATTGCTGCGGACAGAATTTCTAACTTTACCGCCTATACCACAGCGAATACCTCAGTATATGTCCGCATTAAAAACAGTATTGGCTGCGTTGCCGTGGCAAAAATTGATCTTCGCGCAAAACTGGCCCCCGAGGTAAAGGAAAATCTCTACACCAAATTACACTGTGATGAAGATGTGGACGGAAAGATTGACGGAATTTATAAAGTTGATCTGGCTACAATCACTCCTGTAGTTTTGCTACAGGCTTCCAGCTTTGTGGTGAAATACTATTCGGATGCCGGATTAAGCAACAACATTACCGGGGTTTACAGCTTTACAGGAGATACTTCGATCTGGATTAAAGTTGATGCGCCCAACGGATGCCCGTCTGTAACCAAAGAAATTCAGTTAAAGACCGGTGCCAAAAGTACATTGATCACCTCATCGGTAACCAAAGACGTCTGCGATCTTAATCTGGACAATTCGGAAGCGGTGAATCTTGCGGACTACCTCAGTTTCTTTACTGGAGCTGGCGGAACCGCAGTAACTTACTTCAACACCATTGCTGATGCACAGAACAATCAGAATCCTGTTACGGCCAACCAGACCATTACCGCTGACCGCAGTTTTTTTTACCGTATTACGGTGCCCAGTTCATGTGCAAACATTGGAACACTGAATCTGAAACTTTCTGCGGGAACACCTTCCACAACACTTCCGGCAACGGTAAATGTATGTCAGGGAGCAACAACTACTTTAAATGTCGGAACCGGATATACCGCCATTTCCTGGAGTACGGGTGCTACTACTACGACGATAAACGCAGGTGCTGGTACGTATTGGGTAGATCTTACCAATGCGTCCGGATGTGTGTACAAACAGACTGTAACGGTTGTCGATTCTCCAAAACCTCAATGGAATATCACAGCTTATAACGCCACAAACTGTGATGATAATTTCGACGGCATCATTAATGTGAGATTCTCCAACATTACCCCGCTGATCGTACAGAACTCCGCGCTGTTTACCGTGGAATACTCACTTTTCTCAGACTTTAGAACAATTTTGCCTAATGACTGGACTTATGATGCAGACACCACAGTATTTGTAAGAGCCTATTCAACCGTTTGTCCGGCTGAAGTAAAACAGATTGATTTCAAAATCGGGAATACTCTTCCGCTGATTTCTATAACTCAAACATTCACGGTTTGCGATAACGATGCGAACGGTACAGAAAATATTAATCTGGCAACTTACAGAAACCTTTTCAATACAGATGCTGCGGCAACCGTAAGATATTTCGCAACACTGGCAAACGCTGAAGCAAACACTCCGATAATTAACGCTGCACAGTCACTTACCGGAAACAAAACTTTTTATTATCGGTTTAAAAAAGCAGGTTTCTGTGACGTCATCGGGACTTTAAATCTGGAACTGAAAGCTGCGACACCCACTGCATTGCTGGATTCCTATACGGTTTGTCAGGGAAGTTCGATCACCCTTAATGCAGAATCAAGCTATACCGCCTGGCTCTGGAGAAAAGGAACAACGACTGTTTCTACCACACAGACTGCTGTCTTAAATGCAGGAATTTACACGGTATCATTTACAAATGCTTCAGGCTGTATTTTCACGAAAACCATTACGGTCACTGATTCGCCTAAACCTCAATGGAATATCGCGGCTTACAATGCAGTGAACTGTGATGATAATTTTGACGGTATCATTAATGTAAAATTCGCTACCATAACCCCATTGATTATACAGAACGCTGCGCTCTTTACCGTGGAATACTCACTTTTCTCAGACTTTAGGACACTTTTGCCTAATGACTGGACTTATGCTGCAGACACCACAGTATTTGTAAGAGCCTATTCAAGCGTTTGTCCGGCTGAAGTAAAACAGATTGATTTTAAAGTCGGAAATTCTTTGCCGCTTCTGCACGCGAGTGCTGCGGTAAAAGTGTGCGATGATGATTCCGACGCTGTTAAATCAGTTAATTTGGCGAATTATCTTAAGGAGTTCACCGCAGATTCGGGAGTAACAGCCTCTTATTATTTGACTTTAGCTGATGCTCAAAATAACGTAAATGGAATTTCGAATCAGGTAAGTGTTTCCGGTACTGCAACTTATTATCTGAGATTCCATAAAAATAATTTCTGTGATGTGATTGGGCAATTGACGGTAAATGTTCAGATTCCAAAGAAATCTACAGAACTATCAGATAAGCAAATTTGTCCGGGAACTACGACGGTATTGGATGCCGGAGCCGGATTCGATGCCTACCTCTGGAGCACGGGAGCTACCACATCATCGGTAACGGTACCGGTGGGTAATTATTGGGTAGATCTTACGCATAATGGCTGCACGTACAGGCAAACAGTTTCGGTAACCGCGGTTTCACTTCCGGAAATCACAAGCGTACAAATCCAGGGAAGTACAGTAACCGTAACCGCCACAGGAGGTAACCTGCCATATCAATATGCCATTGACGGTGGAACATACCAATCATCAAATATATTTACGAATGTAAGAGGAGGCGACCATATCATTTCCGTGATCTCAGCTGATAACTGTGCTCCTGTCACGGCGACCATTAACGTAATTGAACTTTACAACGCCATTACTCCAAACGGAGACGGAATTAATGATGTGCTGAATTATTCGGCACTTCTCCAGAAAGAGGAACCGTTCCTGCAGATTTTCGACCGTTACGGTAAGTTGGTGTTTACTGGTGATCGAAACAACCGATTTACTTGGGACGGACGAATCGGCGGAAAAGGTGTAGGCACAGGAACTTTCTGGTACGTAATGAGCTGGAAAGAACCGGGATTCACTGCGGTTACCGAATATAGCGGTTGGGTTCTTGTAAAAAACAGAGAATAACTGCTCTCCCACTATAATCAAAAAGCCTGAATCCGATGAATTCAGGCTTTTTTATTTTTCTAAGTAAATTATTAATCAACCAAATCGGTTAATTTCATGACTGTTTTTTCGGTTTCAGCCTTGAGGTCTTCAATATTGCTGTTGTTGTAGATGACAAAATCTGCTTTTTTCACTTTATCTTTTTCGGGCATCTGTTTATCCATCACCGCTTCAACTTCGCGGTAAGTTTTGTCGTCGCGGTCCATTACACGTTTGATTCTGATATTATCATCTGCCGTAACAAGAAGAGATTTATAGCAGCTTTCATGAAGCTTCAGTTCAAACAAAAGTGCGGTTTCTTTAAAAACAAATTCAGCGCTTTGACTGGCAACCCAGTTTTCGAAATCCAGCCTCACGGCAGGATGAATTAGTCCGTTCAGCTGCTTTAGCAGTTCATCATTATTGAAAACGAGATCTGCAACATACTTTCTATTGTATCTTCCTGATTCATCGTAAGCATTTTCGCCCAGAAGTTTGCGGATGTCATTTTTCAGATTTTCGTTATCATTAACGATTTCTTTAGCCCTCACATCCGAATAATACACCGGAAATCCCAGTTCCTCAATAAATTCGGCAACTGTAGTTTTGCCCGAGCCGATTCCGCCGGTGAGACCGATAATTTTTTTGTTGTGATTAAAATGTTCTTCTTCCATGCTGTTTTCAGGTTAATAGCCAAAAACTTCGTTCATGGAGAAAGTTTCATCCAGACGAACGCCTTTTTCAGTCATCTTCAGGCTGGCGAGTTCGTTATGGGCATCGTGTTCGAAAAACAACAGATATTCATTATCAACACACTGTTTCAGGAACTTAGCTTTTTCTTCCATCGTCAGAAGTGGCCGCGTATCGTAACCCATCACATAAACCTGCGGAATATGGCCAACCGTAGGAATTAAATCTGCCGCAAAAACAATGGTTTTTTCCTGATACTGAATTACGGGGAGCATCTGCTTTTCGGTATGGCCATCCACAAAAATCACATCCATTTTCAGATCTGGTGCGAAACCGTAATTGCCATTTTGCGGAATGGGCAGAAAGTTGAGCTGCCCGCTTTCCTGCATCGGAAGGATATTTTCTTTCAGGAAGCTGGCTTTTTCGCGCGGGTTTGGTTCCTTAGCCCACTGCCAGTGATTTTCGTTGGTCCAGAAATGTGCATTTTTGAAAGCAGGACGATAACCGGTTTTATCATCATTCCATTCAATTGCGCCGCCGCAATGGTCAAAATGAAGATGGGTAAGGAAAACATCGGTAATATCCTCGCGCACGAAACCGTATTTTTTAAGGTTTTTGTCTAAAGAATCATCGCCCCAAAGTGAATAATGACCGAAGAATTTTTCGTCTTGTTTGTTGCCGAGGCCGCAATCGATTAAGATTAATTTTTTGCCATCCTCCACCAAAAGCGAACGGGTTCCAAGCTCAATTAAATTTTTTTCGTCTGCAGGATTGGTCTTTTCCCAAAGCGTTTTCGGAACGACTCCAAACATCGCACCGCCGTCTAACTTAAATTTTCCGCACTGTATAGCATATAGTTTCATATTTAATTTTTTACTAAAATAAGGATTTTTTGAGATACTAATTTTGATGTTTGCAAAGATTTAATTGGCTTTTCGTTTAAAGATTTCTCATTTTCTCCGCAATCTTCCTCGAATTTTCATCCGAAGTTTCCTCTAGTTCTTTAATGATATTTCTAAAATCACTTTCTTTCCTGTTTTGGCTCAATTTATTGACAATAAAAATTTCTGTAGGGAAAATATGGATTCCAAAAGCGCCTTTCATTTCATTTTTCACATATTCATCTCCCATATTTTCAACCAACATCGGGCATTTCTGAGGTTTTTCATATTTAAAAGTCAGCTTTCGGAGATGCTCATAAAGTTCATCATCATTCATTAGTTTCATCTTACCACGGATCTGTACCGCTTCATAATTCCAGGTTGAAACATTTTTGTGATCATACCAAGATGACGAAATATAGGAATGCGCTCCAAGAAAATCGCACAAAACTTCGTCGCCATCTTTCAAAACTTTTGCCTGAAAATTGGCTTTTGAAATATGAGTTTCTAGATAGAAATTCCCTTCATTTTCATTTACCAAAAACATGGAATGTGTCGCGGATAATTTCTCTTTATCTGATATTAAAAGTGCAAAACCGTTTTCACTAATGATTTTTTTCATCAGATCTTGGTCTTCAGATTTGTAGATTTTGGGGATGTACATTTTTATAATGAATAATGAATAATTAAAAATGACTAATTAAGAATTTAGTTTTGCGGATTTGATGATTGAAGTCAGTAACTTAATTATTTCTTCTATATTTAATTTCAAAGATTCAAATTCAACATCATTGATATAATTTGTTCTATAAAGAAGTTTTATCCAATAAAAGGACTCATTTGCCTCTTTATATGAAATTTGCAATTTATAAATAAATTCTTTTTTACTAAAAGCCGCGATTCCTTCTTCAATATTTGCACCTATGGAAGTACCGGATCTCAGAAGCTGTTGGGATAGAATTTTTTCGTTTCTTTCGTAATAAAGAATTTTAAATAAATTCACAATCCTAACCGAAAATTCAAAGGATTTATGACGAATTACATTGTCTTTTTCTTTGAATTGATCCTCCATAATCTAATTATTCATTATTAATTTTTCATTACTCATTAAAACAAAGTATCTGGTCTTTTCGGCACCGAAATTTTCAAATGTTGATACGCTTTCTCTGTCACTTCCCGTCCTCTCGGCGTTCTGATAATGAAACCTTCCTGAATAAGAAATGGTTCATAAACTTCTTCCAAAGTTTCAGGATTTTCGCCAATCGAAGTTGCTAACGCTGATATTCCCACTGGTTTTCCACGGAAATTTTCGATCATCACGCGCATAATTTTATTATCCATATCATCCAATCCGAATTCATCAACATTTAAGGAATTTAATGCGAACTTGGTTATTTCAATTTCGATTTCACCATTGCCTTTTATTTCCGCAAAATCCCGAACTCTTCTTAACAGAGCATTTGCAATTCTGGGCGTTCCGCGGCTTCTTCGGGCGATTTCCAATGCAGCATCTTCATAAATCGGAACCCCGAGAACTCGCGCACTTCTTTCGATGATCATTCCTAACAGTTCAACGGTATAGTATTCCAGCCTCGATTGGATTCCGAATCTCGCCAACATGGGTTTCGTCAGCATTCCGGAACGGGTGGTTGCTCCGACCAAGGTAAAAGGATTTAAGCCAATTTGTACGGAACGCGCATTGGGGCCGGTTTCCAGCATGATATCGATTTTAAAATCTTCCATCGCGGAATACAGATATTCTTCCACAATCGGCGACAATCGGTGGATTTCATCAATAAACAGCACATCGTTTTCCTCCAAATTGGTGAGTAGTCCTGCCAAACTTCCGGGTTTGTCCAAAACCGGACCCGAAGTAATTTTACATCCTACACCCAATTCATTCGCGATGATGTGGGCTAAAGTAGTTTTTCCCAATCCCGGCGGACCATGCAAAAGCACATGATCCAGCGAGCCGCCACGATTTTTGGCAGCCGCCACGAAAACTTCTAGATTGTCCAATGTTTTTCGTTGTCCGGCAAAATCCTGAAAACTCTGGGGACGGATTTTTTCTTCTTGTAACAATTCCTCGTCGGAAAAATTTTCTTGATCTGGGTGAAGAAAATCTGGCATTTTTTTGTTTTAAATTTTAAGAATCAAAGATAATTCATTTTAATTATCTAAACACAAGACCATCAATAAATCCATCATACATAAGGCTTAGTTTATACATTGATAAAAAAACTTTGCGGGCATAATGTTTAAATGTTAAATTTACCAATATGAAAATAACTGGACCTTTCAAACAAATCGTGACGCTTGCCAATCTGCCGTTGCGGGGGAAATTGGCAGATGAACAACTCGAAATCATCGAAAACGGAGGAATTCTCTCCGAAAACGGAAAAATCGTTGATGTTGGAAATTTTAATGGTTTAAAAACAGCATATCCAACCGCTGAAATTGAAAATATCACAGGGTCGCAAGTTGCTCTTCCTGCTTTCACCGATGCACATACGCACATTTGTTTCGGCGGAAACCGCGCCAATGATTTTGCGATGCGAAATGCCGGAAAAACCTATTTGGAAATTGCCGAAAGTGGCGGCGGAATCTGGAGTTCCGTGCAACATACGCGAGCAGCTTCGGAGGACGAATTGCTGAAAACCACTTTAAAAAGAATTAATTTTTTAATTTCTCTGGGAATTACCACGATCGAGATAAAATCCGGTTACGGTTTGGATGTGGAAAACGAGCTAAAAATGCTCCGCGTGATAAAGAAAGCGCAAAATTTTACCAAAGCAACTTTAGTTCCGACTTGTCTTTCTGCCCATTTGAAACCAAGGGATTTTGAAGGAAATAGTGAGGAATACCTCCAATATATCTTAAATGAAATTTTACCTAAAGTAAAGGAAGAAAAACTTGCGAACCGCGTAGATATTTTTATTGAAAAATCTGCATTTCAACCGGAAGAAAGCCAAGATTTCCTTATGAAAGCCAAAGAAATGGGCTTTGAAATTACCGTTCACGCTGATCAGTTTACACCCGGAAGTTCGAGGATTGCTGTGGAAGTTGGCGCAAAATCGGCCGACCATTTGGAAGCTACAGCGGATGAAGACATCGATTTTATCGCCTCCTCGGAAACCGTTGCGATTGCACTTCCCGGAGCAAGTTTAGGTTTGGGAGAAAGATTTTCACCGGCGAGAAAAATTTTAGACAAAAATGGCATTTTAGCCATCGCATCCGACTGGAATCCCGGTTCGGCACCGATGGGAAATCTTATTACCCAAGCTTCTATTTTAGCCACTTTCGAGAAACTTTCTACGGCAGAAGTTTTGGCGGGAATTACTTTCCGTTCGGCTTTTGCGCTTGGTTTGGAGGATCGCGGAAAACTGGAAAAAGGCAAAAAAGCAGATTTTGTAACCTACGAAACCGATAATTTTCAGAATATTCTTTACCAACAAGGTAGCCTGAATGCAGCAAACGTTTTCGTTGACGGAGAAAAAATTTAATAAAAATAATTATCTTAACGCCTCAAAAATAATACAATGAGCAACTTAGAAATGTGGGAAGTTTTCATCCAAACAAAACCCGGACTTTCCCACAAACACGCAGGTACAGTACAGGCGGCTACTGCCGAAATGGCTTTGCAGAACGCACGCGACGTATATACCAGAAGAATGGAAGGAACCTCGATTTGGGTAGTTCCGAGCAAATATATGGTAACTTCCGAGGGCGTTGACAAGGAAGCTTTTTTCGATCCGGCTGATGATAAATTGTACCGCCATCCGACTTTTTACGAAATCCCGAACGACGTGAAAAATATGTAAATTCTTAGAAACAAGATTCAAGAACAAAGAATCAGAACTAACAATCTCGACTCTTAAACCTTGGCTCTTAAATCTTAAAAAAAAATGAATCCACTTTTTAATTATCTTTTAAAACTTGCCGATGACACGCTGATTTTCGGGCAACGATTGGGCGAACTCTGCGGACAAGGACCTTATCTGGAAGAAGATATCGCACTCACCAATATCGCACTCGATTATCTTGGGCAAAGTAACAATCTGTATCAATATGCTGCAAAGGTTCAGGATTTGGGAAAAACAGTAGACGATCTTGCTTTCCTGCGTTTGGAAAAAGAATATTTGAACTGCCAGCTTTCGGAAATGCCAAACGGTGATTATGCACAGACAATTTTGAAAGTATATTTCTTCTCCGTTTATCAGAAAATTCTGTATACCATTTTACAGGTGAGTGAAGATGCCCAGTTGGCTGCGATTGCAGAAAAATCCCTGAAAGAAGTAAAGTACCATTATACGCACACTTCAACATGGATTAAAATGTTTGCCGGCGGGACAGAAGAAAGCAAGACACGGCTGAAAAATGCAGTAGAAAACCTTTGGGAATATACCGCCGGAATGTTTGCAGAAACCGAAGGCGAAAAGGATCTTAGCCAACTCGGAATCGCGCCAAATGCACAGGATCTCTATGAAAACTGGAAATTTTTGGTTGCAGAGGATTTCAGAAATTTCGGTATTGAAATTCCGGAAAACGAATTCATGCAGAAAGGTTCCAGAACCGGCTATCACACAGAATATTTTGGTTACATCCTTTGCGAATTGCAATATATGCAGCGAACGTATCCGAATTGTGTTTGGTAATCTTTCATCAAAAGTAAATAATGTACAACCTTCTCGACATACTGGCTGAAATCCCCGATCCCGAAATCCCCGTGATCAACATCGTGGAGCTCGGAATTGTGCGCGATGCAAAAATGATTTCCGAAAATGAAGCAGAAATCGTGATTACACCGACTTATTCTGCTTGTCCGGCGATGTTTAATATTGAAGAAGACATCATTAAACTTTTCAAAGAAAAAGGAATTAAGGCAAAAGTCATCACCAAAATTTCCCCAATATGGACGACCGACTGGATCACCGATGAAGCACGGGAAAAACTCCGCATTTACGGGATTACACCTCCGGAAAAAGGCGCTCACGAAGATCACCTCAACATTCCGAAAAAATGTCCGAGATGCGGTTCAGAAAACACCAGACAGATCAGCCGCTTCGGCTCTACACTCTGCAAAGCCAGCTATCAGTGCAACGACTGCCTGGAACCTTTCGACTATTTTAAATGCCACTGATTTAATTTACTGCATAGTTTTAATTCTTCCGGACTTAAAAAATATTGGTAAATTGGAGCCATATAAACTCAAAAATATGTACACTCATCTCGAAATAGAAACCCATCTTGAAGGCAAACTTCAGATCGCTTACCTCAACCAGCCTGAAACGTATAACAGTTTAAACAAAACTTTACTGAAAGAACTCAGGAATTTTGTGCATGAAGGCTCCAAAAATCCCGAAGTACGATGTCTCGCCATTTCCGGCCGTGGAAAAGCATTCTGCTCGGGTCAGAACCTGAAAGACGCCATGTCTTACAACGACGATGGCGATGAGCGAGTGATCCAGCGAATTGTGATCGATTACTATAATCCTTTAGTTAAAGAAATTTCGAAATGCAGAAAACCTGTTGTTTCGCTCGTGAATGGTCCTGCAGTAGGCGCCGGCGCGATGTTGGCACTGATCTGCGATATTACGTTGGCTACGGAATCTTCTTATTTTTCCCAGGCTTTTGTAAACATCGGTTTGATTCCCGATACCGGCGGAACGTATTGGTTACCGAAACTTTTAGGACGTCAGCAGGCGAATTATCTCGCGTTTACAGGTAAGAAAATTTCTGCTACAGAAGCTAAACAAATGGGGTTGATTGCTGATCTTTTTGCGGACGATAGCTTCACCGGACAATCAATGGAAGTTCTTACCACCCTTTCGAATTTACCAACAAAGGCAATTTCGCTTACAAAAAAAGCATTTAATGAATCTTACGACAACAACCTGAGCCAACAGCTTGATCTGGAAGGCATCCTTCAGCAGGAAGCTGCAGAAAGTGCTGATTTTATGGAAGGCGTAGCAGCGTTTTTAGACAAAAGAAAGCCAAATTATCAGGGAAAATAAATCAATGTATGATGTAAAATGTATAAAGTACAATGTGCGGCAAAAATACATTCTACATTGTACATTTTACATTGTACAAAAATGAATAGAATAGGAATTATCGGTTCCGGAACGATGGGAATCGGAATTGCGCAGGTCGCAGCGACTTCGGGATGTAAAGTTTTTCTTTATGATGCGAATCCGGCTCAAACTGAAAAATCGTTGCAGAATTTACAGCAAACTTTAAATAAGCTGGCAGCCAAACAGAAAATTTCTGCCGAAAGAAGTGCAAAAATCTACGACAGTATAAAGCCATGCTCAAACATTTCTGATTTTAAAGACTGCGATCTGGTTATTGAAGCCATTATTGAAAACAAAGAAATTAAAAGCAAAGTTTTTCAAAATGTAGAAGAAATTGTTTCCGAAAACTGCGTGATTGCAAGCAATACATCTTCTATTTCCATCACTTCCCTATCTTCGGAACTGAAAAATCCGGAACATTTTATCGGAATTCATTTTTTCAATCCGGCGCCGCTGATGCCCTTGGTAGAAATCATTCCCGGACTTTTAACGAAAGAAAATTTAGCTGACGAGATTTTTAGTTTAATAAAAAGCTGGGGAAAAATTCCGGTTATTGCGAAGGATGTTCCCGGATTTATCGTGAACCGAATTGCCCGACCTTTTTATGGTGAAGCATTAAGAATTGCCGAAGAACAAATCGCCACTCCTGAACAGATCGACGATGCAATGCGCACGTTGGGAAATTTCAAAATGGGACCATTTGAATTGATGGATTTAATTGGAATTGATGTGAATTTTTCGGTGACAAAAACCGTTTATCAGGATTATTTTTATGATCCAAAATACAAACCTAGTTTGCTGCAGCAAAGAATGAGCGAGGCGAAATTACTCGGAAGAAAAACCGGAAAAGGGTTTTACGATTATGCAGAAAATGCGGAAAAACCTGCTCCAGAAAAAGACGATGAATTGTACCAAACCATTTTCAACAGGATTATTTCCATGCTCATCAACGAAGCTGTAGAAGCAAAAAGACTCGAAATTGCCAATGATGAAGATTTGGAATTAGCGATGCAAAAAGGGGTGAATTATCCAAAAGGTTTACTTGCTTGGGGAAAAGAAATTGGCTACGAAAAAGTTTCAAAAACGCTTCAAAATCTTTACGAAACTTATCAGGAAGAACGTTACCGACAAAGTCCGCTCCTGAAGAAAATGTAACTGATAAAAATTAAAATTTATGAATCCAAAAATACTTCCGGCGCTTATTTCTGTTGTTGTTTCTTTCATCGTTCTTACTGTTCTCAGTTTTTTCATGACAAAATTTTTATTGAATTCTAACCAGGATTTTATGACATTTTTCGAGGAAAAATGGTTACTGACGCTGGCTATTGTGGTCGTTTTTGTAGGCTACAAACACTTTTTCAGCAACAGAAAATAATTTCATTAAACTTTTATTTAAAAATGACCCCACTCGAAACCGCGCAATACATGCTCAATCAGGACCATTTCTCACAATGGATGGGAATCAAACTGATTGAGGTCCGCGAAAAGTATTGCTTAATTGAAATGCCTGTAAAACCAGAAATGATCAATGGTTTGAAAACGGTTCACGGCGGCGTTACCTTCGCATTTGCCGATTCTGCGCTGGCTTTTTCGAGCAACAATATGAATGAAGCTTCGGTCGCGTTGAATTGCACCATTAATTTCACCAAAGCTGTGAAAATGGACGATATTTTAAGAGCAGAAAGTATCTTAATTTCCGATACTCGAAAAACCGGAATTTACGATATCAAAATCACCAATCAAAAACAGGAATTGGTCGCTGCTTTTCGCGGAACGGTGTATAAAATTGATAAAAAAGTGACGGATTTGTAAATTCAATTCTCATAAAAATATTTCACAATTCCCATTTTGGGAATTTTTTTGTTATATTTGTATCAAATTATTTGGTTTTGAGAGTGATAGCAAAAAAAATTCTTCGTGAATTTTGGGAAAAACACAATGATTGTGAGCAGCAACTAAAATCGTGGTTTAAGGAAGCAAGCGTTGCAGAGTGGAAATATGCTCACGATATCAAAAGTGAATATCCAAGCGCAAGTATTTTAAATGATCAAAGAATCGTCTTTAACATTAAAGGAAATCATTACCGCCTCATTGTGAAACTCAATTACGATTATCAAATGATTTGGATTCGATTTATTGGTACTCACGCCGAATATGATAAAATTGACGCCAACGAAATTTAAAAAAATGGAAATTAAACCAATCAAAACTGAACAAGATTATTCCGATGCATTAATGAGATTGGAAGAAATTTTTGATGCAAAAAAAGGAACAAAAGAAGGCGATGAATTAGAAGTTTTAGGAATTCTCATTGAAAAATATGAAGATGAAAACTTTCCGATTGATTTGCCAGATCCTATTGAAGCAATAAAATTCCGGATGGAACAAATGGATTATTCCCAAAATGATTTGGCAAAAGTTATCGGTTTGAAAAGCCGGGCCAGTGAAATTTTAAATAAGAAAAGAAAACTTTCTTTGGAAATGATCAGAAACCTGCATTCCATCATGAAAATTCCCACAGAAGTGCTCATTCAGGCCTATTAAATTTTAGAAATTAATTTTCAAAACTCAACTTCAAAAAACAATTTTGAAGTTTTTTTTATTTCGATGTAACATATTTCCGAACTTCGTTGTCTTACCTATAAACTAAACTATGACTCACGCAATCTTTAAAGAAACGGTATTCTGTCTCAAGGATGAGATGTATCGTTTTGCAAAAAGATTTGTGATGAGCAGTGACGAAGCCGAAAATATTGTGCAGGAATTAATGATAAAATTCTGGCAAAAAAAAGAAGAATTGGCCACATTCGGAAACCTGAAATCATACGCGATGAAATCGGTGAAAAACGAATGTCTGAACCGGCTAAAGCATCACGATGTGAAAATGGGTTTTGCAGATTTTCAATTTCACCGTAGCGAGCTTTACCAAATTGAAACCAATAATTTGAAAGATCAGATTATTGCATTCATCAGGCAACTGCCGGAGAAACAAAAAACCGTGATTCACCTGAAAGATGTTGAAGAATATGAAATCTCGGAAATAGCAAAAATGTTGGAAATGGAAGAAAACGCAGTAAGAATAAACTTAATGCGTGCCCGACAAAAAATTAAAGAACAAATCACCAAATTGATGAATTATGAAAACCGACAAATCACAGGATAAATACGACGAAATCTTCCAAGAGCTAAGGGAAGAAAAGATGAACTGGGATTTCGAAGATTTCTTGGCGGAAGCTGAAAAAGAAAAAAATCTCACCACTAAAATTTCAGAAAAGAAAAGCGCGTCTTTCCCGAAGTTTTATTGGATGGCAGCGAGCGTAGTACTGCTTGTTTCTATCGGAGTTTTCTTTAAAATTTCCGACCAAAATAAGATGGATGAAAAAGACCAATTGGTAATAAATGAAATTTTAAAACAAAAAAATGATTTCGGTAACGGCAACGAGATTGTCGCGATCAATAACTCGAAAGATTCCCTGACAACAGCTTCTGACAGTTTGGTTACCGATTCAGTATCTATCAACGATGGTGATGATGTAATAGAAAAAATTCTTCCGAAAAGAGGAAGGATAAAAAGACAGACGCGGCCGCAGTTTGTCGACAATTCCACACCAGAAAAATCTGCAACGGGCAAAACTGCCCAAAATCCCGAGTATAAATCCAACTACGTGATTATCAACGGGCAAAAAATAGAAAACGAACAGGAAGCCATCGATCTAACGAAATATTCGTTCCGAATTCTTTCTGAAAACGTTTCTAAAACAGTAGCTTCGACTGAAGCAGTGAACAGCTTTATTAATGATTACTAAAATTTAAAATCATGAAAAAATTACTCTTAATATTCGCCATTACTTTCTCGTATTTTATCCAAATAAATGCCCAGAAAGACAAATTAGATCAGCTTTTTGATAAATACCAGGAATCCGAAGGGGTTACCTCCATCAAAATTGCAAAACCAATGTTCAACATGCTCAACAAGCTGAATATTAACGATTCCGAACTCGAGCAAATCAAACCTTTGCTAAGCAAAATCAATGGTTTACGAATCCTTATCGTAGAAAAACCGACCGCAGTAAACAATACGGGAAGCCAAAACAAAATAAATTTAGGCAATTTTCAAAGTCTTCAATCCGACATTAACAATTCCATTAAAAACATGAAATATGAGGAATTGATGACCGTGAACAGCAAAGACAATAAAATTAAATTCCTTTCTTCTGATGCAACCAACGGAATTTTGGACAATTTGCTTTTAAATATCAGCTCTGACGGGAATACCGTGTTAATGATGCTCGACGGGAAAATTTCTATGGATGATGTGAACAAGCTTATCAACGAGACGCAAATATATGCAATGGGTGGATCGGGAGAAAATAACATTTCAGCTTCATCCGGCTCAGCAAGGGAAGAAGTACGTAAAGTTGCCAGTTTCAGTGGCATTCAGGTTTCATCGGGCATCAATGTTTCTTTCACGCAGGATGCTCAACAAAAAGTAGTGGTAGATTCCGACAGACCAGAATTTGTAAAAACCGAAGTAGCAGGTGATATTTTGAAAATTTATGTCGATAACAACAATAACCGAAATCTGAAATTCAAAAAACTGAGTGTGATAGTCTCTGCTCCGGAGCTGAGCAAAGTCGCGGTAAATTCAGGCGCAAATTTTAACACCCTGAATACCGTAAAAAGCAATTATTTTCAGATTGCCGCAACTTCGGGAGCAAATCTGAAAGCTGACCTGGATACCAAAGGAAAAGTAGAACTCTCCACAACTTCAGGTTCAAACGTAAGACTAAATGTAAATGCAGACGAGCTCGAAATGAGTGCGACCAGCGGTTCTTCGGCAACATTATACGGAAAAATAAAAGAAACAACTTTCGATGTTTCCAGCGCGGCAACAGTGAACGCACAGGATCTGGAAACACAGAAATCACAAATCAAAGCTTCATCAGCAGCAAATATAAAGGTGAACGCAACTGAAAACATTAACGTTACAGGAACCTCAGGTGCGAGTGTAAGATACCGCAGCAACAATAATGTAAAGCGTAGTGCATCACTTAGTGGCGGAGCGTCCATGAAACCTTTATAAAAACTTTCACCATGAAAAATTTGATCCTTATTCCGGTAGCTTTATTACTGCTGAGTCTGCAATCCTGCATCGTATCGAGCACACCAAAAATGGGCTTTTTCGATAATCCTCATTACGACTACGGCGGTGCAAAATTTACCAGTGTTAATGTGCCCATGTTTCTCGCTAAACCTATCGTGAAAAAAGCTTTGAAAGAAGATGGCGAAAGCGAAGAACTCATCAACCTCATCAAAAAAGTTTCAGATGTGAAGATGATGACCGTGGAAAATGGCAACAAAGAAATGTTGGGTGATTTTGCCAAATACCTTACTTCCAATAATTTTGAAGAATGGATGACTGTAAAAAAAGCTGATGAAACCATCAATTTCCAAGCGAAACAAAGCGGTGATGTGATTAAAAAATTGATGATCACTGTGCATTCCGGAAAGGAATTGGTTTTTGTAGATGTCACGGGCAGATTTACCGCTGATGACATTTCAGGAATCATTAATTATTCCGTAAAAAAAGATGTCAAGAAACTTGTAGCCAATTAATTTTGAACCTCGGATTTTCTGGGGTTATTTTTTTGAATTTCAGATTAAATTTAATTCACAAAGCCAAACCTCTTTCATAATAAATAAAAAAAGATTAATTTTGCACAGAAAGTAAAGATGTCTATTCACAACAAAATCGTAGAAACGGCCATCACTTTCGATGACGTTCTACTTATCCCTTCTTACTCAGAAGTTCTGCCTAATCAGGTTTCCCTTAAATCAAGACTTTCCGATAAAATTACGCTCAATGCGCCAATCGTTTCCGCTGCGATGGATACGGTTACCGAAGCCGAAATGGCCATTGCAATGGCGAGAGTTGGCGGAATTGGTTTCATTCACAAAAACATGCCAATTGCCGAACAAGCCGCGCAAGTTTACCGCGTAAAACGTTCAGAAAACGGAATGATTTCCGATCCGGTGACTTTATCCAAAGATCATACTTTAGCTCAGGCAAAAGAAATGATGGCTAATTTCAAAATTTCCGGACTGCCCGTGGTTGATGCTGATAACAAACTTATCGGAATCATCACCAACAGAGATGTAAAATACCAGGAAAACCTCGATGCAAAGGTGGAAGAACTGATGACCAAAGAACAACTCATCACTTCCGACAAAGAAACCAATCTCGAACAAGCTAAAGCGATTCTTCTTCAAAACCGAGTGGAAAAACTTCCAATTGTGGACAAAGAATTCAAATTGGTGGGTTTAATCACCATTAAAGATATCGACAATCAATTGGAATATCCCAATGCCAATAAAGACCAAAACGGTCGCCTCATCGTTGGAGCAGGCGTTGGTGTTGGCGAAGATACCATGGATCGTGTTGCAGCATTGGTAAAAGCCGGTGTCGACATTATCGCAGTTGATTCTGCTCATGGCCATTCGAAAGGAGTTTTAGATAAAATTAAAGAAATCCGTACTGGTTTCCCAGATCTGGATATTGTAGGTGGAAATATCGTGACTGCAGACGCTGCAAAAGACCTCATCGAAGCTGGAGCAAATGTGCTGAAAGTAGGTGTTGGTCCTGGCTCAATCTGTACCACAAGAGTTGTTGCCGGAGTGGGTGTTCCTCAACTTTCTGCTATTTATAATGTTTTTGAATATGCTAAGACACAAAATGTAGCCGTGATCGCAGATGGTGGAATCAAACTTTCCGGAGATATCGTGAAAGCCTTGGCTTCCGGTGCAAATGCTGTGATGCTCGGTTCCCTTCTTGCGGGTACTGATGAAGCTCCGGGAGAAGAAATTATTTTCCAGGGAAGAAAATTCAAAGCCTATCAGGGAATGGGTTCTCTTTCTGCCATGAGACGTGGCGGCAAAGAAAGATATTTCCAAAGTGAAGCCAAAAAATTCGTTCCAGAAGGGATTGAAGGCCGAGTTCCTCACAAAGGAAAATTAGAAGAAGTTGTTTTCCAATTGACCGGCGGAATCCGCGCTGGTATGGGCTATTGCGGGACAAAAGACATCGACACTTTACAGAAAGACGGTAAAATGGTCATGATCACCGGAAGCGGTTTGAAAGAATCGCACCCTCATGATGTTATTATTACTCAGGAAGCTCCGAATTATTCGCTTTAGGAACATTAAAAACATACAAAAGGCGGCCACAGAATCCTGTGGCCGCCTTTTTAATAAATGATTTAAAAATTACTTTTTAATAAATTTCAGTTCGGTAGTGGTAGAATCTGATGAAATAACCTTCAGAATATAAAGTCCAGATTTCAAACTACTTAAATTAAGTTTGGTGGTAAAATCTAAAGATTTCACAAGCTGTCCTCCAGAATTGAAGATCTGAAGCGAACTTGCATTCGAAACACCAGTAATAGTCATAAAATCCGAAACCGGATTCGGAAACATCTGTATTTTCCCTTTTTTTACTGCTGTTGCTCCGAGTATAGAAGTATGTACATCTCCACTAATTGTTGAGTTGGTATCAGTAAGATTTCCACCACAGGCGCCTTCAGTGATGGCAACATTTTCAACCCACGTTCCTACAGTATTACTGGGCGGGTTCAGTGCACTGCTGTTGCCTGTGGAGTTGTAATAAATCAGATAAGGGTTCACGAAATCTCCGTTACCACTATCGGCTAGAAATTCCCACCGGTTCTGCGTAGTATTCCACTCTATTTTAAATTCGCAGGTACCCAACCCTCCACATTCCTGATCACCGTTTACGGGAGTAGTGATGTAGATCTTTTTATTATTGGTACTGACTCCTGTTTGGGTAAAGATAAAATCCTGATTTTCAAACAGATTATGACACCCATTGAAGTTAATGGTACTCTGAGCGAAGAAAAATGTACCCGCTGCTACTGTTAAAAAGCTAAAAATCTTCTTCATAGCTTATGGTCTTGACGGATAAATACCCTGAGTAGCAATAATGCATTTCAAAGAAAGGTAAGGTTGCATGTTGTTATGTGGTTGGCTTCCACCAGCTACTCCCACCATCTGCTGATTCATGGTAACATCCAGATTTGTACCCGTGCTGTATTCTTTATCCAGCGCTTTTGTATTCGCAGGTACAGCTCCAGTTGGTAAATTTGCATTTCCTTCATCACTGGTTGCTCTTACAATATGGCTGTGCGTAGGCATTTCAGTCGTAATTAATGTATGCGTTTCCGCTCCGCCAATTTGTCCCTGTGTTTTGGGAGAAAGGCCATTACCTGTTCCCGCATGAACAATAACCCTTCCACGCATATCCGGTAAAGCAAAAGTAGTTTGTCCGTTTCCGCCATACATAGTTCCAAGAAGGGAGAATAAAGCCGTGTTCTGGCTGATTGATAACAACTGTCCATTGCACTCCGCCCAACCTTGAGGAGCAAAATTAAATGCAACAAATGCAATCTGTCCTAAAAATGGCTCAGCTTGTGCTTTAATATTAATGGCGGAAGATACCAGCAATAACGTAAGTAAAGTTTTTTTCATGATTCTTTTTTTAATAGTTTAATATGTGTATTATTGATGAAAAATCATTTTGATGTGATTTTTAACAAAGTTAAAATAAATAATCCTATTTCATATTAATCTAATCATAATTTTTCCTACTGAGCTTTACATATTACATTTAAATTATTTTCATAAATTAGGTCACATGAAATACTTCAAAACGATCTCTTTATTTCTCACCCAATTACTGCTGTTTAACTGCAACGGATTGCGTACAAATTCCGGCTCCTATTCCGCTCCTTCAGTTTCTCCTGAATCCAGTGAGAAAAAAGAATTCGCAGACCTGATGGAAAAAGACCAAACCGATAAAAACAAGAAAACCGCCGAAGTACTCACTTACCTTCTTAACGATACAGATCCTGCCGATCCTTACACGGTTGCTGTCATCGACAACCTGTCGGTGTGCAATATCATCGTAAGGCTGGTAGCGGTAAAAGAAAATCAAATTTACAATCTGCCGGTTGCGAAAAACAGCAAAAATCATTTTAAAATAGCCAAAGGATCTTATACGATGCGTTCTAATGTATGCGAATCAAAATATTATTCTCAAAAATCGATTACTGAGCCGCTTATTCTGAAACTTTCTGCCCACTGATTTTGCTAAATGAACCAAGAAAAATTAGTTCAGAAGATTAAAATGATAAAACTCATAAGGCATAATTTTCAGAAATGATTTAATTAGGATAAATTTGTCCTATTAAAAAACAACAAAAAAAATATTATAAATGAAACAGATTTTCACAACCTTTGCACTGGCCCTTTTAACACTTCAGGCGTGCAAACAGAACCCGACAGATTCATCGGCAAAGTCTTCCGAGAACACCATGGAAATTAAAGTAAGCGGAGAAACTGAAACCCAGCAGAAAGTAAATCCACCTACAGTTCCGGCACCCGTTGGCGACAGAGCTGCAAAAAAAGTAATTGTTCATCTGGAAGCAACTGAAGAAGAAGGCGAACTGGCCGATGGCGTTACCTACAAATTCTGGACTTTCAACAGTACAGTTCCCGGAACTTTCATCAGAATCCGCGTTGGTGACGAAGTAGAACTTCACCTGAAAAACGCAAGTAACAGCGTAATGCCTCATAATATCGACCTTCATGCTGTGAACGGTCCTGGTGGCGGTGCAGAAGCTACAAATGTGGCCCCTGGAAAAACCGCAATTTTTAATTTCAAAGCCCTTAATCCTGGACTGTATGTATATCACTGTGCTGCTGCACCCGTTCCGATGCACATTGCCAACGGGATGTATGGTTTAATTTTAGTGGAACCTGCAGGCGGATTGCCAAAAGTTGACCGCGAATATTACATCATGCAGAGTGAATTCTATACCAAAGGAAAAACTGATGAAAAAGGTCTTCAGGACTTCGATCAGGACAAAGGGGTTGACGAAAACCCAACGTATGTAGTCTTCAACGGTAAGAAAAATGCACTGATGGGCGACAAAATGCTTGAAGCTAAAGTAGGTGAAACCGTAAGACTTTATGTAGGAAACGCAGG
This sequence comes from Kaistella yananensis, assembly GCF_026107505.2. Taxonomy (NCBI): domain Bacteria; kingdom Pseudomonadati; phylum Bacteroidota; class Flavobacteriia; order Flavobacteriales; family Weeksellaceae; genus Kaistella; species Kaistella yananensis. The sequence goes on along the minus strand of NZ_JAPCHZ010000006.1, from coordinate 133,071 downwards.
ACCAAACCTTGCTTCATCTTTCCACGTAATCGGCGAAATTTTCGACAGAGTGTATGTTGAAGGTGGCTCCAAAATCAACGAAAACGTTCAAACCACATTAATTCCAGCTGGTGGAGCGGTAATCGTAGAGTTTAAAGTAGAAGAACCGGGCGAATATGTACTTGTAGACCACTCCATCTTCCGCGCATTCAATAAAGGTGCAATTGGAAAACTGAAAGTTACCGGAGAGAAAAATCCGCAGGTTTACAATAAAGTTCAATAATTATAAATCATCAATAAAAAAGAAACTGCTATGTACGCAATTTTAAAAACAGTCCTCTACTTCAGCGGTTTCTTTTTTATTTTACAAAGCTGCACAGAAACGGCTGCAGAAAACACCTCCAAAGAAGTAATCACACAAACAGAGGACGTAAAAATAAATCCTGATGTGAAGATGGTTACTATAAAAGGAGGAAAATACCAGCCTTTTTATGGAAGCGACAGTGCTCTGGTAGAAGTTCAGGATTTTTTACTGGATGAAAGACCCGTTACCAACCAGGAATTTCTGGATTTTGTAAAGAAAAACCCCAAGTGGAAACGCAGCAATGTAAAAGCCATTTTTGCTGACGAAACTTACCTCAGAGACTGGCAGAATGACGAAACATTACCAAAAAATGCGGACCCTGATGCGCCCGTAACTTTTGTTTCCTGGTTTGCAGCGAAAGCTTATGCAAAAAGTGCCGGCAAACGCCTGCCTACCATGGATGAATGGGAATATGTCGCCATGGCCGACGAAGAAACTGCCAACGCCAGAAACAAACCGAATTATTCTGCACACCTCATCAATCTTTATAACGAAAAATTCAGGGAGCGGAACAAAGTAAAAATTTCAAAACCCAATTACTGGGGTGTCTACAACATGTTCGATCTGGTTTGGGAATGGACGGATGATTTTAATTCGATCATGACTACAAGTGATTCCAGAACCGGCGAGTACGATGACAAGGGACTTTTCTGCGCATCTGCTGCAACAAGTGCCACCGACGTGCTAAATTACGCTTCATTCATGCGCTATGCATTCCGATCGAGTTTAAAAGCGAATTATACCGTTGAAAACCTCGGGTTCAGATGCGCCAAAAACCTTCAATAAGATGAAAAATATACTGCTCTTCCTTTTTTCGGTACTTACCATTTTATCGTGCAAAGAAAATACGGAACAAACCGCTCAGAATAAAGAAAATGCGAACAGTTCTATCTTTTTACTGGATTCCAAATGGCAGAATCAGGATGCCGAGGAACTTCAGTTAAAAGATTTGAAAGGAAAGAATCTCGTCATGGTCATGATTTTCACCAGCTGCAGAACGGCGTGCCCGATTCTTGTGGGCGATATGAAGAAAATTCATGCTAAAATTGAAAAAAACAAGCTGAAGGACACTTCACTGGTTCTTATTTCCATAGATCCCACGAACGATACACCAGAAGTTCTGAAAAAATTCGCAGCAGAAAGAAATATGGATTCCGCACCGTGGATTTTCCTGAGAAGTGATGAAGAATCTACCCGGGAGTTTGCCAATGTACTTGCGGTGAAATACAAGAAAATTTCTCCCATCGAGTTTTCACACTCCAATATCATCAGTGTTTTCAACCGAAACGGCGAACTGGTAAGCCAGGAAGAAGGCTCCGGAATCAATTCGGACGCGGTCGCAAAAACCGTGAACGAACTTAAGTAATTTTTGAATGCGACTTTAATGACATTCATTTTTCTTTGAACCAGAAATACAGAACTATTTAACGCAATGCAGGGCTTTCATCACATCAATGTCCCGGCGTTCATTCTGCTTATCCAATTGATCGGCCTTTTCAAGCTCGATGCAAGCTTCTGGAATTCTGTTCAATTTAATATAAGCAAGAGATCGCCCATAGCTTGAATCTAAATTTTCTCCGCCAAATTTCACCATCATATCAATCGCATCTAAAGCCGCCAGAAATTCGCCATTTTCAAAATACGTACTGGAAATCATATTGTAAATCTGTGGATTTTCGGGTTCTGTAATCGTCATCTTCCGGAAATTGATGATTGCTTCCTCAAACTTTCCTTGCTTCCTCAAAACATTTCCCATACGTAAATAAAGGCCTGCATATACGGGGTTTTTCTCCTGGGCTTTTCGGTAATAGGCAATCGCATCTTCTGAGTTTCCCAGATGAAATTCGCAGTCGCCCAAAATGGTATAAGTTTCCCAGGTTTTTTCTCCTTTTTCTAATAATTTAAGGTAATTTTCTTTTGTCGTAACAAAATCTCCTTTGCTCAACGCGGATAATCCCTGCCGCTTGAATTCTTTTTTAGATTGCCCAAAACACCAAGAAATTGTAAGCAATACAAATAAGACATTAAATGCTTTTCTCATTGATTTTTATTTGTAATACTATAAAATTATTTACCGAGATTGTCTTTAAAATCATCAATCCGCCAGTGGGTTCCGGCATTTCCTTTTTCGATTTTTTCTTTTGCATAAAGCCGGAAATCATTTTCTGTTTTATCCAGAAGATAATCATAAGGACCCACTGACGAAATTAATTTCACCAAAACCGGAGAAATCTCCAGACAGATAAAAAGTCCCATGATGAAAGCTGCTGCGATGCCGATAATGGGTGTGTTTTTCCCCAGTTCATCAAGCGCCTGCAGTCTTGCCGCAAACCCGTTGAATTTATCTTCGAAAGTTTCGGTTTTGTTTCTCTCCGTTTCTATATTGGTATAAACTTTAGAGATTTCTTTGTCTAAATATTCCAATCTTGGTGCGATCTGTTTTTGATAATTTTCCAAATCCTGGCGGCGCTGTTCTTTCAATTCAGATTTCCGTTTGGCATTGCTTCCGAAGCCCACTTTTCCTGATGTTAAGCCACTTTGTTTCCCTAAAATTTCTTTTTCGAGCTCCACTGTGGCAGAGTCATATGATTTCTGATATGATTCAATTTTAGCAGAAATCTGTTTCTTTTCCGTTTCAAATGGTCCTGACTGCTGAAGGATGCGGCTCTTCATCTCCGCCTGAAGCTGGGTTTTATTTCTTTGGATGATGGTATTCAGCTGCTTATTGACTTCTTTTTCGAAAATCTTCAGTTCTAAAGGTTTAGAAATTATAATTCCTAAGAATGTGGCGAGAATTAGCCTCGGGAGCGCCATTAAAATCTGATTCCACCAGGTTCCTGTTTTTTTGATAGAGGACACAATATATCGGTCTAAGTTAAAAATCATCAGTCCCCATAAAAGGGCAAAAGCAATAGAAATCCAGACATCATCAAACACTGTAAACATGGCATAGCCCGCAGATAGTGTGGCAAAAATTGCCGTAAAGAGAACAATTCCGCCAATGCCTGCAAATTTATTCCATTCGCTGGGCGTTTTTCTTAAGATATGAATATTTCCGCCAGAACAGACGAGCAGAAACTTTTGAAACCAATTCATTTTGTGGTTTACAGGACTTATATTTTGAGGTGCTTTTTGCATTGATTTAAAGTAAATGTTGTTATAATTTTATACAATTGGTCTTTGAAAACGAAGCATTGTTACAAATAGTATTAGGTTTTGCCAAGTAAAAATTATTAGATATACACAAAACAATATTACTGATTATCAATTATTTAATAGTTATTAAGTAACAAAACGTCTGTAAGCAACCCATTAATTTCTCTTGAATTTGGCGATGATGCGCGCGGTTTAATACTGTCTTATGTTGAAGGATCTGCCGCTAACACAGCGGTTGCAGGAATATTTATAATGGATCCGGCTGATAAAAGGGTTAAATTAAAGCTGGCAAATGGCACGTGGCAAAATTTATCGGGCGCAGCACAAGTTACCAATTCAATTCTTTGTGCACCCAGCACTATTCAGGAAAATGCGACAGCACAGTTGATCATTGGTTCAACTTCAATAACTCCGGCCCAGGTTCCAGGAATTCTTGTGCTTTCGGATCCCAACAAAGTGATAATTTTACCAAAAGTACCTTCTCCACATCTAAATATTTAGAATCCGCCAGCTGGAATGATTGTATAAGATTCCGCTGAGAAAATGCTGGCATTATTCAATGATACACAATGGGCATTTTGGAAGCCTTAGAAAATAATTTCTGCGAACACACTTCTCCTTCAACAGCTGTTGAAGGAGTTTTTTGCCAACAGAAAATACCGGTAGAAAATCATAAAAACGGCTTTTATAATCTTAACCACGATTAAATTTAATACAATAATTTTCTAGTATTTGATTAACATAATATTTCAAATTAATGCATATATTTATCGCGGAAAAAATACTCGGAGTCTAAAAGGCCTTTTAACCCCCTTAAAATGCATGCAAAAACTTCCGAAAAAGTTACTGATCAATTTAAAACTTACAATGACCCAAAATTTTACCTATTCTTACCGAAAGTTATACCAGAAACTTATACAACTCACCTTATTTTTATTCACTATTTTTATTTTCGCTCAATCTGCACCACCTCCGGTAGAAGGAGATTACCGTTCAAAGATTACCGGTAACTGGACCTCTGCCTCCACCTGGGAAATCTATTCCTGTACCGGCGGAGTTTGCGCCTGGGTTCCGGCAGTAACTGCACCTGGTGTAGGCACAACAGCTACGGCGCAGGGCAATTATAATGTATTTATTACGCAGGGTACTGAAGTAACGGTGAATACAAGCCAAACTTATTATTTCGGTAATCTGTATATACTGGCAAACAATCCGGTTTTGAATGTATTTTCTTCTGTTTCCTCAGGACCCGATGTGGGACGAATAAATTTAGAAAATGGCCCAATTGAATTTAAATTATTGGGCGATAATCAGAATATCTACATTTTTGGTGGTGTTTTCTACTTCAAAACACTTAGCGCTTCACTTGGGTTAAGGAGCGGAAACTCTATTGTCATCACAGATTACAACGCTCTGGGTACCGAAAGTGGTTTGGGATCCAATGGTCTGCAGCAATTGGGTATAACCTGTACCGGCGACCAGAAGATTAAATTTTATAACAGCGATGGCACCTTAGTAGAAACAGAGTATGGCGTTTGCGCTTCAAGTTCACCCTACAACTTTGTACAGCTAAACAATTATGGAGGAAGTTTGGCTGCTCAACTGCAACTTTATCCCCTGAAAGTTTGTGTAGGCGATACCAAAACTCCTGTTAATCTTACAGCCCACTATACCGGACTTATTCCTCCCGGGAAAAATGTTACTTACGAATTAAAACTAGAGAGCGGACCCGCAGGGTACAATTTCCCTACCCTTAGTGGAAGTTTCGTAAGCCCAGGAAATGCAGCCAGTATTCCTGATCCTTCCTTGGGACCATTTGCAATTGATGGCATATATACTTATTCCCTCACGGTATCTTATCCTTTTGATGACTCTCCTACTTCGCATCTAATATCTTCTACCAGGTCAATTACGCTAGAAGTAAGCCCCGCAGGCTCTATCAATTGTGCTTGTTATAAAGATCCCGTGATTGATACTGTAAATAAGTACCCAACAAAACTAGGCATTACTGCATTGGGAAGTGCAGGAGCAACATCAGGTACGCCGACCGATTTCTGGCCCGAAAAAGTGCAGGGAGGACATATCGCTCTGGAGTCCCGACACAAGGGCTTCGTTATCAACAGAGTTGAAAATACGGGGGCAATCCTAATCCCGGTGGAAGGAATGTTAATCTTTGACATGAGCGATGGGCAACCGAAAATTTACACCGTGAAATCAGGTGATACCACACCGGCCTGGCATACCTTCACTACCCCAACCTGCCCACCTTTTTAATTTTAAATAAGATATGAAAACATTTTTCACTCTATCAGCATTTTTATTTTCTACCATAGTTTTCGCACAGGTAATTATTAACCCTGGAACTAAAACAGAGGTTACCAATTCATCAGTTTCAGTAGAATTCGGATCACAAGAGCGAGGTATTATTCTACCGTATGTGGAAGAATCCGAAGCTTTAAACGCTGTTCCGGGAACTTTAATCATGGATTACAAGGATCGCATTATGAAACTGAAACTGGGTAACGGAGCGTGGCAAAACCTAACAGGAAATGCTAATAAAACCAACGGATTTGTCAATACACTTTTAGCATTTCAAGAAAACCCCAACACAAAAGCGATCATAGGCCCAACAACGGTTCCACAGGCACAGGTTCCGGGGATTCTTATCCTTTCAGATCCTAATAAAGCAATGATTTTACCTAAGGTAGCGTCGCCACATTTAAACATTAAAAATCCTGCAGCAGGAATGATGGTTTACGATTCCGAAAACAAAATACTGGCAGTTTTCAACGGTACACAATGGTCTTTTTGGCAACCTTAGAACAGCAGTAAAATGATAAAAAATCTCTTTCAAAATTTTTGAAGGAGATTTTTTTATTTCAAACGATCCGGATTCTGTTTCAGGAAACTTTCCCAACCGGAATAACTTTTCTCAGAAACCGCATTTCCCGAGTTGAAATGATGACATACCGCCACCGCCAGTCCATCGGAAGCATCAAGATATTTGGTCGGAAATTCTTTTAAATTCAGGAGGTTCTGCAGCATACCTGCAACCTGTTCTTTACTCGCATTTCCGTTTCCGGTGATGGCCATTTTTATTTTCTTCGGCGAATATTCGGTGATCGGAATGTCACGGTGCAGCGATGCGGCCATTGCAACCCCCTGCGCGCGGCCAAGCTTCAGCATACTTTGTACATTTTTCCCGAAAAAGGGAGCTTCCAGAGCCACTTCATCAGGATGAAACTCATCGATCAGCGCTAAAGTTTTATCGAAAATAACCTTCAGTTTGGTTTCGTGATTTGGATATTTTTTAAGAATAAGTTCGTGAATGGAAATCATTTCCATTTTTCCTTTCACCACAGAAATCAGCCCGAAACCCATAATGGTTGTTCCCGGATCAATTCCTAAAATAATTTTTTCGCTTTGCATTGCCGCAAATTTAAACAAATCATCGCAACTTAAAAGCGATTTAATTTCTTCCGCACGGTTGATGAAAAATGTTTAATTTTAATAAAAATATACAAAATGAACCGAAAAGAATTTCTCGCTACCACATTCGCAGCAGGCTTAGGATTGGCTTTTGTGCCGAGTGTGTTAAGCTGCAGTTCATCAAAAATTGTAAGTCAACAGTTGTTAGAACCCGTGAAGTTAAGTGCAGGAAACCTCGCAAAAGTTGTTGGCAACGTGAGCAGATATACCAATAAAGGCGGAACGGTGGGCATTTTTGAAACCAAAGACGGATTTGTGGTGATCGATTCTCAGTTTCCGGATTCCATCCAACCTGTTTTAGACGGAATTTCTGTTATAGGAAAACCTGTTCTTTACCTCTGTAACACCCATCATCACGGCGATCATACTTCAGGAAATATTGCTTTTAAAGATTCAAACACCAAAATAATTGCCCATAAAAGAGTACCGGAACTTCAGCGCCTGGCGGCAGAAAAAAGCAACAAACTCGCCGAGCAGCATTACGCCAGCATTCTTTTCGAAGACCGTTACAAAATTGATTTAGGAAACCAGAAAATCACCGGTTACCATTTCGGGAACGGACATACTTTCGGCGACGTTATGTATCATTTTGAAAATGATAATGTTGTACATATGGGCGATCTGATGTTTACCAACATGATTCCTGTTTACCGAACAGCGGATGGTTCAGATTCACGGAACTGGATTAAAATTCTCGAAAACGCGCAGTCGACATTTGATAATGATACGGTTTTTATCTTCGGCCACGGCAATAAACCGGAATTTACAACAGGCAACAAATCGAATTTAAAAGAAATGGCAAATTTTCTGGAAGCTTCCAATGAGTTTGTTTACGGTAATATGCTGGCCGGAATATCAACAGAGAAGATTCTTGAAAAACATCAGTTCATTCCCGGCTTTGAAAACAGAAAAACGCCTGAAAGATTCGCAGGATTTCTGGATGAACTCAGGAAAACACTTAGCTGATTATTTTAGTTCTGAAACGGCATTTTCAATGGCATCGATGATTCTTTTAACATCTTTATGAGGGTGAAAAATCGCATTTTTTCCTTTCGATTCATCTGCAATATTCGATAAAATCACCACCGAAGTTTTGGTTTTCGGATAATAAATATTGAGCGACGGCGAACCTTTCACATATCCGGAATGAAAATAAGACTCTAATTTCCCTTCATCCATCATGATTCCGTACCCGTAGCCTACTTTCCCCAAAATTGGATGAGCGGTTTCTGAGGATTTAGTTTTTAATTTTTCGAGCGTTGCTGGTTTAAGGATTTTTCCGCCGAAAAGTGCGGCATTCCACCGGTGCAGATCTGAAGCCGTTGATAAAATGCCGCCGGCTGCGACAGATATTTCTTTTGAAGCTAACCTTTTTGGCATATTTGCAATTTTTTCAAATCGTACAGCATTTCCCAGATACGCTCCAGCCAGATGGTTGCCTTCAAATGAATTTGCCGTGGAAGCATGCATCATTCCTATCCTTTCAAAAAGTTCTTTTGCATACTGATCGAAAGTTTTTTCTGAAACCCTGGCTACAATTTCTCCCAAAAACCGATATCCATTGTTGGAATAGTTAAAACTTTCACCGGGTTTCGACTGAAGTCCGCTCCCAAAATCACTGATTCCCGAAGTGTGGTTTAGCAACTGATGAACCGTGATATTTTCAAACTGTTTATTCTGAAATTCTGGCAAAAATTCAGAAACCCGGTCTCCGGTATTTAGCTTTCCTTCATCTTCCAGCATTAAGATCATCACGGCTGTAAACTGCTTGCTAACCGAACCAATCGCAAAAACCGAATTGCTGTCAAGTTTAGCTTTCGTTTTAAAATCCTCAAACCCATTTTGTTTTTCATAAAGTTTTTCACCGTTTCGAAATACAGAAATACTGCCGTTAAATTTCGTCTTCGAAAACACAGAATCGATTTGCTGCGCCAGTAATTTTTTCTGGAAAGCGGTAATGGTGCTGTCAATAATGATATTCCGCTCCTGGGCGGCGGTGGCAGCAATTTTTACCGGATCAGATTTGCAGGAAAATAAAATTAAAAATAAAACGAGAAGACCACCGGGATAAATTTTTGATGACATATTTGAAGTTTGAGTGACAGAATTCTATGGAAAGCAAAAACCGTGTCAAGCATTAACTTTTAACACGGCTTTTAAATTTATAAGCAGTTAAAATTACATATTCCTCCTGTACATCCCGCCGACTTCAAACAGAGCGTTCGTAATCTGACCTAAAGAGCAGTATTTTACCGCTTCCATCATCAGTTCAAAAAGATTCTCCTGATTAATGGCTCCGTGCTGCAGTTGTTTTAGAGCATTTTCAGTGTTTGCGGCATTTGCGTTCTGATAATTTTCCAGATTTTTGATCTGCAGTTGCTTCTCTTCTTCTGTTGAACGGATTACTTCACCCGGTAAAACCGTTGGTGAACCATCTTTGCCAAGGAAGGTATTCACCCCGATAATTGGATATTCGCCGGTATGTTTCAGCCATTCGTAATGCATGGATTCTTCCTGAATTTTGGATCGCTGGTACATGGTTTCCATTGCGCCGAGAACACCGCCTCTTTCGGTAATTCTGTCGAATTCTGCGTAAACAGCTTCTTCAACCAAGTCCGTGAGTTCTTCAATGATAAATGAACCTTGCAACGGATTTTCGTTTTTCGCCAAACCGAGTTCCTTGTTGATGATCAACTGAATTGCCATCGCTCTTCTCACCGATTCCTCGGTTGGTGTGGTGATCGCTTCATCATAAGCATTGGTGTGCAGCGAGTTGCAGTTGTCGTAGATCGCATAAAGCGCCTGCAAAGTAGTTCTAATATCATTAAAATCGATTTCCTGCGCGTGAAGCGAACGCCCGGAAGTTTGGATATGGTATTTCAACATCTGGCTTCTTTCGTTGGCATTGTATTTCTCACGCATTGCTTTTGCCCAAATTCTACGCGCAACACGCCCGATTACCGCATATTCCGGATCGATTCCGTTCGAGAAGAAAAAGGATAAATTCGGAGCAAAATCGTTAATATCCATTCCTCGTGAAAGATAATATTCCACATAAGTAAAGCCGTTTGCCAAGGTAAATGCCAATTGAGAAATCGGATTAGCACCCGCTTCAGCAATGTGATAACCGGAAATCGAAACCGAATAAAAATTCCTCACTTTTTCTTTAATGAAATATTCCTGAACGTCGCCCATCAATCTCAATGCAAATTCGGTAGAGAAGATACAAGTATTTTGCGCCTGATCTTCCTTCAAAATATCTGCCTGAACTGTTCCACGAACCGTTGCGATAGTTTCAGCTTTAATTTTAGCATAAGTTTCCGCATCTAAAATTTCGTCGCCGGTAAGTCCTAATAATTTCAAACCTAAACCATTATTGGAAGGCGGAAGTTCGCCGCTGTATGTTGGTCTTTTTAATCCTTTGTCATCAAATTTTTGCTTTAATCTGGCTTCAACTTTATCCCAAAGATTATTTTCATCGATGTATTTTTCAACATTCTGATCGATAGCTGCATTCATGAAAAACGCGAGCAGCATTGGCGCGGGACCATTAATCGTCATCGATACGGAAGTCATAGCATTTACCAAATCGAAGCCCGAATACAATTTTTTGGCATCATCCAAAGTGGCAATCGAAACGCCGGCATTCCCGATTTTCCCATAAATATCAGGCGGAAACGCAGGATCCTGACCGTACAGCGTCACCGAATCGAACGCTGTAGAAAGTCTTTTCGCGTCCATTTCCGCGGAAACGTAATGAAATCTTCGGTTGGTTCTTTCGGGACCGCCTTCTCCGGCAAACATCCTTGTGGGATCTTCACCGGTTCTTTTGAAAGGATAAATTCCCGCGGTGAAAGGAAATGCTCCGGGAACATTTTCCTGCCCTTTCCAACGAATTAAATCGCCCCAATCCTGGAATTTCGGCAAAGCAATTTTCGGAATCTTAAGTCCTGAAAGCGATTCTGATTTTGTTTGCACCTTAATTTCTTTACCGCGAACGAAGTATGAATAAGTATCTGCCTGCAGTTCTTCTTTGAAATGATGCCAGCCTTGCAGAAAAGCAGCATTTTCTTCAGTAAGTTCTTTTTTTGTTTTCAGAAAAACCTTTTCCAGTTTGTCACGGGTATGCTGATCGTCCTCAATAAGCACCCTGGAACCATCAAGGAGGTACATTTTCCTGGCGATAAGCACCTGATTTTCTACCTCTTTATCGTAATTTCTGTTGGTTTCTACAATTTCAGACAGATAACGCACTCTTTTTGGAGGAATAATGGTGGTGTCATCGGACACATTTTGCTCTACATAGCCGCTTAAATTAAGGCCCTCAAACTTTTCATTTACTTTTTTAATCAGTTCATTAAAAAGTTCCGTAGTTCCCCAATCGTTGAATTGGCTGGCTTTTGTAGAATATACAGGCATTTCGTCTAAAGGCTGCTCGAACAGCAGATGATTTCTCTGAAACTGCTTTTTCACCGCTTGCAGTGCATCCAAAGCACCGCGTTTGTCGGATTTATTTAACGCAACCAAATCTGCATAATCAAGCATATCGATTTTCTCCAATTGGGTTGAAGCACCATATTCCGGGGTCATAACATACATGGAAACATCGGCAATATCGGTAATTTCCGAACCGGACTGTCCAATTCCGGATGTTTCGAGAACGATGACATCGGGTTTTGCGATTTTTAAAATATTTAATGCAGAATGAATGTGCGGCGACACGGAAACGTTGTTCTCCCGAGTTGCCATAGAACGCATATAAACGCGCGGATCATTAATCGAATTCATGCGAATTCTATCTCCCAAAAGTGCTCCACCGGTTTTCTTCTTGGAAGGATCGATGGAAATGATGGCGATTTTTTTGTCTGGATTGGAGCGTAAAAATCTTCTAACCAATTCGTCGGTTAAGGAAGATTTTCCTGCGCCGCCGGTTCCGGTAATCCCGATAATCGGAATGGTCGAATTTTTTGCTCTCTCGTCGATTTCCTTCACTAAATCCGGTTTAGTTTCGGAGAAATTTTCTACTGCGGAAATGACTTCAGCAATTGATTTTGAATCTTCAAATTTAATTTTATCTAAATCTTGAACTGTAATTTTTTCTCCTGTTGGAAAATCAGATTTCTGCACCAAATCATCGATCATTCCCTGCAAACCGAGTTCGCGGCCGTCATCAGGAGAATAAATTCTGGTTACGCCATAATCCATCAAATCTTTGATTTCTTCAGGCAAAATAACGCCGCCTCCGCCACCAAAAATCTTGATGTGAGAAGCGTTTTTCTCTTTCAGGAGATCATAGATATATTTAAAGTATTCGTTGTGACCGCCCTGATAAGAAGTTAAGGCGATTGCATTGGCGTCTTCCTGAACCGCGCAGTTTACAACTTCTTCAGCAGATTTGTCATGTCCGAGGTGAATCACTTCCACGCCGGTTCCTTGGATTACGCGGCGCATAATATTGATGGCAGCATCGTGTCCGTCGAATAATGCGGCGGCGGTAACGATACGGATTTTGTTTTTTGGAGAATATTTTTGGGTTTCCATAATTGAATGTTCGTAAGATTCCAAATATAATCAATTCTTAAAAACTTAAAAGACGCTTATATATTTTTGATTGTTAACGAATTAAATAAAACACCGATCGAATGAGAATCTCTTTTATTCAGAAGCAATGCGAAATCCTGTATACATTACCAAAATTCATCGCATAGCATATAAATAAGTTGGTTTCAAATTTTTAATCTTTATTTTTGCGGAAACATTATTTTTATGCAGCGCGCGATTATCTATTTTTTAGCCGGAACCTTCGTGAGTTTTCTTCTGAATTATTTTCTTCTGGGAAGTCAGGGTTGGGCGCTGGATCTGTATTATGGTTTTGCATTCGGGGCTGCGTGGGGAATGGCGTATTTTCTGGATGACGAAAAATTCACCTTGCCTCAAAAACTGGGCATTTCTTTTTTGGGAATGGCAGTTTTAGTTGTGGTAGGTATTTTTCTCTTTGATTTGGAAAAAGCAGTTCCTTCTGTTATTAAATTTTCGATGGTTTTTGTGGCGTATTATATTTTTGCAAGTTTCAAAAGTTCGAAATCTCTCAGAAATTAGCCTGATTTAACGTATTAAAAAGATTACCGCTGTGGTTCTACGAAAGAAATAACCCCATCATTTTCAAAACCTTAGGATATTCTTCCCTAAAATATTTTCTGTTCCAAAAAAAATCTTTACCTTTGCACACCCTATTTAGGGAAAATTATGTTTAATCGTTAAACGAAAAAGTGTGAATACATTAAGTTACAAAACCGTTTCAGCTAACAAAGCTACCGCTAATAAAGAATGGGTTGTGGTAGACGCTGAAGGACAACCGTTAGGAAGACTAGCTTCTAAGGTTGCAAAGATTTTGAGAGGAAAGCACAAAACGAATTTTACGCCTCACGCAGACTGTGGAGATAACGTAATCGTTTTGAATGCTGGGAAAGTAACCCTTTCCGGGAACAAGTGGGCTGACAAGACTTACATTTGGCATACTGGATATCCAGGTGGTCAGAAGTCGATGACTGCTCTTGAACTTCAGAAAAAAGATTCTTTAAAAGTATTGGAAAAATCTGTAAAAGGTATGCTTCCAAAAAACAGATTGGGATCTCAGTTATTCAGCAACCTTTATTTATATGAAGGAACTGAACACAAACATGAAGCTCAACAGCCAAAAGTTATTAATATTAACGAATTCAAATAATTAATATGTCAATAGTTCATAAAATCGGAAGAAGAAAAACTTCAGTTGCAAGAGTTTATGTGAAACCAGGTTCTGGAGTAATCACGATTAACAAAAAGGATTCTAAAGACTATTTCGGTACTGATGTATTGGTTTACAAAATCAACCAGCCATTTTTGTTGACAGAAACTGTAGGTCAGTACGACGTAACAGTGAATGTTTTCGGAGGTGGAATTACAGGGCAGGCAGAAGCAATCAGACTTGGAATTTCCAGAGCAATGTGCGAAGTAAACGAAGAGTTCAGAGGATTATTGAAACCTCACGGATTGCTTACAAGAGATGCAAGAATGGTTGAAAGAAAGAAACCAGGTCAGAAGAAAGCAAGAAAGAGATTCCAGTTCTCAAAACGTTAATCAAAAAGATTCGAGATTCGAGACTTTCAAAAATCTTTGTTCTTGGCTCTTGGTTCTATTATCTAATCAAAAAATGCCCCGTTTAGTTTAGCACCCAAACTCTTCTCCCATCTAAAGAAAAGTTGATTGCGAAAAAGCGGAACGTAAACTAAAAACAAAAAAGCGACATGGCAAAAGCAAATGTTAAAGACCTTTTAGAGGCAGGTGTACACTTCGGTCACATGACCCGTAAGTGGAATCCAAATATGGCTCCATACATTTTTATGGAGAAAAACGGTATTCACATTGTAGACTTACATAAAACAGCAGTAAAATTAGACGAGGCGTGCAACGCTTTGGAAAAAATTACTTCTGCAGGCAAAAAAGTTCTTTTCGTAGCTACAAAGAAACAAGCGAAAGAAGTGGTGGCAAAACACGCTGCTGATCTTAATATGCCTTATATTACAGAAAGATGGCCTGGTGGGATGTTAACAAACTTTGTTACCATCCGTAAAGCTGTTAAGAAAATGAACCACATCGATAAAATGAAGAAAGATGGTACTTTCGAAACTTTATCTAAAAAAGAAAGACTTCAGGTTGACCGTCAGCGTGCTAACCTTGAGAAAAACTTAGGTTCAATTTCCGACATGGTACGTCTTCCTTCAGCAATTTTTGTTGTTGATATCATGAGAGAGCACATCGCAGTAACTGAAGCTAAAAAATTGGGTATCCCTGTTTTCGGTATCGTAGATACAAACTCAGATCCAAGAAAAGTAGACTTCGTAATTCCTGGAAACGATGATGCATCTAAATCTATCGATATGATCCTTAGCGTGGTTTCAGGTTCTATCAAAGACGGATTATCTCAAAGAAAAGCAGATAAAGAAAAATCTAAAGAAGAAGGAGAAAAAGTTTCAGCTGATGCTGATGCAGATTTCGATACTGCTGCAGAATAAGATTTTATCTTCAATATTGAAAAAGGTTCAGAAAATTTCTGAACCTTTTTTGTTTCTTTGAAAATAGTAAAAAAAGAATAGGCGCGGCGATCTTTAATCAGTTTATATTTTATTTTCCTTCAGCATTCTGCGCAAATTTTCCCTTCGGTAAAACAGTATCTGTTCTGTTAAGCGTAACCACAGTATTCTTTGCGATACTTTTCAAGGAAGAATAGTTGGCGTTGCACGCGTTTCCGCTGAGTTGATAATTTCCTTTCTTCAAAACCACAAAATTTTCACCGCCGGCACGAATAGGAATGTTATAGGTTTCATTACCCTGTACCTTAATGATCATGTTACAGCCGGAATTATTCTGGATGAGAAGGATCGCTTCTTTATTCGCAACATCATTATCAAAAAGTTGGTTCAGAAGCTTCACGGTTTTCTGCTCATGTGAACCGGGTCTTTCCATCGACAGCCTGCGGAATTCCGCCTCTTCTGTGGGTTTGTCAGCAAACTTTACGGCATGATCTGAAGACGTGTGGGGTACACGTGCAGCCTGTACTGTTTTAACTGTTTTTGAGCTTTTAAGAGCTGCCAATTTCCCTGTGAGGGCTGGTTTTCGCGGATCGTCGCGCTGAGCGGTTTTAAGGAAGATTTCGATCTCATGTGGATCGTTACTGTTCAGGATATTGCTGTTCTGTTTCTGGGCAGCAAGAGACATGCAGCTGAAGGCCGCAATCATAAAAAATGTTTTCTTCATTAATGAGAAACAGGAACTACTTGATTTTAAATTTAATGTAGGTAATCGTTTTGCCTTTCGCCGAAAATAAACCCTCATAATACGTTTTTATTTCCCTTAAAAGCGGAGTTCCCGGATCGTATTCCGGCGCTCCGTAAATATCATGATGGGCAGAAATAATCTCGTGGCCCTGTCCCTGCAGTAAACCTAAAGTATAGCCGTGCAGAAATTCTGAATCGGTTTTCAGATGAACGATACCATCCTTCTTCAGAATTTTTTTATAACGCTCCAGAAAATCCGGGTGCGTCATTCTGTGCTTTGTTCTTCGGTACTTGATTTGTGGGTCGGGAAAAGTGATCCAGATTTCATCAACTTCGTCGTGATCGAAAAAACAGTCTACCAATTCAATCTGTGTTCTCAGGAAGGCCACGTTGTTTAGTTTTTTTTCCACCGCTTCTTTGGCTCCAAACCAAAATCTGGCTCCTTTAATATCGATGCCAATAAAGTTTTTATCGGGGAAGGATTTTGCTAAACCTACGGAGTACTCACCTTTTCCGCAACCCAGTTCCAGTACGATAGGGTTATGGTTTTTAAAGACTTCGGATCTCCATTTTCCTTTTAAAGGATAATTATTGAGTGCCTCTTCTCTGGTTGGCTGAAATACGTTCGGAAGTGTTTTGTTTTCGGCAAATCTTGCCAGTTTATTTTTACCCATTTTCTACATTCAAAAACGTGCAAAAATAAATAAAATTGGTCAAGACTTATTTTTTTTCGTGAACTTTAACTTATTTATAACTACTGGTTTCCTAGTGCAACCATCACCGCTTTCTGAACGGTTTTCTGCGATGCATACTGGGCACCACAAACAAGGCTTGTGAAAAGATAATCGCCTTTGGCAACCACAATGGTGTTGTCGCTTTGCGCAGGTATTGCGAGCCTGTATTTGGTGTTACCAATACCTTCGATTCGCATGATAATATTACACTTCGATTTGTTTTCGATGAGTACGATGCTTTCTTTACTGTTCGGATCGTTATCAAAGAGAGAATTCAGGATTTTTACGGTATTGTTTTTATGTTCAACAGGATTTACCGACATCAGCATCTCGAATTCCGCCTCTTCCGGATTTACGTAACCGGATGATGCGCCGCCCGTAGATGTTGACGGGGCTGAAACACCGGCATTGCCGTAAACCTTGGTTACGTAATTACCTGGTTTCTTTGCGCTCTCTTCGCGGTATTTTGCAATTTGCTTCTGGCGGATGATGTCATTCATCTCATCGAAACTTATTCGTGTGGAGGGTTTTCTACGCAAAATTGCGAGCTTTTCCTGAAAATCCTTCACCCTTTGGTCTGATGGGTGTGCTGTTTTAATATATTCATTCAGCAGTTTTACGAGCCGGGGTTTCAGTACAGATCGTTTGGGGTCATCGGGATGCGCTATGCGCAGATAAGAATCGATCTCGTAAATATTGTTACTGCGGAGGATGTTGGTGTAATCTTTCCCCTTACGCTGGGCAGAGAGATTACAAAGTGACAACAACATTAAAAAACAAAATAAATTTTTAACAAACGACATTCAGTAAAATTTATGAGTTAACATAAGGCAAGGACACTAAAACGGCAATAAAATGCCATCATCCTTAATAACGCGCCGCCAAATATAAAACTTTTAATTTAACATAAAAAATTAAAAATCACGAAAAATCACTTTGCAGCCTCCATTAAGTGCGAATTCCGCAATCGGCGCTGGTAAATTGGCAGATATTTTTCAATGTAAAGTGATACCGCTTCGTAGTTATTGTGCTGCACGTAAGGCAGGATATTATCTGAAGTATAAACGAACTGCAGGAAGTTATCAATGTAATTTGCCGGTATTTTCAGGTTGGTAAAATATTCAGTTCCGAAATAATTCCTTATTCCTGCCACAGCTCCGTTCATTGTTTCGTATTGCTGGGCTCTTTCCTTCTTTTTCCGGTCACCGGAAAGAATGTCGTAGATACTTTCCAGGCTGAATGTAAGACCGCCGCCTGCAAAACCAGCTACGGGAAGTTGGGGTGGCGTACCATCCCCTTTCGGAGCTGGCAGGCCAATCATTTTCTGCAGGGCCATATTTTTTTCACCGTTTTTCAGGGAGCTTACGTCTTTCCGCAGATTTCCCGTAGGTTTAAATTTACTTATCACCACCTCCTGTATGTCGTAATACGCAATCTTCAGTTCCACGAAATTACTTGTATTCTGTAGGTCTTCAGCAGTAACGGCAACGTCTTTTCTGTCGGTAACAATAGAAGTAAACCTGATGACATCGCCAGGTTTTGCCGGAATCCTGAAAGCCCCGAAATAATCGGTATAAACCGTACTTTGAGAAGTAAGGTTTGTTACATACACCTGATTCAGGTAATACATCGACTTATCTCTGATGATAATTTCTCCGGAAAAAAACTGGGCCTGAACTTTAAAAATCAACAGTAAAGTGGCGAGCAAAAAAGACTTCTTCATATACACGGCAAAAATAAATGAAATATCACATAACGCACCGTGATAAGATGGTATTTTACGGTTAAAGTTAGGTTAAATGGAAGATAAAACTGTTAAAAAATCCCAAAGGATCAACGGCGTAAACCGCACTGAGGATGTTTTAAATGCACAAAAAAATCCCCGGTGGTATTCCGGGGATTAATTTCTATAAAAGATGAAAATTATTTTTTGATAAATTTCACTTGGTTTATCTGTCCGTTATTATCTACGGAAATCATATAAACTCCTTTCTCTAACTGAGACACCTGTACTTTACCATTGGTAACTTTACCTTTAGATACAGCCTGACCAGCCATGTTGTAAATGGTATAAGAAGCTTTATCAGATACTTTAGTAACATTTAGCAAATCGATTGCAGGGTTTGGATATACCTGAACAGCACTTGCTTTTACATTATCATTTACGCCCAAAGTAGCTGAAATCATTACTGCATAATCTTCTACTTCCCCGTAAGTATAACTACCGCAAGGAGTCATTTGAGGAGTACTGAATTTTAAAGCAACCCTCATTCCTACCGGTTTATCTCCGGAATATGCATCTGCAGGAACCGAGAAAGTATCGGTAACAGGAGTGGTTTTATCACCTGAAGTAGACATTACAAATTCATCATCATCAAAAGTTCCGCTTCTGTCGAAGTCGATCCAAACCGTCACCGCTTCGTTGTAGATTGATCCAGTCCAGGCTTTGGTAACAGAAATAGTGTTGTTATTTGTTCCTTTTGCCAAACGCACCAATCTTGCAGGATCAGATGAATAATTGGTATAAGTTGAAGCACCTGATGAACTGTCCACACCAGCAGCACCTTCAGCGGTAATCTTTACATTAGAGATATACTCATCACTTGAGTTGGTTGATGTGAGTGTACAGTACTGAAGATTTAATGTTGTGAAGTTAGTTACCGCAGTATACGTCCCTGTTGTACCTGAACACACAGAAGCAACCTGAACATTATAAGCTGTACCTTCATCTAAATTCGTGATGGTGTAAGTGTTGGCCGATACCGGAACTTCAGTCCAAGTAGCATCAGCAGCTTTTTTGTATCTCACGATATAGGTTGCACTTGCGATAGGATCCCATGCAACAACTGCAGAAGCGGTTGTAACACCAGTTACATTAAGTCCCGCAGGAGCAGTACCGTCGCACGCAACAATTGCAGAAACTGTAACCGGCGCAATAGCGTAGAATACGTTTCCGATTGCTGAGATTCTAACTTTCAGCGCAGTATTTGTTGGGAAAGATGCGAAACTGAAATCTTCACTACCGTCATTTGGTGTAGAAGCAGCAAGCTCCGTCCAGGTTGCACCGTTATCTGCGGTATAATCAATCTTCACGTTGGCAACATTAAAAGGAGCTGCGTTCGTTCCAACGACATCCCATGTCAATGGTCCCGGAGCATTGTTATATACTTTAGTAGAAGTAATTTTGAAAGGTCCATTGGCGTGTACGGTAACTTTCTGTAAAGCAGACTGCGTTTGCTTCTGAGCTACATCTGCATTGTTATCCCTTACGGTAACTCGGAAGTTGGTTGTTCTTGCTACGGTAGAAACCGCTTCCCAATCAGCATTGTTTTTAAGATTTCCTGCTAAAACGGTAGAAAACTTAGGGAAATAACGCGTAGGACTGGCTGTAGGAGTCCAGGATCTAAAAGTAGGTCCGTTGGTTAAAGTTCCAAGGTTGGCAATGGTAGTCGAAGTACTTGCATTGTCAACTTGCTCCCAAGTATAGGTTAATGGATCACCTTCCGCATCGGTAGCCTGCGCTGTCAAAACAAAAGCGGTACTTTTCGGGATGGTAACATCTGCCATCGCAGTAATTACTGGTGGATTGTTGTTCACTGGAGTTTCAATATCACAAGTTTTTGCGATAAGGTTGTTCTGCACCTGAATGATTGAGTTAACGTGGAAATAAGCATCAGAATGCTGCTGAACATTCTGGCTGGTAATTCCCGCATAACCCATGATGGTAGAACCTGAACCTGGTTCAACATTCTGTCCTGTACCTTCTAAACCATGAGAAAAAGTATGGTTTGCCCCAAGCTGATGACCAATTTCGTGAGCTACATAATCGATATCGAAGTTGTCTCCCATTGGGATCCCGTCTGCCGGAGAAGTAATTCCCGAGCCTTTACCGTTTCCTGTTGGTACACCAGAAGTATTTAATGGTGGACTTATACAAACACAACCGATACAACCAGCATTACCACCACCACCAGAAGCACCAAACATGTGTCCGATATCGTAGTTAGCTTCACCAGCTACTGCTGTAATTGCTTTCTGAGCAGAAAGGTTCCAGCTAGAAAGCGTAGTTGAATATGGATCGGTAGCAGGATCCGGATAAATCAATCCCGGGAAATCCTGAAGAATCAGGTGAAGACCAAAATCCATTTCAAAAATACCGTTACATCTTGTCAATGTTGCGTTAATTGCAGTCATTGCACCTGCAACACCTCCAAAATACTGGGTATATTCACCGTTTGTGGTCATCGCCAGACGCATGGTTCTGTATTTTTTATCAGAAGCCTTACTAAAATCTGTTGGATTATTGGTAAAAGACTTTCCGGACATATACATTTTGTCCATTTGTGCCTTGGTCAAAGGAGCTTCACTTGTAGAACAAACAAAAGCTTTATCTTCTTCAGTTTTATTGGTTTTTGGGTGAACACCGTATACTGTTTTTGAAGTATTCTGAGGCTCAATGAATTCATACTTGCCGTTTCTCACGATCATCGACTGGAAATCATTCGGCGCTACACTGAATCTCACAATTGCGGTCGGATCATCAATCCCAACCCCAACATACGAACCTAACTGGTATCGGTCTGCAATAGATTTCACCACAACAGGTGAACTGTATACTGCAAATCTTTCGATTTTACCGTTAAGTGTTGGGAGTTTAATTTCTACGGGAACAGCGTTGCTGCCGGTTTCCTGCGCATTGGCAAGTTTCGATCTCATTGCATTAAGATCCAAGGAATAATAACTCTTGACGTTTGACGCCGTTCGAATTTTCTCACCTTGCATCGACGTGGGGCTCCATTGGGCAAAAGCAGCCGTTGTCATCAATCCGCAAAGTACAGAAGTAAAAATTCTCTTCATAGATTAATATTTTTTTTATTGAATTAATCCCAAAAGTAATTTTTTTTTCCAGACCGTCAAAATAATAATGATATAATTTTATTTAGTTCACAAAACATTTTCCAATTATTACATAAATTAATTATACAATTCGGATAAAATATAAGAAATTAATAATAAAAATTTAATCGATAAAACAATTTTAAGAAATTTGACGCTGAAACCTGGCTGAAAATTTACAGGTAAATTATTCAAAGCATAATATTATAATCAACTTAGAAAAGGTAGGCAATATTCCACGCGAACCCTACATTGAATTTTGCAGAGCTTTTGCCAAAGCCGGGAACAATCATCGGCTTGATGTCGTCCTGTGTTGTTGAGAACAATAAATATCTCGGCTGGATATTCACATCGATATAAAACGGAGATTCAAAAAGCTGAACTCTTCCACCAACCGCAGCTTCCAGCCAGTAAGAACTTTGCGAAGAGGCAGGGAATGCTACAGTAGTGTCGCTCCCGGCGTAGCCACGAACCGGAACCGCTTTATATTCCTGATTATAAAATGAACCCGCTGCTTTGGCACCGGCATAAAAGCCGTTCAGCTCATTCTCTTTATCTTTTGCCAGCATATAAAAAGCACCCAGCTTGAGAAACGGACCGTTGGCAGTAGCATCGTAGCCGTTTTTCCGGTAAATATTTTTTTCATAACCTGCTTCGGCGACCGCATGAATGTTTTTCGAAACCCTCGAAGACACAAAACCCTGAAAAAGCTGTCGGTCCGAGAATACTCCGATTCCCGCATTCAACACATCAATTCCGACCATTAAATTGGGTTCATATTTCCCTTTAGTTTGCAGAGTGTCCGGCGCTTTCTGAGCAAAAGCAGCAAAAAACAGAAGACTAAAAAAGAAGGAAAAAATGAGTCTTGGATTCATCGGAAATTTGGGTTTGGTTTTGTTCGATATCGATTACGGGATCCGGAACCTCCAGAATTGCGCTTGCATTTTCATACACTTTTTTGATTCCGCAGGCCGGCGAAACGTACTCGGATTTTGTAGTGTAATTAATCTTTACCTCTGAAGTAACAGCGGTTTTTGATAAACCGACATATATTTTGGTGAACGGCGCGTCATCAACCCGCAACGGAATAAGTACAGAGTCGGTCTTTGTTTTGGCAGCAATTACAGGAATCTGACCGTTTCCGTAATCCACGTTCACAAAAAGAGAATCCATTGTTTTGAGTTTTCCTGTGGCCTTCGTCTTAAATTTCAGTTTCATTCTGGGAGTTGCTTCTCCACTGATACAGATATCATCATCACTTCCGCAGGAGAAAAGCGAAAATAAAAATACGCTAACGAGAAAAATTTTCAGGAACTTCATGACTCAAATGTAATTAAATCTTTACCAGAAGCGCAATATTCTCCACATGATGCGTCTGCGGGAACATATCTACCGGGAGAATCTTCACCAATCGGTAATGCTCTTTCATCAATGCCATGTCTCTTGCCTGCGTCGCCGAATTACAGCTTACATACACAATTTTCTCAGGCGATAGTTTCAGGATTTGTTCTACCACTTTCTGGTGCATCCCATCTCGCGGAGGATCCGTAATCAGAACATCAGCTTTCGGATGATTTGCAAGGAATTCATCATTAAAAATATCTTTCATATCGCCACAGTAAAACGTACAGTTCGAAAGCCCGTTCAGTTTGGCGTGTTCTTTTGCGGCGTTAATGGCTTCCTGAACGGATTCGATTCCGATGACCTGTTTTGCGTTTCGGGCAACGTACTGTGCAATGGTTCCGGTTCCGGTATATAAATCGTAAACTACCTCATCGCCTTTTAGATCTGCAAACTCCAGCGTTTTTCTGTACAGTTCCAGAGCCTGCTTATAATTGGTCTGGAAGAAAGATTTCGGACCGATTTTAAACTGAAGACCATCCATTTCCTCCATTAAAAATCCATCGCCGAAATACGTTACCACATGTTGATCATAGATGGAATCGTTTTGCTTTGAATTGATGCAGTACACTAGAGTTTTGATCTGCGGGAATTCTGAAAGTAAAAAATCGAATAATTTCTCGCGGTTTTCCTTTTCATCACGGAAAAACTGGAATAAAATCATCCATTCGCCTTTTGAGTTCTGGCGCAGCATTAAAGTCCGTAAAAAGCCGGTTTGTTCTTTCACATCGAAAAACTCCAATCCGTTGGCTACGGCATACTGTTTTACGGCAAGTCGGATGAAATTGGAAGGATCTTCCTGCAGCCAGCATTCCTTAAGGTCGAGAATTTTGCTCCACATCCCAGGAATATGAAAGCCCAGCGCATCGCGGTTACCGAAATTCTCTTCCGAACTGATTTCGTATTGGGTAAGCCAACGCGCATTGGAAAAAGAAAATTCCATCTTATTACGGTAAAAATACTGTTCTTCACTTCCCAAAATCGGCAACGTTTCGAAATCCTCAAAACCGCCAATTCTTTTGATATGATTGAAGACTTCGTCCTGTTTGAAATCCAGCTGTTTTTCGTAAGCAAGATTCTGCCATTTGCAGCCGCCGCAAACACCGAAGTGAATACATTTCGGCTCCACTCTGAAAGGTGATCTTTCCACAATTTCGGCAACATCCGCTTCAAAATATTTTGATTTCGATTTTTTCACTCGGGCATTAACCACATCACCGGGAACTGCACCGGAAACCAAAACAGTTTTGCCTTCTTCAGTTCTGCCTACTGCAACACCTTTCGCACCTGCTGAAACCAGTTTTATATTTTCTAAAACGATATTTTTACTTTTCCTTTTCATCTACAATTATAATGACCACAAAAGTAAGGTTTTGAAAATAAAAAAAAGGCGATAAATCGCTGGGAGGAATTTGAATTTCACTAAATTATTTTTTACTAAAATGCAGAATAAACAAAATTTAGTATAAAGTCAAATAATAATTTATAAAGAAATGCGCTAAAGCTCTTTGTTATTACATCAAACTTATAGTTATGCGGAATAAGATTGACGATTTCTCAAGTAAAAATATCCTACAAAAGCTGCAAAAAGTAGAAATCCCAATGTCCATAAAAATCTCGAAGGATTTTGGTTTTTAAAAACATCAATAATAAGAACAAAAGCAACAGTAAAATTGCACAACACCGCAACATATGATAATATTTTTCCCATCTGAAGTGAGATACCAAACGATGTAAGATCAAAACTTACTGAAAAAACAGTAAATATGATCCCGAAAAGGACCAACCAATAAAGTATGCTTGGAGAAATAAGTAAATCGTTTTTCATGATTTAATTTTAAACGAATATAAAAAAAATCCTGCCCAAATAAAATGAGCAGGAAATATTTCAATTTCTGATGGAAATTACTTTGTTGGAGCAACTTCTGGCTGTGGTGCCAACAAATCATTCTGTAAAGTAGCTTCAGGCTGCACGGTAGGTGCTTTCAGGCCGGTAAGTTTATCCAAAACGGTGATCAATTCCGGATCTCCTAAGTTGTAAAAGAAACGGCTTGCCATTTTTCCGTCTTTATCGATAACGACGAAAGAAGGAAGTTTGAAACCGTAAATTCCCAAATCTTTTGCAATCTGCGAGGTCAGTCCGCCCTCACCGTAAACATTGTTTCCGGGAATACCTTTCATCATGGCATTGCTGGTTTTGGTGAACTGGTCTTTAGTATCATCTAAATTCACGAAAGTGAAATCCATTTTAGATTTGTAGAAATTTACAACTTCTTTCAGAACAGGAACTGTACCTTCAGAAATGTACGGATTCCAAGATGCATAGAACATTACGAGGTTTGGTTTTCCTTTTACATCGGCCAGTTTAAAAGCGCTTCCGTCCTGTTTGATGAGTTTAGAATCCGGTGCCGCTTCACCAGCTTTCGGGCCGGCGATTACGAACTGAATTCGCTGCATATCTTTTTTAATGCCTGCATCTTTAATGTTTTCATTAATGATTTTATTAATTTTAGCAGCATTTTCATCCGTCATTCCCGGCGTAATATCACCACTTGAAAGTACGAATGCCAGAAGATAATCTTTGGTGAGCTGAGAAAGGTCTTTTTTGGTATCCAGAAATTTGGCAAATAATTCAGAAGATAATTGGTTGCCTGCTGTTGCCTGCTTGCTTGCAAAAGCCTGAAATTCCGGGCTTAGTTTACCCAAAAGATAATTTCTGTAAATCGGTTGGTTTTTCAGAAGTCTGTCGCTGTCTGCATTAAGCTTAGCTTCAGCATCTTTGAAATTTTTTGACGCTTTGTATGCTGGGTTTTGCGTAGCCTGCGGATGGTTAACTTCGTACTGGCTCATTAATCCTAAGACACTCGCATTCAGTTCGTCTTTTTTATATTCTACCACTTCATTATCTGCTGAAGTTTTTTTAGCAGCAGCATCAATGCTGTTCCCGATATCGGTACGGATTTTTTCAGCAGCTTTCAGGAAATCGGCTTCATTTTTCATTACAAGTTCGCCAACATTGATTTTCCCTGCATAACCCTGAATAAATTTGGTTACCTCTAAAAGGAAATCGTTATTGTTTTTTGCATCACCGGTAATGGTAAACTGATTGGGGAAGTTGGCTGCCTGGCCTGAAATATTAAGTTCCTGACCACCTTTAAGATAAATCATGGCTGTTTTTCCGGCGTAAGACATAATGTACATGCCGTTTTTAGGCGCTTCGAAGCTTCCGGAAAAACTCCCTTTACTGTCTACACCCAAATTCAGCAACGGAAGGGTTGCCACACCGGAGGCTTCTATAAACTCGATTCTTTCGAGTGGTGACCCGCCGGCAAAATTACCTTTTACCTCTACTTTTTTTGAACAAGACATTGCTACGAAAGCGAACATCAATAATAAAAAATATCTACTCATGTTTTTTTGATTGTATATAAATTTTTCGATTTTTAATTTCAACGGTGTAAACTTAATTTGCGCAAAAATAAGTTATATAAAGACTTGTAGAAAATTTTAATCATATAATTGGCAAAGTTTAACAAAGAAAAAACCGCTTTCGGCAGTGAAAGCGGCATTTTCGTAATGATTTTCTGTTTTATCCTCTGTCGATATTGGCAGAAATGTATTCTCTGTTCATTCTGGCGATTACTTCGAGGGAAATTCCTTTCGGACATTCCACCTCGCATGCGCCGGTATTCGAGCAGTTTCCGAAACCTTCTTCATCCATGGCCTTCACCATATTCAGCACTCTTCTTTTCGCTTCAACACGGCCTTGCGGAAGTAAGGCGTACTGAGAAACCTTTGCTCCTACAAATAACATGGCTGAACCGTTTTTACAGGTGGCCACGCAGGCACCACACCCGATACATGCTGCAGCATCCATCGCTTTGTCAGCATCTTCTTTAGGAACCGGGATCGCATTCGCATCCAGCGTGTTTCCTGAAGTATTCACAGAAACGAAACCTCCCGCTGCCATTACTCTGTCGAAAGCACTTCGATCTACCACCAAATCTTTAATTACCGGAAAAGCAGCACTTCTCCATGGCTCGATGTGGATGGTTTCGCCGTCTTTAAACATTCTCATGTGAAGCTGGCAAGTGGTGATTCCTGTATCCGGACCGTGAGATCGCCCATTGATGTACAGCGAGCACATTCCGCAGATTCCTTCGCGGCAGTCGTGATCGAAAGCTACTGGTTCTTTTCCTTCGTTTACAAGATTCTCATTGAGCATATCGAGCATTTCGAGGAAAGAAGAATCCGTAGATACATCAGAAATTTTATAGGTTTCGAACTGTCCTTTTGATTTATTGCTTTTCTGTCTCCAAATTTTCAGAGTCAGGTTTAATCCTTTTTTTGCACTCATTTCTATATTAATTTTTTGGAGATTATTTATAACTTCTTGTTTTAACTTCGATGTTCTCGTACACCAGTTCTTCTTTGTGCAATACTTCTTGGTTAATGTCTGCCCCCTGATATTCCCAGGCTGCTACAAATTTGAAGTTTTGGTCATCTCTCTCCGCCTCACCTTCCGGTGTTGCATGATCCCAACGGAAATGTCCACCGCAGGATTCTTCCCTCTTCAATGCATCAATCGCCATCAGCTGTCCTAATTCAAGGAAATCTGCCACTCTGAGCGCTTTCTCGAGTTCCATATTCATTTCATCATTCGAGCCTGGTACTTTTACATTTTTCCAGAAATCGTTTCTTACTTCCTCAATTTCCTTAATCGCTTCCTGTAGACCTTCAGGAGTTCTTCCCATTCCCACCTTATTCCACATAATGTGTCCTAATTTTTTGTGGAAATAATCTACAGAATGGGTGCCTTTATTATTGATGAAGAAATTGATTTTATCTTTCACCTCTTTCTCTGCCGCTTCAAAAGCTGCAGAATCTGTAGGAATTGAACCTGTTCTGATGTCTGCCGAAAGATAATCTGCAATGGTGTATGGAAGAACGAAATAACCGTCTGCCAGACCCTGCATCAGTGCAGAAGCACCCAATCTGTTTGCTCCGTGATCAGAGAAATTGGCTTCACCCAACACGAAACATCCCGGAATGGTTGACTGCAGGTTATAATCAACCCAAACACCACCCATGGTATAGTGAACTGCCGGATAAATCTTCATTGGAGTCACATAAGGATTCTCGCCTGTGATTTTTTCGTACATCACAAAAAGGTTTCCGTATTTTTCTTCAACCCAAGCTTTTCCTAAATCATAGATCTGCTGATCGGTAGGATTGTGAATATTTTTCTCGAGCGCTGCCTCTTTACCTTTTTTGGTAATTTCTGTAGAGAAATCCAGGTAAACGCCTTCTTTCGTATCATTATTTTCAATTCCGTAACCGGCGTCGCATCTTTCTTTTGCTGCTCTGGATGCCACGTCACGAGGTACAAGGTTACCGAAAGCAGGATATCTTCTTTCTAGATAATAATCTCTGTCTTCTTCTTTAATGTTTTCCGGTCTTAATCTTCCTTCTCTAATCGCTACTGCATCTTCAATTTTCTTAGGAACCCAGATTCTTCCTGAGTTTCTTAAGGATTCCGACATCAAAGTTAATTTAGACTGTTGTGTTCCGTGAACAGGAATACAGGTCGGGTGAATCTGTACATAACAAGGATTTGCGAAATAAGCTCCTTTTTTATGAATTTTCCAGGCTGCGGAAACATTGGATCCCATCGCGTTGGTTGAAAGGAAATAAACATTACCGTAACCACCTGAAGCAATAACTACAGCATGTGCAGAATGTCTTTCGATTTCTCCCGTTACCAGGTTTCTTGCGATAATACCTCTTGCTTTTCCGTCAACAATTACCAGATCAAGCATTTCATGACGGTTGTACATCTTGATTCTGCCTTTACCAATCTGGCGGCTCATCGCAGAATAAGCTCCTAAAAGTAGTTGCTGCCCGGTTTGGCCTTTTGCGTAAAAAGTTCTTTTTACCTGAACTCCACCGAACGAACGGTTATCCAGCTGGCCACCGTACTCTCTTCCGAAGGGTACGCCTTGCGCAACACACTGGTCAATGATATTTGCAGAAACTTCTGCAAGTCTGTAAACATTTGCTTCTCTTGCACGGTAATCTCCACCTTTAATCGTGTCGTAAAACAATCTGTAAGTTGAATCTCCGTCACCCTGATAGTTTTTAGCTGCATTGATACCACCCTGCGCAGCAATGGAGTGCGCTCTTCTTGGTGAATCCTGGTAGCAGAATGCTTTTACGTTATACCCCTGCTCTGCCAGAGTTGCAGCGGCAGAACCGCCTGCCAAACCTGTACCTACAACGATAATATCAATTTTATCGCGGTTGTTAGGGGCAACAAGGTTCATGTGATTTTTATGGTTAGTCCACTTCTCGGCTAACGGGCCGTGTGGAATTTTTGAATCTAATTTGCTCATTTTTAGAAATTTTAAATTTTAAATTTTAGATTTTGAATGATTCAAAACTTAAAATTAAGACTGCGTTAAAAAGTGATACAGTGCAATGATGATAAATCCTGCAGGAATCAAAATGGAATACCATGTTCCAAGCGCTTTGATTACCGGCGTATATTTGGGATGCCTTGCTCCGACCGACTGAAAAGACGACTGGAAACCGTGGGCCAAGTGAAGACCCAACAATACAAAAGCGATGATGTAGAAAATTACCCTCCACGCATCAGCAAATTTCGCATGAAGTTCGTGCCAGAATCTTTCGTTATCTGGTGCATTCGCTTCAACATATTTGAAGTTGATCTCGTGCCACCAGAAATCGTACATGTGCAGTCCCAAAAATGCCAACACTACCAATCCGGAGATAATCATGTTTCTGGACATCCATGTAGAGTTTGCTGAGCCGTTGTTCATTGCGTACTTTACTGGTCTTGCGCTTCTGTTCTTAAGTTCAAGAACAAAACCCATCACAAAGTGAAAAATGACTGCAAACCCCAGAATTGGCTGCATAAGGAACTGAATGAGCGGGTTGTAACCCATAAATTCGGAAGCCGAATTGAACGCACTTGGACTGAATACTGAAATTAAATTCACCGAAAGGTGCATGATAAGGAATAGGAGCAAAAACATTGCAGACAATGCCATTGCGTACTTTCTACCGATAGTAGAACTGGTTAATCCTGCCATAATATTGTTTAAATTGAATTTTCACAAAGTTAAAAAAATGTTAAGCTATAGAAAAGTGAGAAATGTCAGAAAATTTCAGTTTGTAATCTTTCTAAATAAGAAATGTGAAAACTGTTCTATTTCAAGTGATATTCTTTGCCGCTGATCACTATTTTTTCAACATCATCAGAAATGATTTCTGTTTTAAATTTACGGATTCTCCTCGATGTTAAATAAGGTTCAATAACAAATTTTTCAACCTTTCCCAAATTAGTATTTGCCCTCATCAGAAACCGAACCTCATCCTTCGTTTTTACAGAAATAATTCTTTCTTTATAGTAGTGATGGACCAAAACCTCGTTGATTTGTGACGCTCTGTAATTCAACAAAAACCTCAACGCAACAAATAGGATGATGAAATAAGAAACTTTAAGCACATTTTTCAAACTGAATGTAATCACTGCAAATCTTAAAAACCAAATAATGACAAAACCCACTGCCATTTCGAGCAGAGTCATTGGAATCATTCTGTGAAAAGCAAAATCCAGATCAGCAAAAAAGTGTATGAGTTGCAAAGCTTTTGTTACCAACTGATCGTAAATAAAATTAAGCCAATTAATTTGTACTGAAAACTCAATGAGTACGGTCATTAGCAATGAGAATATAATAAGAATCTCTGAAAACGGAATGACGATAAGATTCGCGACAATGGAAATAACAGAATACTGATGGAAATAAAAAACCACCAGCGGCAGTGTAACGATTTGCGCAGCAATACTTATCGAAACCACATTCACCATAAGATTCTGAAATTTATTTTTGGGTTTGGGAAGGTATTGCAGAATCGGTTGATTCAGCCAGAAAATACCGAAAACCGCAACAAAACTCAGCTGAAAACCCACATCGAAAAACTGATTGGTATCTGCAATTAAAATCCCGAATGCCGCCACCGCCATCGCGTGAAGAATATCGGGCTTCCGCTGCAGCGCAACAGAAAGATAATATGCCGAAATCATGATGCAGCTGCGCACTACAGAATTTCCGTAATCGATAAATATCGCGAAAGCCCAGATCAGAATAAGCGAAATAATTATTTTGTAATTCCTGAACCTGGGCGGAAATATGGGATTTAAGACCAGCAGAATCAGCCAGAAAATAATAGCCATGTGCGATCCCGAGATGGCCAAAACATGCATCAGACCAGATTTTGTGAAATCTTCCACCGTTTCGGCATCCATCTCGGTACGGTCGGCAAGGATGATTCCTTTGGTAAATTCGCGCGTTCGTTTGCTTAAATTCGCGCTGTCGATTTTACTTAAAGTTGAAAGTCTTTTCTGCCGGATTTCTTCAGAAAAACTTAAATCATTTCGTAAACCGCGCTGAAAAGAATTCGGCAGATAGGCCTGAAAATAAATATCCTTGCGCGAAAGATATTTACCGTAATCAAACTGAAAATCACTGTAAGGCTTCTGGAACCGGTTAATGTAGGCTTCCGCCTTGTAGTAATGAAGAAAATTAAGCTCAGCTTCAGATTTTGGGACGGAAAGCACACTCAGAAAAGTTTGTTTTCCTTTCCAGGCTGAGATTTCGTAACGCCTGTTTTTCTCGTTTGAATTGAGTTTTTTGGTGATTTTAAAAACGATAACTTCCTTGCTTTTCAGCTCAGGAAGAAGAGGTTTCTTTGAATTGAGAAAATGAGCAAAAATTCCCAATGAAAAGAAAAGAAAGAAAAGAGAAACATGCCTGATCCGATGAAAATAAAAATCTTTAACCAAATACAAAACAAGCATCAAAAAACTGAAAACCAGAAACATATAAATGTATTTGACTTCCAGTGAAACAAAGTCCTGCAGAAGAATCCCAAGAATAAAACAAATACAGAGGATAAGTAGAGGCTGTTTGTGCAAAGCAGTTTTTAGAGGTAAAATTATACATCTTTACTTCTACTGCGTACCGTAAAATCACCCATTTATGATAATATTTGCGGCGTGGTCGCTGGCGCCTCTCCCACCCAGTTTTTGGCGTAGAAATCCGAAATCATCAAGCATCTTCTGTCTGGCTTCCCCTACTAAAATTGCGTTCAGCTCCTTTACAAGATTTTCAGTATTTAAATCATTCTGGATAAGTTCAGTCACAATTTCTTCATCCATGATTAAATTTACCAGCGAGATATATTTAATGTTTTTTACAACTCTTTTACCAATTTCGTAAGAAATCCGGCTGCTTCGGTAACATACAACTTCAGGAATGTTCAGCAATGCAGTTTCCAGGGTTGCGGTTCCGGAAGTCACCAGTGCGGCTTTCGAACTCCGTAGTAAATCATAGGTTTTATTGGAAACAAAATGTACATTCTCGTCCACATACCTTTCATAAAAAGATTTAGGCAAACTCGGAGCGCCGGCGATGACAAACTGATAATCCTTAAAAAACGGACGGACCGAAAGCATAATTTCCAACATTTTAGCGACTTCCTGCTCTCGGGAACCCGGTAAAAGCGCAATAATGTCTTTACTGTTTAGGCCGTTTTCTTTTTTGAATTTTTCTGAATCAATAGGCTTCAGATCCGAAATCGCATCGAGTAAAGGATGTCCCACAAAGTGTGCATCAACTTCATGTTTCCGGTAAAAATCTTTCTCGAAGGGAAGAATCACCAGCATTTCATCCACGTAATTCTTTATTTTCTCAACACGGCCTTCCTTCCACGCCCAAAGCTGTGGCGAAATATAATAGATAATTTTTATGCCTAAACTTTTTGCAAACGCTGCAATACGAAGGTTAAATCCCGGATAATCGACCAGAATAAGCACATCAGGACGATGAGTTTTAATATCCTCTTTACAGAATTTAATATTTTTAAGGATGGTTCTCAGGTTTTTTGCCACTTCCAGAAAACCCATGAAAGCAAGTTCTTTATAATGTTTCACCGGCTGAATTCCCGCCACATCAGCCATCAGATCGCCTCCCCAAAACCGGAACTCTGGGTTTGTATCTTTCTTTTTAAGAGATTTCATGAGGTTTGATGCGTGCAGGTCACCGGAAGCTTCGCCTGCGATAATATAATATTTCAAAGTGCTGGGTTTAAATTTTGTGGAGTCTTTTAAAATAACAGAGTGCGTTTCTATGACTTATTTTCTCTTTCAACTCATCAGAAAACAGATCCGAAATTCTGCTGTTGATGGTTGAATACGCCGTTGAATCGCCAAATTCGGGAAAGAAAAACGGATATCTGTCCTGCTCAGGATGGGATTTATCATCAAAAAAATCGGCTCCAAAACAAAGATGGTCTTCTGCTCCAAGTTTTATGGCATGTTCGATATGACGGTAAATTTCATTGTGATTTTCGAGGTTTATAAAGTATTTCACAAAATTCAGTCCGATTAAGCCGCTGCGGTTTATAATTTCTGTTACAAGTTCATCGGGAAGATTCCTGTTATGATCAAAAACCGCCCGCATATTCGAATGACTTGCCAAAACCGGGATATCTAAATTATTTTGATCAATAAAATTTAAGATTCCGTACGCCAGTTGATCGCTGGTGTGGGATAAATCTACGGCGATTTTGCGGCCATCCAAATATTCAATCAAACGCTTACCGTCATCTTTAAGTCCTGTTTGCGTAAAATTTCCACCACCAAAACGGTTCTCCAGATGATGTGTTAATCCTACATACATGATTTTCGCCTGAGAAATCAACCAATCAAGATTTTTAAATGCATCTTCTATCGGCTGATCTTCTTCGCAAAGTCCGGAGGCGTTTTCTACCGCTGCAATAATTCCTAAACCTTCCTGAAGTTCGGCGTTTTCAGGACAAAATTCATAAACACCAGGAAGATTCAGTAGACTGCGGTAACGCTTAAGTTGTTGTCTAACCTCATCAACACTTCCTTTCGCTGTCGCGGAATAAAAAGCCATGACCTGCATTTTCACATGTCCTGTAAAAAGTTTATCTACTGAACAGCGTACATCTCCAGTGGGAGAAGAATTGGGCTGCAGAAGATAAGCAGTAAGATCACAGTGAAGATCAAAGTTTACTTCCATGGTGATTTAATTTTGTTCGCGAAAATTAACGTAATTTTGCGTCAAAGATAAAATAAAAATGTCGGAAGAATTTGAAATCAAAAATAAAGTTGCAGAGAGTGGTTTGGTAAATTTCGACCTTTCAGAACTGGTTCCGAAAGGCACACGAAAAGGGATCGATCTGAAAGATTTTCTTTGGGAAGGAATGATTCTTCGGGAAAAGGATTTCAGAGATAAAGTCGCCGCAATAAATCCGGAAGATTACCGGGAATGCTATGTTTACATTTATAATTCTGCGGATGCAATTGTGCCGCTTTGGGCCTATTTCCTATTGACCGCGAAAATTACCGACGATGCTAAAAAAATAGTTTTCGGTAACCGCGAGGATCTGGAAGTGTTGCTGATGCATAACGCAGTGCAGACTTACGATTTTACAAAACTTACAGACAAAAGAGTGTTGGTAAAAGGTTGCTCTGATGTAAATATCCCTGAAAACGCTTACATAGAACTTGTCGAACAGCTGAAACCCCTCGTAAAGTCACTGATGTTTGGCGAAGCCTGCAGCAATGTTCCTATTTTTAAAAATTAAACTTTAACAGTATTTTATTATTGTAAATATTCCTTATCGGAATAGATTTTGGTAACTTTGAGAATCTTCATTCAAGAAAACCAAAAAAAATAAAATATGAACTTAATCGAATTAATTACCGGAAACGCCGGAAATCAGGTAGCTTCTCAGGCCGAAAACAAATTCGGCATCAGTAAAAATCAAATTATTGCACTTCTTGCGGTAGCTGCACCGCTGGTAATTTCTTACCTGAGAAAAAAATCTCAGGAAGACCCCAATGAAGCCGAAGCGTTAAACAATGCGCTGGACAAAGACCATGACGGAAGTATTTTAGATAATCCTGCCCAGGTTGAAGCCAGAGTTCAGGAAGGAGGCTCGATCCTCGACCATATTTTTGGCGGCCAGAAAGCTCAGGTTGAAAACCAACTTTCGCAAAACACCGGAATTTCGATGGATAAAATCGGGCCGGTACTGGCCATGCTTGCGCCACTGATCATGGGATACATCGGCAAAGAAAAACAGTCGAGCGGCGTAAATTCCGGCGGCGGACTTGGCGATTTATTGGGCGGTATTTTAGGCGGTGCGCAAAACCAGGCACAGGCAGAACCATCAAACCCTTTGAATGATATTTTGGGCAGCGTACTGGGAGGCGGTTCTCAGCAGTCCTCCGGAAACCCGCTGAATGATATTTTAGGCAGTGTTCTTGGCGGCGGGCAACAACAGCAACAACAGCAAGGTGGCTTAGGCGGACTTCTGGGAAGTATTTTAGGCGGTAAATAAGCCTGAATTCAAATAAAAAAACCGAAGATTATTCTTCGGTTTTTTTTGTTTTCGCAGCTTTGGGTTTAGCTTCTTTTGTCTCTGCTTTTTCAGCTTTTGGTTTTGCTGCAGCTTTTGGTTTAGTTTCAGTGGGCATTTCGGCATTTTCAGATTTCTCTGTAGGATATCCCACTTCTTTTCTTACTTTAACTTTTGAATCTTTCTTCTCATCTTCATTCAAAACCTTTACCGGAATATTTTTAACGGATTTCGATTTTCGCGGCCTTTTTTTACCATAACTTCCTGCAGTCACTTTTCCGCGTCTTGATTTCTGATCTCCTTTTCCCATAATTAATACTGTTTTTTTGTTATTGATTTACACAAAGTTAAATAAAAAACACAATCATTGAAGCCTAAATTTTCATAAATTTTGCACTTTCTTTCGTTTAGATTTTCGCCAGTTCCAGGGAGCAATCGGATCTTTATCCCTCCAAAGGCCAACTTTCTTTTTTCTTGCCGCTGTTTCCAGATCTGCATAGTTTGCACTTTTCGAATAGCGTTTATAATGCCACGCCAACCCGTTGCGCACCAGTTCTTTGTTTAGGTTTTGGTTGTTATAAAAAATTTCACCAATCCATCTGCCGTTACGGTCTTTCTTACCATTCCCGATTACTACAACCGTCTTCCCGAAACAAAAATCTGAGGCAAATTGTTTTGCTCTATTGCCAAATGGCTGGTTTTTCTCCGGCGCGTCAACATGTTCAAGCCTTACAACAATTTCCTTTTTTTTCTGGAGAACAACAAACGTGTCACCGTCTTTTACACCAACAACTTTCGCCGTAATTTTCTGTGAAAAAACAAATGCATAACACAATACAATACATAATAAAACCAGTAACCTCTTCTTCATTTACAAAAATATATTGCAAAGCTACCTAAAAAATATCATCGTTTAAATGGCCGGATTGCCGACTACGATATGCTGGTGACAACTAAAAAAACTTTTCGTTCGAGAGGTTGAACTGTAGTTTTACCGTACCAAAGGCTAGTCACAGTAATGTTTAAGTAATGTAAGAGTAATATTTAAAGAAGATAAAACTTATGTCTTGCTTAAACGAGAGAAAAACAATCTGAAAGACTCTGCCAACCCTTCGTTTAACAAAGATTTTCTCAATCAAAAATCATATCTTTGCACCTATTGAAATTGGACGTTCTGAGACTGCTGCTTTAATGCATTCCCGGCGTTCCTTACAATGATTAAACAACCAGAAACGACAAACTGAATATATGTTTAGAACACACACCAACGGAGAATTATCGCTTAAAAATCTTAATGAAGAAGTAACCCTTTCCGGCTGGGTTCAGACCATCCGCGACAAAGGTTTTATGATTTGGATTGATTTACGCGACCGTTACGGAATTACGCAATTGGTGTTCGATGAAGACCGCTCTTCGAAAGAATTGTTGGAAAGCGCCAAAAAATTGGGACGTGAATTTGTCATTCAAGTGGAAGGAAACGTGATTGAACGTGCTTCCAAAAACCCGAAAATTCCAACCGGAGAAATTGAAATTTTAGTTGAAAATTTAACAATTTTAAATGAATCTCAACTTCCGCCCTTCACCATTGAAGACGAAACCGACGGTGGCGAAGAACTGAGAATGAAATACAGATATTTGGACATCCGCAGAAATCCGGTGAAAGACAAACTTATTTTCCGCCATAAGATGGCACAAAAAGTAAGAAATTATCTTTCTGATCAGAATTTTATCGAAGTTGAAACTCCGGTTCTTATTAAATCAACTCCGGAAGGAGCGAGAGATTTTGTGGTTCCGAGCCGTATGAATCCGGGCCAGTTTTATGCACTTCCGCAGTCGCCACAAACTTTCAAGCAACTCTTAATGATTGGCGGAATGGACCGATATTTCCAAATTGTAAAATGTTTCCGTGATGAAGATTTAAGAGCGGACAGACAACCGGAATTTACGCAAATCGATTGCGAAATGGCATTTGTAGAACAGGAAGATGTTTTGGAGATTTTTGAAGGAATGACCACTACTTTATTGAAAGACATCACCGGTAACGATTTCGGAAAATTCCCAAGAATGACTTTCGCAGACGCCATGAAAAAATACGGAAACGACAAACCTGATATCCGTTTCGGAATGGAATTCGTGGAAGTAAATGAATTGGTAAAAGGAAAAGATTTCAAAATTTTTGATGACGCAGAATTGGTAGTTGGAATCAACGTTGAAGGTTGCGCAGATTATACCAGAAAACAAATTGACGAGCTGATCGATTGGGTAAAACGACCACAAATAGGTGCTTCCGGAATGGTTTGGATTAAATTCCAAAACGACGGCGTTGTCACTTCTTCTGTAAATAAATTCTACAATGAAGAGGATTTAAAGAAAATCACAGAAAAATTCGTGGCAAAACCAGGAGATTTAATTTTCCTCATGTCCGGAAACGAAAATAAAGTAAGAACCCAACTTTCCGCTCTCAGAATGGAATTGGGGAACCGTCTGGGTTTAAGAAAAGGAAATGAATTTGCGCCACTTTGGGTCATCGATTTCCCATTGTTGGAATGGGACGAAGAGTCCGGAAGATATCATGCAATGCACCACCCATTTACCTCGCCAAAACCGGAAGATTTGGAACTCATTCATACTGAACCCGGAAAAGTTCGCGCCAATGCTTATGATTTGGTTTTGAACGGAAATGAAATCGGAGGCGGTTCTGTAAGAATTTTCGATAAGGATTTGCAGAGCAGAATGTTCGATTTGTTAGGATTCACCAAAGAAGAAGCAGAAGCACAATTTGGATTTTTGATGAACGCTTTCAAATATGGAGCACCGCCTCACGCAGGTTTGGCTTTCGGTTTCGACAGATTGGTTGCGATTTTGGACGGAAATGAAGTGATCCGGGATTACATCGCTTTTCCTAAGAACAATTCCGGAAGAGACGTGATGATTGATGCACCGAGTCCGATTGCGGATTTGCAGTTGGAAGAATTGGCATTAAAAGTTGATATGAAGGAATAACTATTTAAACGGAAGGTTTAATTGTTTAGCGTTTTATTGTAGAAAGCAAAATTGCTTTTCCATCAAATCCAAGCGAATGAATGATGCGAATTAATTCGCTCTTTGCTTACTAAAATGTTCAAAATTTAAAGCATTCTGGTTTAAAGAATTTCTAAAAATACAGAAGCAATCTCAATATTGGGATTGCTTCGTCATTTTTAAGAAAAATCAGCGCCGTTATAATATATTACGGCAACTTCGCCACCAAACTTTCCGGTAGATTTTTAAGAATTACATAAATCGCTTTCCATTTAAAATTAGGGACATGGACAAAAGAATTTCCAACATTCACAATTTTTTTAGCAACATAATCCGGTTCCATCATTAGAGATTCGTTCAATTGTAAACCTTCATTAATTTTACTTCGGATGTAACCCAACACAAAAACATTTACCTTAATATTTCTTGGAGAAAGTTCCTGGCGAAGTCCGGCCAGATAAGTGGTGAAAGCCGATTTTGTGCTTCCATAAACAAAATTGCTCTTCCGACCGCGAACTCCCGAAAGCGAGGATAGACCGACGATTCTTTCCAGATTTTTGTTGGTTTTATCCATGGCGATGATATTCAAAATGGAAACCGCACCTGAATAATTGGTGTGCATCATCTGTAAAGTCTTATCAAAATCCTGAAAAGCATCTTCATTTTGTACCAAAAACCCCGCTGAATACAATACGACGTTTGGTTTGAAAGGCAATTCAGTATAAAACTTTTGATGGGAAGCGAAATCCACAGCATCAAAATACCGCAAATGAATTTGATCAGCATTCAGATGGTTTTCTTTGATGAATTTCTCCATCGATTTTAAATTTCTCGAAGCCATCATCACGCGGAAATTTTTCTGCAAATACAGTTTCGCACATTCTTTTGCCACATCGGAATTGGCTCCTAAAATCAAAACACTTTTTTCTGAATTCATTTGAAATCTCAAGAGAATTTTATTGTTTCATCCTCAATCTTTCCTTAATCTTTTGAATATTCTGTTTCGCTGAATCTTCCAGGATTAAACTTGCGCTCATCAAAATTCTTTCCGGCATTAATTGATCAAAATGTTCAGATCCTTCCCACGATACTTTCTTGATTAAAGCCAAAGCATCCGCACTTCTTTCGGATAATTTCTTCATAAAAGCTTCAATTCCCCCATCCATTTCCTCAATATTTTCAGAAACGGAATGATAAACATCGTGTCTTTCGCACCAATCGGCGCTGCGGAAATCGGCATCAATCGACATCGCAGCGTAAGCTGATTTCCCGATTTTTCTTTCAACATAGGGTCCAATGACGAAAGGTCCGATTCCCAAGTTCAATTCTGTTAAAGCCATTGCGGCATCTTTTGTTGCAAAGCAATAATCAGCAGCACACGCTATTCCTACTCCACCTCCTGTTGTTTTTCCCTGAACACGCACAATAACAAGTTTGCCGCAAGACCGCATCGCATTCAGAACTTTTGCAAAGCCACCAAAAAATATCTTTGAATTTTCCAAATGGTCAATTTCGAGCAACTCATCGAAGCTAGCGCCTGCACAAAACGCTTTTTCTCCGGCAGATTTTAAAAGTATGGCTTTAACCTCAGGTTTTGCACCTTCATCAAGAATAGTCTGAGCCAGTTTCTCCAGGATTTCTCCGGGTAATGAATTGCTTTTTTCGGTTCCGAAAGTGATTTCGGAGATTTGATTTTTGATTTCTGTATTTACGAATCCGTTGTTCATGAATTTTTATTTAGGGCAATTAAATATTTGTCGATGTATAATTGTTTTTCTTTGCTTTTGTACTGCTGAATATATCTGGGATGTTCCAAAACCGTCATTTTATCGAAAAAATGTTCGTGACTGTTGATTTTATCAATAAAATTGGCATTCTTTTTTCCTAAAATAAAGACCTCCGAAGTGTCCAAACCCAAACTTATATGATCCTTTAAACTCTGAATCATAAATGGTTTTACGGCTTCGAAAAGATTTTTGTCGTCATAGTAATTGGCGTTTAAATTACCTTTAATCGTATTCCTGACAATCGCTAAAGGAAAAGGAGAATTGATGTAAAATTCTTTATAGAAAAGTTGCGGTCCGCCGAAATTTTCAATTACATCATAAAGAAATACTGATGAAATTTCGTGCGTGTGAGCAGATTTCATTTCGATTCCGCAAACAGTTTCCAATCTTTTGGTATCGGTAAACGGAACGCCTGTAACTCCGGCGCCGTGGCGGCTTGGGTTGATTCCTATGATGAATTTTCGTTCTTTATGATCATTGTAAAACTTTTTGTAAAAAGCTGTCATTACACTGAAGGTTTCGGGATTGTCAAGAAACGGGTTTATGACCTGAAAGCCTGTCGGAAGCTTTCCGGTATATTTTAAGTTGCTGTTGAATTCTACGACTTGTTCTCCGAAGGTCATTCTGTTATAATGTTAAATCAGTAAATTAAACCAGATTAAACTGCTCAAAATGGTGCGTAAAATGTTTCCGGTGGAACAGTTCCATCATTTCTTTGTTCAGCATTCCGAACCTAGGATGATAATGCTCGGCTTGCGGGTTCTCGCGGTAATAGATCAGGAATTCTTTTAAAGTTTCCAGGAGCTTTTCTTTTGCTTCCGTAAGATTCTTAAATCGTAACTGCGGTTCTTCCCCTTCTTTAAGGAGCGGATATTGTGCACCCGGCCTGATTTTCTGGTCCGTATAAATCCAGTCCTGAAGCAGCTCGAGTTTATCGGTCGGGATTTCAGGAAAGTCAGAAGGCTCCAAAGAAGCGAAACCATTTCGCAAAACCTCCTCCAGATGTTCCACCATCAGTTGAGGCGTCATCAAACCAAATTTTCTTTCTGAATTTTCGGTGAGATTATTTAATATTTTCTGAATTTCTTTTGTTTTTAAATCAACGAAAGGAGATTTTTTTGCGACCAAAGTAAGAATGGTTGCTACGCAAACGATTTCATCGCGCTGATTGACAACTTCAACCAACCATTTCACCACGCCGTTCGGGATATTTCTTCCTTTCACGCCTTTGTTGATTTTCTCTTTTGCAGTTAAATAAACAGTAATGGTGTCTCCCGCATAAACGG
Organism: Kaistella yananensis; assembly: GCF_026107505.2. NCBI lineage: Bacteria > Pseudomonadati > Bacteroidota > Flavobacteriia > Flavobacteriales > Weeksellaceae > Kaistella > Kaistella yananensis. The sequence continues at coordinate 91,668 of NZ_JAPCHZ010000006.1, read as the reverse complement.
GTTTGAAGAAACTCGCATTTTCCAATCCATAATTGGCGATAACAGGACCTTTTTTTCCGGAAACAAACAAACCAGCTGCTGCAGAAAGGATAAAGTATCCATGTGCCACGGTTTTATCGAAGATTGTTCCATTGAGAGAAGTTGCGTCGGTATGCGCATAAAAATGATCCCAAGAAACATTCGAAAAATTCACGATATCTGCCTCTGTTACTGTTCTTCCCGCTGTTTCCAAAGAATCTCCAATCTCTACTTCTTCAAAATATTTTCTGAAAGGATGTCTATCTGAAAAGTTTTGCGTTGCACCTTGTTGATAAATTTTGGTTATCGCCGTCAAAATATCGGGTGAACCTTGAATAGCTGTTTTTTGCAAGAAAAAATGCAACCCGTTCAAACCGCCCATTTCTTCACCGCCGCCTGCTCTTCCTGGTCCACCGTGCATTAAAGTAGGTAGCGGAGAACCGTGACCTGTTGATTCTTTCGCATTATCACGATTTAAGACAAAAATTCTTCCGTGGGTTGTCGCCATCTTCCAGGAAGTTTCGGCAACAAATTTTTCGTCGTGAGAAATGATGGAACCTACCAAACTTCCTTTTCCTCGTTTTGCCAAAGCAGCAGCTTCTTCCGCATCTTTGTAAGGCATCAATGTGGAAACCGGACCGAATGCTTCTACTTCGTGCGAAATATTTTTATCAAAAGGTTTGTCGTTCAAGAATAGTTTTGGGGACATAAATGCACCGTTTTCGTAATCCGCATCAACTAAATCGTGTTTTCCGTCGTAGATGAGTTCGGTTTCGGCTTTTAATAAATCTATTTTTCTTTGAACTTCATCATACTGGATATTTCCGACCAAAGAACCCATTCTCGTTTCACGATTGAGCGGATTTCCAATTTTTGTTTGGTCTAATGCCTTTGACAAAGAATTTTGAACATCGCCAATTAAATTTTCAGGAACGATAATTCGGCGGATTGCCGTACATTTTTGCCCGGCTTTTGTCGTCATTTCATTGCGAACTTCTTTGATGAACAAATCAAATTCGGGAGTTCCGGGTTTTGCATCCAAACCGAGAATAGAACAGTTTAAAGAATCGGCTTCCATATTGAATCGCACCGCATTTTTGGAAACGGAAGGAAGTGATTTTAATTTTCGTCCCGTATTTGCAGAACCGGTGAACAAAACGCGGTCGCCGTCCTGAACATAATCCAAAATATTACCGGGTTCGCCACAAACCAATTGAATTGCGCCTTCTGGAAGCAAACCACTTTCAATCATATCCTGAAAAACTGCATTCGTAAGATATGAACCAAAAGGTGAAGGTTTAACAATGCTCGGAACTCCCGCTAATAAAGAAGTTGATAACTTCTCCATCATTCCCCAAACCGGAAAGTTGTAGGCGTTGATCTGTAAAGAAACACCTTCGCTTGGCGTAAGAATGTGAGTTCCAAGGAAAGTTCCATTGGCAGAAATTTTCTGCGTGTCCCCATCCACCCAAAAAGGCGTATTCGGGAGCATTCTTTTTGCCAAACCTGAGTACGTGAAAAAAGTTCCGAAACCACCCTCAATATCTACCCAAGAATCTGCGTGAGTTGCTCCGGTTTTATAGGAAAGATCGTAGTATTTTTTCTTTCTTTCGAGAAGATAAAGTGCGACTTTTTTCAACATTTCACCGCGATCATAGAAAGTCATGGAGGAAAGATTTTTGTACCCGACGGTTCGTCCGTAATGAAGGGCTTCTTCGAAATTAATCCCTTGTGTATCGGAAATGGCGACCAATTCTCCGTTTACGGCGTTGTGTAGGGAAATTCCGTTTCCGGTGCCTTCAATCCATTGTCCGGCTATATAGTTTTTGAGTTTCATTTTGAAGTTTTAAAAAGTCTGAAAATTAAAGGTGTTAAGATACTGAAATTTTCAAATTTTTGGTTTCATAATTCTTCGGAAGCTTTTCATTAGTTTTATATTTCACTGTATACTTAACACTTAGTTGCTCAAAATTAACATTTTCATCATTTTATCATCATTTTTTTATGAATTTGGTTAAAAAAATCAATGAAAATTATTGCGGAGCCATTTCTAACACTTGCGGAGCCATTTCTAACACTTGCGGAGCCATTTCTCGCACTTGCGGAGCCATTTCTATTGGCTGCGGAACCATTTCCAAAGGTTGCGGGATCATTTCTTAGAGTTGCACACGGAAAACTGAGATATGCGCCAAAAAAAATCCCCTTCAAAAAAATTGAAAGGGAAATTAATAAATGTATTGCAAATTATCTTGCGTTTAAATCTACATAATCGCGTTTTTGCGCGCCTTGATAAACCTGTCTTGGTCTTCCGATTGGGTCGTTGTGCAGACGCATTTCTTTCCATTGAGAGATCCAGCCTGGAAGTCTTCCCAATGCGAACATTACGGTAAACATTTCGGTTGGAATGCCTAATGCTCTGTAGATGATTCCTGAATAGAAATCCACGTTTGGATATAATTTTCTGCTTACGAAATATTCGTCTTCAAGAGCTACTCTTTCCAACTGCATTGCGATGTCTAAAGCTTTGTCTTCAATTCCAAGTGCATCCAAAATATCGTCTGCTGCTTTTTTGATGATTCTTGCTCTTGGATCGAAGTTTTTGTAAACTCGGTGTCCGAATCCCATCAAACGGAAATTATCGTCTTTATTTTTAGCTTTTTCTACATATTTTGCTACGTCGCCTCCATCTTTCTCGATCATTTCAAGCATTTCGATTACTGCCTGGTTGGCACCACCATGAAGTGGTCCCCAAAGCGCAGAAATACCTGCAGAAACTGATGCGAATAATCCGGTGTGTGCTGAACCAACCATTCTTACAGTTGATGTAGAACAGTTTTGCTCGTGATCTGCGTGAAGAATCAATAATTTATCCAAGGCTCCTACAACAACCGGATCGAGTTCAAATTCGATATTCGGACGACGGAAACACATTTTGTAGAAGTTTTCTACATAGTTCAGGCTGTTATCGCCATGGTTGATGGATAAACCCAGTTTTTTACGGTATGTCCACGCACAAAGATGCGAGAATTTCGCGATGAGCATTTCAGCTGCGTGATCCAGATCTTCTTTGGAAGTAACATCCACCGCTTTTGGGTTAAATGCTGTAAGCGCAGATGTAAGAGAAGACAAAACTCCCATTGGGTGCGCTGAACGTGGGAATACATCCAGGATTTTCTTCATTTCATCGGCTACGAAATTATATTTTTTAATTCCGCTTTCGAATTTTGCAAACTCATCCTCTTTCGGTAATTCACCATGAAGTAATAAATACATTACTTCTGTAAAATTAGATTTTTCGGCAATCTGCTCAATCGGATATCCTCTGTAATACAACTCCCCGTTGTCACCATCAAGGTAAGTGATGTCGCTTAAGGTAGCGCCTGTATTTTTGTATCCTAAATCTAATGTAATTAAACCGGTTTGGTCTCTAAGCTTTGAAATATCGATACCTCGGTCTCCGATTGTGCTTTCTACGATAGGATATTCAAAAGAATTCCCGTCATAGTTCAATACTACTTTATTATCTGGCATTATGTAATTTTTTACTAATTTATGAATACTGATAGAAAATGGCAAATGAATTTCGCCGTTTCCAATCAATTTTTTCTATTATCGTTTTATTTTGAATGCATCTAATCCCGGGAACACTGCCGTTTCTCCCAAAGCCTCTTCGATTCTTAAAAGTTGGTTATATTTCGCCATTCTGTCGGAACGTGATGCGGAACCTGTTTTTATCTGCCCGCAGTTCATTGCAACTGCCAAATCAGCAATGGTAGAATCTTCAGTTTCACCAGAACGGTGAGACATTACTGAGGTATATCGGTTGTGCTGTGCCATCTGTACTGCAGCCATGGTTTCGGAAAGAGAACCGATTTGGTTTACTTTTACAAGAATTGAGTTTGCAATACCTTCGTTAACTCCTCTTGAAAGTCTTTCTACATTGGTTACGAACAAATCGTCGCCAACAAGCTGAACGCGGTCTCCGATTTTTTCGGTAAGCATTTTCCACCCTGCCCAGTCGTCTTCGTGCATACCGTCTTCTATTGAAATGATCGGATATTTAGCAGCCAATTCTGCCAAATAAGAAACCTGCTCGCTGCTGCTGAATACCGCTGAATCAGGAGTTTGGAATTTTCTGTAATCGTAGTTTCCGTCTTTATAGAATTCTGAAGCTGCGCAATCTAACGCAATCATCACATCGTCGCCTGGTTTGTAACCTGCCTTTTCAATGGCTTGAAGCAAAGTATCCAAAGCATCTTCAGTTCCTGTAAAGGTTGGTGCAAAACCTCCTTCATCACCTACTGCAGTGGAAAGTCCACGTGAATGAAGGATTGATTTAAGGTTGTGGAAGATTTCAGTTCCTTTTCTCAAAGCGTGAGAGAAAGAATCTGCTTTTACCGGCATCACCATAAATTCCTGGAATGCAATAGGCGCATCGGAGTGCGAACCACCATTGATGACGTTCATCATCGGAACAGGAAGTGTATTGGCATTAACACCACCCACATATTTGTAAAGTGGAAGACGAAGTTCGGTTGCGGCTGCTTTTGCGGCTGCTAATGAAACACCAAGAATGGCGTTAGCTCCTAAATTGCCTTTGTTTTTAGTCCCATCCAGCTCAATCATAATCTGGTCGATGAAATTCTGGTCATAAACCGGAAGTCCTACCAATTCTGGAGCAATAACCTCTCTTACATTTTCAACAGCTTTCAGGACACCTTTTCCCATGAAATCTGTACCGCCATCGCGTAATTCTACGGCTTCGTGCTCACCTGTTGATGCTCCTGAAGGAACCGCAGCACGGCCCATTGCACCGCTTTCTGTAAAAACGTCTACTTCTATTGTAGGATTTCCGCGGGAATCCAAAATCTGTCTTGCTTCAATGTAGGAAATGTAACTCATCTTATGATTTTTTATCTTTATTTTAGGTTTACAAATTTAATGAAAATAGAACTATTTTAAGAGTTTCACCACATGATTTTGATGAGGTATGCGTTAAACTTTCGTTAACGGTAATGATTTTTTAATTTTTTGAAAAGTAATCGTAAATTTGATCTACCTAAAAACAAGATTATTATGAAAAAGAGTGTTTTTATTGCGTCCGCAGTTATACTTTTTACCATTGTGGGCTGCAAGAAATCAACAGAGGGCAATAAAAGTATTATTGTGGTAGATTCTGCTGTAACGAGCAAAACTGAAGAACCGGTAAAAACCGACAGTGTGGCGGTAGTAACCGAGAGCGAAAACGGTGTGAAAAAAGGTGAATATACCGACCGTTATGTTGCTGAAGATGGTTCTTCGGCTTTGGTGACTTTTAAAAATACCGATAAGGAAAATACGATCAGCGTTCGGAGTAACAACAAAACGATTTCGGCTCCGAAGAAAACAGATGCCGGGCCGGGAGTTTATGGAAATTTCGATTTTGAAATCGTTTCTAAAAACGACAGCGTAATCATTACCCAGGGAAATAACATCATCAGCCTTAAAAAGGCGAGAGGGCAATAGTAAAATCGCAGGAAAAGCAAAATTTAGTACAATAAAAAGCCGCTCAATAAAATTGAACGGCTTATTTATATAAAATCTGCAAGTATTACTCAGCAGCTTTTTCTTCTGTAGAGTCTGCAGCTTCTGCAGTTGGTTCTTCAGTTTTAGCATCAGCTTTTGCCGGAGCTTCCTTTACTTCAGCAGCAACTGCTTCAGTTTTAGGAGCGGCAGATCTTCTGCTTCTTCTTGTTGTTTTCTTTTCTTCAGCGTTCGGGTTGTAAAGTTCGTTGAAATCTACAAGCTCGATCATTGCAGTATCTGCAGCATCGCCTGGTCTGAATCCAGTTTTGATGATTCTGGTGTAACCACCATTTCTTTCTGCAATTTTAGGAGCAACAGTTCTGAATAATTCAGTAACTGCTTCTTTGCTTTGCAGGTAAGAGAAAACTGTTCTTCTGTTGTGAGTTGTATCTTCTTTTGCTTTTGTTAAGATAGGTTCAACAAAAACTCTCAAAGCTTTCGCCTTAGCAACAGTTGTGTTGATTCTTTTATGCTCAATAAGAGAACAAGCCATATTAGAAAGTAATGCACTTCTGTGTGAAGCGGTTCTTCCTAAGTGATTGAATTTTTTACCGTGTCTCATTGTTTTTTATTTATCAGCGTCTAATTTATATTTAGCAACGTCGAAACCGAAGTTAAGACCTTTTGCATGCACTAATTCTTCTAATTCTGTTAAAGATTTTTTACCGAAATTTCTGAATTTCATCAAATCAGACTTAGTATAAGAAACCAGTTCTCCTAAAGTTTCCACTTCAGCAGCTTTCAAGCAGTTTAGTGCTCTTACAGAAAGATCCATATCTGTTAATTTAGATTTAAGGAGCTGTCTTGTATGTAAAGTTTCTTCGTCGTATTGGATCGATGCTTTCACGGCTTCAGTTTCCAGGGTAATTCTCTCATCAGAGAACAACATGAAGTGATAGATTAATATCTTAGAAGCTTCTGTTAATGCATTTTGTGGGCTGATGGATCCATCAGTCTCAATATCCAAAACAAGTTTTTCGTAGTCTGTTTTTTGCTCTACACGATAGTTTTCAACACTATACTGCACTTTTTTGATAGGAGTAAAGATGGAGTCGATTGCAATGGTTCCGATAGGAGCGTTGCTGGATTTGTTTTGTTCTGAGGGAACATAACCTCTTCCTTTTTCGATATTGAAAGTGATTTCAAATTTCACATCTTTATTGAGAGTACAGATTACCAATTCCGGATTTAAAACATCGAATCCCTGAATTGATTTTCCTAAATCTCCTGCTGTTACAGTAGTTTGACCGGAAACTTTTGCTGTAACTGTTTCTGCAGTTGCAGATTCAGCTTTAGCTTTAAGTCTTAATTGTTTCAGGTTCAGAATGATTTCTGTTACGTCTTCAATTACACCGGGAATTGTTGAAAATTCGTGCTCTACGCCTTCTATTTTAATAGATGAGATAGCATATCCTTCTAGAGAAGAAAGTAATACTCTCCTCAAAGCATTACCGATGGTAAGTCCGAAGCCTGGTTCTAATGGTCTGAATTCAAATTGACCTTTGAAATCATCAGAGTTAAGCAGGATTACTTTATCGGGTTTAATAAATGTTAAAATTGCCATATAATTTGGGGTTGAGCAAAAATTTGAAAAAAATTATTTAGAGTAAAGTTCGACGATCAACTGTTCTTTGATATCTTCCGGGATTTGGATTCTCTCCGGAGCTGATACGAAAGTACCTTGTTTTGTTTCGTCGTTGAACTGTAACCACTCATAGTTTGCTTTAGAAGCCAATGCATCAGTAATTACTTCCAGAGATTTAGATTTTTCTCTCACTGCAACTACATCACCAGCTTTAAGCAAATAGGAAGGAATGTTTACCAATTCTCCGTTTACAGTAATGTGTCTGTGAGATACCAATTGTCTTGCTCCTGCTCTTGTTTTCGCAAAACCAAGTCTGTAAACAACGTTATCTAATCTAGATTCACATAACTGCAACAGTACTTCACCTGTTACGCCTTTTGCTCTTTGCGCTTTTTCGTATAGGTTCGCAAACTGTCTTTCTAAAATACCGTAAGTATATTTAGCTTTTTGCTTTTCCATTAACTGGACAGCATATTCAGATTTTTTTGCTCCTCTTCTTTTGTTAACACCGTGTTGTCCCGGCGGTTGGTTTTTTCTTTTCTCGAAGTTCTTATCGTCTCCGTAGATTGCAGCACCAAATTTTCTTGCAATCTTAGTTTTAGGTCCAATATATCTTGCCATAATGGTAATTTCTAAAAATTATACTCTTCTTCTTTTCGGTGGTCTACATCCGTTGTGTGGCATTGGAGTCACATCTACGATTTCACTAACTTCAATTCCTGAATTGTGAATGGTTCTGATAGCAGATTCTCTACCTGCACCAGGACCTTTTACAAACACCTTTACTCTTCTAAGACCTGCATCGTGTGCAACTTGTGAGCAATTTTCAGCAGCCATTTGAGCTGCGAAAGGAGTATTCTTTTTAGAACCTCTGAATCCCATTTTTCCGGCAGATGCCCAAGAGATTACTTCTCCGTTTTTATTTGTCAAAGAAATGATGATATTGTTGAATGATGCCTGAATGTGTGCTTCGCCGATCGCTTCAACTTTTACTTTTCTTTTTTTAACAACTTTAGTCTGTTTTGCCATAATTCTTACCGATTATTTACTTGCTTTTTTCTTGTTAGCAACAGTTTTTCTCTTTCCTTTTCGGGTTCTAGAATTGTTTTTAGTTCTTTGGCCTCTTAAAGGTAATCCCAGTCTGTGACGTATTCCTCGTTGGCAACCAATATCCATCAATCGCTTGATGTTTAATTGTGTTTCAGAACGCAATTCACCTTCTACTTTAATGTTTTCAGTGATGTAGTTTCTGATCAATGCCAATTCATCGTCATTCCATTCGTTGACTTTCTTGTCTTCGCTTATGCCGGCTGCTTTCAGGATTTCGGATGAAGTGCTTCTTCCGATTCCGTAGATGTAAGTTAAGCCGATAACGCCTCTTTTGTTTTTTGGTAAATCAATACCGGAAATTCTCGCCATAATTTAATTTTAGCCTTGTCTTTGTTTAAATTTTGGGTTTTTCTTGTTGATTACAAACAGAACGCCTTTTCTGCGAACGATTTTGCAATCAGCACTTCTTTTTTTGATAGATGCTCTAACTTTCATTTGTTTTGGTTTAATTTTCCAACGGTTAGATGAACTCCAAGTGATTCCACCCCCTTTTGTTTAAATATTTAAATGACCAATAAAACCGAATGATTTTATTTAGTTTTCTTGTTATAATAATTCCCAGATCACTGTGTAATTAGTATCTAAATGTAATTCTTCCTTTCGATAAATCGTAAGGAGAAAGTTCTAACTTTACCTTATCACCAGGTAAAAGTTTAATATAATGCATACGCATTTTACCTGAGATATGAGCGATTAAGACATGCCCATTCTCAAGTTCAACACGGAACTGCGCATTGGAAAGTGCTTCCGTAATAACGCCGTCTTGTTCTATATGTTTCTGTTTTGCCATTTATTAATTACAGGTTTGTTGTTCTGGATAATTTCGACTGCATCAACCCATCATAATGGTGGTTCAGCAAATACGTGTTGATCTGTTGAACTGTATCGAGGATTACCCCAACCATGATTAAAAGCGATGTACCCCCGAAAAACAGGGCAAATCTATCCGTCTGAACAAACGTTCCGTACACAATTGCAGGAAGGATTGCAAAGATAGCTAAAAATATTGAGCCGGGCAAAGTAATTTTTGAGAGAATATCATCCAGATAATCAGCGGTATCTTTACCGGGTCTTACCTTAGGAATCAGTCCACCGTTTCTCTTCAGATCATCTGCCATCTGATTTACCGGAATGGTAATCGCTGTATAGAAGAATGAGAAGATAATAATTAACAGTGCAAACAATACATTATACTGCCAGCTGAATACATTTTTAAATCCTGCCAGGAAGGTGTTGGACTCATCAACTTTAGTTAAAAGTCCCGGAACAAACATTAAAGCCTGTGCAAAAATGATCGGCATTACTCCCGAAGCATTTACTTTAAGTGGAATCCACTGTCTTGCACCTTGCATTAAATTTCTATTTGATCCGCCTCTTGCCTGAGCACGGCTTACATACTGAATAGGAATTTTTCTTACAGCTACTGAAAGGATGATTGCTAAAAGCACCACCAACATCCAGAATAAAACTTCAATTAAAATCATGATTGTTCCTAAACCGCCTTTACCGGTTTGTGTAGCGATTTCCTGGATAAATGCTCCCGGAAGATCTGCCAAGATCCCTACCATAATTAAGATTGAAATACCGTTTCCGATACCTTTATCTGTAATTTTTTCTCCTAACCACATTGCGAATACAGATCCTGCCACCAAAATCACGATACTTGGCAACCAGAACATAACCGATTCGGGATGCACGTAATATGCCGAACCGAACTGTGCGTGCGGTAAGAACATCTGCGTAATTGAAGTAAGGTAAGACGGTGCCTGTACCAAACAAACTGCAATCGTTAACCATCTTGTAATTTGGTTCAGTGTATTTCTGCCGCTTTCACCATCTTTCTGTAATTTCTGAAGGTAAGGAATTGCCATACCCATCAGCTGAACGATAATGGAAGCAGAAATATAAGGCATAATACCGAGTGCCATGATCGACGCCCGGCTGAATGCACCTCCCGTAAACGAAGAAAGCAACCCAAGAAGACCTGCTCCCTGCTTGTTGCCACCCTGGTTTTGGTAATGTTCCAAAAGATTCCCCACCTCGGCCATGTTAATGGCAGGTAGGGAAATATAAGATGCGAATCTATACACGAGGATCAACCCAAGGGTAAAAAGTATCTTCTCCCTAAGTTCCTTAAGACTCCAAATGTTTTTTAGTGTTTGTATAAATTCTTTCATTCGTGTAGATTAAAGAGTAATTGCTTTACCTCCTGCTTTAGCGATAGCTTCTTCAGCAGATTTTGTGAATTTGTGTGCAGAAATTGAAACTCCTGATTTCAATTCGCCTCTACCCATAATTTTCACGATTTCGCTCTTTTTAGCCAATCCGTTTTCTACTAAGATGTCTTTAGTAATTTCGGTGATGTTTTTCGCATCAGCCAAAAGTTGGATGGTATCAAGATTGATCGCTCTGTAATCTTTTCTGTTTACGTTATTGAAACCGAATTTAGGAAGTCTTCTTTGTAAAGGCATCTGTCCACCTTCGAATCCGATTTTCTGAGAATATCCGGCTCTGGCTTTCTGACCTTTGTGTCCTTTTGCTGAAGTACCACCTTTTCCGCTTCCCTGCCCTCTACCAAGTCTTTTTGAATTGTGAGTTGAACCCGATGCCGGTCTGATATTATTTAAATTCATTATTTTAAAATTAAAGGTTAAGGTTAAGGCAGAGGTTGAGCATTAACTCAACCTAATCCTTATCCTAAAAATTATTTTTGAACTTCTACTAAATGACTTACCGCCGCTACCATTCCTAAGATAGAAGGAGTAGCTTCGTGTTCAACAACTTGGTGAAGTTTTTTTAATCCTAATGCTTCAAGCGTTCTTTTTTGGGTTTTAGTTCTACCAATAGCGCTTTTTACTTGTTTTACCTGAATTTTTGCCATTGCTTTTATATTAACCGTTAAACACTTTACTTAATGAAACACCTCTAAGTTTTGCGATGTCCTCTGGTCTTCTGATATCCAACAATGCTTTGAAAGTAGCTTTCACCACGTTGTGTGGGTTAGATGAACCTTTAGATTTTGAAAGGATATCGTGTACACCTGCAGACTCCAATACCGCTCTTACCGCACCACCGGCGATAAGCCCTGTACCGTGAGAAGCTGGTCTTAAGAAGATATCAGCTCCACCGTATCTTGCAGAAGTCTGGTGAGGGATTGTGTGGTTGATAACCGGAACTTTCACTAAGTTTTTCTTTGCATCTTCTACTGCTTTAGCAATAGCGGAAGCAACTTCTTTAGATTTTCCTAAACCGAAACCTACGGTTCCTGCCTCGTCTCCTACAACTACAATTGCAGAAAATCCGAAAGCACGACCACCTTTGGTAACTTTGGTTACTCTGTTTACAGCAACGAGACGATCTTTAAGTTCTAATCCTCCCGGTTTTACTTTTTCTATATTATCTAGTCCTAACATATTTCCGAAATTTAATGATTAGAATTTTAGTCCGCCTTCTCTCGCACCGTCAGCAAGAGCTTTCACTCTACCGTGGTAAACGAATCCGTTTCTGTCGAACACTATATTTTCAATACCTGCAGCTTTAGCTTTTTCAGCGATTGCTTTACCTACTTCTGCAGAGATTTCTACTTTATTACCTTTTGCGTTAAGGCTTCTTGAAGAAGCTGATGCTAAAGTTTTACCTTCTTTATCGTCGATTAATTGCGCGTAAATTTCTTTGTTGCTTTTGTAAACAGATAATCTTGGTAATTCTGAAGACCCAGAAATTTTTCCTCTTACTCTTCTTTTAATTCTATTTCTTTTTTCTAATTTGCTTAGTGCCATTTTCTTAAGTTTTAAAATTAAGCAGATTTACCAGCTTTACGTCTAACAATTTCTCCTACGAATCTAACTCCTTTTCCTTTGTATGGTTCAGGTTTTCTGAAAGATCTGATCTTAGCAGCAACCATCCCAAGAAGTTGTTTGTCGTGTGAAGACAAAGTAATAATAGGGTTTTTACCTTTTTCAGATAAAGTATCTAACGTAATTTCTTTTGGAAGGTCCATCACGATAGCGTGGGAGAATCCTAAAGCCATATCCAGTCTGTTACCTTGGTGTGATGCTCTGTAACCTACCCCTACAAGCTCCAATTGCTTAGTGAAGCCTTCAGATGTTCCAACGACCATATTGTGAATTAACGCTCTGTAAAGACCGTGTAATGCTTTATGTTGTTTTGAGTCGGACGGTCTTTCTAAAGTAAGTATTCCGTCTTCTTGTTTTAGAGTGATTCCTTCACTGATTTGCTGTGTAAGTTCGCCTTTCGGTCCTTTCACAGTTACTAAACCGTCTTTTTCGGTTATGGTAACATTAGCTGGAATTTCTATAATTGATTTACCAATTCTTGACATTTTCCTTTGATTAAAAATTAATAAACATAGCAGATTACCTCTCCACCTACTTTTTCTTGTCTAGCTTTTTTATCTGTCATTACTCCTTTAGAAGTTGAGATAATAGCAATACCCAAACCGTTCAATACTCTTGGCAGTTCTTCAGAACCTTTGTATTGTCTTAAACCTGGTCTTGAAGCTCTTTGAATGCTTTTGATAGCAGGTTTGTTGGTTTGTTTGTCGTACTTCAAAGCGATTTTGATATTTCCTTGAACAGCGCTATCTTCGAACTTGTAGTTCAGGATATAACCCTGGTCAAATAAAATTTTTGTAATCTCCTTTTTGATTTTCGATGCAGGAATATCCACCACTTTGTGGCCTGCGCTTTGTGCGTTCCTTACTCTGGTTAGGAAATCTGAAATTGGATCTGTTACCATTTTTCTATTTTAAATTATTGGTTTATGATAGTTAGTTTTTATGGCTTTAGGCTGTAAGCATTAGGCTTTGTGCATTTTTGCCTCCGGCTTATTGCCTACAGCGTACGGCTCATAAACTTTACTATCTCGATTGTTCTAAATTGTTACCAACTTGCTTTTTTCACTCCCGGGATCAAGCCTGCATTTGCCATCTCACGGAAAGTTACTCTAGAAATACCGAAAGTTCTCATGTATCCTCTTGGTCTTCCTGTTAATTTACATCTGTTGTGTAATCTTACTGGTGAAGCGTCTTTCGGCAATTTTTGTAATGCTTCGTAATCTCCGGCTTCTTTCAAAGCTTTTCTTTTCTCGGCATATTTTGCTACTGTAGCTTCTCTTTTGCGCTCACGCGCTTTCATTGATTCTTTAGCCATCTTTTAGTTCTTTTTGAAAGGTAAACCGAAGTGAGTTAATAATGCTTTTGCTTCTTTGTCAGTTTTCGCGGTAGTAACGAAAGTAATGTCCATCCCTTGGATTTTTTTCACTTTGTCAATTACGATTTCAGGGAAAATGATTTGTTCAGTGATTCCCAAGTTGTAATTTCCTCTACCATCAAAACCATCAGCTTTAATACCAGAGAAATCTCTGATTCGTGGTAAAGCTGAAGAAGTAAGACGATCTAAGAACTCATACATTTGGTTAGCTCTTAAAGTTACTCTTGCTCCTACTGGCATTCCTTTTCTTAGTTTGAAAGCTGCCTCATCTTTCTTAGAGATTGTACCAACTGCTTTTTGGCCGGTGATTGCGGTAAGTTCTTCCACTGCATAATCCACAATTTTTTTATCGGCTGTAGCAGCTCCTAAACCTTGCGAAATAACGATTTTTTCTAATTTAGGTACCTGCATTACAGATTTGTACCCAAATTCTTCCATCATCGCAGGAACAATTTTCTCTTTATAATTTTGTTTTGGTCTTGCTATATATTGCATCGTCTTTTTAATTATAAGGTTTCACCGGTTGTTTTGGCAACTCTTACTTTCTTATCACCTTCCACTTTTACTCCAGTTTTGGTAGCTTTACCATTTTTGTCGATAAGTGCTACGTTTGAAATATGGATAGATGCTTCTTTTTCTACAATTCCGCCTTGTGGGTTTGCTGCTGAAGGTTTCGTATGTTTTTTAACGATATTTAAACCTGCAACGATCACTCTAGCGTCTTTGCCTTCTTTTCTGATCACTTCAATAACTTCACCTTTTTTACCTTTGATTTCTTTTCTTCCGGTAGTGATGATTACGTTATCTCCTCTTTTAATTTTTAACTTTGTCATTTTCTGTAAATTTTAAAATTAAAGTACTTCAGGAGCTAATGAAATGACTTTCATATATTCTTTATCTCTTAGTTCACGAGCAACCGGTCCGAAAACACGGGTTCCTCTCATTTCTCCTGCAGCATTTAGAAGTACGCAAGCGTTATCGTCGAATTTGATGTATGAACCATCTTTTCTTCTTACTGCTTTTTTAGTTCTTACAACTACTGCTTTAGAAACGGTTCCTTTTTTAGCGTTTCCTTGTGGTGTAGAATCTTTGATAGTCACTACGATTTTATCACCAACTGAAGCATATCTTCTTCTGGTTCCTCCCAGAACTCTGATCACTAGTACTTCTTTTGCACCTGTGTTATCAGCAACTTTTAATCTTGATTCGGTTTGTAACATTACTTAGCTTTTTCAATGATTCGTACTAATCTCCATCTTTTACTTTTACTTAAAGGTCTTGTTTCAGTAATTAATACTGTATCGCCTTCAGTACACTCGTTGTTTTCGTCGTGAGCGGTATATTTTTTCGTTTTTAGAACGAATTTACCGTACATCGGGTGCTTTACTCTGGTAGTTTCACTTACAACAATGGTTTTTTCCATTTTATTGCTGGAAACAATTCCGATTCTTTCTTTTCTTAAATTTCTATCCATGATAAAATGAAATTCTTATTGTTGTTTTAGTGTTAATTCAGTTTCTAGACGAGCGATAGTTTTTCTCAAGTCTTTGATTTGAATTGGATTTTCAATCGGGCTGATCGCGTGTGCCAATTTCAATTTGTTGAAATCTGCTTTAGCTTCAGCTAATTTGTTCTGGATATCTCCTGCGCTTAGATTTTTGATGTCAGCTTTTTTCATAATAATTGAAGATTATTGAGGTTGAACAAAATCGTTAGCGACTACAAATTTGGTAACTACCGGTAATTTTTGTGCGGCAAGTCTTAGTGCTTCTTTCGCTACATCGTAAGGAACACCACCTACTTCGAACATAATTTTTCCTGGTTTTACTACAGATACCCAATATTCCACGGCACCTTTACCTTTACCCATACGTACTTCGGCTGGCTTCTTGGTGATAGGTTTATCCGGGAAGATTTTGATCCATAGTTGACCTTCTCTTTTCATATATCTTGTAGCAGCGATACGAGCTGCTTCAATTTGTCTTGCAGTGATCCAAGCTCCTTCTGTTGCTTTGATACCGAAAGTTCCGTAAGCAAGTTGATTCCCTCTTTGGGCAATCCCCTTCATTTTCATCTTGTGAACTTTACGGAATTTGGTTCTTTTTGGTTGTAACATAATTTCTTAAATTTTAGATTTTAGATTTTAGCTTTTAAAAAAGTAACGGTCATTTAAAACTGTCCTCTAAAATTTTATTAATTATTTTCTTTCTCTTGGTCTTCTGTCTCCTCTATCGCCTCTATCGTTTCTCTCACCTCTTCCTCCAGATGCTTTCTTTTGTTGGCCTACTAATGGAGATAAGTCTCTTTTTCCGTAAACTTCTCCTTTCATGATCCAAACTTTCACACCTAGTTTTCCGTACTGAGTTAATGCTTCACCGATATGATAATCGATATCTGCACGGAAAGTTGACAATGGGATTCTTCCTTCTTTGAAAGATTCGCTTCTTGCCATCTCGGCTCCGTTCAATCTACCAGAAATCTGAACTTTGATTCCTTCCGCTCCCATTCTCATGGTGCTTTGAATTGCCATTTTCACGGCTCTTCTGTAAGAAATACGGTTTTCGATTTGTTTTGCGATGCTGTCAGCAACCAATACAGCGTCCAGTTCAGGTCTTTTGATTTCGAAGATATTGATTTGGATATCCTTATCGGTAATCTTTTTCAATTCTTCTTTCAATTTATCAACTTCCTGTCCTCCTTTACCGATGATTAATCCCGGTCTAGCGGTAGTGATGGTTACTGTTACTAATTTTAGGGTTCTTTCAATATAAATTTTTGAAATACCACCTTTAGATAATCTAGCTTCAAGGTATCTTCTGATTTTGTAGTCTTCAGCGATTCTGTCGCCGTAGTTTTTACCACCAAACCAGTTCGAATCCCATCCTCTGATGATACCTAATCTGTTACCAATTGGATTTGTCTTCTGTCCCATACCTTGATTATTTATTGTCTTTAGTACCTAAAATTAGTGTAATGTGGTTCGATCTTTTTCTGATTCTGTGTCCTCTACCTTGTGGTGCAGGTCTTAGTCTCTTCAATTGTCTAGCACTATCAACCATAATTTCTTTTACGATTAAGTTTGCTTCTTCGATATCCGCTCCTTCATTTTTAGCTTGCCAGTTTGCCATTGCAGAAAGAAGAACTTTCTCCAATTTGTTGGAAGCTTCTTTTTTAGAAAACTTAAGGATAGCTAAAGCTTTATCTACTTCTACTCCTCTGATGATATCAGCAACTAATCTCATCTTTCTTGGAGAAGATGGGCAATCATTATGTAACGCTTTTGCTACATCTTGGTTTGCTATTTTACGTGCTAATGCACTTTCTCTTTTTCTTGATCCCATGATTATCTACCTCCTTTATTTTTGTTACCACCGTGACCTCTGAAAGATCTTGTCGGAGAAAATTCGCCTAACTTGTGACCTACCATGTTTTCGGTTACATAAACTGGGATAAAAGATTTCCCGTTGTGTACTGCGATGGTTTGTCCTACGAAGTCCGGAGAGATCATTGACGCTCGAGACCAAGTTTTAATTACTGTCTTCTTACCAGACTCTATATTTGCCTGAACCTTCTTATCTAAAGTATGATGAATGAAAGGTCCTTTCTTAAGTGATCTTGCCATAATTATTTTCTTTTAGATACGATAAATCGGTTAGACGCTTTGTTTTTCTTTCTAGTTTTGTAACCTTTAGCCGGTTTACCGTTTCTAGATCTTGGGTGACCTCCTGAAGAACGTCCTTCACCACCTCCCATTGGGTGATCAACTGGGTTCATTACTACTGGTCTAGTTCTAGGTCTTCTGCCTAACCATCTGCTTCTACCTGCTTTACCAGATACGGTAAGTTGGTGGTCGCCGTTAGAAACAGATCCAATCATAGCCATACACTCAGTAAGAACCATTCTGGATTCTCCTGAAGGTAATTTTACGATTGCATATTTACCGTCTCTTGAAGTTAATTGCGCTGAAGATCCTGCACTTCTTGCCATTACAGCACCTTGACCAGGTTTTAGTTCGATACAAGATACTACAGTACCTAAAGGAATATTCTTCAACTTCATTGCATTACCTACGTTAGGTTCTGCAGCCTCCGCAGCGATTACTTTCTGATCTACTTTGATACCGTTTGGAGCGATGATGTATCTCTTCTCTCCATCTGTGTATTCTACTAGAGCGATGAAAGCCGTTCTGTTCGGATCGTACTCTACAGTTTTTACCGTTCCTTCAACATCAAACTTGTTTCTTTTGAAGTCGATAATTCTGTACTTTTGTTTGTGTCCACCTCCGGTGTAACGCATGGTCATTTTACCAGTATTGTTACGACCACCTGACTTTTTAATACCAACGGTTAGAGACTTCTCTGGTTTGTTGGTAGTAATTTCCTCAAAGTTGTTTACAACTCTGAATCTCTGTCCCGGGGTGATAGGTTTTAATTTTCTAACAGACATTACTATTGTTTATAATTAATTAATTCGTTGCAAAAATATCAATTACTTCACCTTCTACAAGGGAAACAACTGCTTTCTTCATTTTGTTGGTTTTCCCAACCTGTAATCCTTTTTTGGTGTATTTCGATGAAACTTTAGGAGCGTAAATCATTGTTCTTACGTCTGCTACTTTCACACCATAAGCATCTTCTACTGCTTTTTTGATCTGGATTTTATTCGCTTTTGTATTTACAAAAAAAGAATAAGCTCCTCTCAAATCGGTAAGATAGTTTGCTTTTTCTGAAATGATTGGTTTAATAATAATAGACATGATTTATTTTCTTAAGTTTTCCTGAAATTTCTCGATAGCACCTTCTAAAAATACAATCTCTCCAGCATTTACTAAATCATAAGAACTGATCTCGTTGTAAGTCAATACTTTAGTTTTAGGTAAGTTTCTTGATGACAGATATACATTTTTGTTAGCTTCCGGTAAAATGTAAAGAGATTTTTTACCTTCGAATCCTAATGCATTGTTCAGTGTGATAAATTCTTTAGTTTTTGGAGCTTCAAAGTTGAAAGCTTCTAAAACTTTAATAGAATTGTCTCTCATTTTCTGAGAAAGCACAGATTTTTTCGCTAATCTTTTCAAAGCTTTGTTCAATTTGAATCTGTAGTCTCTTGGTTTTGGACCGAAAACTCTACCTCCACCTCTGAATGTAGGAGATTTGATATCCCCGTATCTTGCAGATCCAGATCCTTTTTGCTTTTTAAGCTTTTTAGTAGAAGCTGTAATTTCGCTTCTTTCTTTTGATTTATGTGTCCCTTGTCTTTGTGCAGCAAGGTATTGTTTCACTTCTAAGTAAACCGCGTGCTGATTTGGCTCAATTCCGAAGATTGCCTCGTCTAACTGAACTGTTCTTCCGGTTTCTTTTCCTGATGTATTGAATACTACTAGTTCCATTTTCTGATAATTACATAAGAATTTTTTGCTCCCGGAACAGCACCTTTTACTACTAAAAGATTTTGTTCTTCATCTACTCTTAACACTTGAAGGTTTTGTACAGTAACTTGCTTACCTCCCATTCTACCTGCCATACGCATTCCTTTGAATACTCTAGACGGGTCGGATCCCGCACCGATAGAACCAGGAGCTCTTAATCTGTTGTGCTGTCCGTGAGTCGCTTGCATTACCCCACCGAAGTTGTGTCTTTTAACAACCCCTTGGAAACCTTTACCTTTTGAAGTTCCTGTAACGTCAACAAATTCGCCTTCTGCGAACAAATCAACTTTCACTTCATCTCCTACAGATAAATTGTCTACGAATTCATTATAGAATTCCACCAATTTAGCTTTTGGAGCAGAACCAGCCTTCTTGAAATGGCCGGCTAACGCTTTACCAACGTTCTTTTCACTCTTGTCATCGAAACCAAGCTGAGCAGCTTTATACCCATCTTTTTCTACGGTTCTGACCTGTAAAACCGAGCAAGGACCAGCCTGAATAACTGTACATGGCATGTTTTTGCCATTTTCGTCAAACAAGGAAGTCATCCCGATTTTTTTACCAATAATACCTGACATTATTTATATATTATATTAAGTTCACGTTTGTCAATCGAGGTTTAGGTGATTTCTATTTCTGAAATAGGCATACTTCTTCCCTAAATTGAGTGTGCAAATGTATGAAGTTTTTTTGAATTGACAAACAGTGAGTTAAAAATATTTTGCGAAAAATGCAAAAAACTTCAGCGCCTGCTGAAGTTCTGAAGTCATTGATTATGAAAGCAAAAGGATTTCGCTTAATTTGGGCGAAAAATGTTATTTTTTAGGTTCGGAAGCGTTTATTTATTCGAGCCCAGTTCCTGCCCATATTATAATTAAAGTCAATGCAATCAAAAACGCAGAGGGACTTCCAGCTGCAGCTGTTGCCCATTCGGAAAAACGGTCAAAGAAACTTTTGTTTTGTTCATTATCCATTTTTATTGATTTTTATTTCGATGATAAAAAAAGAAATACTATGCTAAATTTCTATGGAAGTTATTCAGAAAGAGAACATTACAAAAGATTCCCTCTTTGTTCGACACGGACGTTAAATATTTAATTACTAATCAAGATAACTAATTTTAAGACTTAATTCCAAAGGGTTATTATATTTTCTGATTCGATATCGCTCTGCGGTTTCGTACGCGCGGAATTTTTGCTCATTGTCGATCTTTGTTCCGTCTTCGGTGATCAGCGGACTTTTTTTATAATCAATTTCCCGCGTAATGAGGGTTTGCAAGGGTGATTTATAATGCTGAAGGAGCATCTTCTCATATTGTGCGTAGGAAATTTCAACCGGTTTTATGAACTGATTGTTATACCACAGGTCGACGACGGACGTTTCTTTTATCAATTGAGAACGGATGAGTTTAAAGCTGAAATTATTGCCGTCATCGCTCAATTCAGCGATCAATCCCGGAAGTCCGGAGAATTTGTGAGGACCTTCCTGAAACGGAATTTCAGCAGCAAACCAAGCTTCCCAATTTCTGCCGCTCCAAGTAGTTGTTGCCTTCTGTAGTTTCAGGTTGCCCAACTTTTTGGATTCCTGATGTATTTTCCAGTTCTGAGACGGTTGGTCTTTCAGTAAAAAACTGTCAAATCCTTTAAATGTGATGGTAGAAACTTTGCCACCTTTTCTGTCCCTGGACAAAAGGTCCGTCATCTTTCCTTCGAGCCCAAAAGGTTGATTGGCTTTTTGAAGCGAATCTGCAATAAAATACTTACGTTCGTAGAAATAGGATTTATCGGAGTTTACATCCAGATGAAAGTAGGCTTTTTTTGTCAGCGTATCTTCAGCACTTAATTTATATTGATAATCGTAAATAAAGCGGTGGGTCTGGGCATAGAAACCAACAGAAATGAGCATAAATGCAGCGTACAGATTCTTCATTCATTATATTTGTGATGTAAATCTATAAAAAAATTCCCTTTTCTTGCGAAAAGGGAATTTCTATCATAGCATAGTAGTTTCTGGCTGAAGGCTAATAGCGCTTGGCTAAAAGCAAGCCGCCACAATCACACTTTAATTTCTACATCAACTCCTGAAGGAAGCTCTAATTTCATTAGCGCATCTACAGTTTTAGAAGAAGAAGAATAGATGTCCATCAATCTCTTGTGAGCTGAAAGCTGGAACTGTTCTCTTGCTTTTTTGTTTACGTGCGGAGATCTCAACACAGTGAAGATTCTCTTGTTAGTTGGCAATGGAATTGGTCCGTTTACAACAGCACCAGTCGCTTTTACCGTTCTCACGATTTTCTCAGCAGATTTGTCTACCAAATTGTAATCGTAAGATTTTAATTTTATTCTGATTCTTTGTGACATTTTAATCTAAATTTTAATATTAACCTCTTGCTTTAGCGATTACGTCTTCGGCAACGTTTGTAGGTGCTGCTTCGTATTTTTCAAATTCCATAGAAGAAGTTGCTCTACCTGAAGATAGGGTTCTAAGTGAGGTTACGTATCCGAACATTTCAGAAAGTGGAACGAATGCTTTAATTACTTTCGCGTTATTTCTGTCGTCCATACCGTTTACAGTACCTCTTCGTCTGTTCAAATCTCCTACGATGTCTCCCATATATTCTTCCGGAGTTACAACCTCCAGTTTCATAATTGGTTCCATGATCACAGGCTTAGCTTTCTTACCAGCTTCTTTGAAGCCCATCTTGGCAGCAAGTTCGAAAGAAAGTTGGTCAGAATCCACTGGGTGGAAAGACCCGTCTTTCAATACTACTTTGATACCATCGATTTCGAATCCAGCAAGTGGACCGTTTTTCATCGCTTCTTTGAAACCTTTTTCTACTGCAGGTACGAATTCTTTTGGAATGTTACCCCCTTTGATTTCATTTACGAATTCAAGACCAGCTTTGTTATCTTCTGCAGGACCAATTTCAAATACAATATCTGCAAATTTACCTCTACCACCAGATTGTTTTTTGTAAACTTCTCTATGGTTAGCAACCATGGTAAGGTTTTCTTTGTATTCTACTTGAGGTTGACCTTGGTTTACTTCAACTTTGAACTCTCTTCTCATACGGTCAACAATAATGTCGAGGTGAAGCTCACCCATACCGGAAATGATTGTTTGTCCAGAAGCTTCGTCAGTTTTCACTGTGAAAGTAGGATCTTCTTCTGCTAATTTAGCAAGAGCGTTACCCATTTTATCTTGGTCAGCTTTAGTTTTTGGTTCAACAGCGATACCGATTACTGGATCAGGGAAAACCATAGATTCTAGAACGATTGGGTTCTTTTCGTCTGATAATGTATCTCCAGTTTTGATATCTTTAAAACCTACAGCAGCACCAATATCTCCAGCTTCAATAACTTCTACTGGATTTTGCTTGTTAGCGTGCATTTGGTAGATTCTAGAAATTCTTTCTTTGTTACCAGATCTTGTGTTCAATACATAAGATCCCGCATCTAGTTTCCCGGAATAAGCTCTAAAGAATGCTAATCTTCCTACGAAAGGATCAGTTGCAATTTTAAATGCTAATGCGGAGAATGGTTCGTTTACGTCTGGTTTTCTAGTAATTTCAGCGTCTGTTCTTGGATCAGTTCCTTTGATATCGTCTTTATCCATTGGAGAAGGAAGATATTTACAAACTGCATCAAGCATGAACTGAACTCCTTTATTTTTGAATGAAGAGCCACAAGTCATCGGGATGATAGACAAATCGATGGTTGCTTTTCTTAATGCTTCGTTGATTTCCTCTTCAGAGATAGAATCTGGATCTTCGAAGAATTTCTCCATCAAAGTTTCGTCGTAATCAGCTACTGCTTCTACTAGTTTTTCTCTGTAAAGCAACACATCATCTTTCATATCATCAGGAATTGGAACTACTTCGAAAGTAGCACCTTGTCCTGCTTCATCCCAAACGATTGCTCTGTTTTTAATAAGGTCTACAACCCCTTTGAAATCTTCTTCAGCACCGATTGGCAAAACGATTGGAACTGCGTTAGATCCTAACATCTCTTTAACCTGGTTTACCACGTTAAGGAAGTCAGCACCTTGTCTGTCCATTTTGTTTACGAATCCCATACGTGCAACTTTATAGTTATCCGCAAGTCTCCAGTTGGTTTCAGATTGTGGTTCAACCCCATCTACTGCAGAGAAAAGGAATACCAAACCATCCAGTACACGAAGAGAACGGTTTACCTCTACGGTAAAGTCAACGTGTCCCGGTGTATCGATAATGTTAAAGTGGTATCCTTTAGTTTCAGGAAGAGTTTTTCCCTGATCGGTTGGGAAGTTCCAAGTACAGGTAGTTGCTGCAGAAGTAATAGTAATACCTCTTTCAGCTTCTTGCTCCATCCAGTCCATTGTAGAAGCACCTTCGTGAACCTCTCCGATTTTGTGGGTTTTACCTGTGTAAAACAAAATTCTTTCTGTTGTGGTGGTTTTACCTGCATCAATGTGAGCAGCAATACCGATATTTCTTGTAAATTTAAGATCTCTTGCCATTTCAGATTAGAATTTAAAGTGTGAAAATGCTTTGTTAGCTTCAGCCATTCTGTGCGTATCAGTTTTTTTCTTGAACGCAGCACCTTCTTCTTTTGCAGCAGCGATAACTTCAGCAGCTAATTTCTGAGCCATTGATTTATCGTTTCTTGCTTTCGAATATTTGATTAACCATTTCATTGCCATAGAAATTTTTCTATCTGCTCTGATCGGCATAGGAATTTGGAAGTTTGCACCACCGATTCTTCTTGAACGTACTTCTACGTGAGGCATCACGTTGGTTAAAGCATCTTTCCAGATTTCCAAAGAAGTTTTTTCATTATCTCCTTTTTTACTTTCTACGATATCTAAAGCATCATAGAAAATTTTGAATGCGATAGATTTTTTTCCATCAAGCATCAAATTGTTTACGAATCTCGTTACCAGTTGATCATTAAATTTAGGATCCGGTAACAACGGTCTTTTTTTCGCTTTTGTTTTTCTCATTGTTTCGTTTCTTACTAATTAATGATTACTTTTTCTTACCTTTTGCAGGTGCTGCAGCTGCCTGACCTGGTTTTGGTCTCTTAGCTCCGTACTTAGATCTTCTCTGAGTTCTTCCGTTTACTCCTGCGGTATCCAAAGCTCCACGAACAATGTGATAACGTACTCCCGGTAGGTCTTTCACCCTTCCTCCGCGTACCAATACTATCGAGTGCTCTTGAAGATTGTGTCCTTCGCCCGGGATATAAGCGTTGACTTCTTTACCGTTAGAAAGTCTTACCCTTGCAACTTTTCTAAGTGCAGAGTTAGGTTTCTTAGGTGTGGTAGTATATACTCTTGTACATACACCTCGTCTTTGTGGACAGGAATCAAGTGCAGCCGATTTACTCTTCTTGGTAAGTGCGACTCTTCCTTTTCTAACTAATTGTTGAATAGTAGGCATTTAATTGCTTTTTATTTTAGGGTGCAAAAGTAAGTAATATTTTTTAATCTGCAAAACACAATAATCTAATTTATAAGATTTTGCGATTTGCGTTTCATTATCATCAATTTAGTATTATTACCGATATCTATAAAACCACTGTTTTACATTACTATCGAGGTTAAATTTGGAAAGATTCCGCTGAAGCGGCGCCACCTCTTCAGGTTTTAAAGCATAGAAAACAACCCTGCTGATAGCCGGCCCATACGGTGTGGAAGAAGTCCATAACGAAACAGGAATCCAATTTTTGGGTGGATCTCCCGGAAACCATTCGGGGTAAATTACAGCTATTCCGCAATTTTTTTCTCTGACGTAATGTGTAATATATTTTTTGTTCTCTGTAATGTAACGTTCCCGCGAATGATGCTTATTATTAATTTTTATTGTTGCAATATCGGTACTTCCAAGACCCACCATATCCAACAACTGCACATGACCGAAATAAGAAATTGCCCCAATATCATTAGCCAACACTTTTTCTCCTTTGTAATATTCTGCCAGAAATCTGGACATTTCTATTTGCTGCTCACTGATACCTTTGCTTGAGTATTTCAGCGGTAAATGATGATAAATAAAACGGTATGCAGAAACCATGATCACAAAGGTCACGCTGCCAATCATTAAGAAGTTCGAAATATTTATTTTTATGTTTTTGAATGAAAACTCTTTAAAAACTTCAGCAATAATCGGGATAATGACCAGAAAGACAGCAATCATCAAGTAATTCTCGTACCTATATTTCAATAAAGCAAAAAGAGAATGTAGAATTGCCATCGAAACCACCGTTATGATTAATGTTTCATATTTAAAAAAAACAGTAATTTTTAACTTTCTGTATTTATTAAGTAAATAAACCAATATAATTACAAACGGAAAAAAAAGACATTTATAAAAACTGGAATTGAATAAAATTCCTTTTTCCAGAATATTCCATATACTATATAAAAAATTTTCATCTGAAGGATAATTTCCCTTTATCATGACAGAATTGGGAAAAAAATATCCCCCATTTTTTACAGAGATTAAGCCGAAAATCACAATTGGCAAAAAGCCTGTGATCAAAACCAGCACCGATTTCCGAATTTCTTTTCTCAGCGAAAGTGCAAGAGCTAAACTTACTGTAAAAAACATACTTTCAAACCTTATAATTGAAATGAAAAATACAACGGCCAGCATTTTCAAAAAGTCCCTTCGATCGAAATCAGAATTTGCGTTTTGATGAATAAGATAAACTGCAACAGCTATTAAGAACATATGCAGCGTATGCTCCATACCCAATAAAGCAGAAAAATATAACATAGAAAAAGGAAGTAGCAATACAATTGCCCACTTGATCTCGCGCTCCCCATAATTTTCTTTGAAATATCTGTACACCATATACACAGTGAGATATCCAAAAAAAATGTTTATAATTAACGGATAATATTCCCAGTCTCCGAAGACTTTTATTAATGCAGAAAGAAACAATGTATATAATATGGAGGAAGAGGCACTGTCAAAGCCAGTGGTGTTAACACTCCATATTCCATAATCTGCTAAATTCCTTGCTAAAGCTAGATGAATATACACATCATCAATAGGATAAATATAGCGATGACCTTCCTGCAACTGCGACCAACCAAGAAAAAAATAAAGACCAGTGACAATTGTGAAAATTAGTAAAAATGTATATAAATACTTCCTCATCGTGCAAATATGCAAATTTTTAATATCGTATCCCGCGTGTTTTAAGTTTTAATATATATTTGTAAACCAAAAAACACAGCATCTTTGAAGAAATTTCTATTTTTTTTATTCTTGTCGCAGCTATGTTTTTCGCAGAAGTGGAGCATTTCATTTGCGGAAAGAACAGCGCTCATCAATATTTACAACAGCACTTCCGGTGATCAGTGGAGCCAGAAATGGGATCTGGATAAAGACCCCAAAAACTGGTATGGAGTACAAATTAAAAACGGAAATGTAACCGAAATTAACCTTCGCGGCAATGCTTTGAAAGGAAATTTCCCCACCATTTCAGGTTTTTCTAAATTACAGAAACTTGATTTAAGCTCCAATCAGCTTTCGGGAGAAATTTCTCCGTCGGTGGCTTCACTCACTAATCTGGTTCGTTTCGACATCAGCAACAACCGTTTAACAGGCGATCCTACCTCGCAAATCCTTCCGCTTTCGAATTTGTCAGAACTTTCTCTCGGTAATAATCAGTTCACTTTTGCTGATATTGATGCTTTTCTGCAGAATTTCAGCGGACTTAAAGTTTTGGATTTATCGCACACGGGGCTTACATCAATTCCACAGAAAATTTCATCTTTGCCTCATCTTGAATCACTCAATTTAAGCAACAATACACTGACTCAAAATTTCAGTAATTTATCGCCGCTTGTTCAACTCACCGATCTTAATCTTTCAGGAAACCAACTCACAAAAATCCCATCAGAGATAGGATCACTAAATTCTTTACGCACCCTCGAGGTAAGCAATAATAAATTTTCCGCAAATTATGCATCAGCTTTACCAAATCTTAAAAACCTGGAATGGCTTTCTCTTCAAAACAATCAAATAACAGAATTTCCGGCCGAATTATCGCAACTGAAAAATTTGGTTCATCTAAATATGTCTGGCAATAAAATCTCCGGCGGTTTCGAAAGCCTTTTGATTTTAAAGAATCTGGAGCAGATTTATCTCGACAACAATTTAATTTCAGGCAATTTCCCTACCGCCTTGCTTCAATTGGAAAAACTGCAGATGCTCTCTCTTACCGGTAATAAACTTTCGGGTGAAATCCCTGAAAGCATTCCGCCGCTTACGTTTCTGGAAAACAATAGATATTCAAGACAGAACATCAAAAATTTTATTCTGAGAGAAAAAAAACTGGCAGATTTTACGTATTCGCCCCAAAGATACGATGAACCAAAAACCGTTTACGCCTCACTGGGAAATCCAGTATTTATTTCTCAATCCATTTCTGGAGATGATTATGCTTTTGCTTGGTTTAAGGATTTAGACAAAAAAACACCAGTGACCACAGAAACCTTCCATATCAATAATGTAGAAGAGGAAGATTTCAGCACTTACACCTGCGAAGCCTATGTTTTTGAAGAACTGCCGAAAGAACTGATGGAAATATCATTTTTTCGTGAGCCTGTAATTTTAGCTAAGGATTTGGGAACTGAAGAAATCAACCGCGACTTAAGTGTATATCCAAACCCGACAAAAGATTTCATCAACATCAAAACCAATAAAATAAAGGTTGAAAAAATATTTATTTTCGATTTCAGCGGTAAACTACTCTTCACCACGTCCGAACGAAGGATTAATGTGAGTCATTTGCCGGCGTCAACCTATATTCTTTCTGTTAAAACTCCTGATTCGGTAAAATCTTTTAAGTTTATAAAGCTTTAAATTCTTACTCATAGCTAAACTCAATCGCTGATATTTTGCAAGCCATAAACCGTTTCGTAACTTTGTTAAAAGTAAAAAGTTATGAGAAACGCTACGATCATTGGGCTGCAGGAAAAAGACTGCAAAGCCATCGCTGAAAAATTAAACGAACTGCTTGCTAATTATTCTGTATTTTATCAGAATACCCGAGGCGCGCACTGGAACATTAAAGGAAATGATTTCTTTACACTTCATCCAAAATTCGAGGAACTTTACAATAACTTAGTTCTTAAAATTGATGAAATTGCGGAAAGAATCCTTACACTTGGTGCAGTGCCTAACCATAATTATTCCGACTATCTAAAACTTTCAACAATTAAAGAAAGTCGCGAAGTTTCAAACGGGACTAAATGTGTAGAAAATATTTTGGCTTCTTTTAAAATCGTAATCGATCTTCAGCGCGAAATTCTGGACATGACAGAAAAAGCTGGGGATGAAGGTACAAACTCGCAGATGAGCGACTACATTACCGAGCAGGAAAAAGAAGTTTGGATGTACAATTCGTACCTCGGCAAATAATTGAGCAACAAATCTAGTTTAAAAATCGTCTCTCACAAGGCGATTTTTTTGTTTTGAATCTTTACTTTTGTTACAGAAAATTTCTCACCCATGAGCGAAGTCCGTTTAAAATCAATCCTCGACAACGATTTTTATAAAATCACAATGCAGAACGCGGTGGTAAAACTCTTTCCGAGTGAAAAAGTTAAATACAGCTTCATCAACCGCGGAAAACATCATTTCCCCAAAGGTTTTGATGAGGAACTGCGCAAATCGGTCAATGCCATGGCAGAAATGAAACTCACCAAAGAAGAGAAAGAATATCTGCGGAACACCTGTCCATATCTCGATTTGCCTTATCTCGATTTTCTGGCAGGCTACCAGTACGATCCTTCCGAAGTGCAGATCGTACAGACAGAAAACGATTTGGAAGTTACGGTTGTGGGCGAATGGTACCGAACCATTTTGTGGGAAGTTCCTTTGCTGGCTTTAATTTCTGAACTTCATTATGTAATGAACGGAATAGAAAGGGATTCCGACGAAACCGTAATTCGCAACACCCTTGAAAAAGCCGAAGAACTCGATAATCTGGGAGTTAACTTCGCTGAATTTGGCACCCGCCGCCGGCATTCTTATCAGGTTCATGACTTGGTTGTAGATGCCTTAACACAAAATAAATCCTCAAAATTTACGGGATCTTCCAATGTCCATTTTGCAATGAAATACGGTGTAAAACCCATTGGCACCCACGCCCACGAGTGGTTTATGTTCCACGCTGCAGAATATGGTTTTAAAATGGCGAACGCTCTGTCGCTGGAACATTGGGTGGATGTTTACCGGGGCGACCTCGGTGTAGCGCTTTCCGACACCTACACCACAGAAGTTTTCTTCCAACAGTTTGATAAAAAGTTTGCAAAACTTTTCGACGGCGTGCGGCACGACAGCGGTGATCCCATAGAATTTGCGGAAAAGACCATTGCCCACTACGAGCAGAACGGAATTAATCCATTATTTAAATACATCATTTTTTCTGATGGGCTGAATCTGGAAAAAGTAGCAGAAATTACCCACGCCTGCAGAGGAAAAATTGGTATTTCTTTCGGAATCGGAACCAATCTTACCAACGATGTAGGCGTAAAACCGATGAACATTGTAATGAAACTTATAGCGGCGCAATCGGTGAACGGAGACTGGATTCCGACAGTAAAACTCTCAGATGAACACGGAAAATATACCGGCGATCCCAAAATGATCGAGCTTGCAAAGGAATTTTTGAGAATTAAAGATTAATTCCACAAACTGAAAAAACAACAACCGGCATCATGAAAAATCTTCTCTTGTTATCAGTGATTTCTCTCTACCTTTTTTCCTGTGCTGTTAAGCCAAAAGAAAAAGAAGCAAAACAAGTTCTGTATGAAATGTCTTCCAATTTTGATCTGAAACTTGCCGATTCACTGGGTGCAGACGAAAGAGGAATGAAAAACTATATGCTCGTTATCCTGAAAACCGGACCAAACGATGCAAAAATCACTGATAAAACAGAAAGAGCCGAACTTTTTAAAGGACATTTCTCTAATATGACAGCCATGGAAAAAGCCGGAAAACTGAAAATGGCTGGTCCGTTCGCGACAAAAAACTCACTTGGGTATCGTGGGATTTTTCTTTTGGATGTAAAAACCGAAGATGAGGCAAATACTTTGTTACAGAATGATCCAACGATTAAATCCGGGGTGTTCGAAGTAGAAATATTACCATGGTACGGTTCTGCGGCCCTTCCAATGCATCTCAAATACCATAAAAAAATTTCCAAGGAAGCTCCGTAAATTTTCACTTAAAGCAAAAAGTCACTTTTTTCTTCCTATTTTTGAAATATGGAAATCTTTTCTTTATTTACCGGTCTTATTATCGGCGCAGTTTTAGGCTGCCTTATACTTTATCTTATCTTGAAATCCCGAAATATTCCGCGCGAAATTTTTGATGAACTCAACACTAATTTCATCCGCACAAATGCTGATTTACAAAACAATCAACTGAAAATCAGCGAATTGACTAATTTATACCAAAATGAAAAAGAAGTAAATTTTCATCAAGCTAATGTTTTAAATGATCTTAAAAATGAAATCGCCAGTATTTCTGCAGTGCATCATGCTTTGCAAAATCAGTTTCAGGAGCTTCGCGAAGTAAACGCAAAACAGCATTCACAAATTGAAATTTTAACGGGTGAAAATCAAAAAATATTTGGGCGAAATGCAGAGCTTTCAGCAATCAATAACAGCTTACAGCAAGCCCTGAACAAGCAGAAAGCCGAAATCGAACAGATCCAGGAAACGGCTAAAAACGAATTTAAAAATCTTGCCAACGAAATCTTGGAAGAAAAATCCAAAAAATTTACCGAATCCAACAGGGAAAACCTTGATCTACTGCTGAAACCGCTCGGCGAGAATCTCGAGACTTTTAAAAAGCGAGTAAACGAAGTCTATGAAAATGAAGCGCGCGAAAGATTTTCATTGAATAACACCATCAAATTGATGATGGAACAAACCAACAAAGTAAGTCAGGAAGCAAACAATCTCGCAACAGCCCTGAAAGGCCAAACGAAAGCCCAGGGCGACTGGGGTGAAATGATTCTTGAAAGAATTCTGGAAGATTCGGGCTTAACAAAAGACCGTGAATATTTCTCGCAATATCATATAAAAAATGAACACGGAGAAAATCAAAGACCAGATTTTGTTTTAAAACTTCCCGGAAATCAGTTAATTATCATTGATTCAAAAGTTTCTCTAAACGCTTATGAAAGAATGGTTTCTGCTGAAAATGAGGACGAAAGGAAACAGAATCTTGCACTTCATATCGCTGCGCTTAAAAAACACATCGACTCGCTTTCACAGAAAAAATACGATGATCTAAAAGATTCCCTGGATTTTACAATCATGTTTATTCCTGTGGAACCTGCCTTCCTCACAGCGGTTCAGTATGATACCCAACTTTGGAACTATGCTTATCACAAACATATTATTCTACTGAGTCCGACCAATCTTATTGCATACCTGAAACTGATTTCCGATGTATGGAAACGGGCAGATCAAAATACAAATGCCCTTGAAATCGCTGAACGGGGCGGAAAACTTTACGATAAATTCGTAAGTTTTGTTGAAAATCTCGAAAAAGTGGGCAAAAATATAGATTTAGCAAAAAGTTCTTACACCGATGCCTTCAAACAGTTAGCCAGCGGAAAAGATAATCTTATAACCCAAACTCAGAAATTAAAGTCACTTGGCGCAAAAAACAGGAAGAACCTATCTTCAGGTTTGGTTGAAAATGCTGAAAATCAAGTAGAATTCGGTGAATAGAAATTACTAAATTTGCACCATGTTAATTGAAAGCCTTCAGAACGAAAAAATAAAAAACCTTACCCGATTAATAACCGACAACCGTTTCAGAAAAAAATCTGGAACTTTTGTGGTTGAAGGGCAGCAGGAAAATACAATGGCCACAAATTTCGGTTTTGAATTGCAGGAATATTTTATCTGCGAAAGCATTTACCGCGAAGACTTTCCAAAAGGCAAAATCAATTTGGTTTCTGAAAAAGTATACGATAAAATAGCGTATCGCGGTAGTTCAGAAGGAATTATCGGCATTTATAAATCCAAATATCCTAAATTGAATACATTTGTTCCTAAAGAAAATTCCTCTGTCATTATCGTTGAAAGCATCGAAAAGCCGGGAAATTTAGGTGCAATATTAAGAAGTTGTGAGGCTTTTGGGATTGAAGCGTTAATCATCACTGATCCAAAGGTTGATTTTTACAATCCAAACGTTATACGATCCAGTGTTGGCTGTCTTTTCGGAATGAAAGTTTTCCAATCAGCAAATGAAGAGCTTTTTGAATTTCTACAGGAAAAAGGTTTTAATATTTTCACCACTTTAATGGATGAAAGCGCAGAGCATATCGATCAGCAAAATTTTAAAGGCAACAGTGCACTTCTTTTTGGTACCGAACATTCCGGACTCAGCGATTTTTGGATTGGAAAAGGTAAAAACACCCTAATCCCTATGGCAGGAAGTATAGACTCTTTAAATTTAAGCAACGCTGTGGCAATAAGCTGTTATGAAATTTTACGACAAAAGCTAAATTAACAGCATAAAAAAACCGCTTCTCTGAGAGAAACGGTTATTTTGTACTTGTGGAGTTAAATTATTTAACTTCAGCAGCAGCATCAGTAGCAGCTTCACCAGCAGCTTTAGCAGCATCACCAGCAGCTTCAACAGTAGCAGCACCAGCTTCAGCAGTAACAGCAGCAGCAGAATCAACAACAGCAGCAGCAGAATCAACTACAGCAGCAGCAGAGTCAACAGTTTCAACAGCAGCAGAATCAGCAGCGTTAGCAGTTTCTACAGTTTCAGTTTTTTTACAAGCTACAAGAGCTAAAGCAGCGATACCAGCTACGAATAATGACTTTTTCATAATAAATTAAATTTAATTGTTTTGTTTACTAATTTGTTTGTGTTCTCATTTATCATTTTGAACAGGACAAAGGTATGGTGAGAATTAAATTTGTATTAGAAAATTAATTGTAATATATTTGTAAAATTGTTTTACAAAAAAAGATATTTGATAATCAATTCATTACGTAATTTTTAGCAATTGAGCGATTTAGATTTATTACACTTTGAACAGCTAAAATCTGAGGTTCAGTCTCAGTATTTAAAAGATCACAGCCCTTCATTTGATGAAATTTCAAAATGGAAGGGAATTGATATCATCTATTTTCAGGAAGATCTGCGAAAAAAGGCAAAAGGAAATATCAGCGAAAAGTCTTTTTACACCTACTTTAAAAATTCCCCTGTCACGAAACTACCACGCATTGATATGCTCAATATTCTCTCTGTTTATGCGGGTTACGTGTCATGGTATGACTTTAAAAAGAACCATCTTTTTGCAGATGAAATCCTTAAAGATTACGAAGAATTACAGGAATCTGAAATTGAAGAACTCGAAAAAGAAGTTGAAAACACACAGATCCTAGAACCGGATACTGAAAAAGAAGAAATCCCTCAAATTGCAATCCCAAAAGAGACAAATTTAGCGGAAGAAAAATCTATTTTACAAAATAACGATATTGATAATCAAACAATTGAAATAAAAAAGGAAGAATTATCTACGTATGATCTTTCAGAAAATAAATCTACATTTTCTCTTGTAAAAAAATACATCTGGCTTGGTATTTCCGCAATTTTGGCAATTCTGGCAGGACTTTTAGGTTTTAAAGATGAAATTTTCAGTAAAAAATATTATTACAGTTTTATTGATGCCGACAGAAACTCAAAAATAAATGCCGAACTTCAGGTACAGATTCTTAAAGAAAACGAAACACCGATTCTTTACGTAGCAAAACCGAATGAGCCGTTTGTTTATACCACTAAATCCAAATCGCTAACTATGGTTGTTTCCTCGCCTTTTTACAGGACCGACACCATACAGAGAAATCTGGAAACTGCGCCGGAAGCTGAAAACATTGAGTTGAAACCCAATGATTACGCGATTATGCTTTTTTACTACTCGAAATCCCTGAAAGATTTAAAAAAGAAAAGGGTGAGCTTAAACTATCTGATAAGTGATGACGCGCTTATTTATCAGGTTTTCGACAATCAGTTTTATGGGGTGGAAACAATGGACAAGCAGCGCTATATCAATTTGGTTACGCTGCCCTCGACGTCACTCGAAAAACTGGAAGTAATTGATACACAAACTGATAACTCAGGAAAAATAGTAATGATTAAATTTAAAATCGACAACGATGAAGAAAATAATTAAAACAGTTCCTCTGCTTCTGGCATTGGCTTTTATCGTTTTTTCGTGCAAGAAAGAAGTTACAGAACTTTCGGATCTGGAAAAAATTAGAAACAATAACAACACCGTATCTTACCCGGTAAATAAGATGGACAGTGCGCAGGCCATTTCATTCATTACAAAACAGAAAATCCAGGAATTGCTCGATCTTTCAACGCTTTACACGTCCGGAAACCGCGATACAGAAATCGATTCCGTAATTTATTCGCAAATGAAAAGCTACTTTTCAGAAGACGACTCTACTAAACTTCAGCCTTTACTCAAGAAGCTCGACAGCTTCAAGGTAAAAACAGCAAAAGTTGGGAACATCACCGTCTCAAAGGAAATTATCGGCACCGATACGCTGGATTTTGCGAAATTTGATGTTGAATATTTCGATCAGAAAAATAAATCGATAGGCACTTTTGAAAAAACCGCACAGTATATGCTGAAACTCTTTCCTGTAAAATTCAAAAAAGAATTTAAATTTTACTTTGTTGATTTTGATCCTGTTCCTAGAAAAGACAGCACTTCGGTGGGAGTCACCAAATAATCTAACGGAATATCGTTTTCCCTAAGATCAGCAATTTCTTCATAAGGACCGAAAAAATTTAATCCAATTTTCAGCGTTTTAGGATTTACGGTTTCAAAAAAACCGTCGTAGTAACCTTTACCGTAACCTACTCTATTTCCGTGCTGATCGCAGTAAAGCAAAGGGGTAATTACATAATCAAAATCAGTTTCGCCGGAATCCTCGTTAGATTCAGGCTCTGAAATTCCCCAGGAATTTTTGATTAACTGAGTTTCTGAAGTAATTTCCACCGAAATAAGTTTTTTACGGTAAATTTTTGGAACAAAAACGCGGATATCTCTTTTAAAAAATTCATTCAAAAACAACTTCGTATCAACTTCTCCTTTTTCCGGAATCGAAAGAAAACAGTGAACTTTCTGATTTTCGCTGAGCTTAAAATTATCAGTAAAATTTCTAAAAATTTTTTCTGATAACGACAAAACCTGTTCTTTCGAAAAGCTTTCCCGTTTTTTCAGATATTTTTCTCTGAGATCACTCTTTTTCATCTTAAATTTCTTTTACCGAAATAATCTTTACCGGACAGGCTTTCGCAGCCTTTTCACAAGGATCAAAGGCTTCGTAATTGGGAGTTTTCAAGGTGTAAAAACCTTTTTTATCTTCCGTCTTCAACAGTACAGATTTGCCGTCTTTCTTCGACATTCTAAAATAATCCGGCGCAAATTCGGCGCAGTAATTACAGCCAATACACTTGTCGCGCTGCAGGGTAATGATCACCATCAGTTATTCTCAACAATTTTGTACAGTTTGTCCGAAGGTCTGATTCTGAAATCTGTTTTAAAGGTAATGATATCAGATTTTGAAGCCTTTTCCGCATTTGGTTTTTCATCAACCAGCATCGCTTCAAGAATCATTTCCTGAGAACCGGTCGTAGGTCCCTGAATCAGAACTCTGTCGCCTACATTTACATCATAAGCTTCAATTAAAAACTCTGCAATATTGGATTTTGCGTAGAAAGTTCTCCCTTTTCCGACATAAACTTTTTTCTGGGTTGCATTTGAACCGGAAGTGTCAGACCATTCTCCCAACTTTTGACCCAAATAATAACCATCCCAGAATCCTCTGTTGTAAACGGTTTCCAGCTGTTTCATCCATTCCTCAACTTTTTGCTGACTGAAAGTTCCATCAGCAATCGCATCAATTGCTTCTCGGTAACATTTAGTAACCGTTGCTACGTATTCAGGCGCCCGTCCACGGCCTTCAATTTTTAAAACTTTTACGCCTGCGCCCACGATCTGATCAAGAAAACCAATGGTACACAAATCTTTTGGCGACATCATGTATTCGTTGTCCAGCTCAATTTCGAAGCCGGACTCCTGATCGATGACGGTATATTTTTTACGGCAATTCTGTTTGCACGCACCTCTGTTTGCTGAAGAATTGTGAGAATGTAAACTCAAATAACATTTCCCGGAAACCGCCATACATAAAGCTCCGTGACCGAAAATTTCAATTTCAACCAAATTTCCGGAAGGTCCGCGCACATCATCTTTAATGATCTGATCGCAGATTTTTTTGATTTGGGTAATCGATAGCTCACGACTCATCACCATCGTATCAGCAAAAAGCGCATAGAATTTTACCGTTTCGATGTTGGTGATATTGATTTGTGTGGAAATATGAACTTCCATCCCGATTTGCCTCGCATAAGAAATTACGGCCTGGTCCATCGCAATTACCGCGGTTAGATTGGCGGCTTTTGCCTTATCCAGAAGCGTTTTGATGATTGACAGGTCGTGATCGTAAACGATGGTATTTAAAGTAAGATAAGTTCTCACCCCTTTTTCAGCACATCTTCTGGAGATTTCAGGCAAATCATCGATCGTAAAATTCATGGAAGCTCGTGCCCGCATATTAAGCTGCTCAACTCCGAAATAAATGGAATCTGCACCGTTATCCAAAGCTGCCTGCATGGCTGTGAAGTCGCCGGCAGGTGACATCAGTTCTATTTTTCCGCTTTTTGTCATGATGCTAAAATTTTATAAAGCTTATCGGATAAACGAACTCTGAACGGAACCGAAAAAGTAATCTGGTCGCCGGCTTTGGCTGTTTCACATGGATTTCCGTTGGCGAAAATTTGTGTCAATGTAATTTCCTGCACGCCGGTTGTCGGCCCGGAAATCAAAACTTTATCACCTGCTGAAAGCTCACCATTTTCCAGTAAGAACTGGGCAATTTTCGAGTGCGTGAAATAATGTTCGGCTTTGCCAAGTAAAGATTTTTTCACAGCAATTTTCTGGCGGCTATTTTTGTTTTCAGTTTTTGCCAAAGGTTTATTTGGTAAATCACCGGAATTTTTAAATTTCAGCGCCGGAGATTTTCCTTTTCTGAAAATTTTGTTGCCTACATTAACTCCTTTTCTAATGTTAATTTGTTCTTCTAGAGGCAAATGGATAATATGCTGACATTCTTCTGAACAGCAGTTTTCCATGGCAGCTTTACATTCATCACACTGAATAAAAAGTAAATGACAGCCGTCATTCGCGCAGTTTGTATGATTGTCGCAAGGTTTTCCGCACTGGTGACACTGCGAAACAATATCGTCGGTAATCCGCTCGCCCAACCGGTGATCGAACACAAAATTTTTACCGATAAACTTGCTTTCCAGATTTTCTTCCTTGATTTGGCGCGTATATTCAATGATTCCGCCTTCGAGCTGAAAGACGTTTTTGAAACCCTGATGTTTGAAGTAAGCGCTGGCTTTTTCGCAACGAATTCCGCCTGTACAGTACATCAAAAGATTTTTGTCTTCCTTGAAATCCTGTAACTTTTCATTAATAATCGGCAAACTCTCTCTGAAAGTTTCCACATCGGGCGTAATTGCTCCTTCGAAATGCCCGACTTCACTTTCGTAATGATTTCTGAAATCCACAACAATCGTATTGGGATCTTCGAGTAAAGTATTAAATTCTTTTGCCTTTAAGTGGATTCCTTTATTGGTTACATCGAAAGTTTCATCGTTTAAACCGTCGGCAACAATTTTATTTCGGACTTTAATCGTAAGTTTTAAGAAAGAGTGATCATCATGCTCCACCGCTTCATTCAAGCGGATTCCTTTCATGAAATCATACACTTCCAGTGTTTCGCGGAAGGCTTCAAGATTTTCTTCAGGAATACTCATCTGGGCATTAATTCCCTCGGCAGCTACGTAAATCCTGCCTAATGCATCGAGGGCGTTCCAGGCTATAAATAATTCGTCGCGAAATTTTTTGGGATCTGAGATTTTGGCGTACGCATAGAAAGACAAAGTAAGACGCTGCTTACCGGCTTCATCAATTAACTGAGCTCTTTCTTCTGCGCTTAAAGTGTTGTACAGTTGCATGCTATAAACGGTTTAAGTGAGAAAATTTTTGCAAAGATAAGCAATTTGAGCTACGCTAAAAATCGTGTCGGGTTAATATTCGGTGTAAATATGTTTCAGAATATGTTTGTCTTCTTCGGTAAATGTAACTTTTCTTCGTGCCATTGCCAGTTCGGCAACTTCGTAGGCTTTCTCAAGTTTGAATTTTTCATCACCTTTCATTCCGCCCCAGGAGAAACTTTCAATGAGATTTGGCGGGAAGCCGCTTTTGAAAATATTGGCAGCAACTCCAACAACAGTTCCTGTGTTAAACTGTGTATTGATGGCACTTTTAGAATGATCGCCCATGATTAATCCCGCAAACTGTAAACCTGTGTTTGCGAATCTTTTGGTTCTGTAATTCCAGAGTTTTACCTCAGCATAATTGTTTTTAAGGTTTGATGAATTGGTATCTGCACCCAAATTGCACCACTCACCGATAACAGAATTTCCTACAAAACCATCATGACCTTTGTTGGTGTAACCGAAAATCACAATATTATTGACTTCGCCACCCACTTTCGAATGCGGTCCGACCGTGGTTGCACCATAAATTTTTGCGCCTAAATTAAATTTCGATTCTTCACAAAGGGCGATTGGTCCGCGAAGATTACACCCTTCCATAACTTCCGCATTTTTACCGATGTAAATTTTTCCGGTTTTGGTATTTAAAGTTGAAAATTCAACTGAAGCACCTTCTTCGATAAACAAATCCTGCGCTTCACCCAGAAGTCCGTTGGTGTTAGAAAGTTCAGCGGAAGTTCTTCCTTTGGTAAGCAAATCAAAATCGAAATTTATCGCTTTTTCATTGAAAGAAAATAAGTCTGTAGGCTGTTTAAAGAAAAGTACATCTTCGTGAATATCAGTCATTTTCTCGATCTGATTAAGGGAGAAATTCTTCATATTGATTCTGGCGACGAGCAGCTCGTTTTCATAAACCAAAGCTTCACCCAATTTCAATCTTTTAATTTGCTGCAAAACACTTTCGTCCGGCAGAAAATTGGGAACAATAAACAGACTTTCGATACCTTCCGGTTTCCTGTATTTTTCCTGCAGATAATCTTCTGTAAGGAAAGAGACCTGGTTTATCTCCAATAATTTCTGCCATCTTTCGGAGAACGTAAGGATTCCGCAGCGCATTTCGGCGACAGGTCTTGTAAAAGTAAGGGGTAAAAAATCTTCCCAAAACTGGGCATCAGAAAAAACGATTTGCATATTTCAAGTGCTTAAATTTCTATATTTTCAAAATTACAATAAAAAAAGTCTTTCAGAAACCTGAAAGACTTTAATATTTTCTTAGTCCGCAATAATTATTTTGCGAATTTTTTATATTTGCTCATGAATTTGTCAACTCTACCAGCAGTGTCAACCAATTTCACTTTACCAGTGTAAAAAGGGTGAGAAGTTGAAGAGATCTCCATTTTTACCAATGGATAAGTTTCTCCTTCATATTCAATAGTATCTTTGGTATCTGCAGTAGATTTGCAAAGAAACATCTCGTCGTTACTCATATCTTTGAAAACAACAAGTCTATAGTTTTCCGGGTGGATTCCGTTTTTCATAATAAAAATTTTAATAAATTAAAGTTTTGCTTCAGAAGTAGTAATGGATATTCCTCTGCTAATTTTTTAGACCGCAAAAGTACAATTAATTTTTTAATGTACAAACACTCAATATGATAATTTTAAAATTTTTCCGTTCGACTATTTTAATTAAATTTGAAACTTATATCTATTCAACCTCTTCAATGAACAAATTAAAACTCATATTGGCTTTATCATTTTGGTGTCTTTTAACAGCAGTTTCCTGCAACAGAGACGAAATCAGCTTTGATGCGCCGTCGGAACTCCTGCGTTTTTCTGCGGACACCGTTTTTCTGGATACTGTTTACAACCAGGTAAGATCCGAAACTTATGCCGTTAAAATCTACAACGACGAAGATAAAGATGTGATGATTCCTAAAATCTCTCTGCAAAACGGTTCGTCTTCTCTCTATAGAATCAATGTTGATGGCAAAGCCGGGACCGATTTTACCAACATTCCTTTAAGAAAGAAAGACAGTCTTTATATTTTTGTAGAAATTGCGCCGGTTGCCAACGCACCGGAAGCGATTGCCGAAGAACGTATACAGTTTCAAACTCCGGCAGGAAGCCAGCATGTAACACTGTTTTCCGTAGTTCAGGATGCTGAATTTTTTATCCAGACCGATACCAATCCGAACATTTTAAGCAACAATACAAACTGGACGAACGAAAAAGCCAAAATAATCTTTGGAGATTTAACACTGGAAGAAGGCAAAACCTTAGATATACAGAAGGGAACCAAGATTTATTTCCATAAAAACAGTGGTTTGAATATTTCTAAAAATGCAAAACTCAATGTTTTTGGCGAATTGAATCAGGACGTTATTTTCCGTGGCGACAGAAACGACCCAAGGTACGACACGATCCCGAAAAACTGGAACGGAATTAAATTCGAAACCGGCTCTACGTTAACGATGAACTATGCAAAAGTTTTCGGCGGAACAAGAGGGCTGGAAATGAATGAAACGGAGGCAACAATCAACAACACCATCATTCACACCTTTCAGGAATTCGGAATTTTTGCGGTAAAATCGAACCTCAACGCTTCAAATTTAGTGATGAACAACTGTGGTGAGGCGGCTTTAGGAATATTTAAAGGCGGAACTTATACGCTAACCCACGCAACTTTAGCGAATTACTGGGATTTCAATTCGGCACTTCCAGGACTTGGGATTTACGCTACTAATGAATACCAGAACGGAACTGCTCTGGAAAACGGTCCGTTATCTTTAAAAGTGAATAATTCAATTATTTATGGTTCTGCTGAAAACATGGTTGAATTAAAACCAATTTCCGGACAGACTTTTACGACAGAATTTAACTATTCGTTGCTAAAATATGGTACAAAAGCAACTTACGCAACCGCTAATTCCATTAAAAACCAGGATCCGAAATTTGTAAATTATTTCACGCAGAAAATGAATTTAAGGGTGCAAGAAGATTCGCCTGCAAAAGGAAAAGGAAGCTCAAGTTATGTATCTGGCTCAACCCTAAAAGATATTGTGGGTGTTACCAGAACCAATCCGCCAACTATAGGCGCTTACCAATAAATTATGGAAATTACCCAGCTGCAGCAGGAAGTTGATGAATGGATAAAAACCGTGGGCGTACGTTATTTCAACGAACTCACAAACATGGCCATGCTTACCGAAGAAGTGGGCGAAGTTGCCAGAATTATCGCCAGAAGATACGGTGAACAGAGTGAAAAAGAAAGCGACAAAACCAAAGATCTCGGTGAAGAGCTTGCTGATGTTTTATTCGTAACACTATGTTTGGCCAACCAAACCGGAACCAATCTTCAGGAAGCTTTCGACAGAAAAATGAAACTGAAAACAGAAAGAGATCAGAAAAGGCACCTAAATAATGAGAAACTAAAATAATCTTTAATCCGTACAATGTTTTTAGAACACTCGCAATTAAAAGAAAATACAACCATAGAAATCAGCGGTTCGAAAAGCATTTCGAATCGTTTGTTGATTTTGCATCAGCTCTTTGAAAATATTCTTATCGAAAATCTTTCAAATTCTCAGGATACGCAGCTTCTACAAGCCGCTTTGCAAAGCGATTCACAAATCATCGACATTCATCATGCCGGCACTGCGATGCGATTTCTTACTTCTTATTATGCCATCCAGGAAGGCAAAACCGTAATTTTAACCGGTTCTGAGAGGATGAAACAGCGTCCGATAAAATTTCTGGTCGATGCATTGCAGGATTTGGGCGCAGAAATTTCTTATCTTGAAAACGAAGGATTCCCACCATTGAAGATTACGGGAAAGAAGATTATAAAAAGTACAGTGCGGATTCCGGCTAATATTTCGAGCCAGTTTATTACTTCATTAATGCTCATCGGCGCAAAACTGGAGAACGGTCTGCAAATTAAATTGGAAGGTACAGTTACCTCAAAACCTTACCTCGAAATGACGCTGAAAATCCTTAGAACGGTAGGAATAAACAATTATTGGGAAGGAAATGTCATTAAAATTCAGCCCAACATTCACACCGAAAAGCAATCGCAAAGTATTCCGTTCGTTGTTGAAAGCGACTGGAGCTCTGCCTCATATTATTATTCTCTCGCAGCGATTTCGCGAAAAACGATAAACTTAAAATGGTTTAAACCATATTCCCTTCAGGGCGATTCGGTAATTAAAGAAATTTACTGGAAATTTTTCGGCGTAAATACCATTTCCGAAGGCGCAGAATCCAGAATTTCTCTGCTTCCGGAGCATTATTTTCAGTTTCCGGAAAAAATTGTTTTAAACATGAATGATTGTCCAGACATTGCCCAAACCCTTTGTGTTACTGCAACAGCATTGAAAATCCCGTTTGAAATCACCGGCTTGGAAACTTTAAAAATAAAAGAAACCGACAGACTTCTGGCACTAAAAAACGAACTTTTCAAAATCGGCTGTATTGCAGAAATTACCGATAACAGTATTGTTTCTCAAAAATTTTTCGAGCCTAATGAAAATATTTCGATAGCAACATACAACGATCACCGAATGGCCATGAGTTTTGCTCCGTTTTGCCTTATAAAAAATTTAACCATCGAGAATCCGGAAGTTGTTGAAAAATCCTACACCAGTTTTTGGCAGGATTTCGCTCAAATAACTGAAAAAACTAACTAAAACAATGACCATAATTATTACAGGAACTTCTACAGGAATTGGTTTCGCTTTGGCTGAATTTTTCGGAAAGAAAGGCCACCGGGTTTTCGGACTGAGCAGAAAAAATGTGGAATCCCAATATTTCAAGACGATTCCGACCGATATTACTGATCATCTGCAGGTTCAGCATGCCGTTTCAGAAATTGTAAAGACGGAAAAAAAGATTGATGTCCTTATTAACAATGCCGGTATGGGCATGGTGGGCGCGGTGGAAGATTCGACAAAAGAAGACATTTTAAAGTTATTTAACCTGAATTTGGTGGGCGCTGTACAAATGATGAGCGCAGTTTTACCCACGATGCGCGAGCAGAAATCAGGCAAAATCATCAACATCTCGAGTATAGGAAGTGAAATGGGATTGCCGTTCCGTGGGTTTTACTCCGCCTCAAAATCCGCGTTGGATAAAGTGACTGAAGCGATTCGTTATGAAGTTTCTCCCTGGAACATCGCTGTCTGTACGCTTCATTTAGGCGATATCAAAACAAAAATCGCGGAAAACCGAGTGAAAACAAAAGTTTCTGAACCTTACCAAAAGACTTTTGAAAAAATATATTCCATCATGAATGCTCATGTAGATGATGGCACGGAGCCTTTAGAAGTGGCTGAGTACATTGATAAACTGCTGACCAAAAAATCGTGGAAAGCCCATTATTATTTCGGGAAATTCGGGCAAAAAATCGGTGTTCCTCTCAAATGGATTTTACCACAGAATTTCTATGAAAACTTGATGCGGAAGTACAATCAGATGGATTAAAACAACAAGATTAGATTGAAACAAAAGGTGAATAAATTTTCACCTTTTATCTTTTAAAACAATTCCCGCGCAATTTTCTTAATATTATCACTTTTCCCCATCGAATAAAAGTGAAGCACAGGAACGCCAAAATCAATCAGTTCTCTGCACTGCTGTATTGCCCACTCAATGCCAATTTGTTTTACCGCTGTGTTGTCTTTAGCTTTTTCTACGGCAGAAATCAGTTCTTCCGGCAAATCAATTTTAAAGACTTTAGGAAGCATCTGCAGATGGGCTTTCGTGGCGATTGGTTTAATTCCCGGAATTATGGGAACATTAATCCCCATATCACGGGCCTGCTTCACAAAATCAATAAACTTTTTATTGTCGAAAAACATTTGCGTCACCACATAATCTGCACCTGCATCAACTTTTTCTTTTAGCCATTTCAGGTCGTAGTTCATGGAAGGAGCTTCAATGTGTTTTTCTGGATAACCGGCGACACCGATGCAGAATTTATTGTTTTCATCGCAGGCTTTCTCGTCATGAAGATATTTACCTCTGCCCAAATCGTTGATTTGATGAACCAAATCCACCGCATTTCTGTGACCGCCAACTGCAGGTTCAAAATATTGCTGCCCTTTCATCGCGTCACCGCGCAGCGCCATTACGTTTTCAATTCCAAGATACATACAGTCTACCAAAAGATATTCGGTTTCTTCCATGGAAAAACCTCCGCACAAAACATGAGGCACTGTATCTACATTGTATTTATGCTGTATTGCAGCGCAAATTCCTAAAGTTCCGGGACGCATTCTTGTA
Organism: Kaistella yananensis; assembly: GCF_026107505.2. NCBI lineage: Bacteria > Pseudomonadati > Bacteroidota > Flavobacteriia > Flavobacteriales > Weeksellaceae > Kaistella > Kaistella yananensis. The sequence continues at coordinate 47,273 of NZ_JAPCHZ010000006.1, read as the reverse complement.
ATTTTGCGTTCCATTAATCCGTTTCCTTTGTCGAGATAAATGTATTCTTCACGAGAAGTTGTAACGTCGATAAACGGAGGTTTAAATTCCATCAGCGGATCGATGTTTTTGTAAAGATCTTCAATACCTATGCCTTTTTGTGGCGGTACCACTTCGAGTGAAAAAAGGGTATTACCTTTTGCGTTTTTTATATGATCTGTAATTTTCATTCTTCAATATATTTATTAAGCAAGATTAGGACTCAACCATTTTCTGGCAAATTCTGTTTCGATATTTTTTCTGGATGCAAAATCTGCTAACTGATCTTCCGTAATTTTGCCGACACCGAAATATTTGGATTTCGGATGCGCAAAATAATATCCCGAAACTGCTGCAGTTGGGAACATGGCCAAACTTTCTGTAAGTTCTACGCCAATGTTTTCTTTCACCTTTAATAAATCCCAGATGGTAATTTTTTCCAGGTGATCGGGACATGCAGGATAACCGGGCGCAGGCCGGATTCCGGAGTATTTTTCTGCAATCAAATCTTCGTTCTGCAGGTTTTCGTTTTGAGCATAACCCCAAATACGGGTACGCACTTTATGGTGCAGAAATTCTGCGAAAGCTTCTGCAAGTCTGTCGGCTAAAGCTTTTACAATAATCGCCGTATAATCGTCGCCCTGGTCGTAATATTTCTGAGCGAGTTCTTCAGTACCGAAACCTGTGGTTACACAGAACGCTCCTACGTAATCCTGGATGCCGGAAGATTTTGGAGCGATAAAATCACTGAGTGCCAGATATTCTTTTCCATCAGATTTTTTGTGCTGCTGTCTAAGGGTGCGGAATGCAAATTCCTCATGGCCATTTTGCAGAATAATATCATCGCTTTCGTTTGAATTGGCGGGGAAAATTCCAAAAATGCCTTTCGCGGTGAATAGTTTTTTATCCAGAATCATTTTCAGGATTTTCTGAGCATCATTGAAAAGTTCAGTAGCATGTTCGCCCACAACCTCATCAGTTAAAATCTGCGGATATTTTCCGTAAAGTTCCCAGCTTCGGAAAAAAGGAGTCCAGTCTATGAAATCAAGCAATTCATTCAGATTCTGATTTTCGATGATTTGAATACCTAAAGTGTTTGGCTTTACAGGAATTTCATTTTCCCAATCGATTTTATAGTTTTGTTTTCTGGCTTCTTCAATTGGAACATATTCTTTTTCTACCTGCCGGTTCAGGAATTTCTCTCTAAAGTCTTCATAATCGGCTTTAAGATCAGCTTTAAACTGTTCTCTGTTATGATCCAAAAGCTGTGAGACCACGCCCACCGCTCTGGAAGCATCATTCACATGAACAACCGGCTGCGAATATTTAGGAAAAATCTTTACGGCGGTATGCGCTTTGGAAGTGGTTGCACCGCCAATCATCAACGGAAAGTCCAAATTCTTGCGCTGAAGTTCATCCGCAACATGAACCATTTCGTCCAGACTGGGCGTAATAAGGCCGCTTAAACCAATGACATCCACTTTATGATCAATGGCAGCCTGGATGATTTTTTCCGCCGGAACCATAACGCCCAAATCCACGATTTCGTAATTATTGCAGCCTAAAACCACACTTACAATATTTTTTCCGATGTCATGAACATCACCTTTTACTGTAGCCATAAGGATTTTTCCGTTGGCTTTCTGGGTTTGGTCTTTTTGCGCTTCAATGAAAGGTTGCAGATATGCCACCGCTTTTTTCATCACACGCGCCGATTTCACTACTTGCGGGAGAAACATTTTTCCGCTTCCGAAAAGATCTCCAACAACGCTCATTCCGGACATCAGATTCACTTCAATCACATCCAGCGGTCGCTGGGTTTGCGTTCTGGCCTCTTCTACATCTTCAATAATAAACCGGTCGATTCCTTTAACTAAAGCATGCGTAATTCGCTCCTGAAGAGGATTTTTACGCCATTCCAAGTCTTCAACGGTTTCTTTTTTGGTTGATTTATGTTTTTCAGAATAATCTAAAAGACGTTCTGTAGCATCATCCCGGCGATCGAGCATTACATCTTCTACCAATTCGAGCAAATCTTTGGGAATTTCATCGTAAACTTCAAGCATCGATGGATTAACGATTCCCATGTTCATTCCGGCCTTAATCGCGTGATATAGAAACACCGAATGCATGGCTTCACGCACATTATCGTTGCCCCGGAAAGAAAACGACACGTTGGAGACGCCACCGCTTACAGAAACATGTGGTAGATTTTCGCGCACCCATTTTGTTGCTTCTATAAAATCAAGCGCATTCCTACGGTGTTCCTCCATTCCGGTTGCAACGGGGAAAATATTTAGGTCGAAAATGATATCTTCCGGTGGAAAGCCTACAATTTCGGTAAGAATTTTATAGCTGCGTTTACAGATTTCGATTCTGCGATCGTAATTATCAGCCTGTCCTTCTTCATCGAAAGCCATTACAATAACCGCGGCGCCGTAACGCTTTATTTTTTTTGCGTGATCGATAAATTCCTGTTCGCCTTCTTTAAGACTGATGGAATTCACCACACACTTGCCCTGAACGACCTGTAAGCCGGCTTCAAGAATTTCCCATTTAGAGGAGTCTATCATGATTGGAATTCGGGCAATATCTGGTTCTGAAGCAATCAGGTTAAGAAATTTTACCATACAGTATTTTCCGTCAAGAAGTCCGTCATCAAAATTAACATCGAGAATCTGTGCGCCACCTTCTACCTGATGTCTCGCAATATCGAGCGCTTCACTGAACTTCTCTTCTTTAATGAGCCGGAGAAATTTTTTAGATCCGGCCACGTTGGTTCTTTCGCCAACATTAATGAAGTTGGATTCTGGTGTTATAATTAAAGGCTCCAGACCGGAAAGTTTTAAATATTTCATAAATTGAATTTGAAAATTAAAAAAATAAGATTTGGAAACTTTTATCTCAAAACATTAATTCTCCGGGGTTCATAACTTTTCACCAACTCAGCGATTGCTTTGATGTGAGGCGGCGTGGTTCCGCAACAACCACCGATGATATTCACAAGTCCTTTTTCTGCATATTCACGGATTTGGGATGCCATAAATTCGGGAGATTCGTCATACTGCCCGAAGGCATTAGGAAGGCCCGCATTAGGATAAGCAGAAATATAGTAATCTGAATTGTTTGCAAGCGTCTCCAGATAAGGCGTAAGCTGTTGCGCACCTAACGCACAGTTGAATCCCACACTCAATAAATTAAGGTGCGAAACAGAAATCAGGAATGCCTCTGCGGTTTGTCCGCTCAAGGTTCGGCCGGATGCATCGGTAATTGTACCCGAAACCATGGTGGGAATCTCAATTTTGCGTTCTTCCTGAATTTCATCGATTGCAAAAAGGGCGGCTTTGGCATTTAATGTATCGAAAATAGTTTCTACCAGAAGAATATCTGCTCCACCATCCAAAAGCGCCTCAGCTTGTTGCCTGTACGCAACCCGTAACTCTTCAAAAGTAATGGCGCGAAAACCAGGATCATTAACCTCTGGGCTTAGACTGGCAGTTTTGTTAGTTGGCCCGATTGATCCTGCAACAAAACGTGGCTTTTCAGGATTTGCTGTAGAAAATTCATCACAGACTTTTCTGGCAATTTTAGCAGATTCAAAATTAAGTTCGTAAACCAAATCTTCCATATGATAATCGGCCATGGCAATGGTGGTTCCAGAAAAAGTATTGGTTTCAATGATATCGGCGCCAGCTTCGAGATATTTTCGGTGAACTTCCTCAATCGCCTGTGGCTGGGTTAAAGACAGCAAATCGTTATTTCCCTTTAATGGATATTCCCAATTTTTAAATCTTTTTCCTCGGTAATCTTCTTCTCTGAATTTGTAGCGCTGAAGCATCGTCCCCATCGCCCCGTCGAGGACAAGTATTCTTTCGCTTAAAGCTTTATATAATTTATCTGAATTTTTCATTTTTCGAGTTTATTTTTGAAGAGAGAAAATGTCCTTGCAATTAGCCAAGTGCCTGTTTAAGATCTTGAATGATGTCATCTACATTTTCCAATCCAACTGAACACCTCACCAAACCGGCGGTAATTCCCACCTCGTTTCTTTCTTCCTCCGAAAGTTTAGAATGCGTTGTGGAAGCGGGATGAGTAACAATTGTTCTGGTGTCACCAAGATTTGCAGACAAGGAACACATCTTAATGCGGTTAAGAAAATTTCTGCCGCCTTCGATGCCGCCTTTTACTTCAAAAGCGACGATGTTACCGCCCATTTTCATCTGTTTTATGGCAGTTTCGTAGTTGGGATGGGATTTCAGGAAGGGATATTTTACGAATTCAACTTTTGGGTGATTTTCAAGAAACTCAGCAACTTTCAAAGCATTTTCGCAATGTTTTTCAACCCGTACCGCAAGCGTTTCAAGGCTCTTACTTAAAACCCACGCGTTGAAAGGCGACATGGCAGGTCCTGTATTTCTGGCGAAAAGATAAATTTCTCTGATGAGATCTCCTTTCCCGACTGTAACGCCTCCTAAGACCCTGCCCTGCCCGTCAATCAGTTTTGTCGCCGAATGTACCACCAGATGGGCACCAAATTTTATCGGCTGCTGCAGATAAGGAGTGGCAAAACAGTTATCTACTACAAAAATAAGATTGTGTTTTTCGGCAATTTTTCCGAAAAATTCAAGATCTAGAACTTCGATCGCCGGATTTGTAGGAGTTTCGAGGTACAAAATCTTTGTGTTTGGCTGAATAAGCTGTTCAACATTTGCTGCATCTTCGGCTTTGAAGTAGGTTGTATTGATGTTCCATTTCGGAAAATATTTTGTAAATAAAGTATGTGTAGAACCAAAAACCGATTGGCAGCTAACGATATGGTCGCCCGAACTCAGCAGTGCTGCAAAAGTGGAATAAATTGCTGCCATGCCTGTAGCAAATGAATATCCCGCTTCAGCACCTTCGAGATTCACCATTTTTTCGGTAAACTCGTTGACATTGGGATTAGAAAAACGGCTGTATAAATTTTTGGATTTTTCTTCAGCAAAACTTGCGCGCATATCTTCAGCATCTTCAAATACGAAACTTGAAGTGAGATACAAAGGCGTGGAATGTTCGTCAAAGTGAGAACGCTGCGACTGAATGCGGATGGCGTTGGTTTCAAAATTATCTGACATATGATTGTATTTGAATTAAATATTATTTATTTTCCGAAAGTCTTAAAATATCACCAAAAACGCCTCGAGCGGTGACTTTTGCACCAGCTCCGGCTCCCATGATGACAATTGGATTTTCGCCATAACTTTCGGTATAGATTTCGAAAATAGAATCTGAACCTTTGAGCTGTCCCAAAGCAGAATCAACGGGAACGGATATAAGCTTAACATCCAGCTCGCCTTTTTCCTTCTGCAGATCACCGTGCAGATCTCCAGTAAATCTCAGCACATGGCTTTTCTGTTGTGATTTTTTCACCTCATCAAAAACTACATCAAGTTCACTTAAACGCGATATAAAATCATCTTTAGTGAGATTTCTTAAATTTTCCGGAACCAGATTTTCAATTTTAATATCACCGAATTCATTTATCAAATCCAGTTCGCGCGCAAGAATAAGCAGCTTTCTGGCAACATCACTTCCGGATAAATCTTCGCGTGGATCCGGCTCAGTAAATCCCTTTTCCATCGCTTCTTTCAGAATTGTTGAAAACTTCTCGTCGCGCACGGAAAAATTGTTGAAAATATAGCTCAGCGATCCTGAAAAAACGCCTTTGATGCGGGTAATGTTCTCTCCGGACAAATGCAGCAGCTTAATCGTATCAATGAGCGGCAATCCTGCGCCTACATTGGTTTCGTAAAGGTATTTTTTGTTTTTCTTGTTAAGAATATGACGGAAATTCCGGTACTCGGAAATGGGTAGTGTATTGAAGATTTTGTTGGATGACACCAAATCGAATCCGTTTTCTGCAAGAACCGGATAATTTTTTACGAACTCTTTACTTGCGGTATTATCCACCACAATAAGATTTTCCAGCTGATTCTGCTGAGAAAAAGCAATAAGTTCTTCTACTTTTGACGGCCGTTCTGCCACCAGAATTTCTTCGTTCCAGTTTTCGCTGAATCCTGAACGGTTAAGCGCAATTTTCTTGGAATTGGCAACAGCAACAATCTTCAAATCGATTTTTTTTCTGTTCCTGATTTCTTCGGAACTTTCCAAAACCTGATCTATCAAAGTACTTCCAACATTTCCGTGTCCAATGATTGCGAGGTGAACAGTTTTTGGTCTCGCAAAGATTTCAGCTTCAATGATATTCTTCGCTTTTTCGTCCTGAGAAGAAGTCACTACAATATTTACTCTGTTTTCTGCGGCCACCTGATTAAGAATCAACGGAAAGATATTGTTACGACCAAGTTCAGACATTATTTTATTGAAATCTTTAGAAACAAAACCAATGACCGAGACATTATTTATGCTGTAAATAAGGCTCACTTTTCCGGATTTTCTTTCCTGCTCAAACTCATTAATCAAACAGTTTACTGCTTTTTCTGCATCTGCCTCGCTCACCAGGACCGAAATCCCATTTTCGATCGCCTGTTGCGAAATAACGCCTACACTTATTCTGGCATAGGTAAGGGCTTTAAAGATTCTTCCGTCAATTCCGATTTCTCCCAGAAAATTTTTGCCTTCAAACTTAATGATGGCTCTATTTTTAATGAGTTTTACCTCTGTTTTATTTTTCATTAAATACTTTTTTTAAAATGTTTGTAAGTTGTTCATATTCCATAAGGAACGCGTCATGACCGTGAATGGAATTTATCTCGTGATAAAAGACATTTGGCTTATTTGAAATTAAAAACTGATAAGTTTCCTTCATTTCTCGTGCGGGGAAAAACAAGTCTGAATCTACCACCACAAGATGGATATTTGCAGAAATAAGATGCAGTTGGTCTCGATCAGCCCGGATACTCATTAATAACTGATTCATCAGTTTATATGCCTGTAAACTAAATCTCTCGGCCAGTTTTTTTCCATGGAAATTAAGCCAGTCTTCGGATTTTCGGAGTTCCTTATCAATGACACATTCATTTTTGAAACGGGAATTGAGTGATTCCGGCGTGCGGTAACAGAGCATCGCGTGAGCACGTGCTTTTTGCAATGGTTGTTCTTGCTGCTCCAAAAGAAATTTCTGCACCAAACATTGCGAAAAAAGCCAGTCTGAAGTTTGAGAATCGCAGGCAACAGGAATGAAGTTTTCGGTAAGTCCGGGGTTTACTGCCAGCATTTCCCAACCGATGCCGCCCCCCAGTGAACCTCCGATGATGGTGTGAAGTTTTTCAATTTTTAAATACTTTAAACCTTCAAGAAAAATTTTGGCGACATCTGATGTGATAAAATCCTGATAATTTTCTATCATATTTCCGTCATAACTATTTCCGGGAATATTAAAACACAGAACGGTAAATCGGTCGGTATCTATAATTTTTTCTTTACCAATAAGATCCTTCCACCATCCTTTTTCACCTGAAACGTTAGAATTTCCTGTTAGCGCATGATTCACGAGAATTACCGGCGCAGAAAATAATTCAGGCCCGAAAATTTGATACGACAAACTAATATCAAGAATTTTTCCTGAATGTAATTTAAACTGATAAAGAGTGATAAAGTTTAGCTGGTTTTCCAATTTTTAAAAAAAATAAAAATTGAAAATGCTACCGAAGAATGGTAAAAAAGTTTGTGTTATCTGCATCGCCTAAGCGAATAGAATGTAGCACCTTCTCCGTTTCCGAAGGGTTGCCAAGGTTTCTCTGAGTCTAGTCTCTCCACCTTTCTTGATAACATTTTCAATATGTAAATGAACAAATCTGTTGCAAAAGTAGTTATTTTTTCTAAAGTATCCCTAAAAACCGAAAAGATTTTTATTTCATAATTTCGCACCTGAAATTTGAATTATGACAGCTGAAAGACAAAGAATGCTCGACGACCAATGGAAAAAATGGGGGCCTTATGTGAGCAACAGACAATGGGGAACGGTTCGTGAAGATTACAGCCACAACGGAAATGCGTGGGGACACACCACTTATAATGATGCCATCAGCAGGGCTTATCGCTGGAATGAGGATGGTATTGCTGGGATTTGTGATGACAAGCAATTGCTTTGCTTCGCATTTTCTTTCTGGAACCGAAAAGATAAAATGATCAAAGAAAGATTTTTCGGTTTAAGTAACTACGAAGGAAACCACGGCGAAGACATAAAAGAAATATTTTACTATCTCGACAATACACCTACACATTCTTACATGAAGATGGTGTACAAATACCCGATCGCGCGCTTTCCTTACGAAGAACTGATTGCAGAGAACGCCACACGCTCCAAAACAGAGCCCGAATATGAACTGGTTGATACCGGAATTTTCGACGATAATAATTATTTTGATCTCTTTATAGAATATGCAAAAATCGCTCATGATGATTTTGCCATACGTGTAACAGCCGTAAACAGAAGCAGGAATAAAGCACCGCTCGTGATTCTTCCAACGTTGTGGTATAGGAATAACTGGAGTTGGGGATACGGAACTTATGAACCATCACTAAAATCTTCGTCAAAAGGAACTATCGACATTTGCCACGATTCTATACCTCAGAAAAAGTTTTATTCAAGAAATTCAGATACTCAATCATTGTTCTGTAATAATGAAACGAATCCGACAAAAATAAATGCTCATCCTTCCGATCATAAATTTTTTAAAGACGGCATTAATGATTTTATAGTTCATCAGACAGAAAACACCTTAAATCCAGATCAAACAGGTACAAAAGCAAGCTTCTATATCACTACAGAACTTGAGGCCGGCGAAAGTAAGACTTTCGATTTCAGGCTGAGCCCACATGACATGGAGAACGCCTTCTTTGATTTCGACGAAATTTTTAGTCTTAGAAAACAGGAAGCCGAAGAATTTTATGCTGAACTGCAGTATGACATTTCTGATGAAGACGAAAAAAACATTCAGCGGCAGGCTTTTGCCGGACTTTTATGGAATAAACAGTTCTATTATTACAACGTTTCGAAATGGCTGAAAGGTGATCCAAAATATGAAGCTCCAAGAAATTTCGATCATTATGTCCGCAATAAAGAATGGAAGCACATGCAGAACAAAGACATCATTTCCATGCCTGATAAGTGGGAATATCCTTGGTTTGCAACTTGGGATTTGGCTTTTCACTCCGTTCCGTTTGCGTTACTCGACCCGGAGTTTGCCAAATACCAGCTGACACTTCTCACGAAAGAATGGTATATCCACCCGAACGGGCAACTTCCGGCGTATGAATGGGATTTCAGCGACGTCAACCCACCGGTTCATGCCTGGTCTACCTTCAGGGTTTATAAGATCGATGAAAAAATGAATGGCAAACCCGATATTCCGTTTCTTGAGAGTGTTTTCCAGAAACTACTGCTTAATTTTACGTGGTGGGTAAACAGGAAAGATAAAAAGGGAAACAATGTATTTGGTGGAGGCTTCCTCGGGCTTGATAACATTGGTGCATTCGACCGAAATATGCAGTTTAAAAACGGAGATCATCTGGAGCAGGCCGACGGCACCAGCTGGATGGCGATGTTTGCACTCAATATGATGCGGATTTCCATGGAATTGGCACTTTATAACCCGGTATACGAGGATATGGCCATCAAATTTTTTGAACACTATCTATACATTGCAGAAGCGATGGAGAATATCGGTGGAGCCAAAGGCGGTCTCTGGAACGAAGAAGATGGCTTTTTCTACGATGTTTTACAGTTAAATGACGGTGATTCCATCTCCCTGAAATTAAGAAGTATTGTGGGGCTAATTCCGATGTTTGCTGTTGAGATTATCGAACATGACACTTTGGAAAAACTTCCGAATTTCACAAAAAGAATGGACTGGATTCTTAAAAACAAACCGGAACTTGCCAATCTAGTTTCTCACTGGGAAGTGGAAGGCAAAGGCGGCAAGCATCTGATGAGCATCCTCAGAAAAACCAGACTCACAAGAGTGCTGGCGAGAATGGTTGATGAAAAAGAATTTTTATCCGATTACGGAATCAGATCGATGTCGAAAATTTATGAAGAAGAACCGTTTAGATTTACTGTTGATGGGCAAAATTTTACCGTAAAATATACACCTGCAGAAAGCGACAGCCGCATGTTTGGCGGCAACAGCAACTGGCGTGGCCCCATTTGGTTCCCTATCAACTTTCTGATTGTTGAGAGTCTGCAGAGATTTCATTATTACTATGGCGAAAGTCTTCAGATTGAATTTCCTGCAAATAGCGGTGAAATGAGAAATCTTGAATTTGTTTCAGACAATCTAAGCCACAGATTATGCAGTATATTCCGTAAAAACGAAAATGGTGACCGTCCGTTTAATGGAGGAAATTACATGCTTAATCATAATGAGCATTTTAAAGATTACATCATGTTTAATGAATATTTTAACGGAGATACCGGGATGGGAATTGGCGCATCGCACCAAACAGGTTGGACTGCAACGGTAGCAAAACTTCTAAAACCCCGTGTTTCGTAAAAAATCCTTCAAAACAAAAAAACTCCGTATGTTTAAATTACATACGGGGTGTTTTTTATGCTTTTTCTTTATTCACAAAAACCTCATAGGAAACGGTGACATTCGGCTCAAATGTTTTCGAAACCGAACAGTACTTTTCAAATGACAGGTCTGCAGCCTTCCGCGCTTTTTTCGGATCAATAAATCCCTGAAGGAAAAATTTCACATGTATGCTTCTAAAAGGTTTTGCTTCATCAACCTGAATTCTCTCTCCCTCTACTTCTGCAGAAAAGCTTTCAATCACCTGACGCTGTTTTTTAAGGATCGATACGATATCAATACCACTGCATCCTGCAACAGCCATTAGAACGGTTTCCATTGGAGAAACTCCTTTCGCATCGGGTTGAGAGGTATTGTCGATTATAATCTTATTTCCTGCCGCGTTGGTGCATTCAAATAAGTAATCATCGTTAATTCTGTTTAGTGTAATTTTCATTTATAAAATTTTTTGAGATTAAAGATTTATTGAGGCGTAATAAACTTAAAAAAATAGAATCATTTTATTTTTACTAAATTTAGATATCCAAAATTACAAAAAATGAATTACGAAAATCATAAATCCGGAAACGGCGGTGTTATTACTTTAAAAAATGACTCCGAAGAAGTCGGAAGACTCACCTATACGATCTTCCCTGAAGAAAACAAACTTATTATTTCATTCGTATTGGTTCATCCTCAATTCGAAGGACGCGGAATGGGGAAATTTCTTGTGGAACATGCAATAGCGTTCGCCAGGGAAAATAACTGGAAAATCTACCCGCACTGTTCTTACGCACGAAGCGTAATGAACCGAATGAATGATGTAGGAGACATTTTATTACAACGCTAAAAAACAAAAAACTCAAAGAAAATCTTTGAGTTTTTTTATTTTAATTAGATACTTTCCAGAAGTTCATCTGTTATTTCCATATTGTGGAATACATTCTGTACGTCATCATCTTCTTCAAACCGGTCGAGCATCTTCATATTGGCTTTAAACTGCTCCTGATTTACTTCTTTGGTGTTATTCGCAATTCTTTGCAATTCTGCACTTTTCACTTCAATCCCAAGACCATCAAGCTTATGTGAAAGCGTACCAAAATCTTCGAACGCTGTAGTAATCATTACTTCTTCATCGTCGCTTTCTACATCTTCGGCTCCTCCATCAATCATTTCCATTTCGAAATCATCCCAATCCATTTTAATTGAAGATTTATCAATGGAAAAAATTCCCTTACGGTCAAAGATAAAAGCTAATTCTCCGTTCTTTCCTAGATTGCCATCAAATTTGTTGAAAATTGCCCTTACATTAGCTACAGTTCTTGTAGGATTGTTTGTGGTACATTCAACAAAAAACGCAACTCCGCCCTGCCCGTATCCTTCGTAAGTTACTTCCTCGTAATTTTCTGCATCCGCACCACTGGCTTTTTTTATAGCCCGTTCCACGTTATCCTTCGGCATATTGGCACCTTTTGCGTTCTGAATGCACCTGCGAAGCGTAGGATTAGTGTCTGCATCTGGTCCTCCAGCTTTCACAGCAAGTGCGATATCTTTACCTATTTTTGAAAATGTTTTAGCCATCTTATCCCAACGGGCCATTTTAGATGCCTTTCTATACTCGAATGCTCTTCCCATACTTTAGTTTTTTTAATCAATAAACGCTCTTCTTGCGAAGAGCGTTTATAAGATATTAGTTATAAGAAATTATTTCTTTTTAACGGTTTTCTTTTTTACCACTGGTAAATCAGATTTTTGCATTGCTTCCCAAGCATCAGCATCAGCTGCAATAACTACAACTTTACGGTCTGCCATTCTTTCTTCATTAGAAGCGTTTTCAGCAACCTGAGCTTTTTGCTCACCTACACCAATTGACTTAAGTTGGTTATCGTTAACTCCTCTTGCTTCAAGTGCTCCAACTACGGCTGCAGCTCTTTTCCTAGATAGTGTTAAGTTGTAAGCTTCTGAACCTTTTTTATCAGTTTGACCTTCTACGATAAATTTACCACCATTAGAAGATTTCACGATTTCTGCAGCTTGATCTAGCTTAGTATTAGATTCTGGTCTGATAGTCGCTTTGTCGAAATCAAATAGAATACCTTGTAATGCACCTGTAGCCTCTTCAGCGTACGCAGATTGTGGTTTAGGACAACCGTTGTATTGAGCAAGACCTGGAACTGTAGGACAAGCATCATCTTTATCTAATACTCCGTCACCATCAGTATCTGGCCAAGGACATCCGTTATTTTCAGCTGGACCAGCAACTTCTGGACAAGCATCGTCTTTATCAACTACACCGTCGCCATCAGTATCTGGCCAAGGACATCCGTTGTTTTCAACTGGACCTGCAACATCTGGACATTGATCATCTTTATCTGGAACTCCATCTCCATCAGTATCAGGACAACCCTGGAATTCAGCTAAACCTGGAGTATCTGGACATAAATCATCTTTATCTAAGATACCATCTTTATCTCTGTCTGTATTTCCGAATCTGAACAATAAAGATGCAGAAGCTTGCCAAAAGTTAGCAACATCAGATTTATCAACAGGAGTTGATACATAATCACCTTGGATACCAAGACCGAAGTTTTTCGTTAACCAGAAGTTAGATCCTAAACCTGTAGCAACAGTAAAATGATCTTTTCTTCTTTGAGTAAAAGGTTCGCCAGAAAATCCGCTGTAACCAACACCATTAACATCAGTTAACGGGAAATTAACTCCTGAATAATCATGTCTTAAATAATTCGCACCTACTCTTAAATAAGGGTCAAACCAAGAATCTTCATTCCAAAGTCCATTAAATTTGAACTGAAGACCTAAACCTGTCATAAGGAAGAATTCTTTCCCCATTCCGATTCTCTTATTGTCAACATTCCCTACAGAAGTTTGCCAATCAAGAACTAAATACTTGTTTAAGTTTCTTGCAACTGTTAATTTTGAAAGCGGAGGTGTAATTGTAAAGTTGTCGATATTATACAACTCACCACCTTCACCACCACCGAATGCGCGTGGAAAGAAGTCTCCAACTTGTCCTCCAGCTGCAACGTGATTTACTCCGTGAGCACCAACACCGATAAGCCACGGGTTGCTGGTCGTTTGAGCGAAAACAGTAGAGGCAACAGTAAGTGCCAATGCTGAAATTCCTAATTTTAGATTTTTCATAGAATTAAATGATTAAATAATTGATAATGCAAAATAAATATAATTTTTCCTTATAAACAAAGAATTTAAGAGAATTTTTAACTTTTCTTTAATAGTCGGTCGAGATTTCGTTTGTTTTCTCTATCTTTTATACTTTCCCGTTTATCAAAGAGTTTTTTACCTCTTCCGAGTGCAATAAGAATTTTAGCTTTCCCTTTTTCGTTAATATATAACTTAAGAGGGATTATGGTATTGCCAACATCTTTCAGCTTTTTTGCGAACTTTTGCAACTCTCTTTTATGCAGAAGCAATTTCCGTTCCCTTTTTGTTTTATGGTTATAAAATGTTCCCAATTTATACTCATCAATCATCATATTAATGATGTACAGTTCACCATCAATAAACTGGCAAAACGCTTCCGTGATACTTGCTTTTGAAGATCTCAAAGATTTTATCTCTGTCCCTGTAAGCACCATACCAGCTTCAATTTCCTCTAAAATTTCATATTCGAACCTGGCTCTTTTATTGAAAATATTAACTGTTTTTTCAATCTTCATTTCTCTGGAAAATATACTGAATTAATAATCTGTTAATTTTAAGAATTTTTAACGAAATTTTACATAACAACAGCAGAAAACAGACTCAACAATTGCCGGAAAATAGAAATGAAGCACAAAACCCAATTTCTTTTCGTAATTTTGCAGCAAATTTACAAAACTATATGTTAACAGTATCTAATTTATCTTTACAATTCGGGAAAAGGGTGCTTTTCGATGATGTAAACATCATGTTTACCAAAGGAAACTGCTACGGAATTATCGGTGCTAATGGTGCCGGAAAGTCCACTTTTCTTAAAATACTAACCGGACAACAGGACCCTACAACAGGAAGCGTATCTTTGGAGCCAGGCAAAAGAATGTCGGTTTTAGAGCAGGATCACTTTGCTTACGATAATTTCACGGTTTTAGAAACCGTATTACGAGGAAATAAAAAGCTTTTCGAGATAAAGGAAGAAATGGATGCTTTATATGCTAAAGAAGATTTTTCTGATGCGGATGGGATTAAAGCCGGCGAATTGGGTGTACTTTATGACGAAATGGGAGGCTGGAATTCAGAATCTGATGCGATGACGATGTTATCGAATGTAGGAATTAAAGATGACATGCATTACCAGATGATGGGTGAGCTCGAAAATCAAAATAAAGTAAAAGTACTTTTGGCTCAGGCGCTATTCGGAAACCCTGATGTACTGATTCTCGATGAACCTACCAACGACCTTGATATCGATACGATTTCATGGCTTGAAGATTTCCTTTCAACTTACGAAAATACCGTGATTGTGGTATCGCACGACCGTCACTTTTTAGATGCAGTTTGTACCAACATTGCGGATTTAGATTATTCTAAACTAAATCTTTACACTGGGAATTACTCGTTCTGGTACCAAGCGTCTCAGCTAGCCACAAGACAGCGTCAACAAGCTAACAAAAAGGCAGAGGAAAAGAAAAAAGAGCTTCAGGACTTTATTGCAAGATTCTCTTCTAACGTTGCAAAAGCCAAACAGGCCACTGCAAGAAAAAAAATGATCGATAAACTTAATATTGATGACATTAAGCCGTCGTCAAGAAGATATCCGGCGATTATATTCGATACCGAACGAGAAGCCGGCGACCAGATTTTAGAAGTAAAGGACCTTGAAAAAACCAAAGACGGCGAGCTTTTATTCTCAAATATTGATCTCAACCTTAAAAAAGGAGATAAAGTAGCGGTACTTTCTAAAAACAGTTTAGCAATTACTGAATTTTTCGAGATATTAGGTGGCAACAGTAGTCCAGACAAAGGAACTTTTAACTGGGGAATTACAACCACACAATCGTACATGCCGCTCGATAATACCTCCTTCTTCCAGGAAGACATCAACTTAGTAGATTGGCTGAGACAATTTACTAAAAATGATGAAGAGCGACACGAAGAATTTATGAGAGGCTTCTTAGGAAAAATGCTTTTCTCCGGAGACGAAGCTTTAAAATCCTGTAAAGTACTTTCCGGAGGTGAAAAAATGCGTTGTATGTTTTCGCGAATGATGCTACAGAAAGCAAATGTACTTTTGCTTGATGAGCCCACAAACCACCTGGATTTGGAGAGTATTACCACGTTAAACAACTCTTTAACCAATTTCAAGGGAACAATATTGCTTGCTTCACATGACCACGAAATGCTTGAAACTGTCTGTAACAGAATCATTGAGTTAACTCCAAAAGGCATTATCGACAGAGAAATGTCTTATGACGAATATTTAGCCGACAAAAAAGTGAAAGAACTCCGCCAGCAAATGTATTCCTAATCACAAAGAAATTAAATTTCAAATGATAAAAAAACCGTTCAGTAAACTGGGCGGTTTTTCATTTGTTCCTTCATCACGCTACCATCTTTTTTCGTATTTTTGTGAGATTATGATTCAAAAGTGGATATACAAACCAGAACCCGATGAAGATATTGTTGATAGCATAAGCTCCTCACTTGGCTTTGGCACATTTGAGTCTAAAATCCTCGTTCTCAGAGGAATCGACAATTATCAGAAAGCAAGAGAGTTCTTCAAACCCAATCTCAGCGATATTCATAATCCGTTTTTAATGAAAGACATGCAGATTGCGGTAGACCGTATTGCGACTGCTATAGAAAACGGCGAAAAAATTCTGGTGTATGGAGATTATGATGTAGATGGCACAACTGCTGTGGCTCTCATGTATCTTTACCTAAGCAAAATCGTCGACAAAAAGTATCTCGATTATTATATCCCCGACCGAAATTCCGAAGGATACGGAATCTCGACCAAAGGTATTGATTTCGCCAGAGAGAACGGATTTTCACTAATTATCGCTCTGGATTGCGGGATTAAAGCCATTGATAAAATTCAATATGCCAAAAACCTTGCCGTAGATTTTATCATTTGTGATCACCATTTACCAGGCGACGAAATTCCACAGGCGGTAGCTGTTCTCGATCCAAAAAGAAAAGACTGCAGGTATCCTTTCAAAGAACTTTCAGGTTGTGGCGTAGGTTTTAAACTTTGTCAGGGTCTGAATACCATCTATAAAATTCCCGAAGCCGAACTTTTCGAACTCACGGACTTACTGGCCATATCAATAGCAGCAGACATTGTTTCCATGACCGGAGAAAACCGGGTTTTGGCAAAACAGGGACTTAAAGTTCTTCGAAAATCCAGAAATCTAGGTTTAAGGATGTTGATCCCCGAAGATAAACTGGCCACTTTTGAAATCTCGAATATCGTTTTCGAAATCGCACCTAAAATAAACGCTGCCGGCAGAATCTCCCACGGGAAAGCTGCCGTTGAACTGATGGTTTCCGATAATCTGAAACAGGCTCAGCAGATCGTCAACGATATTATTACACTCAACGATTCACGCCGCGAAATGGATATGAGCAGTACAACTGAAGCACTTCTGCAGGTGGAAGAAACTGGCCAGGTACAAAATTTCACGACCATTGTTTACGGATCCAATTGGAACAAAGGTGTAATCGGAATTGTCGCCTCACGCCTTATTGAATCCTATTACAAACCTACCTTGGTTTTTACCGATGGAAATAACGGGGAAATGGTAGCTTCTGCCCGCTCAGTTGCCGATTTCGACGTACACGACGCATTGGAAAGCTGCTCAGAATTTTTCCTGAAATTTGGCGGACATCCAGCTGCTGCAGGACTTTCTATGGAAAAAGATAAGTTTGATCTCTTCCGTGAAAAATTTGAAAAAATAGTTGCCGAAAAAATACAGGAACACCAGAAAGAACCAAGTATAAAGATCGATTCTGATGTTCACATCGACGATCTGAACAAGGATTTTTTTAATTTCCACAGGAAATTGGCACCATTTGGACCACATAATATGAAGCCGGTTTTGGTTCTGAAAAACCAGAAAGTTGCGGGTTATGTAAAAACAATGGGAAAAGATGCAAGCCACATAAAATTCTACATCCGACAGGAATCTACAGGAAGAAATATTGAATGCGTAGGCTTTAAATTAGGGAAATACGCAGATAATTTCCGGGAAAAATCTTTTGATATCGCCTTTACCGCAGAAGAAAATCACTGGAAAGGAAATGTAACCTATTACCTGAATATCCGTGACGTAAAATTTAATTAAGAACAGACGGAATCACAGCATTTTATGCCTTTCGAAAGCTTTGTTGCGGTCGAATATATAACGGTAGGTTGCGAGTTTTCTCGTAACTTCTGTTTCCAGATTCTCGGCAATACGAATCATTTTAGGATTAAAGTCGCCAATCCACTGCATTTCGTAATCTTCAAAATCTGTCGTTTTTCTGAAATGTTTTGTTCCTTCCCAAATCATATAACCATCGATCCCTTTTCGCTGCCATTCGGGAACAATACCAAAAACCAACCCGACCATCTTTTTATTTGTTTTGAATTTTTTTACCAAAAGAAACTTCAGTTTCTGCCATAACCCAAACTTTCCATCGAGATATTTAAACCATTGGTTTAGATCCGGGATATTCATCCACATCGCGATAGGTTTTTCATTTTCGTAAACAAACCAGGAAATATGCTCGTTGATGACCGGCTTCAATGTTGAAAAAAGCTTCAGAGTGTGGGCTTTTGAAATTTCTTTTCCTTCCCCATGATTTGCCCAGGCTTTATTGTAAACTTCAGTAAAATCTGCAGCGTATTTCTCCAGATCCTTTATCTTCATTCTTCTGGCTGAAATTGCCGGATTCTTTGAAATCCGTTCATGCATACGGAGAAAATTTTCATTAACACCGTCATAAACTTTTCTGCCAAAACACAATTGATTGAAATAAATTTTAAACCCGTAATTCTCGAACAGTTCTTTGTAATACGGCGCGTTATAATTCATTGCATACAGCGGTTCAGAAAAACCTTCAATCAGCAGACCCCAGAATTTATCTCTTTCACCAAAATTTATGGGTCCGTCCATCGCTTCCATTCCTTTTTCCTGAAGGCGCTTTTTTGCAAAATCGAATATAAAATTTGCGGTGGTCTGGTCGTTAATACAGTCGAAAAAACCAATCCCACCTGTCGGTTGGGCCTGGCGGTACTTTTTATTGATGAAGACTGCAATTTTTCCTACCATTTCATGTTTATCATTCAGAAATATAAATCTTTCACATTCACCAGATCTGAAAAATTTATTTTTTTTAGGATCAAAAACCGTTTCAATATCCTGATCAAGCGGTCGGATATAGTTTTTGTCATTAGCAAAAAGCAACGATGGAAAATTCAGGAATAATTTTATATGATGATCTGAAACGACTTGTACTGCCTTCATTTCTCAAAAATAAGAATTATTTCTGTTGGTACTGAGGATTGATTTTGATTTTTTAATTAATTTTATGCAAACATATCCCCGTGAAAAAAACGCTTGTTGTTTTTGCACATCCTCATTTTGAATACTCCCACGCCAATGCGGAGCTTATAAAAGCATACGGCGATTTTCCTGAAGTTGATTTCAAAGACCTGTATGAAGAATATCCGGATTTTCACATTGCCAGCTTTCGTGAGAGAAAAAGAATCCGGGATTATGAGCGGCTGGTTTTTCATTTCCCTCTAATTTGGTTTGCCTCTCCGCCTCTTCTAAAACTTTGGATTGATGAAGTTTTTGATTTGAAATGGTTGTCCGAAGACCAAAATCCCTTAAAGAATAAAGACGCTGTTATCATTGTCACCGTGGGAGGCAAAGAAGAAAATTATTCTGAAAACGGACTTTACGGAACTACCATTTCTGATTTGATGAAATTTCTTACGCTTTCACTAAAAGTGAATTCCATTGAGGTAAAAGAAATTCTTGCAATTCACAATGCGGATGATCTCACCAAAGCTGAACTCACAAAATTTACCGATAAAATTAAGCACATCTTACAGATCCCATGAGCGATAATTCACTTGCAATGACCAGCCTGATATTTTTGGGTGCCGCGATTATCATGGTTCCTCTGGTTCGCAAGCTGGGATTAAGTTCCGTGATTGGATTTATTTTGGGTGGAATTTTAATCGGACCTTTTGGATTAAAGTTGACGGGAAATGATTCTGATGACATCATGCATGCCACAGAATTCGGTGTAATTATGCTTCTTTTCTTGGTTGGTTTGGAATTTGAGCCGAAAAAATTTTGGAAAATCCGGAAGAAAATCTTGGGAATGGGTTTAAGCCAGATGCTGATTACTATTGCTGTTTTATTCTCCATCTTCTATCTTGCAAAATGGCAAACAGATAAGGCTTTGGTTACTGCCATCTGTTTTGCATTGTCTTCAACAGCGATTGTTTTGCAAACATTAAAGGAAAAAAATATCTTCCGGACCGATGCGGGAGAAGCTTCTTTTTCGATTCTACTTTTTCAGGATATGTCGGTAATTCCCATTCTGGCATTACTGCCTGTTTTAGCAAAACGACCCGAGGAAACCGAACATCAAATCCTTCTTCAGTACCTTCCGGACTGGCTGCAGCCGTTTTCTATCATTTTAGGCGTTTTGGCTATCATTTTTCTCGGCCGGTATGTCTTTGTACCGTTTCTCCGCTATGTTTCCCGGTCGGGAATGAATGAACTTCTTACCGCTTCATCATTATTTTTAGTCATCGGAGTCTCGGAACTGATGGCTTCTGTGGGTTTAAGTCCTGCTTTGGGAGCTTTTCTGGCAGGCGTAATGTTGGCCACCAGCGAATTCCGTCATGAGCTGGAAAGCCAGATCGATCCTTTCAAAGGTTTGTTGCTGGCTGTATTTTTTGTGAGTGTAGGCGCCACGATCAACTTCTTTGTAATTATGCAGGACCCGATGTTTATTTTTACAACTACAGTTGTGGTGCTGGCAGTAAAATTTTTCGTGCTTTTCGGGGTTGGGAAGTTTTTCGGATTGAAAACTGATCAGAATTTAATCGTTGCATTTGCACTTTCCCAAATCGGGGAATTTTCTTTCGTACTGGTGAATTATGCAACAAAATTATATCTTTTAAATCCTGAACTTAACGCACAACTGATGGCGGTTACAGCAATTACGATGTGTGTTACCCCGATACTTCTCATCATCAATGAAAAAATTTTAGAACCAAAATTCATTACTATTAGAAACGACTCTTTTGATAATACTGAACCTATAAAACAACAGAAAATAATTATTGTAGGTTTTGGCCACTTCGGAAGCACCGTTGGGCGGCTCCTGAGAGTAAACGGAATACAGACAACGATTTTGGATAATGATCCGGAACGGGTAAATTTACTGAAATCAAATCATTTCAAAGTATATTTCGGCGATGCAACCAAGCAAGGAATATTGCGCTCTGCAGGTGCAGAAACCGCTGATTTGCTTATCCTCTGTCTTGATGATCCGGAAAAAAATAAATTCATTCTTGAATATGCGCGCAAAAAATATCCACAGCTGAAAATCTTTGTACGTGCAAAAAACCGTCTCGATGCTTATGATTTTTATAATAACGGAGTCGATAATATTTACAGAGAAACCCTAGGAACTGCAGTTGATATGGCAGTTGACATCCTGAAAGCAACAGGCATGCGTTCGTATGCCGCAAGAAGGCTTGGGAAAAGATTTATGTTGATCGACAAAGCGATGGTGAGGAAACTTGCAAAAGAACAGCTTAAAGATAAAATTACTTTCACCATGAAAGAATCGCTTGAGCGTGAAGCAGAACTTCTTGCTGAAGATAGCCATTCCTTTGACGAATCCCAGTGGAATAATAACGAAGAAATCTAAATCAGTACGCTGGGCAATCCTGTAAACTGATATTCGTTAGATTAAGAATCTTGCCATCCATTGTCACTTTTACCTGTGGAAAGATTCCGTAAACACAGTCGCTTACCATATCCTTAAAATCTCCATTACTGGCTTCAATGGATACACCATTGCCGGAAAGCGTATAATTATTCTCGTTAAAATCAAATCGGGTCAGGTCATAATTTTTTCCGTCGATATTGATTATTCCTTTATTTGAGTTCTGATCGAAATAAAATAATGTTTTCCCATTTTGAGTAAAAACCGATCTTCCCTTTTCCGGAGAAATATCCTGAGGAGTAATTTCGAACGCCGGTGAATAATCTGGGTTTTTTATAACTGCCGTTTTCGCGCTGTCAGTTGCGGAAAGTTCTACATTTTGTGTAATATTCTGTGAACTGATTTTATCGTTTTCTTTAACGCAGGAAAACAAAACCGCAAAAGTAATGAAGTGAAGCGTGTTTTTCATAGCTGGAATTAATGAATGACCAGAAGCAAGAACTATTCCTTCAAATAATTTTATTTGTAATTTCCTAAAAATCATTTTCCGAAACTCATAATCGCGAGTTCGTAACCTTTGAGCCCGAAACCGCTCAAAACGCCATCTGTATTGGCTGCGGTAACAGATTTCTGACGAAAATCTTCCCTTTTATATATGTTACTGATGTGAACTTCAATTTTCGGTTTAGAAATATTTTTAAGACAATCTGCTATTGCATAAGAATAATGGGTAAAAGCACCGGGATTAATTACCAGCGCATCAAAATCATCTTCCTGTAACCGGTTGATAATCTCTCCCTCTACATTGGATTGGAAATCATTGATTTCATGCTGAGGAAACGCTGTTCTTAGTTCGATTAAGTAATCATCCATAGAAATAGTTCCGTAAATCTCAGGCTCGCGCGTTCCTAATAAATTCAGATTCGGACCATTTACAATTAAAATTTTCATGATACAATTTTTACAAATATAGCATGTTTACTTAAAAAAATTATTATTAAGTTGCAAAATCATTATTATGAATACGTAATTTTGATTAATATGATTTAAAAAGATTGATAATCTGCAACTTTGATGGTCAATATTAAATAATAATGTATTTTTGTGCTATCTATTAATTTAAATTTTCCATGTGAACATCTATCAAAAGATTTTAAAATATACAGGAATTGTTCTTGCTTCGATCGTTGTGCTGCTCATCCTTCTGGTTTTCAGTCTTCGTCTTCCTGCAGTTCAAAATTTCGCTAAAGGAAAACTCGTGAATTATCTTGAGAATAAAATTCATACTCAAGTAAGTCTGGAGCGGGTTTATATCGATTTCCCTAACAGTCTTGTGATGGAGAATCTCTACTTAAAAGGTCAAAAAGTCGATACCCTTTTATTTGCCCGAAAATTAGATGTCGGTTTAAATATTCCCAAACTTCTGAAAAATACGGCCGATATTACCTCTGTTGATCTACAAGGCGTAAAAGCAAATGTAGTAAGAAACGAAAACGGCACCTTTAATTTCGATTATATTATTGATGCTTTTGCAACGAAAGACGCAGAAGCAAGTCCTTCGAAACCTTTTATTATTTCCTTGGATAAGATCAATTTAAAGGATATTGGCATTTCTTTTATCGATCAGCAATCCCGTAACGACCTCAATGTTTATTTTAAATCATTTGATACCCGCGTAAAAACCTTTGACCTTCAAAATAATTCCTACGCGGCGAATGACATTAATATGGATGGACTTCGTCTTAAATTGAAACAGGATTTTCTGGAAGAGGTTACTACCAAAGTTGAAGAAAAAGTAGATTCACTGAATCAGCAGAAACCAATGAAGCTGGGTTTAAACAAAGTAAAACTGACCAACTTCAATATTGATTATGGTGACGATAATACGAAAACTTTTGCCAAAGTTATTTTTAAAGAATTCAGTACGAAAATCAATCAGCTGGATTTAGAGAAAAGTAATTTCGGAATTGATAACCTTTATTTAAAGGGCGCTGACATCAATGCTAAATTATATTTACCCGCCCAAAATGCCAATCCGAAAAACACGGATAACGAAGCAAACAAGACTTCATCGGACCAATCGCTGGCGCTATTGCTGAAAAAATTTGTGTTAGATGATGTAAAAGTAGTGTATGACAACACCGCCATTTCACCGACGAGAAGCGGAATGGATTTTAATCATATGAATTTCTCTCAAATGAATTTGGAAGTCCGGAATTTTAAAATGAAAGACGGGACTTTTGCGGGCACGGTAAATTCTGCTGAAATAAAAGAAGGCCGTGGATTAGACATTCAGAAGCTGGAAACCGATTTCGTGTATGAAAATCAACAGGCTTATTTGAAAGATCTGTATTTACAGACTTCAAAAACCGTCTTGCGTGATGAGGTCATCCTAAACTACAATTCAATTGAGCAACTTTCTGCCAATCCGGGTGCAGTGAAAATTCAGGCCAATATTCGAAATTCAAAAGTTGGATTTGCAGATATTTTAATGCTTGTTCCTTCTTTAAGAAACACGGCTCCTTTTAATAAATATCCGAATGCGATATTAAACGTAAACACAAGACTCAAAGGAACAATTAATGATTTAAACATTCAGAATCTGCAACTTTCGGGACTGGATCAATTAAAAGTAAATGCTTCAGGAATCGTGAAAAACGCGATGGATCCTGATAATTTATATTTTGATTTAAATGTTCGGGAAGTGTCTTCGTCGGCAAAAACTATTTTCAATTTGGTGCCGAAAAATATAATTCCAAGTACTATTTCACTTCCCTCCTATTTTAAAATTGCAGGAACGGCAAAAGGTACCACGAAGATCGTGAACGCAAATCTTAAAATGACTTCTACTTTAGGAAATGCTGCAGTTCGTGCCTCTGTAGATCTGAAGCGCAAAAATCAGGAACGCTATAATATTCTGGCAAATCTGCACAACTTACAAATAGGAAAAATTATTCAAAATAAAGATCTGGGTTCCATTACGGGACAAATCTCTGTTAAAGGGCAAAGTTTTGATTTGAAACAAGCCAATGCAGATCTTAAAGGTGATATTTCATCTGTGTATTACAATGGTTACACTTATCGAAACATGGCGTTGGATGGTAAAATCAACCGTGGAGCATACGTCATAAACCTCGATTCGAAAGATCCAAATGCAAACTTAAAATTATTCGCTTCCGGCGTTTATAATGAAAACAACCCAACCATTAAAGTAAACGGAACGATTCGAAAACTGGATTTAAATAAACTGGGCTTTTACGACGATCAAATGATTTTAGCCGGAGATTTAGATGGAGACTTTACGAGTTTAAATCCGGATGCTCCCAATGGTTATCTTCAATTAGAAAATTTCGCCATCTCCGACACGAAGGAAGTTTTCCCAGTACAGGAAGTTTTATTAACAGCCCTTTCCACAGCAGACAGTAACCGGATAACTTTAAAATCTCAAATTGCAGATGTTGATCTAAAGGGAAAATATAAACTGACGCAGATTTTTGGCTCACTTCAAAATACCATTAACCAATATTATCAGTTTCAAAAACCCGGGACAAAAACCGTAAAAGTAGATGCTAATCAGTTTTTTACCTTCAATGCTAAAGTTAAAGACGATGATCTTCTTAGAAAATTTGTACCTGAATTGACGGAGTTTGAACCCATCACTTTGGTTGGAAATTACGATGCCGATTCCCGAAAACTGGAGGTTAACGGACAAATTCCACAAGTTACTTACGGTGCTAATAAAATTTCGAATGGTGTTCTAAACATCAATAATACAAATGATGCGCTTGTTTACGATGTAAGACTGGCAGAATTTAAAAACGAAAGCATTGCAGTGCAAAAAGTGGGTCTGAATGGGGACGTTAAAGACAATCTCATTACCTATAATGCCTCCACAAAAGATGGAAAAGACGAAACCCAGTTTTTAATTGCAGGAAATGTAGAGAAGTTAGGTGATCTCACAAAAATAAGTCTGAATCCTGAGGGTTTAAAGCTAAATTATGACAACTGGTTGGTCGCCCCGGATAACTTTATTCAGATTGGGAACCGAGGAATATTAGCCAATAATTTCACCATTTCTAATAATGGAAGTGAAATACAGGTTCAATCTGAAAGTGCTGTTCCAAACAGTCCACTGAATATTTCGATTAAAGATTTCAAAATTGAAACGATTACCGAATTAATAAAAAAAGATTCCTTGCTCGCAAAAGGAACCATTAATGGAACGGCACAACTTCGGGATTTAAAAAACAATATGACTTTTACCTCCGATTTAGATGTGACTGATTTATTTGTTTACGGCAGTCCTGTTGGAAAGTTAGACGTGAAAGTGAATAATGAAAACGCGCAATTAATCCGTGCAGACATCGCACTTTCGGGGAACAACAATGATTTAAAATTACTTGGAACCTACAACACGAAATCCAGCGCGCTGAATATGAATTTGGATATGAACCAGCTTCAAATGCAGACCGTACAAGGACTTTCTATGAATGCCATTGAAAATGCAGAAGGGTATGTTTCCGGAAATCTAAAAATTGCGGGAACAGCAAAAGATCCGAGTATCTTGGGTTCTGTTAAATTTAATGAGGTTGGTATGGGTGTAACCCAATTGGGAAGCAAGTTCAAAAACATTAATGATGAAATAAGGTTCACGAGCCGTGGAATGGATTTTAATGATTTTAAAATTAAAGATGAATCTGGAAACGTAATCGTTATTGATGGCTCTGTTCTGACGAAAACTTACAGAGATTTTGCCTTTAATTTAGATGTAAATGCCAAAAACTTTAAAGTTGTAGATTCTGAAAAAGACAATGACAAAATCATGTATGGTGTTCTGGCAATAGATGCGGATCTGCAAATTCGTGGAGATTTGGATCTGCCACAAGTAGATGGAAGCTTGGGCGTAATCGATAAAACGAACTTTACTTTCGTCTTGCCACAGTCAACTCCCTCTCTGGAAGAGCGAGAAGGCATCGTAGAATTCATCGATCAGGATCAAATTGCTTTACAGAAAACCATCAAAGCAGATTCACTAACGGATCAAAGTAACATCAAAGGAATGGATGTGAACGTGAATATTACGGTAAATAAAGAAGCCAAGATCTCTTTAATTATAGATAAAGCGAATGGTGATTTTGTAGAACTTCAGGGAGATGCACAGTTAACGGGCGGAATAGATCCGTCGGGAAAAACAACCCTCGTTGGCGTTTATGAAGTAGAAAAAGGAGGTTATGAAATGTCGGTTAGTTTACTGAAAAGAAAATTCGAAATCGAAAAAGGAAGCACCATCACCTGGACGGGCGAACCGATGACAGCCAACCTGGATATTACGGCCGTTTACAAGACAGAAGCAGCCCCATTGGATCTACTGCAACAACAACTGACCGGAGTTACAGGAAGTCAACTGAACCAGTATAAACAAAGAATTCCATTCAATACCTTACTAATAATGAAAGGTGAATTGTTGAAACCGGTCATTACTTTTGATATTACCACCTCCAAAGAAAACAATTCGGTGTCTTCGGAAGTGATTGATAATACAACGGCGAAACTGGAACAGCTGCGTCGTGAAGAATCCGAAATGAACAAGCAGGTTTTTGCTTTGCTCTTACTGAACCGATTTATTGGGGAAAATCCTTTCCAGAGTGAAACCGGTTTATCCGCTTCAACGTTAGCGAAACAAAGTGTGAGTCGTATTTTATCGGAACAGCTGAACAATCTAGCGAAAGATTTAATCGGCGGTGTAGAATTGAATTTCGATCTTGAATCTACAGAAGATTACTCCACCGGAAATAAAAATGAAAGAACCGATCTGAATGTTGGCTTGAGTAAAAGACTTTTCGATGACCGTTTAAAAGTGACCGTTGGAAATAATTTTGCTTTGGAAGGTGATGCCAGACAAAATGAGGAGATGACGAATATCGCGGGCGATATTACTTTGGATTACAGTTTATCTAAAGACGGTAGATACATGTTGCGTGCCTATCGTAAAAACGATTATCAGGTGGCATTGCAGGGACAGATTATTGAAACCGGACTGGGCTTTATCATCACATTAGACTATGATAAATTCCGGGAGATCTTCGAAAGATCAAAGAAAAACAGAGAACAGAAAACACAAAATACGTCTTCAAAATAATGCAAAAATTTAATACAGGCCATTATAAAACATTTGCAGCATTTTCCTTCATGTTGATGATCTCCTCGTGCAGCAACACGAAGTTTTTACAGGAAGGTCAAATGTTGTACACCGGTGCTAAAATTACAGTTAAAAATGATACGCTTTCTAAAAAAGAAAAATCAAACTTAAAAGATGCGTTGCAGGAGCAGCTGCGTCCGAAACCCAATTCTTCTTTTTTGGGATTGCGACCAAGATTGTACGTTTATAATATCACCAAAGAACCAAAAAAGCAAAAAGGAATTGGGTATTGGCTAAAATATAAAATCGGGGAAAAACCAGTTTTACTGGGCGATGTTGATCGGGAATTCAACAAAAAAATCATTGTTAATTACTCAGAAAACAAAGGCTTCTTCAACGCTAAAGCTTCGTCTGACACCATTGCGAAAAACAAAAAGGCCCAGGTTCTTTACACTGTAAAACCCGGCGCGCGATACCTTATCAGTCAGGTGAATTTCCCTGTGGATTCTTCCGTTATCAATTCAGAAATTCAGTCCATCAAGGACAAATCATTTTTAAAGGCAGGAAATCCTTTTGATCTAGATGTGATCAAAGCCGAGCGGGAGCGCATTGATGATCACTTGAAAAATCGGGGCTTTTATTATTTCAGTCCGGATAATATTATTGTTCAGGCAGACAGCACCGTAATGAAAGAGCCGAAAGTAGAGCTGTTTGTAAAACTGAAGAACAATACGCCTCCTATTTCGAAGGAACCGTATACGATTGATAAGACGATTGTTTTTGCAGACTATAATTTAGCTGATGTAAAACAGGGGAAATATGGCATTCCTTATATTACAGATTCAGTGAAAGTTTATAATGATCTTTATATCATTGACCCCGAAAATAAATTCAAACCGAAAATTTTCGACCGTGCTCTCTACTTTAAACGTGGGGATCTTTATAACCGAAAAGACCATAATCTTTCCCTGAACAGACTCATTAGTTTAGGTGTTTTTAAATTTGTGAAAAATGAATTTGTGGTTTCAGATTCCCTAAACCATAAGTTTGACGCCTACTATATTTTAACACCGAGACCTTTTCAATCATTAAGGTTAGAAACTTTAGGAAAAACAAATTCTGCAAATTACACCGGTGGTGAAGTTAATTTAAACTGGACGCACCGTAATTTCTTCCGCGGTGCCGAACAGTTAAAAGGAGCAATCTATGGAGCTGCAGATGTTCAGGTCGGTGGTCCAAAAGATGCCAACAATATTATAAGAATCGGGGCAAATGCGCAACTTTCGATTCCAAGAATTGTGGCGCCTTTCAGATTTCATTCTTCAAGTGCGTATGTTCCCAGAACAAATATTAATTTAGGTTATGAATATCTGAGCCGAACGCAATTGTATACGCTTCATAATTTCAATACGTCTTTTGGATATGTCTGGAAAGAAAATGAGCGAAAAGAACACGATTTAAAAGTGTTGGATGTTACGCTGGTTGCACCTGAAAAAATAACTGAAAAATATCTAGAACAGATCTACGGAAATACCGCAGCAGGAATTTCCGCAAATCCATCTCTGCAGAGAGTCGTAGAAAAACAGCTGATCTTCGGACCAACTTACAGTTATACGTATACCAATACCATGCTTCCCAAAAAGAATACCTTCTATTATAAAGGAAGTGTAGATTTAGCCGGAACGATTACCGGTTTGGTCAGCGGAGCTGATGCAAAGGCAGGCGATCAAAAAGAAATTTTCCAGATTCCTTTCAGTCAGTATGCAAAAATGGAACATGATTTCCGCTACTACAGAAAAGTAAATGATAAAAGTACGATTGCCACTCGATTTATTGCCGGCATGGGTTATCCATATGGAAACTCCACGACCATGCCTTATGTAAAACAGTTTTTTGTGGGTGGTAGCAACAGTATTCGTGCCTTTCGGGCGAGAACTTTAGGACCTGGCAGTTATGATCCACGAACGGAAGAAGCTTCGTTCTTTTTTGATCAGTCCGGAGATATTAAATTAGAAATGAATGCCGAATACCGTGCGAACATTTACAAATTTTTAAATGTGGCCGTTTTTGCAGATGCCGGAAATGTTTGGTTGGTTAATGAAGATGACAATAAACCGGGCGGAAAATTCTCCAAAGATTTTCTAAAAGAAATTGCAGTAGGTGCGGGCGTTGGATTAAGACTGGACTTTTCAATTCTTATTTTAAGACTTGATTTGGCCATGCCTCTGCGTATTCCTTACTACGAAGAAGGTGATCGCTGGACTTTTGACCGGATTGACTTTGGCAGTGGAGCGTGGAGAAAAGACAACATGATCTTAAACATTGCGATCGGCTATCCATTCTAACATCAATATTTAACACCATGAAAAAATTAGTATTTTTTTGGGAAACCTTAAAAGAAGCCTTCGCGGAATGGAATAGTTCATCCGCGACTAGGGATTCTGCAAGTTTAGCATATTATGCTATTTTTTCAATTCCGGGTTTATTGATCATTATCATTTGGATTGCCGGATCGTTATTCGGCGAAGAAGCTATCCGCGGAGAAATTTCGAGTCAAATTGGTACGCTCATGGGAAGTGATGCAGCCAGCAGCATCGAGGAAATGATTGCCAGCGCACTCATCGACCGCGAAAATATTTTCATGAAGGTAGTGGGGATTTTTTCACTTATCTATGGAGCCACGACCATATTTTTTCAGTTACAAAAATCATTGAACAGTCTTTGGGATATAGAACCTGCACCCAAAAAAGCAATTATTAAATTTATTTTAGATCGTGCGAATTCGCTGGGAATGATTCTGGTCATGGGTTTTTTGTTAATGATTACTATGATTCTTTCCTCAACCATCAGTTTATTCAACAACTACATTACGGTACTTTTGGGCATGGAAACTTACATTCTGATGGAATTGGTCAATTATGTGATCGGATTCTTTTTAGTTGTTCTTGTTTTCGCGTTTATGTTTAAAGTTCTTCCGGATGTTGAAATCTCCTGGAAATCGGTCTGGGTAGGTGCAATTTTGACGGCCGTTTTATTTACTTTGGGTAAATTCCTTTTGAGTCAATACTTTGGACATTTTAAACCTACGTCTACTTTTGGTAAAGCCGGGACCATTATTTTAATTATGATGTGGATCAATTATTCCTGTATGTTGGTTTTCTTCGGTGCAGAGTTCACGAAAGTATATGCTGAGAAAAAAGGATATAAAATTACACCTTCCAGACATGCAAAATGGAGTACACAGAAACTTTATGAGCAAGAAAAGAAAGCTGCTCTGGAAAATTTAAAGTCCCTGCAGGAGAATGATAATATTGTTGCGTAACCTTTTGAACAGCAGTAGAAATTAAACAGAAGCGACCTTAACAAAGGTTGCTTTTTTTATTCTCCTGTTCTCTTAGTGCGTTGAAAAGGATGGTATTATAATCAATCTACCCCTTTCTAAACTAGCCTTATTATGGCACAATGCTTATTAATATGTACATCTCATGGTGTGGAAAGAAGTATTATATTCTTTATTGAGGGAGCGAATTCTACTGAATAGTGGTATCTAATGATCCGGTATATTCCAAAGAAGTTCATGTAAGGATATTTTCCGGTCACATTAATCAATATAAGTATTTTCTTTCCTAAACAAGTCTTAGATTGACACCTTAAAATAAGTACATAAAAAACTTCCGAAAAACTAATTTCGGAAGTTAAGTAGCCCGTAGGGGAATCGAACCCCTCTTACCAGAATGAAAATCTGAGGTCCTAACCGATAGACGAACGGGCCAGACTCTTTATTTAATTAAGCCAGTTTGTTAACGTGCTTAGTTAATTTGCTTTTTAAGTTTGCAGCTTTGTTTTTGTGAATGATGTTTTTCTTCACCAATTTATCTAACAAAGAGATCACTAAAGGCAACTGCTCTGTTGCAACTTTTTTATCTTCTTCATTTCTCAGACCTTTCAAAGCTGTTCTGGCAGTCTTGTGATAGTATCTGTTTCTTAATCTTTTCTTTTCGCTTTGTCTGATTCTTTTCAGAGCTGATTTATGATTTGCCATATCGTTTCCTAAATGTGGGTGCAAAGATATAAAATATTTTTATCGCACCAAATAATTTTTATATTTTTTTTAAAAAAATTTTCAATCTTTTGTAGCCTATAGGGGAATCGAACCCCTGTTGCAAGAATGAAAATCTTGAGTCCTTACCACTAGACGAATAGGCCTTTGTTTGAGGACTGCAAAAATATTAATTAAGTTTTAATCCTGCAATACCAAACCCATGTTTATTTTGAAACTTTTTGAATTACTGAATCATCAATACCTTTCAACTCTATGGCTTTCTGTGCTTTAACAGCTTCCTCCAGACTCGAAAATTTTCCGTAGGTATAATAAAATTTACCGTTTTCTTTTACCCGGTTCACATCCTTCAGTGTATTCAGCACTTTTGAATTGGAGCTGAGCTTCTGTGAAGTTACAGCAATTTCCAGAGTATAATACCCAATTCCCAGCTTCTGGTTCGGCACAAATGAGATTGAAGTTGCGTTCTTGAAGCCAGCATCTCGCGCAGTTTTCAGGTTATTATCTCTTACTGATGCTAAATTGGTGGTGCCGTAATAATATTTGTACAGGCCATTCTCTTTAATCGGAAGGATATAGTTCAAGCCTTTGAGCGCAGGATCTGTACTGTTATATTTTGATGGAGATGACATCAGTAAAATTCTGAAATCATTTTTAAGCGGTTTTTCTTCAGGCACAGGCTCGGGTTTAGGAGCCGCGGTGGCATTTCTGTCAAATGTTTTTTTATAATCGATAATCGCATCGTATATACTTTCTGCAATTTCATTTTGTCCTTTTTCTGAAGCCAGATACATGGCATCATCATAATTACTGATGAAGCCGGTCTCAATCAGAACTGATGGCATCGCATTCAAGCGTAGCACGTGAAGGTTCTGCTGTTTTACCCCTCTTGAAAATCTTTTGTCCTTTTTTACGAAATTGCCTTCTACAAAACTCCCGAAAAGCAGACTGCTTTCCAAATACTTGCTTTGCTGAATTTTCAGCGCGATTAAGGATTCTGGTGATTTGGGATCATAAGACGCAAACATTTCACGGTCTTTCTCGTCCAGATAAATTACGTCGTTCTCAGCTTTTGCCACCTCAAGATTGGTTTTATTCTGGTCCGGTCCCTGTACAAACGTTTCAGTGCCGTAAGGGCTTGTTTTCGTGCTGGCATTGCAGTGAACAGAGATAAAAAGATCTGCTTTACTTCGGTTTGCCAAAGTAGTACGTTCGGTAAGCGACGGATATTCGTCGATTTTACGGGTATAAATTATTTTGAAGTCTTTATTTTTCTCCAACATTCGCCCTACCTTCAGTACAACGGAGAGGGTTACATCTTTTTCCCGTAAAGTGCCAACTTCACTATAATAGCGGTTTGCACCATGATCCGAACCGCCATGTCCCGCATCAAGAACAACGGTGAATTTTTTTTGTGCTCCGATAACTGAAAAAAGAAGAAGAAAAAAGAGGTGAAAATATTTTTTAAAAGAAAAACTATAGTTAATCATCATTACATTTTAAAAATTATGCTAATTTTGACCACAAATTACAGAAAATATCGCTTTGGCCAAAACGAGCTTCAAAAATATATTACATATTCTAATTATCCTAATTTTTAACAGTTTTTTAGCACATTCTCCCGCTCAAATTCTGCCTGAAAATAAGATAGTTAATGATACCATTCCTAAAGTTGACACCATCATTATTGCACAGGAACAGCTTGAGGCAGTGGTGGAAACCAAGGCCGACAATATCCGAAATGATATACCAAAAAAAATGACTTACCTGAACAAAAAAGCTCAGGTAAAATATCAGGATATGCAGATTGATGCAGATTATATTTCGATCGACTGGAATAAATCGATGATTTTCGCAAGGGGTGAGCTCGATTCTTTAGGAAGAATAAAAAATCCGGCGGTTGCGGTGCAGGGAGGTAAAAAATATGAATACGACGAGTTTTCTTACAACATCAAAACCCGTCAGGCCATAGCTTTCAATGCAAGAACTGAAGAAAGTGAAGGGGTAATTATTGCTGAAAAAACCAAGAAATACAACGATTCTGTCTTCTTTATGCGTCGCGGGAAATATACAACCGACGAATATTTCATTAAGAAAAAAGACACAATTGCCGATTATTATCTGCTTGCGCCAAACATCAAATTAATTAAAGGGAAAGACAAATCGCAGGTTATAACCGGACCGATACAGATGTATATCGAGCAGGTTCCTACTCCGCTGATCATGCCTTTTGCGATACTTCCTTTTTCAGATAAACGGAGCGCAGGAATCCTGATTCCGAGTTTTGGTGAGAGAGAAGATGTCGGATTTTTCCTGAACTCTCTTGGATATTATCAACCCATCGGAGAACATTTTGATTTGAAAATTCTAGCCGACATTTATACTAAAGGAAGCTGGAATCTCCGGCCGGAAATGAATTACAAGAAAAATTACCGCTACTCCGGGAACTTTTCTGCAGATGTGGGGAACACTGTACGTGGAATCAAAGGTTTATCAGATTATTCGAAAAGCCGCACCTACAGAATTGCGTGGCGCCATCAGCAGGATAGCAAAGCGAATCCCTTCCTTACTTTTTCTGCTTCTGTAGATGTGGTAAGTAATAAATTCTATAACAACACAGTAAATAATAATTACGCGTTCAACCAAAATAACCTGAATGCTCAGCAAAACTCCAGTGTAAGTGTTGTAAAAAGGTTTCTTACGCTTCCGATTACGATTA
Organism: Kaistella yananensis; assembly: GCF_026107505.2. Classification (NCBI taxonomy): domain Bacteria; kingdom Pseudomonadati; phylum Bacteroidota; class Flavobacteriia; order Flavobacteriales; family Weeksellaceae; genus Kaistella; species Kaistella yananensis. The sequence continues at coordinate 12,903 of NZ_JAPCHZ010000006.1, read as the reverse complement.
CCGGAACTTCATCTTACTCCCAAAACTTCTCAACCGGACTGGCTGATCTAAAATTACCGGTACTGAACGTAGCAATCAATCAGTTTTATTTATTTAAACCTAAAACCGGAGTAAGACAGGGCCTTTTAGAAAACATCACCGTAAATACCGGTCTGAATTTTAATAACTATGTACAAACCAATGAAGGCGAACTTTTCACCCAAACGATGTGGGATAAAATGCAGACCGGACTGAAAAACAATATTACACTGGGCACCAATACAACAATTGCCAAGTATTTTACATTCTCACTATCAGCCAATATTGACAATGCTTTGACAACCAAAACATTGACTAGGACTTACAATCCGATTACGAACCGTGTCGACGACATTCTGAATAAAAAAATCGCCGGATATTCTTCCTTTTCTACCGGAGTAAGTTTACAGACTGTACTTTACGGGATGCTGAACTTTAAAAAAGAATCTTCAATCCAGGCAATCCGTCACATGATGACTCCACAAATTGGCTTCAGTTACTCTCCGGATTTTTCGGCAGCCAGTTTCGGGTACTATAAAACCTACGCCAATGATCGGGGCGAAATGACACCTTATTCCATTTTCGACCGCGGAATCATCGGTTCTCCAAATTCAGGACTGGTTCAGGCGCTGAGTTTTTCAGTGAATAATAATTTAGAGATGAAAGTACGGTCTAAAAAAGATTCTACAGGCATCAAAAAAATAAAAATCTTCGAAAGTTTAAATTTCAACACGAATTATAACTTCGCGGCGCCAACCCACAAATGGTCAATCTTCAGTTTCAGCGGGCAGACCACAATATTTGAAAAGCTAAACCTGAATACAGGATTGAATCTGGAGCCTTACCAAATTATTTTTGCGCCAGGTGAAGACACCGGAATCCGGACCGAAAATTTTGGGCATTTCAGTGTTCAGGGTTTCAACGCGCAACTTTCATATCCTTTGAGCAGCGAAATTTTCGATAAAAAAGACAAAGAAGACCTGTCTAAAAAGTATAGTAAAAAAGGAGAAATCCGCAACGAAGATTATTACTTTGATGATGATAACTATGCACGTTTCACCCAACCGTGGACTTTAAACATCAATGCCCAGTACAGCTACACCAGAAGCCTGACACGTTTTGGGAACAAAATGGCATCTATCGGATTAGATGGGAGTATAAAACTTACACCGTTCTGGAACATTACCGGAAACCTTTATTACGACGTTATTACAAAAGAAATTGCCAATACACAGCTTGGTTTCTCACGGGATCAGCGCAGTTTTACCATCAATTTCAACTGGATTCCCTATGGACAGTACAAAGTGTATGATTTCTTTATCGGAATTAAAGCGAATATCCTGCGCGACGCCCTGAAATATAAAGACCGCAGTTTTACACAGCCAAATGCACCGTTTTAAATTTTAAAGAATTAAACATTAGTTTTATATTTGCCAATATTATCAATATGAAAAAAATAATTTCCACTTCTAATGCGCCTGCAGCAATTGGTCCTTATTCACAGGCTAATTTTGCCAACGGGATTTTATACATCTCCGGCCAGATTCCACTGAATCCCCAAACCGGAAAACTTGAAGAAGGCATCGAAAAAGAGACCCATCAAGTCATGAAAAATCTTGAAGCAATTTTGAAGGAAGCAGGAATGACTTTTAAAAACGTGGTGAAAGCAACGATTTTTCTAAAAAATATGGATGATTTCGCAGTAATGAATGATATTTACGCATCATATCTGGATCCTGAGAGTTTTCCGGCAAGAGAAACCGTACAGGTTTCCTGTCTGCCCAAAAATGTAGATATTGAAATTTCAATGATTGCACATCAGTTTTAAATGAATTTCATTAGGAATACGATTGCGGTTTTAGTAGGTCTCGCTGTTGCAGCACTCATCATTTCATTGGGAGTGAGACTTAATTCATCATGGATTACCTATGATGAATATTCGCCGTTCGGGAATTGGGAACAGCTTCTGAAAGCGATGGAAAACAAACCGTATTTCTTCGTCGCATTGCTTATTTCTTCGGGCATTGCAGCTACTGTGGGTGGTGTTGTTACTGCAATCATCGTGAAATATGCCAAAGTTGCCTACGCGATTTTAATTGGGTTTATTTTACTCTTTATCGCGATGCTCGACATTATTATTTTCCCGTATCATCCTACTTTTTATAAGATTTTAATATTCCTGACATTCTTCCCCTTTTCATGGATTGGAGGAAAAATTACAGAAGTGATTTACGAACGGAAAAAGAAAAGATTGAAGAAAATTCAGCATAAAAAAAACGCAGCTCAATAAAAGCTGCGTTTTCGGTTTTTAAAATGGGTTAAGGCATTTTAAAGCCTCTTGTTGTTATTCTTCCGTATTCGTCCACATATTTTACCTGAACGTTTCCGTTGTAACCCTGAAGGATTTTTTCCACATCTTTCTGCGAGTTTACAGGCTTTCCATTTACTTCAATAACGATATAATTATCAACTACGCCAATTTTCGACATTTCGCTGCCTGCCACAACGTTTTTAGCAATTACTCCGCTGTTGAGCCCATAATCTGTCTTAAACCGTTCGCTTAAAGGTTCGAAATCAGCACCAATTTTTTCGGTTACTGTAAGATCAGCTTTGCTTCTGAATGAAGTTCCACCCTTTTCGTCTCTCAAAGTTACATTTACAGTATTGGTTCTGCCGTTTCTTAAATACGTAACGGCTACTTTGTCGCCTGGTCTTTTGCTTCCGACAGCGAAAGAAAGATCATAATAGTTAGAGACAAGCGTTTCATCAACTTTGGTAATGATATCTCCAGGTCTTAATCCCGCGGCTTCAGCACCGCCTTTATCTACAACTTCGATGAGATATACGCCATCGCCAGATTTAATATTGGTTTTATTCTGCTGGTTATAAATTGAAACCTGACGTGTATCCGATAAATCCAGAGATTTTACGCCAAGGAAACCACGCTGTACCAATCCGAATTTCTTGATATCTTCCACCACTTTTCTGGCAAGATTTGATGGAACTGCAAAACCGTAACCTTCATAATAACCGGTTTTCGATGAAATTGCAGAGTTAATTCCGATCAGTTCACCATTAGGATTCACTAACGCTCCTCCTGAGTTTCCTGGATTAATTGCCGCATCAGTCTGAATAAAACTTTCAATCGGTGTTCTGGATTGCTGGCTAAGCAAATCAATACTTCTACCTTTTGCCGAAACAATTCCTGCAGTTACTGTTGAGTTTAAACCCATCGGGTTGCCGACAGCCAAAACCCACTGGCCTACTTCCACATTGTCGGAATTGGCAAAATTCAGGTAAGGCAATCCTTTTTCTTCAATTTTTAAAAGTGCAATATCTGTAGTTGGGTCGGTCCCTACCAAATTAGCTACATAAGATTTTTTATTGGAAAGCACCACCTCCAGCTTACTGGCTCCTGCAATAACGTGGTTATTTGAAATAATGTAACCATCCGGCGAAATAATGACTCCGGAACCCATTCCCGAAGGCATGTCTTTCGGTGCCTGCTGCTGTTTTGGCTGTCCGCCAAAGGGATTGCCGAAGAACTGATCAAACAAATCCTGTTCGCTTCGTTGAGACGTTCTGTTTGAATAATTTTTAATACTAACTACCGCCGGAACAGTCATTTTAGACGCTTTCACAAAGTCGTCACCAACGCCGGTCATATTAAATGATGCGTACTTGGCATCATTATTTTTGGGTGCGAAATAGGAAAACTCGGAATCGGAATTATTATCACTGAAATAGTGAATTGCTCCAAAGGTGGTAGCCCCGGAAATTACACCTACAAAGGTGTAAGGAATCAGTTTTTTTAATGTATTATTTATGTCCATAATCTATTAACTAAATTTATTTTTAGTAGTTCAAATTTAATACTAGATGAGTATTATTTAAAAATGCTTTGTTTCAACTTTAACGATAAATTAACAAGAATTATAAAATTTTAATGATAATCCTCTCTATAGCGATAAATTTAAGCAAAATTATACCAATCAATTGATAAATAACTCATCAGGATCTATTGTCATAAAATCAATAAAATCATCTGCCAAATCGACATCAAACCCAAATTACGGAAAAATTTCTCCACCTCAATTGCTTTGTTTAAATTTGTTACCATCACTATTTTTTTATGAAACTTAAAATTACCAACGAAACATCGAAACTAAAATCCGTTGTACTTGGCTTGCCAAATTCTATGGGTCCGGCCCATTCTTTAGAAGACAGCTATGATGCAAAATCCTATCATTCCTTACAAAACGGGATTTATCCTCAGGAAAAAGATATCGTCGATGAGATGACTGCCTTCGAAAAAGTTTTGAAAAAACACGATGTGGAGGTCTACAGACCGCACCTTATTGAGAACTATAATCAGGTTTTTGCGCGCGATGTCGCTTTCGTGATTGATGATAAAATGATCATTTCAAATATTATTCAGGATCGCTATGATGAGCAGGATGCCTACCGTAAAATTTTTGCGCGGGTAGGCTGGAAGAAGATCATCAATCTTCCGGACTCTGCACATATTGAAGGTGGGGATGTAATTGTGTGGAATGATTTTCTGTTTATCGGAACCTGTTTCTCTGAAGATTACAGAAATTTTAAAACTGCCAGAACCAATGAATATGCTATTGAAATTCTGAAAGAATATTTTCCCAAAAAAAGAATCATCGATCTGGAGCTGAAGAAAAATGATACCGATCCTTATCAGGGAATTCTGCATCTGGACTGTACTTTCAATCCCGTAGGAAAGGATAAATGCATTATTTACAAAGATGGTTTTGTTGATGAAAGTGATTACAGACTTTTAATCGACATTTTCGGGGAAGAAAACTGCTTCCATGTAACGCAGCAGGAAATGTTCGAAATGAATCCTAATATTTTTTCGATTTCTGAAGAAATTGTAGTTTCAGATTCTTCGTTTACACGACTGAACAATCATCTCCGGAATGAATGGGGAATTTCAGTTGAGGAAATTCCGTACCGGGAAATATCAAAAATGGGTGGTTTACTCCGCTGCTCTACTTTGCCGCTGGTACGTGATTAAGAAAAAGCAGAAGTTAAGAACTCAGCATTTTAAGTTTTTTAATTTCTTCCTCACTTGCGAAAGTATCATATTTAAGAATTGCAGAAGAGTGAAAACTCGTTGCGCCGGTAAATTCTTTGAGCTGCTGAACATTTTCGGAGCGAACGCCGCCACCGATTAAAATTTCGATCTGGTTACCGTATTTTGAAATGAGTTCTTTCAGATTCTCTTTCCCTTTCATAGCATCAGGTTTTCCGCCTGAGGTTAAAACGGTTTTAAAACCCAGGCTGATCAAGGTCTGAATTGATTTATCCAAATCCGCAGTCCGGTCGAACGCACGGTGGAACGTGCATGGTCTGTCTCCTGCAAGTGCAATTAACGCTGTATTTTTTTCTTCATCAATTTCATTATTTACATCCAAAACACCAAACACAAAACCATCTGCTCCGGCTTCGCGGAAACTGATGATACTGCTTTTCATTTCTGTAAATTCGGCTTCCGAATAAAAAAACGAACCGCCTTTTGGCCGAATCATCACGTAAATTGGCGTTGCATAATTTGATTTCAGATACCGGAATTCGTAGAAATTGGGTGTTGTGCCGCCAAGGTCGATATTATCGCAAAATTCGATTCGGTCTGCCACGCATTTCAGGGCAGTTTCAGCAGAGGTTATTTCAAAGCAGGCAATTTCTAACATGATTTCTTTATTGTCTATAAATTTAAGTATTTTTGTTCAACCACAGATTAATACTAATAAAAACAATATTTCATGCAAACAGCCAGCACGGTTCTGATGGTGGAACCTATCGCTTTCGGTTACAACGCCCAAACCGCACAAAACAATTACTTTCAGGTCGAACAAAAAGATGCTGACATCCAGACAAAAGCTCTTGAGGAATTCAACAGTTTTGTAGATAAATTAAAGAGCAAAGGCATCAACGTTATCACCGTTAAAGATACTTTGGATCCACATACTCCGGATTCTATCTTTCCGAATAACTGGGTAAGTTTTCACAGCGACGGGAAAGTAGTACTCTATCCGATGTTTGCCCCAAACAGAAGAGTTGAACGCAGATCCGATATTTTAGAAATCATTAAAGACAACGGTTTTGAGATTACCGAAATCGATGATTTATCACATTTTGAAGATCAGGACAGGTTTCTTGAAGGTACAGGAAGCATGATTTTCGATCACGAACACAAAATAGCTTACGGTTCGGTTTCACTGAGGTTAGATGAGGAACTTTTCCGCCAGTTTTGCCAGAAATTCGGTTTCAAGCCTGTTGTATTTCATTCTTACCAAAATGCCGGCGACCAAAGACTTCCAATTTACCACACCAACGTAATGATGTGTGTTGCCGACAAATTTGTAGTGATTTGTCTGGATTGTATTGATGATGAATTGGAGCGTGAAAAAGTGCAGGAAGTCATTAAATCGACCGGAAAAGAAATCATAGAAATCTCGGAAGACCAATTGCAGCAGTTTGCCGGAAACATGCTTCAGGTACAGAATGAAGCCGGGGATAAATTTTTGGTTATGAGCGAAAGTGCCTATAAATCTCTAACTCCCGCACAAATTCAAAATATCGAAAAATATTGCGAAATCATTTACTCAGATTTGAATACGATTGAAACCAACGGCGGCGGAAGTGCAAGATGCATGTTGGCTGAAGTGTTTTTGCCGAAGAATATTTAATCGGAAATTCATAAAAAAATCAATAATCCCCGAAAAATTTCGGGGATTATTTTGAAAAATATAATTAAGTATAGAAAAAATTATTTGGTTCTCGATTTTATTTCGTCGGAAGCACTTTCGATGTTTCTCACCTTTTTCACCTTTTGATTTCCGAAGCTGTATACGATACTTGCGCCAACACTTTGTCTGTACATGTTGTTCTGTACGTAATTGTAATTGCCGTTTTCCTGATAATCCTCCACTTCTACAATGTTTGTTTTCAAAATATCGTTTACATTTACGGTAAAGGTCCAGTCGTTCCAGATTTTTTTGAGACTCAAATCCAGACTTGAAAGGTTTTTAAGCATTCCCAGTTCAATCTGCTGTTTGTCTACATAAAAGAAATTCACGCCGGCAAACCAGGTTTTCTTCTCGTCCAAACGGATATTGTTATTGGTTTGCACCACAAAACTTGTAGAGCTGGTATTATTTGTGTACAGCGGAAAAATATCGCCAGTGGTAGGATCTACACTTAAACTTCCATTATTTTTGTTATGCTGCACCCCGATGTTGAAATTGGTCGTCCATGCCTGTTTGAAAAAAGACTTCTGAATCCCAAACATTGCAGACATTTCCTGTTTGTCGCCGAAATTGGTTCTTATATAACGCAGCTGATTCTGTGTGCCCACGCTTCCGTCCGCATGAACCGGAATTCCCTGTAAAGGAACCTGCGTGATAATATCTTTCTCCAAAGAATGATTCAAAATCAGGAAATATGAATTTTTGAACATATAGGTAAGTTCCTGATTATAGCTTGAAGACGCCTTTACAAAAGGGTTGTTCTGCACATAATTATTCTCGGTAAGAATATTTTTAACCGGATTGATTTCCCAGAAACTCGGCCTTCTCATTCTGCTCGAAAATGCATACGAAACATTGTTTTTTTCATTAATCGCATAGTTCAGACTGAGATAAGGAAGAACATTGCTGTAATTTCTTTCAATGTTTCGCAAATTCACATCCTGTGCGTTATCCGAAGTACCTGTACTTTTCGTCATTTCGTAACGGGTTCCGATTTTTCCGGAAAATTTATCCGAGAATTTCTTCTCAACCGTAACGTAAAGCCCGTAGATATTTTCGTCATACAGAAAATGGTTCGGCGTGCTCAAAGGATTATCTATTTTAATGCCTTCTGCGTTATATACTTCTGCCAAACTGCCATCTGCATTGAAGATAGAAGTTACACTCTGGGTGTCGTTATCGGTTTTTGTTTTATTATAATTTCCGCCGACGGAAACCGTTAAATCATTTTTAAATTTCTGAATATAATCTGCCATTCCTGAAAAATTATTGATAAGCTGCGGTAGACTCTGGGACACATAACGCGATCTGTACAAATCAATCCCATCGGCTGTAGATTCATAGGTATTATTATCTGTACCCTGGAATCTTTTAAAATTCAAATAAGCGGCATTCAGATTTAATTTACTTCCCAGACTGTCCGTTTTCAGTTCATAATTTAAGTTTACACTGTTATTGTAAGAACGTGCGTCTTCTTTATTTTTAGATCTGCTGTATTTTGTTTCCCACACATTTCCCTCCTTAAGCGTTCTGATGGTATTAAAAAGATTAACGGTTGAATTATAACTTTTATTTGCCCAGGTATTCCAGGACAAAGCCATATTCGATTTTTCGGTTAACTGGTAATCAATATTCAGGTAGCCGCCCAAATTTTTGTTAGGGTCAATGATATCACCAACAGATTCATTGGTTGCCTTACTGTTACCGTTTCGCAGAACATAACTTTGAGGTTGTATATTTTCGCTGCCTGTTAAATTTGCAGAAATGCCTAATTTATCTTTTCTGTAATTTGCGGAAAAACTTGAGGAATTGCTGCTGTAAATATTTGCCGAACTCGCCATTCTGATGTTTCCGTTCAGTCCGTTGGTCATTTTCTTTTTCATCACGATATTGATGATTCCGTCCGAAGCTTCCACCTGAAATTCACTTCCCGGCATTGTAATCACTTCGATCTTCTGAATATTTTCCGCCGGCGTATTTTTAAGAAACTGCGCTAAAGACTGTGCATCCATATTGCTTTTCTTACCATCGATGTAGATGATTGCATTATTCTTTCCCGCAATTTTCAGGGTGCTTTCGTCGGTGGTTGAAATAAGAGGCGTCTGTTTAAGAATGTCAAAAGTTGTACTTCCTTTTGCAACAGGCGCATTGGAGATGTCGTACACGAAACGGTCGCTTTCTTTTTTGAAGACTTTTTTGGTCATTAAAACTTCCTGAATGTTGTGAACTTTTGCTGAATCATTCTTGACGGTTGCCTGCCCGAAAGCAATTATTCCGGAAAGAATTGAAAGTGAAATAATGAGTTTTTTCATGGTTAAAAGTTTTAAAAGAAAAAGAAGGAAGATGGGTTATTAGTTTTTGATTTGGTTATCAGTTGTGGTTGGTGATTAGTTTTTTCTTCCCTCCTTTTCTTAATTGGTTATTAGTTTTTTGCCTTATTAGTTTTGTATTGCAAAGATATATAATTATTTTAGTATCATGCAATACAAAGTAGTAGATAAATAATTTTCCAAAATTAATTACTTGATTATCAGTAATAAAATTTTATAAGAAGATCTATCTTTATACAATTAGACAACTTGGACCAAAGAATTGTTACATTGGAAAATAAAAAAGTGGAAAAAATTTCCACTTTGCGATTATAATGATGTATTAAAAAAGTATAAGGTGTTTAATTTTCTTCCCTGTTAAATTTGGCAAGTTTTGTATCTGCCCAAACAGTTGCGAACGGAAAAAATGCGGCAAGAAGCGCAAAAACGGTGTCTTCGTCATCCCAGTTATATATTTTTCTTGCGGGAAGCAGAAGAAGAAGATAAAGGGTGAAAAATAATCCGTGAATATTGCCTACAATAATAATATATATCGTTGGTAAAAAGCCGTCGCGGTCATACCTTATCCAGATCATTGCAGTGAAGAGAAAAAACCACGAAATCGCTTCTGCAATGCAGATTTTCTTAAACCAACCGATTACTTTTTCCTGAGGATATTTTGAGAAAAATTTTTCTATGATATTCATTATATTCATTATTTAAACCTACTATTACCTGTAGAACGCGCTTCCGTCAAGATAATCGAAAACTTCCGGCGGCAACATTGGGCGCACATTTTTTCCGTCTTTAATCATCTTTCGTATCTGTGTGGCCGAAATCTCGATAATAGGTGCCTGGATAAGGGAAATGTTTTCATGCTGAAGATATTCGTGATCTTTCTTTTCACCTTCAAAACTTCTGGGATAAACAATAATCTGATGATTTTTCACGAGTGTTTCTGAATTTTTCCATTTCGAAAGTCCTTCCAGATTGTCTTCTCCCATAATTAAAGCAAAGGAATAATCGGGATATTTTTCGTGCAGATAAGTTAGTGTATCGATTGTATAGCTTGGTTTCGGAAGAGAAAACTCAACATTCGAAGCTTTCATTTTCGGATAATTTTTAATGGCGAGTTGCACCATATCGAGTCTGTTATGGTCGTTCAGCAGCGATTTTTTTTCTTTGAAAGGATTCTGCGGACTTACAACAAACCAAAGTTCATCCATATCAGAATTCTCTATAATATAGTTCGCTAAAATTAAATGCCCAATATGAATAGGATTAAAACTCCCGAAAAACAGCCCGATTTTCTTCATAAAATCAACTTGCAATTGTATTAATTCTTACTTTACTTATAAGTTGATAAAGGTAAAGAATTAATTTTTATAGCCGAAACAAATTACCGCAGATACAGAGAATTTCACATACAATAAATTTTTTTTAAGATCATCAAATTGAAAAAATATAATTTCTAAAATATAATAAACTTGCGTAAATTGAGTTCAAATTCTGAAACTTCTTTTTTGAAATCCTTTTTCCACATACTTCTGATATTTTTTTGTATTTCCTTGCAGGCGCAAGAGAAAGAATTTTGGCTGATTAATATACAGACTGACGAGAAAACTTTGGTTAAAGATTCGGTTTCTGCGGTTAAATTTCTCGATTCTCTTACCCAAAACAACTATTACTTAACTGAGCTGCGGAATGTAAAAAAAGAAGCAAACAGAACCGAAATCTATTTCGACACAGGGAAAAACTTTAATGAAGCAAACGTAAAACTAACTGAAGAGATTGCTAAAAACTTAAATCTTAAACAAGAGTTCTTTACCAAAAATCTGGATTCTCTTAAAAAAGAGATTAACGCGAGTTACCGGGCCAGAGGTTTTACATTCAATAGAGTAAAATCTAAATTTCTGGGAATGCAGCAACATATTCCTCACATTGAAATTTCGGTAGTAAGCGGTGAGCAGCGAAAAATAAACAGTTTTGTTATTAAAGGTTACGGTAAAGTTCCGAAACGGTTTGTAAAAAATTTAGAAAAAGATTTTCAGGGAAAAATTTATGCAGATGAAAACCTAATCCGGATTAATCAGTCTTTACAAAATCACCCTTTCATTTCGCTTGAAAAACCTGCACAAACACTTTTTACAAAAGATTCTACCCAGGTATTTCTTTTTCTGCAAAAAAGAAAGTCTAATTCTTTCGACGGAATAATTGGGTTTGGTAATGACAAGACAGAGAAATTTACTTTCAATGGAAGTTTAAATATGAACTTCCGGAACATGTTCAACAGTTTCGAAACAGTAAATATCTTTTGGCAGAGAAATCCCGACAAAGGTCAGATTTTCGATCTGAAAACCGATATTCCTTATCTTTTTAAATCGAACCTGGGACTGGATCTTAATGTTAACATTTATCGTCAGGATTCAACGTTTGCTAATGTTAAATTTCTACCCAGTCTTTATCTTCATCTCAGCAACCGGCAGAAATTGGGACTTAGAGGAACTTTCGAAACTTCTTCTGTAATGGATTCCTTATATATTCAGGGTAAAGATTTTGGGAAAAAAGGTATCGGAATTTGGTATGATTTTACCGAACCGTCTGAAATTGAACTTTTTATGCATAAAACAAAGATTCGTGCGTCCGCAGATTATATTTCGACATTATATTCGAAGGATAACACCCAAATATCTCAAAATAATTTTTTCTTTTACGGGGAACGGAATTTCTATATTTCCGGCAATCACTATTTAAATCTTAGAGCAGAAACCGCACTGATAAACTCAAAAAATGAGTTGGTTGCAAACGAATTGCTTCGTTTTGGTGGCTGGAATTCCTTTCGGGGTTTTAATGAGAATGCTCTTTTTGCAGATTTTTACTATTTCGGGACTGCAGAGTATCGCTTTCTGGCAGGAAATCAGGCGTTCTTTGATGTCTTTGGACAATATGGGGAGCTGAATAACAAGAGCCTTTCCCTTAAACCTAAACTGTACAGTTTCGGGCTGGGATTCAACTTTTTTTTGCCGATAGGTTTAATGAGCTTTCAGATCTCCAACGGAAACGAATTTGGGAACCCTGTAAAATTTGGCGATACTAAAATCCACTGGGGTATTTTAAGTAAATTCTAAATAGCAGATTAAATTAAATACGTAAACCCTTAATTTTATACTAAACTATTACGTAACTCACATTACAAACCTATCGTTTCCGCTCCTTATTTGCGTTGCAACTAAAACAATTAATTATATTAAGTTTATTGAAATAAAGAGCTGCGTTGAAATCCTCTTCCACTATTTTCCTGTCGGATATTCGTAAGCGATAAAGATTCTGGTAATTTCTGTACCGTTAGGAAGTATTTAAACTGTATAACAGTCGTAAATTGAGTTGTATAAACACAAAAAATCCTCAATCAAATACATGAATGAGGATTAAAAAAACTGGCGGCGACCTACTCTCCCGCTTTCGCAGTACCATCGGCGCTAGAGGGCTTAACTTCTGTGTTCGGAATGGGAACAGGTGAGCCCCTCTGCTAAAACCACCCTAAATATGGTTTAATATAACAATGAAGGCAATATAACAGTATAACAATTGGTAAACTGGTACATTGATAAATTGTTAAATTATTTTTATCGATAAAAACTTTCACAAAGAGTAAACCTTTGATGCACTTACGGGGCGCCTTATTAGGCTATAAATCTACGGGTAATTAGTACTACTCGGCTATGCCATTACTGACTTTACACCTGTAGCCTATCAACGTTGTCATCTCCAACGACCCTTAAAAGATGTCTCAT
>NZ_JAPCHZ010000005.1:0-441375 GCF_026107505.2 Kaistella yananensis | reverse complement strand
TTGTTTTCTCTAAGCTCTTCTACACTCTTTTTTTTGTTGCCATTTTACTGATTTTTAATTAGTTTTACAAAGTAACTAAATATAGCGCTGAGAAAGCTACCGAAGGTTTAGTTCAACATCGTATTGCTAAAATGCGGGATTGAAGGCTCTTGCGTTGAAGATTTTGTGAAATTTAGTCGCAAAAAATGTTTCCGCCTCCATTTTTTTATTAATTTAGTCAGCGGAAAACATTTTTTGCTTCGTGCAGTTTTTAGTAGAAATTTCAGGTGTAAAAGCCCGCACTTCAGCAATACGTTTCCCGTTATCGGCAATTTTAAAAAAAACAAGCATGAAAGAAGAACTCTGGAATATACTAAATAAAACTATTGATTGGGTTAAATATTCCGATACTAAAGCAGTATTTATTTTAACATTTTATGGGGTTATTTTCACAATTTTATATACAAATGCAAGTGATGTATATGAATTTGTGCAAAAAGATTGTGTAACAATTACATTAACTATTTTGACAGTAATTTCAGCATTAGTTAGTACTTACTGTAGTTTTATCGCTATTAATCCAAGACTAAAAAACAATAATCCTACTTCAATAATTTATTTTGGACACATTTGCAAAAAATTCAATAGTTACGATGAGTATAAGAAGGATTTTAAGATAAAATTCAACAATGAGAATGAATATATAAATCAATTATCTGAACAAATTTATATTAATTCACAAATTGCCTGGAAAAAATTTGAAAACGTAACTTATTCAATTAGATTTTTATTTTCTTCTGTTATTTTAATGCTTATCAATATTATAATTTATTTCTTAAAATAATGAAAAGTAATCATGTTTACTACGATTTTAAAAAAAGCCGTGAAAGAATTGATGCTATAATCAACTCTTCAGATAATGTTTATGAGGAGGTTGAGAAAATCCCTTCTAGAGATAAATTAACATATACAAACGGTTATTATGTTACCAAAACTTCTTGTTTATTCATAGACATAAGAAGTTCAACGCAATTGCCACAAAAATATAGAAGACCAACTCTTGCAAAAATTTACAGGTCATATATTTCTGAATGTGTTGCGATTATTAATGGGAATTCTAATTGCGCAGAAGTGAATATACACGGGGCTTGTGTTTGGGGAATTTTTGACGCCCAATATAAAACTCAAATTGACAGTGTTTTTTCTACTGCAGCAGAACTATCTTCAATTATTGACACTTTAAATTGTAAATATAAAAGGATAAATGTAGAACCAATAAAAGTGGGAATTGGCATGGATTTCGGCAGAGTTTTAATGATTAAGGCGGGATATAACGGAAGTGGATTAAATGATGTTGTATGGATGGGAGATGTGGTGAATTATGCAAGGAAACTATGTAGTTATGGAAACAAAAATTTTGGAGATAGGGAAATGATGGTTGCTTCTGATTTATATCAAAATCTGAACGAACATAACAAAGGATTATTGGCGTGGAATAATTCAAGATATTGTTACCACGGAAATGTTGTTATGACGGACATGGAAAATTGGTTAGTAGAGAACAATTGTAAATAAAAACTGCCGATAACATGGGTTTGGCAAAAGCGGGGTTGAAGTTATCATTTTGACGATTTCAGCACTTTTCGCCGCAAAAAACCATTTCGTTTTTATTTTTTTGTAAATTTGAAAAAACGAAAATGGTTTTTGCTCGGTTCGGGTTTAGTTGGAATTTCTGTCTTTCTTATCCCCGCCTTCGCCAAGCCCTTTCCCGTTGTGCGCAATATTACAAGCGCGGTTTTGACTATAACTTTCAGGATTTTTTTAGAGTTTTTGACTAAAAATTGCAGCACTGACATTTGGACTTTTGCGCTAACAAAATAACGCTGACTTTTTCAAAAACTTAGCGCTGATTTTTTCAAAATTGTTCTGACTAAAATTTGACTGAAGTTTTAAAGAACAAAATGCGCTGACTTAAATTCTCTGGATCAGACCTGGACAAAAGTGCGTGAATAAATACGCTGACTTTTTGATTTCGAAAAAAAAATGTCGTGCTTGATTTTCAATTCTCTGACTGAATTCAACGGGTTGAATTAAGTCGCCGAACCGAAAATACTGCGCACAACATAGGTTTTGCAAAATGCGGGGTTTAATCAAAGCTGAAAATTATATCAAAATAATCCGCAACTGCTTTTCATATTGTTTTTTTCTCTAAATTAGACAATCTGAAAAAGCATTTGCTTCGTTTCTGAATTCTTGAACTTTCAGCTCTTCGAATTCCCGCCCTTCGCAAATACTTTTTCCGTTAGCAGAAAGCAGTTATAGACAAAATCATCACTAAATTTCACTATATTTGAAAGGTGAATACAATTGAATTATATCAATCTTCAAATGGTGAGTCTCAAATCGAAGTTAGGTTTGAAAATGATACTGTATGGCTTTCCTTGAATCAAATTGCAGAACTTTTTGGTAGAGATAAATCTGTAATTTCAAGACACTTACGAAATATTTATAAAGAGGAAGAGTTAAATATAATTTCAACTGTTGCAAAAAATGCAACGGTTCAAAAAGAGGGCAAAAGAAACATTAAAAGAGAAATCGAATTCTATAATTTAGACGCAATTATTTCAGTTGGTTATCGAGTGAATTCCAAACAAGGAACTCAATTTAGAATATGGGCAACAAATCGATTGAAAGAATATTTAATTCAAGGTTATTCAATAAATCAGAAAAGGTTGAGTGAACTCAATCAACTAATACAAATTATAGCTGAGACCGATACGCAAACAAACCAAGTTAATGAAGCAAAAGGTCTTTTAAATATTCTAACCAAATATACCAAAAGTTTCATTCTACTCAATCAATTTGATAGCAACAGACTTGAACTCAATTCACTCAACTCAAATATCACTTATGAAATTGATTACAACGAAGCTTGTACAGCTATTTCCGAATTAAAAACAAAACTTATTACTCAAAAAGAAGCTACAGAACTTTTTGGAAATCAAAAAGATTCAAGTTTTGGAGGAATTTTAAAATCAGTAACTCAAACTTTTGATGGAATTTATCTTTATCCAACAATTGAAGAGCAAGCAGCCCATTTACTATATTTTGTGATAAAAAATCATCCGTTTTCAGATGGAAATAAAAGAATTGGTGCTTTTTTATTTATTTGGTTTTTAGAAAAAAATAAACATTTACTAAAAAATAACGGAGAAAACAAAATTAATGATAATGCATTAACAGCTTTGGCATTACTTGTTGCACAAAGTGATCCTAATGAAAAAGATTTAATGATAAAATTAATTTGTAACCTTATTATTTCCTAATTCTGCCTTCTGCTAACATATTCTATGACAAAAAGCAAACAAAAAGTGATAAAATTATGCTGCAAATTTATGCAGGTTCACAAAGCTTGTTTCTCGCGCAATAACGACAAAAATTCTGTACACCATTTTGCATTTAATATTGTTTAGAACCAGCATGGTGTGTTTTCCCTCTTCTTTTTTCCGGCGGTAATATGCCTTGAGTTCAGGATCATATTTTATTGCAGTGAGTGCGGCCATATGCAGTAGCGATTTCATCTTTTTATCCGCCAGATGGCTGACCCTGGTTTTCCCCTTGACGCTCGTTCCGGAGGTGTGTTCGAAGGGTACCACTCCCGAATAACAGGCAAATTTCCGTCCGTTTGTAAATGCTGTAAATCCTTTCGTGACCATCAAAAGATAGACTGAAGTGATCTCGCCAATTCCCGGAATGCTTTTTAAAAGTTGCTGTTGTTTGTAAAGAATTTCATCTTCGCGGATCAGGATTTTAATTCTGTCATCAAGCGCTGCAAGCTGCTTTTTGAGCTGTTTCACCGTTTGTCGGTTGATGGCTTTTACGCTGGTGAAAACTTTTTTGTTCAGGTACATTTCGTTTTCCATGGTTCTTTCGAACGACTTAATGGCGGCAATGGTTTTTTCGCGTTCGGCAAACACGATTTTGAGTTGCTGCAGGCTCAGTTCCGGAAGCGCAGAAAGTGCAATTTTATCAGTGTTTCGCCTGGCGTAATTTGCAATCTCTTTGGCGTCTACTTTGTCGCTTTTGCCGCGTGTAATTCCGAGAGAGCGTTTGATTTCCAGCGCAGGAACCTGAGCGTAATCAAGTTTGTTTTCGCTTAAAACCAAAGCGAGCAACGAGGAATAGATGCCGGTATTCTCGAAAACGAAAAGGGTCTCATTCATCTGGCAGCCGGCTTTTTTCAATGTTTTTAAAAACTTATCCACCGATTTTTGCGTATTCAGTATCTGGCCCTGTTCGGGCTGTGGGTTCGGGGTAATCATGCAGTAATCCAGCGTTAATTTTGCTACATCGATTCCGATGAAATTTGTGTAATTTTTCATAATTTAGTGGTGTTAAATTAATGTTGAATTGCTTTAAAATCTTTATTAGATCTGGGTAATCTGGTATTCTATCTAAAGCTTTTTCAACCTTTTAAAACAAGGCAGAGGGCTGATATGTTAGATGAGGCTTTTAATCTCTAAGGGTATTGTTAGTTCACCTCTGCCTTGTTTATTTTAAAGGTATTAATTTTATGGATGTAAAGTAAAGATTGTATTGGCAAAAGGCGTGGCGAAGTGCAAAATTGAAAAGCAGAAATATTAATCCGCTCATGCTTTTCAATTCTGCAATTTTTTGTAAGTTAGCAGTATTGAAAAAGCATTCGCTACGTTCAGACTTCTTTGAACTAAAGTTCTTCGAAAGCCCGCACTTCGCCAATACTTTTTCCGTTAGCTGTAATCCGATTTGAAATACCGTTTTCAAAAGAAATTTAGCAAAAACAAGAAATTAATACTAAATTTGTTGTTATGAAAGAGAAAAATCTTTACATAATTGCTGGTTGTAATGGCGCTGGAAAAACTACAGCATCTTTTACTATTTTACCTGAAATTCTCGATTGTAAAGAATTTGTTAATGCTGATGAAATTGCAAAAGGTTTATCTCCTTTTCAACCCGAAAAAGTATCATTTGAAGCAGGAAGAATAATGCTTAATAGAATTGATGAACTTTTTGAACAAAATGAAAACTTCGCATTTGAAACAACTTTAGCCACAAAAACATACAAACAAAAAATCCTTAAAGCCCAAGAAAATGGATACCATACTACTCTACTTTTCTTCTGGCTCAAAAATTCGGAGTTGGCAAAAGAAAGAGTAAAATTAAGAGTTCAAGAAGGCGGACATAATATTCCTCAAGAAGTGATTGAAAGACGATTTCAAAATGGAATCAATAATCTTTTCAATATTTATCTACCAATTGTGGATCAAGTTTTGATTTTTGACAATTCGGAAGGTAAACACGAATTAATTGCTGAAAAGAATATTGATGAAGAAATCTATATTCATAATGTAGAAAAATTTAATGAATTAAAAAATTATCATGACAAAGGAAACTAAAACTGAAAGACGAAATAAAATCGTAAAAGGTCTTGAAAAAGCATATGAGAAAATGCTAGAATTCAAGAGAAAAAATAATAGCGAAATTGTAGTTATTAGAGAAAATAAAATCGTAAAAATAAAACCGTAAATTCGGACTACAGCTAACATATTTGTTTTCGCTTAAAACCAAGGCGAGCAACGAGGAATAGATGCCGGTATTCTCGAAAACGAAAAGGGTATCATTCATCTGGCAGCCGGCTTTTTTCAATGTTTTTAAAAACTTATCCACCGATTTTTGCGTATTCAGTATCTGGCCCTGTTCGGGCTGTGGGTTCGGGGTAATCATGCAGTAATCCAGCGTTAATTTTGCTACATCGATTCCGATGAAATTTGTGTAATTTTTCATAATTTAGTGGTGTTAAATTAATGTTGAATTGCTTTAAAATCTTTATTAGATCTGGGTAATCTGGTATTCTATCTAAAGCTTTTTCAACCTTTTAAAACAAGGCAGAGGACTGATATGTTAGATGAGGCTTTTACTCTCTAAGGGTATTGTTAGTTCACCTCTGTCTTGTTTATTTTAAAGGTATTAATTTTATGGATGTAAAGTAAAGAAGGTATTGCCAAAAGCGGGGTTCAACGGCTTCGATTGGAAATTTGTGCAAGGTTCAACTTTCGTACTTAGATTGAAATTTTGTACTAAAAATCCCCGCCTTCGGCAATACCCAAACCGTTAGCTGTAATTCCCCTACTCGAAAACGGAGTTGTTTTTAGCCGCTAACGAAGAAATTTTCACTATTTTGAATAATCAAATGGTCAAAAATTAAAATCTATAACTATTTGATTATCACTGAATTAATTTAAAGTTAGTCAGAATCTTTGCCAATCTATCGTACTAAAATAGGTTGCCTTTTTTTAAGCACCTTTACTAAACAATGGAATAAACAAAAAAATAGAAATGAAAATAAAAAAAATAATATTCAGCATATTAACCGCTCTTGTTTTAATAATATCAATATTCCTTTATATGAATAGGGATAATTTTGTCTATGTAGGTTCAGTAGATATTATTGAAGTTGATTGCAGCAAAAAACGTCAAATCTTGAGCGAAGTTTTAGAAAGTGACCAAAGGATTAGAAAATCAAATGAATTCATCAAATACGCTAAAGAAGATCATAGGAATCAAGAATTAGTGATTAGCATTATTGAAAAGTGTGGTATGCCAACATTAAAGGAGGTGGATCAAAGACAAATGGATGCAATCTGGTTGGGACTGCAACATAGTACTAAAGAAATCAGAAAAAAGTATTTTCCACAAATAGAGAAAGCGGTAAAAAATGGAGACTTATCTAAACAACAATACGCATTGATGAAAGATAGGATGTTAATGGATGAAGGAAAACCTCAAATATATGGTTCGCAAATAAAAAATGGTAAACTATATAAATTAGAAAATCCTAAAACTGTGAACGAAAGAAGAAAAGAAATGGGATTGGAACCAATAGAGGATTATTTAAAGAATTTCAATATTCAGTTCAAGCCGAATTATGATATACACATAACATATTGCTAAAATGCGGGGTTAAACACAAGGTTGAAATATTTGTAATATTTTGTCGCAATTACTTTTCCCTATCACTTTTTTCACTAATTTAGTGCTACGAAAAAAGCAATTTACTGATTCCGCTAAAATCAATAAGCAAGAATGAAGTAAATACTTTTTCCGTTAGTCAGAATCTTTGCCAAACCGTTTGCACAAAATGAAAATCATAAAATTTATTCTAATTTCACTAATCCCAATTTCTTGTACTTCTCAAAATATTTCTGAAAATTATGTTTTAGATGATGTTGGAATTTTGGTTGAAAAATCTGATTCGGCAAAAGAATACGATGTAATTTATAACTCAAACAACAAAATTTATACTACAGGAAAAGCTTTTGTCTTTTCCTATTATTATAAAAATCTTAAAGGAGAAAAATTCCTAATAACGAAAGGAGAAGAAATTAAAAAGGAAAATTACAGCATATTTGGCTGGAAATTTATTGAATTTCAAAATCAAAATGAAGAAACTATAAAGGAAATTAAACTAAAACCACTTTTAGGAAATCCATTCAGTGGACAAATTGACGATTATAATCAAACCGGAATTTCATACGAATATATTATGAAAAATAGCCGTTCTTTAACAATGGAAATAACTGGTGTAATTGAAAATGAACCAAATATTTGGATTCACCCTCCAAGAAATGGCTTTTTTCAAATTTTAGAACTTAATCCTTTTCCTTACATAAAAGCTCCGTATAAAATCGGAACAAAATGGAATTGGAAGTTAGATATTGGAGATAATTGGTCAGATAAAAGATGGTTTGAATGGAAAGGTAGAATTGAAAACAATTATGATTATGAAATTGTAGACAAGAAGACTATTCTAACAAAATTGGGAAATTTAGAATGTTTTATAATTCATTCAAAAGCAAAAAGTAGGATTGGAGAAACTGAACTAATATCATTTTTCAATCCGGAATTTGGTTTTGTAAAATTGGAATACAAAAATATTGATGGAACAAAAACAATTCTTGAACTTGAAAAAGTGGAATAAAAAAGACTACAGCTAACAGTGTATTGGCAAAATGCGGGGTTATGGGAAAGTTGAACTTTTTGTAATATTTTGCCGCCGCTGCTTTTTTATTCCACAAAAAGGAGTAATTTAGTGTAAGAAAAAAGCATCGGCTACGTTCGGTCTAAATTGAACTTTTCGTCCAATTTTTCCGCCACTTCGCCAATGCGTTTCCCGTTAGCTGTAATAGTTCCAAAAATGCCGTTTAAAACTATATATTATGAAATATCTCCTTCTCATTTTTACTTTTAGTTTCGGATTAATTTCTGCTCAAACTCATCGTTTTATTTATGAATTTAAGTATAAACAAAATCCGAAACAAACTGATTTCAAAAAAGAAAATATGACGCTAGATATTAATCCTGAAAATATCAAATTTTATAACTATCATTATGTTACCATTGACTCAACAAATATTACAAAAGGACAAAACAGCCAACTTTGGGACACTTCAACTCCTGTTATTGTTCGATTAAAAAATTCAAACACAAATAAAAATTATACTTTAATTAATGATGTTTTTGTTTTTGAAACCGAAGACAAAATTAATTGGAATCTCGAAAAAGAAACCAAAAAATTTGAAAATTACACATTACAAAAAGCTACCACAAATTTCGGTGGTAGAAATTGGACGGCTTGGTTTTCTAAAGAAATAAATGTTCCAGAAGGTCCTTATAAATTTCATGGTTTACCTGGATTGATTTTCCAAATATTCAACTATTCCAAGATAAATCTTTCGGTCCCGATGAGGAAAAACCAGCATGGTTTTGTAGAGTTTTCAAGGACAAAATCAAAAATAAGGAAACGGATTGAAACCAATATATCGCAACTATGCGGCCAGTTTACAATAAACGTGAACTTTGCAAAAACCTTTCAAGGTTTGGCGACAAGGATAGTGTCGAAAATAACTTCTTTTACGATGATTCAATACCTCAATTTTTTCGTCTTCAAAAGAAGTTTGAATAAACTAAAAGTTAATTTGTGCTAAATGCACAACAGGTTAATAATAATGTTAAATAGAAAATCCCATGATTATAAACCGCAGAGTTCCATTTAAATTTCTATTAAATGAAATTAAGGTACAATTGTTTACAGTTGCCCTTCTGGGGGTTACTTTTGGTCTATTACCATATTATTTACCAGATTATGCGCCGGATATTTCCATTCAGATAGCGACAACATTGGGTATTGCGATCTCGATTCTGTTATCGTATAAAATCAACCAGTCCTATAACCGGTGGTGGGAAGCCCGTACCATCTGGGGAGCAATCGTAAATGACAGCCGTTCTCTGATCCTGCAGCTCCAGCTTTATGTGAAAACTGAAAACGTAGATGTGGCTAAAATTTCCCATTATCAGATTGGCTGGTGCAGAGCCTTAGAAAGATCATTGAGGCGGCAGGATATTTGGCCTGTTCTGGAAGATTTGCTCAGCGAAGAGGAAATTAAAAAGCTCCAAGAACATTCAAATGTTCCCCTTGCGATCAGTCAATTACAGAATGGATGCTTGAAAAAACTTTATGATGAAAAGCTGCTGAATGAATTTGCTCTGCTTCAGATAGAAAAAACATTAAATGATCTGGTAGCATCGATGGGGAGGGCAGAGCGGATTAAAAATACCGTTTTTCCACCCACATTTGGACAGATATTGCATGCCGCCATCTATTTGTTTGCCGTTTTTCTGAGTCTGTCATCCTCGTTCCACTTAAACATTGTGCTGCAGGTTGTCATTCTTATTTCGGTTTCGATGATGTTTTTTTTCTTGGAAATGCTAGCGCATAGGCTTCAGGATCCTTTCAGCAACAGCCCTACGGATACGCCTATGACCGCACTTTCACGAACGATAGAGATCAATATCCGTCAACTATTAAATGAGAAGGAAATCCCAGATCCGATTGAGCCGCAGGGATTTTATCTTATGTAACCTTAAAGCATTATTTTATGAAAATTTTTGGTAAAAATACAGAAGGCTCTAATAAGAGAGGCCTTTCAGATCAAAGTCCAAGCGAACAGAATTTCGAGGGTTTTGTACGTGTCAGGGGAGCCAAGGAACACAATCTAAAAGATGTTGATGTCGATATTCCGAGAAATAAACTTGTCGTGTTTACGGGGATATCGGGTTCCGGTAAATCTTCTCTTGCATTCGGTACGATCTATGCGGAAGCACAGCGAAGATATCTGGAATCAGTTTCACCCTATGCAAGACGTTTATTTAATCAAATGAATGTTCCGGAAGTCAGTGCCATTCATGGACTTCCCCCGGCTGTTGCCCTGCAACAGAGCAGGGGAGGAACTACCGTCCGCTCTACAGTGGGAAGTGTAACGACTATTTCCAATTTATTGAGGATGTTATATTCCCGGGCAGGGGATTATCCGCCCAAACAGTCTATCATCTATGCAGAAGGATTTTCTCCCAACACGCCGGAAGGAGCATGTCCTGTATGCCATGGTATCGGACGCATCTACGATGTCACAGAAAAATCGATGGTACCGGATGATTCCCTGACAATACGTGAACGGGCTGTGGCTGCCTGGCCTTCGGCTTGGCAAGGGCAAAATCTCCGGGAGATTTTGATGACTTTAGGATTTGATGTCGATAAGCCGTGGAAGGATCTGCCGAAAAAAGAACGGGACTGGATCCTGTTTACCGATGAAACACCTACAGTACCCGTTTATTCAGGGCTGTCTGCAGCGGAGGTAAACCGGGCAGTGAAAATGAAATTGCCGCCAAGTTATATGGGAACTTTTACCGGTGCCAAACGCTATGTTCTGCAAACATTTGCAAATACCAACAGTCAGATGATGAAGAGGCGGGTATCACAGTATATGCTGAATACGGAATGTTCGGAATGTCACGGAAAGAGATTAAAAAAAGAATCTTTGGCTGTAAAATTTGAGGGATTCGACATCGCTGATCTATCCAATCAGTCGTTATCTCAGCTGATGGCCATTTTTACCCCATATGCGGAAGGTAGATTTTTATCTAAAGATAAGGATAAACATCCTGAGAAAGCTATCGTTGCCCAAAATATTGCGATCGATCTCGTTGCACGGCTAAAAATCATGATTGATCTCGGTCTGGGGTATCTTTCGCTGGAGCGGAGCACGCCAAGTATTTCCCCCGGCGAGTTACAGCGGTTAAGGCTGGCGACACAGGTACACTCAAATCTGTTTGGCGTAATTTACGTTCTGGATGAACCCTCTGCGGGTCTTCATCCTGCAGATACAGAAGCCTTGTTGGCTGTTTTGATAAAATTGAAAGATGCAGGCAATTCAATGTTTATCGTAGAGCATGAGGTGGACATTATCCGGCATTGTGACTGGGTTGTGGATGTTGGGCCACAGGCGGGAGCCAATGGCGGGGAAATATTATATAGCGGTCCCCTGGAAGGACTGCAATCTGTAGAAAGGTCGGTAACCCGTCATTATATTGATCCGGTTCCTGTCACCAAAGAGGTTGTCAGGAAAGCTGAACACTGGCTGCGTGCGATCAATGTCACCAGAAATAATATCCAAAACCTGGACGTGTCAATTCCCTTGGGCGTTCTCACCAGTATTACAGGTACTTCAGGGTCAGGTAAAAGCAGTCTGGTAAGTCAGGCACTGGTAGAGCTGATATCGGATTATTTGGGACAGGATATGGAGGAAAGTAGTGATGAACAGCCTGAACTATCACAGGAAACCAATATTCATACTTCAGGCGTTATCACAACCGGCATGGAACACATCAAACGGCTGGTACGAGTTGACCAAAAGCCAATTGGCAGAACACCACGTTCAAATCTGGCAACTTATACGGGGCTGTTTGACAGGGTAAGGCAATTATTTGCTGAAACTGAGCTAGCCAAAAAAAGGAAGTATGATGTGGGACGTTTTTCTTTTAATGTAGCCAAGGGACGATGTGCACACTGCAAAGGAGAAGGATTTGTTATGGTAGAACTGTTATTCCTTCCCAGTGTTTATACACCATGTCCGACCTGTAAGGGAACCCGGTATAATGACAAAACACTGGAAGTAAAGTATGACGATAAAAATATTGCCGAAGTTTTGGACATGACTGTGGATCAGGCCTGGGATTTTTTCAGCAGCGACAGGTCTTTAAGGCAAAGTCTTGAAGTCCTCAGACAGGTCGGTTTGGGTTATATACGTCTTGGACAGCCAGCCACAGAATTATCCGGGGGAGAAGCACAGCGTATCAAATTGGCATCGGAACTGCAGCGTACGCAAAAAGGGAAAACCTTGTACGTTTTGGACGAACCAACGACAGGACTGCATCCGTCTGATGTGGAAAAATTGATAGGTCAGCTGAATTTTTTGGTTGATGCCGGAAATACGGTGATTACGGTTGAACATGATATGCATGTTGTGGCTTCCAGTGACTGGGTTATAGATCTGGGACCCGGTGCGGGTAAAGATGGCGGAAAGATAATTGCTGAAGGAGCTCCCAGGGATGTAGCTAAGAATAAGCAAAGCAAAACAGCTAAATATTTGGCTGCCTATGTTTAAAAAATGAAAATTAAAGGACGAAATGTCCGCTATTAACAAAATAAATATGTCGTATGAATACAGACGTAATTGGACTCATTGCAGGTGTCTTAACTTCATTTGCAATGATGCCCCAATTGATAAAGGTGATAAGAACCAGAAATGCGGATGACATTTCAATCTTAACACTTATTGTTTTACTTTCAGGCCTTTCCCTGTGGGTCTGGTATGGAATCATGAAACAAGATTGGCAGATCATCCTATCGAATGCCTTTGCCGTTCTGGTCAATTTATCCCTCCTGGCTTACTGTATTATTTCCAGAAAGTGATTTAACAGGTGCAGATCCGAAATGTATGGCACACTGCGATCAAATCTGGCGGCTGCGAAAATTGGGATTAAGTAAATTTTATTTGGTCAATAGTAAATATATAAAGACTTAAGTATGAAATCTTATCGGATAACTCCCGTAAATTTAAGCGACAGTTCTAAATTGGATTCCAGACTGGAGCACCGGAGGACTTTTAATCTTCCGAACTGTGAGCTCAACATATTTGAAACATTTCATAAAAGTGACAATGTAATACTTTCATATAGTGGTGGATTGGTGGTTTCAAGTATGATGAGAGGTAAAAAAGTGATGTCCGTGGAGGGTCAGGAGGCATTTGACTTTCTGCCCGGTCAAAGTGTGATCCTTCCTGACGGACTAACCATGAATGTAGGTTTTCCAGACGCAGATGAAAATCGTCCCGTGCAATGTATCACTCTTACACTGGACTGGAATACTGTTCACAAAAATCTTGACTATCTAAATGAGAGATATTCAAATCATCAGGCACCTTTTGAATGGAAACTTGATTTTTCGCATCAGCATTTCGAGAATAGCATGGAGCTGGTAGCAAGTCTCAATAAGCTTGTTAACCTTAGTATGGAGGAAGGTTTTGCAAAAGAGGCAATTGCGGACCTGTCTCTTAAAGTACTTCTATTAAGGCTTCTTCAGACCCAGAACCGTTTGTCAGTGAACAGCAATCAATCAATGTATGACAATCGAATTCAACCGGCAATCAATTATGTGCATAAGCATCTTACGGAAAAAATAACTGTTGAAAAGATGGCAAGAGAATGCTGTTTGAGCCAATCATCTTTTTATCAATATTTTAAAAATATACTGGGCATAACTCCACTGGAATTTGTTCTGCGTACACGCATAGACCATGCAAAAAAAATAATGGCTGACAGTTCCGTTACTGTGACCGAAGCCTGTTATGCATCAGGTTTTAATAATGTGAATCATTTCATTAAAATTTTTAAAAGGCTTGAGGGGCTTTCTCCGGGCCAATATAGACACTGATTAACGCAAAGTGCGCGTTAAATAGGTATGTAATTGGTTAAGCTGAGAAATTAAAAAAAGGTGGGACATTTATTCGATGCCCCACCTTTACTTTTTATTTTCGCTCTACATGAGTTTACGAACGGTTTTTTATCATGCCATGTGGATCGATAATAAACTTTTTGCTTGAACCATCCGAAAAGTCTTTATAGGCTTGTGGTGCTTCGTCAAGACTGATAACCTGCGGGTTCATGATCGTTTTCATCGAGATACGGCCCCATAGAATGGCCTGCATAATTTGATAGTTGTAACGTCCAATTGGAGCCATTCCCGTTTGAATATGCAATGACTTAAGCCAACCTTTTCCCCAGTCGACAGTCAGTTTACCGTGCTTAGCGTTCTCATCACGTCCTCCTGGGTCAGAAGGAGTATAGATACCTGGAATCCCTATACCTCCGCTTGCGCGGACAACATCGAAAAGATCATTGATAACTGCATTGGGATTTTCTTTTTTGTAGTCTTCATCACCATGTCCATGTGCCTCATAACCTACGGCATCCACACCGGCATCCACTTCCGGTACTCCGAGAATCTGTTCGATCTGTTCTGCTACACTGGCATCAAGGGTAAGATCAACAGTTTCCATTCCCGCCTGTTTGACAAGTTCCAACCGCTCCTTGTTCATATCTCCCACAATAACGCAGGAAGCTCCAAGAAGCTTTGCTGATTCTGCAGCACAGCGTCCCACTGGTCCAGCACCAGCAATATAAACAGTAGATCCTGTTGTAACACCAGCAGCATACGCGCCATGATATCCTGTTGGGAGAATGTCAGATACTAATGTGAGATCTAAAATCTTTTCCAGCGCTTGTTCTCTATCTGGAAACTTAAGGAGCTGAAAGTCAGCATAGGGGATAAGACAATATTCAGATTGGCCACCTAACCAGCCTCCCAGGTCAAACCCATAAGCGCCAACAGGAGCATCCGGATTAACGGTCTCGCAGACGTCGGTATTTCCATTTTTACAGTTTCTGCACCGTCCGCAGGAAACGTTGAAAGGGACTGAAACGATGTCACCTACCTTGATGAATTCTACGTCTTTTCCAATTTCAACTACTTCGCCTGTGATTTCATGACCCAATACGTGTCCCACAGGTACTGAGAAACGTCCCCTAAAAATGTGCTGGTCACTGCCACAAATATTTGTGGAGACCACTTTAATGATTACCGCATGATGAATGTCCTTTCCCTTGGGGTTCTGGAATGTGGGATAGGCAATTTCATTTACTTCTAAGTTCCATGGGCCTTTGTAGACCACTCCTCTGTTACTAGCCATAATGTTTTATTTTGATGGTTTATAAATGTTTGTATTCCCTCGTTCTGTGAGGATTATATATCAAAATTAAGCAATATTTAGTCCGATAAAACATGTTGAACTCAGAAACGGAGAATGCTTATTCTAATATCAAGGATCGTTCTATTGTTCTGTGATCCAGTTATGATGAGAATAGTAGAAACCTTGCTTTTTAAAGCACTTATAATTTATGGAGCGAGACCTATTTTTGTAAGATTTTAGTATAAAATTTATCCAGTAATGTTTGGGAATAATGACTTACCAGAATTTTATTTTTGGGATAAACCAAATCTGTAATGAATACTAAACGCGAATAAGTAAGATATGAATCAGTAAAAGAAATTACTGGAATCATTTTCAAAAAAATGCATAACCGCCAGCTTCTAAAGCCTGACGGTTTTTTTGTTTCCCGGTACTCACATTAGGAAAACAACGGCAAACTTAGTACCTCTCATACCACCAGCCCCCAACTCTGATACTATCTGCAACACCTTTGTTTCCAAGCCCGCATAGGCGGGTATTACAAACTTAAAATGTAATGAAACATGAAAAAATCAAGACAAAAAATTCTGCTGGCGTTGCTGTTTATTTCGCTTATCAGCAATGGGACTTTGCGCAGGGAAATGGTGCTGCAGGTATCCAGGAAGCCACGCAGATGGTTACAAGCTATTTTGATCCGGCAACAAAGCTGATCTATGCTATCGGTGCTGTGGTCGGACTGATCGGAGGTGTTAAAGTGTACAACAAATTCAGTTCGGGTGACCCTGACACTTCAAAGACAGCGGCGAGCTGGTTCGGCGCCTGTATATTCCTGATTGTCGCTGCGACCATTTTGCGATCATTTTTCCTTTAGGCTAACCCGATTAATTTTTTTCAATTATGGCAAAAAATAAGATGGTTACGCCACTGACGTATTATGGCGGAAAGCAACAGCTGGCCAAGATCATTATACCGCTTATTCCACCCCATTATACCTACGTTGAACCGTTTGTTGGGGGAGGAGCGATATTCTGGTCAAAACCAAGGTCTGAGGTTGAGGTGATCAACGATTACAACCGTGAGCTGATCAATTTTTACGAGATGGTCAAAAATCAGTTTGTTGAACTGGAAAAAATGATCCGAATAACGCTTCACAGTAGATCCCTTCATAGCGATGCGCTGGTGATCTATAACAATCCCCATCTCTTTGACAGATTACAACGAGCCTGGGCAGTCTGGGTTCTATGCAATCAGTCTTTCAGCGCAAAGATCGGTGATTCATGGGGTTATGATGTTCGGGATCAGACTTCCACTAGAAGATTGAGTAATAAGCGAGCATCATTCTCCGAGGAATATGCTATACGACTTCAGAATGTTCAGATCGAAAATACGGATGCTATTCGGATTATTAATTCAAGAGATCATGAAAAGGCTTTTCACTATTGTGATCCGCCTTATTTTAACAGTGACTGCGGTCATTACGACGGGTACAGCAAACATGATTTTGAATCTCTTCTATTATGCCTGTCCCGTGCAAAAGGCAAATTTCTATTGAGCAGTTATCCCAGTGATCTCCTGAACAAATTTAGCCGGGATCTTAATTGGCACACTGTCAAAATGCAGAAAGATGTACTGGTCGATAAACATTCCGGAAAAGTACCCAAGAAAAAGATCGAAGTGCTGACCGCCAACTATGACCTTGCTATCGTGCAGGGGACCCTAAACTTTAAATCCCAAGAACATGAAAACCTATAACATCAATAAAGGTATCGGCTGTACAGTCGAATTTAAAGGGTTGAAAGCGCAGTATCTCTTCGGATTTGCCGGAGGATTGTTATTGGTCCTGATCCTGGTTATGGTGCTGTACATGGCTGACGTAAATATGTATATCTGCCTTTCGGTCGGCTGTATTTCTGCATCGCTGATTGTTTGGAAAACTTTCAGTCTGAACAACAAGTACGGTGAACATGGGCTGATGAAGCTAGGTGCGAAAAGAAAGCATCCACAATTTATCATCACCCGTAAACCTGTACAATCTTACCTTAAATACTCGGTTGCAAAAGGTGAGAAAATCCAAAATTTTAACACTAAATCTTCAAGGCTATCATGAGAAATATCTCTAAAACAACTACGTTAGAAAGCCGTTTTCCCCTCCTTGCAATTGAGAACGATTGTATTATATCGAAAGAAGGAGACCTTACGGTGTGTTTCCGTGTAAGGCTACCGGAAATTTTTACGGTGGGCACGGATGTATACGAATCCATTCATTCCTCATGGAGTAAAGCGATCAAGACTTTGCCTGATTATAGTATCCTGCACAAACAGGACTGGTATTTAAAGGAAAACTATCAGCCGGATCTTGAAAGAATTGAACATAGTTTTTTGTCGCGTTCTTTCCAGCTGCATTTTAATGAGCGGCCGTTTCTGAACCACTACTGTTATATTTTCCTTACAAAGACCACAAAAGCAAGGATGCAGTCCCAGAGCAATTTTAGCAGTTTGTGCAGGGGCAATCTTGTTCCAAAAGAAATAAGGGATAAGGAAGGAATGCGGCGTTTCTTGGAATCGGTAAGCCAGTTCCAGCGTATCATCAATGACAGTGGTCATATAACAATGGATCAGCTGGGTGAAGCTGAAATATTGGGGAGCGAAGGGAAAACCGGAATCCTTGAACAGTATTTTACACTGTCACGTGATGCCAATCCCGTTCTGCAGGATATGGCTCTGGGAGCAGAGGAACTTAGGATAGGAAGTAAGAGGATGGTACTTCATACCTTATCCAGTACAGACGATCTTCCGGGAGCTGTTTCAGACTGCAATCGCTATGATAGGCTTTCCACAGATCGCAGTGATTGTATGTTGTCTTTTGCCAGTCCTGTGGGGCTGATGCTGAGCTGTGACCACATCTATAACCAGTACCTGTTCATCGATAATAGTTCTGAAAACCTTAAGAAATTTGAGAAGTCCGCCAGAAATATGCACTCATTGGCACGTTATAGCCGGGCGAACCAGATCAATAAAGAATGGATAGAGCGTTATCTGAATGAAGCACACTCCCACGGTTCACCATCGATCCGGGCTCATTATAATGTATTTGCGTGGAGTGAAGACCGCCAGGAGCTACGCAACCTGAAAAATGATGTCGGAAGTGCGCTTGCGTTAATGGAATGTAAGCCCCGTCATAATACCGTAGATGCTGCCACTTTATATTGGGCGGGAATTCCGGGCAATGCCGGAGATTTTCCTGCCGAAGAATCCTTTTACACTTTCATCGAACCGGCATTGTGTTTTTTTACGCAGGAGACCAACTATCAGAATTCACTTTCTCCTTTTGGGATCAAGCTTGCGGACAGGCTGACTGGGAAACCGGTGCATTTGGATATCAGTGATCTTCCCATGAAAAAGGGGATTATCACGAATAGAAACCGTTTCATCTTAGGGCCATCTGGGGGTTGGCGGGCTATTCTTAATTGAGTAGCCCGCCAGCCCACCCAAAAAATGGAAGTGGAAAATCATTCTTCACCAATCATATGGTGAGACAGTATTATGAGCAAGGAACTCATGTGCTATTAGTTGATACGGGTAACTCTTATCAGGGTCTTTGCGAACTGATCAAAGGTAAGACTAAGGGAAAAGACGGGGTTTATTTCACCTATACCGAGGAAAACCCGATCTCATTCAATCCTTTTTTTACCGAAGATAATGTCTTCGATATCGAGAAAAGAGAAAGCATTAAGACCTTGATCCTCACATTATGGAAAAGGGACGACGAAGCTCCTAAACGTAGTGAGGAAGTGGCACTCTCCAATGCAGTCGCAGGATATATCGAAAGAATTAAGAATAGTTCTGAAAGACCTTGTTTCAATGCTTTCTACGAATATATCAAAGGGGACTACAAAAAGATTCTTCAGGACAAAGAAGTACGTGAGAAAGATTTTGATCTGGCGAACTTTTTAAATGTGCTGGAACCCTATTACAAAGGTGGTGAATACGATTACTTACTAAACTCAGAAAAAGAGCTCGATTTGCTTAATAAGAGATTTATTGTCTTTGAAATTGATGCGATCAAAGATCACAAAATACTGTTCCCTGTGGTTACGATCATCATTATGGAGGTCTTTATCAATAAGATGCGTCGGTTAAAAGGTATCCGTAAGATGATACTCATAGAGGAGGCTTGGAAGGCCATTGCTAAAGAGGGGATGGCAGAATATTTAAAATATTTGTTTAAAACCGTCAGGAAATTTTTCGGTGAGGCGATTGTGGTTACGCAGGAAGTGGATGATATCATACAGTCTCCCATAGTCAAGGAAACAATCATCAACAACAGTGACTGCAAGATACTACTCGACCAGCGGAAATACGCCAATAAATTTGACGAGATCCAGAATATGCTCGGGCTTACAGAACGGGAAAAATCGCAGATACTTTCGATCAATCAGGACAATGACCCAAAGCGCAAGTATAAGGAAGTATGGATAGGACTTGGAGGAACGCATTCAGCGGTCTATGCGACAGAAGTGAGCGAGCAGGAGTATTTGGCATACACCACGGAGGAATCGGAGAAAATGGAAGTGATGGATCTAGCGCATGAAATGGGCGGGGATGTTGAAGCCGCCATCAAAAAAATATCACTGAAAAAGATCAAGGGTTTATCACTCTTGGACCATCAGAATAAATAAAAATCCTAAAAATTTTAAAAAATGAAAAATTTATTAATGACCGTGTTTATGGTAATGGCAATTACCCTATCACACAAAGCAAATGCACAATGGGTTTTTCTTATTCTTTTTTTGCTTTTCAGTTGTGAAAGTAAAAAGGGCGCATCAAAACAGATGATAACTCACCCTGTAATTCAAGAGAATGTGGCGGAAACAATATCTTCAAAAACTGAAAATATCAAGAATGACACCTTTCAAAAGAAAGTGTATGTATGGATTAAAGAAGATTCAATTAATTTCAAAAAACTTGAGGAGAATTATACGCTTACGGTATTTAATAATTCAGATAAGCCGATAACATTTGGCAAAGAATTTCAGGTGGAAAGTTACAGCGATAATAAATGGAATGTCATCAATTCACACATTGTATTTCCTGAAATGGCTTATGGGCTGCAGCCCGGCAGAAGATACGATTTAACTTTCTCACCAAAATTTGATGGTGGATTAAATTTTCCTGGAAATTACAGAATCAATAAACCATTTTTCATCGATAATAATGATCTAAACAGAGGTTTTGCGACAGATAATTTTAAAGTCTACACGCCGTTGATAGAAGGGCTCGAGCAGAAGGTTTTCCTTGAAATTCCCAAAACCTTTAAAATGTCTGAACTGAAGAATAAAGTGTTTTACAAAGTGATTAACAATACCAAAAACACGATACTGTTTGGTGATCGTTATGAGCTTCAAAAATTTAACGGCAAAGATTGGCAAAAAATAAAATTGAGTTTTTTCGTGCAGGATATAGGATATACTCTGCATCCCGGTACGGAAGGTTTCCAGGAAAGATTTTATTTTAAGTTCTATCCGGAACAGTACCAATATAAACCCGGACTTTATCGCATTCTGAAAAATTATTACAGTAAGTCTGGCTCAGGGCTTAGTTTTAGAGGCATTCCGTATGAAAAAGACCCTATGCTTTCGGAATTTAGAATAATTAATTAAAAAATTTCTAAGAATGCATAGTCTTTCACCAGTCCCTCCAGTATATAGACGGCATTCACTTTACGGATTCTGAAGAATCATTTTTCTCTGCCGTCTAAACACTTCCGGCACCGCGCACAGTAGTATTCCGCCACACCAGGTTCTTGCTTATTGATTTTAGCTCTCTTTTTTTTGTTGCCCTTTTAGTCATTTTTTAATTTACTTTACAAAGTAACTAATTTATGCGATTGGGAAAAGCTACCGGAGGTTTAGTTCAACATAGTATTTGCAAAAGGCGGGGTAAAAGTCTAAGTTGAAAACTTTGTAATTTTCAGCCGCCGCTATTTTTCCATTTCGTAGTTTTTATGTAAGTTTACTTCATTGAAAAAATATCGGCTACGTTTGGTCGCAATTGAACTTTTCGTCCAATTTAGCCCGCACTTCGCCAATACTTTTTCCATAATCTGTAATCTCTCAAAAACCGCAAATATGAAAGTAAAAATATTTTATTTACTGTTTTTCATTTTTCAATCATTAAATGCACAACAAAAATTCGCTTTAAGCACACAAGAGAAAGATTATATAACAAAATTCATTTATCCTTTAAAAACCTTTAATTCAGAGGAAATAGAAAATGATGACTTGAAAATTCTCGAAAAATTAGTTGGAAAATCAAAAATTATTGGATTGGGAGAAGCAACACATGGATCAAGTGAAGTTTATCAAATGAAATATAGAATAAGTAAATATTTGATTAAAAATGAAAATTTCAATCTTTTCTCTTTAGAAGCTAATATGCCTGAAAGTTTTGTGATGAACAAATATATTATTGATAAAGTAGCAGATCCTAAGACAATTCTTAAACATATGTATTTTTGGTTGTGGCAGACAGAAGAGACACTAAATTTTGTAAATTGGTTAAAAGAATACAATGACCAAAATATTCCAAAAATAAAGTTCGACGGATTTGATATGCAATATACTCATGGTGCTATCAGACAAATTAAAGAAGTTTTTCAAGAAAATAATATTTCAACTGATGAAATAAATGAGTTAAACAAAATCTTAAAAGAAGAGAACAAAGGAACAAGAAAATATAGCAAAAAAGGTCAAGAAAAAATCCAAATTGTTTTAGAAAAACTAAAACACAAAGAAATTTCATTTAAAAATGAAGATGAAAAAAAAAGATATTTACAGAACGTTCGAATTATAGAACAAAAAATTCAAACAGGCAGTTCAACGGAAAGAGATAAATTCATGGCAGAAAATATAAAATGGTTAATGAAAAACAATCAAGATTCCAAAATAATTGTTTCTGCTCATAATTATCATGTATCAAAATTAGATAAATCTAAAATGGGTTATTGGCTACATAAAGATTATTTAGA
Source organism: Kaistella yananensis (assembly GCF_026107505.2). Lineage (NCBI taxonomy): Bacteria > Pseudomonadati > Bacteroidota > Flavobacteriia > Flavobacteriales > Weeksellaceae > Kaistella > Kaistella yananensis. The sequence goes on along the minus strand of NZ_JAPCHZ010000005.1, from coordinate 419,187 downwards.
CGACTATAAAAATATTGGATTTGCGTTTTATGAAGGCGTTTATTCTGCAAGCATAGATCAAAAAATAGGCACTTATAATTCTCAAACTGCATATCCTGGAACTTTAGAATATTATTTAAATTCACTTAACATTCCAATTTTTATATTAGACTTAAAAGCAATAAAAAATGATAATAACAATCTTGGCAAATGGATTTTAAAAGAAATTCCATTTCGTAAGACCGGCTCTGGTACAGACAAAAATGAATTTAAGAAAACGAAAGTTGCAGACTCTTTTGATTATCTGATTTTTATTAATAAATCATTTAACTCAAAATTACTAAATCACTATTCAAAATAAAGAGACTACAGCTAATAACTAAGCTTTCGTCTTGTCCGCAGGACAGAAGATGAAAGCCCGTTGAACGGAAGCTCCGGTGGCTTTTCAGCAGTATGATGGTCCTCTTATGGGGATGTCGTTTTTAGAATTTAGAGGTACAAAGCAGTTTTTTCGTAAGGACTGCTTTTTTTGTGGCGTTAGGTAGCCTTTGGAAGTGGTTTCTGCGGGGTTTTACCGGCTGTAGGGCACAGCTTCCCTTACCCGCAAAGGTTATTTCGCAGAGAAAGATTGGGTGACGAAAAGAAATTCCTGCGGTGGACCGCGCTGCCCAAAAATAGCAATGGTCACAAGGTTTCCTTCCTTGCAGCACCGGCATTTATTGAGCAGCGTTTTGGGTGTGAAGCTTGATATTCCTTACTTCCATACAGCGCAGTCCGCAACCGTAGATCAGGCCGATGAGAAGTTTGTGTTTCAGGAGTTCGGCACTTTGAAGCATTCGCCAGATTTCTTCACGGCTTAAAATAGTGGGAAGTTTTTTCACTTTTGGAATCGCGGGAAGATGGAGGTAGCTGTAAGGCAAGCCTTCGGTTTTCAGCAAAAACCGCAGTCCGTAAACGGTATGTTTAAAGTACGACTGAGAAGTGGTTTTTGATCGCTTTTGAAGTTCAAAAAGGTAATCTTTGATGTCTTCCGGGTCTAATTCGGTAGGAATTTTACCGAAATGAAGCGCTAAGGCTGCAACGTGCCTGGAATAATTGTCGAAGGTACGCTTGCTTCTGCCCAGGATGGAAATATTTCTTTCGAAGCGTTGCAGAAGTTCGGCAAAACCGTTAACTTCGCTCGAGGCACGGTTCGGGAATTTGCTGGTCCTTAAATCCTCCGGAGATTTTTTTTTGTAGCCATTTCATGAGTTTTTAAAAGGTTAATAAAAACAAAGTTACTAAAACGGCGAATGAGAAAAGCTACCGGAGGTTTAGTTCAACACTGGTTTTGCAATAGCGGTTTTGAAAATTATTTGCGTATAAAAACCGCCATCGCAAAGCCCTGAACCGTTGTGCGACAGTTAACGAAAACCGAACGTAATAAAATGAAAATTAAAATATTAGTATTATTTATTGTATCAATACAATTAGCTTTTTCTCAATCGAAAACCGAATATTTAAAAAATAATCGTTTTGATTTATTAAACTCAAATTTTGAATTTCCTCAAAGTAATTTCAAAATAATTGGTTTCGGTGCATATCACGGAAGTCAAGAAACAGAAAAAGCAGAAAATATTTTACTTGAAAATCTAATTAATAAAAATAAAGTAAAATATTACTTACCTGAAACCGATTTAGGAATTGCTTATTATTTTAATCAATATTTAAAATCTGGTGACACAATTCTATTAAAAGACTTAGTAAGACATTATGGTGTAAGAGTGCCACAAGAAAAAAGTATTGAAACTTACAATAAATGGAAGGGCATAAAAAAAATAAATGATAATCAACCAAAAAACAATAAAATCCAAGTGGTTGGAATTGATATAATCGTAACGTATAAATACACTTCTAAACTCTTAATAGAATTGCTGAAAATTGAAAAAGGAAAATATAAATCTTACGACAATTTGTATGAAATGGTAAAAATTGACACTACTGATTTCTCCCCATATTATGATAGTTATTCTAAAAACATTTTAAAAAACTTTATAGTTGATTATGAAAATGATAAAACATATTTTAATTCTATCGCAAATAATAAAATTATCACAGATAACTTAATTGAAAACATAAAATTAACCCTAAAAAAGCAAGATAGAGAAAAAACAATTTTTGATAATTATTTATTTTTAAGTCAATTATACGATTTCAAATCAAATCCTCAATTTGTAAGAATGGGCTTTTTCCACATAGAAAAGGACAGAGAAAGTAATTATCCATCATTTTTCACAAGGTTAATAGAAAACAATATTTATAAAAAAGAAGAAATAGTTTCAATCGCAGGATTTTTAACTAAAAGTAGGGTGCTCTGGGATTTAAAATATGACGCAAATAAAAAATATATTGGTTACACAACTAAAGGTGGTTATGGTATTGGTGATTATTGGAAAGAATATTTTAAAGGAATAAATAAACTTAAAAACAACAGATTATCAAATTTAACTCTTTATCATTTGAATAATGAAAATTCACCTTATAAAAAAAATCAAACTGATTTAATGGAAATAAAATTATTTCTTAAAAAGTCAAACAAAAACGATTTGAAAGGTAAAACAACGACTGATTATTTTGATTTTGCAATATTAATAAGTAATTCACAAGCAAATAAACCAATAGAAGAATTAGATAAATAAATAACCGATCGCACAATAACTAAGCTTTCGTCTTGTCCGCAGGACAGAAGATGAAAGCCCGTTGAACGGAAGCTCTGGTAGCTTTTCAAATAACTAAGCTTTCGTCTTGTCCGCAGGACAGAAGATGAAAACCCGTTGAACGGAAGCTCCGTAGCTTTTCAGCAGCATTTTGGTCCTCTTATGGAGATGTCGTTTTTAGAATTTAGAGGTGCAAAGCAGTTTTTCAGAAGGACTGCTTTTTTTGTGGCGTTTGGTAGCCTTTGGAAGTGGTTTCTGCGGGGTTTTACCGGCTGTAGGGCACAGCTTCCCTTACCCGCAAAGGTTATTTTGCAGAGAAAGGTTGGGTGACGAAAAGAAAGTCCTGCGGCGGACCGCGCTGCCCGAAAATGGCAATGGTCACCAAGTTTCCCTCCTTGCAGCACCGACATTTATTGAGCAGCGTCTTGGGTGTGAAGTTTGATATTTCTTACTTCCATACAGCACAGTCCGCAACCGTAGATCAGGCCGATGAGCAGTTTATGCTTCAGGAGTTCGGCACTTTGAAGCATTCGCCAGATTTCTTCACGGCTTAAAATAGTGGGAAGTTTTTTCACTTTTGGAATCGCTGGAAGATGGAGCTAGCTGTAAGGCAAGCCTTCGGTTTTCAGCAAAAACCGCAGTCCGTAAACGGTATGTTTAAAGTACGACTGAGAAGGGGTTTTTGATCGCTTTTGAAGTTCAAAAAGGTAATCTTTGATGTCTTCCGGGTCTAATTCGGTAGGGACTTTACCGAAATGAAGCGCTAAGGCTGCAACGTGACGGGAATAATTGTCGAAGGTACGCCTGCTTCTGCCCAGGATGGAGATATTTCTTTCGAAGCGTTGCAGAAGTTCGGCAAAACCTTTAACTTCGCTCGAGGCACGATTAAGGAATTTGTTGGTCCTTAAATCCTCCGGAGATTTTTTTTTTGTAGCCATTTTATATGTTTTTTAAGGGTTAATAAAAACAAAGTTACTAAAACGGCGAATGGGAAAAGCTACCGGAGGTTTAGTTCAACAAGGGTTTTGCAAGATGCGGGGTTGAAGGAAATCGCAGAGAAATTCCAGAAAATACCCGCAAAAACCATTTCGTTTTTTATTTTTTTGTAAGTTTGAAAAAACGAAAATGGATTTTGCTCGGTTCAGTTTTTAGTTGAACTTTTAGTTTGTAAAAGCCCCGCCTTCGCAGAGCCCTTTTCGTTAGGCGACATTATATAGTCGTTCCTTAACAAAACCCACTATTTAATTTATTTTTAAAAACAGGATTAGAAAACAGCATAATTTGTATCTTATAAAATAATTTTCTAAGGAACAATCATAAATCCTAAACAAACCAAACCTCAAACACACTTCCGCCTTCCAAATTTCTGTACACAATATATCCGTTATGTGCTTCCATAATAGATTTTGCCAAAGTTAAGCCAATTCCGGAGCCGTTTTGTCTTGTGGTGAAAAAAGGAAGAAAAATTTTGTCTTGAATTTTATCGTTAATTCCTTCGCCGGAATCCTGAATTTTTATAACGGTTCGGTTGTTGAGATACTGCGTTTCAATTGAGATTTCCTTTTTTTCAGAATGGCTTAAAGCGTGCATAGAATTGGTCAAAAGGTTGACCAAAACTCTTTCCACCATTTTTTCATCGGCGTTCAAATTGATGTCTGAAATATTGAGAAAGGTTTTGATGTTTTTGCTTTTAAATTCGCTCCCAAAAATTTGCAGCACATTTTCAATCGTGGTTTTCAGGTTGAAAAGTGATTTTTTCGGTTTTGGAAGTTCGGCAACTTGTCGGTAACTGTCAATGAAATGAAGCAACTGCTGTGATTTTGAGTTGATAATTTGCAGGCTTCCTTTCATTTCGTCTTGGTCATCTTTATTCAATTCGTCTTGCTTTGCGAGGTATTCTAAATTTTGAATCAAACTGTTTACGGGAGTCAAAGTATTTAAAAGTTCGTGGGAAATAACTTTCATTAAATTATTCCACGCCAATTTTTCCTTTTTATCGATGATTTTCTGAACTGATTCCAAAGAAACCACGCAAAAAATTTGGTCGGGACTTTCAATTCTCGTGGTGCGAATTGAAAAAGATTGCTTCGAACTTTCTTTTACAGAAATATCAATAAATTCTTGCGAATCTCTGTAATTCGTACTTTCAATCAAATCATAAAAATTGGGCGATTTTTCTTTGTAGAATTCCCAATCGTTATACTTCGGAACTTGCAAAATATTGAGGAATGCAGGATTACAAAAGAAAACGTTCCAATCATTTTTCGTCGTTGTTTTGTTTAAAATCAAGAAACCAATTTCCTGTTTAGCCAAAATATTTTCGTACAATAATTTGAAGGAAGTGAGTTGCGTGTTCTCGTTTTTGGCTTGGTAATAAAGTTTTACGGCTTCGGTTTTCAGTTCATTGGTATCATCTTCTTTTGGAAAAAGTGAAAAATCTTTTCTACGAATGGAAGTAATTATTTTCTCGGTTTCAGCAATTTTTTTATTGATTAAAATCCAAGAATATCCCAAAAACAAAAATCCAATTCCCGAAAAAAGTAAAGCGGTAATATATTTTTTAACAATGAAAAAATCATATCCGAAAAACAGAAAAACAATGCATAAAAGCACCAAAATTATCCACTGAAAAGAAACCGCCATTTTCATATAAAATAAATCAGAATATTTTTAGAACTAAAAAATGCCACGAATGCACAAATATTCTTATTCGTGTATTCGTGGCATAAAAAAACTTTCAAATTGTCAAAATAATAGAATTTTTTCACTTTAGTAGCATAATAATTTGACATTTCTCGGAGTTTTTCGGGATTATAAACCAAATTTTTCCATTCTTCTATAAAGCGAAGCTCTCGTCAATCCCAATGCTTCCGAAGCAAGAGAAATATTTCCTTTGTATTTTTTCAAGGCGTTTGCAATCATTTTTTCTTCCATTTCCTCCAAATTTAATGAAGTTAAATTTTCGGATGCTGAAATAGGATTGTTTTGCAATGCGAGATTAATTTTTCCGTCTTCCGAAAGAATTATCGCTCGTTCAATGCTGTGTTCCAATTCGCGGATATTTCCAGGAAAATGATAATTGTTCAACTCTTCAAAATTTTCAAATTCCAAATTGTCTTTCGCATACTTTTTCTGATATTTTTGAATGAAAAATTCAGACAAATTCTGCAAATCTTCTTTTCTCTCTCTCAAAGGTGGAATTTCAATTTCCACGGTGTTGATTCTGTAATATAAATCTTCTCGGAATTTACCTTCATTAAATAATTTTTTCAAATCTGCATTGGTCGCAAAAATAAAGCGAATATCTAAAAACCGTTCCTTATTCTCGCCAATTCTCGTCAGTTTTTTGGTTTGAATTAAAGTCAGGATTTTTTGTTGAAGTTGAGGTGAAAGATTTCCAATTTCATCAAGGAAAACCGTTCCTCCATTCGCATTTTCTATTTTTCCTGCTTTGTCGTTTTTTGCGTCTGTAAATGCACCTTTTGCATATCCGAAAAGTTCGGCTTCAAACAAATTTTCAGAAAGTGAACCCAAATCAATATGAACAAAAGGTTCATTATTTCGTTTAGAATTTTTGTGAATATATTCCGCCAAAACAAATTTTCCTGTTCCGTTTTCGCCCAAAAGAAGAATATTTGCATCGGTCGGCGAAACTTTTTTCAAAGTTTTCATCACGTCCTGCATTTTCGGGGATTTCGTTTCCAAATTGTATTCAGTAAGGGAAGTTTGCAGATTTTCCCATTGTTGAAGTTTCTTGTTTTTTCGGGAAATATCTACAGCGAGATTTACGGAAGCGTAGAGTTTTTCATTGTTCCAAGGTTTTAGAATAAAATCGGTTGCTCCCTTTTTCAAAGCTTCAACGGCGAGTTCTACTTCTCCATAAGCCGTCATTAAAATCACAGGAATATTTTTGTTGATTTCCTGAATTTCTTTTAGCCAATACAAACCTTCTTTTCCGTCCTCAAAACCGCGACGGAAATTCATATCCAAGAGAATGACATCCACATTATTTTCATTGAGTGTAGGAATGATTTTCTTTGGTGAATTGATGGTAATCACTTCCTCAAAGAATTTTTTCAACCAAACTCTCGCCGAAAAAAGGATGTCTTCATCGTCGTCAACAATTAAAATCGTGGCTTCTTTCTTTCTCATTTAAACTTTAACTGTCCGTTTCTGTACACTTACTGTCCGAAAATGAACACTTTTTTTATAATTCAATTTTTGTACATCTTATAAATCAATAACTTACAAACTCATTTTTTAATGGTACAACAATAGTGTAATTATTTGTAAATCAGTAACGTATAATGGATACGAAAATAGAGAAAAAACAATCTAAATTCAAAATAATTTTAATCGGCGTTTTGGCTTTGGCATTTTTAGGTATTTCAGCGTTTTACTTTTTTAAACATAAGAAAACCTATAATGTGAAAGCAGAAGACATTCAAATTTCGGAAGTCACTTTCGGTAAATTTGAAGATGTAATGCTGATTACCGCTCAAACGCAATCGCTGAATTCTTCTTTGGTAAATGTTTTGGAAGGTGGTGCTGTAAAGGAAATTTATGCAGAAGACGGACAATTGGTCAACAAAGGAGCACCTTTGGCGAGAGTATACAATCCGAATACGGAATTTAATTATCTGAATCAAGAGACGGGAATTATGCAACAGATTTCGCAGATGAGAAATTCACTTTTAGAACTGAAAAACCAAGAATTCAACCAAAATAAAGAATTGCTTCAAGCACAAAACGATTATAATGTGGCTTTGCAAAATTTTAATCTTCAAAATCGACTTTATGATGCTGAAATTGGCAAAAAAACCGATTACGATATGGCTTCTCAAAACCTGAACTATCAGCAAAAAAGAAAAAATATTACAGAACAAGGATTAGTAAACGAAAGAAACTCCCGAAATCAGCAAATTTCCGCAATTAGTAATTCCATCAATCAAATGCAGAAAAGTCTGAATGTTTTGAAGAACAACAAGAACAATTTCTTGATTTTAGCGCCTGTTTCCGGAAGGTTGTCTTCATTCAACATTTCATTGGGACAAAATTTGACAAGCGGTGAAAGTATCGGAAAAATTGATTTGATGGACGGTTATAAACTCGTTGCAAAAGTGGATGAATACTACATCAATAAACTTCAAGTCGGAATCAAAGGGACTTTGGAAAGCAATGATAAAACTTACGAAATCATAGTCACTAAAATTCTGCCTGAAGTAAAAGACGGACAGTTTTCTGCCGAACTCGGATTTGTGGATGAAAAGCCAAATAATTTGAAAATCGGGATGACTTTCGGCGTAAAATTGAAACTTTCGCAAGACACGCAAAGCGAAATGATTTCCAAAGGAAATTTCTACAAAGACACCTCAGGGAAATGGATTTTCGTGATTCAAGGTGACAACGCAGTAAAACGAAATATTCAACTAAACCGTGAAAACCAAATGTATTACGAAGTAACTTTGGGATTAAAAGCGGGCGAAAAAGTAATCGTTTCGGATTATAGCGATTTTAAAAATTATGAAGAACTTAATATTAAAAAGTAACTGTAATAATATTACTAACTGTGTTGTCTTTATTAAAAAAGAATTATGAAAAAACTACTTATACTTGCCATTGTTTTAGCCCCATTTTTTGGATATTCTCAAGAAGTAAAACCTTCCGATTCTATCATCAAAACAAAAGAAATTCAGGAAGTTTTATTGAAATCTCAAAAGAAAAAGCAGTTTTCCGACCACGCAAATTATACTTTTGATAAAGAAGCATTGGAGAAAGCAAGACATTCCAAAGATTTGCTGACAACGCTTCCCGAATTGCAATTAGACCCTATTTCAAATACCGTAACAAGTATTAAAGGCGGAAAAATCTTGTTTTTGATTAACGGAATTGAAGCAAGCGACAACCAAATAAAAAGTATTGCACCGACAAATGTGGTGAGGGTTGAATATTTTGATATTCCACCTGCGAGATATTCGCAGAGAGCAGATACTGTGGTGAACATTGTTACCAAAAATCCTGAGTTAGGATATTCTTATGGTGCAGATGTTACTTCTGCCTTAGCAACAGGTTTTGTAAACGGATCTGCGTACGCAGGTTATACGAAGGGAAAGAATGATTTTGGTTTGGAATATTCTATCAATCTGCGTGATTATGATAACAGAATTGTCGATAAAATCTACGATTACAATTTAAATGGAAGTCATTATAATTCAACTGAACAGCAGAAAGACCATTTTGGATACACGAACCAAAACATTTCCTTACGCTATGCTAATGTAGTGGTGGGACGTTATACTTTTCAGGCGAAAGGAAGTATTTTCATTAATTCGAACTTCAATAAAGGTTTAGGAACGAGCGTTTTTACCAAAGATAATTTAGCGGAATCCCATCAAACGGTTCATAATAGTAATTCTGATTATACCGCACCAACTTTAGACCTTTATTATTCTAAAAATATCGGTAAAAAAGACGAATTGAGTTTAAATTTTATTGGTTCTCATTATACCACAAATTCGTCGCAGTTTGACCACGAGTGGAATATCGCAGAAAACAAAGATATTTTTAACAACGATATGAATCTAAAAGCCAAACAAACAGGAATCGTGGGCGAAATTGCACATACCCATCAATTTGAAAAGGGAAAATTAAGTTCAGGTTATCGTATTTCAAACACTGCGATTTCTAATGATGTTGTCAATCTTTTGGGAGCATCTCAATATTCCGTTAATTATTTACAACAGTATCTGTACACTGAATATTCAGGAAAAAAAGAAAAACTTTCATATCGTTTAGGAATTGGACTTACCAATATTCATAATAAAAGTGCAGAAACCACTCAAGATGATTGGGCACCCACACCAAAACTTATTTTAAGTTACGACTTAGGTAAAAACCAAAGTTTAAGATTGACGAGTAGTTATACTTCCAACAGTCCTTGGGCTTCAGCATTAAGCAGTAATGTCACTCAAATAGTTCCTAATATTGTTCAGCGAGGCAATCCTTATTTAAAGTCACAACATTTATTCAGAAACAACTTTATTTATTCTTATGGTGGAAAAAATGTTGATTTTAACTTAAATGCTTTTTATAACATTGTTGACAAATATTTCGCACAAATTTTTGAAGCAGATTCTGAAACTAACGGTTATGCTTTAACCTATCAAAATGCAGATTTTAATGAAAAAGGAATTCAATTAAGTGGCTCTTACAAACCTTTCGGCACACAGGTTTTAGTAATAAAAACTTTTATTCAGCCTGTTTCAATGAAACTTGTCGTAAATGATGGACGAGAATTCACAAGTAACTTTATAAGAAGCAGTTTTGGCGTAACATCACAATTTAAAAACTTTGGAATTTACTATAATTTCAATCTTCCTATCTATCAAATTAACGGTGCTTTTTTAAGTCTCGACGAAAATCAGAATCATTTATTTGCTTCGTATAAATATAAAAGCCTTGAATTGTCAAGTGGTTTTTATTGGATAGGAATGCCTTCACATTACCATAATAAAACTATGGAGGGAAGCATCGTAAAAAATGAAAGAATATCCAATATTTATAACAACAAAAACATGTTTGTTCTCGGATTGAGTTACGATTTCTCAAGCGGGAAAAAACTACAAATTCAGAAGAAATTGGAAAATTCAACAGCTCCTGCAGCAACTTTCTAAAAAAATAAGAATATGATCACCCTAATTCTCGAAGCAATTCTCTACATCGTCAATATATTTTTAAAATAAAATTTAAAAAATGAAAACTATTATCCTAACATTATTAGCAAGTGTTTCTTTGAGTTCGTGCATTACCATTAAAACCGATGGGAGTGGCTCCTATGGAAATTATCAAAATTCTGATTATAATTCAGTAGAAAATTAATCCTCAAAACCGATGGAAAGTCGCGAGTTTTTTGTCTCCCACTTTTCAGAAATCAATGCCAATTCTGGAATGAAATTTTTCATTAAAAAATCTGACAAGCAAAAGATTGTAGTCAATTCAAATGCACTTGGATTAATTGTAGTTTCTTCTGAAAATGGCGTCTTGAAAGTGAAATACGACAATAATAGTTCACTACAAAACGTAAAAACTGAAGTAACTGTTTATACCAATGATTTTAAAAAATTAGATGCTTCAAGTGCAGGAAAAATTTTGATTTCGGACGATTTTAAATTGGATATACTAGTTCTGAATTTGAATAGTGCAGGTCAAATTTCGGGAAATATTTTTGCCGATAAACTGAATATTGTTTCAACGAGCGCTTCGGGAATTGATGCCAATGTTCAAGCCAAAAATATTGATGTAGAAGCAACTTCCGCCTCAAAAGTAAAGTTAAGCGGAACAACCAATAAAGTCAATGTGGAAGCAACAAGTACTGCAAAAGTCTATCTTGAAAATTTGAAATATCAAAATCTGAATCAAGAAGTAACCTCTCTTGCAAAAGTGTACACGAAATAAAATCAATCTCAAATTTCAAATAAAATGATTACCACAGAAAACCTCTCAAAAATATACCGCACCGACGAAGTGCAAACTACCGCATTAAACAAAGTAAGTCTAAAAATAAATGAAGGCGAATTTGTCGCAATAATGGGACCTTCAGGTTGCGGAAAATCTACTTTGCTTAATATTTTAGGACTTTTAGACCACGCTTCAAGCGGTTCTTACAAGTTTCTAAATAACGAAGTTGTTGGAACAACCGAGAAAACAAAATCGGTTTTAAGAAAGAAAAACATTGGTTTTATTTTCCAAAATTTTAATCTGATTGATGAACTTTCTGTTTTTGAAAACATTGAGTTGCCATTACTTTATAACGGAGTTCCTTCTTCCGAAAGAAAAAAGCGTGTCAACGAAATAATGCAAAAAATCCAAATCGACCATCGTGGAAAACATTATCCACAGCAACTTTCGGGCGGTCAACAACAGAGAGTTGCCGTTGCAAGAGCATTGGTGACAAAACCAAAACTCATTCTCGCCGATGAACCTACAGGAAATTTGGACAGCAACAACGGAAACGAAGTGATGAATTTACTTGCAGAACTTCACAGAGAAGGTTCCACCATCGTGATGGTGACACACTCTTCCTACGATGCAGGCTTTGCTTCCCGAATCATCAATATGAAAGACGGCGAAATTTTCAATGAACAAATTTCCGACAGAACGAAGGATTATTTTGAAAAATCGCAGGAAGATTTAGCACTTTAAAAACATTCAATTTCCATAAACTAAAGTAAACCTAACAGGTTTTCAAAACCTGTTAGGTTTCAAAAAAATTAAACACATAAGTCACATTAGAAAATATACGCGCAAAAAAGTTCACAAAAGATGGAAATCTTTGATTTTCAAACTAAAGTGTTCTAAAATAAGAAGAATAATTGGCTAAAAAAACTTATGTGACTAATGTGTAAAAAAATACGCATTACAACTTGAAACTTGAAACAAAAAAACTATGTTAAGAAATTGGCTCAAAATAGCATTCATCAACTATAAAAAGAATTGGCTTTCCACATTTATCAATCTTTTCGGATTGACTTTGGGATTGACAGGATTTATGCTGATTCTGCTTCATTGGAATGATGAAGCGAGTTATGAACAATGGAATCCACAGAAAAAAGACATTTATTTTCTTCAACAATATTATAAGACAGAGGATTGGACGAACAATAATATGTCTTACCAAATGACAAAAACCGCAACCGACGAACTTCCCGAAATTGAGGATTTTGTAATGTTTGCTTACGATAATACGGAAGGTTTGATGAAAACCAATAGTGGTAAAAGTCAGTACGTAAAAGACGGCGAATCTGTTTCGGAAAGTTTCTTTAATTTTTTTCCTTTTAAATTAAAATTTGGTTCTTACAAAGATGCTTTGAGCGATTACAACAAAATTGCTTTGTCGGATAAATTAAGCCAACAACTTTTTGGTGACGATAATCCTGTTGGAAAAGAATTGACATTGAGCGATGCAAAATATATCGTAACAGCGGTTTATACTTTGCCTGAAGGAAATTCTGTAGTGAAGCCTAATTATGTAGTCTTATCGCAAACGATGAAAGACGACCGCGAAAACATTAAGAAAGGTTATCAGAATTGGGGAAATAATTCTTACCAAGCATTGGTGAAAATAAAGCCGAATTCAAACATTGCAAATGTTGAAAAGGATATTTTTGAAAAAGTTCTTATTAAGAAAAGATATCCGAAAGAACAGTTGCAAAAAGAAAATGTAACGCTTGAAGAAATGCTTACTAAATACGGTCCGAACGAATTTTATCTCACTCGTTTAGATAAGGCAAGATTAGAGGCAAAATCAGGTTTCAAGGGTAAAGCAGATTATAAAACCATCAAAATATTATTTGGATTATCAGTCTTGATTTTGATTCTTTCAGCCATTAATTTCATCAATCTAAAAACCGCTCAAGGTTCGCAACGCGCAAAAGAAGTCGGTGTGAAAAAAGCGATTGGAAGCACGAAAACCCAATTGATTTTTCAGTTTTTGGTTGAAGCAATGCTGATTTGCGTCTTCGCTTACTTCCTTTCATTGGTTTTAGTGGAGTTGCTTTTACCTTCCTACAACAAGTTTTTGGATAAAGAAATGGCGATGAATGATTGGACAATTTATTCTTATTCTGCGATAATGACTTTTCTTGTAGTCTTGTTTTCGGGCTTAATTCCTGCTATTTACCTTTCTAATTTTAAACCAATTAATACTTTGAAGGGAAATTTCTCAAGAAGCAGTCACGGTGTTTGGTTGCGAAACGGAATCCTCACTTTACAATTGATTATTTCTTCATTCTTCATCATTGGCGGAATCATCATTCATCAACAGGTGAAATATATGATGAATAAAGATTTAGGATTCAATGGAAATCAGGTTATTACCATTTATTACAGTACAAAAGATTTGAGTTATAAAAAATATGAACGTCTAAAAACCGAACTCAAAAAAATAAACGGAGTAGAAGATGTGACTTTTGGAGAAGCAACACCGACAACAGGAGGAAGTTCCTCTAATATGGATTGGCGCAATAAAAGCGTAACCGCACAACACGGTGCAATGGATTATAACTTCCTAGATTTCTTTGATATGAAATTGGTAAAAGGAAGAAATATTTCGCCAAAATATTCGTCGGACACCATAAATACAGTTTTGGTTAATGAAACTTTTATTAAACAAATGGGTTGGACAGCGGATGATGCGTTGAAAAATGAACTGAAACCGGGATTTGACGATAAACAATATAAAATCATTGGCATAGTGAAAGATTACAATTTATGGAATGTAAAGGGTGAAACGCCTGCAGTAGTTTTCTTCCACTATTTTGTAACCGAATGGAAAAGGAATAATATGTATTTTATGGAAGTAAAACTCAATAAAAATGATATTGATGGAACCGTTTCAAGAATCAAAAATTTTTGGGAAACAAAAGCAGAACCAGGATATCCTTTCAATTACTCATTTGTAAATAAAGAATTCGCCAAAACCTTTGAGAAATATCAAAAACAACAAACACTTTTTACAATTTTAAACATCATCGTTCTTACGGTTGCATTACTCGGTTTATTCGCACTTTCATCATTATTAATCGAACAAAAACTAAAAGATGTCGCCATCAAAAAAACATTAGGTGCGTCCGAGAAATCAATCGTTTTGGATTTGACGAAAAAGTTCTTGATAATTTCTGCAATCGCTGTGTTGATCAGTATTCCAATCAGTTATTATTTTATGAACGAATGGCTGAAAGATTTCGCTTACCGAATTGAAATGCCTTGGTTTCCGTATGTGTTGAGTTTTGTGATTTTACTGCTTTTGACTTTCGCTGTTGTTAGTATTAAGGCGTATCGTGCAACACAAGTGAACTTGGTGAAATACCTTAAATACGAATGATTTTAAACACATTAGTCATATTAGAAAAAATGTAAAGTGCGAAAAAAGCTCACATAAGATAAAAATCGAAGATTTTTGAGCTTAAGTGTTCTAAAATATGAGGCATGAAAATCTAAAAACTTATGTGACTAATGTGTTAAAAAGAAGATTCAACATGAAAACCTGAAACTTGAAACAAAGAAAAATATGTTACTAAATTGGCTAAAAATAGCATTTGCAAACTATAAGAAAAATTGGCTTTCGACGCTCATTAACATTCTCGGTTTAAGTTTTGGATTGGCAATTTTTCTATTGGTTTTCATCAATTGGTTGGATGAAAAATCTTACGAGAAATGGGTTCCGAACAAAGAAAATATCTTTATGTTGGAATACAAAAATTCTGCATTTGGATATATGACAAGTTCAAGTTACCCAATGTTGGAGGTTTCTAAGGAAAGATTTAAGGAAATTGAGGATTTCGCTATCGGTAACATTTGGTATGGAAATAAGCAACGCCTTAATTATGGAAATATTTCCTGTTATGTAGATGCGGGAAGTGCTACAAGTTCATATTTTGAGTTTTTTCCATACGAAAAAATTGCAGGAAATTATAAGGATGCATTGCAAAATGACAATCAAATTGCCCTCTCCGAAGAAACTGCAAAACTACTTTTTGGTAAAAATTATAAAAATTGTATTGGAAAGACCGTTGTTCAGGACAATAATGGTAAGTCCTATCTCATTTCTGAGGTATATAAGTTGCCAAATTCAAACACGGTTTTTAAACCGGGTTATCTTACGCGTCCTGAAGGCATTAAAGACAATAAAGACCAATGGTTGAACTTTAGTTACATCGGATTTTTTAAACTGAAACCCAATACAGATGTTGTTGCTTTACAAGAAAAATTATCAAACCAATTGCAGAAAGAGGAAAAAATAATGTCTGAGAAATGGGGAGAAAAGTATGATGAAAAGAATAAAACCGAAGTTTTCTTGACATCTTTAAGCACGATGAAATTGGATGCACAAGGCGGAGGAATTGATAAAGGCGACAAGAAAAATATTTTGATTTTAATGGGACTTTCGGTGTTGATTTTGGTTTTATCTGCAATCAATTTAATAAACTTAAAAACCGCTCAAAGTTCACAACGTGCGAAAGAAGTTGGCGTCAGAAAAGCGATTGGAAGCACCAAAAATCAATTGATTCTACAATTTTTGTTGGAAACATTTATCCTTTGTGTATTTTCCTGTTTTCTTGCTTTCGCTTTGGTCGAACTTTTACTACCGTTTTACAGCAAATTTTTAGGTAAGGAAATCCAAATTGAAAATCTTAATTTATATGGTTATGCGTTACTAATAGTGATATTCCTTTCGTTGCTTTCAGGAATTATTCCGGCAATTTATCTTTCCAATTTTAAACCTATTAATACTTTGAAGGGAAACTTTTCAAGAAGCAGTCACGGTGTTTTTCTAAGAAATTCAATTCTAACTTTACAATTAATTATTTCTTCTTTTTTCATTATTTCTTCATTGATTATCAATTCACAAGTGAATCATATGATGAATAAAGATTTGGGATTCAAAGGCGACCAAACCATTCAAATAGATTTCAAAAAAACCGATTGGCGACAAAAAGATTTCAACAAGAATAAATACGAGAGACTGAGAAACGAAGTTAAAAATATTCGTGGCGTTACCGATGTCACAGGTTCTGTTCTTACGATTGGAAACGGTTATACCAATATGTCTTCTGTAAAAAATGCGGAGGATACAACAAAAGTGATTAATAGTGCAGGTTTAGGAGCGATAGAATTAAATTATTTTAAATTTTACAAAATAAAGTTTGCCTCAGGTCGTGATTTTGATTTGCGAAAGAGTTCTGATACGATTTCCGGTGCAGTAATTAATGAAACTTTTGCAAAACAAATGGGTTGGAATAATGAAAATGCTCTGGAAAAGGAATTTATTCCGGGTTGGGACGGAAAAAAGAAATATAAGGTTATTGGTGTGGTAAAGGATTTCTATTTTCAAGGAGTTCACGCGCCTGTTGTTCCGGTTACATTCTTTAATTACGAGCGAAATTGGGCTAAAAACAATATGCATAATCTTCAAATAAAAGTTTCAAAAGATGATATTGAAGGAACTTTGAAAAGAATTGAAAAGTTTTGGAAAGAAAAAGCAGAACCGGGATATCCTTTTGATTATCATTTTGTAGATAAACATTTTGCCAAAACTTTTGAGCAGTTTAAAAAACAGAGAATACTGTTCACAATTCTGAATTCTGTGGTTTTAATTGTAGCATTACTCGGTTTATTCGCACTTTCATCATTATTGATTGAGCAAAAGTTGAAAGATGTCGCCATCAAAAAAATATTGGGAGCATCAGAAAAATCAATCGTTTTAGATTTAACGAAAAAATTCTTGATCATTTCTGCAATAGCGGTGTTAATAAGCATTCCAATAAGTTATTATTTTATGAATGAATGGTTGAAAGATTTCGCATACAGAATAGAAATGCCTTGGTTTCCTTACGTTTTAAGTTTTGTGATTTTGTTGCTTTTGACTTTCGCTGTTGTGAGCATTAAGGCGTATCGTGCAACGCAAGTGAACTTGGTGAAATATCTTAAATACGAATAATTTTCAAACACATTAGTCACATTAGAAAGAAGATAGGACGCAAAAAAGTTCACAAAAGATAAAATCAAAAATTTTCGAATTAGTTTTTTCTAAAACAAGAAGAATGACTGTCTAAAAAACTTATGTGACTAATGTGTCAAAAAAATAGTCTATGAAAAGTTTAAAATATATTTTAATATTAATTTCTTCAGCAATTTTTGCCCAAAATTGGACTTTGCAAAAATCCTTGGATTATGCATTAAAGAATCATTCTTTAATCAAGCAAAGCATTCTTGAAGTTCAGAAATCCGATCGCAATATTGCTATTGCAAAAGGAAATCTTTTGCCTTCTGTGAATGCGGGAATCAATCACAATTACAGTTTTGGTTCCACGATTGACCCTTCCACAAATTCAAGAAAAACCTTGAATACGCAATACGATCAATTCAGGATTTCAATGCCGGTTGAACTATTTAATTGGAAAAATTATGGAGAAATTAGCTTAAGTAAACTCAATAAAGAAAGTTCGGAATACCGATTAAAATCTGCACAAAATGATATTTCTTTAAATGTGATTCAACAGTTTTTTCAGTATCAATACGACAAAGCGTGGTTAGAGGTTTTGCAAACCCAAATTTCAGGAATAGAGGAGCAGATCAAGCGTACCGAAAAAGAAGTGGAAATTGGAAACCGTCCGAAAAGTGATATTTACGACATCAAAGCCAATCTCGGAACGATAAAGGAACAATGGATTTCTGCACAAAATCAAAAAGAACTTTCAAGAATTATTCTTCAAAACGCCATTGGTTTGTTGGATGATAAAATTGACTTTGTCTTAAATGAAGAAAATCCTGAAAACGTACTTATCAACAATGAAGATTTCGTTCAAAAGTTATTGGAAAAGAATCCACTTTATCAGAATGCCATCAAGCAAAATGAAATTGCTTCAAAAAGTATAGAACTTGCAAAATCTGATTATTATCCAAGACTTTCAGGAATGTACCAATGGTCGACATTTTTCAGTAAAGAGCTGGGAAAAGAAGCTGCATTTCAATTTTCAGAGCAGTTTAAGCAGAACAAAAATAATTACGTTTCTTTCGGTTTGGATGTTCCCATTTTCAATCGCTTTCAAACCAAAAATAGGGTAGAACTCGCAAAACTTTCTGAGGAAAATACTTCTTTGGAAAAAGACAAAATCGTCTTAGAACTCACAAAAAATCTTAAAACCATTGAGATTCAATACCGAAACGCACAAGAAAAGTATAACGCTCTCGAAGAAAACTTTGAAAATCAAAAACTGTCCTTTCAAAAATCCGAGGAAAAATACAAGGAAGGAATGATGGACGCCTACACTTTTTTTATGGTTAGAAACTCTTGGCTTCAAGCGAATTACAACTTGATTAAAAGCAGATATGATTTGATGTTGCAGAGTGAATTGGTGAAGGTTTATTTGAAGGATTGAAGGAGGTTTAAACAGGAATTAAAACTCATTTATCGCATTATCAATATCTGAATTATGTTTTTTGGATAGATGTTTGACTTTTAGTTTGGAAACAGTCCAATCTTCTGGAAGCTCACCTTCTTTACAAATAACGCTTTTTTCATATCATAAAAATTGACTAAATTATGCTCCTTTTTGAAAAGCAATAATCTATGTCAAAAAATCTCTCCCCACGCCAATCCCTCAATAAATCATTTCTTAAAATAAAGCCCAACAGAATTGAAATTGAAAACTTCAAAAGGAGTTTTATTACATTGTTGGATGACATTAATGAAAAGGAATCAGAGGAATTTCAGAAAAACTTGATTTCCAATTTTCTCAAGCAAAATGCATTTGAAGGCAATTATTTCATCAATACGAAAGGTAGAAATGATTTGGTTATTCATAACGACAAAACCGCAAAAAGTTCGGTTGGTGTAATTATTGAAACTAAACAATCGGGGAATAATGCGGAAATGATGACGACTAAGAAACTGAACACAAAAGCGTTTCAGGAATTGGTTCTGTATTATTTACGGGAGCGGATTACACATAAAAATTTGGAGATAAAACATCTCATTGCAACCAATGTTTACGAATGGTTTATTTTTGATGCGAATACTTTTGAAAATTGTTTTGCAAAAAACAAAAATCTAGTAAAACAGTTTGAAGATTTTGAAAGTAAGAGATTATCAGGAAACACGACCGATTTCTTTTATTCTGAAATTGCAAAACCTTTCATCGATGAGGTTGTACATCATATTGAATATACTCATTTCAATCTTAGAGATTATGAAAAGTTTGTCCGAAACAACAATCCGAAAGACGACAATCAACTGATTGCTTTGTTCAAGATCTTGTCGCCGTCTCATTTGCTGAAACTGCCTTTTATTAATGATAGTAACACGCTTGATAAGAGTTTCTACAATGAATTGCTCCACATTATCGGACTTACGGAGACGAAAGATGGCGGAAAAAGATTGATTGAAAGAAATAAAGAAAATCAGCGAAATTCGGGTTCGTTGATGGAAGATACCATCATTCAGTTGGATACTTTGGATAAAGTAGGTCGCGTGAAAAAATCGTTTCTCTACGGTGATAATTACAATGAGAAACTGTTCAGCATTGCACTTGAACTCAATATCACTTGGATAAATCGTGTACTTTTTCTGAAACTTCTAGAAGGTCAGTTGATTAATTACCATAAAGGCGACAAGTCGTATGCATTTCTCAATTTTGACAAGATAAAGCAATACGACGACCTCAATACTTTGTTTTTTCAGGTTTTGGCAAAAAGGTTTGAAGACCGAAATTCTGATGTCAGCAAAGCATTTGCAAAAGTTCCTTATCTCAATAGTTCGCTTTTTGAACCGACAGAATTGGAGCATACTACTTTAATGATTAGCAATCTTCGTGACGATAAAAACATCCCAATTCTCAATTCCACAGTTCTGAAAGACGAACAAGGCAAAAAAAGAACAGGCGAACTGAATACTTTGCAGTATCTTTTCGAGTTTTTGGATGCGTACGATTTTGCGAGTGAGGGTTCAGAAGAAATTCAGGAAGAAAATAAAACCATTATCAATGCCTCTGTTTTAGGACTTATTTTTGAAAAAATTAATGGTTATAAAGACGGAAGTTTTTACACGCCTGGTTCCATCACGATGTATATGAGCCGTGAAGTTTTGCGAAAAGCCGTTCTTCAAAAATTTAATGAAACAAAAGGTTGGAATTGTGAAAGTTGGTCGGACTTAAAAGAAGATATTAATCAGTTTGTTAAAAACTATTCCGCAGGAAGAAGAGAAGCAAGGAAGGAACTTAATGTTATTTTTAATAGTATTAGAATTTGTGATCCTGCAGTTGGTTCAGGACACTTTTTGGTTTCTGTTTTAAATGAGTTGATTTATATAAAGTTCGAACTCAACATTCTTGTTGATAGAAAATTTGAAGTCTTAAATGATTATGAAATTTCAGTAGAAAATGATGAATTAATAATCGAGGCAGATAAAGTATTCTTTAAGTACAATCCTAAAAATTCGGAAAGTCAGCGAATTCAAGAAACGCTGTTTCACGAAAAGGAAACCATTATTGAAAACTGTCTTTTTGGAGTTGATTTAAACCCCAATTCTGTGAAAATTTGCCGTCTTCGTCTTTGGATTGAGTTGCTGAAGAATGCGTATTACAAATCCGAAAATGAGTTGGAAACCTTGCCGAATATTGACATCAATATCAAAAATGGTAATTCATTGATTAGCCGTTTTCCGTTGGATAGTGATTTGAAATCCACATTCAAGAAAACCAAGGTTTCTGTGGAGGACTATAAGCAAGCCGTTTCCGATTATAAAAGTGCTGAAAGCAAAGAGAAGAAACGCAATCTCGAAAAATTTCTAGAAGATTTGAAATCTGATTTCAGGTCAGAAATCAGCAGAAACAGCAAAGAAGTTAAATCTTTGAACCTGCTTCGTGGCGAATACTACAACAAATACGGAAGCGAACAACTTTTTGAAGTGGAACTTTCTAAAGCTCAACAAAAAGACAAAAAGGATTTGGAAACCAAAATCCGCAAATTGGAAGATTTTATTGAGGAAATAAAGAACAATAAAATCTACGAAAATGCTTTTGAGTGGCGTTTTGAATTTCCTGAAGTTTTGAATGATGAAGGCGACTTTGTAGGTTTTGATGTGATTATTGGAAATCCGCCTTACATTCAGTTGCAGAAAATGGGAGCTGAAAGTGATGCATTGGAAAAGGTCGGTTATAAAACCTATGCAAAAACAGGAGATATTTACAGTTTATTCTACGAGCAAGGAAATAATGTGCTGAAAAAAAATGGTTTCTTGATGTTCATTACTTCTAACAAATGGATGCGCGCAGCGTATGGCGAAAGTCTGCGAAAATTCTTTGTGGAAAAAACCAATCCGCTTTTATTGATTGATTTCTCGGGAAATCAAATTTTTGATACAGCAACTGTTGATACCAATATTTTGATGTTTGCAAAGCAGAAAAATGAATTCAAAACAGAAGCCTGCATCATCAAAGAAAAGCTGTTAAATAATTTGAGCGTTTTTGTTAGACAGAACGCACAAAAATGTGAGTTTTCGATAAGTGAAAGTTGGGTGATTTTAAGCCCAATTGAAAAAAGTATTAAAAGAAAAATTGATGAAGCAGGAACACCTCTAAAAGATTGGGATATTAATATTTACAGAGGAATTTTGACGGGGTATAACGAAGCATTTATAATTGATGGGAAAAAGAAAGATGAGCTAATTGCTGAAGACCCAAAATCCGCTGAAATTATACGACCTATTTTACGTGGCAGAGATATAAAAAGGTACGGTTATGATTTTGCGGATTTATGGTTGATAAATTCACATAATGGAATTAAGGAAAAGGGCATAAAACCAATAAATATTGATGATTTTCCTGCGATTAAAAAGCATTTAGATAAATATTATTTTGAGTTATCAAAAAGAGCTGACAAGGGTGAAACTCCTTACAATTTGAGAAACTGTGCTTATATGGACGATTTTTCTAAGCCAAAAATAATTTGGAAAAGAGTTGGTTCCATTTTGAAGTTTTGCTACGATGAAAATGGAACAATGGCATTAGATAGCACTTGTTTTGCAACAGGAATATATATGAAATTTTTAGTCTGTTTTATGAACTCTTCAATAGGAAATTATTTATTATTAGATTCACCAAAAACAGGAACGGGAGATCTGCTTATTAGTGTTCAAGCAGTTGAACCAATCGTTGTTCCATTGCCTAGTGATGAGAATCTACAATTAACGAATGCTTTATTTGAATTGGCTTTAAAAGAAGATAATGTAAATAGCAAAATTAATAATATCTTCTATAATATTTTTGAATTCACAGAGGAGGAAATTCAATTTATAGAGGAACAAATTAACTAATAGAATTTAATAGCTGTTGAACTGAATTTTCTATTTCTTCGATTTCAAAATTATCAAAGCCAAACAAACCATATACATATTTATCAATTTTATCATAATCTAATTCACTCGTTAGATCTACAATTTCTGATAAATCGTTATCAATAGGGAATGGTAGATTTTGAAAATAATCTGTGAAAATCTTAAAGCCCGTCTGATCAAATGAATAAATGTAATATCTGAACAAATATCCACACAATGTGGAATTTAAAAGAAGCCATAAATACTCCAAATTTTTTCCAACAATGAAGTAGCAGTCATTTCCAAAGAAAAAATTCTTGTCATTATCTAATGCAAATCTTGGGAAATTAATGCTATTACTTTTTGCTATTCTCATTATTCCAGGATATATTATTTTCTGCTTAGAAAAATCGTCCCAATAACTTATAGAATCCTGAGTTTCAAACCATTGATTATTAGTCTTTTTGCGTGCTCCAACATCGCCCGTCTGCTTCAATCTGTCATAGCCAAAACTCAATAGATGCTGTTTTATCGCAGGAAATAGCTCTATATCAATTTTCAAACTTGGAAATGTAGTGATAATGTAAAGGTCTGCGAATTCATAAGAATAACGCTTTATATCTCGTCCTCTTAATAACGGTCGTATAATTTCTTCACTTTTAGGATCCTGTTCTATAAGTTCTTTTCGCTTTTCCCCACTTATGATAAATGCTTCATTTAATCCTGTTTTTATGCCATAATTGATTGAGATGTCCCAATCTTTTAATGGAACACCAATACGTTCTATTTTTTCCTTAATCTGCTTTTCAATGGTTGAAAGAATTACCCAAGAATCTGATTTTTCAAAAGCCGAAATCACCGAGTTCTGTCTAACAAAAACGCTCCTTTTGTATGATGAAAAAATAGCAATGTTTTATTCTATGCATTTTTGGTTTAATTTAACCAGTTAAATAATTTAATACAGACAATATGATTTACGGTTATATCCGCGTAAGCACAGACAAACAAACAGTAGAAAACCAACGCTACGAAATCAACCAATTCTGCGAAAGAAGTATCGTTGTGGTTGATAAGTGGCTTGAAGAAACCATTTCAGGTTCCAAAAAACTAGATGAAAGAAAACTTGGCAAACTTCTCAAAAAAATGAAAAAAGGCGACATCCTTATTTGCTCCGAACTTTCACGCCTCGGCAGAAATCTCCTGATGATTATGGGAATTCTCAACGAATGTATGAACCGCGACATCCAAGTTTGGACAATTAAAGACAATTACCGTTTGGGAAGCGATATCAATTCAAAAGTTCTCGCATTTGCTTTCGGTTTATCGGCAGAAATTGAAAGAAATCTGATTTCCCAAAGAACCAAAGAAGCCTTGGCTCGCAAAAAAGCAGAAGGCGTGATTCTCGGCAGACCAAAAGGTAGAAAATCCGCCAAAACAAAACTTACAGGTCAGGAAAAGAAAATTCAGGAACTGCTTGATAAAAAAGTTTCATACTCTGCAATCGGCAGAATTTTGAATGTTCACCGATTGACGGTTTCGGCTTTTGTGAAAGAGAAAATGAATTAAAATCATTAATTTTGGTAGATTGTAACAAAAATCAAAATGCATCTATTTACCAATTCTAAAAACATCCTTCCAGAATTAAAAGAAATTCCATTTAAACTTGAAAAGGAAATCCAAGCAATATTTGAGAAGAACATCTTTTCAATTACAGGATTTCATTTTGTGAAATCTGAATTCACAATAAAAAGTAACAGGATTGATACTTTGGCTTTTGATGAGGATAGTAATTCATTCGTGATCATCGAATATAAGAGGAATCAGAATTATAGTGTGGTTGACCAAGGTGTTTCATACCTCAATCTAATGCTGGAATACAAAGCGGAGTTTATTGTGGAATACAATGAAACACAAAAGAAAAATTTAAAACGTTCTGATGTTGATTGGTCTCAAAGCAAAATTATTTTCGTTTCTCCATCTTTTAATGATTTTCAGAAGCAATCCTCGAATTTCAAAGATTTGGCAATAGAATTATGGGAAATAAAGCAGTTTGAAAATGATGTTTTAGTCATTAATCCTGTGAAAAAATCAAAATCTGCCCCAAGTATCAAACAGGTTCAGAAAAATGATAATTCAGAAATCAGTAAGGTCATTCAGCAAACTAAAGTTTATACGGAAGATGATCATCTGCAAGGTAAACCCGATTATACTATTGAACTTTATGAAATTTTCAAAACAGCAATTCTCAATTTAGGAAATAACCTTGATATAAAGCCTAAAAAACAAGAAATTGGCTTTATTTCGAAAGGAAAAATATTTGCCGATGTTTGCATTCTTAAAAACAGTTTAAAATTTTGGATTAATCTTAAGCGCGGTCAATTGGATGACCCGAAAAAAATTTCGCGTGATGTTTCATCCGTTGGACATTGGGGATTATGAAGTTGTTGTAGATGATACACAAAATTTGGAGTATGTGATGAGTTTAATAAAACAAGCCATACAATAAACACATATCGATGGCAGAATTTCTAAATAAAAAGAAACTATTAGAGTGGGTCCCAAAACTTATTGAGACCGCTGGAAAAGAATTGGTTATCATCAGTCCTTATATACAAATTTCAGAGAAGATTTTTAAACTTTTAAAAGAATCTGAAAAAAGAGGAGTTGAAATAACCTTGATCTATAAAGAGGGTGAGCTTTCTGAAAAAGAACGAAAAAAGTTTGATGAAATTGAAAATTTGAATCTATTATATCAACCCAACTTACATAGTAAATGCATATATAATGAAAAGTATTTACTTGTAACTTCAATGAATCTCTATGATTTTCGCAGAAGCATAATCGTGAAATGGGTGTTTTGTTCAGAAGAACAGATGAAGATGACACAGGTTGGAACGACTACAGAAATTCGAGAGATGACGAAAGTATCTTCCAAGATGCTATTGAAGAAATTAAATCGATCTTGACAAGTTCGGAATTTGAGAAAGAAAGTTTTGAAACAAAAACCATTGCTTTTGAAATGGAAATCATCAAAACAAAGAGAGATTTTGTTGATGAGAAGTGTCGTAATTTGAATAAGTTTTCAAAAAATAAAAAATTTATCCCATTTCAGCACGGTGAAGAATGGTTCTGCAGATGCGACAATTTTGTGGATGGTGTAGATTTAATAATTGAAGACAATAGAGTTTCCTTAAATCTGAATTTTGATGAAGATCGAACAAATGATATTTATGAGAAACTTAAAACCAATAGGTATAATAAAGGTAGGGAAGATTTTAGAATTATAGAATGTTTTCGTCTTTATTGGACTTACCCGAAATCTTCGCCAACTTTGTATTCGTACAAGAACCACGATGTTTGGAATCATAAGTCAGGAAGCAAAGAATTCCTTGACGGCTATTTTAAAGGCTTGAATGAGTTTTTTCGAATTTTGAAACATGAAATTAAGAGAACTAAAATCTTGTATGTCTTCAAAAGAAAGTGTACTTTTTCTTAGGGAGTGTTTTTGATTTTTTAAAGGTAGATAAAAAAGTTATTTACCTAAAATTTTTAGAGCTTTAAGGGCTCAAAATTTTCCAGAATAACTTTTTTCTAGGTTTTACAACAACAATTTTTGTTTAAAATATTCATTTCTTCTTCTTAAAAGCGTCTGCTTTTTGATTTCTGCCCTCGTTTTAAGGATTTCGTCGGTTCTTCCGAAGTAAACGTCAGCTGGAGTGAGGTTTTTCAGTGATTCATGATAACGCTCGTTGTTGTAGAGGTTTACGAATTCTTCCAAAGCAGCCTCCAGTTCTTCCGGACTGTAGTAATGGTGCAGTTTCACGACGTTTTTCATCGTCCGGTGATAGCGTTCAATCTTTCCCTGGGTTTGCGGATGTGCCGGTTTTCCGTTAATCTGATTCATATCGTGATTCTCTTTCAGATAATCCTTCAGTTCTGCAGCAACGTAGCAGGAACCGTTGTCGGAAAGAAGTTTGGGCATCTGTCCTTTTCTTAATCCTGCCTTTTTCACAGCCCGGTCAATGGTGCGCTGCACATCCTCTGCCTTCATGGTTTCACAGAGTTCCCAGTGCACAATATATCGGCTAAAATCGTCGATTACGGTACTCAGGTAATACCAACCCCAACCGATGATCTTGAAGTAGGTAAAATCCGTCTGCCACATCTGGTGTACAAAGTTGGTTTGTCCTTAAACTCGTTGGCTGCCGAAATCAAAATGTGTGACGGTGCTGTAATCAGGCCTCTGTGTTTCAGAATGCGGTAAACGCTGGATTCTGAGATGAAAATTCCCTGTTCATCGGTTAAGGTATGCGCTACTTCGCGGCTGGAGAGTTCGGGATGTTCCAAAGCGGTTTCCACCACCAGATTTTTCTCCTCTTCAGGAATGCTGTTCCATTGTCTGCGCGATTTGGGAGCGTTGAAAAATCCCGCATCTCCTTTTTCCAGATACAATCTGTACCAGTTGTAAAAAGTGCTTTTGTGGATGCTCAGTTCCTGAAGTGTCCTGTTTACGCCAATCTCGCTTCTGGTAACCATGCGGATGATTTCCAGTTTCTCTTCTGCGGATAATCTCATATACTTACGGTATTTTTCCGTTATCCCAGAATTTCCAAACTTTTTTTTATGATGTCGTAACGGATAACAAGATCGGCAACCGTTTCCTTGAGTTTACGGTTTTCTTCCCGCAGAAGTGCGACTTCGTCGGAAGTGGCTTCACGGGTGGTATCTCCTGAAAGACGCTTCTTGCCGGCCTCAATAAACTCTTTGTTCCATTTGTAAAAGGTGGATTCCTGTATGGCGTATTTGCGGCAGAGCTCTGCAATGGATGTTTCTGCTCTGAGTGCTTCCATCACAACAAGGATCTTTTGCTCAGCCGTGAAAACTCTTCTGGTTTTTCTTCTGATGTATTTCAGGTAAGTCTCCGGTGTGGACTTCTTTTCTGTTCTCATAATATTCAAATTTAATTATTAAATGATTACAAAAACACTATCTTAGTTTTAGCTTAAATCAGTACACTTTTTGCTGACGATTTACACTAATTTAACTATTAATAAAAAACTAATAACCACTATGAATTTTCTATTATTTGGAGGTGAGCCTGATTCAGGTAAAACTTCAACAGTTACAAGATTAACAAACTTGTTATTATCTACACCATTTTCATTTACAATTGCTGATGGTATATTTCCTCCGGTAGGAGGAACAGATTTTTTAATCCTATTGCATAGAGTTGTAAAAGTACAAAGTCAATATGTTATAGTAAGCTCACCAAGTGATGATGCAGCAGCTATAAATAATTTAAGAGATTTTATCATTAAGCATAGTAGTGCTAAATAATCGATATTATTGTGAGTAGTGTAAGAGATATTGATTGGGAAAGAAGTTATTTTTTCACCACAATAAAAATAAATCCGACAGATGCAAATGTGTTTGAAATTCCTTTGGCACGGATTACAAGAAGACATTCTTCTGGACTTTTTGCTCCTGCAATAAATTGGTATGAAAATACAGTAGATAGACTCGTTAATTTTATAATAACAAATCCTCCTTTTAATCTGTAAATTAAGTATCATTTAATAAGAAATCAATGACTGAAATAACAATACCTAAAAATATCACTCCAAATAAAATGGAGGATTTATATAAAAAATATATAAATAACCAGGATGTGAGCAATATACATCTTAAAATTCCAGGTTCATTAAACAAATATACCTTTGGATTATTGGGAGATTTGTTGAAGTTTATTATAACGTTAAATAGTAAATCAAAAATCCAGACATTAATACTAGATGTAGATAATGAAAATCTAATCAGTTTTTATGATGAAGAGTATGCTTATCCTATAATTTCATTATTGTGGAATACATCAAATTTCACTGATAAAAATAATGTAAATATTAAAGATAGCTTAAGAGAAAAGCAAAATGAATTTTTCATAAAAATGAATTCGTTAGCTAGGATAAAGGGCAATAAGTATATTTTGACTAATACGGATCATCTTTCAAAAAACAAGGGTTTAATCAGATTACTTGAAAATCCTGATGGCTTCAATGATGATGAGGATCAAATTAAATATAGTGTCAAGAAAATTTTTAATGAGTATGTTTTGACCTTTAATAAAAGCAATAAAGTCGAGCTTGAGAACCTTATCGAAGATATTGGTGCAATAGTTTATGAGTTAACAAAAAACACTTACGAATGGGGCAAAACAGACCAAAATTTAATTGAGATTCCAGCGAGTATACGTGGAGTTTATTTTAGATTTCATATAAATAATAGTAAAAAAATATTGGAAGAGTTTGAGGAAACACCTATCCAATCTTTTTTTCAACACCCATTTATTTTAGAAAACTGTATAAATGATCAAAATCAAATTTATTATTTAGAAATTCTTGTATTTGATTCTGGAGTAGGATTTATCGATAAATTTATTCAAAAAGAAGATTTAACTGATTTAGAGGTTATTAAAAAATGTCTTATAAAAAATCAAACTTCTTCCACCTCCAACCTTAAATCGAAGAAAGGTATAGGATTAGACCGTATTTTAAACATATTAAATAAAAAAGGTTTTGTGAAAATTTCAACTGATAAGTATTGTGTTTACAGGGATTTAATAAAAGACAATTACAAACCTATTGACGTAGAAAAACTAAAGGATTTGAAGCTTGAAGATTGGAATAATGATAATTTCAAAACAGATAATATCACTAAATCGCGAGGTTCTTATATCAGTATTCTATATCCATTTAAAAGCAATAGATAATGGGGAAATTCTACATTTACAACTCAAATATTGAAGATAAAAAATATAAGAGTGCTACAATAATATTTAATCCAAATATCGAATTTGATTTTGGCGCTTTAAAAAATGAATTAACGGAACACTTTCGAGATTTCCATCAAACGAATGCTCTTGTTTTTCTTCATTGCTCTTGTTTTTCTTCAATAGATTCCCACCTGAAAGATAATCTTGATAAGATATTTAGAAGTATTCCGAAAGCAGAAGAAAATTCACTTGTAGAGAGTATTTTTTATGTTGGCTACAATAAATCAGATTTTATCTTTTCAAAGAAAGATAGCTTTCTGAGAGAAAATTTTAAGGAAATAGTTAATCAAGGATTAGCAAATATTTTTATATCAAATGGAGGCCTAGTAGAAAGTAATGGTGTTTCTCATCATTATGTTTTTCCATCAGGAAAACATTCAACCAAATTTTTAAGAACAGCAAATGTATTAGTGCAAAAAAGTGAAATTGATTTTATTGGATTAAATCTTTTGCATTTATTTAAATACGCCGAAATTAAAAATATTTATTGTGACACATTATCGATAAATGTAATTGGGTATTCTATGGGGCAATACCTGAAAAGATATGAGAATAGAGAAGATTTTAATATAGAATCTTTTAAATCTTACGATGGTATATTTAGTAAAAATACAAGATTCTATAAAGATTCTATTTTTTTAATATCTGCATCCACTTCGGGAGGTTTAGTTCATTATTTAAAAGAAAATCATCCAGAAATAGACTCAAAAAATGTTTGTGTCCTTTACTATCTACCTATAGAAAAAGCTTCAAATCTTTCTCTAGAAAGAGTGCTTTGTAATTTAGAACAGAATGAAAAATTTAGTTACGGATTAGAAATTTATAAGCAATTCAAAGCAGGCGAAAAATGTTCCTTTTGTGATAATCAATCGACTGCAATCAAGATAGTTGGTGATTCCTTCAGTTTGGACGAACCTATTATAAATAGTAGGAATATTGTTGCAAGTAAATATATATCAAAGTCCTTAAAAGATTTTGTGGAGGTATTCAAATATAATGAGGAAACAGGTACTTCTTTAAAAGTTTCTTTTAGTGAAGATACTATTAACAGAAAAAAATACAACTTGTATATTGATTACGAGAATATTATTAAAAATATTGAAAATAAGCAATATGAAAATCATAAAAATAAGATAGATGCATTTGTTAATCAATATGTACCAGCATCATTAAAATATATTATTCATTTAAACGATAAGGGTTCAGAGTTATTAGCAAAGTATATCTTAGAAAAGACAAAATGCTTTTCTAAGAATTCTATTGAAGTTATAAATCACTCGGAACTAGCTGATAAAAAGATTCTTGAAGACGAATCTGGCTCCATTTTGATTGTGGCCTCTTGTATCACAAATGGAAAAAACTTACTTTATTTAAGTAGGTTTTTCAGAAACTACAACAATATCCGGCTTATCTACTTTGTTGGAATCAATAGAATTAGTGATTCTGACAAGCATAAAGAGCTTAAAAGTAATATTAAATATGGGTTGTATGGAGCCGAAAATAGTTCATTTGTCGAAATAGAAACTATTAATTGTGATAATTCTAATTTCCAAACACCTTGGGAAATCGAGTTAGACCATTTGAGAGAAATTCAAGAAGGTTTGAATGAACCATCCAGTTTTATAAAAGAAAGAATAACAACAATAACTAACTTTTCAAATAAGGAATTCAAAGGGGGCTCACAAAAAATCTTTTATCCTGACATTTTAGGAAATGAGTTGAAAATCCGAAAAAATTCAGCTTTCTTTAATAGTAATGATTATTTTGGAAATGTATCTCAGTCGGATGTCTATTTTACTATTTCTTGTGTTTTAAATAATATGAGAAATAATAGAGTTGACGGACTTTATCAAACTAATTTTGTGAAAAATTTACTTGATCCATTTATTTTTAATCGTTTCAATGACGGTATTATTCAAGCAGCAATTCTTCGAGCTGCAAAAAATGATGAACTAAATTATTCATTTAGTCGCAAGAATTCTGAAGATATGTTGATGCTTTTAAAGACTTTTGCGAAACATAATGACGAATATCAAGGAGAAGCATTATTGGAGTTTCTACATGCTATGTCTATAGGTAAATTACGTTTGTTTAAAGAACACTACCTTCCTTTGATAGATGAACTTAGTAAAATTGAAAATGAACACATTCAGATTTTGCGTAAGATAATTTTCAAAGTTTATGAGAAGAGTTTATAGGATTAGTATAATTTCATTAGAATTAAAAGACTAGTCATTCTACTATTTTCTAATGTTTTCATACCTACCTACCAAACAGTAGATAAGACGCAAAGCCTATTTTTTTAAATTTATTTCAGTACTTGACTACACTATGTTAAGAAAGGGAATAGTTTTATTAATGAGGAAGTGAGAGTTTTAGTGTTAGTTGATTTTATAACTTTGTTTAATATAAACCTATTAATAATTATTGATGTATTTATCTAATATAAAATTGTAGAATTTTAGGAAATTCGGTTCGGAGAATGAAATAGATCTTGGAAATCCAAATTTGGATTTAAAATTTACCAAAGGTTTAAATGTAGTTATAGGCGAAAATGATTCGGGTAAAACAGCTATTATTGATGCTATAAAACTTGTTCTTAAAACCCATAGCTATGATTATATCAGAGTTGAAGACAGAGACTTTTATAATGAAGCAAGTCGTTTCAGAATAGAATTGATTTTCGACGACTTAACACCTAACGAAGCCAAAAACTTCACAGAATGGTTAGGTTGGACAGGCACAGCCGAAGAAGCTAAACCATTTTTGAAACTTAATTATGATGTACAACGCCGAGCTGAAAAAATAATAGCTGTTGACATAAAGGCTGGTGCTGATGAAGACGGTTATCAGCTCACAGCAGTGTGTAAGCTCCCCATTTTCAGTACACATCAAAAGTAGAATTTTTTCTTGATATTTTACTGCTGTTGTTGTCGGATGTGGAAAAGCGGGCAGGAAAAGTGCTTGCCTTCTCCATCCTGGTGGACAGATTATCCTTGTAACTGATGGGGTAGGATATTATCAGGAAAAAGGGCAACAAAAAAAGATTTTACACAAGGGCGATGTTATCAAATGTCCGGCAAATGTCGAGCATTGGCACGGTGCCAGTAAGGATTCTTATTTTGTTCAGGTTGCAATCACTGATAATAAGAATGGTTCTGTAGTATGGTTACAATCTGTCACAGAAGAAGAGTATCATAAATAATGTAGATGGAGAAGATTTTTAAGCTATAATTATTAACCAATCAAAAATAAATTTGGTAACTATCTAATTAATTTTACCAGATTTTATTTTGAGTAAGTCAAAATATAATTCGGCAGTTTACTTTTATTAATTAGAATATTAAATATTTTGTCTAAACGGTAAGACTTCTAAACATAGTTCGATAATGGTTTTTAAGAAGTTCTTCATTCAAATGATATTTTCCAAAATTTAAATATGAAAAAAAGTCTTCGTTAATAAAATCGGTGAAAGCTTTAGGATAGTAATCCTCAATATTGATTTTTTTAACAAAATCTGATTCTGTACTAAAGTCAATACTTCTATTAAAGTGATTTTGATTTCCATAATACCATTCTATTCGTAACGAACCATTGATAATGCTCCCTGCAAAACCAATATCATTACTTTCTCCAACATAGATTGTTGATCCAAATGCTATATTACTCCGGTATTTATCACGAGGATTTATTTTAAGTTGTTCAGTAAATTCTTTTGTAATCTCGTTGAGAAAAATTCTGACATAAAAATTAGGAACATTTTCTTTACCCAATATAAATAATCGAAGCTGAGAAATATCCACTTGATCGACAAAATTGCTAGTCATTATTTTACATCCTGCGTGCTTTGCAAAATAACGATGTATGTCAATTTTTGAAGATTTCCAATTACTCGGAAAAATCTCGTTATAATTGATATGTCCTGTTTGCTCAATCATATTGTTGATTTTGTCTATATTCTCAAAAAATATAGTGTAGGCATCATCAGCATTTCTCGTCTTGTTGTTATTACAATCAATACAAATGATTTTTGGGAATTTAATCAGTTTATCTTTTGGAGAATTAAAAGGGTATAGCTTTTCTCCGTCATAATAAACAGCGTCAAAAGATTTACCAAATTGGCGTCTTATATCAGATGCCTTAAATTTATGTTCCTCCGAATTTGCTTCGTTAATTTGACAGATCCAACATTTCATATTTTACAAGTGTTACTAATTATTATTTCTTATTTTCTCTAAAACATCTTTTATATGTTGAGGGTATTGACCGGTAAAGTACTCATATATCAGAGGATTTTTTGAGAAAAAATGACTTGTGAGATCTACAAAAGTTTCAGTTGAAATTTGACCATTAATTTTAAATAATTTTTTTGATCTCGATTTAATTTGAGAGTATTCCTTTTTATTGTAGTTGAGATCTAAATCTCTTCTTTGATAATACTCTTGTTCTGTGTAGAAATGGAATGCACCATCAAAGTGTCTGAAAGTATTTGTATTCATATCAAATTCTGCATGAACAAAGCGAACTGGGAAGTATAATTCTTCAGCAATTGTCAAATTAATACTTTCTGTTTTAAATTCCTCTGCCTGAAAAGTTTTAATATTTTGTGATGAAGACCACTTAACGTCTACGGAATAAGTACCTCCGAATAATGAAGATATATCAAAATCGTCAAAATCATAAGAAGGTCTCAGTTTAACTACTTGATCGGAAATTTTCCCAACATCTTGATTAAAAGTTGCACCATACCAAGTATCAAGTTCTAATAGGGAAGAATCTTGTATATCTATTTTTAAATTATCAACATCCAATCTAATTTTTATTTCATCATAATCCGCAGGATCCATTCTCCAAAATTTTTCAATAAATCTTGGTTGAAAACCATTATGGGGAGAGTATGCTCGTCTAAATAAATAGTCAGCCATAATTATGTAATTGTCAGCAAAAAAATATCCATCACTAAAGACGTGTTTTTTAAATTTTGAATTGAGATATTTGTAATCTAATAAACCATCTTTGTCAGGTATAATATCTTCGTTAAATTTTAAGAATAAATTTTTTGAGTTAACGGTTATTCCTGATACCTGACTACACTTAAATTCGTGCTCAGTCAAATCAATATTCTTTGATTGTGCAAAGTTGATAAATGCAGATATAATATTTTGATTTTCTTTCAATATCGCCGTGGCTTCTTCTTCAAGATGCTTAAAATAATTCTTTTTAAAATCGGACATTTCACTCACCGTAAATCAGATGTTTAATTGTTTTTTCTCTTGTTAAGATATTCAAAGTACCAATATTTGTTTTTATTTTTCCGATCACATATAAAACCATTAAAATCAAAAGGAAAGAAGAAGTTTTCACACCGCATCGTTAGATAATTGAAATATTTGGATGTAGTTACCAAATATTATTTATTTGATACTCTATCCAGTTTAATTCTATGAAAGGAATAGAGTTGATTTTTATTAAAATATAATTTTACTTCGAATAGATAGTCACTTGATTTACTTCTAATTTATCTATGATAACTTTAGATTAAAATTTTGAATATTTACTATAATGTATAAAGTGTATTTAGATTGAATTTTTCAATTTAAGGAATATTTAATCTTCCCAAATAATACTTAGTGCACAATTTTCATACACTATACAATGTTCATAAAAAATTCTTCTGGAATCTTCAGATTTTACACCTTCAAAGCAATCTATAGCAAAAATTTCTTCTGGATTTTCAATTGAAGTTTTTACATTATTAAAATAATCAGCCATAGCTAAACCTTCAGGAACTTTTTTATCATTAAGTAAGTTCCAGAAAGGGAAGCCCTGACTGTTTTTTTGCCATTTCACAAATCCATTCTCAGCATAAACTATTTTGATAGGATGGTTTCCTATTTCTGCAAATCTGAGTGCACATGAAGTTTTACTAACATTATATTCCTTGCTTAACTCATCAATTACTTTAAAACTAAATTTTTTTCTCTTCCATAAATCTCGTTGAAAAGATTCTTCCGGCATTAAGAGACAAGCCGCAAAATAATCTGCTTCTCTTTCAATTTTATCGAATTGAACCTTGTCAATTTTCGAGGGATGAGGTTCTAAAATTCCCAGTTTTAGCCCAACGCGATGTGTGTCTATAAAATAGTGTCCAAGTTCGTGAGCTAGTGTAAATCTAGAACGTGGAGAATTAAACCTATTATGATTATCTATATTAATATGAATATAAAATTCATTATCATCATATACAGTCATTCCATCAAAAGTCCCTTTGTCATAATGGTCATAAAACACCTCAATGTCCTCAGATTCTGCAATAAGATGTAATGGAATTATTTTTTCAGTATTGAAATTTCCACTAATGGACCCAGCAATCTTTTTAATTTTTGATAAGGAACTGCTATCAATCACCTTTCTTCTTTTTCTGATTCTCTTTCATTTTGTCAAAGACGCTTTGAGAAATATTGCTTTGCCCTTTTCTGGCGACCATTTTCAAACTTTCTATTTCATGACTTAGGTTTGTGTCAATTGATATAATTTTTGATTCTTTTTCAACGCAAAAAGAACCATCAATAATTGATTTGACATTAATACCTGTGTTTTTCAACTTAAAATCATAATCTTCATAAAGTTTATTAAACCTCTCTATCTGAGTTTTAGTCTGAGGAAATAAAAAACCTGTTGAGTGTAACCAATCATCAAGGTTAGTCTCTGTAACCTTTCCTATATATTTTTTATCTATTCCCATTGAAAGCTTTTAGATAGTTATTAATGTGATCGTTAGCTTCTTTTTTATAAACCTGAATTGAATTTTGAACTAAATTCAATCTGTCTCTCAATTTTTTACCCACCGACCTTGGTATATTTTTTTTTCCGGTATTTTCGTAAGCTTTATATGTAAGATACACAATCTTATGTTTTTCAGATAAACCTAGAATAGCTCTCTCAATGATTTCTAATCTAATTTTCAGCTCTCTTTTCTTTTGTATATCGTCGTCTCCTACTGTTAAAGAAATTAGATCATCAATATTCTCTACAATTGATAAATCGTCTTCATCAGGTTCCGCACAGGTATTTAGATCTCCATATTTTACCAATTGAGTATATACTATTGGATAAAGCCATAACAAAATCGACCGATCAATATCATCCGGATACTTGGCTTTACTTTTATTAAAAGAATGATATTTCCAAACGCGGGCAAAAGCACAAGTTGCTATTTCAAGTGCAACAACCTCACTGTAATTAAATTTATTACAATATATTTCTGCTTTTTGCAAAATATCTCTTTCAAACCTACTACAAAACTCAGTAAACGCTGCAGCAGCTTCTTCAGGATATTCTTCTTTAAAAGAAATATAATCTATAAGCTCATCACTGGGTAATGTCTCAAAAACTATTTCATCGGTTTTTTTTTGTTCTACATTCATCTATATACCAAAAAGCATTACTAATGGAATTAGTATATGAGTGGATAGGCTCATATACTTCAAAGTTAAAAAAATCTTTCTAATGGAATTAGTATATGTTTGAAGTTTGTTCAATGGTCAATTCTTTTATGGCCTAGAATGTTAAAGGAAAAAATGCATACTAATTATGGCAACTAACAAACCGGCTGGAGACGGTCACAGAAACGGAGCAGTTAAGGGGCGTTCCCAAACCTACAATCCACAAACAGATTCTTGGGTG
Organism: Kaistella yananensis; assembly: GCF_026107505.2. Lineage (NCBI taxonomy): Bacteria > Pseudomonadati > Bacteroidota > Flavobacteriia > Flavobacteriales > Weeksellaceae > Kaistella > Kaistella yananensis. The sequence continues at coordinate 382,127 of NZ_JAPCHZ010000005.1, read as the reverse complement.
AAACGCGATACTGCTACAGGTAGATTTATGGATGTAAAAACTTCTAGTAACACTCCCTTCAAAGGAGTTACCAAGGAAAAGTAACTCCATTTAAGCTCCAGGTATCCTAAAAATGATACTTGGAGTTTACCAATTTTTAATATCATTATATAAATGAGAAAGAGGTGTAGTTCTTTAAAAGATTATAATATGCTTACGGATTCCGTAATATATTTTTGAAAAATAAAATTACATTTGGCTCTATTTATATTAAAATCAGACTTTTATGACAGTTTGTCATTACTACTATTGTAGGAGAAAAGTTTGATGTAATAAATTTAATAAACAAAAAAATGAAATTATCAGACAAAGATTTACAGTTTTTTATTAGTAAAATCAAACTGCAGCCTGAAAACATGGGCAAGTATAGAGATCAGGTAAACAACCTAAAAGAAAAATTAGATAAAAAAATTGCTGAAGATGACAGACACGGATTAAAGGTTGAGAAATATCTTCTTGCTGGTTCGTGGAAAAAGCATACGATTTTGAAGCCTACAGGAGACCATCCCATAGATATTGATCTTGTGCTTTTTGTTACTGGTGATGAAGATATCCATAATGATATTGGGAAGCTTTTTGATTTTATTGTAGAATATTTGAAAGAAATTTATCCACAAAAAGACATTTCTAAAGATGTGGATGCTGCTGGAAATACAAAGTCGGTAACCATTTATTTTTCAGGCTCAGGATTAAGTGTTGATATTGTTCCTGTAGTCCCATTAAGCACACCAAAGGATTATGTATGGCAACCCAGCAGACACGGAAATGGTAAAAAGTATATTACCAGTATTTCCAAGCAGTTAAGTTTTTCACTTAACAGAAGACAGGAAAATTCTGCTTACACTTCAATTGTAAGAGCTATAAAATGGTGGAGAAATTACAAAGAATTAAAACCTTCTGATAATGAACCAGGATTATCTTCTTTTACGATTGAATTGATTGTTGCCTATCTTGACATAAATAAAGGAATCCAAACAAATATCGAAGAAGGAATCATTCGGTTTTTTGAATTTGTAAGTTCAACTGAATTTCCCGAAATTACTTTTCAAGATTCCATTCGTAGTGTTCCGTCGCAATACGATTCAGCTATTTATGTAGCAGACAACACTAATAAGGAAAACAATGTTGCAAAGAGAATGACCAAACCAAGATGGAACGAAATTATTGAAGAGGCTGAAGAGGCATTTGATACTTTGAACTTTGCTCAAGCAAGAAATAATGAAGGAGATACTATACAAGAATGGAAAAGCGTCTTCGGCCCAACCTTTAACATTAAATAAATTAAACTATGTACGGAACAAATACAAAAACCAATACTTATACTGTCCTTGATATACGAAAAACATTTGAAAACTGTGAGGCAGATATCAGAACAATTGCCAGACGCACTAATAAGTGGACAATGGAATATGTAGATAAGGTTTTCCATGATGTGCTCAAATTTGCAGAAAAATATTATTTACAATCAGTAAGTATAACCTTGATTAATACTAATACGGGTTTACCTGTGAAAGCAGCTAAATTTATTGTAAATGATTTAGGTGATGCAACCGATAGCGAACGTGCTGGGAAAAATAATGATTGGCCAGATACTGATAACACTTCACTATCAATCATATTATCTCATACTCAGAAATGGAGGAGCTTAACTTTTGAAGACAAAGCAAATTTTCAAAAGGAATTAAAACTGAGTTGGGGGAGTACAGATATTAATACTAATTTTCCACATCTACAACAGTCAGACGCACAGTTGTACGCAAGCAATGGATATGAATTACAAAAAAAGAATTTCAAATAAATATGAGCACAATTTTCGATAATATAACAGAACTTCCTAGCAGAGAAATTGCAGAAAGAGCTAAACACTTAATAGGTTTTGAAGACAAGTATAGTAGGATATTCTCAAACTTAAAACTATTGTTGGATCAGGAAGGTCTAGTTGAGTGGAGTAAGAAATTCCACAAAACGGAACTACCCGTAATCTCACAACTCAAAGAGAAATATCCTTTAATTATATTAACAGGTGATGCGGGAACTGGTAAAACTGTTTCTGCAGAAGCTATTGCGGATAGAATGCTTAGAGAATTAAAAAAGGAGGGCTTTTTTCTAAAACTGAGTACTAGAGTAAGAGGAGAAGGTCTTCATGGGCAAATGGGCAATTTAGTAAATGATGCATTTGCTGAACTAAAAACCCAAGCAGGTAAGAAAAGAATAGCATTTTTACTAATTGACGAAGCAGATGCAATTGCTTCAACACGATCTACTATGCAGATGCATCAGGAAGAAAAAGCAGCTGTAAATACATTGATTCAAAAAATTGATGAAATTCGTGAACTAAATGGGCGAGCAATATTGTTTATGTCGACAAACAGATTGCATTTTCTTGATGAAGCTATTGTGAGAAGGGCGGCAATTATTTTAGAATTTGAGCGTCCCACCTTTGAGGAAAGAGTGCTTCTTTTTAAAACCTCTCTCGCTGGTGTTGAAATTACAGATAAGCAGTTAGAGGAATTGGCTAACCTGTCAGGAGAGGAATCGAACAATGGACTTTCTTTTTCTTTTTCAGATATAAGACTAAGAATATTGCCAGAAGCTGTTGCAAAATGTTTCCCGGATAAAGCTTTAGATTTTGAAACTGTTGCCGAGACAATTAAAAAACTTAATCCAAGTCCCAAAATTGTATGAAAAAAGGACCTATCTTTCTACAAATAATTCTGTCTGTTATTCTAATCGTTGGAGGATATATCGAAAAAGGAAACTGGACAGAATCTAAATATTCCACCACGGGATATATCACTTTACTTACCTTCATTGTAACTTTTGTATATGAAAACTACAATAGACTTGGGTTTTATTTCCAGTCAAAGGTTTTGTTAAAAAATACTGATGTTCGTGTTTCTATTTCATATCTGTATAGAATAAAAGTTGAAAATGAATACTTACTTGTTAAAAGCAGAACAAGAAAATATTTTCAGCCTGTGGGTGGTTGTTATAAAACGTTACCTGGCTGTGAAAAAATATTCGAAGAATTAGATGTTAGAGCTGATAGAAAATTTGAAACTGAAAAAGGAATAGCAAAAAATGATCTCCGTGTTCATGTAAAAGGTAAAAATCTAATTAAATTTCTTAAATGGTTCGATTCAAAAGAGGATCGTGAGATTTCGCCTTGGAGAGAATTTTGTGAAGAATTAATTGCGACAGAAATTTTAGAGTGGAGGCCTTTTAGATACATCGACTACAAGTTTAAGAAAAAAATTCAATCACCTATAATTGATCTGGATATGGGAGGTAAAGGTCTTTTTATTTATGAAGTTTTTGACTTAGTAATTAATGATGAGCAAATGCCATTACTTAAAGATTTAAAGAGTAAAACATCTGAAAATTACATTTGGGTTACAGATGAAGTTATTCAAACACTAGGGCATGAGACCGGGTCGAAATCTTTTCCGCATGAAATTGGGCCACATACAAAGTATGCACAAAACTTAAAATGGAGTAAATAAAAACATCAACTGTTGATTTTTATGACATAGTACGTAATCATTAGGAGGTAATTGCATTGAATTTACTTAATTAAATTTTTACAATTTATCAAATATAAACCAGATTAGCACAAAAGTAATTTCCTAGTTTTTTAATTTCGTTTATTCAAATATATAATTGACAATTTTTGTTATCATGATTATTATTTTAAGAATGAAAAATATGGAGAGGAATTTTTTGTCTTTGAAAGTCTGTGTTTTAGTGAAATATAGTCTTGAAAAATTTTCTTTTTTTTGGTAAAACTAAAAAAAGACCTATATTTGCACCATTGAAAACGACGCTCTTATTGGTATATTTTCAGTGACCTATTTAGTGACCTGTTAAAAGCCAAAGCAGCATAAAGATGATGGATAGGGCATTTACGAAAATAAATTAAGTCCCGTCCGGATCGCGAAAATCTCTCAATCATTTGGGAGATTTTTTTTGTTATATACCGAGTCCTGTATTTCTATTGCACGACATTAACATTGGGTTTTTCAGTTAGAATTCCGGATTTTTATATTTCCTAAATTTTTTTATCATGTCTCAGCATGATTTACGTCTTTGTATTTTGAAAAGTGCTTAAAAATCACTAATATTGTTAGGTATCAATCTTGCTGGCAAACACAAAAATTTAATCCTATGAAACCAAGTGTCATCTCAATAGTGCTCGGCGGTGGACGCGGAACACGGTTGTTTCCTTTAACTTATTCGCGCTCTAAACCGGCGGTTCCCATAGCCGGAAAATACAGATTGGTGGATATTCCGATTTCCAACTGCCTGAATTCGGGATTCAACAGGATTTTGGTTTTAACGCAGTTTAATTCGGCTTCTTTAAATTCTCACATCAAAAATTCTTACCATTTTGATATCTTCAGTAAGGGTTTTGTAGATATTTTGGCTGCAGAACAGAATGTGGAAAACGACCAGTGGTATCAGGGTACAGCTGATGCGGTGCGACAGTCGATGAAGCATCTCGATAAGTATGAATATGATTATATCCTGATTCTCTCAGGTGATCAGCTTTATCAGATGGATTTTCGTGCGATGATCGATTTTCACTGCAATAATGAAGCGGATATTACCATTGCAACCATTCCTGTAAATTGGCAGGATGCGCCGGGATTTGGTATTTTGAAAGCTGATGATGATGGAAATATTAACTCATTTATCGAAAAACCATCGCGTGACGTGCTGGATGACTGGAAGTCTGAAGTTTCTGAAAAAAGCAGATCCGAAGGTAAAGAATTCCTTGCATCAATGGGTATTTATGTCTTCAGTAAAAATATGCTGAAAAAAATGTTTGATAATGATCCGGGAGATGATTTCGGTGGCGAACTTATTCCGAACGGGATTGGAACGTTTAAAATGATCAGTTATCAATATGACGGATACTGGACAGATATCGGAACGATACAGTCGTTTTTTGATGCCAATTTGGAGCTCACGCAGGATTTCCCGAAATTTAATTTATTCAGTCATTCGCCGATTTATACCCGCGCGAGAATGCTTCCACCATCCAAAATACTGGGTTCATACGTGAGTAAAGCTATTTTTGGTGACGGCTGTGTGGTAATGGCAGATAAAATTGAAAACTCAATTGTGGGAAACAGAAGCCGTATCGATAAAGGAAGTACGCTCATTAATACGTACATGATGGGGGCCGATTATTATCAGGATACCAAAGAAATCGTAATAAATGACCAGAAAGGTACAGCAAATCTTGGTGTAGGGAAATACTGCTATATCGAACGTGCGATCTTGGACAAAAACTGCAGGATTGGTGATAATGTGAGAATCATCGGCGGTAAACATCTTCAGGATGGTGATTACGATACCCATTCGATAAAAGACGGTATTGTAGTCGTGAAGAAGAATGCGGTTATTCACCCCGGAACAATTATCCCTTAAAACAGAAACACCTATACAACGCGGCAATATTTATACTGCCGCGTTTTTTGTGTGAGAGATTTTTGTATTTTTGCCCATGCGTTGGTTAAAATTCGGAACTTTAATTATCATCTTTTTATTGGCAGTGTACGCCGTCTCTATGACTTTCGTGGCAGAAAGCAAGAGTTTCACCGTTGAAAAAGAAATCAATTATCCTGTCGATAAGGTTTTTCCACAGTTTAATAATCTCCAGAATTTCAGCCGCTGGAGCGGATTTTTTGCTGATAACAAAAATCTCACTTTTGATTATTTTACGCCATATGAGGGTCAGGGCAGCTCGATGAGTTACCACGATAAAAAAAACGAAGACGTTTTTGGTGACTTGTTTATCCGTTACGAAAATCCCAACAAAACCCTCCGCTATCAGTTATTCGAAGGCCGAAACCGCAATCCTTATCTTATCGATTTAAAATTTATTCCGGAAAATGGAAAGACCAGAGTCATTTGGTATGTTCATACTCCCAAGCAGCCTTTCCTCAAACGTTCACTTAATTTAATTTCAGAAGACGATATCAACCAGAATATTGAAAGCGGAATGATTACGCTCTTTAACATCTTAGGAAACAAAGTCAATAAAGAACAGGCGCGCGAAAATTTGAAATTCGACAGTTTGATGGTGGAAGAAAAAGAAGGCCAGCTTCTCTTAGGCGTTAATGTAAATTCCAAGAATACCAAAGACGCGCTTTTTAAGAATATCGTGATGAACCATAACAAAACCCTCAACTTTATAACAATGGATTTGGGGAAGAGAGAAGACGAGTACGGCGAGCCGGTTTTAATCACTAAAGCCAACAATTTTAAAGATAAAGAAGTTTCTTATTACTACGGAATACCGCTTTCCAAAAGAATTGGTGTATCCGATAACAACTTCACCTTCAGAACGGTGAATGCCTCCAGAAACTATGTCATTTATTACCGGGGCAGTTATTCAGGCCGAATTAGTGCAATACAGCAACTCCTTCAGCAGGCCAAAAAAGATACGATGCGTACCGGCGATCTGCAGCAAACCTTCCTCGAAGAACCGGCTGTGGAAAGTAATACAGTGATGAAATTATCTTTGCCGGTTTACAGATGATTTGTTTAATTGTTTTTTAAAATTTTTCAGCTTTATTACTTCACTTATTTTGCTTAAATTTGTAGTAAAATAAATCAACAACAGTTAATCTGTAAATAATGGACAAATTTTCATTCCTGAACGCTGCTCATTCGCAGTTAATCGAAGACTTATACCAACAATATTTAAGATATCCCGATAGTCTGGAGCCTTCCTGGAAAGCATTTTTCCAGGGATTTGATTTTGCGCTCGAAAATTACGGTGACGAATCTTCTGAAAATACTTCAGTTTCAGCAAATTCATCTGAAAAAGTAGTGCAGTTTGCCAATCAGTCTGCATCTAGTGGTCAAATTCCGGATGATATTCAGAGAGAATTCAAAGTTTTAAATTTAATTGAGGCTTACAGACACAGAGGGCATTTGTTTACCAATACCAACCCTGTTCGCCAGAGAAGACATTATGAGCCTACACTGGCCATCGAAAATTTCGGACTTACGCAGGCCGACCTTACCCGTAAATTCAATTCCGCTACAGAAATCGGAATGCCGGGTGCAGCAACACTTCAGGATATTGTAAAACGTTTAGAAAATATCTATTGCGAATCTATCGGGGTAGAGTATATGCACATTAATAATACGGATGAAAAACTGTATATCAGAAAATGGCTTCAGGTAAACGAAAACCGTGCTCAGCTCAATGCTTCTGAGAAAACTGAAATTTTAGGCAAGCTAAACCAGGCCGTTGCTTTTGAAAATTATCTGCACACCAAATTCGTTGGGCAGAAGAGATTTTCACTCGAAGGAGGTGAATCGCTAATTCCTGCGCTTGATCAGCTCATCACGCGTTCTTCGCAACACGGAGTTGATGAAGTGGTGTTAGGAATGGCTCACCGTGGAAGATTAAATGTACTCACCAATATTTTCGGGAAATCTTACAAACAGATTTTCTCAGAATTTGAAGGAAAAGAATTTGAGGAGGATGTATTTTCAGGTGACGTAAAATATCACTTGGGTTCATCCAAAAAAATAAAAACAGCCAACGGAGAAGAAGTTTCAATCAACCTTACCCCGAATCCCTCGCATCTGGAAACCGTTGCAGCTTTGGTTGAAGGTATATGCCGTGCGAAAGTAGATGATACCTACCACGATTACAAGAAAGTTTTACCGATCGTAATTCACGGTGACGGTGCAATTGCCGGCCAGGGAATTGTGTACGAAGTTGCGCAGATGATGACCCTTGAAGGTTACAAAACCGGAGGTACAGTTCATATTGTTGTAAACAATCAGGTTTCATTTACAACCAATTACCTGGATGCACGTTCTTCCATTTACTGTACAGATATTGCTAAAGTTACCGAATCTCCGGTGATGCACGTAAATGCTGATGATGTGGAAGCTGTAGTACATGCCATCAGATTTGCAGCAGATTTCCGTGCTCAGTTTGGTAAAGACGTGTACATCGATTTATTAGGCTACAGAAAATACGGTCACAACGAAGGTGATGAGCCTCGTTTTACCCAGCCGAATCTTTATAAAGCGATTTCAAAACATCCAAATCCACGCGAGATTTACAAAGAAGTGCTTATTAAGGAAGGAATTGTTTCTGATGAGGTGCTGAAAAAAATGGAAAGCGAATTCAAAAATCTATTGGATGCAGATTATGACGCATCCAAGGAAATTGAAAAAAATGCCATGGCTATCTTTATGGAAGATGCCTGGAAAGATTTCCCGCTTTGTCCGCGCGGTGCCATGCAAAACAGCGTATATACCGGATTCGACTTAAAAATGCTGAAAGAGCTGGCAGTGAAAATGACTACTTTACCTGCTGATAAAAAATTCATTTCGAAAATTACCAGACTTTTCGAAAACCGTTTGAAAATGATCGAGAGCAATTCACTCGATTGGGCACTTGGGGAGTGGCTTGCTTATGCAACCTTACTTACTGAAGGTAAAAATGTACGTATTTCCGGGGAAGACGTGGAAAGAGGAACTTTCTCTCACCGTCACGCAATGGTAAAAACAGAAGATACAGAAGAAGAATACATCCCGTTAAGACATATTTCCGAGAGCCGTTTCGATATTTATAATTCGCATCTTTCAGAATATGGAGTTCTTGGTTTCGATTATGGTTATGCCATGGCTTCACCAAATACACTTACAATCTGGGAAGCACAGTTTGGGGATTTCGTCAACGGAGCTCAGATTATCATCGACCAGTATTTAGCAGCCGCTGAAGAAAAATGGAAAATCCAGAATGGGTTGGTGATGCTCTTGCCTCACGGTTTTGAAGGTCAGGGTGCTGAACACTCATCTGCGAGACTCGAAAGATTTTTAGGACTTTGCGCCAACGAAAATATGACTGTAGCCAATGCAACTACGCCGGCAAACTATTTCCACTTGTTGAGAAGACAGCTGAAGTGGAATTTTAGAAAACCTCTGGTTGTAATGACTCCGAAATCACTGTTGCGTCATCCGAAAGTATTATCGCCGTTAGAAGATTTTGCGACCGGAACGTTCCAGCCAATTATTGATGATGCTGTTGCAAATCCGAAGAAAATTGAAAAACTAATCCTGTGTTCAGGTAAGATTTACTACGAGCTTTTAGCCAAAAAAGAAGAACTGAACTGCGAAAATATTGCATTGGTAAGATTAGAACAGCTTTACCCTCTTCAACAAGATAAGATCGAAGAGATCTTAAGCAAATACAGCAGCAGAACACAATTGGTTTGGGTTCAGGAAGAACCTGAAAATATGGGAGCGTGGGCTTATATCTTGCGTAATTTCAGAGATACAGGGATTCAAGTGATTGCACCGGTTGCCAGTGGATCACCGGCTCCGGGTAGTCACAAAATGTTCGAAAGAAACCAAAATAATGTAATCAACAGAGTTTTCAACCGTGATGATGCGCCTGCAAAAAGACCGGTAACTGCGTAATTTTATGACCAAAAATATTTTTCTTTTACTGTTTATTCTTTTTTCTGCCCTATTTTTCGGACAGAATTTTAAAACTGATGTGGAAAATCAATTTCGGGATTATAATTCATTGATTTCTAATAAGGATTTTAAGAAAGCAATGGATCTGTATGCAAATGAAGATTTCTTTAAAATAGTTCCAAAGGAGCAATTAATCGAAATGATGGGGATGGTGATGAATGCTCCTGAAATGGAATTTAAAATGCATCCTCCTGAAAATATAATCATCGATGAGAAGAACGTCGTAAATGAAAACGGAAAAAAATATTTAAAACTAATTTATAATCAAAGACTTGATATGAAATTCAAGGATTCTAAGGTAAAACCTCAGGATTTGTTGTCAGCATTGCAAGGTCAGTTTGGTTATAATCAGGTGCGCTATAATGAAAAAACTGATTTTTTTGAGATAAGCACTATAAAAAGTACAGTAGCTAATTCATCAGATTTTAAAAATTGGAAATTTACGGTTATCGAAAAAAAACAAATTCCAATTTTAAAGCAATTTATCCCTGAAAAATTTTTGAAAGAACTTAATTAACAAATATTAAAAAAATATATCCGATGTCAATATTAGAAATGAAAGTCCCTTCACCGGGAGAATCCATCACAGAAGTTGAAATCGCATCATGGTTGGTAAAAGACGGCGATTATGTAGAAAAAGACCAACCCATTGCTGAAGTTGATTCCGACAAAGCAACTCTTGATTTACCTGCTGAAGAAAGCGGAATTATCACTTTAAAAGCCGAAGAAGGTGAAGTGGTACAAGTTGGTCAAGTAGTTTGTTTAATCGACATGGATGCCAAAAAACCTGAAGGTTCAGCTCCTGCTTCGGAAGCTCCAAAAGCAGAAAACGCAGAAGCTCCGAAAGCAGAACAAAAAGTGGTTGAAAAACCTGCAATCGTTCAGGAAGCGAAAAAAGAAGAGGCAAAACCAACTTCTTACGCAACCGGAACTCCTTCACCTGCTGCAAAGAAAATCCTTGATGAAAAAGGGGTAGATGCTGCTCAGGTTTCAGGTTCAGGAAGAGGTGGAAGAATCACAAAACAGGACGCTGAAACTGCTTCCGTACCTGCAATGGGTGCTGCATCATCTACTGGCGGATCAAGATCTTCAAGCACCACAAAACTTTCAGTTCTCAGAAGAAAATTGGCAGCAAGATTGGTTTCAGTGAAAAATGAAACCGCAATGTTGACGACTTTCAATGAAGTTGACATGTCTGAGATCTTCAGATTAAGAAAACAGTACAAAGAAGAATTTGCGGCGAAGCACGGTGTAGGTTTAGGATTTATGTCATTCTTCACCAAAGCGGTTACCAGAGCACTTCAAATGTATCCTGATGTAAATGCTTCAATTGATGGAGATTACAAAATTAATTACGATTTCTGCGATATTTCAATTGCGGTTTCTGGACCTAAAGGCTTAATGGTTCCGGTTTTAAGAAATGCTGAAAACATGACCTTCCGTGGAGTAGAAGCCAACATCAAATCTTTGGCAGAGAAAGTAAGAGACGGTAAAATTACTGTTGATGAAATGACTGGCGGTACATTTACGGTAACAAACGGCGGAACTTTCGGATCTATGATGTCAACGCCGATTATCAACCCGCCTCAGTCTGCAATTCTGGGAATGCACAATATCCTGCAAAGACCGATGGCGATTGACGGACAGGTAGTAATTCGTCCGATGATGTATGTTGCACTTTCGTACGACCATAGAATTATCGATGGTAAAGAATCTGTTGGTTTCCTGGTTGCAGTAAAAGAAGCAATCGACAATCCTGTTGAATTCTTAATGGGAGGCGACGAAAGAAAAGCGCTTGAATTATAAATTTATCCGAGCGATTTATAAAATAAATGAAATCCCGTACTGAAAAGGCGGGATTTTTGCATTTCCCCTATAAAACCTACTGAAATGTTTTCTACAACTACCTTTGATATTAAAGTTTCTGTAATTCCCGAATATGATATTAAAAACAGTTTTCCGTCTGAAAACCGTTTTGTATTCAGGTATCATGTAACCATTGAAAATCTTGGCGACCATCCGGTGCAGCTTTTGAAAAGGAAATGGCTGATTTATGATGTAGGTTTCGGTTACACTGAAGTGGAAGGCGATGGTGTCATAGGTCTTACTCCCGAAATCAATCCTGGAGAAACATTCAAATATTTTTCTAATGTTGTGCTGCGCTCGGGAGTCGGCAGTATGAGCGGTGTTTATTTTTGCATCAATCTTCACAACAGCGAAAATTTAGCGATTGATATTCCCAAATTTAACCTGATGGCAGAGGTTTTAAGCAATTAAGAAATGATTCAAAATATAATTTAAACGGTACAGCTTACTGCTGATGCCGTTTTTTTGTTTAAAAGTTTGAGAAGTTAGAGCAATTTCATGTTCTTCTTCATTACTTCCTGAACTTCGTCGTTCGACGTAACCATCAGTTTATCGAAAGCCAGCAGCGAAATTTTAGCGCAAACTTCCGCATCGTCCCCGGCACGGTGATGGTTGAAGGAGAGGTGGTGATGCTCAGCCAGACTCTTCAATCCATATTTGGGAAGATTTTTCCACGATTTCTTCGCAATGGAAATACTGCAGAGGTAATTAATTTTTGGCTTGAAAAAACCGTAATAATCAAGACAACTGCGCAGTACACCCGCATCAAAAGCTGCGTTGTGAGCAATCATAAGATTTCCGTACATCAGGTTTTCCGCTTCATGCCAAATATCTTCAAAACTGGGCGCATCCTGCACATCTTCAGGAAGAATTCCGTGCACATCAATATTTCTTGGATGGAAGTAAGGAAAACTCGGCGGTTTTATGAGCCAGGTCTGGGTTTTTACAATCTCTCCATTTTCCACAACGCAGATTCCCATTTCGCAGGCAGAGTTGCGTTCGTGGGTGGCTGTTTCGAAATCGATGGCGCAGAAATCTATCATGAATTGCTTAAGGTTTTTGAATTAAATCTAATTTGATGATTCGTAAGTTATTTTAAAATTTCTCTCATTTGATCATTGTATTGCTGAAATTTCGCCAGATCATCATGAGTTCCGCCTTCAACTTCTATAAATTTTTTTGGAAGAGAAGGATGGTGATCCGCAAATATTTTGAAAAGTTTTTTTCCTGAATTTATCGGAACTATTTTGTCCTTGGTTCCATGAAAATGGTAAAGAGCGGTGTTGATATTGAGAATATTTTCGTTGGAAAGAAAATGATATGTCATTTTGGTTGAAACTTTATCAGTTACTTTAACAGGAAGCCAACGGTTGGCGATATCCTGCAGATTATAAAATGTAGCTTCAAGAATAACCACTTTTGGATTGTTATCGGCAGCCATTTTTACGGCAAATGCACCGCCAAGACTTCTTCCGTAAACTACAATATTTTCTTCGCCATAATGCTGTTTTGCGAAATCATACACAAACTGTGCATCAGAATACAGAAATTTTTCGTTTCTTGAACCTGAGCTTTTTCCGTAGCCACGGTAATCCATTATCAGTATGTCATAACCAAATTTAGTAAACTCCGAGGCAATTTTTCCCCAACGGTGAAGGTTATCGGCATTCCCATGAAAATACAGGATTATGCCTTTGGGATTTTTAATTTTAAAGTGCAGCACATTTATTAAGCCTTCAAAAGGAGTTTCCCATAAATATTCTTCAAAATCAACTTCAAAGTTGAATTCATGTTTTGGGTGCAATGGAACGGGAAGAAACACCACCTTTTCCTGAAAATACTGAAGGATTTTTGCCATGATTATTAAGGCTTAGTTCTTGTAATGAGGATTTTATCTACACGCTGGCCATCTTTATCCAGAATTTCGAGTTCAAGATCCTCAATATTGATTTTATCACCAACCTGTGTCACGCCGTGATGTTGATTCAGGAAAAAGCCAACCAAGGTGGTGTAATTATCTTTGTTATCGAACTCATAATCAATGTCAAAATACTTCAGGAATTCTACAATAGGAACCTGCCCATCAGCCAGCCATGAATTTTCGTTCCGTTCGGTGATGCGGTAATCGAAATTATCTTCGGTCGTTGTATCGCCAACCAAAGCATCCAGCAAATCACCCAAAGTAATCATCCCCACGGTGTTTCCGTATTCGTCGATTACAATTCCGTAGTGGTTTTTTTCTTTTTTGAAAACTTCCAGAGCCTTGTAGGCATAACTGTTTTCGTTGAAATAAAGAGGTTGTTTCACATATTTTTTAACATCAAAATTGTCAGGTTCTTCGATGGGAAAAAGATCTTTAAGTAAAACAATTCCAAGGATTTCATCCAGATTATTTCTTTTGGTTACGGGATATGCGGTATGTTTATCGTTCTTAATTTTCACTAAAATTTCCGGTAGCGAATCCTCAGTACTGAAAAAAGTCATTGCAGTTCTGTGCGTAAGCAGGGTATTGATTTTACGATCCCCAAGTTCGAAAACGCGCTCCACAATATTGTGCTCGATAATGTCGATTTCACCTTCCTGGGCGCTTTCCTTTATGATAGATTTTATTTCTTCTTCCGTCACAATACTTTCGGAACTGCTTTTAATTCCCAATAATTTCAGAATTAAATTATTAGAAGTGCTGAGCAACCATACAAACGGAGACGTGATTTTCGACAGAATATCCATGGGTTTTGCCACCATTGTAATGACGGTTTCGGGATACGTCATGGCAATTCTCTTTGGTAAAAGTTCGCCCAACAAAATCGACAGGTAAGTAATAAACAGTACGATACCGGCTGTTGCCAAGGATTTTGAATAAGGTTCAGTCAAAGCAAATCTGCTTAAAAAGCCCTGAAAATCGTTTGTGAGATTTTCGCCGGAATAAACACCGAGCAAAATTCCGATAAGCGTGATTCCGATCTGTACAGTCGAAAGAAATTTTGTAGGATGTTCCGAAAGTTCAAGCGCTTTTTTAGCTCCTGAACTGCCTTTTTTGCCTGCATTTTCTAGTTTAAACTTTCTGGAGGACACAAGTGACATTTCAGACATGGAGAAAATTCCGTTGAGCAGCACCAAAAATATAATGATAATAAGTTCCATTAAGAATAAAAATTTACAGCAAAGATATATGAATTGTGAAAAGCAGAAGCAATTTTAGTTTCTATGTCTCACATTTAAGTTAGTTTTTTCTTTATCGCTTACGGTTTTCCCGTCATTGAAAATTTCTTCCATTACATGATGATATTCTTCAAATTAATGTACCTTGGTTGTCCTGCGCCCGAAATTATACAATTGTAATTCGCCATGTTGTGACGGTGAAAAATTTCACACTAAATAAAATGCTTGAAAATCAGCCATTTGGATTGATAGTAATTTCTGATCTGATTTTTGCTGCGTAATTGCAGCGTTTTCGGCAGCTGAGCGTAAAAACTGAAATGGGCGCGCAAAACTGCCCAAAGGTGAGGAAATCCGTTTTTGAATGCAAAGTATAAGGCTGCAGCTCCGTCCAGAATCAATCGGGAAAAAATAATCCAGAAAACCTTGGAAACTGGAAGATTTTTTACCAGCATAGTAAGGTTGTTCCGCATATTCAGAAAAGTTTTTTGTGCACTCTGTTTATTTAAAGTTCCGCCTCCTACATGATAAACTGTAGATTTTCCGGTGTAGAAAATTTTCTTTCCGTCATTTTTAAGCCGCCAGCATAGATCGATTTCTTCCTGATGCGCAAAAAATCTCGCATCGAAACCGTTCTGTTTCCAGTAATCTTCAGAACGTATAAATAAACAGCAGCCAGAAGCCCAGAAAATTTCGGTTTCGTCATCGAATTGGCCTTTGTCTTCTTCAATATTTTCAAAAACTCTTCCACGGCAGTACGGATAACCCAGGTTATCGATGAAACCACCGGCAGCACCGGCAAATTCGAAGAAATTCCTGCGGTTGTAATCTAAAATTTTGGGTTGAACCGCCGCGATCTTTAAATCCTTTTGAAATAAATCTAAAACCGGCTTCAGCCAGTTTTCGATAACCTCCACGTCAGAATTCAGCAGGCAGTAAATCTCCGCATTAATTTTCTTCAACCCTTCATTGTATCCGCCAGCAAATCCTTTGTTTTCAGTATTCTGTATAATTTTTACCTGCGGAAAGTTGAGTTTCAAAAACAGTACAGAATCATCCGTCGAAGCGTTATCAATCACATAAACGTCGCTATTTTCTGAATGCAAAATTACATTGGGAAGAAATTTTTCTAACCAGTTTTTTCCGTTCCAGTTCAATATGGCAATGGCTAAATTCAAGGATTTTGATTTTTAGTTTGCGTCATCCATCACTTTTATGGCGTGCTGGTATTTCCATCTGCGGTGGGACCAAAGATAGTTGTCTGGCCTTTTATTGATAGTGTTTTCAAGAAGTTTATGAAATTTCTTTACCACTTCATGTTCCACAAACTGCTCGCCGTCAGGATAAATTCTGTAATAATTGATCTGATAATAGCCGCGCTTCACTTTTTTCATTTCACAGAAAACAAAAACCAGATCCATCCTCGTAGAAAGTTTATCGTATCCGATGAAAGCTGGAGTTTTCTGGTTCAGGAAATTTAATCCGAAAGAAACTTCTGATACATGCGGTGACTGATCTGCTACAAACATATACACGGATTTTCCGTCATTAGGATTGCGGAGAATATGCCGAATCACTTCTTTTGCTTCGAGCGCAGTATTGCCGAAACGGTTGCGGATACCTTTGATTTTTTCTTCCCAAAAACTGTTCTGAACCTTGCGGTAAACCGGGAAGCAGTTTTCTTGCGGAATGATCGTAGCCAAAGCATTAAACCATTCCCAGTTAAAAACATGGCCAGTAAGCAGAATTACGTTTTTGTTTTCAGCATTTGCCTTATGAAAAACATCCTGATTAAGATGCTGAACCCTTACACGAAGTTCTTTGGAAGAAATGGTAAAAGCTTTTAGGGTTTCTACGATATAATCAGAAAAATTCCGGTAAAAACTTTTACGGATTTTGTCAATTTCTGACTCAGATTTTTTTGGAAATGAATTTTTGAGATTTTCGGTCACCACTTCTTTTCTGTAGCCCACTAGACTGTACATCAGAAAAAAAATAACATCTGACAGTACATATAAAACCCGAAGCGGGAGCTTCGAAAAAAGAATGATAATTTTAAATAAAAAATTCACAGTTTGCAAATTTAGCAATTATTAACGTGAACGGTCCCGCTAATTTTGTTAATTTGCGCATCAAAATCAAAAATCAATGAAAATTAATTTTTTAAAAATATTTGCGTTCGCATCGGTCTTTATTTCAGGAATAGGATGTGCACAAAAATCTGATACAAAATCGGCTGAAAAATCTTCCGGAGCAACTGTTGCCGTAGAACAGGATTCCGCCGCAATTGCTGAAGCAAAAAAGAAAGCCGCAGCTGAGGAGAAAGCCAAACTTCCGAAACCTTATAACGCAGCAGAAAATGCCGAAGCTAAAATCTCCGAATTGGTAAAAAAAGCAAAAGCTGAGAATAAAAATATCATTTTACAAGCCGGCGGAAACTGGTGTATTTGGTGTTTAAGGTTCAATAATTATGTTCAGACAACTCCCGAATTGAAAGAAATTGTGGATGCCAATTACCTCTATTACCACTTGAATTATTCGCCGGAGAACAAAAACGAGAAAGTTTTTGCGAAATATGACAATCCGGGAGCGAAATTCGGATACCCGGTTTTTGTCGTTCTGGACCAAAACGGAAAGATGATTCATACGCAAGATAGCGCGGTGCTAGAAGAGGGAAAGGGGTATAGCAAAGAAAAAGTGAAAGCGTTTTTCGAGAAGTGGGCGCCAAAATCATAAAACAAAAAAATTCCGGAAATTTCCGGAACTTTTTTTATAGCAGTTTCTTAATCCAATTCATTTTGTTCTCCGTGTATGGAGGATATTTCAAATCGGGCTCTCCCCAATTTACACGCTCGAGAACGGCTTTTTGATGGGAGAAAGTTTCAAAGCCAAATTTTCCGTGGTAATTTCCAATTCCCGAATTACCAACACCTCCGAATGGTAAATTTTCATTGCTCAAGTGCATCACTACATCGTTAATACATCCACCACCAAAGGAAATTTTCGAAGTAAAACTCTCTTTTTCTTCGGAATTATTGGTGAAAAGATAAGCAGCCAAGGGTTTTTCTTTTTCTGAGATTTTAAGCAAAGCTTCATTAAAATTATTAAAAGTGAGAACCGGCAAAATCGGACCAAAAATTTCTTCCTGCATTACAGCGTCTTCCCAACTGATTTCATGCAAAATCGTGGGTTCGATATAAAGCTTTTGAGAGTCGAGTGTTCCACCGAAATATATCTTATCTTTTTCAATGAAATTTACCAGTCTGTCGAAATTTCTTCGATTGATTATTTTTGTATAATGTTCCGAATCTGGTTGGTAATTGAATTTCTGAATGTAAGATTTCAATGTATCCAGAAAACTGTCTTTCACTTTTTCATCCACCAAAATATAATCCGGAGCCACACACGTTTGTCCGGCATTCAGAAATTTCCCCCAAACAATTCTTTTGGCTGCTATCTCAAAATCAGCATTTGTAGTTACAATGGCTGGACTTTTTCCACCCAATTCCAAAGTTACCGGTGTTAAATTTTTCGCAGCAGCTTCATACACGATTTGTCCAACTTTTGTGCTTCCTGTGAAAAATATTTTATCAAATTTCAGTTTTAGTATTTCCGTAATTTCTTCCACAGCGCCTTCTGCCACGAAAATATAATCATTGGGAAAGTTTTCATTGATGATTTTTGCCATTGCTTTCATCGTGTTTTCAGCAACTTCGCTGGGTTTTACTATACAGGTGTTTCCTGCTGCCATAGAAGTAACCAGAGGAGAAAGCGAAAGTTGGTAAGGATAATTCCACGCGCCGATCACAAGTGTACAACCGAGTGGTTCGCTATGGATTTTACTCGTTCCAAGTTGATTCGCAAGGTTGGTTTTGACTTTCTTTGGCTTTGATAGGGTACTGAGGTTTTTCAGGTAAAAATCGATGTCTTTCAAAATGAAAGAAATTTCTGTCGTATAAGTATCAAATCTCGATTTTCCGAAGTCTTTATAAATGGCCTCATAAAGCAGTTCTTCATTTTTAATGATCAAATCTCGCAGTTTTTCCAGATACATTTTTCTGAACTTGATGCTTTTGGTTTTCTGGCTGTTAAAAAAGGTACGCTGATCAGCTAATATCTTTTCAAAATTCATTAAATTTATTTTATAATTCAAACAAATTTACTCCAAATTAAATAGATAGAAAGCAAAATGAATTTCAGAAATAAAAAAATTCTAATTACCGGCGGGTGTTCCGGAATCGGGAAAATTATGGCGAGAAAATCTTTGGAAAGAGGCATCAAAAAACTGGTAATTTGGGATATTAATGAAGAAACTTTAGCGGCTACAAAACAGGAATTTGCAAAACTTGGCGGCGAAATTTTCACTTATAAAGTTGATGTTTTTAATTTGGATGAAATTAGAATTGCTGCGCAGAAAGTACGTACAGAGGTAGGAAAGATTGATATTCTAATTAATAATGCAGGAATTGTAGTCGGAAAATATTTTCATCAACATACCCACGACGAGATTCAGAAAAGTATGCTCATCAATTCCAATGCTTTTATGCATATTGGGCTTGAATTTCTTCCCGGAATGATGGCGGATAATTCAGGAGCGATTTGCAATATTGCTTCGTCTGCCGGATTAATTTCTAATCCCAAAATGTCGGTGTATGCCGCTTCAAAATGGGCAGTTGTCGGGTGGAGCGACAGTTTAAGACTGGAAATGGAACAACTCGGAAAGAATATTTCCTTCACCACCATCATGCCTTTTTATATTAATACAGGAATGTTTGATGGAGTAAAATCGAAACTGCTTCCCATTCTCGAACCTGAAAAAACTTCGGAAAGAATTATAAAAGCAATTGAGAACGAAACCAAAATGCTCGCACTGCCAATGCCGTACTGGTTTATTCGACTTTCTCAAGGGCTTTTGCCACTGCCAATATTCGATTGGGTGATGAAAAATGTTTTCGGAGTTTACGACACTATGAAAGATTTCAGAGGCAGAAAATAACCCACAGGATTTGTTGATTTTAGCACTAAAAAATGCAAATGCAAGTCCTCAGATTCTTATAATTTTCTTAAATTTGTGCATCTAAAAAAGTAAAAAGAAAGAATGAATTCCTACAAAAATCCTCTTGAAGAACGCTATTCAAGTGAGGAAATGCTCTATAATTTTTCGCCGAACAACAAGTTCAGAAACTGGCGAAAATTGTGGATTGCTCTTGCCGAAATCGAAAAAGATCTTGGTTTGGATATTTCCGACGAACAAATCGCACAACTCAAAGAAAACGCAGAAAACATTGATTATGTGAAAGCTGCAGAATACGAAAAAAAATTCCGACACGACGTGATGGCTCATGTGCACACGTACGGCGATGCAGCTCCTTCCGCAAAAGGAATCATCCATCTCGGTGCGACGTCCGCTTTTGTAGGGGATAATACCGATTTAATTCAAATGCGCGATGGATTGCTGATTTTGAGAAAGCAATTGGTGAATGTCATTAAAAATTTGTCGGATTTCGCTTTGAAATATAAAGATTTGCCGACTTTAGGTTTTACGCACTATCAACCGGCGCAATTGACGACCGTGGGGAAACGTGCTACACTTTGGCTACAATCATTAATTCTGGATTTTGAGGAACTCGAATTTTTCCTGGAAACTTTAAGATTCCGCGGTGTAAAAGGAACTACCGGAACTGCAGCAAGCTTTTTGGAGCTTTTCGATGGTGACTATTCCAAAGTAAAACATTTGGATACAGAACTTTCAAAACGTTTTGGATTTGATAAAGTTTTTGGCGTTTCCGGGCAAACCTACGACCGAAAAATTGATGCGAAAGTTTTGGCTTTATTGTCGAATATTGCTCAATCTGCCCATAAATTCACTAATGATTTACGGCTATTGCAGAATTTAAAGGAGATTGAAGAGCCTTTCGAGAAAAATCAAATCGGTTCCTCAGCGATGGCGTACAAAAGAAATCCAATGCGTTCCGAAAGAATCGGCTCGTTAGCGAAATTCGTGATGTCGCTTTCTTCCAGTTCCGCAATGGTGGCAGCAACGCAATGGTTTGAAAGAACTTTGGATGATTCAGCGAACAAAAGACTCGCAATTCCCCAATCTTTCCTTGCTGTGGATGCTATTTTGTTGATTTGGAACAACATCATGAACGGAATAGTGGTTTACGAAAACCGTATCAAAAAACATATCATGGACGAACTTCCTTTCATGGCGACAGAATATATCATTATGGAGGAAGTAAAAGCTGGAGGCGATCGTCAGGAAATCCACGAAACCATCCGCGTGCACTCCATTGAAGCTTCTAAAAAAGTAAAAATCGAAGGCAAAGAAAACGACCTGATCGAAAGGATTTTGAACGATGATTCCCTGAAAATGGATAAATCCAAATTTATGGAAATGCTCGACCCGAAAAATTTCATCGGATTCGCTCCGATTCAAACCGAGGAATTTGTCCAGAATGAAGCACAGCCAATTCTTGATAAATATTCCGATTTAGTTGGCTTAGAAGCTGACCTTAAAGTATAAAGTGATGCAGGCAATT
Organism: Kaistella yananensis; assembly: GCF_026107505.2. Lineage (NCBI taxonomy): Bacteria > Pseudomonadati > Bacteroidota > Flavobacteriia > Flavobacteriales > Weeksellaceae > Kaistella > Kaistella yananensis. The sequence goes on along the minus strand of NZ_JAPCHZ010000005.1, from coordinate 361,002 downwards.
TTGTCTGCATTTTTTAATGTTTTACTCCCTTTAAAATTGACATAGAATGTCTGATAAAAAAAGAATTTTTGTAGAAAAACGCGGCATATTCGATGTGGAAAGTCCCAAGATTTTCAGCGAAGTAAAAACCATCGTTCCTCATATTCAGGATGTGAAAGTTTATAACATCTATGATTTGTACGGGATCGAAGAAAACGATCTTAACAAAGTAATTTTCAATACTTTTGTAGATCCGGTCGTTGATATTCTTCACACCGAAAACCCGGCTAAAAACCTTCATTTTGCTACTGAATTTCTACCTGGCCAATACGATCAGCGAGCAGATTCTGCGCAGCAATGTATCGCTCTACTCACAGAAAATGAAAACTCAAAAGTGAGAAGCGGAAAGTTGATCGAACTTTTTGGCGTTACAGAAAATGATATCGAAAAAATAAAAAATCATTTAATAAACAAAGTCGAAAGTCAGGAAAAAGATTTGTCCAAGCTCGAAATCCCGTTGGAAGATACCCCAGATCCGGTTATGATTCATGAGGGTTTTATTGATTTTTCTACGGAAGAACTTAATGAGTTTTATCACCAACACGGTTTTGCTTTGGGATTCGATGATTTAGAATTTATTCAGAAATATTTTAAATCTGAAAACCGAAATCCGTCGGAAACCGAACTCAAAGTGCTCGATACCTATTGGAGCGATCATTGTCGACATACCACTTTCGAAACAGCACTAACTGATATTCAGTTTAATGATTCTTTTAAAGATACTTTAGAAAGAATTTTTAATGATTATTTAGAGAAAAGAAAATTTCTCGGAAGAGAAGCAAAACCGATTTCTTTGATGGATTTGGCTACAGTTTGTGCAAGATATTTCCACAAAACCGGTAAGCTCGAAAACCTCGTTGTTTCCGATGAAATCAATGCGTGTACCATAGAAATTGAAGCCGAATTTGATGGTAAAAAAGAACCTTGGTACCTTTTATTTAAAAATGAAACACACAATCACCCGACAGAAATTGAACCTTTTGGCGGTGCTTCTACGTGTTTAGGTGGCGCGATCCGCGATCCATTGTCCGGTAGAGCGTTTGTTTATCAGGCGATGCGACTTTCCGGAGCTGCAGATGTTTTAGAACCGATTAGCGAGACTTTACCTGGAAAACTTCCGCAAAGAACTATTTCTAAACAAGCTGCAAACGGCTATTCTTCCTACGGTAACCAAATTGGTTTGGCGACGACTTTAGTGAATGAGGTTTACCATGAAGGTTACAAAGCAAAACGAATGGAAGTTGGTTTTGTAGTGGGAGCGGTGAAAAAAGATTGGGTTCGACGGGAGAAACCGCAACCTGGAGATTTGGTGATTCTGCTGGGTGGAGCAACCGGCCGAGATGGAGTGGGAGGAGCAACTGGAAGTTCAAAAGAACAAGATGAAACCTCTATTCACACCTTATCTACAGAGGTGCAGAAAGGAAATGCGGTGGAAGAACGCAAAATTCAGCGTTTATTCAGAAATCCTGATGTTACTACTTTAATTAAAAAATCCAACGATTTTGGAGCCGGTGGCGTTTCTGTTGCTATCGGCGAGATTGCTGATTCGTTGGAAATTAACCTTGATATTTTGCCTTTGAAATATGAAGGGTTAAACGGAACAGAACTCGCTATTTCCGAATCTCAGGAAAGAATGGCGGTGGTGATTGAAGCGAATCAGAAAGAAAAATTCATCAAATTCTGCGAAAACGAAAATATCAAAGCTGTAGAAGTGGCGAAAGTAACCGATTCCGGAAGAATGCAGATGTTTTGGCAAGGTAATAAAATTGTGGATTTAAGCCGCAATTTTTTAGATACTAACGGTTGTGCAAAATCTCAACGTGCAGAAATTTCACATTTGCAAAAAGTTGATAATCAAAATATCAAATTTACTGAGGAGAATTTCTTGAAGGCAATTTCTAGTAAAAATAATGCTTCGCAGAAAGGTTTGGCAGAAATGTTTGACGCATCCGTTGGTGGAACTTCCGTTGCGATGCCTTTCGGAGGGAAATATCAGGAGACTGAAATGGAAGGAAGTGTCCAGACGCTTCCGGTTTTAAACGCTGAAAATATTGAAACTGTTTCTTTGGCAAGTTGGGGTTTTGATGCGGAAATTTCTTCGCAAAACTCGATGATTGGGGCTGCAAATGCGGTGGTCGAAAGCGTTGCCAAAATCGTGGCAATGGGAGGAAAATATCAAAATATCCGTTTGAGTTTCCAGGAGTATTTCGAAAAATTGGGAAATAAACCCGAAAAATGGGGAAAACCTTTGGCTTCCTTGCTGGGAGCTTACGATGCACAAATGAATTTGGAACTCGCTGCAATTGGCGGAAAAGATTCGATGAGTGGAAGTTTCCAGGATATCAATGTACCACCAACTCTGATTTCTTTTGCTTGTGCAAATGGCGAAAAGAAAAATATCATTTCTCCGGAACTGAAAAAAGCGGGAAACAAATTGTATTTTTTCCAACATGTTCCTCAGGAAAATGGTTTGCCGGATTATGAAAATTTGAAGAAAGTTTTCGATGATATTCATGAAAATATTCAATTAGGAAATATCGTTTCTGTTAAAACTGTGAAAGATGAAGGAGTAGCAGTGTCGTTGGCAAAAATGAGTTTCGGCAATCAGTTAGGAGCTGAAATTTCTTTGGAAGAAAATTTACTTTTAAATAAAAATATTGGAAGTTTAATTATTGAAGCTACCTCAGATTTGAAAAATGATTTGTTTCAATTGATTGGTGAGGTTAAAGCTGATAAAGTTTTAATAATTAATGATTTAAAAATTGCTATCTCAAGTTTATTTGAGGCTTACAAAGGAACTTTTGAAGAGCTGTTTCCTACGGTTGAAAAAGAGAAAATTGTGGTAGAACTTGACGAAAAATTCAATGCTACAAAAGCAGAAACCATAATAATTGGAAAACACGGAATTGCAAAACCTCGTGTTTTTGCACCTATTTTTCCGGGAACCAATTGTGAATATGAAACTCAAAATGCCTTCCGAAAAGAAGGAGCAGAAGTTTCAAGTTTGCCGTTGATCAATTTGAATCATCAGCTTATTAACGAAAGTTTGGAGGCGTGGATTTCGCAAATCAAACAGTCTCAAATTTTGGTGTTTTCTGGAGGTTTCTCTGCAGGTGATGAGCCGGATGGTTCTGCAAAATTCATTGTCAATGTTTTGAAAAACGAGAAAATGAAAAATGCTGTTCACGAATTATTAAACCGCGATGGAATGATTCTCGGTATTTGCAACGGGTTCCAGGCATTGGTAAAATCCGGACTTTTGCCTTATGGTGAGATTCGCGATTTGGACGAAAATTCGCCTACTTTGACGCACAATGCGATCGGAAGACATATTTCTCAGATGGTTGATGTAAAAGTAGTCAACGATCATTCGCCTTGGTTAAAAGGGATGAAAGATCAGGTTTTTACCATTCCGATTTCTCACGGGGAAGGAAGATTTATGGCCTCTGAAGAAGTGATTAAAGAATTATATGAAAACGGACAAATTGCGACGCAATATATTGATTTTGAAGGGAATATTGCGCACGGAATGCCTTTTAATCCAAATAATTCTTTATTCGGAATTGAAGGTATTGCAAGTAAATCAGGGAAAATCTTTGGTAGAATGGGGCATCCGGAAAGATTTTCGGAAGGGTTGTTGAAGAATATTCCGACCGCCAATTATCATAATATTTTCAAAAACGGTGTGGAGTACTTCAAGTAATCGCTGCTTTTGTGATTTGTAAAGATTTTAAAAATGAAAAATAAATTATAAGTAAATTTCCTTATAAAATAAATTTATTAGCGATTTAGCTTATATTTATGTTTTATAAGGGTAATTGCTTATATTTGTGAAATGATTGCTATTGTTACCGGAGATATTATCAATTCTCAAAATACTGATTCCGAATTGTGGCTTCCTAAGTTGAAAAATTTATTAGGAAGTTGGACTGCAACTCCCCAAAACTGGGAAGTATATCGTGGCGACGAATTTCAGGTAAAATGCAGTGTAGATGAAGTTTTTTCAAAATCAATGATGATTAAATCACTAATCAAAACTTTTGAGAATCTGGACGTAAGATTAGCAATCGGTATCGGAAACGAAGTTTTTCTGTCTGAAAAAATTACCGAATCCAACGGCTCTGCCTACGTGAATTCTGGGCGACTTTTAAATGACATAACTACCGAAGGACGCACCTTGGCAATAAATACCGATAATGATAAAGTGAACCGTGATTTGAATATTCTTTTTAAATGGACCTCGATAGATTTCGACAGTTGGTCCATTGCCACGGCAGAAATTATTCACCGCTTGCTGATCAATCCGGAGCTAACGCAAGAAGAATTAGCAAAGGAATTGAATATTACTCAATCATCAGTAAGTCAGAGAATTAAGCGATCTCATTTCGATTTGATTCAGGAAACCGATTTGTTTTTTAGAAAAAAAATAGCAGAACTCTAATGATTTTTATTCCTCTCATATTGGCACATTTGTTAGGAGATTTTCTTCTACAGCCCAATTCGTGGGTTGCTGATAAAGAGCGGAAAAAAGCCGGAAGTATTTATTTGTATTTGCATATTTTGCTTCACACAGTTTTGGCTTTTGTTTTTTTATGGAATATTGAACTTTGGTGGATCGCTGCAACCATCGGCTTTTCGCATTTTTTAATCGATTGGGCAAAACTAAATTTTCAAAATGCAAAAACCAAACGAACCTGGTTTTTTGTCGATCAATTGCTTCATGTTTTAGTTATTGTCGCACTATCGATGTTGTATTTTCCATATTTTATATGGGAAGATTTCTTTAATTCTGAATCTTTAAAACTTATCACGGCCGTGTTTTTTTTAACGGTTCCATCTTCTATTTTTATCAAAACATTAATCTCGATTTGGACTCCAGTTACCGTAGAACACAGCAAATTACAAACGGAATCCTTAGTGAATGCAGGGAAATATATAGGAATCCTCGAAAGACTTTTGGTTTTTGTATTCATCCTTGTCGACCATTGGGAAGGCGTGGGTTTTATGATTGCCGCAAAATCGGTTTTCAGATTTAGTGATTTGGCAGAAGCAAAGCAAAGAAAACTGACCGAATACGTATTGATAGGAACTTTACTAAGTTTCGGAATCGCTGTATTGACAGGGATTTTAGTTAAAATTTAAATTAAAAAAACAGTTGAAATAATCAAATAAAAAATAAAAATGACAAAAGGAGCAATGCTTTATGAAGGAAAAGCAAAACAAGTTTTCGAAACCGATCAGCCAAATGAAGTAATTGTTCGTTTCAAGGATGATGCGACCGCTTTTAACGCACAGAAAAGAGGAAGTGTAGATTTGAAAGGCGAGATGAATAACGCCATCACCACCTTGATTTTCGAATATTTGAATGAGAAAGGAATTCCGACACACTTTATAAAAAAAATCGATGAAAGAGAGCAGTTGGTTAAGAAAGTGAACATTATTCCCTTAGAAATGGTGGTAAGAAATTATTCTGCCGGAAGTATGGCGCAAAGATTAGGGGTGGAAGAAGGCATAAAATCACCGGTGACCATTTTCGATATTTGCTATAAAAAAGATGAATTGGGAGATCCGCTCATCAATGATCATCATGCAGTTTTCTTGGGGGCAGCAACCTACGAAGAACTCGATGAAATGTATGAACTTACTTCTGATATCAATGATATTCTGATCGATCTTTTCGATAAAATGAATATCATTCTGGTAGATTTTAAAATCGAATTGGGCAAAACGGCAGACGGAAAAATTGTTCTTGCCGACGAAATTTCACCCGATACTTGCAGACTTTGGGATAAAGATACGATGAAAAAATTGGATAAAGACCGTTTCAGAAGAGATTTGGGCGAAGTAACAGAAGCTTACGTTGAAATTTACGAAAGATTGAAAAAGGTACTGAACAAATAATTTTTTGGGAGAAAAGTAAAAAATGAAAGATTTACAACATCATAAAGTAAATTATTTAAACCAGTTCAAAGAAAGAACATACGGAAGAAATTTGCTGAAATCAGAAGACCTTTTTGATGCACCCTCTGAAGAATGCGGAATCTTCGGGCTGTACTCCGATAAGGATTTAGATACCTTTTCACTTTCACAGTTCGGCCTTTTTGCGTTGCAGCATCGCGGGCAGGAAGCTTGCGGTATTTCAGTAATGAAAAGCGGAAAAATTTTTAATATTAAAGATGAAGGTCTCGTGCTCGATGTGTACAAAAACATTCGCGAACCCGAAACTTTCATGGGAAATTCCGCGATTGGACATACAAGATATACCACAGCGGGCGACAAAAAAAAGTATAATTTTCAACCTTTCTTTGCGAAAAACGAATACGACCAAATTATCCTTTCGATCGCTCATAATGGTAATTTGACCAACGCTGAGGAACTTAAAAAAGAACTTGAAGCAGAAGGAGTTGTTTTCAAGGCAACTTCCGATTCTGAGGTAATTTTAAGACTCATTCAGAAAAACTTGGATCTGGGGTTGCGAGGAGCCATCAAAGCTACGATGGAAAAAATTGAAGGTGCTTATTCAGTGGTGGGAATGACACGAAATAAATTTTTTGCTTTCCGAGATTTTCACGGCATCCGTCCGCTGATTTTGGGAGCGATTGACGAGAAAACCTTCGTTGCAGCTTCGGAATCTGTCGCTTTAGACGCGGTTGGTGCGCAATATGTTCGCGATATTCTACCCGGCGAGATCGTTTATACCAGTGAAAATGAAAAAGGTTTAAAATCTTTCTTGGTTAAAGAAAACTGCGAGAAAAGAATCTGTGCTTTCGAATATATTTATTTTGCAAGACCCGATTCTGTGCTGGAAAATATCAATGTTCATGAAATTCGCGAAAAATCTGGGATGAAAATTTGGGAACAAGCTCCTGTGGAAGCTGATATTGTGATCGGTGTTCCCGATTCCGGAGTTCCGGCAGCGATTGGTTTTTCTATTGCTTCGGGTATTCCTTTTCGTCCGGTTTTGATTAAAAATCGGTATATCGGACGAAGTTTCATCGTTCCAACCCAGGAAATGCGGGAAAGAATTGTGAACTTAAAACTCAACCCAATTCTTTCAGAAATCAAAGGAAAAAGGGTTGTGATCATTGATGATTCGATTGTTCGGGGAACTACTTCGAAGCGATTGGTGAAAATTTTGAAAGATGCGGGAGTAAAAGAAATCCATTTCCGCAGCGTTTCACCACCGATTATTGCGCCATGCTATCTTGGGATCGACACGCCTTCGAAAGACGATTTAATTTCCGCCAATATGTCGGTAGAGGAATTGCGTAGTTATTTGGGCGTAGATTCGTTGGAGTTTTTAAGTATGGATAACCTGAAAGTTATCCTGGGAAGTTCCAACCATTGTTTCGGTTGTTTTACGGAAGAATATCCCGTTCCGGCGGGGCCAAACCCAGATTATACTGATAAATAAATAAAAAAAAGGTTGGGAAATTTCCCAACCTTTGTAATATTAAGTGTAATATGATTGTTGTCTTAGAATTTATAAGCTAAACCAACTTGGAATACGTTGTTTTTTACAGCGTCACCAGAGTTTTGTCCATCTTTATAAATATCTGTAAAACCAGCAACATATCTCGCAGTTAAACCTACATTAGGTGTAAAATAGTAACCTGCACCAAGACCTAGTCCAAAGTTAAATCCATTTAGATCATCTTTATAGTTGTCTGATTCACTTATAGTTTGACCCGAAGTTTCATTTTTTACTTTATTTTTTGCACTTACCAACAATCCGAACTCAGGACCTGCTTCTAAATAAAAACTTGGAGTTGCGTTATATTGGAACATTACAGGTAAAGTCACATAGTCAAGTTTTCTTGAGTAAGAATATTCGTTTCCTGCAATAGTAGCGTTAGCTTTATCACCGTACTGAGAATAAAGTAACTCAGGTTGGATGCTGAAGTTTTCAGCTAATGGTGCGTTCATGAATACACCTGCGTTGAAACCGATTTTAGATTTTTGATCGTCTAAACCTTCTTCAGTTGATAGTGAAGAAACGTTCATCCCTGCTTTAATACCAAATTGTTGTGCGAATGTTAATGAACTCATTGCAATTGCTGCACCTAAAAATAACTTTTTCATAATTTTTAAATTTTAATTAATTTTTTGAGAATTTGATAATTTCATGCTTGAGTTGGTAAAATTCTATGGTTAAAAATTTAATTCGACTCAAAATGCTTATCAATTCACATTTTAAATTTTTGTTTTACGCTTGGTTATTCACAAACGCTGTGCCAAAAATCTTTCAAAATATAAAAATTTAAACAACGGTTTAAAAATATTCTAACGTAATATACTGATTAACAAATAATTACTTAATCTATATTTTGTTTAAACCGGGCTGTTTTTTTAGATGATATTATGTAGTAAATAGTAATAAAATAGGTTTTAATTCAAATTTCGATAATAATGGAGGGCAGATATAAGCGTTGTTTCTGAGATCTCACAGTCGAAATTTCCCTCGCCTATAGTGTTGAGAAGCGAGAAACTAATATTCCCGCCCGAATTCTTCTTATCATTCATCATTAAAGACAATATTTGTCCATCAGAAAAGTTACTGATAGAAATGTAAGGGTAAAATCTTGTGATGTTTTTGATAATATTTTCTGCGGATTCTTCAGAAATTAAATTGATCAGAAACGCCAGTCTGGTTTCGCAAATCATTCCCAAAGCTACCGCTTCGCCATGCGGGATCGCAGTTCCGTTCTGTAAAAAAAGACTTTCAACGGCATGCCCAACCGTGTGTCCGAAATTAAGCGTCTTTCTGATGTGTTGCTCTTTAAAATCCTGCGCTACAACGCTTTCTTTAATCTTCATCGATGTTTCGATAAAAGGAAAAATAGCTTCCGGATTCAGGTGTTCTATTGAAATAAGATCATTCCAGTGTTTGTGATCTGCAATTAAACCGTGTTTCAGCATCTCTGCAAAACCGCTTCTGAGCTGAGCAAAAGGCAATGTATTTAAAAAATCCCGGAAGACAAAAATCTGTTCCGGCTCCGCAAAAGTTCCGATAATATTTTTCAGAAAGTGGTGATCAATCCCTGTCTTACCGCCAATTGACGCATCACACATGCCCAGAAGCGTGGTGGGAAGATTAATAAACCGGATGCCCCTTTTGTAGGTAGAAGCTACGAAACCGCCCAAATCCGTAATCACGCCACCGCCCAGATTTATCATCAAAGATTTACGGTCGGCTTCAAACTCAGCCAGGATTTCCCAAAGCTGTGTTGCGGTTTCAATGGTTTTCAGTTCTTCACCGGCTTCAATTTCAATGATTTCAAAAGGAATTTCGGTGGCCAGATTTCCTAAAAGTGTGGGAAGACAGTGTTCATGCGTGTTTTCATCTACCAGAATAAACAGTTTTGAAGGTTTTAAAGTTTCAAGAAAAATGTTGAGGTCGGAAAAATTCTGGTCTAAAACTGAAATCATATTATGAAATTTTTCACAAAATTAAACTTTAAATTCGTTTTTTCAATTCATATAGTATCGTTAAATTTGCTCAATTTAAATTTACTCATGAGCATTTTCAATAATACACAAATTGCCTTTGCAGACAAGACTGATGCACAACTCCGCAAAGCATACTGGATGTTTAAAGCTATCGAACAGCCCGTTGTTACAAAATTAGGAATCTCGGCCCTGAATTTTACGGTAGAGAAAGATTTTCCTTTCGTTACGGATATTGTAAAGAAAACCCTTTTTGAACAGTTTTGTGGCGGCGAAACCCGTGAAGAGAGCATGCAAGTGGTGAAGCAAATGTTTAAACGTCACGTAGGCAGCATTTTCGATTATGCAATTGAAGGGAAAGCAGAAGAAAATGTTTTTGATGAAACTTGCGAAGAAATCAAACAGAACATCAAGTTCGCTGAAGGAAATCCGGCAATTCCTTTTGTAGTCTTCAAACCTACAGGTTTTGGCAGAATTGAAATTTATGAAGAAGTAGGAAAAAAAGTGGAATTAACCACGTCTCAAAAAGAAGAATGGGCCAGAGTGGTAAAAAGATATGAAGAGGTTTGCCAAATGGCATTCGACAGAAATGTGATCCTGATGATCGATGCTGAAGAAACCTGGATGCAGGACGCAACCGATGATTTGGTAAACCAAATGATGGAGAAATTCAACAGAAAAAAAGCAATCGTGTGGAATACCATCCAAATGTACCGCACCGGAAGAATGGAGTATCTTGCTGAAGATTTAGAAAGAGCCAAAGCAAGAAACTATTTCCTGGGTTATAAGTTCGTCCGCGGCGCTTATATGGAAAAAGAACGCGAGCGTGCAGCTGAAATGAATTATCCAGATCCGATCCAGCCCACAAAACAGGCTTCAGATGATAACTACAATGCCGCGATCAATTTCGTACTGAATAATTTAGACCGCGTTTCCGCGTTTTTTGGTACCCACAACGAAAAATCTACTGAACTTGTTATGGATAAGATGCGCGCCATGAATCTTCCGCATGATCATCCGCAGATTCATTTCGGTCAGCTTTATGGAATGAGCGATAATATCACTTATTATCTGGGGGAAGAAAAGTATAATGTCTGCAAATATCTTCCGTATGGTCCCGTGAAGGACGTGGTTCCTTACCTTACCCGAAGAGCACAGGAAAACACTTCAGTCGCAGGACAAACAGGTAGAGAATTGGGACTCATCAATAAAGAACTGAAACGTAGAAAAAACAAATAATCTCATAAGAGAAATTAATATCGAACGGGCTTTAGCCCGTTTTTTTATTTAGAAAGTTCCGCGGCTTTAGCCAAAATTATTTCTAAATTTGTCAACCTTACCCATACAAACTTTTACCCAATTAAACCGATCATTTTGAATTTCGCCCAAATTATTTTACCGCTTAATCTTAAAGGAACATTTACCTATAAAGTTCCGGATGAATTATTGGGAAATTTTCAAATCGGGATGCGGGTTCTGGTTTCCTTCCGCGGAAAGAAAATTTATACGGGAATCGTTGCTGAAATTCATCAGAACGATCCCGAAACTTTTGTTCCCAAAGAAATCATCAGCATTCTCGATGATTCGCCGATTCTTCCAAAAGAACAGATTGATTTTTGGCACTGGATTTCAGAATATTATATGTGTAATCTCGGCGAAATTTATCGTTTAGCTTTCCCGTCTTCTTTGAAACTTGAAAGTGAAACGTACCTGAAACTGAAACCAAATGTAAAAGTAGATTTCGAAAATCTGGATGTAAATGAAATGTATCTCATCCAGGCTTTGGAGGTCCGCCAACTCATCAATGTTACTGAAATTGAAGCTTTTATCCCTAAAAAAGATATTGTAAAGACCGTAAAATCATTAATCGATCTGCAATATATTGAAATTGATGAAAAGATTGCAGAAAAATACAAAGCCAAAGAAATCGCGTACCTGCGCGTAAACGAAGAAGAACTTGCCGGCAACAGCCTTCCGCAAATCCTTCTTTCGCTGAAACGGTCGCCCAAACAGCAGGAAATGTTTCTCGCGATTCTCGAGAAACAGACTGAAAATCCCGAAAAACCCATCAGGAAATCTGAAATTTTAGATGAAGGAAATTTTTCGCATTCACAACTGAAATCTTTGGTTGATAGAAATTTGGTCCAGGAATATTTTCTTCAAAAAGATAGATTAGAAGCGTATCAGGGCGAAATTGAAGAGATCGAAAAATTAACACATGAACAGTTACAGGCTAAAAAAGAAATTGATGAAGCCTTTGATGAAGGAAGAAATGTGCTCCTTCACGGCGTAACCTCTTCAGGGAAAACGCATATCTATCTTGAGAAAATTGAAGAAGCTGTGGAATCCGGAAAAAATGTTCTGTTTCTGCTTCCTGAAATTTCACTCACCAAGCAAATTGTGCAGCGTTTAGAAAAAAAATACGGCAAAGAGCTGGGCTTTTATCACCAGAAACTTACCGATTTCGAAAGGGTAGAAGTTTGGCGCAGAATTAAGAACAATGATATAAAAATCCTCATCGGAACACGCATTGCGTTATTTTTACCTTACCAAAATCTGGGATTGATTGTGGTGGATGAGGAACACGATTCCGCTTACAAACCGCGGGAAGTTTCTCCCTTTTTCAATGCCAAGGATGCCACGCAAATGCTATCGAAATTTTATGCTGCGAATTTGATCCTCGGTTCTGCAACACCGTCTGTAGAATCTTATTATCTCGCGAAAAAAGATAAATTGAAGTATGTCTTTCTCGGTGAACGTTTCGGAAAAGTAAAACTTCCGGAGTTTGAACTCATCAACTTTAAAGAAGAGCAGGATTCCAAGAAAATTATCGGTAATTTTTCTTTAAAACTGATTGACGAAATTAAAAAAGAGCTGGAAAGAAAAAAACAGACCATGATTCTCCACAACCGTCGCGGTTATGCCAATGTGATTGAGTGCGAAACCTGTGGCTATGTAAATTATTGCTCAAATTGTGATGTGGTAATGACGTATCACAAATATTCAAACGAAATGAAATGTCATTATTGTGGGCAAAAGGCTTCAAAACCAAAGGTTTGCCCTAAATGTCATTCCGAAAACCTAAACGAAAGAGGCGTCGGTGTTGAACAGATTCATGAAGAAATTTCGCGGCTTTTTCCAGACTCAGAGGTTGACCGGATGGACGTAGACTCCATGAGGAAAAAGTTTGCCTACGAGAAATTATACGAAAAAATTGAGGAGGGCGAAACCGATATTATCGTTGGAACTCAGATGATTTCGAAAGGGCTCGATTTCGATAATATCGAACTGGTGGCGATTCCCAGAGCAGATTCTATGCTTTATGTACAGGATTTTCGCGCAGAAGAACGCGCATACCAACTCATCACGCAGGTTTCCGGTCGGGCAGGCAGAATTTCTGGAGAGGGAAAAGTTCTTATTCAGACCTATAATCCTCAACATTCAGTTTTTCAGTTGATTAAAGAGAATAATTCTGATAAAATTTATAAGCATTTTCTCGAAGAAAGAAAGAAATTTCTTTATCCGCCTTTCGTAAAACTCATTATGATTGAACTGAAACACCGCAAAGAAGACAAGGTAAACCGTTCTGCTCAGTTTCTGGGATCGGTTTTAAGAAAATATCTCCCTGAAGAATGTATTTTAGGTCCCGAAAAATCGCCTATCGGAAAACTTAATCTGATGTACCAATATCAGATTTTACTCAAACTTCCAAGAGGGAAAAAATATTCGGAGATGAAAAATTTAGTTTTACAAAGTTTGGAAGAGTTTGATGAAATTACTGCTTACCAAAGCATCAAAAAGATGATTTTTGTCGATTTTTAACAATTTTTAACATAATTTACCTGCTTTTGGGATTGTTAAATCCTTGTGTTTCAACAATAATATATATTTTTGACCGTTGAAAATATGTTTTGCATTTCATGTTTTCAATTTTTAAACTAAAAGAGTTTTCAGATAATCAAATAAATATATTAAATGATTAGACTTAAAAATATCTTTCTTGCCCAGGCATTAGCGTTTTCAGCAATTGCATTCGGGCAGGGAACATTCGCGTCAAATTACCCCCAAACTTACGATAACCGACCAAGCAGCACCGTTAAAGATTTCAGTTCTCCTGAAAAATTAATGTCTGCGAAGGAACTTGTGGACATCAATATCAACGCGATGATGAATGATCCTGTACTTCGTAATGCGAACTGGGGATTTGTAATTTATGATCCAAAAACCAAGAAAGTCGTAAGTTCCTATAACGAAAATGCCTCTTTAATTCCGGCATCTACCACAAAACTGCTTACCACTGATGCTGCGGTAAGTTTGCTAGGTGAAAACTTCCGTTGGATTACACAGTTGGAATATTCGGGGGAAATTGATGAGAACGGCCATTTGCACGGGAATTTGTACATCGTAGGAAGTGGTGATCCATCTTTGGGAACCAACAAAGCTGGAGCTTCATCTTATTCAGCAATTGTGTCTGATTTTATCGCTGCAATCTCGGAAAAGGGTATTAAAAAAGTAAACGGTGATATCATCATCCAGACCGGAATATTCAAAATAAATAAAACACAGACACTCCCGGAAAATATCGTGTGGCTGGAGAATGGTAATTATTACTTACCGGCAGGTTCTACATACGAAATCAATCCGCAGAATGAAAGACTCATTGCAAAGCCTTCAAATCCATTTGCTGAGAATAAGAATTTCTATTACATCTCTCCGTATATAAAGCAGATGGTATATGCCGATAAATTCGATGGGCTTTCATTAACAACGAAAGTTGCAGATCCACCGGCATACCTTGCAAATTCACTAAGGACTTCAATGATTAAAAAAGGTGTGGGTGTTACAGGAAAAGTAATTACCAAAATCACAGACAGTAATCCCGAAAAAAGAGTGGCTATTACTGCTTACCAATCACCAACTTTAGCTGATATTATATACTACACCAACCAGAGAAGCGATAATAATTTAGCCGAAGCTACGCTGAGGATGGTAGGTTTCCAGAAAAAGGGAGATCAAACTTTGGAGTCGGGCAGAAGTGTTGTTGTGGAGCATTTAAAAGCTAATGCATTCGAAACCGAAGGGTTGAATTTTATGGATGGCAGCGGACTTTCCCGAAATAATCTGGTGACTCCAATTTCGCAGGTAAAGTTTTTAACCAATATTATGGATGAAAAATATTACAAAACTTATTTCAATTCTTTACCAATCGCAGGACAGACCGGAACATTAAAAAGTATGTTCAACGGTGAAGGAAACGGCCAGATTTTCGCCAAAACCGGAACATTAAACAAAGTAAAGACCTTAGCAGGTTATATGAAAACCCATACCGGAAAAACATTGGTTTTCTCATTACTCATCAACAATTATGCAGGATCAGTAGATCAGGTAAAAGGCAGGATGGAACAGATTCTACAGCCTGCGCTGAATCTTTAATCTTTAAATAAATCGCTAATTTATTAACCTTTCAATAATTATTGAAAGGTTTTTTTTAACTTTATCGCAAAATAGTATTAAATGAAAAAAATTTATGTAATGCTGCTTGGATTGATTTTTGTGCAGATTTATGCACAAAAAAATGAAGAAGCAGAACGCAAGAGCATGATCAACAAGGAGCTGCTAAAGTATTCTAAAATGGTCGATTACAATGTAAATCCAAATACGCTGAATTATGATTTAAGATATCAGCGTTTGGAACTTGATTTAGATCCTGCACAACAGTTTGTGAGTGGCACCGTAACAAGTCATTTTGTTCCGAATCAAAATATATCGAGTATTTATTTTGATTTATCTGATGCACTTACTGTTTCGGAGGTTAAATATCATGGTGCCATTCTGCCTTTTACGCAACTTGCAACGAAAGAACTTAAAATTGATTTTCCTGCCGTAATTCCCTCATCTTCTCTGGATTCACTATCTATAAAATATTCTGGAGCTCCGGATACCGGAGGAAGTGCAGGTGATGCCTTTACTGTTTCCACACAAAACGGAACTCCTGTTCTGTATACGCTTTCAGAGCCTTATGGAGCTCAGGAATGGTTTCCTACAAAGCAAAGTTTGAATGATAAGATCGAAAAAGTTGATCTAAAAATTAATACCCCATCACAATATAATGTTGCATCAAACGGAAAATTATATTCAGAAACATTGCTGCCCGGCAACAGAAAACTTACTTTTTGGCAAACCAATTATCCTATTCCAGCTTATTTGATAGCTTTAGGTATTACAAATTATACGAAACTTAACGACACAATGGGAAGTCCTGCATTCCCTTTTGTTAATTATCTTTACCCATCTACCACATCGAATTCTACGGTAATGTCTAATATTGAATGGACGAAAACCGCGATGAATACTTTTGAGCAGTATTTCGGGCCATATCCCTACAGAAATGAAAAATACGGCCATATGCAGTTCGGATGGGGTGGTGGTATGGAGCATGCTACCATGTCATCAATGGGATCCTGGGGAAGAGGAATTATTGCACACGAACTGGCACACCAGTGGTTTGGCGATAAGGTAACCTGTGGAGCATGGAACGACATTTGGCTTAACGAAGGTTTTGCAACATTTGGTGAACATCTGGCTAACGAAAAATTATTGATGACCAATTCTCAGTTTATGAGCTATCTGAGCTCCGAAATGAACTATATAACAAGCTCTTCTGGTGGTAGTGTATATGTTTCCGATACTAATCTGGGAAACACGGGAGCTATTTTCAGTGGGAGGTTAAGTTATTCTAAAGGGGGCTATGTGGTAAGAATGATCAAGTGGATTTTAGGTGACGATGTATTTTATTCTGCATTGAAGGATTATCACTCAAGACCCGAACTGGCGTACGGCTATGCAAAAACTGCCGATCTTAAAAACTCGCTTTTAATTTCAACGGGAAAGGATTTCACTGAGTTTTTTAATGATTGGATTTACGGGCAGGGACATCCAACATATCAGATCCGCTGGAACCAAACGTCTGATCAGATGCTGAGATTCAAGGTCAGTCAAACAACCAGTCATTCATCGGTAAATTTCTTCGAAATGCCTTTGCCTATTAAAGTAAACGGTACTGGAGGACAAGTGGCCTACCTTGTTCTTAATCATACAACTAAAAATCAGAATTTTGCGGAGCAGATAAGTTTTCCTGTGGCGTCTGTTCAGTTTAATTATGAAAACCAGATCCTTCAGCGAAATTCTTCGGTGACAAAAGACACCAGCATTCTCGCGGTGAATGACACGACTAAAGATGCCGTGAAGATATACCCAAACCCTGTGAAAGAAAAAATGTCAGTTTCGGGAATACATAAGGATACCGTTTACGAAATTTTCAGTATGGATGGTAAAATGATTAAAACCGGCACCTATTCTTCCGGCAAAAAAATTGATGTATATACATTAACAAAAGGAGTTTACCTTCTTAAGATCGAGAACCAGAATCTCAAATTTATTAAAGAATAAAAACAAAAGCCTTCAGAAATGAGGGCTTTTTTCTTAAATTAGCGTTTCTTAAAAAATTCAACTATGATTTCTAAAAATTTTCTGGAAAACCTCCAGAGCGAATTACAAAATATAAAAAACGAAGGGCTCTTTAAAACAGAAAGAATCATTACTTCCCAGCAGTCTGCTGAGATTGAAGCGAACGGGAAAAAACTCTTAAATTTTTGCGCTAACAATTATTTAGGACTTTCCAACCATCCCGAAGTGATGAAAGCTTCGCAGGATATGATTGAAAGCCACGGTTACGGAATGTCGTCTGTCCGTTTTATCTGTGGAACTCAGGATATTCATAAAGAACTGGAGGCTAAAATATCCAAATTTTTAGGAATGAAAGATACCATCCTTTACGCGGCTTGTTTCGATGCAAATGGCGGTGTTTTCGAACCCTTATTTTCAGAAGAAGACGCTATTATTTCGGATGAACTGAATCACGCTTCGATTATTGATGGCGTGAGGCTTTGTAAAGCTGCGAGATACCGCTACAAAAACAATAATATGCAAGATTTGGAAGACCAGTTAAAAGCAGCTTCCGAAAAAAATCACCGATTCAAAATCATCGTGACCGATGGAGTTTTCTCTATGGATGGAATTGTTGCCGATTTAAAAGGTGTTTGCGATTTGGCAGAAAAGTACGATTGTCTTGTAATGGTTGACGATTCCCACGCAACCGGATTTATCGGTAAAACCGGCCGCGGAACTCACGAAGCCAATGAGGTGATGGGAAGAGTTGATCTTATTACCTCAACTTTAGGCAAAGCTTTGGGTGGTGCACTTGGCGGATTTACCTCAGGAAAAAAAGAAATTATTGATATGCTGAGACAGCGTTCGCGACCGTATTTATTTTCAAATTCACTGGCTCCGGGAATTGTAGGTGCTGCGATGAAAGTTCTGGATATGATTTCTGAAGATACATCTCTCAGAGACAAAGTCATGGAAAATGCTGAATATTTCAGAAAAGAAATGAAAGTTAAAGGTTTCGATATTCCTGACGGAGATGCGGCAATTGTTCCGGTGATGCTTTACGACGCACCTTTAGCCCAGAAAATGGCCGAAAAACTTATGGATGAAGGAATTTACGTCATCGGATTTTTCTATCCTGTGGTACCGAAAGGTAAAGCCAGAATCCGCGTTCAGCTTTCGGCTGCCCATACAAAAGAACATCTGGATAAAGCGATTGCAGCTTTCGAGAAAGTAGGAAAAGAGTTAGAGGTAATCTGATTTCAGTCAGAATTCAAATATTATAAAACCTTCCGTTTGGGAGGTTTTGGTTTAAAAGAAGATTTTGTACAGATTTCTCGCACTCGAAACGATAAGCAGAAACGCAACCAATATCAGTGCGGTTTTACGCGGCATTTTCCCCGCTAATCTTGCAGCAAAGGGAGCGGCCAGCACTCCGCCGATAATTAATCCCAAAATAATTTCTATATTAGAAACGCCTAAACTGGAAAAGAAGACTATCGCAGCTGCCAGCGTGACAAAAAATTCAGCCATGCTTACAGTTCCAATCACGTAATTGGTTTTTCTGCCTTTGGAAAGAAGCGTAGAAGTAACAATCGGTCCCCAGCCTCCGCCTCCGAAAGCATCCATCATTCCGCCCAGGAAACCAAGTCTTCCGATGTGGGTTTTCTGTTTCACCACAATTTTTTTGAAAGCCAGACGCGTAATTCTGTAACCCATTAGCAGCGTGTAGGTCGCCATTAAGCCTTTTGCGAGGTTTTCATATTCATTGCCCAGATAAATAAGGAGCAATGATCCACAAACAGCACCGATAATCCCCGGAACCGCAAGATAAAGCAACATTCTTTTGTTTACATTTCCGTATTTGTAGTGTGAATAGCCGCTCATGGCGCTCGAAAACATTTCTGCAGTGTGAATGGATCCGGAGATGGAAGGCAGTTTAATTCCCATCCCAAGCATCAGGGTTGAACTCGTTAAACCGTAACCCATTCCTAAAGCACCATCCACCATTTGAGCAAAAAACCCGATGGCAAGCATCCAATAAAATTCTTTCGGGATTTCGTAAACAAAATCTTTTGCCTGTGCGTAGGAGAAGTATTGATCGAAGGCTATTCCAAGAAAAAAAGCCGCAAAAGAGAGCGAAAGATAAATCACCAGTCTTCTGTATTTTTTAGCGTCTTTGGAATATTGCCATTTCGATTTCTGTTCTTCCGGTGGAAGTTTATTTCTATCTGAAATAAAACTTTCGAGCTGAAAATCACTTAATTCCGGTTTGTTGGCGATGCTGATCAGTATGTTTTTCTTCTGAACGATATCAATGATTTCTGTGTAAAAATCGACTCCGCAATCGGTAATTAAAGCGATATGAGAATTGTAAAAATCGTCTTCAAAGAAGCGTCTTTCATGAAGTCTTATATTCTCATGATTTTTTGCAAAGTCTTTAATTTTCTGTGATATATTTTCAAAAACAAGATTAATCTGGGTGTTCGGAAAACTTTCAACAAGTAAATTCAGGTTTTTCAGCGCCTGGTTGCCACCGCCTACAATAAGTACTTTCAGGTTTTCCAGATTCAGGAAAACGCTGAGTGATTTGTTATGTATTTTACTTTCGATAGACATTAAAAAGATGCGGTGAGGTATTCACAAGAAAATTTTTTCAACTTTTTAAAATCTAAAGAAGCATTACTGCACCTACAGTAGAATTACTGGTTTCATCTACCAGAATTGCGCTCCCGGTGGCGCTGTTTTTTTCAAAAGAATCAAAGACCAGAGGTGATGCGGTTTTTAGTCTTACTTTTACAATTTCATTCAGTTTTACGGAATCTTTCGCAGGGATTTGTTGTAAAGTGTTGACATCAATTTTATATTCAATTTCCTTTACAATAGTTTTCATAAGTCGGCTTTTGTGCTGAATAAAATATTTGTTTCCTTCGTTCAGTTCACGTTTGTCGAGCCAGCAAACCAAAGCCTCGAACTCATTTTCAACTTTTAGCTGGTTATCGGTTTTAACGAAGAAATCTCCGCGGCTCACATCAATATCGTCTTCAAGATGCAGAACTGCAGGTTGCAGCGCGAAAACTTCTTCCACTTCTGTTCCGCCTGTTTCTACTTTTGAAATGGTAGTTTCTATATTTTCCGGAAGAATGGTGATTCTGTCGCCTTTTTTATAAGTTCCGGAGATAACCTGCCCTGCATATCCGCGGTAATCATGAAGTTCCTCTGTCTGTGGACGAATGACATACTGAACCTGGAATCTTGAACTTTCATAATCAACATCATCGCTCACTTCAACATTTTCGAGAAATGACAAAAGAGGTTCTTCTTTAAACCAAGGCATTTTTTCCGATCTTTCCACAATATTATCGCCATTGAAAGCTGAAATAGGGAAGTAGGATACATTTTTAAGGCCTAAACTTTCCGCCGCTGTTGCGTAATCTTTTTTGATATTGTTGAAAACTTCTTCTGAATAATCAACCAGATCCATTTTGTTTACTGCGACTACAACGTGCTTCATCTTCAGCAGCGATGCAATGATGGAATGGCGTTTTGTCTGTTCAATGACTCCCTGCCGCGCATCTATTAGAATGATGATTAGCTGAGAATTGGAGGCACCTGTAATCATGTTTCTGGTGTACTGAACATGGCCTGGAGCGTCTGCTATAATAAATTTTCGTTTTGGGGTAGAAAAATAGCGGTAAGCCACATCGATAGTGATTCCCTGCTCCCTTTCTGCGCGTAGACCATCGGTGAGAATCGCCAGATCGATACCGTCGGCATTTTTGTTTTTAGACTGTTTTTCGAGGGCTTCAAGCTGGTCAACCAAAATGCTTTTGCTGTCGTAAAGCAGTCTTCCGATTAAGGTGCTTTTTCCGTCATCAACGCTTCCGGCGGTAATAAATCTTAATATATCCATGTTTAGTATAAGTAATAATTGAGAAAGAACGGTGAGATTTTTTGGCGAATTAATTTAGAAATAACCGCCTTTTTTTCGGTCTTCCATGGCGGCTTCGGTTACTTTGTCGTCAATTCTTGTTTCGCCACGCTCTGAAATTCTGGAAGCTGTAATCTCGTTTACCACTTCATCCAGCGTTGCTGCATTGCTTTCTACAGCGGCTGTGCAGGTCATGTCGCCAACGGTTCTGTACCGCACTTTTTTATTGGTGATGGTATCATTTTCGTCTATCTGAATGAAATCTGAAACGGCAATTAACTGTCCTTCATGTTCAATCACATCGCGGTGATGAGCGAAATAAATTGAAGGAAGCTGAATTTTTTCCTTTCTGATGTAATTCCATACATCAAGTTCGGTCCAGTTTGAAATTGGGAACACTCTTACATTTTCCCCTTTGTTGATTCTCCCATTATAAATATTCCAAAGTTCGGGGCGCTGCAGTTTAGGTTCCCACTGTCCGAAATCGTCACGTACAGAGAAGAAACGTTCTTTGGCTCTTGCTTTTTCCTCATCGCGACGCGCTCCTCCGATACAAGCATCAAATTTCAATTCCTCAATCGTATCCAGCAGGGTATGGGTTTGAAGCCAGTTTCGGGAAGCAAATTTACCTTTTGGTTCGGTGAGCTTTTTCTCGCGAATTGTATCTTCAACTTTTCTTACGATCAGTTCTGCGCCGATTTCTTCCGCAAGTTGGTCACGGTAATTCAAAGCTTCAATGAAATTATGACCCGTATCAATATGAACAAGGGGAAAGGGGATTTTCATCGGTGCAAAGGCTTTTTTAGCAAGATGCACGAGGGTGATTGAATCTTTTCCGCCGCTGAAAAGTAATGCAGGTTTCTCGAACTGTGCCGCTACTTCTCGCATGATGAAAATGCTTTCGGCTTCTAACTGTTCCAGATAGTCTAATTTATATTTACTCATATTGATAACTATGCGTTTTGAGATTTTTTAAATTTGATGAAGATCAACGGGAATTATTGGGAATGCAGGCCGCATTCTTTCTGGGATTCTTCCCAAAACCACCGGCCGGCTCTCGGGTTTTCACCATCAGTAATGGCTCTGGTGCAGGGTTTGCAACCCACGCTGATAAAACCTTTTTTATGAAGTGGAAGATCCTGAACATTATGGGTTTCAATATAATTTAAAACATCCTGATAAGTCCAATGAATAAGCGGATTGAATTTGAACAGCATTTTTTCGGTGTCCCATTCCAGCATTTTCATGTTTTCACGGTTTTCGGACTGTTCGCTCCGTAAACCTGTGATCCAAATTTTAGCACCTTCCAAAGCGCGGTTCAGGGGTTTTACTTTGCGGATGTAGCAGCATTCTTTCCGGTTTTCTACGGAATGAAAAAATGCATTGATTCCTTTTTCGTTCACATATTTTTCCACATCCTGCGTGTCGGGAAAATAGACTTCCGTTTTGGTTTTATAGCGGGCATTATTTTGTGAAAGCAGTTCGTAATGTTCATAAAAAAGCCTTCCGGTATCCAAAGTGAACACTTTAATATTCATCTGATTTCTAAAGATAATGTCGGTAATAACCTGGTCTTCCTGACCTAAAGAAGTGGAGAAAACTGCGCCTTGAGTAAATTTTTCGGAAATAAAACGCAGGCTTTCTTCGGCGGATAAATTTTCGATGTGCTGAAGATCTTCTTGTGAAAGCATATAGTAGTATAAGTTGCCACAAATTTACTTTATAATTATTAACCTACAAAATTGGTAGACTATTAAAGCAAAAAAAGCTAATCTTTTAATTCGATAAGCGTTTTTTTCTCCAGAATAGCCAAAGTAGCATCGCGCACTTCAATTAAAACATCGTGTAGGGCGCAGTGATTTTCATTACAGTTCAGGCAGTTTTCGTAGAAATTCAGGCTTACACAAGGAAGCATAGCGATTGGTCCGTTGAGCAGACGAATAACTCGGGCTAGAGAAATATCCTCAGGATTTACATTCAGAAAATAACCGCCGCCTTTTCCTTTTTTACTGTCGAGAATTTCGGCTTTTTTTAACTCAAGAAGAATATTTTCGAGAAACTTAAGCGGAATTTTTTTCTTTTCCGAAATTTCTGAAATCAGAATTGGGCCTTCCTGCTGTTTTTCAACAAGATAAGAAAGCGCTTTCAAAGCGTATTGCGATTTTTTGGATAGCATAAAGCAAAAGTAATAAAAACCTGAGAGATAAAATTCTGAGGTAAAATTTGAAAAAATAGTTTAAGTTCGCATAAATTTAGTTTCAATATGTTCAGTAAACACGATGCGCAGCAGCTCAAAAAAGATTTTTGGATTGCTTTTGGGAAGAGTTTCCCAAGAAAATGGCTTTTATACGATACTAAAATTAAAGATTTTTCGCTGAAATTTTACGCAGACAACAAAAAAGCAGAGGTTTCGATCGATATTGAAATGAAAGATGAACTCTTTCGCAATGCTTATTACGAAAAGATTTGGTCTTTGGAAGAAATGCTGAAAGAAGAAGTGGGCGACATTCAAAAAGATGAATTTTACACGATGGAGAACGGGAAAGTTATTTCCCGAATTTGGGTAACGAAAGAAAATGTATCCATATTTAATAAAAATTCCTGGCAGGAAATTTTCGAATTTTTTGTAGAAAAGATGGACGGTTTTGAACGGTTTTATTACGAATACGAAGACTTTATTAAAGATGTTTAAAAGAGAAAACGGTTTCAAATCCTGAAACCGTTTTTTATTGTTTTTAAATGAAAATTTATCCGAATTTCTTTTTTCTGAGCCAGAAGAAAAACCCTCCCAAAAGACCTATAATTCCAATGGGAATCAGCAGGTTGATCCATTGCCATTTGGATCTTTCTTCATCAATTCTTTGTCTGTCGAGCAGGCGCGCTTCTATATTTCGGTTTCTGAGTTCCATTAAATTGGAGTCATCCAAGAGAAAATCCAGTGCATTTCTCAGAAACTGCTCGTTGCCGTAAGTTTGTTTCGTCAGCAGATCTTCTCCCAAAGGCAAAGGTTTTCCTTTATAAACCTGGTTTCGACCAATATCACCGTCTGCAACCACGATCATTTTATTGTCACTGCTTTGCGCTTTGAAACCGGGGTAAGCGTTTCTTTCGCTCCGGGATGCATACGCGGAGGTGAATTTTCCTTCTAAACTTACTGCAAATATTTTAGGTGTAGTAGGTTTGTCGAATTCACTTAAAGAATCTGCCCGTACAATTTCACCCAATGCAACATAGTTCGGGACCTGCTTTACATTTGTTCTTTCGCTGGATTCAAAAAGTACGCGTGTTTTAATATTTTTTCTTCCCAAGGTATCAATCGAAGTAGGAAATTCAAATTTCACCGGATTGATATTTTTGGTAATGGGATTTTTGGTTTCGGCAATTCCGAGCGGGAAATAAGGCCAGAGAAAACTGCTGAACTGTGGATTGCCGGCAACTTCACCGGAAACAATTCGGATGAGTGCAGATTTTTTCATGTCCTTCACCAACCCCGGATTGATGCGGATTCCGTAGTTGAAAAAGAAATCCGTAAGGTTTGTATCCATCGGATAGGCCATGATTTTTTTCGACTGAAAAAGCGTATCCATTTCCGCGTTCACGGCATCGATCATCCACAGGGTTTTTCCGCCGTTCATGATATATTGATCGAGGATAACTTTTTCGTTTTCAGTGAAAGCTTTCCTTGGTTTTGCGATGACCAAGGCGTGCATTTGTTTAAGTTTAGGAACATCGGCTAAAGAAAGCTCGGTTTGGTTTTGGGGAATAATTGGACCCGCGTTGTAACTTTCGAGCGCCATTTCCATAAAACCCTGAAACTGCTCAGGTCCTAATTCGTCCTGATTGATGAGAATTCCGATATTTTTCTTTTCCTCTTCGGTAATTGCTTTAATATTTGAAGCGAAATTATATTCTAAATTTTCGATCGATTTGCTGAGCTGTTCCGAAGCATCGATTCCGCTTTGGTTAATGATGAGCGGAATTGAACTTCCGTAGGAGTTGTATTTAAGGGTGGCAAACGGAAACATAACGATTTCGGAGATTTTGCCGTCTTTAATATCCGGAAGAATCGAAGGCTGCATACCCATTGCCGCAAGCGTATCCTGCGACATTTTGGTTTTAATGGGATCGATAAATTTATAATCGATTTTGGGATTAATTTTTCTGAATTCCTCCAGCATAAATTTGGTCTCGTTCTGCAGCTGACGGAAGCTTGCCGGGAAATCGCCTTCCAGATAAACATCTACTGTTAAAGGTTTTTTTACCGATTCCAGGATTTTTACCGTAGATTCAGATAAAGTGTAGCGTTTTTCCTGAGTAAGATCGAACCTTTTTGAGAAAACTCCGAAAATCCCAAGAAGCAGAACTGCAACGGCGATGATGTATATGATATATTTTTTGTTCATTTTTTTCTAAAAACGCTTTTATTTTTTCTTTTCAACAAAAATTTTAGCTAAAGCAAGGCAGATCCCGATAACGAAAACGAAATAAAAAATATCTCTGGTGTCTATCAGGCCTCTTGTAAAGGCCAGAAAATGCTTGTAAAATCCAAGGTTTGAGAGGATATAATCTGTACCTCCCAATAATTTGTAACTGGCCAATTGCTCGATCCCGAAATAAAGAATGAAGCACATGAAAACGCCTAACAAATAAGCCATAATTTGGTTTTGAGAAAGCGACGAAGCTAAAATTCCAACTGCGGAAAAGGCTGCAGTAAGAATAATTAAGCCAAAATAACTCCCGAAAGTAGCTCCTAAATCAATATTTCCTGCGGGAACGCCTAAAGTGTATACAGTGTAAAGGTAGATAAGCGAGGGAAGAAGGCAAAGAATTCCAACGAACCACACTGCGAAAAATTTCCCCAAAATGATCTCAGAAATTTTCACAGGCTGCGAGAAAAGCCAGTTCAAAGTTCCGGATTGTTGTTCTTCTGCAATCGTTTTCATTGAGATTGCAGGAATAATAAACATTAGCAGCCAGGGTACGAGCACGAAGTAGCTTTGTAAAGAAGCGGTGCCGATGTCGAAAATATTAGAATCGTTTTCAAAGAAAAACAGGAACAGGGTTCCTATTAAACTGAAAGCGGCGATAATGAGCCAGGCACTCCAGTTGCCGAAATAACTCCAAAGTTCTTTTTTAAAAATTGCTGTCATCCTTTTTTGAATGTAAAAAGTATTATTTCTTCGCTTTATTAACCAATTTTACGGTAAGCATAATTGCAACCACCAAAACGAAAAATCCGGTGATTAATTGCCACCAGTATTCCAGTACCCAGGATTTCAAAATCACGGTAAAAACGACAAGGAATAAAATAAACGTCGCAATTTCATTGGCTTGCCGAAGTTTGATATTTTTAATGGGTAAAATATCTCCTTTTAAATTTTTCATCTGGAGGACTTTTTTCCAACACCAGTAATGATAAAATGCAAGTCCGATTAAGAATGTCAGTTTTAGATGAAACCAGGGTGTTTTCATCAATCCAAAATTCAGATAAATAAGTGAAAGACCTGTTACCAGCATAATAACGCCCGCAGGAACGGTGATGATATTCCATAATCTTCTGGCCATAAAAACGTACTGTTCGCGGAGGATTGCTTTCTTTCCAACCTCAAACTCATCGGTATCTTTATAGTAAACAAACAGCCGCACGAGATAGAAAATCCCTGCAAAATAACTGACCATAAAAGTGATGTGAAAAGCTTTGAGAATGGTATAAAGCATCTGAAAAATTTAGCTGCAAAGATAACGGATTAAAACGATTACCAAAAGCCAACAGAACATAAGT
Organism: Kaistella yananensis; assembly: GCF_026107505.2. Classification (NCBI taxonomy): domain Bacteria; kingdom Pseudomonadati; phylum Bacteroidota; class Flavobacteriia; order Flavobacteriales; family Weeksellaceae; genus Kaistella; species Kaistella yananensis. The sequence continues at coordinate 334,357 of NZ_JAPCHZ010000005.1, read as the reverse complement.
GTAAATTATTGTGTTAAAATTATTTTTTACCTATCCTATCTCAGTAATTTTTAGTTTTTTTGTATATTAAAATTATATATCCTAATAATTATGAAAAGAATTTTCCAATTGTGTTTCAGTTTGGCATTTTTCTCTTTAGGTTTTTCGCAGAATTTAAAACCTATTGCCGAGAAGGTTAAGAATGTGCAAGCTGCAAACAAAACGTTTGTGAAGTACAACTTGTTTACAGTAGATCCGTCTGCTCAAAAACAGGCACTTTACCAATCTGCTGCTGACGGCATTACCGTGATGAAGCTTAATAAAACAGAGGTGCAAAGAATTAACTCTGAAAGACCTGAAGCAATGGAAATGAGTTTTCCTTTCGAAGGAAAAAACATTACAGTAGAACTCGTGAGAAACAATTTCTTTACTCACGATTTTAAAATCAATACAGATAAAGGTTATGCAAATTATACTCCGGGTGCCTACTATCACGGGATTGTAAAGGGTGATAATGAGTCTCTCGTGGCTTTAAGCTTCTTTAATGATGATGTAGTTGGGGTAACTTCGGTTAAAAATATCGGTAACATTGTTATTGGTAAAGCGAAAAACAGTGAAGATTTCGTTTCCTATAACGATCAGAAGTTGAAGGGAGAAAATCCTTTTACCTGTTCTGCAGATGAACTTCTTGAAAATCAAAAAATGGCCGGTCCTTCTTACAATCCTAAAACGATGACGGATAAAAAAACCGATAACTGCGTGAGAATTTACTACGAAGCAGGATTCGGTCCTTATTCACTGAATGGATCAAGTGTCTCACAGACTACAAACTGGGTTACAGCAATGCATAACAATGTTTCTACACTTTATGCAAACGACGGCATTACTGTAGCATTAAGCCAGGTTTTTGTTTGGACCACTACCGACCCTTACACCGGTACACCTTCGGAAATTTTAAATAAGTTCAGAACTGGCCGTCCAACATTCAACGGGGATATTGCGCAGCTTTTAAGAAATCCTGCGACAACAAGTATTGCTTGGGTAAATGCACTTTGTACCACCTATAAATATTCTTATTCCGGTGTGAACCTGAGTTACCAGAATGTTCCAACTTATTCATGGAATATTGAAGCGATGACTCACGAAATTGGTCATAATCTGGGTTCACCTCATACACACGCCTGCAGATGGAACGGTAATGATACAGCGATCGATGGCTGTGGTCCGGCTTCTGGAAATAACGAAGGTTGCGAAGGTCCGCTTCCGACAGGTACAGGAGGAACGATTATGAGTTATTGTCATCTTGTTCCGTCAGTGGGGATTAATTTTGCTAACGGATTTGGGGAACAGCCTGGTGCACTCATCAGATATACGGTAAATTCTAAAGGATGCTTGGGTACAAACTGTGTAACATCCTGCGCCCTTACGATTACAGGCCTTACAGTCTCTAATCTTACGACCAACTCGGTGACTGCAACGATTGTTGATAACACCGGAAGCAGCTGGAAGTATAAGCTGGCTAAAATGGATGGAACGGTGATTCAATCCGGAACAACCAATACCAAAGTTTTGAATTTCACCAATCTTGAGCCGGGGATCTACTATAAAATTTCTGTAGGTACAGATTGTTCAGGACCTCAGGCGTTTTCTTTCGAGCAGTTAATACTAACTGATGCTAACTGGTGTTCGGGAGTACTGTTTACTGATCCGGGTGGTGCAAATGCGAATTATGGGGATAACCAAACAATCATTAAAACTTTCTATCCGACCAATCCATCAGATAAGGTTAAAATTACATTTACAGAATTCGATTTGGAAACTGGATATGACTTTATGAATATTTACAACGGACCAAACACGGGTTCTCCACGATTCACTGGTGCAACTCAGATTACGGGCAACACCATTCCTGGACCGTTCCAATCTACCCATGCTAGCGGAGCAATTACAGTAAGATTTATTTCTGATGCCGGTGCTACCGGAACAGGTTGGAGTGCCACACTGGATTGTGTTAATGTTTTAGCGACCGGCGAAGTTTCTGCTACAGACGGTGTAAGTATTGCCCAAACTTCTGTTAAAGGAATCTTCACTGTAAAAGCTAAGGACAAAATAGAGTCTTATTCTGTCTTTGATGCCTCTGGAAAACTGGTAAAAACTTCAGGGAAATTAAATGCAGGCGAAGAGAAAATCGATCTTTCAGCCAGCCCGAAGGGTGGTTATGTAATCAGCGTTAAAACGTCGAAAGAAACAGTAACCAAGAAAGTAATCAGATAATTACATAGTATAATGATATAAATAGCCGGCTGCAAAAGCCGGCTATTTTTGTATCATCAAGATTCGGAATCTTTAGTAAAATTCGATATAAATACTTTCGCCCACTTTCATTCCGAACAGGGTTTTGGCTCCATTATCTTTGTTTCCTTTGTAGATGGTTAGTTCAAGCAAGCCGGCATCGTTAAAAATCGCTGCAGATTTGCCGTGATATTCATGTTCCAACTCCCAATCTGTTATAAAATCAGTGTACTGGTTGTAAATTTTGGTAAGCGCAAGATTTCTGAATTTTAAGATAAAACCATTAAAACCTACACTGTGCTTATCAAATAACTTTTTACTGATATTGGAAACCATATTTCCGAAATTATCAATATACATGATTTCTCCGATAATCATTTTTTCGTTTTCACTGAATACCGGTCTGGGGAACGAAAGCTGTTTAGGAGATTTAAATTTTCTACCAATTACCTCTGGTAATCCACCTTTTTGAAGATGAACCGCAACAGGCGCAAAAATATCGGTAGAAGTAAATTTCACTTCATCATCAAACCTGTTGTTGAAGGTGATTTCGTAAACTGCTTCCGGTTTAATGTCATAAAAAATTAAACTCAGCACACCGTTGTCTGCAGCAATAAAATAATGCCCGTCGGCTTTATAAAGAATGCATTTTCGGTCTTTGGTATAAAAACTGTCTACAGAAATAATATGTACGGTACCTTCAGGAAAAAAAGAGTAGGCGTTCCTTACGATATAGGCGGTCTGCAACAGGTTGTAGGCCTGTATTTCGTGGGAAATATCAACAATTTTAGCGTCTTCTTTTAAGCTCAGGATTTTTCCTTTCACAGCGGGAACTCTGTGATCGACCAATCCGTAATCTGAGGTGAAAGTAATAACCGGCATTTGTATTTCTTCGGGAATGGCAAATTTAGGGCAAAAAAAAATATTCTGGGCCGATAATCAAAAACAAAATCCGCTATTTTTAAAATATATTTGATATTTTTAGAGAAAATAATTAACATCAAACAAGAGATAAATGTTCGAACTCAATTATGAAATCAAAGGCATTGACGCCAAGACTTTTTACGGAGTCAACAACCAATATTTTAATTTACTAAAATCCACTTTTCCAACCCTGAAAATTACGGGGCGCGATCATTTTATTTTTGCGATTGGGAACAATGAAACGCTGGATGTACTGAGAAATAAGCTGGATGATATTGTGAGTTTTATTTCCAGAAATAATTCACTCACTTTAAAGGATATTGAAAACATTCTGAATATTAAAGATGAAACCGAAAAACAGCTTGTTTTCGATCAGGATATCATTGTAAAAGGCGTAAACGGTAAGATTATTAAAGCGAAGACCACCAATTTGAAGAAACTGGTAAAAGAGTCTGAGAAAAAAGACATGGTGTTCGCGATTGGACCGGCCGGAACGGGAAAGACGTATACCAGCGTAGCATTGGCAGCAAGGGCTTTGCGTGATAAGGAAGTAAAAAGGATTATTTTAACACGTCCTGCGGTAGAAGCCGGCGAAAGTTTGGGATTCCTTCCGGGCGACCTGAAAGAAAAACTCGATCCATATTTACAACCTTTGTATGATGCGCTGCGCGATATGATTCCTCACGAAAAATTGGAGGGTTTTATCGAAAAGAAAGTTATTGAAGTCGCACCACTGGCATTTATGCGTGGGCGGACTTTAGACGAAGCTTTTGTTATTCTGGATGAAGCGCAAAATACCACCCATTCGCAGATGAAAATGTTTCTTACCAGGATGGGAATGAACGCAAAGTTCATCATTACAGGCGATCCAAGTCAGGTCGATTTACCATTAAGGCAAAAATCTGGCTTGAAGGAAGCGATGAGAATCTTGAAAGATGTGCAGGAAATTGGGTTTGTACACCTTACCGAAGAAGATGTGGTAAGACATCCCGTAGTGCGGAAAATTATTACCGCTTACGGAAACGAAGAGAAAAGACAGAGAGAAGAGTAATTCATGATAAAAGTCATGTTAAAGGAATGTTAAATAAATTTATCTTTGCAGCCAAATTAAATTAAAAATTATGAAAAAATTAATGCTAGTTGGTGCATTAGCACTTTTCGCGGCTGTAAATGCACAAACAGAAAAAGGATCTTGGGTAATTGGTGGATCTACAACGGTTGGATTTAATAATGTATCAACAAAATATTCAGTAGGAAATAATTCGTCGACAGAACCTTCTGTTTCTACATTTACCTTAACACCTTCAGTTGGGTATTTTGTACAGGATAAACTTGCTGTAGGTTTAGATTTAGGTTTTGTTTCGATGAGCCAAAAAGATGGTGATGATAAATATACAGTTAATACTTTATCAGCAATGCCGACTGCAACTTATTATTTTAAATCGGCTACTAACCTTGTCCCTTACTTGGGTGCAGGTGTAGGTTATGCATCTACTAAAATGACTGAAAAATATAACGGTAACTCTGAATCAGAAACTGTTGATGGTCTTGCGTGGAAAGCAAAAGGCGGTTTGGTATATCTGATCAACCAAAATATCGGAGTTGATGTTGGAGCGTCATACAACCAATTTTCTAACAAAGAAACTGTAATGGGAACAGATTATAAAACTACCGTTGGTACTTTTGGTATTAACTTAGGTTTCTCTGTTTTCTTAAAATAAGATAACTTATAGTTATAAGCTCCCGTTTCGCAAGAAGCGGGATTTTTTTTATTTTAAAATTAATATTACTGGAAAAAGCGGAATTATCTTTTGTAGTCGATGTTTTAATTGATATTTTTGATGAAAATTAAAAATTTATGAAAAGAGTAGTACTGGCTTTTGCCATGATGATGTTTGGGCTTATGAATGCTCAGGTAAAATTTGGGATCAACGGTGGATTTTCGTCGGCTGTAGTTTCTGATGATTTTGATGAGCTTACTGCAGGTTATTATGCGGGAGTTTTTACAGAATTCGGAATTCCTGGATTTGCCAAAATGCAACCGGCCGTTAATTATGTGAAATTTAAAGATGATTCTTATCTGCAGATTCCGGTGATGATGAAATTTTATTTCCTGCCGAAAGTTAATGTGCAGTTGGGTCCGCAATTCGCTTTTAGATTAGATGATGTTCCAGATACCATCAACAAAACGAATTTTGGCGCAGCCGTTGGTTTGGGAGCTGATTTGTTTTCCGGTTTACTGATTGAAGCCAGATACGCATTCCAGTTGAATAATGCTTTTAAAAGCCCGGCGACAGGCGAAAGGCTTCATTTTAATCTCTTCAATGTTGGTTTAGGTTTACGACTTTAATGATTAAAAAATAGCTCACAAAAAATCCCGAATCATTCAATTCGGGATTTTTATTTTGAAATTCTGGAAATTTAAAGTTTATCTTCCGAACAGGTTTCCGCCCATTCCTGGCATTTTTGGCATTCCTTTACTCATCATTTCCATCATTTGTTTTCCTTGCGGCCCCTGCATCATTTTCATCATTTTGCCCATTTGGTCAAATTGTTTCATCAACGCATTTACGTCTTCAATTTTTCTTCCGGCACCTCTGGCGATACGGTTTTTTCTTTGGGTGTTGATAATCGACGGTCTTCTTCGTTCTTCCGGCGTCATAGAATGAATAATGGCTTCGATATGTTTAAAGGCGTCATCATTAATATCAACATCTTTTATAGCTTTTCCAACTCCTGGAATCATTCCCATTAAATCTTTCATATTTCCCATTTTTTTGATCTGGTTGATCTGTTTTAGGAAATCATCAAAACCGAATTCGTTTTTTGCGATTTTTTTATGGAGTTTTTTAGCTTCCTCTTCATCAAACTGCTCCTGAGCTCTTTCAACAAGGGAAACAACGTCTCCCATTCCAAGGATTCGGTCTGCCATTCTTTCCGGATAGAAAACATCCAGCGCTTCCATTTTTTCACCGGTTGAAATAAACTTGATAGGTTTTTCAACAACGGAACGGATGGTAAGAGCCGCTCCACCTCGTGTATCACCATCTAATTTTGTAAGAACAACTCCATCAAAATTCAATGCTTCGTTAAAGGTCTTAGCAGTATTCACGGCATCCTGACCCGTCATGGAATCTACCACGAATAAAGTCTCATTAGGCTTGATGAAATAATGAACCGATTTAATCTCGTTCATCATCTGCTCATCAACAGCCAAACGGCCCGCTGTATCCACAATTACTACATCGTGATTGTTTTCTTTAGCGAACTTCACTGCATTTTCAGCGATAGAAGACGGATTTACAGCACCTTCTTCGGTATAAACGGGAATTCCGGTCTGCTGACCAAGAATTTTCAGCTGTTCAATTGCCGCAGGTCGGTAAACGTCGCAGGCAACCAATAAAGGTTTTTTGTTCTTTTTTAATTTTAAATAATTTGCAAGCTTGCCGGAAAAAGTTGTTTTACCGGAACCCTGAAGACCTGCAATCAGGATGACGCTGGGTTTGCCCGAAAGATTAATTCCTTCCTGCGTGCCACCCATGAGTTCCACAAGTTCGTCGTGCACAATTTTGGTCATCAGCTGTCCGGGAGTTAAACTTGTAAGAACGTTTTGTCCTAAAGCTTTGTCCTGAACTCTTTTGGTTAAATCTTTCGCAACTTTATAGTTAACATCAGCATCTACCAACGCACGGCGGATTTCTTTTACCGTTTCCGCAACGTTGATTTCGGTGATTTTTCCGCGCCCTGATATATTATGAAGCGCTTTATCTAACTTATCCTGTAAACTGTTGAACATCGTTTTTTTATTTAAGAGTTGCAAAAATACAGAAATTAGATGATATTTAAAATTCAAAATTTTTCAATTGGTCGATAATGGTTAGATTTGCAAAAAAGTAGAATGTCTGAGGAGAAACCAACACAGCAGGAATTCAGCCAGGAAGACGAGAAAAAATTCCGGAGAAACGGGCTTCGGCAATACGGTGTTTATTCAGCCATCGTTTTTCAGATGCTTGCTACCATGGGATTAGGATTTTGGGGTGGCAAAAAAATTAATGATCATTTCGGGTTTGAAACCAATCTTTTAACTGTTGGGATTGGATTTTTAGGGATGTTTCTCGCTTTCTACAATTTGCTGCAGCAACTGAAGAGCGTGCAGCGTGATGACAAATCCGACAAAAAAAAAAATAAAATTCAGTAAATAATTCAAAACAATTTAAATCCAATATTATATCTGCAATGAAAATTAAGAAAACAACCATTTATATCATTCTGTTTTTCATCATGTTTTTTCTCCATTTTGGAATCTGGCAGTATTTGGAAGTCGGTTTCGAAACAACTTTTATCAGGTATTATCTTTTTCTTACGTTGCTTTTCACGATTGTAATTACAATTTTGTCGATTATTAAAAAAATATACCCTAATTATATTGGTTTCGGATTTATAGGATTGGTGATGTTTAAGCTCATGATTATGTTTTTGGTAATGAAAAAGCTCAATTTAAATGAAGTTCCTAATTATAAAGTTCATTTTGTTATTCCTTATTTAATTTCGTTGGTGCTGGAAACCTTGTATGCCGTAAAATTGATACAGACCGAAGAGGTTACAGAATCCCCCAAAGATGAAAAAAATCAGTAAAAATTGATTTTTATATTATGATTATTTGTTCTATTTTTGCAAAACTTTAAAATAAGATATAGCAATGCTGAAAAGAGTAGTTCTTGTACTAGGTTTTTTATCGACATTTTCAACATCGTTTGCACAGCACGACGCTGTTGTAGTAAGCGAAAAACCTGTTGCTACGGCTCCTGCACATGCGGCAGAAGTGCCTGCAGCGGTTACTGAAAAAGACAAAATCAAGAAAGAAAACAAGGACTTTATCACCCATCACCTTCTCGACGCACACAGCTTTGATTTCATGGTAGAAAAAAATGCCGATGGTACCGAAAAACATTGGGGTTTTCCGCTTCCTGTTATTTTTTATGATAAAGCCAACGGATTTCACGCAATGATGAGTTCTGCTTTTCATCACGGCAAGGAAGTAGTGGAAAGCAAAGGTGGTTATTATAAACTCTTCCACGAAAAGATTTATAAAACTGATGCTTCAGGAACAATTAATCTTGATGAACATCAGCACGCAACCAACGAAAAAGTGCTAGATTTTTCGATCACCAAAACAGTTCTAATGGTTGTAGTTACTGCATTACTTATGATCTTTATTTTTGGTGGAATTGCAAAAAGCTACAAAAACTCTTTGGTTCCTACTGGCGCAGGAAAAATTCTGGAACCATTGATTCTTTTCATCAGAGACGATATTGCGAAACCAAACATCGGTGCGAAGTATCAGAAATACATGAGCTATTTGCTTACAATATTCTTTTTTATCCTTTTCCTTAATGTCTTCGGGCTGTTACCTTTTGGTATTAATGTTACAGGAAATATTGCAATTACAGCAGCGTTGGCGATTTTTACTTTCCTTATCACGCAATTTACTGCCAACAAGAATTACTGGCAGCACATTTTTTGGATGCCAGGTTTGCCTTTGCCAATGAAGATTGTAATGATGCCGATTGAAATTATCGGTATGTTCATTAAACCATTCGCACTTCTTATCCGTCTTTTTGCGAACATGACTGCGGGTCACATTGTAATTATGTCGCTTATCGCAATGATCTACGTTTTCAAAAATGTAATCGCGGGTGTTGCGTTCCCATTCTTAACTTTTGTACTTTATCTTCTTGAAATATTAGTTGCATTCCTTCAGGCTTATATCTTTACGATGCTGTCTGCGGTGTATTTTGGTATGGCCAACGAAGAGCACCATCACGAAGGTGAAGAAGGAGTGGTACATCATTAATAAAACCTTTTAAATTTTTATATTATGGATCTTAAATTAGTAGGTGCAGGTTTAGTAGTAATCGGAGCAGGATTAGGTATCGGTAAAATTGGTGCTGCTGCTCTTGAGGGTATGGCTCGTCAACCAGAGCAGGCCGGTAAACTTCAAACAGCGATGCTTATCGCTGCTGCACTTGTTGAAGGTCTTGCTTTTGCTGCATTATTCGCAGTTTAATCAAGCTTTTCAGCCCAAAAATTTTCATCTGCCGGGAACGGTTGGTTACGGCAGATGATTTTTAAAAAATTAAAAACAACTACATATATATCATAACTCATTATGGGATTATTAGAAAATTTTTCATCAGGTTTATTCATCATCCAGTCGGTGGTATTCATCATCCTGCTATTAGTTTTAAGAAAATTTGCATGGAAGCCGATTATGGATGCGGTGAACGAAAGAGAAGTAACAATTATCGACTCTCTTAACCAGGCGAAACTTGCGAAACAGGAAGTACAGAACTTAAAAGCTGAGAACGAAAACATCATTCGTGAAGCAAAAGTAGAGCGAGATAACATCCTGAAAGAAGCAAGAGAAATTAAAGACAGAATTGTAGGTGAAGCAAAAGATCTTGCCAAAGCAGAAGGCGACAAAATGATCGAGCAGGCAAGACAGTCTATCCAGGCAGAAAAAGCTGCAGCAATGTCGGAAATTAAGAACCAGATTGGTACACTGTCGGTTACGATTGCTGAATCAATCCTGAAGCAGAAATTAGACAACGATGGCGCTCAAAACGCTTTGGTTGAAAATATTCTTAACAAATCTAACCTGAACTAAAATGCTTACAAGTAAAGTAGCAAAAAGATACGCACAGGGTTTGCTTAATTTCACTCAGGAGTCAGGAAATACCGATTCTGTTTTTACTGAAATGGGTGATATTGTGAAAACCATCGAAAAGTCGAAGGAGCTGCAAAATTTTTTTGCTTCTCCGATTATTGATGTGAAGAAAAAAGTAAGCATTGCCTTAGAAATTTTCAAAGATTTTTCCCCGGTTACGAAAAGCATGCTTCAACTTATCATCAAACAGGGTCGTGAAAGTCAGATGCAGAACATTGCACAGGAATACATCAATAAAGTGGAGGACATGAATGGGGTGCAGCGAATTACGATTACCTCTGCATCAGCACTTTCTTCAGAAAACATCAGTAACATTCTGAAGTCTTCAGAACTTGTGAATCACGATAATAAGTTCGATGTAAAATCCATCATCAATCCAGAGATTTTAGGAGGTTATATTCTGCGTGTTGGTGATCAGCAGGTAGACGCCTCAGTAAAATCAAAACTGAGCAAGCTTAAAAAAGAATTTCAATTAAATTAAGACAAAAACAACCATAAAATGGCAGAAATAAATCCGGCAGAAGTATCTGCAATTCTTAAACAGCAGTTAGCCAACTTCGACACCCAGTCGAATATTGAAGAAGTAGGAACTGTATTGACCATCGGTGATGGTATCGCTTTAGTATACGGTTTAGAAAATGTTCAGTACGGTGAATTGGTAAAATTCGAAAGCGGTATTGAAGGAATTGTTCTTAACCTAGCAGAAGACAACGTGGGTGTTGCACTTCTTGGTGAATCTAAGATGGTTAAAGAAGGAGATACGGTAAACAGAACCAACAGAATTTCGTCAATTAAAGTTGGTGAGGGGATGTTAGGCAGAGTAGTAGATACTCTTGGTAACCCTATCGACGGAAAAGGACCTATCGGCGGAGATTTATTTGAAATGCCGCTTGAAAGAAAAGCTCCGGGAGTAATCTTCCGTCAGCCGGTAACTGAACCGCTTCAGACTGGTATCGTAGCAATCGATTCTATGATTCCTGTAGGTAGAGGGCAGAGAGAGCTTATTATTGGTGACCGCCAGACAGGTAAAACTACTGTAGCGATCGATACCATCCTTAACCAAAAGGAATTTTATGATGCAGGGCAGCCTGTATATTGTATTTATGTAGCCGTAGGACAAAAAGCTTCTACCGTTGCACAAATCGTTAAAACTTTAGAAGATAAAGAAGCAATGGCTTATACTGTTGTAGTAACAGCTAACGCTTCCGATCCAACTCCAATGCAGGTTTACGCACCAATGGCGGGAGCTTCCATCGGAGAATATTTCCGTGATACGGGTAGACCGGCTTTGATTATCTATGATGATTTATCAAAACAGGCGGTTGCTTACCGTGAGCTTTCTCTTCTTTTAAGAAGACCACCAGGACGTGAAGCTTATCCAGGAGACGTATTCTACCTTCACTCCAGACTCTTAGAGCGTTCAGCTAAAGTTATTGCTGATGATACCATCGCAGCTCAGATGAACGATTTACCAGATTCTTTGAAACCAATCGTAAAAGGTGGCGGTTCATTAACAGCACTTCCTATTATTGAAACTCAGGCAGGTGACGTTTCTGCGTATATCCCAACGAACGTAATTTCAATTACAGACGGACAGATCTTCTTGGAGTCAGATTTATTCAACTCTGGGGTTCGTCCAGCGATTAACGTAGGTATTTCTGTATCTCGTGTTGGTGGTAACGCTCAGATTAAATCAATGAAGAAAGTTTCAGGTACTTTGAAATTGGATCAGGCTCAGTACAAAGAACTTGAAGCGTTTGCTAAATTCGGTTCTGACCTCGATGCTTCAACTCTTGGAGTTATTTCTAAAGGCGAAAGAAACGTTGAGATTTTGAAACAGCCGGTAAATTCACCACTTCCTGTAGATTCTCAGGTAGCCATGATTTATGCGGGTACTGAAAACTTACTGAGAAATATCCCAATCAGAAAAGTAAAAGAATTCCAGAAAGAATACGTAGAATTCTTGAGATCAAAACATCCGGATACTATGGCAGCCATCAAAGCAGGTAAAATTGATGACAGCATTACGGGAGTTTTGAAGCAGGCTGCTACAGAACTGGCTTCTAAATACAACTAAAATTAATTCAATATTCAATATTCAGATGAAATATTCTGAATATTGAATTTTAAATTTTCAATCCATAGAATGGCGAACTTAAAGGAAATACGCGGAAGAATTACTTCAATCTCTTCTACAATGCAAATCACGAGTGCGATGAAAATGGTTTCGGCAGCGAAACTGAAGAAAGCAACCGATGCTATTGTGATGTTGAGACCTTACTCCGAAAAACTGCAGGAAATTATTGCAAATGTAAGTGCGACTACTGAGCTGGAGGGTATTTCTACCTTCACTGCGGAGAGAGAAGTAAAAAAAGTTCTTTATATTGTGGTTACCTCCAACAAAGGTCTTGCGGGAGCTTTCAACTCGTCAGTAATTAAAGAACTCAACAATACGATTGGAAATACACAGCACGAAGTAGAAATCCTTTCTGTGGGTAAAAAAGTATATGATGCAGTGAGAAGAACCCGAAAAGTGTACGATAACCAGAGTGCAATTTTCGACGGAATGAGTTTTCAGGTGGTTTCCAATTTCATGGAGCACGTGATGAGGGATTATAAAGAAGAAAAATTCGATAAGGTTTTTGTGATTTATAATAAATTCATCAATGCTGCAACGCAGGAAGTAAAAACCGAGCAGGTATTACCAATTGCAATGGCTGAAAAAGATGAAACGGTAAGCACCGACTATATTTTTGAACCGAACGCTGCAGAAATCCTGAATGTTTTGATACCCAAATCCATCAAAACACAGGTTTATAAGGCAATTCTCGATTCAATTGCCTCAGAGCACGGAGCAAGGATGACAGCGATGCACAAAGCTACCGACAATGCTGAAGCATTAAGAAACGAACTGAAAATTTTCTACAATAAAGCAAGACAGGCAGCAATTACCAATGAAATTCTGGAGATTGTATCCGGAGCAGAAGCTTTGAAGAATTCGTAATAGCAGCGTAGTAAGATATTAAAAGCATCAGAGAGTTCTGGTGCTTTTTTTGTTATGATGAAAAATCTTATAATGGGTATTCAATTTTCGGAACTTTATTATAATTTAATTTTGTATATCTTTGCATCAAATATTTTTAAAAATTTAAATGGACTCAGACGTCGTCAAGCTTTTGTTAGCTTTATTCTTAGTATTACTCAATGGTTTTTTCGTAGCCGCAGAATTCTCTATCGTTAAAGTTCGTTACTCCCAAATCCAGCTCAAAGCCGCCGAAGGAAACTCAATGGCGAAACAGGCAGAGCACATCATCAAACATCTCGACGAATACCTTTCTGCCACGCAGCTGGGGATTACATTAGCCTCACTTGGTTTAGGTTTTGTCGGCGAGAGCGCGCTGCACCACATCATCGAAAATCTTTTTCATTATTTCGGATTTGCAGTTGCAGATGCTACCGTTACTACGGTTTCGCTCGTGACAAGTTTCTTAATCATTACCATTATGCACATCGTTTTTGGCGAATTAATTCCTAAATCTATTGCCATCCGGAAAGCAGAACCCACCACAATGTTCATTGCTGTACCGCTGAGAGCATTTTACACCATCTTTAAACCTTTTATCTGGACGATGAACCAAATGTCGAACGGAGTTTTAAGGTTAATGAAGATTCACCCGGCATCAGAGCACGAAATTCACTCCACAGAAGAACTTCAGCTATTGGTAAAACAGTCTGCAGATTCGGGTGAAATTGAAGAAGAGAATTACGAGATTATTAAAAATGCCTTCGATTTTACAGATCATTCTGCCAAGCAAATCATGGTGCCGCGCCAAAATATTGCGTCGATTGATATTGATGATTCTGTTGAGGAAATTATTTCAAAAATAATGGATGGAGGTTATTCCAGAGTTCCTGTGTACAGCGGTTCTATTGATAATATTATCGGGATTTTTTATGCTAAAGAAATTATCCGAGAATACATTAAAAGGAAAGGAATCATTGATCACGAAGTTTTAAAAGAACTGATGCGCGAACCGTTTTTCGTAGTGGGAAGTAAAAAGATTTCGGACCTTTTGAAGGTTTTCCAGCAGAAAAAACAGCATCTCGCAGTTGTAATTGATGAATTTGGCGGTACAGAAGGGATTATCACGCTCGAAGATATTTTGGAAGAATTGGTAGGCGAAATTCAGGATGAAGAAGACGACGAGGATAAAATTGTAGAGAAAGTTGGCGAGAATGTGTTTTGGGTTCAGGCAACTCAGCCTTTGGATGAAATTAACGAACATTTGCCGAAATCTTTCCCACTTTCAGAAGATGGGGAGTACAATACATTAGCAGGTTTTATTTTGCATGAACTTGAAGATATTCCGGAAGAAAACCAGGAATTCAGCATCAATGATTATCACGTTAAAATTCTGAAAATGCAGAACAAGAGCGTTGATTTGGTAGAACTTACCTTCGAAGAACCCAATATTTTGAGTGATTTGGCAGATGAACTTGGTGAAATTTAAGAAAATGAGCAGATTTTATACATATAATTCAGTTCACGGTTACGAAAAACCAGAGCGCGAATACGATGAAGAAGTGGCGCTTTTGGAAAAAGAAGACGAAGTTTATAAACTCGTTCTCTGGAACGATGATGTAAATACATTCGATTATGTTATTGAAGCACTTATCGAAATCTGCGGACACACGCTTGAGCAGGCTGAGCAATGCACGATTCTGGTTCATTACAAAGGGAAATGTACCGTGAAAACAGGAAGCTTGGAAATCCTGAAGCCAATGCACGAAAAATTAATCTCCAGAAGTTTAACTTCAGAAATAGTATAAACAAAGTTTCGGTTTTTCTGAAACTTTTTTATGATAAAAATATTATGAGCACCATATTAATCATTATTATCGCGGCAACTGCAATTTTCAGTTACTTTGGATTCAGTAACCAACAGCTTTTCGAGAAGTATAAGTTCAATGTTGGCGCAATCCGCGGCAATAAAGAGTATATACGATTAATTTCTGCAGGATTTCTACATGGAGATTTAATGCATTTGCTCTTCAATATGATGACGCTGTATTTCTTTGGGCCTATTGTTTTGCAGGCTTTCGGCGAAATAGGATTTTTGGCGGTTTATTTTGGGTCTATACTTTTAGGAAATCTTTTCTCGCTTTATCTTTATCAAAACCAGTCCTGGTACTCGGCAATTGGAGCGAGTGGCGGAGTTTCGGGAATTTTATTTGCTTCCATCGCCATGATTCCTGATCTGGGAATTTATTTCTTCTTTATACCGATACCGATTCCGGGATATATTTTCGGACTTTTGTACTTCGGATATTCAGTTTACAGTATGCTTAATCCGCGAGAACATGATAATATCGGTCATGCCGCTCACATGGGCGGAGCATTTTTCGGATTGGTTTATGCGGTCGCACTACAGCCGGAGAGAGCAGTAGAAAACTCACTTTTCCTGGGAATCATGGCGCTGCCGCTTATTTATATGGCGTATATGGTTTTCGTGAAGAAGAAAATCGGATAGTCTTTTTAGGAGCAACAAAAGCATTTTCTCTCTTCCAACTGAGGTCCCGTTTTCCGTTACAATCTTTTTTTCACGCGCTTCGCTCGCGCAAAAAAAGGATTTCCACTGCAACCGGGGCTAGAATTTCTTTCGATTTCTCTTCCGAAGATTTATATTTATACTTTTGGCGCTCGCTTCGCTCGCGCCCGATTAGGTCACTTCACTTCCTCCCAAAAACAAACCGGTCATTGCCGGAAATATCTTTGATGAGATGTACTTCAGATAGAACGTTAGTGAAAAGAGCTTTGGTTTCCTCACCTAATTTCTGATTAATTTCCAGGAACACCATTCCGTTTTCTATCAGGTGATTATCGGAGTCTTCAGCAATTTTTTCGTAAAATATCAGGGCATTTGAAGTAGGAGAGAACAATGCCATTTTGGGTTCAAATTCCTTTACCGAATCAGCAATTTCTTTTTCCTCATCAATGCCAATGTAAGGCGGATTCGAAATAATAATATCGTAAACTTCTAATAAATATTCTTCAAGATAATTCTGGTGGATGAAATTAATATCGGCCTCGTGAAAATCCGCATTTTTCTTCGCGGTTTTCAGGGCTTTTTCAGAAAAATCTATAGCTGAAACCTTGGCTTCAGGAAATTTCTTTTTCAAAACAATGGGAATAATCCCACTTCCGGTACCAATGTCCACAATTTTCAAATCTGTTACATTATTTTTCTGAATTTCGGTGATTGCAAGTTCCAAAAGCTCCTCAGTTTCCGGTCTAGGAATCAGTACATTTTCATCCACAAAAAATTTCAATCCATAAAATTCGGTTTCACCCAGGATTTGCTGGTATGGTTTTCCTGCTTTTAATTCAGTGATTATTTTTATAAAAACGCTGTTTTGTTCGTCAGAAATAATGTGGTCCTCAGATCTCCTTAATTCAAATCTATTGATTCCTAAAATTTGGGTGCAAAAAATTGAAAACAGTTCGCTGATTTCGGAATTTGTGTAAATTCCAGATATTTGGTTTTCAAAAGATTCTTTTAATTCAGAAATAATCATTCTTCTTAATTGGGATTTAAATATAATTCCTTTTTTTGAAAACGCATAAATCGAGACACCAAAATCTGTAAAAACACGTGGTAATAAAGGAAATTATTGAAATTCTTGTAATTTTGTGAATAATTTTACTATTTTTGAACAACCCTCACTGTTAAAAATGAAAAACGTTCTATTTGCAATTCTTGCATTATTTTTTGTAGTTTCCTGTGGAACTTCAAAACCTGTAGTTGTTAAGAGAAGTGTCCCTACTAAAACTGTTAAGAAAACTCCGGATCTTAAACCGCTGGAGTCTAATTTTTCCGGAAAAGTGAACGCACAGATTCAGGAAATCCTTAAAGATGCTCAGAAATATTTGGGTGCGCCCTACAAATACGCCGGCAACAGTTCCGCTGGGTTCGACTGTTCAGGTCTGGTTTCCAAGGTTTTTGATGAAAACAACACGAAACTTCCGCGCCGTTCTGAAGACCAGTCTAATGTCGGAAAACCCATAAATATTCGTGATACAAAACCGGGAGATCTGGTATTTTTCGCTACAGCAGGCGGCAGCAGGGTTTCTCATGTAGGAATTGTACACGATATCGGAAGCAATGGCGAAGTGAAATTTATCCATGCATCTACGTCTAAAGGCGTGATTATTTCTTCACTTAACGAAAAATATTGGAACAAAGCTTATCTATTCGCCCGAAGAGTTTTGTAAATTTGCGCCAATTAAATTCTTATAAAACAATCAAAATTATGTTACAGCAAACTATCGAGAATATCTGGGATAACCGCGAGCTTTTAAAAGATGAAGACAGCCAAAAATCCATCCGTGAAGTCATCCGTCAGCTGGATCTGGGCGAACTTCGTGTTGCGGAGCCTACAGAAAATGGCTGGAAAGTGAATGAATGGGTGAAAAAAGCAGTCGTGATGTATTTTCCTATTCAAAAAATGGAAACTATTGAAGTGGGTCCTTTCGAATTCCACGATAAAATGCCGTTGAAAAGAAATTATGCCGAAAAAGGTGTTCGCGTAGTGCCGCATGCCGTGGCACGTGAAGGAGCTTTTATTGCTTCAGGAGTAATTTTAATGCCTTCTTACGTAAATATTGGTGCTTATGTAGATTCCGGAACGATGGTCGATACCTGGGCAACTGTTGGCAGCTGCGCACAGATCGGGAAAAACGTTCACTTGAGCGGTGGAGTGGGAATTGGCGGAGTTTTGGAACCACTTCAGGCTGCACCCGTAATTATTGAAGATGATGTTTTTGTGGGTTCAAGATGTATCGTGGTAGAAGGAGTTCACGTAGAAAAAGAAGCTGTTTTGGGAGCAAATGTTGTTCTTACCGCTTCTACAAAAATCATCGATGTAACCGGTTCCGAACCTGTTGAAATTAAAGGAAGAGTTCCGGCCCGTTCCGTTGTAATTCCCGGAAGTTATACAAAACAGTTTCCTGCTGGTGAATATCAGGTTCCGTGTGCTTTAATTATCGGACAGCGTAAAGAATCTACTGACAAAAAAACTTCTCTTAACGACGCATTGAGAGAAAATAATGTTGCTGTTTAAGAATATTAAACTACTCCATTTGAAAGATAAATTCTTAAAATTTATTGCAGATCCTAAATACATTTTTGGGATTTATCTTTTAATTTCTATCGTTTCTGCTGTCCTGAAATATATCGGCGGCCCGCTGAAGTATAATAACTACATGATTTTCAAAAATGTATTTACCAATACTTTAGCCGAGAGAAATATTTATCTGCTGTATCCCGACATTCATTTTGATTCCAACCATTACGGCGTTTTTTTCAGTGTGCTTATTGCGCCATTCGCAATTTTACCGGATTGGCTCGGAATCGTTCTATGGAACATTGCGAATACCTCTGTTTTTCTTTTTGCTATTCATAAACTTCCTTTTTCGAATGCAAAAAAAGCGTTTTTTGCCTGGCTTTGTTTACAGGAATTCATCACTGCGGCTGTGAGTCTGCAGTTTAATATTGCTTTAACGGGATTATTAATCCTTTCAGCAGTTTACGTGTACGAAAGAAAAGAAACACAATCTGCCATCGCAATTCTTATCGGATTTTTTGTGAAATTATACGGAATTGCTGGGCTTTCGTCCTTTTTCTTTATTAAAAATAAGTGGAAGTTTATACTTTCAATTATTGGTTTTGGAATATTATTCCTGATTTTGCCGATGCTTTTTTCAAGTCCGAATTTTGGAATTCAGTCTTATGCTGATTGGTTCCTATCGCTGTCAGAAAAAAACGTTTCCAACCAGGTTTTAGGAAACCGTCAGGATTATTCTTTGATGGGAATCGTACGGAGAGTTTTAGGCAATGCAGAAATCTCAAATTTAGTTTTTCTTGTTCCCGGCATTTTGGTTTTCGGTTTGCCATATTTAAGAATAAAACAGTATAAAAATCTTCCTTTTCAATTGATGATTTTAGCTTCCACGCTTTTGTTTATCGTGCTTTTCAGTTCAGGTTCAGAATCTCCGACTTATATTATTGCGGTTGCCGGAGTGATGATTTGGTTCATTATTCAGAGAGAAAAATCACCGTTAATAATTGGTTTGCTCATTTTTGTTATCATTTTAACGTGCTTTTCATTTTCTGATCTTTTCCCGAAATACATCAAAGAAAATTACATCATGAAATATTCTTTAAAAGCGCTACCTTGCTGTATTGTATGGTTCAGAATAATGTATGAACTGATGACCAAAGATTTCGGAAAAGATTATAAATTAGATTAATAAACCGCGCAGTGAAGAAAATTTCAGTCGTTATTCCCGCTCACAACGAAGAAGGCAATATTCCCCTGATTTATCAAAGGGTAAAAGACGTTTTTTCAACACTTGAAAACTACCGTTTCGAAATAATCTTCGTGAATGACGGAAGCCGCGACGATACGCAGAAAGAAATTGAAGAACTCGCCCAAAATAACGATGAAGTAAAATATATTGAATTTTCCCGCAATTTCGGTCATCAGCACGCTGTAAAAGCCGGAATGGACAGCTCCACAGGTAACGCCATGATATCAATGGATGCCGATCTGCAGCATCCGCCCGAACTCATTCTGGAACTGATTAAAAGATGGGAAGAAGGATTTGATATTGTCTATACCATCCGAACATATCCGAAGCAAATCTCGGCTTTCAAACGCAAAACTTCTACGTTGTATTATAAATTTTTAACCCGAATTTCTGATGTAAACCTGAGCGAAGGCGGCGGTTCAGATTTCAGGTTGATGGATGCTTCTGTAGTTGATGTGGTCCGCAATATGAACGAAGCCGATATTTTCCTGCGCGGCCTTTCCAACTGGATGGGATTCAGAAGAACCGGCGTTCATTTTACGGCCGGTGAAAGAGCAACGGGCGAAAGCAGCTACAATCTTAAAAAAATGATGAAGTTTGCATTCACCGGAATTACAGCTTTTAGTGTAAAACCCTTGTATTTGGCGGCGTATTTGGGATTTATTTTCTCAGCCCTCGCAGCCGTAGGCTATGGAATTTATGTGATTCATTCCTTTATTTCGAAAACAGAAATTTCCGGCTGGGCTTCCCTTATCATGACGGTTGTTTTTTTTGGAGGTGTGCAGCTCATTATTTTGGGAATAATGGGAATTTACCTTGGCAAAATTTTCAACCAAGTGAAAGAACGACCTAATTACATCATCCGTTCTAAAAATTTTTAATCATGGTTTTACTCAGTTTCGATATTGAAGAATTCGATATGCCCTTGGAATATAAAGGCGAAATTCCGTTTGAAGAACAGCTTGCGATCTCAAGAAGTGGTTTGCAGCAGATATTGGCATTACTGAATAAACATAAGGCAAAAGCTACTTTTTTTTCAACCGTTGTTTTTGCAGAAAATAATAAAGATTTAATTGAACATTTGCTTAGCGAAGGTCACGAACTGGCTTCTCACACCTGGTTTCATTCAAAATTTGAGATTCAAGATTTAAAAAAATCAAGAGAAAGGCTCGCTGAACTTTTTAATACCGAGGTTACCGGTTTAAGAATGCCGAGAATGATGAAGGTGGACGAAAAAGAAGTTGAAAAAGCGGGTTATTCGTATAATTCATCCGTAAATCCTACTTTTTTGCCGGGAAGATATAATAACCTGAAAGTGTCCCGGACTTACTTCAAAGAGGGAAATGTTCTGCAGATTCCGGCTTCTGTTTCACCCAATTTCCGCATCCCGTTATTTTGGCTGAGTTTTCATAATTTTCCGCTGAGTTTTTATAAGAAACTTTCGAAAGATGTTCTGAATAAAGATTATTACCTGAATATTTATTTTCATCCGTGGGAATTTGCTGAGATTAGACAAGAGAAGTTTAAACTTCCGGATTTTACCACCAAAAATACAGGAAAAGCAATGATAGAAAGATTTGATGAATTTTTAGAATATCTCAAACAGAAGAAATTTAATTTCGGAACTTTTCAGGAATTTCAAAAAAGTATTCAGTGATGAAAATTGCTTTCGACGGTAAACGCTTTTTCAATAATGCATCGGGTCTGGGAAATTATTCCCGTGATTTGGTGAGGATTTTGGCCACTCATTTTCCTCAAAACCAATATATTATTCTCAATAAAGAGCAGTCAGAAAGAGGAAGGAAGATTTTGGAAATACCGGGTGTTTCGTTTAAGAAAACATCAAAAGGTAACTTTTCCCGACAGTTTAAAATTGGAAAAGATGCTCAAAATATTGATGCTGATATTTTCCACGGACTTTCAGGTGAGCTTCCTTTAAAGTGGAATAACAAACCCATAAAAAAAATTGTTACGGTTCATGATCTTATTTTTATGAGATTTCCGCAATATTACAGTTTTTTCGACCGTAAAATTCATTTCTGGAAATTTAAAAAGGCTGCTGAGCAGGCAGATCTGATCATTGCAATTTCTGAACAGACTAAACGCGATATTATAAAATTCCTGAAAGTTCCTGAAAGTAAAATACGGGTCGTTTATCAGGGCTGTCATCAATCATTTAAAGAAATGCAGTCTTCGGAATTTTTAAATTCAGTAAAAGAAAAATTTGGTTTACCTAAAAAATTTATATTGAATGTAGGCACCATTGAGGAAAGAAAGAATCTTTTAAATATTGTAAAAGCTATTACCAGAACAGATATTCCGCTGGTTGTAATCGGTAAAAAGACCAAATATTTTAATAAAGTAGAAAAATTTATAAAAAAAAATAAGCTCCAGAATCAGATCTTTTTTCTTGAAAATGTTTCGATGGAGGATTTAGCTGCGGTTTACAAACTTGCGGAAATTTTTGTGTATCCAAGTGTTTTTGAAGGTTTTGGGATTCCTGTGATTGAGGCTCTTTTTTCCGGCACATCTGTTATTACCAGTAACACAAGCTGTCTTCCGGAAGCTGGCGGGCCTGATTCGCTCTATGTTAATCCTACGCAGCCAGAAGATCTGAAATCGAAAATCCTTTTCCTCTGGAACAATGAAGCGGAGCGAAATAGGCGTGTTGAAAAGGGTTTAAAATATGCTCAAAGATTCAGCGATGAAAATATCGCCAGGGATTTGATGAACGTTTACAGCGAAGTTTTGAGTGGTAAATAACTGAAATTATTTATCCTTTTACTATTTTTTAATAACGATTTTCTTTGTTAGTTTCTGGTCCTCAACAGTCATCGTTCCTAAATAAATTCCTGGAGAAAGACTAGAAATATTAATCTTTTTTGAATTTTCTGATCGAAGAAGAAGTTTTCCCGACAGGTCTGTGATGCTGAAAGAATAATCCTTTAAATTCGTGTTCAACATTTCTATATTGATAAAATCTGAGGCTGGATTAGGATAAATACGCAAGGACTGCAGCATTTTTTCCGGTGGACAGTCATTTGTTGAAAGAGCAGTGGTTTCTGCCGTGGCGAAATGCTGTACAGCGCCTAAAGCGGCTTTTGTTACATTATATACAAATACAGGATCCATATTTACATAGGTGTCACCTGCGGAATGAGGTTTATTACTTTCATTAAATTCATAAAATCCTGTAATTACTTCTCCGTTAGATTGAAACGGCATATAATCTGAGCCATAGGCATAAGATAAATTATTTTGCAGTGGTGAATACAGTGAAACACAATTCATCAGTTGCTGTGTAATAGTGCTAGATGCTGAATTATTTGTAGAAGGTGAATTATTGGTGTCGCGTTCGCAGGTTATCGTATTGTTCACCTCGCCAGCAACGCCGCCAACTTGATCAATGTTGAATACTACTTTAATATCCATTTTAGGATTGGTGCCGTTTACAACGGTATTTACGTAATTCTGACTCCCACGAAATCCCTGTTCTTCACCTGTGAAATTGATAAATTTAATGGAATATTCGGTGGGAATATCTTTCAGGATTCTGGCGATTTCAAGAATTACCGAAGTCCCGCTGCCGTTGTCGTTTACGCCAGGACCCGCGATGGTATCATAATGACCGCACACAATAACATAAGTGTTTGGATATTTGGTTCCTGTCTTGGTAAGAATAAGATTTTTTGTAGTATTCCCGTTATAAGTAAACGCGTTTTCTGAAATCTGAGTGCTGGTGTAACCAAAACCAAGATATTTATTTTTCAGCCAGTTAAATGTATTGTTGTTGTTAATACTTCCAGTGGTCTTCACTCCAAAACCAGCAAACTCGGTAAGATAAGTATTGATGTTGGTTTGTGTAATTTGCTCAACCCTGTTTTGATAAGCCTGTATAAATGTTTGGGCTGAAGAGAATATAGAAATGTAAAGGGTGGAAACGATAAAAAGTTTTTTCATTTTTTATTAGCAATTCATCAAAAATAATAAAAAAATCTCATACAAATTTGTATGAGATTTAATATTGATAACAAAAAATTTTACATTTATTTAATTTGATCTACAACTGCTTTGAAAGCTTCAGGATGATTCATTGCTAAATCTGCTAAAACTTTTCTGTTCAGTTCGATATTGTTGCTTTTCAGAGCGCCCATAAATTGGGAGTAAGACATTCCGTGTTCTCTTGCACCAGCGTTGATACGCGTGATCCAAAGGCTTCTGAAATTTCTCTTCTTCTCTTTTCTGCCGCGGTAAGCATATTGCATTGCTTTTTCTACGGCGTTTTTAGCTACAGTCCAAACATTTTTTCTTCTACCGAAAAAACCTTTAGCCTGCTTCATTACTTTTTTTCTGCGAGCTCTGGAAGCTACTGCATTTACTGATCTTGGCATAATTTAAATTGTTTTTTTTGAAAAGGGCGGTAATTTATTTCATTACACTTTTTTGCTCCGTTTCAGGGTTAAAATTTCTGAATTTTTTGAATTCTTATAAACCGGTTGATTTATAAAAAACTACTTAATGGCTAATTGACGTAAAACGCTTTTCTCATCCACAGTAGCAACGTAAGATGTTTGCGTAAGATTTCTCTTCTGCTTCGTTTCTTTTTTCGTCAAGATGTGGCTTTTGAAAGCATTTTTTCTTTTAATCTTCCCGGTTCCGGTAAGCTTAAAACGCTTCTTAGCACCTGATTTAGTTTTTAATTTTGGCATTTTGCTTAATTTTATCTGTTTGTTATCAATATCTTTTGTGAGTTTAAATTTAAACGAATTAAATTTAAATTCTGTAATTCCTATTTTGCCGGTTTCTTCGGGCTCATCATCATAATCATTCTCTTACCTTCAAGTTTTGGCAGCTGATCAACTTTTCCAACATGTTCCAGTTCCTGCGCCAACTTTAGAAGAAGTATTTCTCCCTGGTCTTTAAAGATAATCGAACGGCCTTTGAAGAAAACATAGGTTTTAAGTTTTGAACCTTCTTCCAGGAATTTTTCAGCATGCTTTTTCTTGAATTCGTAGTCGTGCTCATCAGTCTGTGGGCCAAATCTGATTTCTTTTACAACTACTTTTACCTGCTTGGCTTTAAGTTCTTTGGTTTTCTTTTTCTGTTCGTAAAGGAATTTTTTATAATCCAGAATTCTGGTAATATAAGGCTCCGCTTTATCAGAAATTACAACCAAATCCAGTTCCTGTTCTTTTGCTATTTCTAATGCTTTTGCTAAGGGATAAACTCCCGGCTCTACGTTATCACCGACCAAACGTACTTCTTTTGCACGGATTTTTTCATTAATCTGGTGCAAATCTTCCTGTACACGGCGCTGTGAGCCTCTACCTCGGTAATTGAATTTCTGTGCTATGGTATTAAATTTTAAAGTTAATTTTAAATTTTTGATTCTTTTTTAAAGTAAGAAATAAAGTCTTCGATGCTCATTTCGCCCAAATCTCCTTCGCCTCTTCTTCTTACAGAAATTGTGTCGTTAAGTTCCTCATTCTCACCTACAATAAGCATGAAAGGGAGTTTTTTCAACTCTGCATCACGGATTTTTTTACCCGTTTTCTCATTTCTGTCGTCAATCAAGCCGCAAATATCGTGATTTTCCAGCAATTGTGAAACTTTTTTTGCATAATCCACATATTTTTCACTGATCGGTAAAATGGTAAACTGATCCGGAGCGAGCCAAAGTGGGAAATCTCCTGCTGTATTTTCGAGCAAAATAGCGATAAACCTTTCCATAGAACCGAATGGCGCACGGTGAATCATCACGGGTCTGTGTTTTTCGTTGTCGCTTCCCGTGTACCAAAGATCGAATCTTTCCGGTAAATTATAATCTACCTGAATGGTTCCCAACTGCCAGCTTCTCCCCAGCGCGTCTTTCACCATGAAATCCAGTTTAGGACCGTAGAACGCGGCTTCACCATATTCTACTTTTGTTTTCAGGCCTTTTTTCTCAGCTGCCTGGATAATGGCGTCTTCCGCTTTTTTCCAATTTTCATCGGAGCCGATATATTTTTCTTTGTTATCGGGATCTCTTAAAGAAATTTGAGTAACGAAATCTTCAAATCCTAATGATTTGAAGACGTAAAGTGTAAGATCAATAACGTTTTCAAATTCTGCCAAAAGCTGGTCTGGTGTACAGAATAAATGCGCATCATCCTGGGTAAATCCACGAACTCTTGTTAAACCATGAAGTTCACCGGATTGCTCGTATCGGTAAACAGTCCCGAATTCTGCAAAACGTTTCGGCAAATCTTTATAAGACCATTGCCCAACTTTATAGATTTCGCAATGATGTGGGCAGTTCATTGGTTTCAGCATAAATTCTTCACCTTCGTTAGGCGTTTTTATAGGCTGAAAGCTATCTGCACCATATTTGTCCCAATGTCCGGAGGTTACATATAATTCTTTCGCACCGATATGCGGAGTCATTACAAATTCGTATCCGGATTTTTTCTGTGCTTCAGATAAAAAGTTTTCGAGTTTTTTTCTTAGCGCGGTTCCTTTCGGTAACCAAAGCGGAAGACCGGCGCCTACTTTTTCAGAAAAAGCATAAATTCCCAGTTCTTTACCCAATTTACGGTGGTCGCGGCGTTTTGCTTCCTCAAGTCTTTCCAAATATTCGGTGAGTTCTTTCTGTTTAGGGAAAGAGATACCATAAACTCGTGTAAGCTGTTTGTTTTTTTCGTCACCGCGCCAGTAGGCTCCTGCAGCGTTAAGGATTTTAACAGCCTTCACAATTCCGGTTGAGGGAATGTGGCCGCCACGGCATAAATCTGTAAAATTATCGTGGGAGCAGAACGTAATTTCACCGTCGTTAAGGTTAGAAATTAGTTCTGTTTTGTATGGATTGTCTGCGTATTCTTTCAAAGCATCAGCTTTGGAAACCGGATATAATTTGAAGGTTGCGTCTTTTTTCGCGTTTTCAAGCATTTTCTTTTCGATTTTCTCGAAGTCTTTTTCAGAAAGACTTTCGTCACCGAAATCTACGTCATAATAAAATCCGCTGTCGATTGCCGGACCAATGGTTAATTTTGCATTAGGATAAAATTCCATAATTGCCTGCGCCAACAGGTGAGCGGAGGAGTGCCAGAAGGCTTTTTTACCCATTTCATCGTTCCACGTAAGAAGCTGAATCGTAGAATCGGTGGTGATTGGCGTGTTGATTTCAACCTGTGTTCCGTTTACAATTGCAGAAATGGTGTTTCTGGCCAGGCCTTCGCTTATCGATTTCGCTACCTCCAGTGCGCTTACGGCACTTTCAAATTCTTTGATGCTTCCGTCGGGAAGAGTAATTTTTACCATTGTGAACTATGAGTTTAATTTGCAAAAGTACGGATTTTCTGTGAATTTTTATTTTATACTTTTCAAGAAATTTGTATGTTTTAAAGTGAATTTGCTTGAATTTTTCAGGAGGGAATGAGAAAGAGTTTTAGATCCGATTGCAATGGAAATCCTTTTTTGCGTCACCAGAAAAGTTTAAAAAGGAAATCCAGGTCTTTTCTCAGGAAGTATAAATTGTTGTTACTTATAAAAAGAAAAGTCCGGCTTCAGAATAACTGAAACCGGACGGGTAAAATTATGAAACTTGGTTTAGAAGGTATCCCGGCTGCCCAGGGAATCCATTTCGTTCGTCATACCCCGGTTTCTTAAGTTGTAAGTTCGGTAATCATCAGTTAAATAAAGGTTGTTTTTTGCTTTGCTGATGATTCTGGCGCGTTCATCGGAAGTTAAATTGTTGTCTGGTGAACTAAATTCTTCGGTTGTATATCGGTCTTTAGTAAAATCATTTACATCCAACGCGCCCTCTTCGTTTAAAATTTCCCGGGCTCTTTCTGCGCGGTCTGCATCATCGGTATATACGGTTACCAGATTGCTTTTAGTAGCTGCATAGCTGTATTTGTTTTTGCGCGTATCATCGTCTCCGAAAAGCCAGTTCCAAAATCCCGTTGTTTTTTCATCTTCTTCATAATCGTACCCAAATTCCGGATCGTAATCGCCGGTAGTGGAGTAGCGCGAAACTTTGTAATCTTCTTTTTCGAAACCTGCATTATCGAGTTTATGCGATGCTTTATCGGCTGCTTCAGTGGTTGGGAACATTCCCACGATAGTATAAGACATAATGTTTAATTTTTTAGTATTAATATTTGTGATCTGTCAAGGACGAATCAAAAATTATGACAGAATTGTTTAATTAAAATAACTTTAAATTTATTTAACATAATATCCGGAATATTGATTTGTGTTTAACATTAATTAACGCTCACTATTTTGCATAAAAAAAGCGAAAAATTAATTTTCGCTTTGGTCTGTGTTGTCGGTTTTGCCGTCTTTGTGAAGTATTGATGTTTCCTTAATTTCTTTTTCGGCAGTTTCTCCGGATTTGATTTTTTCTGAAGATGCCGGAATATTGGGTAAATCCTGATTTTGTTTCTTAATTTCGGCCTTATTTGTTTTGGGGTCGTTCTTTTCTTTGTCCATGATTTTTGGGTTTTTAAAATTTCGAAGTATCAATGAGACCTGTTTGGTCTTCAATTGTATAGTTCAAAGCCTTTGCCAAAACAAAAATATTATCCAAATTTTCTAAAAGCTGTTTTCGGCCTTCATCGCGAAGCCGGTTCTGGTTAACCGTTTTATATGCATTGTCTTTTGCAGATTTGCTGATTTTCTGAAGGTCTTTTTCATTAAAACGATCAATAAAAGAATCATCCATCGACTGTATTTCGACGCTGGGAATAATTCTTATTTCTGCGTTCGGAAGTTCTTTTATGATCAGCTTTTTATTCACAGAATCAACTTCGAGTTTCATTTTATTTAAATCGTAAGAAACCTGAGCATTTGTTTTGGTGAAGGTAATGAGCTCTTTTTCGATGTCCGGCAGCACTCCGCCAAAAAGTTCGGAAGTGATTTTGGTTTTCTGCATGCTTGAGAAATCCTGTTCCATCACCACCATTTTGTTCATTTTGCGAATTTGGTTGGTGATGATGTAGAAATCGTTCTGAACTTTATCCTCTGGTTTTTTGGTCAGCGCATTCCAAAGTAAAACAATGAACAGCACCAGCGCTGCTCCCAGGATAAACGGCAGTATTTTAGAGTTTGTTTTCAATTATTTCAGTAAATCTTTAAATGAAGTGTTGTCTTTGCGCACGATTTCGAGTAAATCTCTTTCCAGATAACCCGACGCAGGATATTCGATAATTCTGCCAATTTCTTTGCCATACTTCTGTACGATAATTGTTGGAACGCGCTGTATATTATAAACGCCTTCTTCGCCGCCGGGAGCCTCCTTTTTACGGTTTACCGCTATAACGGTGAGTTTTTGCTCGGGAAAATTCACGTTTTCCAGGATTTTCATCAGTCTCGGAACTTCGCGATGGCTATCTTCGCACCAGGTCCCCAACACAACGATGATGTTGTAAGAACTTAATTTTTCTTTTTTAAGTTCTGCCACAGCTTTCTGATCGATGGTGTATTGATCGTACTCTTTCGAATACCAATCGCTGTAAGGTAATTTTAGGAGCTGGTCTTTTGTCTGCATTCCGAGCAGCATTTTACCGTCGTTGGTTGTTTCAACTTCACGGTTTACCACCACTTTTTGAGCGTTACAGGATTGAAGCGAAAAAAACAAGATAGCGGATAGAAGTATAGATTTGGTTAATTTATTCATATTTTATTTTTAAATCTTCTTTAAAATGGTTTCGAGGTCGGCAGGGGAATAATATTTGTTTTTCAGAACTTTGTAATCGCTTTTGCGGTGAACATTAATTTTGTTGCCGGAAATTTCAGCAAAAGCTTCCTCACCTTTTTCCTGATAGAATGCGATGGTTTCATCGGCTTCCTGCTGGTTTGCACAAGCCTTCGACATATTCGACCGCTGAACTTCGTTAAAAAGTTCTACAAATTTTTCGCCCAAACCAAATTCCAGCAACGCACCACTTAAAACATACTGCAGATCACAAAGTGCGTCAGCAACTTCAACAATGTTATTGTCTGCGATTGCATCTTTTAATTCATTTAATTCTTCCTGTAGTAAAGAAATTCTTAATTCACATCTTTCTTTGGATGGGATTTGCGGGGTATCTAAAATGGGCGCATTAAAGGTTTTGTGAAATTCTGCAACTTGGTTTAGTGCATCAATTTTATCCATTTACTGTTTAATTTGAACAAATATAAAAATTATAATGTCAAAACCCTGAAAGTTCAAGTCTTATTAAGATAAAAAAAGCATCCATATCGGATGCCTTATCTTTGAATATTGTTGAATTTATTTCGAAATTTCTCTGCCTATTACAAGACGCTGAATTTCGGAAGTTCCTTCGCCAATGGTACATAATTTTGAATCTCTGTAGAATTTTTCTACCGGAAAATCTTTCGTATAGCCATATCCGCCGAAAACCTGAACTGCATTATTCGCAATTCTAACACAAGCTTCCGAAGCGTAAAGTTTGGCCATAGCGCCTTCTTTGGTCATGGGTTGCTTGGCATTTTTTAAATTAGAAGCACGCTGAATGAGTAATTCTGCAGCATCAATTTCCGTTGCCATATCAGCAAGCATGAAGTTAATCGCCTGAAACTGGTTAATTGCTTTGCCAAACTGGTGTCTTTCCAAAGAATATTTCAAAGCAGCTTTGTAAGCGCCACGAGCAATACCTAAACTTAATGCTGCGATCGAGATTCTTCCGCCATCAAGGATTTTCATTGCCTGTTTGAATCCAGATCCAACTTCACCTAATCTGTTGGCATCGGGAACTCTTACGTTGTCGAAAATTAATTCTGCGGTCTCGGAGGCGCGCATTCCTAATTTGTTTTCTTTTTTTCCAGAACTGAAACCTGGCATTCCTTTTTCCAAAACGAAAGCTGTAGAGTTATTTTTTGCTCCTTTTTCGCCGGTTCTGGTCATTACAACAGCAATGTCGCCGGAAATTGCATGGGTAATGAAGTTTTTAGCCCCGTTAAGAATCCACTCGTCACCATCTTTTACCGCTGTAGTACTCATCCCGCCGGAATCTGATCCTGTATTATGTTCTGTTAAGCCCCATGCCCCGATAACTTTACCAGAAGCAAGTTGCGGGAGCCATTTGTGGCGCTGTTCTTCGTTTCCGAATTCGTAAATGTGATTGGTACACAATGAATTATGAGCCGCAACGGACAGTCCGATAGAAGGATCAACCTGTGAAATTTCATCAAGAATAGCCACGTACTCGTGATAACCAAGGCCCGAACCACCGTATTCTTCAGGAATTACAATTCCCATAAATCCCATTTCACCCATTTGGTGAAAAAGTTCAACCGGAAAAGTCTGGCTTTCGTCCCAGTCCATAATATTCGGTCGGATATTTTTTTCTGCAAACTCTTTGGCAGTTTCAGCAATCATATTGATGTTGTGTAAAGTGTCACTGTTCATAGATAGTATTTGCTTTCAAAGATAATTAAATTGGTGAAGCCTGAAAATATTTTTTGAAAATTAGGTTTATTCCTGATTTTGCGAAAGTTAAATGCGTAATTTTGCAATCTTCAAAATGATATCAATGAAAAGAATTCTACTTCTGTGCTTTCTATTGCCAGCTTTGGTTTTTTCACAAATTCCTGCGGGTTATTATGACGGAACATCATCTTTAACCGGATATGCGCTTAAAACAAAACTTCACGAGATTATCTCCTCTAAAAATATTAACTGGCATTATGGAGATTTGACTGAATTTTACAATAAAACGGATTTAGATAAATATTACGATCATGATGCAAGTAATACTACAATCCTGCTGGATATTTATTCTGAAATCCCAAACGGTCCGGATGTTTATGAATATACCGTCGCCAATGTTACAGGATCTGCAAATGCAGAAGGGCAGGGATGGAACAGAGAGCATATGATGCCTCAAAGTACATTCAACAGTAATTATCCGATGTATTCGGATCTGTTTTACGTAATTCCTACGGATGCACGTATTAATCAGCTGAGGAGCAACTATCCTTATGGTATTGCTAAAACTACAACCGCTCCTTTTTATACTTTTACAAACGGATCGCGGATTAGTGCCAACGGAACGCCGGGCTCCGGCTATACCGGACGTGTTTACGAACCCATTGATGAATTTAAAGGAGATATTGCAAGAAGTTTACTTTATTTTGCGGTGAGATACGAAGGGAAATTAGGTCTTTTCAATTATTATAACGGTACTTCAGCTGCAAACGACCGAAGTCCGCTGGACGGAACCGAAGAAAAAGCTTTTGAAGACTGGTATCTTGCCATGCTTCTTCAGTGGCATAATCAGGATGCGGTTTCACAGAGAGAGATCGACAGGAATAATGAGGTTTATGCATTACAGAAAAACCGAAATCCTTTTATCGATTATCCACAATGG
This sequence comes from Kaistella yananensis, assembly GCF_026107505.2. NCBI lineage: Bacteria > Pseudomonadati > Bacteroidota > Flavobacteriia > Flavobacteriales > Weeksellaceae > Kaistella > Kaistella yananensis. The sequence goes on along the minus strand of NZ_JAPCHZ010000005.1, from coordinate 302,709 downwards.
GTAAATGCTATCTGGAATCAGACCGCAAATTCTTTAGAACCTGAGGCTCCCACGAACTTAAGTATTACGCAGACAAGTGCTTATTTTGTAAATTTAAGCTGGACGCCAAGTCCCGATGCTGATGTAATCGGATACAAAATCTATCAGAATGATGTGCTGATTGCCTATACTAAAGATACCTCAGTTTCAATTGATCATTTGGCACCTTCCACCTTTTATAATTTCAAAGTTCAGGCTTATGATAATAGTTACTATCAGTCGATGTACAGCAATACGGTTTCTGCAATAACTTTAGCGACCGATATTTATGCAAAGGATCTGATGATTACCAAATATCTGGAAGGAAGTGAGAATAATAGAGCAATTGAAATAACCAACAAAACCGGGCATCCTGTTAATCTCAATAAATACCGTATCAGTACTCAGTTTTATAACAACACTGCGGGTAATTATTATTTTCCCGATGCGTATGAACTCGAAGGACTGGTACAGCACAACGAAACATTTGTTGTGCTCAATCCATATTCCAATTTCAGCTGTATTACAAATGATGAGGCGAGATTTGTAACGGCTGCGCCTCAGCTCACTTTTTCGGGGAGCCAATATCTTGAGCTTCGTTATGCTTCGACAACGGTAGATGCGCTAGGAATTAAAGACATGAGTAATTCATCAGTTTTGGGTGATGTTTCGCTGTACAGACTGAGTTCTGTAACGCAACCGTCAAATACATTTACCCTTTCCGAGTGGGAAGCATTTCCTGCTGATTATTGCGAGAATCTGGGCGTTTTGGCCACCTCTGATGTTGGGTTTTATTCTGAAAATAACTGGTCTGTTTATCCGAATCCTGTCGTTGGAAACAGCCTGTATGTAAAAGGGAAACAACTGGAGAACGCGCAGGAAATTTCTGTTTTTGATCTTTCGGGAAAATTGGTGCAGCAAGAAAGTCGGCCGTTTAAAAACAAAAATTCGGTAAATGTTCAAAATCTGAAGCCGGGAGTTTATATTCTGAATATAGATCATAAATCACTGAAGTTTATCAAAAAATAAATCTTCGCAGTCATTAAAATCTCCTCAAAAAATTTATTTGAGGAGATTTTTTATTACCCTATAATTAAACTATTTCAAATACAATCTCATTTTTGCTTCGTATTCCGGTTTTACTTTTATCAGCTTCCATATTTTTCTGTCTTCAGGATTTGTAATCCGGTGATAAATAATTTTATCAGCAGAATATTTAAAGTAAGGATGTGTTTTCAGCCAATCTTCAGGAGCTTCGGCGAGCGTATATTTCGCGACTTTCGAATCATCAAGATAAGCAGTGGAAATTAATTTCTGCGCTAGATTTTTATCGATGTCGTAGGTGTCGATAATTTGCTGTCGGTTGACAAACCCACCAAGTTTTTTGCGGTAACTCAGCATCATGGCGGCACTTTTTTCGTCAAAACCAAATTCTATAAGTTGTTTGTAGCTGATTTGGTTGATGTCAACTTTTGAAAAATCGGTTTTGGATTCAGATTCATTTGCAGCTTTTGTAACCAACGACTCGCTGAAACTCTTTTTAGGTAAAGTTGTTTTAAAATTTTCGGGATTCAGTAGAATGTAAGGTTTCATCTCTTCAAACTTTTCTTCAGAAATTACAAAACAACGTGCAATATCATCCAGGGTTTTAAAACTTCCTTTTAGATTACGGTCTCGGTAATTAATGATGACCTGCGCCTGTTTCTCTGAGAAGCCTAACTTTTGCCAACCTGCCAGATCAATAAGGTTTGGATCGAAATTCTGGTAAGCGATTTTGGCTTTTTCCGGAGAATTTGATCTGTAATTATTTTTAACTGAAAAATTTTCAGGTGTTTTCTCTGGAAGAAGAAGATAAGGTTCCATTTTGCGGTACTGCTCTTCGCTTATGATGAAGCAGTCTTTGAATTTTTCTTTGCTGATGAAGCTTCCACCGAGATAAACTTTGTATTTTAATATTGAACTTGCCTGCTTTTCAGTAAAACCCATTTTTACAAAATCATCTGCGGTAAAATGATCTGGATTAAATTTTCCAGGAATCGTGAGCGATTTTTTCTCGTAAGCGCGGTATGGATAATTGCTTCCACCATTCGATGGGTAATTTGTAAATCTTTGGTAAGAATCAGAAGGTGATTTTTCAGGAAGTAAAATATAAGGTTCGAGCTCTGAATATTTTTCTTCCGATATGGAATAACATTTTTTCAGCTGTTCTTTTGAAGTAAATTCGCCGCCTACAACGTTCTTATATTTTAAGATGGTAGCCACTTGTCTTTCAGAGAATCCTAAATTCTTCCAGTCACTTTCCGATAAATCATTGGGATTAAATTCTGAGAGTTCTTTCTTCTCTGTTTTTGTATAATTTACAGTTTCAAGAGAATCAGGTGGCCGCTCATCCGTTTTTGCAGAATTAAAATAAAAAAGACCGCCCAACATGATTGCTCCCGATGTGGCCAGTCCTAAAAAATAATTTTTTGCGGCGGAAATTTGTAGAGGTAAGCGCATGATAATTCATTTTGTGCAAACATAAAATGAATTAACCCAATAAGTTACAGTGAAAACACCTGTTTTATTGCGTTGAAAACACCCTTTTTTATTCCGGTTTGTCTACCAGGGAATCCTTCAGTTTTTGTAACTCAGCTTTTACAAACTCCAAACGGTCGATCATGCTGATGGTTTCTGATATTTTCGAATTGGTAGCGAGTGCGATCCGGGCTCCGTCTAGCGTGTATCCTTTTTCTTTAACCAAATGGTAAATAATCTGCAGGTTTTTGAGGTCTTCAGGAGTGAAGTACCGGTTTCCTTTTTTATTTTTCTTAGGTTTAATAATCGGGAATTCCTGTTCCCAATATCTTATTAATGAAGTATTAACATTAAAAGCCTTGGCTACTTCGCCTATCGAATAATACAGTTTATCGGGTAAATTAAGTTTCATAAAAAAAGGAAATGTAGGTTGGTAAAGGTAGAAATTTTTAGGCTTATTTAGTAAGCAACTTCCATTTTTACTTTTTTGCCTTTTAGTTTTTCGGTAGATAATTTTTTCAGCAAATCTTTTACCTTTTTACGGTCAACCGCAACGTAGGAAGTGGTGTCTTTTACTTCAATCAAACCGATATCTTCTTTGCCGAGTTCCCCTTTTTTGATGAGATAGCCTACAATATCTACTTTATTTACTTTGTCTTTTTTTCCAGCGCTGATGTAAATAGTTTGGAAAGGCGTTTTCCCGGGAACACGGTTGCTTTCGGAAACATTTTCTTCCGGAATATTATTTTTTATGAACGGGAAATTCTCATCTTCAGTCATAATTAAATAAGCAAAACCTTTGGCGTTCATTCTTGCAGTACGGCCGTTTCTGTGGATGAACGCATCTTCTTTCGGCGGTAACTGGTAATGAACAATCGATTCAACCTCCGGAACATCCAGTCCGCGGGAGGCCAAATCCGTGGTAATTAAAATCCGTGAAGAATCATTTCTGAATTTCAGAAGTGCACGCTCTCTTTCATCCTGTTCCATTCCGCCGTGGAAGGTTTCGCGCTCAATTCCCTTTTCTCTTAAAAGCTCAGAAATTCGGTCTACGGCATCGCGGTGGTTGCAGAAAACGAGTGTCCTTTTATTTCCGATTTTACAGATTAAATGAAATAAAGTATCTAATTTTTCTTCCGAAGTTGTAATTACCTTTCTCAATTGAATGTCAGGTTTTGAATCATGAATTTTTAGAAAATTAATGATTTTTTCATCCTTTAAACCAACAAACGACGGAATTTTATCCATCGCGGTTGCCGAGGTTAGGATTCGTTGCGAACAGTTTTCCAAAGCCTGAATTATGTAATTCATATCTTCTTCAAAACCCAGTTCCAGCGCTTTGTCGAACTCATCTAAAATTAAAGTTTTGATTGTTGAGGGGTCAAAATTTTCATTTCTTAAATGATAAGCAATTCGTCCCGGAGTACCTATCAGTAAGGCAGGTGCATCGCGAAAGTTGTTGATTTCTACTTTTTTATCGTGACCTCCGTAACAGATAGAAATTTTGAAATCGGTACCCATTTGTTTGAAAACCTGCTCAATCTGCAGAGCAAGTTCCCGCGCCGGAACCAAAATCATCGCCTGAACTCCCGATGAATTTTTCTTTAAATTTCTTAGCAGCGGAAATAAAAAAGCCAGCGTTTTTCCTGATCCTGTTGGAGAAAGCAGAATGACATCTTTTTCGTTTTCTGAGGCAGTATAGGTAGATTTCTGCATCTGATTCATTTCCTGAATCTGCAGTTTTTGATAGATGGTTTCTAAATTCATTTTGCAAAGGTAAAAGAAAACGCTTTGGTTTGAAAATGAGACCGGTAAGATTTTAAAAATATACTCCCGAATCTTATTGCATTTACCAAATAAATTCTTAATTTTGCACCACTTTTTGTGGGAACATTTGGCTAAGTTAAAACATTAACAATTAACATCTTCCGTATTTTTCATTAACCACATTAAGCCAAAGATTGAAAAAGAAGGAATACAAATTATTTTATTATGTCAGAAACGACAGACAAAGCAGAGGTTCTTTTGAACCAAAACGTAGCACCAGAACAGTTTGATTGGGATTCTTTCGAATCAGGATTAGATGCTGATGCAAGAAAAGAGAAAAGTGATTTAGAGGAAATCTATAACGGATCTCTTAACAACCTTCAGGATAACGATGTTCTTGTTGGTAAAGTTGTAAGACTTACTGATAAAGAAGCAATTGTTGATATCAACTTCAAATCTGAAGGGGTTATTTCTCTTAACGAATTCCGTTACAACCAAGGTTTAAAAGTTGGTGATGAAGTAGAGGTAATGGTTGACAGAAGAGAAGACAAATCTGGGCAGTTACAGCTTTCTCATAAAAAAGCAAGAACGCTTAAGGCTTGGGACAAAGTTAACGAACTTCACGAAACTGGAGAAATCGTTAATGGTTTCGTAAAATCAAGAACTAAAGGCGGTATGATCGTTGACGTTCATGGTATCGAAGCATTCTTACCAGGTTCTCAAATCGATGTGAAGCCTATTAAAGATTACGATCAGTTCGTAGGTAAAACAATGGAGTTCAAAGTGGTGAAAATCAACCCTGAGTTCAAAAACGTTGTTGTATCTCACAAAGCGCTTATCGAAGCAGATCTTGAAGGTCAGAAGAGAGAAATCATCGGTCAGCTTGAAAAAGGTCAGGTTCTTGAAGGAACTGTTAAGAATATCACTTCTTACGGTGTATTCGTTGATCTTGGAGGTGTTGACGGACTTATCCACATCACAGACCTTTCTTGGTCTAGAGTTAACCACCCATCAGAAATTCTGTCAGACGGTGAAACTGTAAAAGTGGTAATCCTTGATTTCGATGACGAGAAAACAAGAATCCAGTTAGGTATGAAGCAATTAGAAGCTCATCCTTGGGACGCACTTTCTGCTGACTTAAAAGTAGGAGACAGAGTAAAAGGAAAAGTAGTGGTTCTTGCTGATTACGGTGCATTCGTAGAGGTTGCTCCAGGTGTAGAAGGATTAATCCACGTTTCAGAAATGTCTTGGTCTACTCATTTGAGAAGTGCAGGTGATTTCGTAAAAGTAGGTGACGAGGTAGAAGCAGAAGTTTTAACCCTTGACAGAGAAGACAGAAAAATCTCTTTAGGTATGAAGCAGCTTAGCCAGGATCCTTGGTCAAATATCGAAACTAAATATCCAGTAGGTTCTAAGCACGTTGGAACGGTAAGAAACTTTACTAATTTCGGTGTGTTTGTAGAATTGGAAGAAGGTATCGATGGATTAATCTACATCTCTGATCTTTCTTGGACTAAGAAAATCAAACACCCATCAGAATTCTGTGCAGTTGGTGATAAATTAGATGTAGTTGTTCTTGAGCTTGATACAGCGGCAAGAAGACTTTCTTTAGGTCACAAACAACTTCTTGAAAATCCTTGGGATAAATTCGAAACTAAATATGCTGAAGGTACTGTACACGCAGGAAAAGCTACTGAAGTTTTCGATAAAGGAGCACAGGTACAGTTCGAAGATGCTGAAGTTGAAGCTTTCTGCCCATCAAGATTATTAGAAAAAGAAGATGGTTCTAAAATCAAGAAAGGTGAAGAAGCACAGTTCAAAGTAATCGAGTTCAACAAAGAGTTCAAAAGAGTAGTAGTATCTCACACAGGATTCTTCAGAGACGAAGAAAAGAAAAACGTGAGAGAAACTTCTTCATCTAACAAGCCAATGGGTTCTTCAAGCAACGAAGAAAAATCAACTCTAGGTGATTTAGATGTATTAGCAGAATTGAAAAAGAAAATGGAAGGTGGTAACTAATCTCTTCTAGATCTTAATAAAATGACGCCTCCGTAACCGGAGGCGTTTTTTTGTGAAAAAAAACTAAAACATATTGATATTTTTTATATTTTCGAACCCAATTAATGAAAATATATGAAAAATAGAAATTTACCTTTTAAAATTGCTGCGGTATTTTTGATGTTTTCTTTCGGAAATGTGGGCGCACAGGACTTCAAGTCTATCATTCAGGACCATCTTTCAGCAAAGAATACATTTTTGAAAGCCGATCTTAAGAATTTCGAAATCATCAATCAGGATTTTTCCAAATCCATGAATTCGGATGTGGTTAAAATCCAGCAGTCCTATAACGGAATCCCTGTTTATAATGCAGTGGGTACCGCTTTGATTAAAGATCAGAAAATCAGCTTTTTTAATGACAGTTTTGCGAAAAATTACTCGAACGCAATGCAGCCATCTGAAGCGGCGAACAACAAATCAGTCTTTGCTAATGTCGCGCAGTCCCTGGGTTTAAAAAACAGTACAAGTTACCAGCTAATCGGTATTATAGATGCCGATCTCGATGTACCTTTTGTAAAAAGCCGTTTAATCTATTTTCAGACAGAGAACAATGATTTAAGGCTATGCCACGAATATATTTTTGAAGAAAAAGGTACTTCAAATTATTGGGATGTTCTTGCCGATGCTAAAACAGGTGAAATTTTGAGCAAAGTAAACCTTACGCTTTCCTGTACCTTTAATCATGATGCTTATCATCATGATTATACCGCACATCTTCCGGAAGGTTTCAGCAGTGATTTCAGTGATTCCTTAAAACCAGCAACGGCATTAGCGCCTTTAAATGCAAGTTATAGAGTGTTTGCTCTGCCAATCGAAAGTCCTGGTCATGGCGACAGAACGCTGGAAGTAAATCCCTGGTTTGCAGATGCATCCCCAGAAGGTTGGCATACCATTCCCGGAGGCACTTACACTGGAACTTTCACTACAACAAGAGGAAATAATGTAATGGCTTATGAGGATAAGGCAAATACCAATGCACCGGGAGCTTATGCCGAAGGTGGAGTCAACCGTGTGTTCGATTTTCCATTTATCGTAAATAATACACCTGCGAATTTAAATGCTTCAACCACCAATCTGTTTTATGTTAACAACAAGATTCACGATATTTTTTACCGTTTAGGATTTACCGAAACTGCAAGAAATTTCCAGGCGTGGAATTTTGGTAAAGGTGGTGGCCAGAACGATTACGTGCAGGCTGAATCACAAGATGGCGGCGGTACAGATAATGCAAATTTTTCAACACCTATCGATGGATCAAGACCTAGAATGCAGATGTATTTATGGAATCCTTCGGTTTTGGAGCGGGTGTTCTACAACGCTCCTGCAGAAGCGGTGGGAAGAGTGGTTCAGAATTACATTTCTACCACTTTTGGACCTGCACTTACACCTACAGGCATTACAGCAGATGTGAAACTGGCTCCCGTGCTTGATGCCTGTACTGCTTTGCCAGCTGGTTCGCTTACCGGAATGATCGGTTTAATCGAAAGAGGGTCATGTGATTTTGTGGTTAAAGTGAAAAATGCACAGAATGCCGGTGCGCTCGCTGCAATTATCTACAGTTTGCCAACCTCTACGCCAACCTCTGGAATGGCGGGAGTTGATGCTACGATTACAATTCCGTCGGTATTGGTAGAGAACTCCGAAGGTGTATATATGAAAAATTTACTGGCAACAAAAACTGTAAATATAACCTTGAAATATGACCCTGCAACACAAAAAATTAGAGACGGAAGTTTTGATAACGGAATTGTAATTCACGAATATGGTCACGGAATTTCCAACAGAAATACAGGAAGCGGTTATTCATGTCTGTCCTCGTCCAACTCAAAAGAACAAATGGGTGAAGGCTGGTCGGATTTCTTTGCCTTGATGCTTACTAACAGGCCTGGTGATAACGCTTCAGTTCCTAGAGGAATCGGTACTTATGCAATTACGGAAGATATCACAGGTCTTGGAATCAGACCGGCACAGTACTCACCGGATTTTGGAATTAATAACTATGCTTACGGCGATACGAACGGAATGGAATATACCAATACCAGTGGTCAGTTGGTACCCAATGTTCACTCAATTGGTTTCGTTTGGGCATCTATGCTATGGGACCTGCACTGGAAGTATGTTGAAAAATACGGTTACTCATCAGATGTAATGGCAAATACAACCAACGGAAGTACTAGAGTGCTGCAGCTTGTGACCGACGCACTGAAACTTCAGGAATGTAGCCCTACCTTTGTGAGCGGCAGAAATGCAATTTTAGCAGCAGAACAAGCAACTACTGGCGGTCAGGACAAATGTATGATTTGGGACGTTTTTGCAAGAAGAGGTCTGGGTGCAAATGCATCTGCAGGATCAAAAACAAATATTAACGATCAGGTTGAAAGTTTTGATGTGCCTGCAGAATGTGTACTGGCAACTAGTGATGTGAATGCAGGTAAAGCCTTAAGCATCTATCCTAATCCGGCGAAAAACGAATTCTTCCTGAAATCTGGTAAAAATATCTTAGGAAAAGTAAATGTTGAGATTTTTGATGCAACAGGAAAATTGGTTTCCAGCCAGAAGATTTCAGGTGCTGATGCGGTAAATACTCAATCGCTCGTAAACGGAGTTTATGTGGTGAAAATAACAGGTTTAGGAGTGAATTATTCATCTAAACTGATGATCAAGAAATAATTAATAATTATATTTTTCAGCCGCTCTGCAATTTTTGTGGAGCGGTTTTTTTCACGAAGGTTTTAATTATTAATTGCGTTTTCTTCAAAGCTGTAAAGGCAGGATTAAAAAAACGCACTAAAAAACCCATCAAATAAAATGTGATGGGTTTTTTTATGGTTGTTGTCTGAATTACTTTTTGTAAGCAGCGTCTTTAATTCTCGCTTTTTTACCTCTAAGGTTTCTGAAATAGTAGATTCTCGCTCTTTTCACTTTACCTCTTCTGTCAACCTCAATTTTCTGAAGTGCTGGTAAATTGATAGGGAAAACTCTTTCTACTCCTACATCACCACTCATTTTTCTGATGGTAAATGTTTTGGTAAGACCGGTTCCTCTCAACTGAATTACAGTTCCTTTAAAGAACTGAGTTCTAGTTTTAGCGCCTTCTTTAATTTCGTAATACACAGTGATGGTGTCACCGGCTTTGAATTCTGGGAATTCTTTTTTAGCAATGTACTTGTCTTGTACGTACTTTAATAAATCCATTTTTATAATAAAAATTTTTTGTCAAGCTAAGCAACATTCACGTCCTTCGTCAGAGGTTGATTAACAGGTTGCAAAAATAACATAATTTTTTCTGTCTGCCAATACTTTAAAAGATATTTTTTAAAAATTTGCAATTCAATAATGATTTTAAAATATTTAAAAAAAAGCTTTTGCGAATTTACAAAAAACGCAAATAGAATTTTATTAAAAAAAATTGTAATTTCAAGCCACAAAATTTCAATATAATAATGATCGATAAAAGAGTAAAAAATGCCAAAGAAGCCATCCAGGGAATTACTGATGGAATGACTGTGATTGTAGGCGGTTTCGGATTATCCGGAATTCCCGAGAATTCAATCGCCGAGCTGGTTGCAAGTAATATTTCCGGACTTACCTGTATTTCCAACAATGCCGGAGTCGATGATTTTGGACTTGGTTTGCTTCTTCAAAAAAAACAGATTAAAAAAATGATCGCATCCTACGTTGGAGAAAACGCAGAGTTCGAAAGACAAATGCTTTCCGGTGAACTGGAGGTGGAACTCACGCCACAGGGAACTTTAGCGGAAAAATGTCGCGCTGCGCAACACGGAATTCCGGCTTTTTATACTCCCGCAGGTTACGGAACTGAAGTTGCGGAAGGTAAGGAAACTAAAGAATTCAACGGCAAAATGCATATTCTGGAGTATGCCTACGAAGCAGATTTTTCTATCGTGAAAGCCTGGAAAGGTGATCACGCAGGAAATTTAATCTTCAGAGGAACTGCACGAAATTTCAATGCGCCAATGGCTGGAGCCGGGAAAATTACCATTGCTGAGGTGGAAGAATTGGTTGAGCCTGGAGAACTTGATCCTAACCAGATTCATATCCCTGGAATTATGGTTCAGCGGATTTTCCAGGGCGAAAAATTCGAAAAAAGAATAGAGCAGCGTACAACCAGAAAAAGAGAAGCATAATGTTGACAAAAGAACAAATAGCACAGCGAATTTCAAAGGAAGTTAAAGACCGTTATTATGTAAATCTCGGGATTGGAATTCCCACTTTGGTCGCAAACTATGTTCCGCAGGATATTTCTGTTGAATTCCAAAGTGAGAACGGAGTGCTTGGCATGGGACCTTTTCCTTACGAAGGCGAAGAGGATCCTGACTTAATTAACGCAGGAAAACAGACGATTACAACACTTCCGGGAGCTTCGTTTTTCGATTCCGCGTTCAGTTTCGGGATGATCCGCAGCAAAAAAGTTGATCTCACCATTCTTGGAGCCATGGAAGTTTCAGAAAACGGAGATATCGCCAACTGGAAAATACCCGGCAAAATGGTGAAGGGCATGGGCGGCGCAATGGACTTGGTTGCTTCAGCTGAGAATATTATTGTAGCGATGATGCACGTGAACAAAGCCGGCGAAAGCAAAATTCTTAAAAAATGTACACTTCCACTTACCGGTGTTGGATGTGTAAAAAAAGTAGTGACAGAACTTGCCGTGATGGATGTTACGCCAAAAGGTTTTAAACTTCTCGAGCGTGCTCCCGGAGTTTCCGTGGAAGATATCATCAAAGCAACCGACGCCGAACTCATTATCGAAGGAGATATTCCGGAAATGCAGTTTTAAATCAAATATCCAACCGATATAATCCCTTTCAAATTTTGAAAGGGATTTTTTTTGTGCTTCTGTGAAACAGATTATTTATCTGAAATTTAACGTGTTTACAGATGTTTTTAATAGGCTTAACTTTCTCTTTTAAAAATTATATCTAAAAATATTTTGAATTTAACAAAAAACATCTAATTTTGCCATCTAATTTAGATAAAAGTACAAGTGAATGCGAAATTTACAGTAAAAGTTGCAAAGGTTCAGGACCTTAAATATGTGCCGGCTATTTTGAAAGAGATCGAAGAATCTGCGAAAGAGCGCGGAACCGGTATTGCAAAACGTACTGCAACTTATCTCGAAGAGAAAATAAATGAAGGGAAAGCAGTAATGGCATTCTCTCCGGAAGGCGAGTGGGCGGGTTTCTGCTATATCGAAACGTGGAGCAATAAAACTTATGTTGCCAATTCCGGATTAATTGTTTCCAGAAAATTCAGGAACGAAGGATTAGCAAGGAAAATAAAGGAGTTTATTTTTCATTACTCACGCAAAAAATATCCCAACGCAAAACTTTTTGGCCTTACAACAGGTCTTGCAGTGATGAAAATCAACAGCAGCTTAGGGTACAAACCTGTTACTTACTCAGAACTTACCCAGGATGATGTGTTCTGGAGCGGATGCCAAAGCTGCGTGAATTTTGAGATTCTAAAAAGCAAAGAGCGCAAAAATTGCCTTTGTACCGCAATGCTGTATAATCCCAATGAAGTGAAAGAACCTGAAAATATTAAAAAAACCGAAACTGAAGATGACCAGAAGTTATTTTCAAAATTCAAAAAAATAAGAACAATGTTATGGAAAAAGTAGTTTTAGCTTACAGTGGCGGACTCGATACTTCTTTTTGTGCCGTTTATCTTTCGAAAGTGAAACAATTAGAAGTGCATGCGGTGATGGTCAATCTTGGTGGATTTTCTGAAGAAGAAATAAAAAAAACGGAAGAGCGCGCTTATCATTTAGGTGTAAAATCTTTCCATGTAATCGATGATGCGGAGAATTATTATCAAAAATGCATCAAATATTTAATTTTCGGAAATGTTTTAAAAAATAATACTTATCCGCTTTCCGTAAGTTCTGAAAGAGTTTTTCAAGCAACAGCGATTGCAAATTATGCTAAAAAAATTGGTGCAAAAGCCATCGCTCACGGAAGTACGGGTGCGGGAAATGATCAGGTGAGATTTGACAGTATTTTTCAGATTCTTTTGCCCGAAATTGAAATCATCACGCCGATTCGTGATCTGAAACTTTCCAGAAATGAAGAAATAGAATTTTTAAAAGAAAATGGTTTCGAAATCAATTTTGAAAAATCGCAATATTCGATCAATAAAGGTCTTTGGGGAACATCTGTAGGTGGAAAAGAAACCTTAACTTCAAACCTGTCACTACCGGAAACGGCCTTTCCAACGCAAATTTCAAAAACTGAACCGGAAGAAATGAGCATTACTTTCGAAAAAGGCGAAATCAAAGCGGTGAATGGTCAAGAATTTTCTAAACCGATTGAGGCGATTCAGTTCATTCAGGAAATTGCGCAAGCTTTTGCCATCGGCCGCGACACCCACGTTGGCGACACAATTATCGGAATCAAAGGTCGTGTGAGTTTTGAAGCTGCAGCGCCTTTAATTATTCTGAAAGCCCATCATTTGCTGGAAAAACACACCTTAACCAAAAGCCAACTTTTCATTAAAGATCAGCTGAGTCTTTCCTACGGGAATTATCTGCACGATGGTTTGGTCCTCGATCCGGTGATGCAGGATATTGAAACGCTTTTCGAGTCTTCACAGAAAACCGTGAATGGAATTGTGAAAATTTTACTTAAACCTTATCATTTTTCACTGATCGGAGTGGAATCGGAAAACGATTTAATGTCTTCAAAATTCGGTTCTTACGGAGAAATGAACAAAACCTGGACGGAATCTGATGTAAAAGGTTTCTCCAAAATTTATTCGAATGCGCTAAGCATTTATCATCAGGTAAACAACAAGAATTAACATGGAAAAAATAAAAGTAGGAATTGTAGGCGGAACAGGTTTTACAGCAGGCGAATTAATTCGAATCTTGCTTTATCACCCGAATGTAGAGATTTCTTTCGTGACGAGTCAAAGTCTTCAGGGCGAATTTGTTTCTGATGTTCATAAAGATTTGTTCGGGGAAACAACTTTAAAATTTGAAAATCTGGCGCAACCCGCCGATATGATTTTCCTTTGTCTTCCGCATGGCGAAAGCAAAAACTGGCTTATCGAAAACGAAAAACGAATTGCGCCCGAAACTAAAATTATCGATTTGGGAAATGATTTTCGTGTGGATGAAGAATGGAATGATAAAAAATTCATCTATGGACTTTCGGAATTTAACAAAGAAAAAATTGTAAAAGCTTCGTATATCGCCAATCCGGGCTGTTTTGCGACAGCGATTCAGTTGGGAATTTTACCGATTTTAAAGCAAGAAAAAATTGAAAAAATACAATGCGTAGGAATCACTGGTTCTACCGGAGCTGGAAAAGCTTTGCACCAATCGCTGAATTTCAATTGGCGAAATGATAATATTTCTCCTTATAAAACCTTTACGCATCAACATATCGCAGAAATTGAGAAAAGCATTTCACTGATTTCTGAAACCAAAACGGAAATTAATTTCATCCCATGGAGAGGTGATTTTACCCGTGGAATTTTCGTTTCATTAATGATGGAAAGCAATCTTTCTCAGGCAGAAATCGAGGAAATTTATAAATATGCTTATAAATATTCAAAATTCGTTTTCGTTTCCGCAAGTCCGATTGATCTGAAACAAGTCGTAAACACCAATAAAGCGGTGGTTTATATCGAAAAAGTCGGGAAAAATCTGGCAATTCACGTGGCGATTGATAATCTGTTGAAAGGCGCTTCCGGACAAGCCATCCAAAATATGAATTTGATGTTCGGTTTTGATGAAAAATCTGGATTAAATCTTAAACCTTCTGTTTTTTAATCATGAAATTATTTGATGTATATCCTTTGATGCCCGTAGATATTGTGAAGGCAGAAAACTGTAAACTTTGGGACGAAAACGGAACCGAATATTTCGATTTTTATGGCGGTCACGCGGTGATTTCTGTTGGCCATTCGCATCCTTTTTATGTGGGAAAAATTAAAAATCAGCTCGATAAAATTGGTTTTTATTCCAATTCTGTGATCAATAAATTGCAGGAAGAATTGGCCGAAAAGCTTGGAAAAATCTCAGAATATGAAGATTACAATCTTTTTTTGTGTAATTCAGGCGCGGAAGCGAATGAAAATGCCCTGAAAATTGCATCTTTTATTTCAGGGAAAAAGAAATTCATTACGTTCAAAAATTCTTTTCACGGACGAACTTCCGCGGCAGTTGCAGCGACTGACGATCCTTCGATTGTGGCTCCAGTAAACGAAACTTCAAATTTTATTTTTTGTGAATGGAATAATGTGGAGGAATTTGAAAAGCTCTTTTTTGAAAATATTCAGGATTTAGCTGGAGTTATTATTGAAGGAATTCAGGGAATTGGCGGAATTCAGATTCCTTCTCAAGAATTGATGTCGAAGATCTCCGAATTGTGCGTTGAAAATTCGGTTTTCTTTATTTCAGATGAAATTCAGTCGGGTTACGCGAGAAGCGGAAAATTCTTTGCTCATCAGTATTTCAACGTAAAGCCTGACATCATTACGACCGCAAAAGGAATGGCAAACGGTTTTCCAATCGGTGGCGTTTTGGTTTCGTCGAAAATTCCTGCAAAACACAAAATGCTTGGAACTACTTTTGGTGGAAATCATTTGGCTTGTGCAGCTGCAATCGCGGTTTTAGAGATTATTTCTAATGAAAATCTAGTTGAAGAATCTCTTCAAAAAGGAAAATATTTAGTCCAAAAATTAAATGAAATTCCACGGGTCAAGGAAATCCGCGGAAAAGGTCTTTTAATCGGAATCGATTTTGAAATTCCGGCTTCACAAGTTTCCAAAATATTAAGGGAAGAGTTTAAAATTTTTGTCGGAAGCGCTTCAAATCCTTTAACGATGAGGCTTTTGCCGCCACTTACTATTTCTTATCCTGAAATGGATTATTTAATTTCTTCTCTTCAATCAGTCTTAAATTCAATTTAAAAAATGAAAAATTTCACTTCAGTACACGATATATCAAATCCCGAAATCCTCGTTCAGGAATCATTGGAACTTAAAAAAAATCTTTATGGTTTCAGTGATTTAGGGAAAAATAAAACGCTAGGATTGGTCTTTCTAAACCCAAGTTTAAGAACGAGAATGAGCAGTCAAAAAGCTGGAATGAACCTCGGAATGCAGGTTCAGGTCATCAACGCCGGACAAGATGCTTGGAACTGGGAATTCGCAGAAAATGCAGTGATGAACGGCTCTACGGTTGAACACATCAAAGATGCAGCTAAAGTTTTAAGCGAATATTGCGACGTTATCGGTTTGCGTTGTTTTCCGGGTTTAAAAGATCGTGACGAAGATTACAGCGAGTTCGTTTTGAATTCATTCATCAAATACGCAACAGTTCCGGTAATTTCTCTAGAATCCGCTACACGACACCCTTTGCAGAGCTTTGCGGATTTAATTACGATTCGTGAAAACTGGCAAAAACCTCAGAAACCGAAAGTAGTTTTATCTTGGGCACCACATATCAAAGCGCTTCCACAAGCAGTTGGGAACTCTTTCGCGGAATGGATGAACGCTTCGGAAGTCGATTTTTGTATCGCAAATCCGGAAGGTTATGATTTAAGCAAAGAATTTACGGGTGATGTAAAAGTATATCACAATCAGGAAGAAGCGTTAAAGGATGCGGATTTTGTGTATGTGAAAAACTGGTCGTCATTTGATGATTATGGCGCAATGCCTGAAGTAAAAGGAAATTGGCTTTTGGGTGAAGAATTTTTAAAAACCAATCCGGAAACGAAATTCATGCACTGTCTTCCGGTTCGTAGAAATCTGGAAATGAGCGATGCGGTTTTGGATTCTGCCAACTCTTTAATTTATCAACAAGCCAATAACAGAACGCTTTCTGCGCAATTAATCATCAAGAAAATTCTCGAAAATTCGTTGTAAAATGGAAGATTTATTCATCATAAAAATTGGTGGCGAAACCATTAATAATCCTGAAACGCTGAAGATTTGTTTAAAAACAATTGCAACATCGGGAAAAAAAATAATTTTGGTTCACGGTGGCGGAAAAAAAGTAACAGAACTCGCCCAAAAACTGCAGATTCCACAACAAATGGTGGAAGGACGACGCATCACTTCTGCGGAAACTTTGGAACTTTGCACAATGGTTTACGCGGGTTTGATTAATAAAAATATTGTTGCGGGTTTATCGTCAAAAAATCGTGTAGCAATCGGACTTTCCGGCGCTGATTTGAACTGTATTGTTTCAAAAAAAAGAGATGCTTCTATCATTAATTATGGTTTTGTGGGCGATATTGTGAATGTTGATGAAATGGTTTTTGATGATTTTATTTCTAAAAATATCATTCCGGTTGTCAATTCGATCAGCATAAGTGAAGAAAGCGAACTTTTGAATACCAATGCAGATGTAATGGCCGCGGAAATTGCAAAAGCAATGTCGGCTACTTATAAAATGCATCTCATTTATTGTTTTGAAAAAAATGGAGTTTTAAAAGATATTGCCGATGAAAATTCAGTTATTGAAGAAATTTCTAAAGCTGATTTTACGCAAATGAAAGAAACCAAACAAATCGCCGATGGAATGATACCTAAGTTGCAAACGGCTTTCAGAGCGTTGTATCATGGTGTGGAAGAAGCAAGAATTCTAAGAAGTGATGCGCTACAAAGTTATTTTAATCAGGAAAAACCGGGAACAAACATCAGTTTACATTAATGGAAATTTTAAAAAAAGACGCCAAAGATTTTTTGAAGCAACTCATCGAAACGCCTTCTTTAAGTAGAGAAGAGAAAATTACGGCATTAATTATTGAAAAATATTTAAGCGAAAAGAATATTCCGTTTCAGAGAAAAGGAAATAATATCTGGGCAAAAAATCTTTATTTCGATAATAGTTTGCCAACAATTCTGCTGAATTCTCACCACGACACGGTAAAGCCCAATTCGGCGTACACATTGGATCCGTTTAAAGCTGTTGAAAAAGACGGAAAAATTTTCGGTTTAGGAAGCAATGATGCGGGTGCAAGTTTGGTGAGTTTATGGGCGGTTTTCACACATTTTTATGATCAGAAACTCAAGTACAATTTGATTTACGCAGCGACGGCAGAAGAAGAAATTTCCGGCGAAAACGGAGTGAAATCGATTCTTGAAGATTTAGGAAAAATTGATTTCGCGATTGTGGGCGAACCTACGAAAATGGATTTGGCGATTGCTGAAAAAGGCTTGGTGGTTTTGAATTGTGTGGCGAAAGGAACGGCTTCTCATGCGGCTCATATCAATAACGATAATTCGATTTATAAAGCGGTTCGCGATATTCAGAGAATTCAGAATTCAAGTTTTGATAAGGTTTCTGATGTTTTGGGAAAAGTAAAAGCAACGGTAACAATTGTCAATGCCGGATCGCAGCATAATGTGGTTCCGGATCAGTGTCATTTTACGGTGGATGTACGGACGAACGAGCATTATTCAAATTCAGAAATTGTGGAGATTTTCAGAAATGAATTGGAGTCCGAAATTCAGCCCAGATCTTTGGCTTTGAATTCTTCAAGTATTAATTTGGATCATCCTTTCGTGTTGGCAGCGAAGAAAGAAAACTGCGAACTTTACGGCTCGCCAACGGTTTCAGATCAAGCGTTAATGCCTTTCAATTCGGTGAAAATTGGTCCCGGAGATTCCACGCGTTCTCATACCGCGGATGAATTTATTTACGAAAAAGAACTCAACGAAGGCATCGAAAAATACATTAAAATTCTCTCTCATATTCTCTAAAAAATGGAAAATAAAAAATTGTGGGCAAAAGATTCCGCGAATCTAAAACACTTAGAAATCATTGAAAAATTTACCGTTGGTAAAGATAAAGATTTCGATGTTTTATTGGCTCAATACGACATTGTCGGGACGAAAGCGCACTGTAAAATGCTCACCAAAATCGGATTTCTGAAAGAGGAAGAGAATGAATCCATTCAAAAAGAATTGGATGAAATGTATATTTTGGCCAAAGAAAATCAGCTATTTATTAAAGATGGAGTAGAGGATATTCATAGCCAAATTGAGTTTAATTTAACGGAAAAATTAGGCGATGCCGGCAAAAAAATCCATACCGGAAGATCACGAAACGACCAAGTTTTATTGGCAATAAAATTATATTTAGCAGCGGAAATTAAATCGATTGCGCAACTTTCAAAAAATTTATTTGACCAATTAATTTCTCTTTCAGAAACGCATAAATCCGCCTTAATGCCCGGTTATACGCATTTTCAGATCGGAATGCCTTCTTCATTTGGGCTTTGGTTCAGCGCTTTTGCAGAATCTTTATCGGAAGATTTGGAGGTTTTGGCAGCGGCTTTATCGGTGGTTCAAAAAAATCCTTTGGGTTCGGGTGCTGGTTTTGGTTCTTCTTTTCCGCTTGACAGAGAATTTACGACCAAAGAATTGAATCTTGAAAAAATGAACATCAATTCCGTTTATGCGCAAATGACCCGCGGAAAATCAGAGAAAATCACGGCGATGGCGATGAGTACTTTGGCAGCAACTTTTGGAAAATTGGCTTACGATATCTGCATGTTCAGCAATCAGAATTACGGTTTCATCAGCTTTCCGTCGGAACTTACGACCGGAAGCAGTATTATGCCTCACAAAAAAAATCCTGATGTTTTTGAATTGATCCGGGCAAAATCTGCGCGAATCCAAAGTATTCCGAATGAATTGACGCTGCTTACGAATAACCTTCCATCCGGTTACCACAGAGATTTTCAACTGACCAAAGAAATTATTTTCCCTGGAATTCAGGATTTAAAAGATTGTTTAAGTATTTTTGAATTCATGCTGAAACATATCAATGTGAAAGAAGATATTTTAAAGGACGAAAAATATGATTATCTTTTCAGCGTCGAAAAAATCAATGAGTTGGTAATGAATGGGGCGAGTTTTCGGGAAGCCTACCGCGAGGTCGGAAATTCCATTGAAAACGGTACTTATCATTACCGGAACGATGATTTAAAGCACACCCACAAAGGAAGTATTGGGAATTTGTGCCTCGATGAGATTTCTGCTCAGTTTGAAGAAATCTTCCAGAAATTTAAATAATTTATGAAAACTTTAGACAGTACAGACCACAAAATTCTCAATTTCCTGCAGGAAGATTCCACCGTTTCCGTGAAAGATTTGGCGGAAAAAATCGGACTTTCGTTCACCGCGACTTATGAAAGAATAAAATCCCTCAAACATCACGGCATCATCCGGAAAAATGTGGTGCTGATTGACGCTGAACTCGCCGGATTTGAAATTATGGCGTACTGTAATATAGTTTTGAAAGAGCAGTCGAACAATAAACTTCAGGAATTCGAACGGAAAATAAAGTCTGAACCTCAGGTTCTGGAAGTGGTGAGTCTTTCCGGGCAGTACGATTATATGATTAAAGTGGTTGCCAAAAACATCAAGGAATACAATAATTTTATGACGACGGTAGTGGCAAATATCCCTAACATCGGCCAGTATCACAGCAATATTGTGCTTTCGGTGATAAAAAATGACACCAAATTTACTTTTTAAAATCAGGAAATTTCCCTGATTTTTTCTTTAATTTTGAATACATTAAACTCTCAAAAAATTCATCATGTCGAAATATAAAATTCAGAAAAATCCGTTTATTGTCCCAACCACCGATGGCAAACTAATTGAGGAAATCTGGGGAAATTCTACCGGAATTACTGATGTTTCCATTGCGCACATGGTGGCGCCGCCGAACTGGAGCGAGCCGCATCAAACTCCCGAATTTGATGAATATACTTACATCATCAAAG
Source organism: Kaistella yananensis (assembly GCF_026107505.2). Taxonomy (NCBI): domain Bacteria; kingdom Pseudomonadati; phylum Bacteroidota; class Flavobacteriia; order Flavobacteriales; family Weeksellaceae; genus Kaistella; species Kaistella yananensis. The sequence continues at coordinate 282,577 of NZ_JAPCHZ010000005.1, read as the reverse complement.
GTAAAAAACAGTTTGAAATTGACGGTGAAATCGTTGTCCTGGAAGCCGGAGAAAGTATAAAAATTAATAAAGGTGCCCGGATCCGTTACAGCAATCCGTTTTCAGAATCGTGCGAATATCTCGCCATTTGTCTGCCAGCTTTTTCGATGGAGTTGGTGAACCGTGAAGATTAAAATATCAGACCCAAACTCTTCAATTCTTTTTCCAGGTTGATTTCTTCGATAATGTGTACAGTTGCGAATCCTAAAGATTTTGCGACTTCAATGTTTTTCGGATTATCGTCGATGAAAACAGATTCTTCAGCCTTTAGATTATACCTTTCGAGGAGTACATGCCAGATTTTCGGATCGGGTTTAATGAGTTTCTCAGTACCTGAAACAACAATTTTACCTTCGAAAATGTCGAAGAAATCATAGTTTTCCAGTGCGTAAGGGAAGGTTTCGGCCGACCAGTTCGTGAGCCCGAACAATTCATAATCCGAATGCTGCAGTTTTCTTAAAACTTCTACATTTTCGGGGATATCTGCTCTCAGCATCCTGGTCCAGTTGTCGTAATAAGCACGGAGTTCCTTTTCCCATTCCGGGAATTTCTGAACCTGTATTTCGGTTCCTTCTGATAAACTTCTTCCGCGGTCCTGCTCGGCATTCCATTCATCGTGAGCAATGTATTTCAGGAAATATTCCATCCGCTCATCATCATTGAAATAATCTTTGAAGAAATAGCGCGGATTCCAGTCCATCACCACGCCTCCAAAATCGAAAATAATATTTTTTATCGTTAAATTTTGCTGCATTTTTTGTTGATTACTTTTTACCAAACAGAATACTGATCAGTGTGAAAATTAAGAGAATGTGGAGATAAAATGAATACTGTACGAGTTCGACATAATTCATTTTAAAACTGCTGAGAGAAATCAGAATAAGAATCTGCGCGCCGTAAGGAATCAGTCCCTGTACATAACACGAAAAAATATCAAGTACCGACGCGCTTTGCTGGGGTTTCAAACCATATTTATCGTTGATTTCTTTGGCAACTTTCCCGGAGATAATAATTGAAATCGTGTTGTTGGCGACACAAAGATTTGCTGCTGTTACCAATCCACCGATCCCCAGTAATGCTGTTTTTTTTGAACTGATGACTTTGCTGATTTTTGCGATAAGAAACGAAATTCCACCGGCTTTTTCAACCAACGCGGCTAAACCGCCTGTAAGAAGCGAGAGCAGGAAAATTTCGGTCATGCTGGTAAAGCCTTCGTAAGTTTTCTTTGCGAAACCAAGAAAATCGAAACTTCCGTAACCAAAACCCAGAAGTCCTGCAAAAATAAGCCCTGCGAACAGTACTACAAATACATTTAAACCCAATAAAGAAAGCACAATTACCAAAATATAGGGCAGCACCAACATCAGATTAAAGTCTTTTGCTGTGGCGGCTGCAGCAGCTGTGTTTTCCTGACTGAAGCCCATTACCGTTAAAATGATAATGGCTGCAACCGCTGCAGGAATCGCGATTTTCGAGTTAAAACGGAATTTGTCTTTCATCTGGCAGCCTAAAGTTTGCGTAGCGGCAATTGTGGTATCGGAAATCAGAGAAAGATTATCACCAAACATGGCACCGGAAAGAAGACACGCACCAATTAACCCTAAAGGTGAGCCGCTTTTTTCAGCCAAAGCAATCACAATCGGACCTAAAGTAACAATGGAGCCCACTGAAGTTCCCGACGCAAAAGAAAGAAACGAAGCAATAACAAAAACTCCCACAGGAAAATATGCGGGTGAAATATAGGTGAGTCCGAGATTAACGATAGAATCGACACTTCCGGTGGCGGCTGTTACCGTTGCAAAAGCTCCTGCCAGAAGGTAAATTATACACATGGTGAGAATTTTCCCGTCGCCGCAGCCTTTCAGGAATGTATCAACTTTGCTGTTGATGCTGCCTTTTAAAAGTACAAATGCTGAGGTGATTCCTAATAGAGCAGCAATGGGCGAAGGCAGCGAGTAAAAATCATCGTAGTAAATCCCGAAACCAAGAAATACAAAAACAAAAATCAGCAGCGGAAAAATTGCTACGAGATTCGGGTTAAGTTTAATCATGATGCAAAATTACTCTTCAAAACGCGAAAACACATAATGATTGTCTGAAAATTTCGCATACACGTGATGCAAACCGTTACTCAGAATAATTTCTTCAGCCCCGATAATGGAATTGTATCTTGCGGTCTGTTCGAAAGTTTTTTGGGTAAGCTTTATTTTGGGAGCTTTACATTCGACCAAGATTTTAGGGACAGTTTTTTCGGTTACCAAAAGATCGATTCGCTTGGTGGTTCCGTTAAGTTCCAGTTTTTTTTCTAAAATCAGCGACGAGAGATTACGGCGTTTTTTTACATGAAAATAATGCACCCAATGTTGCCTTACCCATTCTTCAGGCGTAAGGAGAAGCCAGTTTTTCCGGACCAAATCATAAATAAAAAACCTATCTTTGTCTCTCTTGATTTGCAAATCAAAAGTATCCTCAAAATTCAGTTCCGGAAGTTGCATTTATGAAAGAATTAGATTTAATCCTCAAAAATATTAAAAATAAAGAGTTTCAGCCGATTTATTTTTTTCATGGCGAAGAACCTTTTTTTATGGATGTGGCTGTAAAAGCTTTTGAAAACGACGTTCTGGCAGAAGACGAAAAAGCTTTCAACCAAACGTTGGTTTATGGCAAAGATACTACCTTCAGCGAGGTACTATCTATGGCGCGGCAGTTTCCGATGATGGGCGACAGGCAGGTAATTATCCTTAAAGAAGCTCAGGAAATCCGCATGACAGAAAAAGAAGCAGATGCTTTAAAAATATATGCAGAAAATCCTGTAGAATCTACACTTTTGGTCATCGCTCACAAATATAAAAAAGTTGATTCGCGGAAAAGTTTTGCCAAGATGCTTTCCAAAAACAAGATGCTTTTCGAAAGTCCAAAAATGAAGGATTATGAAGTCCCGAAATGGATCGAGCAGGAGCTTCGCAATGTCGGTCTGAAAACAAAACCAGATATTCCTTTATTACTCTCCGAATACCTCGGAACCGATTTGTCAAGGATTTCCAACGAACTCAGTAAACTCAAAATGATTCTGAAAAGCGATGAACTTCTCGACGAAAAAATCATCGAAACCCACATCGGAATCAGCAAAGATTTTAATGTTTTTGAACTCATCAAAGCAATTGGTAAAAAAGATGAAAGCAACGCGCTGCGGATCGCACATTTCATGGGGAAATCGCCAAAAAACAATTCGTTCCCAATGGTAATCGGCAATTTATACAACTTTTTTTCGAATCTGGTGATTTACCACACCATGGCAGGACAATCGCAGCAGGCGATGGCATCCGCAATGGGCGTACACCCTTATTTTGTCAAAAGTTATACTGAAGCTGCACGTTTTTACAACCTCAAACACTGTACGAGAATTATCTCCATACTGCGCGAAATGGACCTGAAAAACAAAGGTTTAGGCGCCGTAAATATGGAAGAAAGCGAGTTGCTGCGAGAAATGGTATACAAAATTCTGCATGTGGACCGCTTAAAGGTGAAAGTGTGATTTTGGGCGACTGTTTCCGCCCTCCGTTCCCGCTTTTTTGCTTCACTCTGTTACGCAAAAAGAGCTCCACTCAGGTCGGGTCGCGGGATATTTTTCAAAAGGAAAAGCAGTTACTCATTAGAGAAGAATTTAAAATAATAATACACCAGATTTCTGCAATCGAAAAAATTCATCATAACATATACTTCAACCCAAAATAAATAACGATTTTTGAAAACTCAAAATCATAAACATTAAGTAAATAATGGAACAGAATATTTTAGACTGCGTGATCGTAGGTTCCGGACCTTCCGGATTTACCGCAGCAATTTATGCCGCAAGAGCCGATTTGAAACCCGAATTATACACCGGCCTTGAACCTGGCGGACAATTAACCACAACCACCGAAGTTGATAATTTTCCCGGTTATCCCGATGGGGTTACAGGTCCCCAGATGATGATGGATCTGCAGAAACAGGCAGAAAGATTCGATACAAAAGTTCATTACGAACTCATCACAAAAGCAGAATTTTCTACAGAAGTAGGCGGGATTCATAAACTCTGGGCCGGCAATAAAGAGATTTTGGCAAAATCTGTAATTATTTCCACAGGTGCTACGGCAAAATATTTAGGTCTTGATGATGAAAAAAAATATTCAGGGGGAGGCGTTTCGGCGTGTGCAACCTGCGACGGATTTTTCTACAAAGGTAAAGATGTAATCGTGGTAGGAGCGGGCGATACCGCTGCTGAAGAAGCTACATATCTTGCGAAACTCACGAATAAAGTTACGATGTTGGTAAGAAAAGATACCTTCCGCGCCTCGAAGGCGATGATTCACAGGGTAGAAAACACACCGAACATCGAAGTGAAATTCAACCACGAATTAATCGGAATTGAAGGTGAAAATGCTTTGGTCGAAAGAGCAGTGGTGATTAATAATCAAACTCAGGAAATTTCAAAAATAGACGTGCACGGAATTTTTATCGCAATCGGACACAAACCGAATACGGATATTTTTGCAGGACAAATCCATTTGGATGAAAACGGATACATTAAGACAGTTCCAGGTTCTACCTTGACCAATTTGCCAGGAGTTTTCGCAGCGGGCGATGTTCAGGATCACAGATATCGCCAGGCGATTACTGCAGCGGGAAGCGGATGTATGGCTGCCATGGATGCAGAAAAATATCTGGCAGAATTAGCACAGTAAAATACTTATAAAAAAGGATGAGAAACTTGGTCTATATATTTCTTGGCGGTGGTTTCGGAAGCGTTTTGCGCTTTGTTGTTTCCAATTACACCCAGAAATTATGGAACATCAACTCTTTTCCGATGGGAACTTTTGTGGTAAATATTATTGGTTGTTTCTTGATCGGAGTCTTCAGTTCTTATTTCATTAAGATCGATAGTTACCTGAAGTTTCTTTTGATCACAGGTTTTTGCGGCGGATTTACCACATTTTCTACCTTTTCGGCGGAAAATATTTCGATTTGGGAAAATGGAAATTATGCCATGCTGATTTGTTATATTCTTTTGAGTGTAATTGTGGGATTTGGCGCAGTTTATTTAGGATTAAATATTGCTAAGAATTAAATTTTTCCCTTTGAATATTAGGTTTTTAAGATATTTTTCAAAGAAATATTTGGTCGGTATAGAAAAGCTCTTTATATTTGCACCACTGAAAATGAGAAATCATTTTACTGGAGGAATGGCAGAGTGGTCGATTGCGGCAGTCTTGAAAACTGTTGACTGTAACAGGTCCCGGGGTTCGAATCCCTGTTCCTCCGCCTTGTAAATTTCACGGTTTACATTTAAACCCTTTAAAACGTAAGTTTTAAAGGGTTTTTTATTTGATTTTTATTTTAGTTTTTAGGATGGTGTTCCCAGCAAATCAAGAAATTGCTGCTCATCCAGAATTTCGATGATACCGATGTCCTGGGCTTTTTTAAGTTTACTTCCGGCTTTTTCACCAACAACAAGATAATTAAGGTTTTTAGAAACCGCAGAAATGTTTTTCCCGCCGTGTTTTTCAACCATTGCTTCAGCATCGTCGCGTGTGAAAAGTGATAGTTTTCCTGTGAATAGAAAAGTTTTGTTTTCTAGAACATTGCTTAAAACTTCATTCGTACTTTCTCCTTTTTCTAATTGAACTCCGTAAGACTTCAAACGTTCAATCATCAACTGATTTTCCGAATTTTCAAAGAATGCTACAATACTTTCCGCAATTTTTCCGCCGATGTCTTCTACCTGAATCAGTTCTGCTGCGGTAGCTTTTTTCAGTTCATCAATCGATTCAAAATTTTTTGCCAGTTTTTTGGCTACCGTTTCTCCAACGTGCTTAATTCCAATGCCGTAAAGGACTTTCTCGAAAGGTATTTCTTTTGACTTTTCGATGCCGGAAATAATATTCTGGGCAGATTTTTCAGCCATGCGTTCCAGCGGAAGAAGCTGCTCCTTTGTTAATGCATAGAAATCTGCAGGATTTTCTACCAGTTTTTCGCGGTACAATTGTTCGATAGTTTCGCTACCAAGATTTTCAATATTTAAAGCTTTTCTCGATACATAATGAATCATTCGGCCGACAACCTGTGGCGGACAATGCAACTCGTTCGGACAAAAATGTATCGCCTGATCTTCAATTTTCACCAGTTCAGTTCCACATTCAGGGCAAGTTTTGATGTATTGAATTTCCGGATTTTCAGGATCTCTTTTCTCTAAATTAACGCCGACAATCTTTGGAATAATCTCACCGCCTTTTTCCACAAATACAAAATCATGTTCGTGGAGACCCAATTTTTTGATGATGTCTTCGTTGTGCAAACTCGCCCTTTTCACCACAGTTCCTGCCAATAAAACAGGTTTCAGATTGGCGACCGGAGTTATTGCGCCGGTTCTTCCAACTTGGTAAGTTACTTTCTCTAATTCAGTTTCGACTTTTTCAGCTTTGAATTTATACGCCATCGCCCAACGTGGAGATTTCGCCGTGTAGCCTAAAGTCCTCTGCTGCGACAAATCGTTTACCTTTATCACAATGCCGTCGATATCGAAGCCTAACTGATGCCTTGCGGTATCCCAGTGCGTGATGAATGCTTTAACTTCATCCAGTGTTTTACACAGTTTTGCCTGTTCTGAAATATGAAATCCCCAGGATTTTGCTTTCTGAAGCAGCTCCCAGTGTGTTTTTGCCGGAAATTCACTTGATATGTACTGATAAAGAACCGCTGAAAGTCCGCGTTTTCTCACTTCTGCAGAATCCTGAATTTTCAGACTTCCGGAAGCTGTATTTCTGGGATTCATGAAGGGATCTAGACCTTCTTCTTCGCGTCTTTTATTGATTTTATCAAAGTTTTTTCTTGTTAAATAAATTTCGCCCCGGATGAAAAACCGATCCGGATAATCACCGTGAAGCTGCATCGGAATTTCTGAAATTGTTTTCACATTTGGTGTAATTTCGTCACCCTGAAAACCGTCGCCACGGGTTACGGCTTCTTTAAGTTTTCCGTTTTCGTATAAGATTGAAATCGAAGCGCCGTCGTATTTCAGTTCTGCGACAAACTCTACAGGCTCATTTAAGGCTTTCTGAACGCGTTTTTCCCAGTCTTCCAGATCATTGAAATCGTAGGAATTATCCAGGGAATACATCCGGAACTGGTGCTGAACCGTCGGAAAATTTTTGGTGATTTCGCCGCCAACACGTGAAGTAGGAGAGTTACTGTCGTAAAATTCCGGGTGTTTTTCTTCCAGCTCCTGAAGTTCTTTCAGTTTCAGATCGAATTCGAAATCTGAAATTGTAGGTTCATCTAAGGTGTAATAATTATAGTTATGTTGATGAAGTTCTTCGCGCAGATCTTCTATTTTTTTTTGAATATTTTCCGACATTTTGAAGGTAGATTTTTACAAAAATACTAATTCTATAGAAACAATAACTTCAATAGCTAATTTTAAATAAAAATAGATAAAATTAAATTTACTCCTAATTTTATAAGGGTTGTGTTTGTAAATTGTATTAATTTTAAAAATAAATACTAATTTAGCAGGGGTAAAAATAAAAAACTATGAAAATTGAGAAAAGATGGATTGCTTCTTTTGTTGTAATTACAATGATTTCAATCGCGGCATTATTCTGGAAAACTGAAATTCCTGTCCCAAACTCCGGCGAATTCCTCAGCGAAGACCAAATCGTAGGCGCTGATGTTGCCTGGATTTTAGCCGCAGCTGGTTTGGTTTTGTTGATGACTCCCGGCCTTTCGTTTTTCTATGGCGGAATGGTGGGTAGCAAAAACGTGATTTCCACGATGTTGCAGAGTTTTATTGCACTGGGTGTAATTTCCATTCTTTGGGTGGTTGTTGGTTTCAGTCTTTCCTTTGGTGAGAGTTTAGGTTTCACTTTCCATGGCATTCATTACGGAATCATCGGTAATCCATTGAGTTACCCTTTCTTCTCTGGGGTAGGTACACTTCCGCATCATCTAATGGCGCCCACAATTCCTTTTATTTTGTTCGCATTGTTTCAAATGAAATTTGCGGTAATTACGCCCGCTTTAATCACTGGTTCGTTTGCTGAAAGGGTTCGTTTTATTTCCTATCTATTATTTATGGTGCTCTTCAGTTTGTTTATATATACGCCACTTTGCCACATGGTTTGGCATCCGGAAGGTTTGCTGAATAAATTTTTCGGAGTAAAAGATTTCGCCGGAGGAACGGTAGTTCACATGAGTGCAGGTTTCGCAGCACTTGCCGGCGCAATTGTTTTGGGACGAAGAAAAAATCCACATCATCAACCTTCTAATATCCCATTTGTTTTATTAGGAACCGGAATGCTTTGGTTCGGATGGTTTGGTTTCAACGCCGGTTCTGCATTGGCGGCTAATGCAACGGCAGCGATGGCTTTTGGTACTACTACGATAGCATCGGCTTCCGCAATGATCACCTGGATATTTTTCGATCGAATTAATGGACGAAAAGTTTCTGCCTTAGGCGCCTCCATCGGTGCGGTTGTCGGTTTGGTAGCAATTACCCCAGCTGCGGGATTTGTAACAATTGCTGAAAGTCTGTTCATCGGGTTTGTCTCTGCGATTGTTTCTAATTCAATGATGCACTGGAAGAAACTCAAAGAAATAGACGACACTTTGGATGTCTTTGCCTGTCATGGCGTAGGAGGAATTATGGGAATGATTCTTACAGCAATTTTTGCGCATGGCGAAAATGCAAGTTTGTTGCATGGCGGCTGGTCGGTTTTTGGGCATCACATGCTGGCTTTGGTTCTGGTTTCGGCGTTTACATTTTTTGGAGCCATGCTGCTTTACAAAATTACCAATTTCATCATTCCACTACGGGTTTCGGAAGAATCAGAGCGCCTCGGACTTGATCTTTCTCAGCACGATGAATCCAATTGTTTTTAATTTTAATGAAAAAAGCACCGTTTCAATCTCGGTGCTTTTAATATTTTAATGACTTAACATTTCCTTTATTTTCTCAGAAACCTTTTCCGCATTGGGAAGCATCTCTTTTTCTAGAATTAAGTTGATTGGAACTGCAGGTAAATTGAGCGAACCCAGTGTTTCTACCGGAGCATCAAGATTTCTGAAACAGTTTTTGGAAATTCGGTGTGCAAAAGCTTCAGCAAAAGAATTATTGAGCTGCTCTTCGGTAAGAACCAAGCATTTGCTGTGGATTTTTACCCTTTCGAATACTAATTTTTCATCGAGTGGAATTAAGGTTCTCAGGTCGATAATTTCTACTATGCCCGGGAAATTTGCTGCGGCTTCTTTTGCCCAGTAAACGCCCATTCCGTAGGTGACAATGACCATGGTTCGGCCTTTTTCGGTTTCGGTTTTATCGGCTTCTAAAAGGATATTGGATTTGCCGAATGGTAAAATGTAATCTTCCGCAGGCTCAATGGTTTTCGCATCTTCGGTTCCCGGAACTTTGCTCCAGTAAAGCCCTTTATGTTCCAGCATTACCACAGGATTGGGATCATAATAAGCGGCTTTCAGCAAACCTTTGAAATCTGCAGCGTTGCTCGGATAAGCGATTTTGATTCCTTTGATATTTGCGAGAATGCTTTCTACACTTCCGCTGTGATAAGGTCCGCCACCACCATAAGCGCCAATGGGAACGCGGATGATATTGCTCACCGGAAATTTTCCGTTAGATAAATAATTTGATTTTGAAATCTCTGTAATGAGTTGGTTAATTCCGGGATAAATATAGTCGGCAAACTGTACTTCGACAATAGGTTTTAGGCCAACAGCACTCATCCCAACAGTGGATCCGATAATATATGCTTCCTGAATCGCGGTATTGAAAACTCTTTTATTACCGAATTTCTTGCCTAAAGTTACTGCTTCACGGAACACTCCGCCGATTCTTTCACCTACATCCTGTCCGTAAAGCAATGCTTCGGGATGTTTCCACATCAATTCCTGAATGGCATGGATGGCCGCATCTACCATCACAATTTTTTCCTGTCCTTTTGGTTCTCTTTCGCCGGATTCTTCAGTAATTGGGGTCGGAGCAAAAATGTGGTCTGTAACAGTTTCCGGTTTCGGATCTTCAGCTGCAATTGCCTTTTCAAATGCGTGTTCCGCTTCGGTCCTCGCGTTTTTTTCAATCTTGTTCAGAAGATCTTCGAGGATGCCGTCTTCGATTAATCTGTTTCTTAAAATCTTTCCCGGATCTTTTGCACGGTGTTTTGCCAGATCATCCTCATCTCTGTAAAATTCACGCCGAACGCCTGAAGTGTGGTGACCAATGAGAACAGTTTTCGCACAAACAAGCATCGGCTTTCTTTCTGACCGCACAAAATCGACGGCTTTTTTCATGGCTTCGAAACTCTCTATAAAATCGGTTCCGTCCACACGCATTCTGTTTAATCCCACAAAACCCGCAGCATAATCGTACGCATCTGAAGTTCTTGCTTCTTCTTTTGTTACTGAAATTCCCCATTCGTTATCCTGAACAAGAAATATAACGGGCAGCTGATGCAGGGCCGCAAACTGAAATGCTTCAGCAACTTCACCCTCGGTCACAGAATTGTCGCCTAAACTGCAGACAACAACAGGATTTTGGTCATAAGTTTTAAGATTGAATTCCTGAATATATTTAATTCCCTGGGCAATTCCGGTGGTAGGAATCGCCTGCATACCGGTGGCGGAACTTTGTTGAATTATTTTTGGTAAATCTTCTTCGCGACTCGACGGGTGTGAATAATAGGAGCGGCCGCCGGAAAAAGGATCATCGGCTTTAGCTAAAAGCTGGAGCATTAAGCGGAAGGGCTCAAAACCAATTCCAAGCAGTAAACTTTCGTCGCGGTAGTATGGTGAAACCCAGTCGTCCTTTGTTAGCTGGTAAGCTGTAGCCAACTGAATGGCTTCGTGTCCGCGTGAGGTGCTGTGAACATACTTGGTGATATTCCTATTTTCTTCATAAATGTCGGCCATTGCTTTTGCCAGCATCATGTGATTAAAGGCTTTTAATAAGATCTCCTCTGAAACGTGTTTTTTTGTGCCTATTTCCATATAAAACAAATATAAAAATTTTAATGAGAATAATAAAACTACTGTTTGTGGGAACTGGATTAATAACTGAGAAAACTGCTATCTGCAATTATTTCACAAAAGTGGTGTAAACACGATCTATTAATGGCTGAAAATATTATGATTTGATAAAAGAAAATCCAAAAAACTAAATTATTCTAAATTTCATTTATTTATTATATATTTGGAAGACAATTTTAAAATAACGACATATGAAAAAATTATTACTTTCGTGCTTACTTGGTTTAGGAGTTGGTGCTCATGCACAACTAAACTACGTAGGCGATTTTGAAGAAGCCACTAATGTGGGACAGTATGCACAGTTCGGAGGTGGAACAATCGCAGCAGCTGCTGCATGCTCGGGAACATTAGGTGGTCAGTTGGCTATTGGTGGCACCGTTACACAAACCGGATGGATGGTTTTAAATGATGTTCTTGAAGAAGAATTTGGTAAAATCAATAACGGCCAGGAAGCGGCTATAAGTTTTAATTACAAAAAGGCAGCCGGAGTAACCGGAACTTTGTACGCAGCAGTATTTACCTATGTTGCAGCTTCTAACGCATGGAACATCGAATATGTTAGCACGGGCACAGTTTTGGGAAGTGCAGCGATTACCACATGTACTCAAAAAACCGGGATAATACCTGCAGGTAAAATGCAGCCCGGGCAATCTTATGGGTATGGTGCATGGTTTGTTCCATCTGGCTCAACCACGGGGAATGTATTTGTAGATGATTTATCAATAGTTCAACAGTCTGTAACTGCAGTTCCTGCTTGTACAACATTTACGAATCCAACATCGGGAGCTGTTTTGCCGTCAGGAACCAATACCTTCACTTGGCCAGCTGTGGCAACAGCAGTAAATTACATCGTTACGGTAGGTACTACACCTGGTGGAAATGACGTTTTTGGAGGTGTGGTGGCAGGAACCTCTCAGAATGTAGCGCTTGCACCCAATACAACTTATTACGCAACAGTAACACCATGGAATACGGTAGGGGAAGCTGTAGGCTGTACAGGAATTACGTTTACTACTAATAATGTTGTTTCCTATTGTGGTCCGTTAACTTCCAGCGCGCCTACGGCTGTAGCACCTATAAAATCAATGAACTTTGCGGGAACTACCAAGACTTCAGATGCTACAGCAACAACAATTGGGGCATTCCCTGCGTATGAAGATTTTACGACAACAATTTTTGAAGTTAAAGATAATGTAACATCCCTTCCGCTGACAGTATTAGGAACCACTAACGGAAATCCTGTAAATGGCTGGGCAATGTCGGTATTTATTGACTGGAACAGCGATGGTGATTTTGATGACGCAGGTGAGTCTTATTTCAATACTACTGCTACAATGATCAGAAAGGTTAATTTGCCTGATAATCCAATTTCATTAACCGGTAATATTGCAATTCCTGCAGGAACTTCTTATGGACAGAAAAGAATGAGGGTTAAATATAATTTCTCAGGAACAGCAATTCATACCTCATTGGTATCTGCCTGCGCTCAAATGGGTAACGGACAAGCAGAAGATTATACAATCAATTATCAACAATTCCTTGCGGTAGACGATCTAAATAAGTCGAATGTTTCTGTTTATCCAAATCCATTTACCGATGTAGTTAAAATCTCCGATATCAAAGGAGTAAAATCAATCAATATCGTAGATGCATCAGGCCGAACTGTGAAAACCTTGGCACCTGCTGCTGAGCTAAACCTCGGGCATCTGAAATCAGGAATGTATTTCGTGAATTTACAGTATGCTGACGGTTCTGTAAAAACAGTGAAGTCAATTAAAAAATAAGATTTTTAATAATTAATAGAAGGCGGCAGATTTATCTGTCGCTTTTTTTTGCACCTGTTTTATAAGAACTGATATCAATTTTTTATTTTTTAGCAGCTTTTTTCTAAACATATTTTACCCTAATTTTACCAAAATTCTTCTTTATAATGTATTTAATTTTCGATACCGAAACTACAGGTTTACCAAAAAATTTCAGCGCACCACTCACTGATTCCGACAACTGGCCCAGAATGGTTCAGATTGCGTGGCAGCTACATGATAAAAACGGTAATCTTATTGAAAATCAGGATTATGTAATTAAACCTGAAGGATACGATATTCCTTTCAACGCTACCCGGATTCATGGGATTTCTACTAAAATGGCTAAGGAAGAAGGTCGTGATCTCGCAGAGGTTTTGGCGGAATTTCAGGAAGTTTTAAAGAAAACTGAAGTGGTTGTAGGGCACAATATTGATTTCGATTATAATATTGTAGGTGCTGAATTTCACAGAAAAGATTTTGAAAATACACTTGAAAAAATTCCATCTGCAGATACCATGGAGCTTGGAACCGATTTCTGTAAACTCGGCGGTGGAAAAAACGGCAGATATAAATCACCAAAATTAGTTGAACTCTACGAAAAACTCTACAACGAAAAATTCGATGAAGCACACAATGCTGCAGCCGACGTAAACGCAACCGCACAGATTTTCTTCGAAATGATGCGGATTGGTGTTATTCCGGCGGAAAAAATCAAAATGTCCGATTCAGAACTTCAGGATTTCATCAGCAATCATCCGAATCCTTTCCCGCCATTTGGGATTATTATCAGAAGGCAGGTGGCGGCTTCCACAAAGAAGAAAAAAGTTGATTTTGGTGATACTGATGAGATTGAAATCGGCGATTACTTCAATTTTCATAACCACAGTATTTACTCATCACTGCAGGCTTCAACGCATATTTCTGATCTTGTAAAAAAAGCCTTATTCAATAATTTTTCGGCGGTAGGATTGGTTGATTTGGGGAATATGATGGGCGCTTTCAAGTTTGTTTCCGAAGTGGAGAAAGCCAATGCAAACATTAAAAAAACATATAAAGAATACGAAGAAAATAAATTAAAAGCCCAGGAAGAAGGCAGGGAATTTACCGACACCGAACCCAGAAAAGACCCGCTGATTCCGGTAATTGGCTGCGAGTTTTATATTTCCGACCGGCCGGAGCAGAAACAGTTTACCAAAGATGATCCCGACCGCAGGACCAACGTGGTTTTACTTGCGAAAAATTTTAACGGATATAAAAATCTGGCAAAACTTTCGAGTTTAGGTTATGTTAACGGCTTTTATTTTGGTGTTCCGAGGATTTCAAGGCAGATGATTGCGGAATATCGTAAAGATGTTATCGCCCTTACAGCCGGAACTTTGGGAGATATTCCCAATACCGTTCTTGAATTTGGTGAACAGAAAGGAGAGGAAATATTCCGGTGGTGGAAAGATACTTTTGGTGACGATTTTTACGTACAGATCCAGAATCATGAAGTGGAGGAAGAGGAGCATTTAAATGAAGTTTTGCTTGAATTTGCTGAGAGATATGATGTGAAGATTTTGGCACAGAATGAAACATTCTACACCGAAAAAGAAGATGCCAACATTCAGGATATTTTATACTGTATTAAAGATGGGGAGAAGCTTTCTTCGCCTGTAGGTAAGGGTTTTGGCAAAAGACGCGGGCTTCCGTCCAACGAATTCTACATTAAAAACAGTGATGAACTGAAGCTGGCTTTCATCCAGTTCCCTGATGCTTTTGAAGCGTATTCAGAATTTTTGGCAAAGTTTGAACCCTATACTTTAAAACGTGACGTTCTCCTTCCCGAGTTCGATATTCCTGAGGAATTTTTAAGTAAAGAAGATAAAATTGACGGCGGAAAACGCGGAGAAAACGCTTATCTCAGACATTTAACTTATGAAGGCGCAGCAAAAAGATATGGCGAAATTACTGATGAAATAAGGGAGCGGCTGGATTTCGAGCTTGAAGTTATTGCCAACACCGGCTATCCCGGATATTTCCTTATCGTACAGGATTTTTGTAACGAAGCCCGCAAAATGGGCGTTTGGGTTGGCCCTGGGCGTGGTTCTGCTGCAGGATCTGCCGTAGCCTACTGCACAGGAATCACCAATGTTGATCCCATTAAATACGATTTGCTATTTGAGCGTTTTCTGAATCCTGAAAGGATTTCCATGCCGGATATTGATATCGATTTCGATGATGAAGGACGCGACAAAATCATCAAATGGGTGGTTGAAAAATACGGTAAAACGAACGTTGCCCAAATTATCACTTACTCAGTGTTAGGCGGGAAATCAGCAATTAAAGATGCCGGAAGAGTGCTCGATATTTCAATTCCTGAAACCAATAACATTGCAAAACTGATTCCTTCAACGCCGGGGATGAATATCGCAAAAGCTTTTGCAAAATTCGATAAATTAAGTCCTGAAGACAAAGTTCTCGCCCAGGAAATGAAAGATATTCTGGAGAACAAACAGGATTCAAGATTCGGAGTGCTTTCTGCAGCACAGCGTATGGAAGGATGTATAAGAAATACGGGAATTCATGCCTGCGGTGTGATTATTACTCCTGAAGATATTTCTAATCTTGTTCCGATAACGATTGCAGCGAAAGATCCGGATATTTTAGTTTCACAGTTCGATAACTCGGTAGCTGAAAGTGCCGGTTTGCTCAAAATGGACTTTCTGGGTCTGCGTACTTTAACCATCATTAAACATGCCATTAAGCTCATCGAAGAACGACACGGCTTAGACATTAATCCAGATGAAATTCCCCTGGATGATCTCAAAACCTATCAGCTGTTCCAGGAGGGGAGAACCATTGGGATTTTTCAGTATGAAAGTCCCGGAATGCAGAAATACATGCGCGAACTGAAACCTACTCAGTTTGCGGATTTAATTGCCATGAACGCGCTTTACCGTCCCGGACCTATAAAGTACATCCCGAATTTCATCAACCGTAAAAATAAGCTGGAAGAAACGGTGTACGATTTAAAGGAAACCGAAGAATTCCTCGCAGAAACTTACGGAATTACGGTTTATCAGGAACAGGTAATGCTTTTGTCGCAAAAATTGGCGAATTTTACCAAAGGTGAAGCCGATACATTAAGAAAAGCGATGGGTAAGAAAGACCGCGCTACACTCGACAAAATGTATCCGAAGTTTATGGAAGAAGGTGAGAAAAATAATCTTGCTGTTGATAAACTGAATAAAATATGGAAAGACTGGGAGGCATTTGCCGAATACGCTTTCAATAAATCTCACTCCACCTGTTATGCGCTGATCGCCTACCAAACCGCGTATCTGAAAGCCAATTACCCAGCGGAATATATGGCAAGTGTAATGACGAACAACCTAAACAATACCAAGCAAATCACCATGTTTATGGAGGATTGCAAAAGTATTGGCGTGGATGTTTTGGGTCCTTCGGTGAACGAATCGCAGTATGAATTCTCGGTAAACGAAAAAGGCCAGATCCGTTTCGGGTTGGGAGCGATTAAGGGAATTGGTGAAGGACCGAGTGAAGCGATTGTAAATGCAAGAAAACCTGAAAGATTCAAAAATATTTATGACTTTTTTGAAAGAATACCATCGTCACTAATGAACAAAAGAGTGGCAGAGAGTTTGGTGGTTGCAGGCGCATTTGATGAGGTTGATCGCTATCACCGTGCACAGTATTTCGATATCGATATTGCCGGGAAAACCAATATAGAAAAGCTTCTACGCTACGGACAGAGCTTTCAGGATACGAAAAATGAAGTCGAAAACTCCCTTTTTGCCGATTTTGCCGACGAGGTGAAAATTGAGCCTCCAAAAATTAATCCTGCACCGGAATGGCAAAGCATGCATAAACTCAACAAAGAAAAGGAAATTATAGGATTTTATCTGTCTGCGCATCCGCTTGATGAGTACAAATTCCAGTTTCAGTTTATTCAGGGTGCTTTAGGTAAAAAAGAAATCCTCGAAGGCAAGAAAGATGAAGTTGCGGAACTCGAAAAAATTATTCTTCCGGTTGATATTGCCGATACGACAGATTCGGATGACGAACTCATCGATATTCCGGGTGAAATTTTAAGCGGAGATGAAGAAGTTTTAATGGAGGAACCCACAAAAAAAGCAGAACCAAAAGGCAGTTTTAATTTCCTGAATCTGGATGAAATAGAAGCTTTCAAAGACAGCGTGTTTGCCAGCCAACAGCCTGATTTGTTCAATGATGAAAAAATGAGCTGGAAGGAGAAACAGGCCATGAAAAATAATTCACCCGAGTATATGGTTGCCGGATTGGTCACCGAATACACCGTACGCGACGGGAAAAACAGCGGCGAAAAAGTTGCTTTCATCACCCTGGAAGATTACAGCGGAAGTTATGGTTTCCGGCTTGGAGACCGCGACTATATGAGGCTTCGTGACCGGATCGATGTACAGCGGTTTGTCATTTTCAAGATTAAATTTTCGCAGGCAAAAGACGGCAGAGTCTTTGTAAATATTTCGGATGTGATTGATCTGAAAGATGCGTTTGAAAAGTTTGCTAAAAAAATGACAATAGTGGTAAATCTGCAGGATCTTCGCAGAGAAGATATTGAGTTTTTCAAAAATAATTTTTCGGAAAACAAAGGTGAACAGAGGCTTAATTTCTTTGTAAAAAATCCCGAAGACCAATCAACCATCGAACTCATGGCAATGAAAGCGCACATTGAAATTAACGGAGATCTGATCGAAGTAATTCACGATATGCAGAAATATGAGGTATTTCTGAATTAAAATTTCACAATAGATTTTAAGACACTTTTAATAGGTAAAGAGTAGGACAGTATCGAACTTCGGTGCTGTCTTGTTTTTTTAAACAAATGTTAATGAGTTGTTAATTTGCTCATAATTAGTAAGTTTGGGTGATTTTACGGTAATCGGAGAGCAATAAAATCATTATTTTCGTAAAACCAAACACAAATTCTATGAAAACTGAAATTATTCTTTTTGATAATCACTGTCTGTATCTTGAGGCGATGGGTTGTTTGTTGGATAAAAATGGCTTTGGTGAAAAATACAGTTACACCATTACCACCGAAGCCGATGAGCTTGAAAATTTAATTAAAGAAGAATCTCAAATTGCCGTTCTTAATATTTTAGGATTCAGTACCAATGATGCGTTGGCTATGATCGAAAAGTTGATGGGTCTTAACGCTCAGTTAAAAATTATTATTCTTTCGGCCAATATAGATGTTAAAAACATCAAGAAATTTTTCGACCGAGGCATTAAAAGTTTTCTCAGCAAAAGTACCGACACCGCAGAATTCGTGCTTGCATTAAATGAAGTAATCGCGGGCCGGATCTTTCTAAATGAAGAAATAAAAAATATACTTTACAATTTTATCTGTAATCTCGAAAATTCAAATGAGAAAAAAATTGGTTCTTTCGAAGAACTTACCGTACGCGAAAGAGAAGTTCTCGACCTCATTTGTGAAGGTTTCCGGACTAAGGAAATTGCGGATAAGCTATTTATCAGTACACATACAGTAGAAACGCACCGCAGGAAAATTATGTTCAAACTTGACGTTAGAAATTCCTCAATGCTCGTGAAATTCGCGGTGGATAATCATCTTGTTAATTAATGAATTAATTCTGATCATACGTAATCTAAAAAA
This sequence comes from Kaistella yananensis, assembly GCF_026107505.2. Taxonomy (NCBI): domain Bacteria; kingdom Pseudomonadati; phylum Bacteroidota; class Flavobacteriia; order Flavobacteriales; family Weeksellaceae; genus Kaistella; species Kaistella yananensis. Next base: position 263,998 of record NZ_JAPCHZ010000005.1, on the reverse strand, counting down.
TAAAGATCATAAAAACTCTTTTAAATGCTCTACCGCTTTTAGAATGGTCTCTTCTCTTTTAGCGAAACAAAAACGGATTTTTCCCGAATCCGATGGCTCATGATAAAAAGCAGAAATAGGGATTGTTGCAACTTTTGCTTGTTCGGTAAGCCATACTGCGAATTCCTTTTCAGGCTTTTCTGAAATGTTTCCATAGCTCATAATCTGGAAATAGCCGGCTTCTGCTTTTTCTGTAAATGTGAACGGCAGCTCCTTAAAAGATTCGATAAAGAAATCCCTTTTTTGCTGCATGAATTTGCTGTTTTCTTCTGCATCGAAAATTTCTAAATATTTGGCGATGGCATATTGTGCAGGCGCATTCACACTGAAACTCAAATACTGATGTACCCGCCGGTAAGCCCGCGAAAGTTCCTCGGAAGCCAATACATAACCTACTTTCCAGCCGGTAATGTGAAACATTTTCCCGAACGAAAAAATACTGAAACATTTTTCCTTGAGAACAGGATGCTGAAAGGCGCTGTAAAACCTGCGCTCACCGTAAGTGAGGAGATCATACACTTCATCAGAAATTAAAATAATATCGGTATTGGAAATGAGATTTGCGAGTTGATCCCAGTCTTCTTTTCTCCAGACTTTTCCGGAAGGATTATGGGGTGAATTTACAATGATCGCTTTGGTTTTAAGACTGATGGCTTGCTTGAGTGCATCAAAATCAATTTCAAAATTATCCTTCAGCTTCACATATACCGGGATTCCACCGTTAACTTCTATAGAAGGAACATACGAATCGTAGCAGGGTTCCAGTACGATAACCTCATCACCTGGGCCAAGAATGGCCGCCAAGGCTGTGTAAATTGCGTAGCTTGCGCCGGGAGAAACTGTGATATTTTCCTTCGAAACCGAAATCTTACGTTTCAAATTAAATTCAGATAAATTTTCGACAAGTATTGGCAAGCCTGCCATGGGTGCATATTGGTTGAAATTTTTCTCGGTCCCTTCGCATAGAAGTTTTTTCAGTCTGTCGTCAATATCATAATCCGGAAAACCTTGCGAAAGATTCACAGCGTTATATTTCAGCGCTAAAGCCGACATTTCCGAGAAAATTGTAAGGTCACTTCCTGAATGTTTTCTTTTAATCATACTCAAATTTATCATAATTGTTTCGAAACTTAATCTGAAAAAAAATGCTATTTTTAAACTTTACAAAATAAATTTATGAAAAACATCCTGATTCCGCTGCTTTCGGCAGTTTTGTTAACAAGTTGTGCCACGGTAAATTATACGTATGATGGCAATGCTTTCAAAAAATCTATACGCACGATTACCCAAGATGATTTAAAGAAAAACCTTTATGTAATTGCTTCGGACGAAATGGAAGGTCGCAACACGGGAAGTGCCGGACAGAAAAAAGCAGGCGAATACATCATCAAACAGTACAAGGAAATGGGCGTTCCGTACCCAACGCCGATGAGTTCTTATTACCAGACTGTGCCTGCAGAATTTCTCAACGCGAAAAGAGGTAAAGGCCTGCCTGACTCCGAAAATATTCTGGCATTTATAAAAGGCAGCGAAAAACCAGATGAAATTATTGTAATTTCTGCACATTATGATCATGTAGGAACACAAAACGGTGTTGTTTACAACGGTGCAGATGATGATGGAAGCGGTACAGTTGCTCTCATTGAAATTGCTGAAGCTTTTCAGCATGCTAAAAAGGCTGGTCATGGCCCGAAACGTTCGGTTTTGTTTTTACATGTAACCGGCGAAGAACATGGGCTTTTGGGATCTGATTACTACTCGGAAAATCCGGTTTTTCCATTGGCAAATACAGTAACGAATCTTAATATCGATATGATTGGAAGATGCGATCCCGCGAATTGTGGTAAAGATTATGTGTATGTGATCGGTTCGGAAATGTTGAGTTCTGACCTGAAGAAAATTAATGAGGCGGCCAATAATAAAACTACTAAAATGGAGTTGAATTACAAATACGACGAACCTAATGATCCGCAAAGATTATATTACAGATCAGATCATTATAATTTTGCAAAGCACAATATTCCTGTAGCTTTTTTCTTTGACGGAATTCATGAAGATTACCACAAACCCACTGATGATGCTGATAAAATAGATTACGACGCATTGCAGAAACGCACCCAATTGGTTTTTGCCACCGCCTGGGAACTGGCAAACCGAAAAGACCGCATTGTGGTTGACGGTAAAAATAACAGGTGATTTTTTTTGTGTTAAAAAAATAGATCCGTTGCTTTTGCAGCGGATTTTTGTTTTTGTAAATTTGATTTCCGGCTCCATAGTTCAACGGATAGAATAGAAGTTTCCTAAACTTTAGATCCAAGTTCGATTCTTGGTGGAGTCACTTTCCCGAAATAAGAGAATCCGCCGTTTAGCAGCGGATTCAATAGATAGGGATCTCATTTTTTTTAGTTAGACAACAACAAAAAAGAGAAGCCGACGATGCTTCTCTTAAATTTTTATATCAATTTAATGGTATTTCGCTGTGTATTGAAAAGGATAATTGCGCTCATTTCAATTTATTTTCAGAGTAAATGTAGCAATTATTCTGATACACAATGTAAATTTACTGTTAAAATTCACACGTTATCCACATTTTTTTGTGGATAACTCGCCCATTTAAGTTTTTCCAATAGAAATTTCCCTGTATGAGACTTCTTATTATTAACTAAATCTTCAGGAGTTCCCGCGAAAACAACTTCGCCTCCGTATTTTCCAGCTTCCGGACCAATGTCAATAATAAAGTCTGCAGATTTAATAATATCCGGCTGATGTTCAATAACGATAACCGAATGTCCCAACTCAATCAGCGCCTGAAGTGAAGTAAGCAGCTTGTTGATGTCATGAAAATGTAAGCCCGTAGAAGGTTCATCAAAAATAAACAAGGTTTTTTCGGTTGTAACACCTTTTACGAGGAATGATGCGAGTTTTACACGCTGTGCTTCACCTCCGGAAAGGGTAGAGGAGCTTTGTCCCAACTGCAGATATCCCAAACCTACTTCCTGAAGCGGTTTCAGTTTGGCTACAATTTTCGTTTCATTGTTTTCGGTGAAAAATTCCAGCGCTTCATCTACGGTCATATGCAGTACATCTGAAATGTTTTTTTCATCGAATTTAATTTCAAGAATTTCGTTTTTGAAGCGCGTGCCTTTACAGGTTTCACATTCCAGTTCGATATCAGCCATAAACTGCATGGATACGTTAATTACGCCTTCGCCTTTGCAGTCATCACACCTTCCGCCATCCACGTTGAATGAAAAATGTTTCGGTTTCAGGCCCTGTATTTTTGCCAATTTTTGCTTTGAAAATAAATCCCGGATATCGTCATAAGCTTTTAAATACGTCACAGGATTAGAGCGTGATGATTTGCCGATTGGGTTTTGGTCGATCAGTTCAATGTTTTTAATGAGTTTCTTGGGAAATTCAACCGAATCGTAATCTCCTTTTTTGCCGCCCATTCCCAACTGAACCTGAATTTCGTTCGTAAGAACTTCTTTCATTAAAGTCGATTTGCCGGAACCGGAGACCCCTGATATCACCACCAGATTTTCCAGCGGAATATCTACATCAATGTTTTTTAAATTATTTTGTCTTGCTCCTTTGATTTGTATAAATTCTTTGGCTTTTCTGCGTTTTTCAGGAACTTTAATTTCAAGTTTTCCGGTGAGATATTGCGCGGTAAGCGAGTCTGAATTTTTAAGTTCTTTAAAATTCCCTGCAAAAACCAGTTCGCCGCCAAGATAACCTGCTTCCGGGCCGATATCGATGATATAATCTGCGGCTTTCATCACGTCTTCATCATGTTCTACCACAATCACGGTATTTCCTAAATCTCTAAGGTTTTTCAGTACTTCAATCAGGTTTTCGGTGTCGCGGGAATGCAGTCCAATTGAAGGTTCGTCGAGAATATAAATGGAACCCACAAGTGAACTTCCCAAACTTGTTGCCAAATTAATTCGCTGGCTTTCACCACCTGAAAGCGTGTTCGAAGTTCTGTTGAGCGTTAAATAACCAAGTCCTACTTTTTCAAGAAATTCGAGTCTTGTTGTAATTTCATAAAGCAGTCTTTTTGCAATTTCTGCGTCATGTTTACTGAGTTTCAGTGATTTTATGAGCGGTAAAAGTTCATCCAGAGGCATCTCGATCATCGACTGTATATTGTGTCCGTCGATTTTTACCCATTTTGTTTCTTCACGCAGACGCAACCCTTCGCAGGTCGGGCAAAGTGTTTTTCCTCGGAATCGGGACAGCATCACGCGGTACTGGATTTTGTACAGATTTTCTTCCAGCATTTTGAAGAAACTGTTGATTGATGGGAAGTTTCTGCTATTGTCGCCTTTCCAGAGATAGTTTTTCTGGTCTTTTGTGAGCTGATAATAAGGTTTATGAACCGGAAAATCTTTCGCTTTTTTAATGAAATCTTTTTTCCATTCGCTCATGCTTTCACCTTTCCAGCTTGCTACAGCATCTTCAAAAACCGACAAGTTTTTATTCGGAACTACCAAATCCTCATCAATGCCTATTACTTTCCCGTAACCTTCGCATTCCGGGCAGGCTCCGTACGGATTATTGAAACTGAAAAAGTGAACATTCGGTTCCATGAACTCCATACCGTCGAGCTCAAATTTGTTTGAAAATTCGGTGACTTTTCCGCTTTCTGTGTTTTTAAGAGAACAATATCCATGTCCTTCGTAGAATGCCATCTGGATAGAATCTGCCAATCTTTGCAAAAAACTTTCGTTTTCTTCATAACTGAAACGGTCGATCACGAGAAAGATTTCCATATCTTTTTCCGGAATAAATCCGAAACTTTCCAAATCTTCAATTCCAGCTACGTTTCCATTGATTTCGAGACGGGTAAAACCAGATACTTTCAGTGTTTTAAGATGCTCTGAAAACTTAGAAACCTCAAAATGTAGGGGGCTTCTTAAAAGGAAAATTTGATTCTCTGATTTTTGAATGAAATCAATAACATCGCTTACAGAATCTTTTTTTACTTCGTCGCCTGAAACTGGTGAAAACGTGCGTCCGATTCTGGCAAAAAGAAGTTTCAGGTAATCATAAACTTCGGTTGAAGTACCTACGGTTGACCTCGGATTTGAAGAAATAACTTTTTGCTGAATGGCTATTGACGGTGCAAGACCTTTAATATCATCAACTTTTGGCTTTTCGAGTTTGCCCAAAAACTGCCTTGCGTAAGAACTCAAACTTTCCACATATCTGCGCTGTCCTTCTGCATAAATCGTGTCGAAAGCAAGCGACGATTTTCCGCTTCCCGAAACTCCTGTAATTACAATTAGTTTGTTTTTAGGAAGCAGAACATCAATGTGTTTCAGGTTATTCAGATGTGCGTTTTTTACGAAAATCTGTTTTTTAATATCAATATCTGTAGTTGTGGTCATGACTAAAATTAAAGCTCACAAAATTACGGATTTTTTCACCGAAAATGCTGAGAACATTTTTCTTAAATCATGTTAATTGTATAATAAGAATTCAAATATCAGCACATCTTCCATCGTGCATCTGTTAATTTATATATGAAAAATATTGAATTATCATGATTTTCCTAACTAATATTTGTCATAAATATTGCGTTCTTTTTTTGTTGAGTTGTTATTTATATTTGCCGCTTATTTTACTGTAACTAATCATAAATGCACTGTTTTCTGTTCTTTTTATGATTGTTGTTTTCATTCTAAACCATATCAAAATTTAATAAAAGTGAAAAAAGTAGTTTTAAGTATTTTGCTCGTAGGAAACATTCTGCAGTTTGCTGCCCAATCAAAAGAAAGCGAAATTGACGAAGTAAATATCCAGGGGAAATTTCTTACGCTTCCCGTAAAAAAGGTGAATGAAAACGTAACGGTAATCCGTCGCGAACAAATTATAAACTCGCCAGCCAAAAGTGTTGAAGAAGTTTTGGCTCAGTTTACCGGTTTTGATATCCGCCGAAGAGGCGGTAACGGCGTTCAGGCAGATATTTCTTTGCGTGGCAGCAGTTTCGAGCAGGTTCTTATCTTAGTGAACGGTATCCGGATGAGTGATTCGCAAACCGGACATAACTCAATGAATCTTCCGTTCGATTTGGCTTCAGTAGAAAGGATTGAAGTTATAAAAGGTCCGTCAGCAAGAAGTTTCGGGCAAAATGCGTACGCTGGCGTTGTAAACATTATTACAAAGACAAGCGATGAGGAAAAAGTGATTATTTCCGCTAACGGCGGAGATTTTGGAACCTATTCTTTAGGAGTGGGCGCAAACTTTGGGAGTCCGAAAATTTCCAATTTTATTCAGGTGAATACTTCATCATCGGAAGGTTACCGCTACAATACCGACTACAAGATCAATAACATTTATTACCAGAGCGAAATTGCTCTGCAGAACGGAAATTTGAAATTCCAGGCCGGTATTCAGGAAAAGAAATTTGGGGCGAATGGGTTTTATGCTTCACCAAATGCCAAAGATCAGTATGAGGAAACGCAGGCGTCGATTGTAAGTTTGGGGCTTAACCAGAATTTCAGTAATTTTAAATTAAATTCAAATATCTACTGGAGAAGAGGGCAGGATATGTACGAATATGTCCGCAACAAACCCGAAATCTACAGAAACATGCACATTGGGAACAATATTGGTTTTGAAGCCAACGGAACCTATTATTCAGGCTTGGGAAATACTGGTTTGGGAGTGGAACTGCGCAAAGAATTTTTGGCAAGCAACAATCTTGGACATCGCGAGCGGTTTATTACTCAACTTTTCCTGGAGCATCATTTTTCTTTCATTCAGAATAAACTGAACATTTCTCCCGGAGTTTCGTGGGCCAATTATGCAGAAGAAGGAAACTTTTTCTATCCAGGTTTGGATGTAGGATTTGATATTACAGAAAACCATAAAATCTACGGAAACATCGCTAAAGTCAACAGGATTCCAACTTTTACCGATTTGTATTATGTAAGCAAGACCGAAACAGGAAATCCGGACTTGAAGCCCGAACATGCTTTGGCTGCAGAATTGGGTTACCGATATCAGCAAAATAATTTTGTAGGAAAAATAAGCGGTTTCCTCAGAAATTCAAATAATTCGATCGACTGGGTGAAACAAAATACAAATGACATCTGGAAAGCCGAGAATATCGGCGAAATCGATACAAAAGGTTTTGAGATTGAACTGGGCCAGCATTTCGATTCGTTCGTGAAATCTTATTCATTAGGATATACATTCCTCGAAACTAAAAACAGCCAGCCCGAACATTTGATCTCAAGATACGTGATGGAGAATCTTAAACATCAGTTTGTAGGGAAGCTAGAAAATCGTTTTCTTAAGCATTTCACAAGTCAGCTCATTTACCGGTACAATGAAAGGGTAACAACAGGCAGTTACCAGACTTTAGATGAAAAACTAAGTTATGATTTCCGGAATTTGAATCTGTACGTTTTAATCAACAATATCACCAATTCCGATTATACCGAAACATTCGGGATTCCGATGCCGAAACGCTGGTTTCATGTAGGTTTTACGTACAAAATTGTACTTTAAAGCTTTAAATTTCAGAAGCATGAAATTTGGCAGTCTGTATTATATTTTAATAACATTCAGATAATTATTTTAATTTTGCGGGATGAAAAACAAAGTATATTTCATTATTATTTTTCTTTTATCTTTCTCGGCAAACGCTCAGCAGGAGCATGTTTCGAGTTTTAATGCCTTAACGGTAACCTATAAATTTCATCCGAAATTTTTTCTTTATGCTGAAGGCCAACTGCGCGGGATTGAAGATTTTTCTTATCCCGATTACTATGAGATTAAAGGAGGAGTAGGTTATAATCTTACAAAAAATCACAAGCCGTTTATCGGTATTGGGCGCTACGGAAATTACAAAAACCATGTGATGGATAAAGAAGAATTCCGGGTTTGGCTGCAGGATGTGATCGATCTGAAATCTGGCAAATTCAAATTTGAAAACCGTTTCCGAGCCGAAAAAAGCTGGTTTTATGAGCCGTTGAAAGACGTGCATTCCGACAGAATCAGGCTCAGGTACAGGCTTAATATTTCAGTTCCTCTCAATGCTGATACGGTAAAACCAGGGACTGTTTTTGCAAATGCTTACGACGAAGTTTTCTTTGTAACTACAGAAAAACCTTTGTTTGCAAGAAACAGGGTTTATGGAGGTTTTGGCTACCAGATCGATGAAAATTTCGGGATTGCGACCGGTTACCTCTGGCAAAGGGAATTTGCCCAGTCCGGTAACAAAAATCTGCACTTTCTCTATCTCGCACTGAACATTACGATTGACGGTTCCGACGATAAAGACTATCAATTCCCGGGGGCTGACTAATGTTGATAACTTTTAACAGAATTGCTTCTTAATTACAAAGTTTGTTTCCTTTTTTTGCTTCAAATTCATATATTTGTCAAAATAATTTTTTATATGTAACGCTTGCGTTCCATTTGTCCTTTTTTAAAATAAATATATCCAAATGAAATTTATTGTTGCAAGTGGGGAATTACAGAAAGCATTGAACACCGTAAGTGGAGTGATTTCAAGTTCCCAGTCAAGACCAATTCTTGAAAATTACCTGTTTGAAATCGAAGAAAACAATCTTAAAATAACCGCTTCCGATGGCGAAACCACTTTGGTAACTTCACTGGAAGTAAAATCTGATGATACCGGTAAATTCGCTGTTCCTGCCAAGATTTTTCAGGATTTCGTGAAAACTTATGGTGAGCAGCCTTTAACTTTATCGGTGAAGGATTCCGAAGACGGAAACGGGTCACTGCTTGAAATTTTAGATGAAAAAGACAATTTCGCCGTAGCACTTGATAATGCTGAAGATTACCCGGAATTGCCGGAATTTGATGCTTCGCAAAGTGTGAAGATTTCTGCCGGAGTTCTAAGCGAAGCTCTTACCAACACTCTTTTTGCAACAAGCAACGATTCCCTGAGACCGGTAATGACTGGCGTTCTGTTTCAGTTTAAAGAAGACGAAACCAATTTTGTTTCTACAGATTCTCACCGTTTGGTGGTGTATAAAAGAACAGATTTAATCAATCCTGAACCGATAGAATTCATTATGCCAAAAAAACCTTTGGCAATCTTCAAAAATATTCTTGCGAATTCCAATGAAGATGTTACGATTGAATTCAACGAGAACATGGCGAAATTCACTTTCGGAAACAATACCTGGATCTGTAGACTGATCGATGGTAAATACCCGAATTATACCGCGGTAATTCCGAAAGAGAATCCAAATGTATTGACCATCAATAGAAATCTTTTGCTGAGCTCTATCCGCCGGGCTTCCATCATGTCGAATAAATCGACAAATCAGGTGAGATTCAAACTTTCCGGAAATATTCTTCACCTTCATGCAGAAGATACAGAGTATGCAAACAAGGCAGATATGCAGATTCCGTGTGATTATAATGGTGAGGACATCAACATCGGGTTCAGTTCGAAATTTTTAACTGAAATGCTTTCAGTATTAGTTTCCGATGATATTACCATGAAAATGTCGCAACCCAACAGACCTGGAATCATTGAGCCGGTAGATGGTTTGGATGCTGAAGAAAATATCCTGATGCTTTCAATGCCGGTAATCGGGATGTAAGTTGAAGATAAAAACAATATCAATTGAGATTTGAAATTTTTCAGATCTCAATTTTTTTTTAACCTGCAAAATCACGATATTTGCAAACTTATTGGGGGATAAATTCAATCCCTGAATTTCAAATTATTACCGCATGAAAATTTCGAATAACTGGCTCAAAGATTATATTAAAACCGATTTAAAAACCGATAAAATTGGAGAATATCTTACCGATATCGGACTGGAAGTAGAAGGGATAGAAAAATATGAAGCCGTAAAAGGCAGTCTTGCCGGAATTGTCGTGGGTAAAGTTCTTACCTGCGAGCAACATCCTAATGCTGATAAACTAAAAAAAACTACCGTTGATGTTGGAAACGCAAAAATTCTGAACATTGTTTGTGGTGCACCAAATGTTGCTGCCGGACAGACCGTTCCGGTTGCCGTGGTAGGAACGCCAATATATACAAAAGACGGTAATTCCTTTGAAATAAAAGAAGCAAAAATCCGCGGAGAAGTTTCTCAGGGAATGATTTGCGCCGAAGACGAACTTGGTCTGAGCGATGATCATGGCGGAATTATGATCCTCGATGAAACAAAATACGAAGTAGGGAAGAACTTTGCAGATTACTTCGATCTTGCTACGGACGAAGTTTATGAAATCGGTTTAACGCCAAACCGAACCGATGCAATGTCGCACTACGGAGTTGCAAGAGATTTAAATGCTTTTTTGACTTCAAATCAAATGAAAGCTGATTTCGCAAAAGTAGCCTCAAAACCATTGGATATTGAAGGAAGTACCGATTTTCAGCTCGAAGTTGAGGATTCGGCATTATGTCCGAGGTATATTGGCGCTGTAATCGAAAATGTACAGGTTGCCGACTCGCCGCAGTGGTTACAACACCGCCTTAAAGCGATAGGGTTAAGTCCAATTAATAATATTGTTGATATTACAAATTACATTCTCCACGGTTTCGGCCAGCCACTGCACGCCTTTGATGCCGGTAAAATTACCGGTAAAAAAGTGAAGGTTGGAGTAAATCCTGAAGGAACCAAATTCACCACTTTAGACGGTGTAGAAAGAACTTTGAATGGTTCCGAAATCATGATTAAAGACGGCGAAAACAACCCGATGTGCATTGCGGGAGTTTTTGGCGGCCAGAATTCGGGAGTTTCTGAGAAGACCACCACAATATTTTTGGAAAGTGCATATTTTAATCCGGTTGCGGTTAGGAAAGGTGCCAAATTCCATGGTCTTAATACCGACGCTTCCTTCCGTTTCGAACGTGGCGTGGATCCCAACAATACCCAAACTGCGATGACTCATGCCATTAAAATGATTGAAGAAATTGCTGGTGGAAAATTAAGTGGCGTACTCCTGGAACATTATCCGGAAAAAATTGAAAATAACTATGTGATTTTAAGATTTTCCAAAGTCGATCAGATTTTGGGAACCATTATGCACAGAGAAAAAATTAAAGAAATTCTCAAATCATTAGAAATTGAAGTTTTAAATGAAATTCAAAACGGTCTGGAGATTTCCGTTCCTGCTTACAGAGCTGATGTTACAAGAGAAATTGATGTGATTGAAGAGATTCTGAGAATCTACGGTTATAATAAAATCGATTCTCCGCAGAAGATATCTTTTACGCCTGTAAAACTTAGTTTCGATGATCAGGATGCTTTGGAAAATTCATGGGCGAGAACTTTACAGAGTAATGGCTTCAACGAAGTAATGAACAATTCGCTGACTTCTGTTAAAGACGAAACCGATGCAGTAAAACTCCTCAATCCACTGAGCGGTGATTTGGCGTTTATGAGGAAATCATTATTGGAAGGACTTCTGGAGAATGCCGACTACAACATCAAAAGAAAAAATCAGGACATCAAATTCTTTGAACTGGGCAAGATTTATCATAAAAAAGAAAAATACGAGGAAAGAAAGCAGCTGGCAATATTGGTTTCGGGAAGAAATTCCGCCGAAAACTGGTTACAGCCAAAATCTGCTACAGATTTCTATTATCTTAAATCTTACGTAAAAATTCTTTTTGATAAACTGAATCTTGATATCGAAGAGAAACCTTTGGAAGATTCGCGATTTTCTGATGCGCTGGAACTGGCTTCAAACGGCAGAATTCTTGCCAGAGTAGGCAAAGTTTCTCCGGAATTGCTGAAAGATGCCGACATCAGTCAGGAGTGTTTTTACGCAGAAATAGAGTTGGAGACTTGCCAGGAACTTCGTTCGAAAGGCAATCTGAAATTTGTAGACATTCCAAAATTCAATAAAATAAGAAGAGATTTGGCGTTGCTGATTGATAAAGAAATATCTTACGCCGAACTTTACAAAGCAGCGAAGAAAAATCCGTCGAAATATCTGAGAAACATCAATCTTTTTGATGTGTATGAAGGTAAAAATCTTCCGGAAAACAAGAAATCTTATGCGATGAGTTTCGAACTTTTAAATGAAGAAAAAACTTTGGAAGAGAAAGATATTACAGAGGTGATGAATTCGCTGATCAAGACTTTCCAGAAAGAATTCTCAGCAGAATTAAGATCTTAAAGAATTATCAAAATTAGATAAAAGCATCTCTTTTTAGATGCTTTTTTTATGCTTCAGAAACAATAATTCTTCTTTATAGAGGTTAAATAAATATTATTTACTTAAATTTGATAAAATAAATAAAGAAGATGAAGCATGTTTTTTTAGCAATATTTGCTGCTGCAGTAATGGGTTCCTGCTCTACAATGTCGAGTTCGAAGGTTGGGAGTTCGCAGGTAAATATCGCGAATACAAAATGGACTTTGGCGGAGCAGGTAAAAGGCAAAACTCCAACCCTGAATGTAGAATCAAATAAAATTACGGGAAACGGCGGCTGCAACAGCTATTTCGGAGAACTTTCACTGGATCCAACTGCAGGAAATTTCGTGGTGAAAAATGTAGGAGCTACCAAAATGGCCTGCCAGAATATGGAAGTTGAAGATAATTACTTCCGGATGCTGAATGAAGCTACAAAGTATGTTGTGAACGGCAATACGCTGGAACTTTATAAAGGAGATCTTCTTCTGATGAAGTTCAATAAACAGTAAATTAATTTCGAAAGACAATAAAAAAAGGAACTCAAATCGGGTTCCTTTTTTATTTCTTATTTATTCTTCGTCTTCTTCTTCATCGTATTTTGCGAGTTCTTCATCGCACCATTTGAAGGCCGCTTCTACAACTTTGGTAGCTTCATCTGCCATTGTTTCCTCATCGTCACCTTCCAAATCATCCAACCATTCAACTTCTTCCTCTTCTACATTCAGGATAAATCTTGGATATTCTGTATGAACAACAAATAAATCTTCAGGAAAATCTGAATTGTCGGCTAATAAAAATTTTGGTACTTTCATAATAATTAATTTAACTACTCAAAAATAGTAAAAATTATTGGAACTGGTTGGTATCGATCTTTATTTTTTGCAAAACTTTATATTGTGTTAACGTGTTCTTTTTCAAGGTATCTTCTGTCTTGAAAGTTACATTAACTCTTGGGTTTACGGTGCTGATGAGTTCGGCGATCTGTATTTTATCAAGTTCTTTTTCATTTTCCATATAGAACTTCAACGGAATGTCTTCCATCTTTTCAGATTTCAGGAATTTAGTAATTTCCCGGCGGTTTTCCAGATAATTTCCTCTCGATAACCAGGTGAAAACAAAGCCGGTCATTAAACTTAAAACCGTAATTCCGTAGGTGAATTTTCCTAAAACCGAATAAAGTTTTCTGAAATAAACAAGCCAGATCGGAAATGAAAATGGCGCCATAAGCCGGTAATCAATCGCATTCACCGAATAAAAATACTGCACGAAGTAAGAGCAGATAATTCCGCTAACTCCTATAAATACAAGAAACTTTTCGGTCTCGGATAAATTGTTTTTAATGAAAAGTAAACTCAGCAGCAAAATATTAAGCAAACCAATTCCATAAATCCCGTAGTTGATGATTCCGCCGGCCGGATTGGCAATATGGATAAAGGGATTGAAGGTTGTTGTCATTCCCTGGAAAAGTTCTACCAAAAGCTTTGAGGTAGGATGAAGTCCGATATTCAAAAACTGTTCAACGTACGTTTCATTAAAATAATCGATGAATAGGAATTTATACAGCACTACGAAAATAAGTCCGGTAATCCCTGAAAAGATAAAGGTTTTGCCGTAATGCTTTCTGAAATTTAAAAGACCGTACAGCAGAACTCCACCGATGATGAACAGCGCCGGATAACGGATATTGTACAGAAGAATAAGCATTAAACTGAGATAAACAAATGCTTTTGCGCCCTTAATCTGTCCAATGATAATTTGTCTCGCCACATAAAGAAATACAAAAACAAAAGGCAGCATCAGCGATTCGCTCATCGTATACGAAAAAATAGAAACAAAACTGAAAAGTCCGCCAACCAGAATGGTTTCTTTTAGGTAAAATTTCTTTTTCCAGGCGAAGTAAACAATAAAAAAATAGGCCAGAAGTCCGATGATTTTACTCGCCCAGAATTCATCAAACCCGAAGAACGTGAAGAGTTTTAAACTCAGCGGATAACCCAGTGGTGTCGTGGTATTATCAATAACGGGAAACACCTTGGAAGTCCGCATAAAACGGATGGAATCAGGATTAGTGCGGCCTTTTTCATTCAGCAGAAAACGAAGAATGGTCATCACAACAGTTGCAATGACCAAAAAAATCTGTATCCTGTTTTCGAATAATTTTCTACGCATTTATCTTGTTTTTAATGCATCAAAATTTACTTAGAAAACATTTTCGATACTTTTTCTGCTTTTTTACTTTCGGAATAATCATAGAATCCTTCGCCGGATTTTATGCCTAATTTCCCTGCGGTTACCATATTTACTAAAAGTGGATTGGGAGCGTATTTCGGATTTTTAAAACCGTCATACATCACATTCAGAATCGCAAGGCAAACATCAAGACCAATGAAATCTGCCAGCTGCAGCGGTCCCATCGGGTGCGCCATTCCCAGTTTCATTACCGTATCGATTTCTTCAACGCCGGCAACGCCGTTATATAAAGTCTCAATGGATTCGTTAATCATCGGCATCAGAATTCTGTTCGCCACAAAACCCGGATAATCGTTTACTTCAACCGGAACTTTTCCTAAAGTTTTGCTCATTTCATAAACTGCATCGAAAGTTTCTTTAGAAGTCGAGTAGCCTTTGATGATTTCCACGAGTTTCATAATCGGAACTGGATTCATAAAATGCATACCGATTACTTTTTCCGGTCTTTGGGTAACCGACGCAATTTTTGTGATTGAAATTGACGAAGTATTGGTTGCCAGGATGCAGTTTTCAGGCGCCAGTTCATCCATCTGACGGAAAATTTTCAGTTTTAGATCGATGTTTTCTGTCGCAGCTTCCACAATCAAATCTGCATGTTTTGCGGCATCTTCAAGTTGAGTGAATGTGGATATGTTATTTAAAGTTTCGTTTTTCTGCTCTTCGGTCAGGTTGCCTTTCGCAACAATTCTGTCGAGATTGGTAGTGATGCTTTTCATACCTTTTTCCAGTGCTTCAGCTGAAACATCAACGAGGTTTACAGTGAATCCTGTTTGTGCAAAAGTGTGTGCGATTCCGTTGCCCATTGTTCCGGCGCCGATAACTACGATATTCTTCATAAAAATTTATTTTTTTAGGTCTTAAATCCTGCTTATTAATCGTTTCTGGTATAAGTTTTTCCTTCCTCCAGCAGAATTCCTTCGCCCTGGGAAGTTTTAAATTTTGTCTTGATAAATGTTCTGGAGCCATCAATTCTGTTGATGAAGACGCCAAAATGTAAATGCGGCCCACTTGAAAAGCCTGTGTTACCGCTGTAACCGATAAGCTGACCTTTTTTTATTTCGTCACCTTTTTTTACGGCAACACCTTTATATTTCAGATGTGCATAGTCAGCAAAAGTACCGTCGCTGTGCATGATCAGAACTTTATTATTGAATTTTGCACAGGAAATCGTAGGACAACCATGGTGGTTAGAATCTTCGGTGAGAACAACAGTTCCTTCTCGGGCAGCGTAAACAGGGTCTCCTATTTTTAGATCAAAATCCAGGGCGGCATCTTTCTGGTGCGAAAATTTTCCGTAATAGCCCTGGAATATCAAATGTGTTTTTCCTTTCGCAAAGGGCAGGGCATAAAGATAATCTTCATCAAAATCTTCCTGAATCGCATTCCCAAAATTAAATGTTGTGGTATATGAAAACCGATTGCCTTCGCTGGGATTTACAGGCGTAATTTTTGCCACGAAAAATCTTTTCGTATTGGCTGGAACTAAGATAATTTTGTCGTTTGCAAGTGAGCTTTTAAGATTAGTCATTTTAAAACTGAACTTTACCGACATAGGCATAACTTCGCTGTTATCAGCGTAAATTACATATTCGCTGCCGACAAGTTCGTTATAGAATTTAAGGTCCCATTTTTTCTGCGACAAAACTAAAACAGAAAAGAAAAACAGGAATAGTGCGAAAATCTTCTTCATCAAAAGTATTTTTTGCTAAAATAATCAAAAACTATTTTAGAAATATCTGCAATCATTTTAGTGTTTGTGGCTTCGCTTTCCATGGAATCGGAAACAAAAACGCTGATGGCGTAGTGCCTTCCATCCGGAAGGGTTACAATTCCGATGTCGTTTTCAGCGATAGTTAAACCTTTTTCATTTTTTCCCGAAGAGCCGGTTTTGTGGGCAACAGGAATATTTTCAGGAAGTTGGGCAACGATTTTATTTCTTCCTGTGGAAGTTTCCAGCAGGGTGGTCATAAGAAAGTCCGTGGAAGTTTTCGAAACAATCTTTTTATTGAAAAAATCTTGCAGCAATTGATTTGCGGAATTGGTCGTTGTGGCATTCAGATACATGAATTCAAAACCTTTGTGCATTTGTTCCTCATTCACTTTAATGGTGAAATTTCTGATGCCTTTGCTGTTGATGAATTTCTGAACGGTTTCCGTTCCGCCGATTAATCTAAGTAAGATATCGCAACCGTTATTATCGCTTTCTGCTACGGTATATTTGATGAGTAAACCTAAAGGCATTTCGATATCTCCTTCCGGAAATCGTTCCCGGATCGGACTCCAGGTATTTTCTAAGAGATCTGATTTTTTTATGAAAATGTTCTTGTCCAGACTTAGTTTTCCTTGGTCAACTTCATTTAAAACCGCCAGAGCGATGTGAAATTTAAAGACACTGAGCATCGGAAGTTTGGCGTTTCCTCTGATGTGCACCGATTTATTATTGTCAAAATCGAGTACGGAGACAGCTACGGTAGCGTTTTTACCTTTGGTGATCTGGAGAATTTCCTTTTTTAAATTTTGTGAGAAACAAAACCCCGAAACTAAGATTATGGTGAGTAAAAGATATTTCCTCATGGTTTATAGGTTGGTATAAGTATGTTTTTCCGAAAGGTAAACAGGCGTACTGCTTTCAGCTACTTTAAATTTGGTTTTTAAATACTTTCGGGTACCGTCAATATTATTTATGTATACGGAAAAATGAAGGTGGGGGCCTTTAGACCATCCTGTGTTACCACTGTAACCAATAAGCTGACCAGTGGCTACATCTTCCCCAGGTTTAACGACGGATCCGCCGTACTTTAAATGTACATATTCTGCTAACGTTCCATCATCATGAAGGATTACAATTCTGTTGTTATATTTTGCGCATTCTTTGGTCAGGCAGTTTTTAGAGTTTGCTGTCAGTACCGATACCACTTTACCTCCTCTTGCAGCGTTCACCTTTTCACCATCCTTTAAACTGAAATCGAGAGAAAATGCCTTATGATGAGAAAAAAGACCGTTGTAACCTTGGTATATAATATGTTTTTTGTTTTTGTCTAACGGAAGAGAATACACAAAGTCGTGGGTAGCCGCAGTTGTATTTACATCACCAAGTACAAAATAAACATCATAGTTGAATTTTGTACCCATGTTGGGATCTACTGCTTTTAATTCGGTTATCTGATGTCTCTTCTTACCTGCAGGAATTACCAAAAGACTTTTATCTGCAAGGGAAGAACTCATGTTTTCTGAGGTAAAAGTGTACTCGAGTGAAACCGGAGCAAACTCTTCATTATCGGCGTACAGGTAGTAGGTTTTCCCTATGTTTTCCCTATAAATTTTTAAATTAATGGAGTCCTGTGCAAAAGATGTTGTATAAAAAACAGCCAATAGGATAAAGAATATTTTCCTCATTTTTCTCAATTTCAAGGTTATGAAATCAATTTTACAATTTCCAGTGCGACTTTCAGGGCTTCAGTACCGTCTTCCAGGGAAACTTCTACATTTTTATTTTCAGTAATGGCGTCAGCAAAACTTTCGAGCTCGTCTAAAATAGCGTTATTGGCCTGGATGTTTGGATACTCAAAAATAATCTGGTTTTTTTCGCCTTCAGCATTTTCAATGATCATATCGAAATCGGTAGGATGTTCGGGCGCTTCTTTCATGCGGATAACCTCCGCTTTTTTCTCCAGAAAATCTACAGAAATATAAGCGTCTTTCTGGAAAAATCTGGACTTGCGCATCGATTTCATTGATATTCTGGAGGTCGTTAAATTTGCTACACAGCCGTTCTCGAACTCAATTCTTGCGTTACAGATATCGGGAGAGTTTGATACTACTGCAACTCCGGACGCATGAATGTTTTTCACCTTAGATTTTACGATGGACAGCAGAATATCCAAATCATGAATCATTAAATCCAGAACTACAGAAACATCAGTTCCGCGCGGATTGAACTCCGCCAAACGGTGGATTTCGATAAACATTGGGTTGTGAATGTAGTCCCGTGAACCGATGAAAGCAGGATTGTATCTTTCAACATGCCCAACCTGAGCCTTGATGCCGAATTCGCGGCATTTGTACAAAATCTCTTCTGCCTGCTTAAGGGTTTGGGTCACGGGTTTTTCGATGAAGAAATGTTTGTGGTTTTCAATCGCTTTCATCGCATAATCATAATGATATAGCGTAGGAGTTACGATATCGAGCATATCGATTTCCTGGAGAAGCTCCTCAAACCGTTCGAAATATTTATAACCGAACTCTGCTTCGATTTTTTTTCCGTTTTCAGCGTCGGCATCATGAAAACCTACGAGTTCATATTTTTCCGACTGATTTAATAATCTTAAATGAATTTTACCGAGATGTCCGGCACCCACTAAACCTGCTTTAAGCATAGAAAATAAATTTTGGTAAAGATAATAATTAGATGGCAGATATCTGAATGCGGCGTTCTGTTTTATCAAATCTATTCAGTATTTTTGTGCGATGCAGGATTCATTTTTACATAAAGGAAAACGAAAAATTTTAGTAGAATATCTCCGGGACAAAATTGGGATTAGTGATATAAACGTGTTGAAAGCGATGAACGAAGTCCCGCGGCATCTCTTTCTTGAAAGCATCTTTGAAGACTTTGCGTACCAAGACCGCGCATTTCCGATTCTTGCCCAGCAAACCATTTCTCACCCTTCCACGGTAGCTGAACAGACGGAACTTCTGGAACTTCAGGAAAAAGAAAAAGTCTTGGAAATTGGCACCGGAAGCGGTTACCAGACTGCAGTGCTGGTTGCCATGAATACCTGGGTTTACACGGTAGAACGCCAAAAAGACCTGCATGATTTTGCGCATAAAAAATTACGCGAACTCCATTTGCGCCCGAAATTCCAGAGTTTTGGTGATGGTTTTGCGGGATTACCGACTTTTGCTCCATTCGATAAAATTTTAGTAACCTGCGGTGCCGAGATTTTGCCTACCGAACTTCTGCATCAGTTAAAAGTAGGCGGAAAAATGGTAATTCCTTTAGGAAAAACCGACGAGCAGATTCTTACAAGGTTCACAAAAAAATCTGAAAAGGAATTCGAAAAAGAAGAATTCGGAGCTTACAAATTTGTCCCGATGCTTAACAGTACGAATCAATAAATCACAGTGAAAAAGACAGTAAAGTGCTGTGTTTTTGTGTGAAAAAAATAATTTAACCTGACAAAAAACATATCCCAGATTCGCTATTTCAGAATTTTGAATGTATTTTTGCAGCTATTTGAACTTATATAAATCTGATAGTTTCTTAAAATGAAAAAAATCCAAAGTATTCTTATTTCTACCCGTACAATGGCGGTTCTGTTGCTGGTTTATGCCTTTGCCATGGCCTACGCGACCTTTCTCGAAAACGACTACGGCACCCCTACCGCGAAAGCGTTGATCTACGAAGCGAAATGGTTTGAAGCAATAATGTTGCTGCTGATTCTTAACTTCATCGGGAATATTTCAAGATACCGGCTTTGGAAGAGAGAAAAATGGCCTGTTTTGGTATTTCACCTTTCATTTATTTTAATTTTCATCGGTGGTGCAATTACCAGATATATAAGCTACGAAGGAATTATGCACATTCGCGAAGGCGAAACTTCCAACGAAGTAATTACGGATAAAAATTTCTTTAAAATTCAGATCGAGGAAAAGGGTGATATTCTGAATTATCAGGATGTTCCTTACCTCATGTCGCCGCTTCACAAAAACTTCAAAGCAACTTACGATTACCACGGCAAGCAGATTTCTGTAAAAGCGGTTGATTTTATTCAGAGAAAAAAAGACAGTTTAATTGTGGGAAATACCGGAACCGAATATCTGCATGTAGTTTCCACAGGACAGTCGGGCCGCGAAAATATTTATATTAAATCCGGCGAATCCAAATCGATCAACGGAACATTGGTGACCTTTAACCGCCCAATCGAAGGTGCGGTGGAATTCAGCAACACGAACGGAAATTTAATGATTAAAACACCAGTCGACGCTGAATATATGACGATGGCAACCCAGGCAACAGGAACCACCAAAAAAGATGAAGCACAGCCTTTGGTTCTTAGAAGTCTATACACGGTAAATGACTTGAAACTGGTTGTTCCGGAAGGTCTGAAGAAAGGCAAACTTATCGCCTATGAAGGCGACCGGAAAAAAGACAAGGATGCGGCTGACCAGCTTACCGTAGAAGTACAGGGACCCAAAACCAAAATTCTGGTAGATTTACCGGTAGAAAAGGGAAATCCCAACGCTTTTAAGCAAATTTCTTTGGATGGGATGAATATGATCCTCGGTTTTGGGCCTAAGATATATAACACGCCATTCTCACTAAAATTAGATGATTTCGTGATGGAAACTTATCCGGGAAGTTCGTCCCCAAGTGCCTACGAAAGCCATGTTCAGATTATTGACGGTGGCAAACAGACTCCTTACAAAATTTATATGAATAACGTTTTAAATCACGGCGGATACCGATTTTTCCAGGCAAGTTTCGATCCGGACAGACAGGGAACCGTGCTTTCGGTTAACCACGATTTCTGGGGAACGCTGATTACTTATATCGGATATTTCTTCCTGTTTTTGGGTATGTTTGTGATTTTCTTCTGGAAAGGAACTCATTTTTGGAAGCTTAATAAAATGCTGAAAGATGTAAACCGGAAAAGAAGTGCAATGGTAATTCTGTTGCTGTTGAGTTTAAATCTTTCTGCACAGAAAATCGATACCCACGGCACGGATGGAGCGCCTAAAACCACCCATTCCGCAAACGATGGACATAACCACGGCAGCGATGCAGATTTGCTTTTAGAAGAACCAACTCCGAAAAAACAGCAGAATTCTTTAGCTTTAAGATCGCCGCGCCCGATTACGGCCGATGAAATTATTGCCAGAAACACGATTAGTAAAGAACATGCAGATAAATTCGCCTATCTTTTAGTTCAGAATTACGAAGGACGTATTGTTCCAATGAACACGCAGGCGCTTGATGTTTTAAGAAAACTTTACAAAAAAGACGCTTTCCGCGGAACTGATGGCAAGCATTTAACGGCAAACCAGTGGTTTTTATCAATTAATACCGATACCGCAAGCTGGACAATGGTTCCTATCATTAAAGTTGGTACAAAAGGCGGCGACGAACTGAAGAAAAAAACCAAAGCCAATGAAGACGGCTATACCACATTGATGTCGCTGTTCCCGGCCGATCCGCAGGGAAATCTGCATTACGTTTTAGAGCAGGATTATCAGGAAGCTTTCCGAAAAAAACCTGCTGAGCAGTCGAATTACGATAAAGAGGTAATTGCCGTTAACGACCGTGTGCAGGCATTTAACGAGTTTTTCAGCGGGCAGTTTATGCGTATTGTTCCGGTACAAAACGACCCGAACAACACTTGGCATTCATGGCTTGACCAAAATTTCGAACCGGATATGGAATCCCAGAAAGTGATGGGTCCGTATTTCTCCGAAGTGCTGGCCGCGCAAAAATCCGGAAACTGGAGTAAAGCTGATGCCGAACTTCAGAAGCTTTCACAATACCAGCAGACATGGGGTAAAAACGTAGTCCCTTCAAAATCTAAAGTTGATCTGGAGGTGTTCATGAACAAAGTGAATATCAATTTTCACTTGTTGATTTTCTATACCATAATTGGAGGTTTACTACTTGTTTTAGGATTTATTGAGTTATTCAGACCAAACAAAATTTTCAGCAAGATCATCAAAGGTCTTATTCTAATAGGTCTTGTAGGATATTTCTTCCAGTTTTTAGGTTTGGTGGCAAGATGGTATATTTCAGGACACGCACCGTGGAGTAACGGTTACGAAGCGATTATCTTCATCTCATGGGTCGGAATTACTGCAGGTTTGATGCTTTACAGAAATTCCAACGCACTTATTCCGGCAGCCGGATTTATGGTAGCGGTAATTATGATGGGCTTTGCGCATGGCGGTTCGGCGCTTGATCCGCAGATTACGCCTTTGGTTCCTGTACTTAAATCGTACTGGCTTATTATTCACGTTGCGATTATTACAGCGAGTTACGGATTCTTCGGACTTTCCATGGTTATCGCGATTATTGTTTTGATGTTTTATATTTTTTCTAACAAAAAAGTGTACAAAACTCATAATGATACTACGATTAAAGAGCTTACGATTGTATCTGAAATGTCGCTTACCATTGGTCTTTACGCCTTAACTGTAGGTACATTTTTAGGTGGAATATGGGCAAACGAATCCTGGGGCCGTTACTGGAGCTGGGATCCTAAAGAAACCTGGGCATTTATCTCGGTAATGGTTTACGCATTTGTACTTCACATGCGATTGGTTCCGGGGCTGCGCGGTAGATGGGCTTTCCATGTAGCAGCACTTTTCTCCATCAGTACGATTGTAATGACCTATTTTGGAGTGAATTATTACCTGAGCGGTCTGCATTCGTATGCTGCTGGTGATCCGGTTCCAGTTCCGGCCTGGGTATATATCGGTACAGCGTTTATGTTTACCCTTGCGGCGGTTTCTTATTTCCGTTTCAAGAAGATAGAAAAATCTTAGCAATAATTTTAATATCAAAATCCCGGAATTATTTCCGGGATTTTTTTATGAATTTTAAAAAAGTAAATTGTTCATAAATCCGCTGGCCATTCTGTTTTCATTTGGTGAAAAATCACCAAATAATCATTAGATTTGTACTTCTGAAATTCGAAAACTAATATCTATTCACAGTTTTGAGCACCTATCTTACTATTCTCGGCTTTAATTCGGCAATTCCTACAGTGAATTCCGCGCCTACAGCACAGTTTCTGGAAATGGAAGAACGTGCTTTTTTAATTGATTGTGGTGAAGGTACGCAGGTTCAGCTCCGCAAAGCGAAAGCGAGATTTTCTAAGATCAACCATATTTTTATTTCGCACCTTCATGGCGACCACTGTTTTGGGTTGCCCGGACTTATCGCCTCTTTCAGGCTTCTTGGAAGGGAAACACCACTGCATATTTATGGTCCCAAAGGCATAAAGGAAATGCTGGAAACCATCTTCAGAATTACCGAAACACACAAAGGTTTTGAACTTGTATATCATGAGCTTGAAAGCAAAAAATCTGTTAAAATTTTTGAAGACAGCAGGATCGAAGTCTTTACGATTCCACTCAACCACAGGATTTATTGTAACGGTTACCTTTTCCGGGAGAAAGTAAAAGAGCGTCATCTTAACATGAAGGAAATCGCAAAATATCCCGAAATCGAAACCTGCGATTACCATAATTTAAAACTCGGTAAAGATTTTATTTTAAGCGACGGTTATGTTTTAAAAAATGAGGTGTTGACCACAGAACCTTCAAAGTCTGTATCATACGCCTTTTGCAGCGATACACGATATCACGAATCTATTCTGCCCATTATCGAAAATGTAGATGTACTTTATCACGAAGCTACTTTTCTGCATGAACTTAAAGAAATGGCTGATTACACCGGACATACAACTGCGTTGGAAGCTGCAAGAATTGCGAGAAAAGCCAACGTCGGGAAATTAATTCTCGGTCATTTTTCCAACAGATATCACGATTTGAATGTATTTACAGACGAAGCGCGTGAAGTTTTTGCAAATACCTTTCTTCCAAAAGCGCTGGAAGCAGTTAAAATAGGATAAGAATGACTTTTTCAGAATTAAAGAGTTTTCTGGATGAAAAAGCAGATTTTTACAATGCTCCTGAATTCATAGATAACGATCCTGTCCAGATTCCGCACCGTTTTTCTCTAAAACAGGATATCGAAATTGCCGGTTTTTTAACAGCAACCATTTCGTGGGGAAACCGTAAAGCAATCATCAACGAT
Organism: Kaistella yananensis; assembly: GCF_026107505.2. Lineage (NCBI taxonomy): Bacteria > Pseudomonadati > Bacteroidota > Flavobacteriia > Flavobacteriales > Weeksellaceae > Kaistella > Kaistella yananensis. The sequence continues at coordinate 239,751 of NZ_JAPCHZ010000005.1, read as the reverse complement.
GCAGAGAAAATGCTCGATTTTATGGAGCAAACACCTTATGATTTTATCCGAAACGTTTCTTTGAAAGAACTGCAGACCTTAGAAAACAGAAGTATTCATCGTACATTTAATGGTGAAGATTTTAAAGAATTTATTCTCAATCTTAAGAGGATTTATAACGAAAATGAAAGTCTGGAGCATCTTTTTTTAGTTGAGGAAAACGAAGGAAATTTCTACCATGCGCTCGAACGCTTCAGACAGAATTTTATTGGAAATGTTCAGCACCGCAGTCACAAACATGTGAGTTCAACCTATAAAAATTCTTCCGCAAAAAGGCTGATGATGTTTCTCCGTTGGATGGTAAGAAAAGACAGAAAAGGCGTGGATTTCGGCATTTGGAAAGATATTGATCCCAAAAATTTATCTGTTCCTCTGGATGTGCATACCGGAAATATATCGCGCAAACTCAACCTGATCCAGCGGAAACAAAACGACTGGAAAACGGTGGAAGAACTCGATACGGTATTAAGGAAATTTAATGCGGTTGATCCTGCAAAGTACGATTTCGCGCTTTTTGGTTTGGGTGTTTCAAAGGATTTTTAAGTAAATTTGCTCAAAATTCATGAGATGGGCAGAAAAGAAGAACGCGAAAAGAAAATTCAGTTTCTGGAAAAAGTAACCGATGGCGTGATGTGGTGGATTGGCTCTATTCCTTCGCTTCTCGTACATTCCTTAGTTTTTCTTACTGCATTTTTGCTGCCGGTTTTTGGAATCGTAAGCGTTGATAAAATGCTGCTCGTTTTAACAACCGTTCTTTCTCTGGAAGCTATTTACCTCGCTATTTTCATTCAGATGTCGGTGAACAGAAGTCAGGAACATATTGATGATATCCGCGAAGATATTGAAGAAATTCAGGACGATATCGAAGAAATCAGCGAAGATATTGAGGAGATCAGCGAAGATATTGATGATATTCAGGAAGATATCGAGGACATCGCCGAAGAAGAAGACGATGAGGATCACAACGAACGGGCGAAAAATGTAATGCTGAAAAGCAACGTTTCTTCAAATAAAAACGACATCAAAGCTTTAAAGGAAATGATTGCCAGTCTTCAGTTGCAGCTCGAAAGTCTAAAAAAAGAAGATGAAGCATTAAACAATGGAGAAAAAACGCCTGAGAATTAAGCGTTTTTCCATTCGTTTGTAAATGAAATAAAATCCTGAACAGATAGTTCTTCCGCACGTTTTTCAAGAAAAGGATGATTTTGCAGCGCTTCAGGAATCTCCAGAACTTTCAGCGAATTCGAAAGTTTCTTTCTCCGCTGGTTAAACCCGGCTTTTACAATCTTTTTGAAAAGAACTTCGTTACCCGCCAAACCTTCTTTTGGATTTCTTGTAAGTTTTATAACACCGGATTTTACTTTTGGCGGCGGATTAAAAACGTTTTCGTGAACCGTGAAAAGATATTTTACATCGTAAAGCGCCTGCACCAAAACCGAGAGAATTCCGTAATCTTTAGTGCGCGGAATTGCAGCCGTTCTTTCGGCAACTTCTTTCTGAAACATGCCCACCATTTCCGGAACATCATCATAGAAATCGATTATTTTAAATAAAATCTGTGAAGAAATATTGTAAGGAAAATTCCCGATAACAGCCACCTGATCCTTGAAAACGTCGGTGATATTGATTTTAAGAAAATCTCCGGTAAAATGCTGGTCTTCGAGTTTTGGGTAATGGTTTTTAAGGTAATCGATAGATTCTCGGTCGATCTCAGCAACGAAAATTTCAGCCTTTTTATCCAAAAGATATTTGGTCAGCACGCCCATTCCGGGACCTACTTCCAGTACTTTACTGTAATTTTCCAGACTTAGTGCGTCTACAATATTTTTTGCAATATTTTCGTCGGTAAGGAAATGCTGCCCTAGATGTTTCTTAGCTCTTACGCTCATAAAATCGTTATTCTTAAACTGAATTCCGGTGCTGAAAAGACTTTCTTTATGTTTTTTTTAACACCGATTTTCTTGGATTCTCCGCAAATTACGGAAGTTTTTTTCTATTTTAGCAGAAATTTTTTATTTAATGGCAAAGACAGTTGAGGATTTTAACAAAAGACGCCTGCGCTCCAGCAATATTACCGTTGTCGTGAGTATTGCACTGGTTTTATTTTTGTTGGGATTAATGGGATTGATTTTGATTAACGCTCAGAAATATTCCGATTACATTAAGGAACAGCTTGTGGTAAACGCTTATTTTGATGAAAATTTTGATGTGAAAGATTCTGCAAAAACTGTAAAAAGAGAACAGGAAACTTTTAAAAAAATTCAGGCGTTGGGTCCTGTAAAAAGAGCAACCTATATCACCCGTGAAATGGCTGCTCAGGAAGCGAAAAAGAGTATGGGTATTGAGTCCAGCGCACTTTTTGAAGAAAATATTTTTCCATCCTCTGTGGAAGTTGCGTTAAAACCGGAATATGTAGACCCTGCGAAAATTGATGAAGCCATAAAACAGATTAAAGCAACTCCCGGAATTGTGGATGTGAAGAACAACAGCACACTGATGGTAGAAGTTTATAATAACCTTAACAATATTCTTAAGTGGATTTTAGGATTTTCAATCCTCTTCTTAATTTTGGCGGTAGTTCTTATTAATAATTCCATACGCCTTAAGATTTTCTCTAAGCGTTTCATTATCAAAACAATGCAGCTTGTGGGAGCAAAACGCAGATTTATTTTAAAGCCTTTTATTCTCGAAGCTGTAATTTTAGGTGTTATAGGTGCAGTGCTCGGTTTGGTCGTACTTTTCGGTGCCTGGTATTACTTTATCACCCAAATCGGAACTCCTTTCGCACAGGATAATAATCAACTTGTTATTTTAGTGGCCGGGATTTTCTTATTGGGTGTTCTCATCACCGTTCTAAGTACGATTTTTGCCACCTGGAGATTCCTAAGATCAAATGTTGATGATTTATACTATTCTTAAAAAATGAGTAAAAAAAATAAAAATTTCTCAGCAGAAGCTTTCGGCAAAAAAGAAGCTGATCTTCCACAGGAAAATTCCTTTTATTTCGGTCCGCAAAATTACAAACTCATGCTCATCGGATTAGCGCTGATAGTAGTTGGTTTTTTGCTGATGATGGGAGCTGATGCCAATACGGTGGACGGAAAATACGATCCGAATTCCTGGAACGAGGGAATTTTTTCCATCCGAAGAATCCGTATTGCACCTTTGCTGGTGATCGCGGGTTTTGCAGTTGAGGTGTACGCGATTTTGAAAAGAAACAAATAATATTTACAACAATACATATCAGACTTTGTCAAAGCTTTTTTTGTAGCCTTTGACAAAGTTTTTTAATTAAAAGTTTACCTATTTCATGGATTTAATCAGAGCAATTCTTATTGCAATTATCGAGGGATTAACCGAGTATCTACCGGTTTCCTCAACTGCACACATGATTTTCACCAGTTCAATTTTCGGTATTCAGGAAGATGAATTTGTGAAGATGTTTCAGGTTTCCATTCAGTTTGGAGCCATTCTGGCGGTTGTTTTTCTTTACTGGAAAAAGTTTTTCAATTTCAAGAATATTAATTTCTATTTAAAACTTGCCGTTGCGGTAATACCAGCCTTGGTTTTGGGAAAACTTTTCGATGATAAAATCGAAGCCGTTCTCGGCGATCCGGTTCCCATTGCCATTGTTTTAATTCTTGGCGGAGTTGTTCTTCTTTTCATCGACAAACTCTTCAAAGTACACGTCATTGATGATGAGAAAGATGTTTCATATAAAAGTGCTTTGATTATCGGGTTTTGGCAGTGTCTGGCAATGATGCCGGGAACAAGCCGAAGTGCCGCATCAATCATCGGTGGAATGCAACAGCAGCTTACCCGTAAAGCTGCGGCAGAATTCTCCTTTTTTCTTGCCGTGCCTACGATGCTTGCAGTTTCTGTATATTCAATATTCCTGAAAGACTGGAATCACAAAGGTCTGGAGCAAAAAGGTTACGAAATGATCATGCAGGGCGATAATCTGATGTATTTTCTGGTAGGAAACGTAGTGGCATTTGTGGTTGCGGTTATTGCCATTAAATTTTTCATCGGCGTTTTAACAAAGTATGGTTTCAAACCGTGGGGCTGGTACCGCATCGTTGTAGGAATTGTGTTGCTGATTTATTTTACACAGTTTCAGTAGCATTTTAAACCAGTTTTAGTTATTAAATGACATCAGAAGATTTTCTTGAAGGACAAATCATATTACTCGACAAACCTTTGGATTGGACGAGTTTTCAGGCGGTGAACAAACTCAAGTATAAACTGAAAAACGAATTTAATCTTCCGAAAAAATTCAAAATCGGTCACGCAGGAACTTTAGATCCGCGTGCTACCGGTCTGCTGATTGTGTGTACCGGAAAATTCACCAAGAAAATTCAGGAAATCCAGGATGCACCGAAAGAATATTTAACCGAAATAAAAATCGGTGTGCAAACCGAATCTTACGATACCGAGAAACCCGAAATTCTCCATCAGGATTATTCACATATTACAGAAGATTTTATCCATGAAACACTGAGCAAATTCGTTGGCGAAATCGACCAGAAACCACCGGTTTTTTCAGCAATTAAAATCGACGGAAACCGTGCGTACGATCTTGCCCGAAAAGGAGAGGAGGTAGAAATGAAATCCCGTAAAACAACAATTCATTATCTTAAAGACATCGAAATCGACTTGCCTTTTGTGCGCTTCACCGTGGGCTGTTCGAAAGGTACTTATATCCGAAGTCTGGCCCACGATATTGGTCAGGAATTAGGTGTCGGAGCTTATCTTACCAATTTAAGGAGGACAAAAATCGGTGATTATTCGATTGAACATGCTTCTTCACAATATTTGGAAAATGAATTTAGCTTTAAAGAAAATTTATAGATGAAGAATTTTTATCTTTTGTTTTTAATTTTTCCGTTTCTTAGTTTTGGTCAGGAAAAAGCCGCAAAACTGGGGACTTTCAGTACACTTGAAATCAATATCGGTTTAGACCTGGCACAAATGATACGGGATGGCAGAGCAAAAACCGATTACGAAAAGAGCCAGCTACCGCCTGGTAAATATAATTATGGTTTTACTGCACAGATTGGTGTTCAGCCATTGAATTGGTTTGCCCTTGGAGGTGGTTTACGCTACAGTTATATTGATCCTAATTATCATCTTCTGTATGCGATGGTACAGCCGAAATTTTTCCTTGGCGATCCACGGGATGAGGAATTTTTCTATTTATTTGGAAGCATGGGAACAAAAATCAACCGAACTGCTGCTGATAATGCAGGTTTTGTGGGTATCGGAGCCGGGATGGTTGAACCGTTAAGCAAAAGATTTGGGCATCTGTTCAGTGTCGCTGTAGAAGATCAGATTCTGGATGGTGAGGGCAGTATATTTATCAGTCTGTCCTATGGAATCATTATTTTTAGCAACAAAAATCTTTAAGTTTTGGAAAAAACACGCATCAATAAATATCTTTCTGAAGTTGGATTCTGTTCCCGCCGTGAAGCCGATAAAATGCTGGAGCAGGGAAGGATCACAGTGAACGGCACAATTCCTGAAATCGGAACGAAAGTTTCGGAAGAAGATGAAATTCTTGTCGACGGAATTTCCATCCGGAAGCCTGAAGAAGAACATGTGTACATCGCGCTGAACAAGCCTGTTGGGATTGTCTGTACTACCGATACCAAACGCGAAAGAAATAATATTGTAGAATTCATCAATCATCCGAAAAGGATTTTCCCTATCGGTCGGCTCGATAAACCGAGTGAAGGGCTCATTTTACTGACTTCCGATGGCGATATCGTGAATAAAATCCTCCGCGCGAGAAATAACCACGAAAAAGAATATATCGTTCGGGTAGATAAACCCATTACGCCTCAGTTTCTGCATAAAATGAGAAACGGAATCCCGATTTTGGGAACCGTGACCAATAAATGTGAGGTGGAACAGATCGATACACTCTCCTTCAGAATTATCCTTACTCAGGGATTGAACCGCCAGATCCGAAGAATGTGCGAATATCTGGGTTACGAAGTAAAGAAACTGAAGCGCATAAGAATCATGAACATTAAACTGGATTTACCGGTGGGTAAGTGGCGTGATCTTACCTCAGCTGAGATGAAAGAACTCGAGGATTTACTCGGAGATTCCGAAAAAACGGTGGATTAATATTTTTCCTTTAGATAGAGATAAGCTGTAAGGTATTTGTTCAGTCTTTTCGCATCTTTCTCTGTCAGTGGTTTTGTAAACCTTGTTAAATCCATATTGTCGCGCAGATCATTCAGCTTTACCGCCACAGCAAGCGCAGATTTCTCGGTCTGTTTAATAAATTCTGTATAATCCTGATCGGTCGGATTTTTGGTAAGGCATTCTATCGCAAAAACAATCTCATTCGGAAAACCTTCCTGCAGAAGATAGTCGTAGGTGATTTTTGGGCAGTCTTCAATTACGTCATGCAACACACCCACAATTTTTTCATCATACGTTTTTCCGTAATTCATAACGCGGATGATGTGGCCGATATACGGTGTGTCAACCTTATCCGTTTGTCCGCGATGTGCTTTTTCGGCTATTCTTATGGCTTTGTTTAAAAGTTCTTCTTTGCTCATCATTAGATTTCGATGTTCAGTTTTTCAATTTTCTTTCGGTTTCCTACGACCCATACAATATCATCAACCTGAAGAATTTCAGATGAATCCGGATTCAGGATTCTTTCATCGCCACGCCGTATCGCGATTACCAGACCATCGGTTTTATCGCGGATGCCAGATTCCCGGATGCTAAGACCCTTTTTCGGTGAATGGTGGTTGATGAGAATTTTGCCGAGTTTAATGTGATTAATGTCTTCTTCAACAACAATTTCCTGGCTGTCGAAAACAGGTTTGAAGATCTGGAGCTGGTCATCGGTTGCAATAATTCCCACTTTATCGTAAGGCATCAGCACTTCCGACCGGCCGGGCGTGTGAATAAGCTTTTCGCCTCTTTTAATGTAGCCTATGTTCACTCCGTATTTTTCTCTCCACTGCAGATCCACAAGGGTTTTTCCGATATATTCTGCCAGCGGTTTCACTTCGAGTTCCACAATATGTACATCCCAGGCAGCCAGGTTATTGGTGACTTCAGAATTGCCAGCAAGGCGGGTAATGGCTTCGCTCTGTTGGTTGTCGGACCTGTCATTAAGGTTGGTGATGAATCTTTTTTCAATTCTGTTATAGAATTTGTTGATTCTTTTAGAAAATACAACCATAAGAATGATGGCGACCGGAATCGTAATAAAGAAGGAAATGGTGGTGGAGGCAAACCGGTCCAGGAAAAAGCCCAGAATTCCAATACCTAAGATAATTCTTATAATTTCGATAATAAGCAGCGGTCCGCGGTTATATTTAGTTTTTGTCCAAAGTTCTTTATACGCTACCGAACTTGGTCTTTTTACCATTAAAGCCCACAGGAACGGAAGAATAAAGAGAACCGGAAGTGCGTTCCCAATGATATTTTTAATACCGTTACTTTCCAGATTTTCATTGATGGCCGGAATTATAAAACGGGCGAAGAGGAGATAAATCGCAATGATGATGATACCGTTGATCAAAACGATTCTGCCGTAATTCTTCAGAATAGTCTGCCAGCTGGTTTCAGCCTGAATGTTCTGGGTATTGGTAGAATATTTATTGATTTTGGCAATGTATTTTGGCGGAACCACCTTCACAAGCCAGTTGTAGAAAGGCTCAGACAGTTTGATGAGATAAGGCGTAGTAAACGTAGTTATTGCCGAAACACCTACCGCCACAGGGAACAAGAAATCTGAAATTACCCCCAAAGATAGCCCAAGCGTAGCCACAATAAACGCAAATTCCCCGATCTGAGCCATACTCATTCCCACCTGAACCGACTGTTTCAGCGGCTGCCCCGAAATCAGCGCTCCTAAAGTTGAACTGAAAAGCTTGCCGAATAAGGTGAGCAGCGTAACAGCAAGAATAGGCCATGCATAGGTGATCATTGCATCGTAATCGATCATCATCCCCACCGATACGAAAAACACGGCAGCAAAAAGATCCTTCACCGATTTGAGTGTATGTTCTACTTTTTCAGCCATGGTAGTTTCCGCGATGATGGATCCCATTACAAATGCACCGAGTTCTGCAGAGAAGCCCGCATTTACAGCAATCAGAACCATACCAAGACACAGCCCGATCGATAAAACGAGTAGGATTTCTTCGTCGATTAAGGGTTTTAATTTCTTAAGTAAAGTCGGCAAAAGGAAGATTCCCAGCAGGAACCACAGGATAAGGAAAAACAGCAGCTTAGCCACCGTAAACAGGATTTGTGTACCTTCAAATTCTTTGGTGACAGCAATGGTCGAGAGTAAAACCATGAGGAGAATCACCACAATATCTTCCACCACCAGAACACCAAATACAATTTTTGCGAAGTTTTTCGTCTTTACACCCAATTCGTCGAACGCGCGGATGATAATGGTGGTAGAGGAACTGGCGAGCATACCGCCCAGGAACATACTGTCCATGGTACTCCAGCCGAGCATGCGGCCGGTGTAATAGCCGGCAATGGTGATGAAAATAATCTCCACAAAAGCGGTAATCGATGCCGAACCGCCCACATTCATGAGTTTCTTAAAACTGAATTCGAGACCCAGACTGAAGAGCAGGAAGATGACCCCGATTTCGGCCAGCGTCTTAATATTGGTCATATCAACCACCGAAGGAAAGATTTTGAAATTGGGGCTTACCAGAAAACCAGCAATAATATATCCCAGAACCAGCGGTTGCTTGATTTTTCTAAAAATCAAAACAACAAAAGCTGCTACGATTAATATTAATGCCAGATCCTCAATTAACTTTGGTAAATGTCCCATAATGCGTGTTTCGTGGTTTTTCCCAAAAATAAAGAAATGCTTTAATTATTCAAAGCATTTCTAATTTAATTTCTATTCTTTTTCCTCTTCCACTGTGGCGTCGGGGGCGTTTTTTTTCACGGATTCTATTCCGTTTTCCATTCCCGCGGTCGATTCGTACATTTCACTCGAGCCAATGATCTGGTTGTTGCCGGCTTTCAGGTTGAAGTGGAACTTGCCGCCTGCTGATTCTTTTCTTTCGTACTTCGAGTCGTCGGATGCGTTTTTCTTTACCGATTCTACACCGTTTTCGCAGGCGGCTTTGGTGGAATATCCTTCACTTGCCAAAATGGTCTGTCCGTTTCCGGCTTTCAGATTAAATTGAAATTCGCCGTTTTTCCTTTTTGAAATTACAAATTTGCCCATAGTAAGTATTTTTAAGTTCCTTAAAATTAAGAAAATTATTGATATGCAGGTAACGTTTAACTTTAATTTTCAATGATCTGCTGTCGGATCTTTATTGCCCGTTACCTAGAAAACTTCCCGGTAAAACGTAACCCGAAACTTGCCGAACTGGAAAAAAAAGTGGAGATTTTGAGGGGTTTGTTGAGGAGATAGTGGATTTATAGGTTTCCACGCGAAACGATTGGTGTGGTAGAGGAGGGAAGTATTTTATTTTCTTATTTTTCATTTGATTTTCGAATAAGTTCTTCTACCAATTTTGTTCTTTCTGTTTTTCGTTGCTTTTCAATTTCATCCAACGCATTTAGAACGTATCTCAAGTTTGAATGAGCTGAATTTCCCATTTCAAATTCATAGTGAGTATCAAAGACTTCAGTGTAAATATGAAATATTATATTTTGACAGAGATCGAAAAGTTCTTCTGTTTCATCAAGAGTGATATCATTTACTATTCCTTCATTATTAGAATCCTCATGAGCAAAGATTTTATCTCTCTGTAATTTAATATCATCAATTAACTTTTTTTTAGCAGTAATTCTACTCAATTCGTTATTGAAAAATTCTTGACTAATATTTAGTGATTTATAGTAGCCACCTTTTTTACAATTTTCAAGTATTTTAATAATATTAAATTCTTCTCTTTCAATAAATAATTTTGAAAGTTGAAGAATGATTATTCTCCAGTAGTTAACTTTGGTTAAAGTAAAAAAACTACCCTTAAATTTTAAATCTATTAGATATTCTGAGCAATCATTTACTTTATACAATTCTCTTAACACCAAGTATGATTCCTTACCTAAGAAGAAAATTTTTACAATTTTTTCCAGGTGAGTTTTAAATTGATTTCTTTTTGACATATCGATTGTGCAAACTTGTTACTATCGGAAAGAGGTTTTATCTAAGTGTAAATGTAATAGTTTATCATTCTTATTATTCGCTTACTTTCCGGAGTCTATTCCCAGGGATAATCTTGTATAACCTTTATATCCCCAATTAATCCTTTTTTTGTTTCACTTAGCTCTGTGATTCCTATACATATACTATTAGTATTCAATTTATCAATATGTTTGGTTGAAATTAATTGTGTGACTTGAGAATCATCTTCAAATGCGATATTATTTAAACAATCCAAAATACTTTTTGCTAAATTATCGACATCAACCTCTTTGAATCTCTTTTCTGTTTTTGTAGAAATGCTTATGTAAACCTCTACATGATTTGGTTTATAGATTTTTTTTATTTTTTTATCAGCAAAATGGTCTTTTATAATTTTATCAAGCATTTTTACTGAAACTTTATCGTCCTTCTTATATATAAATTTTCTAATACCAAATCCTCCTCACTTTGTTCATTTTTTAAAACTACATTATCCAACTTCGAAAATTTGTCTTGTTTTGTAGGAACATCATCAATATTAAAATATATCATTAAATAATCAATTTTAGGATTTTTATAAAATATTTCTTCCATTAATATTTAGTTGTGAGAATTGTTTAAAATTTCGATTGACTCTCAAATATACGCAAGTTTATTAGTTATAATATTTACATCAAAAAAAAACGCCCGGGTTTCCCGAGGCGTTTTAAGTGCAGTTTAAAAACTGTGTTTAGTAATGACCTTTCTCTACATAATGCGCTGCGATTTTCTCGGTAAGTGCAATGATGTTCGGCTGGTTGGTGTATTTCGTAAATCTTCGGAGGCCTGAAAGCATCATGCGCTGCTCGTCGCCTTCCGCGAAAGAAATAATTCCTTCTTTGGCCGCTGCGATGATTTTTTCAACGGCTTTGTACAGGTTCAGCTGAGCCATGGCAACTTCCACAGAATCTGCGCTGAAATGTTTCTCTGCTCTTAAAATTGCAGATTCAGCCATATAGATTTGGTTCAGGATTTCTGAAGCGTTTAATAATAAGTGCTGCTGTTTCTCCATTTCCATCATGTATTTCTGAAGCGCAGCTCCGGAAACCATTAAGAATACTTTTTTCAGGTTCGCAATTATGGCTTTTTCTTCGCTTAACAGTTCAGAATAATCGGGCACATCGAAAGACGGAATTCCCATCAGTTCTTTTCCTACTGCCATGGCTGGTTTCAGAAGATCAAGCTGGCCTTTCATGGTTTTCTTGATCAGCATTCCTACCGCAAGAAGACGGTTGATTTCGTTGGTACCTTCGTAGATTCTGCCGATTCTGGAGTCTCTCCACGCTGCTTCCATAGGTGCGTCTGCAGAGAATCCCATACCACCGTAAATCTGAATTCCTTCATCGGCAGTATTCTGCGTTAAATCTGAAACAAAAACTTTAAGGATGGATGCTTCTACCGCAAATTCTTCAACGCCTTTTAGTTCAGCTTCCTGATGGTTCATTCCGCCTGCAACAAGCTCGTCAATTTTATCCTGAACATCTTTCGCGGCACGGTAAGAACCGGCTTCTGAAACGAAAATTCCGGTCGCCATTTCAGCAATTTTTTTTCTGATCGCTCCGAAAGTAGAGATTGCTACACCGAACTGTTTTCTTTCGTTGGCGTATTTTGTTGCGTGAGCTAAGATTCTTCTCTGTCCGTCAAGGTTTGCTGCAGCCAGTTTAATACGGCCAACATTCAGGGAATTTAAAGCGATTTTGAAACCGTTGTTTCTTTCGCCTAAAAGATTTTCCACAGGAACCTTCATGTCGTTGAAGAAAACCTGGCGGGTAGAAGAGGAACGGATGCCGAGTTTGTGCTCTTCTTCGCCGAAAGTTAAACCTTCGGTATCTCTTTCTACGATAAATCCGGTGATGTTTTTGTCGTCATCAATTTTCGCGAAAACGATGAAAATCTCTGCAAAACCTGCATTCGAAATCCACATTTTCTGTCCGTTGATGATGTAGTGTTTGCCGTCTTCGGAAAGTTTGGCTTTGGTTTTCCCCGAGTTTGCGTCTGAACCTGCATCCGGCTCAGTTAAACAGTAAGCGCCAAATTTGGTTCCTGTAGCTAAATCCGGAAGGTATTTATTTTTTTGTTCTTCAGTTCCGTAAAGCAGGATCGGAAGAGTTCCGATTCCTGTGTGGGCACCGTATGCAGTCGCCAATGAACCGTTACCGCCGGAAAGATAATCGCACGCCAACATGGTGGTTACGAAACCCATCCCAAGACCGCCGTACTGTTCAGGCACTGTTACGCCGAGGAAGCCCATTTCGCCTAGCTTGCGCATGGTTTCTTCGGTTAATGCGTAATCTTTGCTTTCGAATCTTTCGTGGTGCGGAACCACTTCTCTGTCGATGAATTCTTTCGCAGAATCGCGCATCATCTTTTGTTCTTCAGACAGCTCTTCAAGCGTGAAGATGTCTTTTGCAGGAGTTTCTGTAATCAGGAAGTCTCCCCCGATAAGTGTTTTTTGTGTTGTATCGCTCATGATTTTGGTTTTTAATTTAAAGTAATTCAAAAATTGAAGCAGCTCCCTGACCTGTTCCTACGCACATGGAAACCATTCCGTATTTGTTGCCGCGTTTTCGCATCTCGTCTAGAAGCTGAACTGTTAATTTGGTTCCTGTACAGCCGAGTGGGTGACCTAATGCGATTGCACCACCGTTAACATTAAGAATATCTGGATTTAGATTTAATTCTTTTTTTATCGCAACGGATTGTGAAGCGAACGCTTCGTTAAGTTCTATCAAATCGATGTCTTTAAGTTCCAGACCTGCCTGTTTCAAAGCTTTTGGGATGGCATAGATTGGTCCCATTCCCATGATTCTCGGTTCTAAACCTGCAGCTGCATAAGCTACTAATCTTGCTTCCGGTTCCAGACCTAGTTCCTTTACCATTTCTTCGGACATTACAATCACGAATGCCGCGCCGTCACTCATCTGGGATGAGTTTCCTGCTGTTACCGAACCTCCGTTTGCGAAAACCGGACGAAGTTTTGCCAAACCTTCAATCGAAGTATCTTTTCTTGGCCCTTCATCAACATTGAAATCGAATTTTTTGGTCTGCATTTTCTGGTTTTCGTCCAGGAAATTATACTCTACAGGGATGGAAACAATCTGGTTTGCGAATTTACCTTCTTCATTGGCTTTTAAAGCTTTCATATGAGATTCGTAAGCAAACTGATCCTGCTCCTCACGGGAGATTTTGTACTGATTGGCCACTTCTTCCGCGGTATAACCCATTCCCCAATAGTAATCAGGGTTTGTTTTTGCGATTTCAGTTTCAGGAACCGGTTTGTAGCCGCCCATTGGGATATAACTCATGGATTCTGTTCCACCTGCAATGATACAGTCGGCCATTCCTGCTTGTATTTTTGCTGATGCAATGGCGATGGCTTCAGAACCTGAGGCACAATAACGGTTTACGGTAACTCCGGGAACTTTGTCGGTATTTAATCCCATTAATGAAATTAAACGGGCAACATTCAGTCCCTGTTCGGCTTCCGGCATTGCGTTCCCTACAATAAGGTCATCAATCCTGTCTTTATCGAGTTGTGGAACAGCAGCCATTAATTTCTCAATAACTGTTGCAGCCAGAACATCTGGTCTTGTAAATCTCAGACTGCCTTTTGGCGCTTTGCCTACGGCGGTTCTGAAACCTTTAATGATATATGCTTGTCTCATTTAGATTATAGATTTTTAGACAAGAGACATTAGACTCTTGCGTTGTTAATTATTTTTTATTTACATTTTCTTTAAACACGTAAATCATTTTTTGAATTTCATCCAATTTGCTTAAGATTGGCTCATTTACCTCTTTAGTGATAAAGTTTAACCGTTCAGAAATTATGAGTTGAGTCTGGAGTTCGTAAGATGAACCAAACGCAATATTTAGAAATTGATTAAACTGAGGGGACGAATCTCTACCAGCTCCTTCAGCAATATTTGATGGAATTGACACAGCAGATCTTTTTATCTGTGATGATAAACCATATCGCTCATCATTAGGCATGTTCGCTACTGCTTCGTAAACTTCAACACATAAATCAATGGAAGCGTTCCAGATTTTTAATTTTCCAATATTATGCATGTTTGTTGAATTTTAATTTTGTGATTCTATCTCTAAGTCTAATATCTCTAAGTCTCCAGTCTAATTCCTCAACGGTTTTCCGTTTTGTAGCATGTACTGAATTCTTTCCAAAGTCTTTCTTTCGCCGCAAAGCTGTAAGAATGTTTCTCTTTCAAGATTCAATAAATATTGTTCTGTGACAACAGTTGGTTCAGAAAGATTTCCTCCGACCAAAACGTTGGCTAATTTGTCGGCAATCAGTTTGTCGTGTGCGGAGATGAATTTTCCGGTCAGCATCTGATCGGTTCCAACGTAGAACATACCCAATGCATCTTTACCTAAAACTTTCACTTTCTGTTCAATCGGTTGCGTGTAACCTTGGTCAGCCATCAGTTTTGCTACTTTTTTAGCTTCAAGAATCTGCGTGTTTTTGTTTACTACTACAATGTCTTTATGGTTTTCTAAAATTCCCATATCGTAAGCTTCGTACGCTGAAGTCGCCACTTTACCCATCGCGATATTCATGAAAGCATCACGAAGACGGTTATTCTTAACATCGTCACTGTGGAATTCTCTTGAAGTTCTTAATGCAAACTCTTTAGTACCACCACCACCAGGAATTACTCCAACGCCGGTTTCAACAAGACCGATGTAAGTTTCAGCTGCTGCAACTACTTTATCAGCGTGCATGGTCATTTCGCAACCACCGCCCAAAGTCATACCGTGCGGAGCAACTACAACAGGAATTGAAGAGTAACGAACTCTCATCATGGATTTCTGGAAGTAAGCAATTGCCATATTCAAATCGTCCCAATCCTGTTCGATCGCCATCATTAGAATCATGGCTAAATTTGCTCCAACAGAGAAATTAGCTCCCTGATTACCAATTACCAAACCGTCGTATTCTTTCTCAGCCAAGTCGATTGCTCTGTTCAGACCATCTAAAACTTCACCGCCTAAGGAATTCATTTTGGAACGGATCTCGAAATTGATAATTCCGTCGCCTAAATCCTGAATGGCAGAACCTGAATTGCTCCAAAGCGTTTTGTTTTTTCTGATATTATCAAGAATGATAAATGCTTCTTGTCCCGGAATATTGCTGTAGTTTCCTGAGTTTTTGTCAAAGAAAATACTCTGCCCTTCGTCATTAACTTTATAGAACGTTTCAACATTTTTAACCCAGTCAGAAACTTCATAACCAGCTTCTTTAGCCAGTTCGATTCCTTTCTGAACACCAACCGCATCCCAAATTTCGAACGGACCGTTTTCCCAGCCGAAACCGGCGCGCATTGCATCGTCGATTTTATATACTTCGTCAGAAATTTCCGGAACTTTATGAGAAACGTACGCAAACAAAGCACCTAAGGATTTTCGGTACAATTCACCTGCTTTGTCTTTTCCGCCAATCAGCACTTTGAAACGGTCGATCGGTTTGTCGATGTTTTTAGTCAGTTCAAGGGTAGGGAAGCTTGATTTACCCTGAAGCTCGTACTCCATGGTATTGAGGTTCAGGCCGTGGATTTCGGATTTTCCTTCTGCATTTTTAACTTTCTTGTAGAAACCCTGCTGAGATTTGGAACCCAACCAGTTATTATCCACCATTTTCTGGATGTATTCCGGAAGTGAAAATACGTTGTTGAAATCATTGGCTTCAACACCGCTTTCGCGGACACCGTTTGCCACGTGAACCAAAGTATCCAAACCAACCACATCTGCAGTTCTGAAGGTTGCAGATTTCGGACGGCCGATTACCGGACCTGTCAGTTTATCGATATCGGTAACATTTAAACCTAACTCTTTTACTTCATGCAAAAGGTTCATCATGGAGAAAACACCGATTCTGTTGGCGATAAATGCAGGTGTGTCTTTTGCTAAAACTGTAGTCTTCCCAAGAAATTTAGCCCCAAAATCCATATAGAATTTAGCGATTTCCGGATCTGTTTCCGGAGTTGGAATCACTTCCAGCAGCGGTAAATATCGCACTGGATTGAAAAAGTGCGTTCCCGCGAAATGTTTCTTGAAATCCTCGCTTCTTCCTTCAATTAAGAAGTGGATGGGAATTCCGGAAGTGTTGGAAGATACCAGTGTTCCGGGTTTTCTGAACTGTTCGATTTTTTCGTAAACTGATTTTTTGATGTCGAGTCTTTCAACCACCACTTCAATAATCCAATCGGTGTTTTTGATTTTTTTAAGATCATCATCGAAGTTTCCTACGGTGATCCGGTCGGCAAATTTCGGGGAGTAGAGTAGTGCCGGGCTTGCTTTCTTCAATTTCTCGAAATTTTCAGCGGCAATCCTGTTTCTTACGGCTTTGTCTTCTTTGGTTAAGCCTTTTTTCTGTTCAGCTTCCGTAAGTTCAAAGGGAACAATATCGAGCAGAAGCACTTCAACACCAATATTGGCAAAGTGTGCTGCAATACCCGAACCCATTATTCCTGAACCAAGAACCGTAACATGTTTGATTCTTCTTTTCATCTCTAAAATTTTAATTATTTTTTATTGATGCAACCTTTTGGTTTTATCCTTTATTTTTATTGTTTAATTCGTTTGCGATTTTCAGAATATCCTGCATTACTTCCTTGAAAATTTCCATTTTCTCTGAAGAAATTTTTTCAACTACTTTTTTATTGAAATTCATCACCACTTCTTTTGAAAGGTTTCTGCTGTTCAGCCCTTTATCGGTTAGTTTGATGATGACCTCTCTTTTATCGGTTGGAGTTTTTTCTTTGTAGATATAGCCGTTATCTTCTAAAAGTTTGATGATTCTGGTTAAAGAAGTAGGCTCTATAGCCATTTTAGGTCCAAGATTTGTGCTTCGGGTTCCTTCTTTTGGATCGATTTTTAAAAGTGTAAGTGCCTGAACAGCAGTAGCATCGTGATCCTGTGCAAATTCAGAGTACATTTTTGAAACTGCGAGCCAGGTAGACTTTAAAATCAGGTCAATATTTTCAACTCTTTCAATATTTTTTTGTTCCATTGTGTTATAAGTTGTGATTTAGACAAATATAACAAAAAATACTATGCATGCATAGTATTTTCGCCTGTTTCTGTAATTGATTGTAAATCAGTTTAATAATTAATATGAAAAGCATAATACTATGCATGCATAGTAATTTAAACAGATGCTGTAAATATCGAATTATCCGATGTTTGCAATTAAATCTGATACTTCGTTAAAGGAAAAGCATTTTTGTTGAAAATTGTCACCGGAAATCAACCAAAATCCATCTTTAAATTCAAATTTTATAGATGAAAGGTTTTTTGAAGTGTTTTTTTGGAGAAAAGAATAGAGCATTTCTTTCTGTAAAATAGGTGCAATGATTTGTGGCGGGACAAAACTGTCGGTAAAATGAAAAATTTTGGGATTCAGTAATTCGTCATGTTTTAATAAAATATCTTCCGTAATTCCGGCATCCAGTGTTTCTTCGTTTATAAGCCAGATCCGGTCAGCAAATTCTTTTGCTAAGCGCCAGTCGTGCGACGAAAACAGGATAAGTTTATTCCGTGTTTTGGCTAGTTTCCGGAGTAATTTCAGAATGACGATTTTATTTTCCTCATCCAAATGTGTGGTTGGCTCATCGAGAATAATCATCGGTGAATTTTGCGCCAAAGCCCTTCCAATAAAAGCTTTTTGAAGATTTCCGTCCGAGAGTTTCTGCAGAGGAAAATGTCGGTATTGGTTTAGATGTAAACTTTCGATGATTTCGTCAACTTCATTCTGATCCTGGGCATTCAGTTCGAAATAATAAGGATAATGTATATATTTTCCCAAAGAGACAAGGTCTGTAAGCGTATAGTTTGCAGGAATCTGCGATTTGGAAAAAACCACTGCGACGCGTTCGGCGATTTCTTTATTGCTGAGGGTTTTTATGTTTTTTCCGTCAAGTAAAATATCCCCCGAAATTAGAGATGTTTGATTTAAAATGCTTTTAATTAAAGTGGTTTTCCCAACACCGTTGTTTCCGATGAGTAGACAGATTTCGCCTAAATCCAAATCGGTTTCAATTCCTCTTATTAAAGGTGTTTTGTATCCGACTGCTGTATTTTTAAGCTCCAGAAACATTTTAAGCAATTTTTTTATTCTTCATCATCATTGCCAGAATTACCGGAATTCCGAAAAGTGAAGTAATTACATTTAGTGGAAACTGTGTAGTTTCGGAAATAACAGAGAAAAATTCCATGATGAAAATTCCTAAAATCATGTTCAGAATCCACTGTTGCCAAAGTTTTGCAGGATTATAAATAATTCTGCAGAAATGCGGAACTACAATACCGATAAAGAGAATAGGTCCTAAAAATGCCGTTACAGAAGCCGATAGTATAGAAGAGGCTACAATAACGAAAAGTTTCAGTTGATTAAGATTTACACCCAGGCTTTGTGCGTAAGCTGCTCCCAGAGAGTTTCCGATGAGAGGCTTTATTGATTTAAAGCTCAAAAATATTCCAATCAAAACAATTATTGTCAACACCCAAACCTGATTTGTAGAAACCTGATTGTTCGCACCGAAACTCCAGAGAATATAATTTTTCAGACTCTGGTTTTCTGCATAAAACTGCAGAATCGAAACAATTGCGCCCGCCAAAGCCGATACCAGAAATCCAAAAATAATCAGGAAAGATTTATCCTGAAATCTGTTTGAAAATGCCAGTAAAATAAGCATCAGGATCAAGCTTCCGCCAATTGCCGAAATGCTCAGGAAGCTGTTCTGTAAAACTTCGGGAAGTACGAGATTCTGTGCAAAAAAAATGTAAAAAGCAACACTTAAACTCGCCACCGAAGTAATTCCCAAAACCGAAGGCCCGGCCAATGGATTCTGAAAATATTCCTGTAAAAGAAAACCAGAAGTGGGAATTGAAATTCCTGCCAAAGCCATCGCCAAAACCCTGTTGATCCTTAGCTGCGCGATTTGAGAATTATCCGTATCCGAAACAAAAAAATCGGCAAAATTCAGTTTCATAAAACCAATATTCAGGTTTACAGCAACCGAAATCATAATTCCGACCGTGATGAAAAAGGCAATGATCTTGAATTTTTTGGACATTATACTAAGCCCTGAAGCTTTTAACCTTCGAATTATTTAAATGAATTAATCTTTTCGTCCAACATTTCTTTGCTCATCATTCCTATGGTTTCGTCGGTTTTATCGCCTTTTCTCATGAACGTAAAAGGAATTGAGCCACCGTCCCACTGTTTGAAGTTTTTAGGAAAAAATTCAGGCGTAAGTTTTTGTCCGTCAACCAGAACAATATGTTTTGAGAGGTTGTTTTCTTCAGCAAAAGCCTTTACTTTGGTTTCCCAGTCTTCTTTCGGATCCAAACCTACAAAAGTAAATTTCACCGGCTGCGATTCCATTTCTTTTATTTTTTCTTTAAAATGCGGCATCTCGCGCATGCACGGTCCGCACCAAGTTGCGAAAAAGTTGGTAACATATAAAGTGTCGTTATCTTTTTTGGCAAGGATTTCCGAAGTTTCTTGGGGGCTTAATTCGATCTGTTTGAAAGGAATAATGGCTTCAGAAATCTCATTGGATTCCGGAACAGTGACAGAATCACCAGTCGTACTTTCAGTATTTTCAGTGATTATACTTTCTTTTTTACATGCAGTGACTGCAACCAGAATCATCGCGCTCAGAAGGAGTTTTTTCATTTTATTTTTATTATTTTTGAAGGATATTTGATATGGAAAAACGATTACCCAAAGCGAAGCAAGGAGAATTTCACCGGCTAAAATTAACGAAAAAGCAGCAACTTACCAAAAACACATTTGCACTGGAGTTTGAAATTCCGGAAGCTTTAAAATTAAATTATGAGTTTGAAGCCGGCCAATATGTAACGATAAGATACCCTTCAAAACGAGGGGTTTTTCAGAACGATTTTTCAATGACGTCCGCGCCGTATGAGGAGAAGATTGCGCTTGGTATAAAGATCAATAACGAAGAAAGTTCCACAAAAGATTTAATCAATGACTTCGAAGTTGGTGATGAAGTAGAAATTTCTGAACCGAAAGGAAGATTTACGCTGGTTTCAAAACCTCACGAATTTCGCACAATTATTGGTTTTGCGGGCGGAATTGGGATTACTCCGCTGCTCAGTCATTTTAAAAATATTCTTCATAAAGAACCAAGAACCAGACTTTTTATGTTTTACGGCAACCGCAAATCTGAAGAAATTGCTTTTAAAAATGAATTGGACAGTTTAGCGAAAAAATATGCCGACCGGCTTCAGATTTTCTATTTCTTTTCGCAGGAACCAACGTCAGATAACTTATTTCACGGGCGTTTAGATGAGAGAAAACTAAAATTAATCATCAACCAGATTCTTCATTTGGATGATACCGATGAAGAAAACACCATTTGGGATGCGGTGGATGAAGTGTTGATTTGTGGAAAAGGTGAGATGATAAAATCACTGGCAAATGCCTGCTACAATAGCGGAATTCCCAAAAAAAATATTCATTTCGAACTTTTCGAAGAATATAATGAAGATATTTATCCCGTAGAAAAAGATTTTCCGCGTGTGGAGAATATTGAAGTTGATTTTAAACTGTTCAACAAAAATTATTCAACAACGTTAAAGAACAATGAAGTAAAACTCCTGCAGCAACTTTTAATCCAGGGGTTTCCTGTGCCTTATTCCTGTAAATCAGGCATTTGTGGCAGCTGCGAGTGTGTGCTGGAAGAAGGTGAAGTTGAACTTCTTGAAAACGAATATTTAACAGAAAAAGAAGAAGCCTCAGGAAAAATCCTTGCCTGCATGTCGGTAATGCTAAGTAAGAAAATAAAAGTTAATTTTGATCTTGTTTAAGTAAGGTTTGAAAAGAATTTTAAACATATTAAAATCTTTTTTTACGCTGGTAGAAATTGGTGTTTTGCTGATGATTTTGGCAAATGTGTGGGTGTATGCATTAACTAATGGACGTACCTACACCAGAATTTCTAAGATTCCGCCGCGGGAAACAGCATTGGTCCTGGGAACTTCCCCGAAGATGAAATCCGGACTCTCAAACCCCTATTTTACTTCTCGGATGGATGCTACCGCTTTGCTTTACCATCACGGAAAAATCAAAAAAATTATTGTGAGTGGCGAAAAAAGTCCGGGTTACGATGAGCCTTTTGCTATGAAAAATTATCTGGTTTATCAGGAAGGAGTGCCGGAACGTATCATTATTGAAGACCCCAAAGGTTTTAAAACCCAGGCCAGCATCAGCAATTGCAAAAATATATACCAGCAGAACGATGTGATTATTGTTTCGCAGGGTTTTCATAACCTTCGTGCGCTTTTTTATGCGCGGAATAATGATATGAATGCGCTGGGATTTGATGCGCAGGATGTTTTAAGCAACCAGAGTTATTACCGCAATCAGTCGCGGGAATTTTTGGCCCGTGTGCTGGCGGTGGTTTATTATGTGTTTGGAATTGAAAGAAAAGGGTGATTTTCCCGGAAAATTGTGTAAATTCATAACTTTAATTTTTATTAAAACCCATACATAATCTTATATTTGCAGAAATTATAATTTATGCTCGTTATCGGAATTGCAGGAGGTACAGGCTCCGGGAAAACTACCGTTGTAAACAAAATTCTTCAGCAACTGAATGCTGAAGGTGTAAACGTTCTGTCTCAGGATAATTATTATCATGATAACCAGCAGCTTACATTGGCAGAACGCGAAGTTTTGAATTACGATCACCCAAAGTCCATCGATTTCGAACTTTTGATTTCACATGTTAAATCTTTGAAAAATGGGGAAGCGATCGAGCAGCCAATTTATTCGTTTGTAACCCATTCCAGAACCGGTGATCATGTACAGATTGAGCCAAAAAATGTACTGATTGTTGAGGGAATTCTTGTACTGACAAACCCTGAACTTTTAAAGGAATATGATCTTAAAGTTTTTGTTCATGCAGATTCCGACGAAAGGTTGATCAGAAGAATTCGCCGCGACACTCAGGAACGGGGCCGCGATCTGCAGGAAGTTCTGCACCGTTACCAAACCACGCTGAAACCCATGCACATGGAATTTATAGAACCATCGAAAAACGAAGCTGATCTTATCGTTCCCAACATGAAACAAAATACAGTGGCGATTGATTTCCTTTCAACGGTAATCAACAATACGCTGAAAAAAACACATTAATTATGAAAGAATTAATTAAAGACATCAAGCCGAAAACGCCTGCTTTAAAATTCATTCAAAAATACGTTCTGAATAAATATTTCATTACCATTTTCCTTTTTTTGGTTTGGATGGTCTTTTTCGACAGCACTTCATTTCTCGTAATCAACGAAATGAACGGAGAAATAAACAAGTACGAAAAGCAACTGGCTTATTACAAAGAAGAGTACCAAAAGAACGATGCTTTCTACAAAAAGCTCATGAACAACAAATCTGAAAAGGAAAAATTTGCCCGCGAAAATTATTTCATGAAGAAGCCCAATGAAGAAATTTTTATTTTAGTGGTAGATAGTACGAATATTACGAAAACACAGTAAAAAATGTTCACAAAGACCACACTTTCCGATTGGGAAAATCTCGTTCAGAAACAGCTGAAAACCGAAAATATTTACGAAATTCTTTCAAAAGAAAATCTCGAAGGAATCATTGTGAAGCCTTTTTACGCCTCAGTAGAAAAACCGCTGGAGAATTTACCCAAAATTGAGGAATCTGCCCAGTTGGTTGCAAAATACCGCGAAGATCTTGAAGAAAATGTTTTTGCTTTTCTCCTGAACGAAAACGTAGAAAATCTTGAAGAAAAAGTACTGTTCATCAATAACAAAGACCTTGCTGAACATATTTCTGCCGATGAAAATAACCGCTGTCTTTCGCTCATTGACATTTTTTCTGAAGAAAACGGTGAACTTAATGAACAGCTGGGAAAAGAACTTCTGGCCAAAGATTTCGAAAGAAATATCTGCATTGACGTAGCCTTTCAGCAAAATTCCGGTGCATCAATTGTACAGCAGCTTGCTTTTGCACTGGCCAAAACGAAAGACCTAACGGAATTTTTCGGTGCAGAAATCTTAAACAAGCTCGTTTTCAGATTTGCGGTAGGCGCGAATTATTTCTTTGAACTGGCTAAAATCCGCGCATTTAAACTTCTTTTTATTCAGCTTTCAAAAGAATTCGGTAAAAATGAAGTTCCCTATATTTTTGCTGAAACTTCTCTGAGAAACAAATCAAAAAATGAACCTGAAAACAACCTGATTCGTTCTACATTAGAGCTTTCCGCGGCAATGATTGGCGGTGCAGATGCAGTTTTCAGCAATGATTTCAGACTTGAAAATGCTACTGCGCTTTCCGAAGAAATTTCGTTCAAACAGCAGATCGTTCTGGCTTACGAAAGTATTATCAATGTTTTTGAAGACGGCGGAAACGGCAGTTATTATATTGAAAACATCACGCAGCAGTTTGCAGAAAACGCCTGGAAATTATTTTTGGAAATAGAAAATAACGGTGGTTACTGCGAAAATCTAAAAGCTGGCAAAATTCAGCAAATGATTTATGAGCAGGCTGTTAAAGAACAGAGTTGGGTTGAAACAGGTAAGATAAAACTCATCGGCATAAATCTTTATCCGAAACACGAAAAAACAAAATCGGTGGAAGAGCTTTATGATTCGTCAGTGATTAAACCGGTGCGCTGGGCTGAAATGTTTGAATAATATGAGATGAAAACAGGCATAAACCCTTCAATTCTTACTGAAGAAATTCAAAATTATATCAATGCAAATCTCACGGCTGATTTGCATTCTTTGTTACTGAAAAAGTCGCCGTTTCCGGACGTTTCGATGCACGAAATTGCGCAGCAGATTAAAGGAAAAAAAGTTGCACAGAAAAAGTTTCCGTTTCTGCTTCGGGATGGCATTATTTTTCCGCCAAATCTTAATCTGGAACAGGCTTCGTCGCAATCAACAGCAGAATTTAAAGCCAAAAATTTAAAAGGGAAAAATTTTCTTGATCTCACTTCAGGATTTGGAATTGATGCGTATTTTTTATCTCAGAATTTTGATGAAGTTACGCTTGTTGAACAGAATACCGAACTCCTGGAAACAGTAAAACACAACTGGAAAATTCTCGGCAGAACCGCAAATTTTCTCAATCAAAATTTGGAGGATTTCCTTACTAAAAACACCAATAAATTTGATTTAATATATCTTGATCCGGCGCGGCGCGATGCTAAGAAAAACAAAAAATTCCTTCTGGAAGACCTATCGCCGAATTTGCTCGAAATTCAGGAAAAATTGGGAGAGATTTCAGATGAAATCATCATTAAACTTTCACCGCTCATCGACATTTCATATCTGCTTTCTGTTGTAAAAAATGTTTCGAAAATTGAAATTATAGCGGTGAAAAATGAGGTGAAGGAACTTCTAGTTTTTATAAACAGGAAAAATTCCCACACCGATACAGAAATTAAATGTGTAAATCTTGAAAGTACAGATCCGGATTTTGTTTTTGTTTTTAATGATGAAAAAAATGCGGTTGCAGAATATTCTGATCCGCATAATTTCTTTTATTTACCGAACAATGCGGTTTTAAAATCGGGGGCTTTCAATACTGTTGCAAAAAAGTTTAAACTTTTAAAGCTTCATGCGAACACCCATTTTTATACATCGGATGAGGTGGTTGAAGATTTTCCGGGAAGAGTGCTGAAGGTTGGTGTTACTGCGCCAAAACAGATTCTAAAAGGCGAAAAATTTAATATTATTTCGAAGAATTATCCGCTTTCACCCGATGAAATTAAGAAAAAATATAAGATTTCAGATGGCGGAAAAACCTATTTAATTTTTACCCAAAGCCAGAAAGGGAGAATTATTTTAAGATCTGTTGAATAATCTTTTAAATATTTGGGGCAAATCGTAATATTTCTTACTTTTGGCCAATCAAAAAGTTGATCTGGGATCGCCATGGTTCATAATGCATATTCAGCGGTTGCATAAGACTTTATAAAAAAATAGAAATTACTTATGAAAAAAATTATTTTAGTTTTTGCATGTGCAAGTTTTGTGGTGAGCTGTAAAAAAATTCAGGCAGGTTCCAATAAGGGAGTTCTGAAAATGGAAGAAGGTGCAGAAAGATATTCTGATGATGTAAAAGGCACTTATATTGAAGCTCCTGCCGATAACGTTGCCGAATCTGCAGTGGCTCAGGATTCAGTGAGAACTGCTGAAGTAAAAGAAGTACAAATTACGGCAGACAGTACAAAAACAGCTGTAAAATAGTACACCGTATTATATAAAAAGAAGAAGATGTCTTGCTTATGCAGGACATTTTTTTTATTTTTACAAGATTCGATTTTTAATAATTTAAGTAAAAATAAAATGCAAGAAACCCTAAATTACATCAACGAAAATAAACAGCGGTATGTTGATGAACTCTTTGAACTGCTGAAGATTGCATCGATTTCTGCAGATCCTGCATACAAAGACGAAGTGCTGAAATGCGCTGATGAAGTTGCCAAACACCTGAATAATGCAGGTGCAGATCATGTGGAAGTTTGTCCAACCGAAGGTTATCCTATTGTTTATGGGGAAAAAATCTTAGATAAAAATTTACCAACTGTTCTTGTGTACGGTCACTACGATGTGCAGCCGCCGGATCCGCTGGAATTATGGACAAAACCACCATTTGAACCTTATATCGAAAAAACGGCACTCCATCCGGAAGGCGCTATTTTTGCCAGAGGGGCAGCGGATGATAAGGGCCAGTTTTTCATGCATGTTAAGGCGTTTGAAGCCATGATGAAAACCAGTACTTTGCCATGCAACGTGAAATTTATATTAGAAGGTGAAGAAGAAGTAGGCTCTAAAAGTCTGGAAGGTTTCGTGAAACAAAACACCGAGAAACTTGCCTGCGACACGATTTTGATTTCCGATACGCATATTTATTCGAACGAACAGCCTACAGTAACTACCGGTTTGCGCGGTTTGAGTTATGTTGAAGTGGAAGTAGAAGGACCAAACAGAGATCTCCATTCCGGACTTTATGGCGGTGCGGTTCCAAATCCAATTCATGTGCTTTCCCGAATGATCGCCAATTTAATTGACGAAAACGGACACATTACCATCGACGGATTTTACGATAACGTAGATGTGGTTTCCCAGGAAGAAAGAGCAGAAATGAACAAGCTGAAAGATGATCCCGAAGGTTTCAAAAAATCAATCGGATTGAACGGAGTAGAAGGGGAAACAGGTTATACGACTTTAGAAAGAACTTCGATCCGCCCAACTTTAGACTGTAACGGAATTTGGGGTGGCTACACCGGCGAAGGTGCGAAAACAGTAATTCCAAGCAAAGCTTTTGCGAAAATTTCCATGCGTTTGGTTCCTTACCAAACTCCGGAAGAAATCACGGAAAAATTCACCAAATATTTTGAAAAAATTGCTCCTGCCAACGTAAAAGTAAAAGTGAATCCACATCACGGCGGAATGCCATACGTTTTACCAAGCGATACCAAAGAATTTCTGGCAGCGAAAAAAGCGATGGAAACGGCTTTCGGTAAAGAAGTTTTACCGTACAGAAGTGGCGGAAGTATCCCCATTACAGCGATGTTTGAGCAGGTTTTGGGATCTAAATCTGTTTTGATGGGATTCGGTTTAGATTCCGATGCAATCCACTCGCCGAATGAGCATTATGGATTATTTAATTTCTATAAAGGAATCGAAAGTATTCCGCTTTTCTTTGAAAATTACGCGAAAGCATAACATTATAATGCCTCATTTTGAGGCATTTTTTTAACAATTAAAAATCAGAAAAAGATGAAAGATAAAGTAGCGTACATTACAGGAGGAACCAAAGGAATCGGTTTCGGAATTGCCCAGGTTTTACTGAAACACGGAATTAAAGTCGCGGTTTCCGGCAGAAAACAGGAAGACGCGGAAGAAGCAGCAAGAATATTATCGGAAGATGATACAAAAGTTTTTGGCATTGCCTCTGACGTTAAAAATTTTGAGGACGAAAAAACTGCAGTTTCAGAAATTGTTAAAAAATTCGGCAGATTAGATTATGTGATCGCAAATGCAGGTCTCGGAATTTTCAAACCTGTTGACGAACTTTCGTTAGAGGAATGGAATGATATGATCGATACTAACCTTAGTGGTGTTTTTCATACGCTGAAAGCCTCGGTGGATGAAGTCAAAAAATCTGAGGGTTATTTCATCAGTATTTCAAGCTTGGCCGGAGCCAATTTCTTTGAAAATGGTAGCGGATACAACGCTTCTAAATTCGGAGTTGTAGGCTTCACGCAGGCTGCAATGATCGATTTGCGTAAATACAACATCAAAGTTTCAACCATTATGCCTGGTTCGGTTTCCACTTATTTTAATGGTAATGACCCTTCTGATAAAGATGCATGGAAGATTCAGCCTGAAGACCTGGGCGAACTGGTTGTTGATATTTTCAAAATGAATCCACGTGCTTTGCCAAGTAAGATCGAGATCAGACCTTCCAAACCAAACAGTTAATTATGTATAAAATATCAAATTTTTGCTAAATGCTATGCATGCATAATATATTATTTTTATCTTAGCGAAAATTACAACCGTATATTTTATTAAAAAACTTAGGCTTAAAAACCAAAAATCAAAAATAATAAACACATGAAAATATTAGTTTGTATCAGTAGTGTTCCGGATACTACTTCAAAAATTAATTTTACAGCAGATAAATCTGCGTTCGACAAAAACGGAATTCAGTGGGTAATTAATCCTCTTGACGAATTCTCTTTAACAAAAGCTGTTAAGCTACAGGAATCTCAGGGAGCTACGGTTACAGTTGTGAATGTAGGAGACGCTACAACAGAGGCTGTTATCAGAAAAGCACTGGCTATTGGAGCAAATGATGCCATCAGAGTAAATACCGATGCGAAAGACAGTTTTTCGGTGGCGACAGAGATTGCGAATATTGCTAAAAATGGCGGCTACGATTTAATTCTTTGCGGTAAAGAATCTATTGATTACAATGGTGGAGCGGTACCGGGAATGGTAGCGCAGATTCTGGATCAGGTTTTCGTAAATGCATGTGTAGGTCTTGAGGTAAATGGTTCTGAGGTAAACGCAGTAAGAGAAATTGAAGGTGGAAAAGAAACTATTTCTGTAAAATTACCGGCGGTAATCGCAGGACAGAAAGGATTGGTTGATGAAAAAGATTTAATCATCCCGAACATGAGAGGAATTATGTCGGCAAGAACAAAGCCATTGCATATTCAGGAGCCGGTAGGTTCTGAAGTTAAAGTAGAAGGTGTTTCTTACGATGCTGTGCCGGCAAGAGCCGCTGTGAAAATGGTTGCTGCGGATAATATCGACGAATTGGTGAGGCTGCTTCACGAAGAGGCAAAAGTGATTTAATCTAATTTCAACATTTAAAATTCAAAAAAAATGGCAGTATT
This sequence comes from Kaistella yananensis, assembly GCF_026107505.2. Classification (NCBI taxonomy): domain Bacteria; kingdom Pseudomonadati; phylum Bacteroidota; class Flavobacteriia; order Flavobacteriales; family Weeksellaceae; genus Kaistella; species Kaistella yananensis. The sequence continues at coordinate 211,092 of NZ_JAPCHZ010000005.1, read as the reverse complement.
CGTATACGCAGAAAATATAAACGGAATTTACAAGAAAGCGGCTTTCGAGGCGGTTTCTTATGCAAAAACAGTAGCTGGTCAGCTTGGTGAAACAGTGACTGCAATTTCCGTGAACCCTACAGATTCATCAGACCTTTTGTATAAATATGGTGCAGATAAAGTCATCAATATCAAGGATGAAGGGTTGAAAAACTTCAGTGCAAAAGCTTACGCAAAAGCAGTAAGTGAAGTTGCTGACGGAAATATCATTGTGTTTCCTCACACGACCGACGCTTCTTCTGTTGCACCCATGTTGGCGATTATGAAGAATTATTCTTTAATTACCAATGTTTTAGAAGCTCCGGAAAGCGTTACGCCTTTCCAGGTAAAGAGAAGAGCATTTTCAGGAAAAGGATTTATGCATGCTAAAGCTGATGCGTCGGGCGTTATTGTAACCGTTTCACAGAATGCTTTTGGTGTGAAAGAAAATCCTGCTTCAGGAACTGAGGAAGTAAAAAATCTGACCATCGAAAATGAAGATACCAAAGTACTTTCTCACGAACAAAGTTCAGGAAAACTTGATCTTAAAGAAGCTGAAGTAGTAGTTTCTGCCGGACGTGGAATGAAAGGACCGGAAAACTGGGGAATGATTGAAGATCTTGCAGCGACTTTAGGTGCAGCAACTGCATGTTCGAAACCTGTTTCGGATATCGGTTGGAGACCGCATTCTGAGCACGTTGGGCAAACCGGAAAAGCAATTGCTCCGAATCTTTACATCGCAGTAGGTATTTCGGGTGCAATTCAGCATTTGGCGGGAGTTAACTCTTCTAAAACCATTGTTGTAATCAACAGCGATCCCGAAGCGCCGTTCTTCAAGTCAGCAGATTACGGAATTGTTGGCGATGCGTTCCAGATTATTCCGGAACTTACTCAGAAAATTAAAGCATTGAAAGGTTAATTTAAGCCTCAATAGTTGTTACTGAAAACGCTGAAATTTTTTCAGCGTTTTTTTTGTGTTCATGAAAGTAATTTCTTAAAGATTATTTTTTAACATATTCCTCATCAAAAAATAAGTAAATTTACTTTCAAAAGAGATTTCAGGTTAACAATTATCAGGATGGAAGTGTTTGTTTGGAACATGGCTATATCTTTCCAATTGCTGTTCATTATTGTCAGTGGAGTGATCTTTTTGTACCTGCGCGACAAGAGTTTCAAGTATTACGGACTTTATAATATTTTTCTTATTATTTATGTGCTGAGCCGCTCCGATACAGTCTACTACGGATTTGAAGACCTCTTAAAACCAATTTTCGGCAGCGAGGACGCTGAGATGATTACGACCATTCTTAACTTCCTTGTTCCAATCATTTTTTACACCTTTTATTCAATCTTTGCATTTTATTTCCTGGATTTTGATAAGAATGCCAAGAAATATTTTAAACGTACAAAGTGGGTTGTTAACTTTATGGCTTATCTGTTCGTCGGATTCGCTGCATTGTGTATGGCGATGCGGAATGCCGAATTGTTTGTTACGCTTTACCTTTATATTTATGTACCGGTAATGCTTGTTATCTTTGTTCTTACTCTTTTGCGGGCGATACAGCGTTCCGGAGAGCACAAATTCTTTTTTCTAATTGGTGTTGTGGTATTTGTTCTCTGTGCTTTAATAGCGCTGGCCGGAAGTTTTATTCCGTCGCTCGGTATGGAAAATCCAATCACATTTTTCTTCATCGGAAATATTATTGAAACTATTTTTTTCAGCCTTGGTTTGGCCCACAAAGTAAAACTGATAAATGAAGAAAGAAACCGCATTAATGTTAGCGTAACAAAACACCGGCATCAGCAGCAAATCAGCAAACTCCAGGGACTGCTGGAAGGTGAAGAGAAAGAAAGAAAAAGAATGGCAGAGGAACTGCATGATGGTATTGCCGGGGATTTATCGGCGATAAAATATAACCTGGCCTATCTGAAACTCAGCAACAAAAACCCCGAAAATGAAGAGATCCTCCGGGATGTAACACAGATAATCGATAAATCCTGTATCCAGATCAGGGAAATTTCGCATAACCTTTCGCCATCTTCTATTACCAATTTTGGCTTGATTACCGCCCTGCAGAATTTCTGTATGAAAATTGAAAATATTTATGGGATTCCGATAAAATTTACTTCTACGGGGGAACGTATTGAACTTGATAAGGTCATAGAAACTCACATTTACAGAATTGTGCAGGAATTGGTAAACAATATCATCAAACATGCAGAAGCCAAAACTGCTGAAGTAATGATTACGCACCGGCATCCTCATATCACAGTATCAGTGAAAGATAACGGCAAAGGTTTCGTCATGCGGAAAAACAATAAAGGAATAGGATTTGGAAATATCGATTCGCGTATTCGTTTTATGAATGCTAAATTCAGTAAAACAAAGAGCGAAACCGGCAGTTCGTTCCTCATCGAAATCAATATTGATAATCTCCCCCAAACCTGATGAAAAATGCTGTTTTTAATCAAGTATTTCAATAAATATTTTTAAACTAATTTCAAATCTAAAAATTCAATTATATTTGTAGCTATGGATTATAAAAGATTAATCATACGCGGAATTTCTTACAGCCAAACCCAGTCCGGTGCTTATGCTCTGCTTTTGGAGCATGAGGAAACCAAAGTAAAATTGCCTGTAGTGATAGGAAATTTCGAGGCACAGTCGATTTCTTTGGGATTAGAGAAAGATATTCATCCGCCGAGACCTTTAACTCACGATTTATTCGCCAAATTTGTGTCGATCACCAATTATGAACTGGTTTCTGTGATCATTTACCAAATTATCGACGGCGTGTTTTTTTCAAATATCAATTTCAAGAACAAAGCCAATAACGAAGAGCTGATCATGGATGCACGGACTTCTGATGCTGTGGCCATGGCAGTACGTTTCGATGCGCCTATTTATACAACTCCTCAGGTATTGAACGAAGCCGGAATCCTTCTGGAACTTGAAGAGCCTGCACAGCAAGACAGCGATTCAGAACAAATATCTGCAGAAGGAGATTTGGCTTCGCTCACTTTACAGGATCTTCAGAAACTTCTCGAAGAAGCGGTGAAAGATGAAGATTTCGATGCCGCGATGGAACTGCAGCAGGAAATTAAAAAGAGAAACAAGAAGATTGAATAATATTGATAATTAAACTATGAATTTAAAATTAAGACTTACCATTGTTAGCTTTCTGCAGTTTTTTGTGTGGGGAGCTTGGCTTACGACCTTAGGAACTTATGGTTTTGCTTATAAACAATGGAGTGGGGCTGAGTTTGGTGCCGTTTTTTCAACTTTAGGAATAGCTTCCATCTTTATGCCTGCATTAATGGGAATTATTGCAGACAAATGGATTAATGCTGAAAAACTTTACGGAGCTCTCCACATTTTGTATGGTGTCACGCTTTTTCTTTTGGCTAAAACAGACGATCCTACAACCTTTTTTTGGATTTTATTAATAGGAATGTGTTTTTATATGCCGACGCTTTCACTCTCGAACTCGATTTCCTATAAACTTTTAAAAGACAGTCATTATGACGTGGTAAAAGTGTTTCCGCCTATTCGGGTTTGGGGTACAATCGGCTTTATTGCCGCCATGTGGACTACCAATATTTTTAGTGATGAACAATCATTTTCTGATTTTGGAATCAGCGTAGGTTATTCAATTGCCAATATTTTTGGAAACTCACTGAATGCAAACCAATTTTATCTTGCGGGAATTTTTGCCATCATATTAGGAATTTTTGCTTTCTTTCTACCTAAATGTCCGCCGCCAAGATTGATAAGTCAAAATGCTACACTTACCCAGAAGCTTGGTCTGGACGCGTTCAGTCTTTTTAAGCAGAGAAAAATGGCGCTCTTCTTTATTTTTTCAATGTTCTTGGGTGCAGCGCTTCAGCTGACCAATATGTACGGAGACACCTTCCTGAAAGATTTCGGTAGTGTGGAAGCATTTAAAGACTCTGCAGTGGTGCAGTATTCTACGATGATAATTTCGATTTCGCAGATTTCAGAAACCTTATTTATCCTTGCAATTCCGTTCTTCCTTTATAAATTTGGAATTAAGAAAGTAATGCTGATCTCGATGTTTGCATGGGTTCTTCGTTTTGGATTTTTCTCAGCGGGAGCTCCGGAAGGGTTCGGTTTGTTGTTAATTATTCTATCCAATATTATCTACGGGATGGCATTTGATTTCTTTAATATTTCAGGCTCTTTATTTGTTGAGAGTACTACCGACAGTAAGATACGTTCCTCTGCTCAAGGTCTGTTTATGATGATGACCAATGGTTTCGGAGCAATCCTTGGAAGTGCTGTGAGTGGTTGGGCTATTTCAAGCTTCTTTACTACTCAAGATGGTGGAAAAGCTTGGCACGAAATCTGGCTTGTTTTTGCCATCTACGCTTTTGTCGTTGCGATATTATTTGCAATATTGTTCAAACACAAACATAATCCGGAAGTTTTAGCCGACGTAAAACATTAAAATTTCGCCCTGAAATAAAGCAAAACACACTTTTTTTAAAGTGTGTTTTTTTTTGTAATTTGCCGTATTAAAATTTTAAAAATTACACATGCAAGAAGTATTCATCGTATCGGCAGTTCGTACGCCAATGGGCAGTTTTCTGGGCAGTTTATCAACCGTTCCCGCAACAAAATTAGGTTCGGCGGCTATTAAAGGAGCGTTAGAAAAAATTAATCTTGATCCGAAAATGGTTCAGGAAGTATATATGGGGAATGTTCTTCAGGCAGGCGAAGGACAGGCGCCGGCACGCCAGGCAGCTTTGGGAGCAGGTTTGTCTAATGAAACGCCTTCTACAACAATCAATAAAGTTTGTGCTTCCGGGATGAAAGCGGTAATGATGGCTGCACAGTCTATTAAAGCTGGAGATCAGGATGTAATCGTAGCAGGTGGAATGGAAAATATGTCTTCAGTCCCACATTATTTTAACGCACGTAATTCAACCAAATTAGGAGATGTTAAAATGCAGGACGGTTTGGTTTTCGATGGTTTGACAGATGTTTACAACAAGGTTCACATGGGTGTTTGTGCAGAAAAATGTGCAGCAGAATACGAAATAACAAGAGAAGACCAGGATAACTTCGCGGTTGAATCATACAAGCGTTCGGCAAAAGCGTGGAGCGAAGGTAAATTTAATGATGAAGTAGTTCCGGTTGAAATTCCGCAGAGAAAAGGGGAGCCGCTTATTTTTTCAGAAGATGAGGAGTACAAATCAGTAAACTTCGACAGAATCGGTACTTTACCAACAGTGTTCCAAAAAGAAAATGGAACCGTAACTGCGGCAAACGCTTCAACATTAAACGACGGTGCTTCGGCTTTAGTTCTTATGTCTAAAGAAAAAATGGAGGAATTAGGTTTAAAACCTTTGGCGAGAATTGTTTCATACGCTGATGCCGCGCACCAACCGGAATGGTTTACCACAGCTCCGTCAAAAGCTTTACCAATTGCGCTTAAAAAAGCAGGTCTTGAAATTTCAGATATTGATTTCTTTGAGTTTAATGAGGCTTTTTCGGTTGTAGGCTTGGCAAACAATAAAATTTTGGGACTGGATGCTGAGAAAGTAAATGTAAACGGAGGTGCGGTTTCGCTGGGTCATCCGCTCGGAAGTTCAGGATCGAGAATTATTGTTACTCTAATCAACGTTCTTAAACAAAACAACGGAAAATATGGTGCCGCCGCAATATGCAACGGTGGCGGCGGTGCAAGTGCGATGGTGATCGAGAATCTATAAACTGTAATCTGCACATTCGCTTTAATAATGAAGCCATTAAGAATTATTAATGAATTTTTTCATCAGATTCTTAATGGTTTTTCTATTTTTGTTCATTAATAAACTATTCCGATGCCCGATAACGATAATCTTACGAACCAAAACATTAAGAATAATCCCAAAATCATGAAAGCCTGGGCTTATTATGACTGGGCCAATTCCGTATATTCTTTGGTAATAACTTCTACCATTTTTCCGATTTATTATTCGATTCTTACCACTGCGACAGAAAAAAGCGAATATGTTGCAGAAACCGGGCAGTGGATAAAAGTTCCGGTAAGACATATGATTACGTTATTTGGTAAGCAATACCAGCCAGATGCGATTTACGGCTATTCGCTTACGATTTCGTTTCTGATTGTAGTTTTGCTTTCACCAATTCTCTCTTCTCTTGCCGATACCATCGGGAACAAAAAATCTTTTCTGCAGTTTTTCTGTTATTTAGGTGCAACTTCCTGTATGGGATTGGCCATGTTTACAGGTATGCAGAATGTTTTTCTCGGACTGCTGTTCAGTATTACGGCGAGCGTAGGTTTTTGGGGCAGTTTGGTATTTTATAACTCATTTCTCCCCGATATTGCAACACCGGACAAACAGGATGCGCTTTCTGCCAAAGGATATGTTTACGGATATTTAGGATCTGTAGTATTGGTCGTAATATGTCTTGTTTTGATTCAGGTTTTCGCAAAAACTCCGGAGGAAGCTAAAATGTACACCCGCATTTCTTTCCTTCTTACAGGAGCCTGGTGGTTTGGGTTTGCACAGTACACCTTCAAGCATCTGCCACAGTTCGGGAATGTAAAAGACCAGTTGCCGAAAGATCTGGTGTTGCTCAATTATAAAAATATCTTTAAAAAACACGAAGAACAGGGCGGTTTCTGGGAAGTTTTAAAAGACAATATCGATTTCTATATTGATATTGCGCGACAGAGTTTCCGCGAACTCTTTAAAGTCGGAAGATCTTTGTTTGCAGACCGCAATCTGAAATTTTTCCTTTCCAGTTTTTTCTTTTACAGTGTCGGTATGCAGACGATTTTTTTAATGGCTACGCTCTTCGGCAAAAGTGAAATTAATCTTAAACAAGACAAATTAATTCTTACATTGTTAATAATTCAGATCGAAGCGATCTTTGGTGCTCTGTTCTTCTCATGGTTATCAAGAAAAATCGGAAATAAAAATGTAATATCAATAGCAATTATTCTGTGGATTGTTGCATGTTTATCCGCTTATTATCTTAACAAGGAAAACCCGAATGTTGAATATCAGTTTTTCGGAATTGCCGGAATTATCGGGCTTGTAATGGGTGGTTTACAAGCAATGTCCCGATCTACCTATTCAAAATTACTGCCGGAAGATTCCATGGATAACACTACCTTTTTCAGCTTTTACGATGTTTTGGAAAAACTGGCGATCATTTTAGGAACTTTCATTTTTGCGACAATGATCGAGAAGTACCATAATATGAGGTTTGCAGCCCTCTCAATGTCGATATTTTTCTTTGCAGGATTAGTACTGATTCGCTTTTTAAAGGTTAAAATGGTAAAAGAAAAATAAGTATTTGATTGTTTAAAAATATTGCAGTATTCTGGCGCTATTTTTGAATATCACACAATATATTTCTAAAGATATTTTTTGTAAATTTGCAACTGAAAATCAACGGATTAAATTAAAGAATGACAAATCCACTTTTTTACGCTAAAATCCTTTTGTTCGGTGAGTATGGTATTATCGAAGATTCTCAGGGTCTTACGGTACCTTATAGTTTCTATAAAGGAACGTTGAAGTTTTCTGATTTAAGCAGCGAATTCGAAAGAAAATCGAATTTATCCCTTAAAAAATATTCAGATTATCTAATGAATATTGAGTTGGATGAAAAATTTAAACTCAACATCGCTGATTTTCAAAAAGACATTGCTGGTGGACTTTTCTTCGATTCGAATATTCCACAGGGATATGGCGTTGGAAGTTCAGGTGCTTTAGTCGCTGCAATTTTCGAAAAATATTCTTTCATAAAATATACACCCGAAAGTATTTCCAAAAGTGAACTAAAGGAACTTAAAAAAGTTTTTGGAGTCTTAGAAAGTTATTTTCATGGTAAAAGTTCAGGCATCGATCCTTTAATTTGCTACATGAATCTTCCGATTCTTATCGAAAATAAAGAAAATGTTGACCGGGTTTCTATTCCGAAAAGTGAAGAGGGCAAAGGCGCGATTTTTTTAATCGATTCCGGAATGACTGGCGAAACGGGACCCATGGTTCAGATTTTCTTTGAAAAAATGAAAACCGAGGGCTTCCGTAAAACCATGAAAGAAGAATTTATCCGCTACAACAATGCCTGCATCGATGCTTTCCTGAAAAAAGAAATGAATCCGTTTTTCAGAAATCTTAAAAATTTATCGGTTTGGGCTTATGAACATTTCAAACCAATGATTCCGGAAAGCATTTATAAAGCCTGGAAAAAAGGCCTCGATACCAACGCTTATTATCTTAAACTTTGTGGCAGCGGTGGCGGTGGTTATATTTTGGGTTTCACCAAAGATTACGCAAAGGCGGAAAAAATGCTGGAAGGATATCAGAAAGAAGTCATCTACAGATTCTAAATTTCACACCGTAAAAAATAATTGTTTTTATCTGAAGCGGGCTTAAATGAAGAAAAAACCTATTTTTTACAGAATATCGCAGCTTGTTGGCTTTCTCCTCGGGGCACGTATTTTCGTCGCGGTATTACTTACGTTTGCATTATACGTTTCCACCTTTTTTCTTTTTAATCAGGAAGAGAGTCTGAGGGATTTTGTTTTCGATTTCAAAGTTCACGGGATTATTTTCTGCACCGTTTTAAGCATTTTGGCGGGCGGAATTATCAACCAGTTCTACGACCGTGAAAAAGATCAACTTACAAAGCCTTTCCGAACTAAGATTCAGAATTTCTTAAAGCAGAAATATTTTCTTTATGCCTATTTAATTTTAGTCGCAATTTCGCTTACCACGGCGTTTCTTATTTCGCAGCGGGTTTTCTACTTTTTCCTGATTTATCAGTTTTTTATGTGGTTTTACAGCCATAAACTTAGTAAAATTCTTATACTGAATAACATCACTTTTGTAAGTTTAACACTTTATCCTTTCTTTGGGATGATGGTTTATTACCATACATTTTCGGGAAAAGTATTTCTTATGGCAGTTTTTCTGTTTGTGATGCTTTTGATGATCGATATCGTGAAAGATATTTTAACCAAAAATGCGGATAAAATTTTTGCTTATACGACGATTCCCAATACTTTTGGAACGCACAATGCAGTGAATGTTGTGGTGGCTCTTTCCGTCCTGTTATTTACTGTTTCAATGCTGATTATCAACAATACCGGAATTCACAGCATTTTGCCACTTTATTTTGCCGCCGGGTTATTTGTAATCATTTTGTCGGTTTATCTTCTCTTAAGTTCAGTGAAAAAGTCGAATTTTATTGTACTCAATATTTTTAGGATCTGGGTTTTTGTAGGAATTATTGCCATGCTGCTGGATGGTATCATTGAAAGATTTTAAAAAAAATTACTTCTCTTTAAATGTATTTATTTCAATACTTAATGGTTGAATCTGAGCCGTTTAAAAAGAATTGTCGATATATCAGCGAATTAGTTTTATCTTTGCAAAAATTTTTCAGACAATGAGCCGAGACAGAAACAGCAACAACAAACCCAAAAAAGTAAGAATTTCTAAAATTTCCAACTCTGGAAGTTCCAGACCAGCTCCTTCACGTGCCCGCGTCTCAAAGCCTGAAAATACTGAGGATAGAAAACCTGCAAAAGAACCTAAGAAACCTAGAGAACCGCGACTGATGTCACAATCTGAGGCGAAATCTTTCGAAAAAACATTTGATAAACCCGCCTCCCGCAAACAGGCAGGAAAAAGGTCCGGAAAATCATTCGATACCCGCGATAAATACGAAAAAGGAGACCGGAAATCTGGAACTAAACTTTTCAAAAATTACGAGAGACCACAGGGTGAAAACGAGAAAACCAGATCTTTTGTTCAGAAAAGAAGATTCGATAAACTCGCCAAAGAAACGCCAAAAGAAAGCATCCGTTTAAATAAATATATCGCCAATTCCGGAATATGCTCCAGAAGAGAAGCCGATGAACTGATCACCCAGGGATTGGTTCAGGTGAACGGAAAAGTAGTCACAGAAATGGGCTATCAGGTTCAAAAAACCGATAAGGTGATTTTCGACGGACAGGGAATTACACCGGAGAAACCCGTGTATGTACTTTTAAATAAGCCAAAAGGTTACATTTCAACTACAAAAGATGAAAAAGCCAGAAAAACAGTAATGGATTTGGTGGCAAATGCCTCACCGTACAGACTTTTTCCTGTGGGTAGGCTCGACCGTTCTACCACCGGAGTTATTCTGTTGACCAACGACGGACACATGACCAAAAAATTAACGCATCCTTCCTTCAACATGAAGAAAATTTATCATGTTACTTTAGACAGAAAACTCGACAGAGCCGATCTTAACGCCATTGCAGAAGGAATCCGTTTGGAAGAAGGTGTCGCTGAAGTCGACAGTATTTCCTACATCGAAGGAAAACCGAAAAACGAAGTGGGAATTGAAATCCACATCGGCTGGAACAGGGTAGTGCGAAGAATTTTCCAAAGGTTAGGTTACGAAGTTGAAGCACTCGACAGGGTAATGTTCGCAGGATTAACCAAGAAAAATATTAAGCGCGGACACTGGAGAATTCTTACCGATCTCGAAGTGAACAATCTTAAGATGATGTAATATTCTAATGATTGATTACTAATTACAAAGCCTTTCTGTTGTTTGCAGAAAGGTTTTTTTTTCGTTCCCGCAGAATATTTCTGTAACAAATATTTTAAATTGCTACTTACTTCACAGATTACTTAATGATGCCAACACTGGAAAAAGAATTTTTAGAGAGAATAGAAAAACACAAAGGGGTGATTTTCAAGATTTCTAAGATGTATATGGATAATTTCGACGACCAGAAAGATCTTTTCCAGGAAATTACATTCCAGGTTTGGAAGGCTTATCCATCTTTCGAAGGCAGAAGCGCTTTTTCTACCTGGCTTTACAGGATCGCGCTGAATACCGCAATTGTATTTTTAAAGTCTGAAAAGAAAAGAAGTTTCATTAAAAACGATGAAGTCGCAGATTTTAAAATAAAACATGAAGATTTTAACGATGAAGAGGAACTGAAACTCCAGAAAATGTACCGTGCGATTAACCAGCTTAATACCATCGATAAAGCCCTGATTTTTTATTACCTGGAAAACTATTCCGGAAAAGAAATGGCCGAACAGCTCGGGATTTCCGAAGTAAATGCAAGAGTAAAACTGAACCGCGCCAAAGAAAAACTAAAAGAACTCATTAATCACTAAGGTTATGGAATTAAATCACTTAAAACAACTGTGGAGCAACGAAAATATCGCTGAAACTCCCGAAATTTCAACCGAAAAACAAAACGAAATACATCTTCCGCTTGAAAAAATACGGAAGAATATGCGACAAGAGTTTTACTGGACCGCAGTAATTTTTGTACTCATAATTCTGTTCTTTCTGCTGGTCGATATGCATTTTTTCAAATTCAAAGTCTATATTATCACTTTGGTGGCCACCATGATGCTGATTACAAGTTTCTATTTCTTTAAATTCTTTCAGCTTTATAAAAATATCAGTACCATTAACCTGAACACATGGGATGCACTCAAGGATTTAAAATACCAGTTTAAGCTTAATGAGCAATATTATATGGCTTTTTATATTGCGTTTGCACCGTTTGTGGTGTGCGAGATGCTGTTGGTTTTTGAATATTCGCCGCCTCTGAAGGAGATTACAGGTCTGAGATTTATCCTTACGTTTCTGGCCACCTGCATCGGGACATTAGGTGCGCTGTATTTTTTCGGTAAGTTTTGGTTTCAACGGTATTATGGAAAATATTTCAACCAGATTTATAAAATCATTGATGAGCTGAAATAAAAAAAAACTTCCCGGAAATTCGGGAAGTTTTTATTTTGAGTCTGAGGCAATTAAATGGCCAAACTTATATTGTTTTGATGATCTCGTTCAATGTTGCGCTTGGCCTCATCGCTGCATCGGTTTTGCCGAAATCTGGCTTGTAGTATCCACCGATGTCCTGTGGTTTACCCTGAGCTCCGATTAGTTCTTCATTGATTTTAGCTTCGTTTTCAAACATCGCTTTTGCAATTGGTTGGAAAATTGCAGCCATCTCAGCATTTTTAGTCTGGTTGGCTAAAGCCTCTGCCCAGTACATCGCCAGATAGAAGTGTGAACCTCTGTTGTCGATAGATCCCACTTTTCTTGCCGGAGATTTGTCTTCCGCAAGGAATTTTTCGTTCGCTACATCCAGTGAATCTGCTAAAATCTGTGCTTTTTCATTGTTTTGAGTCTGTGCTAAATGCTCTAAACTCGCTTGTAAAGCCATAAATTCACCCAGAGAATCCCAACGTAAATAACCTTCTTCGATAAACTGCTCGACGTGTTTCGGTGCAGAACCTCCGGCTCCGGTTTCGAAAAGTCCGCCGCCATTCATCAACGGAACAATAGAAAGCATTTTTGCGGATGTTCCAAGCTCAAGAATAGGGAAAAGATCGGTCAAATAATCTCTTAATACATTTCCTGAAACAGAAATCGTATCCAAACCTTTTCTGATTCTTTCTAAAGTTAAAGTCATGGCGTCAACAACGCTCAAAATCTGAATATCGAGGCCTGTGGTATCGTAATCTTTTAAGTATTTCTCAACTTTTTTAATCATTTCGCGGTCGTGCGCTCTCTGATCATCAAGCCAGAAAATTGCCGGAGTGTCGGAAAGTCTTGCTCTGTTTACGGCAAGTTTCACCCAATCCTGAATTGGTGCATCTTTCACCTGGCACATTCTGAAAATATCACCTTTCTGAACATCCTGTTCCATGAAAATATTTCCGTCCGCGTCAGAAACTTTTACTTTTCCGTCCGCGGTCATCTGGAAGGTTTTATCGTGAGAACCGTATTCTTCAGCTTTCTGCGCCATTAAACCAACATTCGGAACCGAACCCATGGTGCGCGGGTCGAGTGCTCCGTTTTTCTTCATATCGTCAATTGCAGCCTGATAGAATCCGGCGTAATTACGGTCCGGAATCATGGCGATGGTATCTTCTTCCTTGCCTTCTTTATTCCACATTTTACCGCCACCTCTGATGAGTGCGGCCATAGAAGCATCTACAATAATATCGGAAGGTACGTGGAAGTTGGTAATTCCTTTATCCGAATTTACCATCGCTACAGCCGGTCCGTTAGCCAAAGCTTTTTCGATGTCGGCCTTAATTTCAGCTTCCTGAGAATTGCCTGCGATTTTATCAAATAGATCCTGAAGTCCGTTATTCGGATTGATATCAAGTTCATTGAACAGGTCTGCATATTTTGTGAAAACGTAGTTAAAGAAAACCTGAACCATCGCTCCGAAGATAATTGGATCAGAAATCTTCATCATGGTCGCCTTTAAATGTCCTGAAAGTAATACGTTAGCTGCTTTGGCTTCAGCAATTGTATCTGCAACGAAACTTTTCAGCGCTGAAAGATTCATTACGGAAGTGTCGATGATTTCTCCCGCTTTCAAAGGCGAAAGTCCTTTCAATTCTTTCACAGAACCATCGTTTCCAAAAAATTCGATTTTGAACTGAGAATCGTTTTCTACAGTTACCGATTTTTCTGTTCCGTAAAAATCGCCGCTGTTCATATGGGCAACTTTCGTTTTAGAATCTGCTGTCCACATTCCCATTCTGTGTGGGTTGGCTTTTGCGTAATTTTTTACTGCTTTTGGTGCTCTTCTGTCAGAATTTCCTTCTCTCAGTACGGGATTTACCGCACTTCCTAAAACCTTTGCGTATTTAGCTTTAATGGCTTCTTCTTCTGTATTTTTAGGCTCAGCCGGATAATTCGGAACCGCAAAACCCTGCTTCTGCAATTCTGCAATTGCTTCATCAAGTTGTGGTGCTGATGCTGAAATATTCGGAAGTTTAATAATATTTGCTTCCGGCGTTGTTGCTAATTTACCAAGTTCTGCCAAAGCGTCTTCAACCTTTTGTCCGTCATTCAGAAATTCCGGGAAATTGGCTAAAATTCTTCCTGAAAGTGAAATGTCTTTGGGCGAAATTTCAATATCTGCAGTTTTAGTAAAAGCTTCAACAATCGGTAAAAAAGAATGGGTGGCCAACATCGGCGCTTCATCGGTCCAGGTGTAGACGATTTTGGATTTTTCTGACATTATGCTAGTATTTATTATTTAATTTAAGAAACACAAATTTAAGGAATTTTAAAGGAGTACGAAAGTGCGCACGAGTGAACTTTAAGATTAATTTAACCTTTGTTTCAAATATTTTTAAGCTTAATATCGCTATTTTTGAGAAACAAAAAAATAATATTATGGCACAGATTACATTAAAAGGAAATACGGTACACACCATCGGCGATTTGCCTGAAAATGGATTGACAGTGAAAGATTTTGCTTTGGTAAATGATAAACTCGAGGTAAAAGTATTATCTGATTACGACGGAAAAAAGAAAATCTTTAATATTTTCCCAAGTATTGATACAGGGATTTGCGCAGCGTCTGCAAGAAAATTCAACGAGAGCGCCGGCGCTTTGGAAAATACCGTGGTAATCAATGTCTCCAAAGATTTACCTTTCGCACTTGGAAGATTCTGTGCAGCTGAAGGTTTGGATCATGTAGAAACGCTATCAGATTTCCGCGGAAGTTTTGGTGATGATTTCGGCGTAACAATTACCGACGGACCAATGAAAGGCCTGCTAAGCCGTGCAGTGATTGTAACCGATGAAAACAATCATGTTATTTATTCCGAACAGGTTCCTGAAATCACAACCGAACCTGATTACGATGCTGCGTTAAACGCGGTAAAGTAACCTTTCGACTAAATTTATGCTTAGAAATCAAAGATTTTCTCCCTGAGAATCTTTGATTTTTTGTCTACGCAAAAAGCGAGATGAGAATTAAACCACCAAACAAATAAAATGAAACGCTCCGGTTCAGCAGATTTGCCGCTTCATTATGGCTATGTTCCGCAATGGCTGTACGAACGCATGTCTAAACTTGGGCTCGCTGTTTTCGAGGTAATTCTTGCCGACTATGGGAAAAATGAAATCATTCGCCGGATGAGTGATCCGTTTTGGTTTCAGAGTCTGGGAGCGGTGATGGGCATGGACTGGCATTCATCGGGGGTCACGACTTCGGTGATGGGCGCGCTAAAAAGAGCAATTAATCCAAATTCCAAAGAACTAGGCATCTACATCGCCGGAGGAAAAGGAAAATTTTCCAAAGAAACCCCAAACGAACTGTTGAAAATTGCACATCTTACCGGCCTTAATGGAAATGAGCTGGTAAAAGCAAGCAAACTGTCTGCTAAAGTCGATAATACTGCAATACAAGACAGTTACCAACTTTATACACACAATTTTATTCTTAATGATGAAGGCAGTTGGACGGTCGTGCAGCAGGGAATGAGCGGAAAAGATAAAACCGCACGCCGGTATCACTGGCATTCTGAAAATTTAAAATCTTTTGTAGATAAACCACACTCGGGGATTTGTGGTAAAAACCAGGGGATTATTCTCGATTTGACTGCCAAATCTGCAGTTGAAAACCGAAAAGGCATCATCGAAATCTCTCACGAGCCTCCAGAAAAAATCATGAAGGAAGTTTCGCTGATTCTTCCTGCCCATCATGATGTGCAGGCCTCGGATGTAAATTTAAAACGTCTCGGGGCAATCCTGTCCATGACCCGCGAAATGCAGCCCGAAAATTTCGAAGATTTACTTTTGCTTAAAGGTGTTGGTCCGCGAACGATGCAAAGTCTGGCCTTGGTTTCCGAAGTAATTCATGGTGCACCGTCCAGATTTCAGGATCCTGCGAGGTTTTCCTTCGCTCATGGTGGGAAAGACGGACATCCTTTTCCGGTTCCTACCAAGATTTATGATGAAACGCTGGATATTTTAAGAACCGGAATCGAAAGATCAAAACTGGGAAATTCAGATAAAATGCAGGCCTTCAAAAAACTTCACGAAATTAATGTCAAGCTGGAGGAAAACTTTACGCCGGATTTTGATATTCAAGAAGTAATTGAAGAAGAACGGAACAATTCCTGGCGTTATGGCGGCAAAACTGTTTTTGGCGATGCGAAACCGCCAGGCAACAGAAAACCTGATGGCGGAATTCAACTGTCGTTGTTTTAAACAAAAGTTCAATAAATCAATAAGAAATCATGGCAAAAACATTCGAAAAAGCAACAGTTCTTAATTTCAATGAAATGATTGATTACGCGCAGGGTGGCGTAGTCAGCAAACAGGTGCTGAAAAACTCAGCCGGGAATATCACACTATTTTCGTTTGATAAGCACGAAGGGCTCAGTGAGCATAGCACTCCCTATGATGCGTTGGTAGAAGTAATTGAAGGAGTGGTAGAAATTACCATTGGTGGTGAAAAATTCACGCTTTCCGAAGGTGATTCTGTCATTATGCCCGCAACGGTTCCTCATTCACTACACGGCGTGGAGAGATTCAAAATGCTGCTGACGATGATTAAAGGATAATTATTCTGGAATATTTACCTTTAAATTTTAATTAATGTTTTTATTCTTTAAAGAAACTTATTAAAAATAAATTATGGAACCTATAAAAATAGATATCGCAATTTTAGCACCTGTACAGAAAGTCTGGGATTATTTCAATAAGCCTGAGCATATTGTGAACTGGAATTTTGCAAGTGAAGACTGGCACTGTCCAAGAGCCTCAAATGATTTACGCGTTGGCGGTAAACTTGAAACCAGAATGGAAGCCAAGGACGGGAGTTTCGGATTCGATTTTGTGGGAATTTACGATGAAATTATCCCGCTGCAACTCATCCGGTATTATTTGGAAGACGGCAGAAAAGTTGAAGTCTATTTTCAGGAAATTGATGCCAATACCACGAAGGTTACAGAAGTTTTCGATCCTGAAGCGGCCAACTCTGCAGAAATGCAGCGCGAAGGTTGGTATGCGATCCTCGATAACTTCCATAAGTATGTAGAGAATAATTGATTTGTAATATTTTATACAAAGATATTTCTGTTATTGATGCAGTCATGATTTTAGCAGGTAGGGGCTCGGTCATCATATGGAAATTATTCCTTAATTTTAGGAAAATTAAAAAATCATGACTTATCCGATTACCATTAAAATTACCATTTTGCAACCTGTACATAAAGTCTGGGATTACTTTTATAATCCTAAACATATCGTAAAATGGAATTTCCCGACAACCAATTGGCAATGCACCAAAGCGCTGAGTGATTTCCGAGAAGGTGGGCGTTTCGATTACCGCCTCGATTATAAAGACAAAAGTTTCGGGTATAGTTTTTCAGGCTATATCGATGAAATAAAACTTTTGCAATACGTAAAAAGCCACCTTGATGATGGCAGAAAAATTGAAGTTCTATTTAATAAAATTGATGAAAATACTACTGAAATTATCGAGATCTTCGAGCCGGAACTGCACAATTCCATCGAAATGCAGCGCGTGGGCTGGTACGCCATTCTCGACCGTTTCCATAAATATGTGGAGAAAAACTAAACGCGTTTTTCCAGTCTTATTCCTGATTTTACTCTTGTCTGCATGCAGTAAGAAATCTGAACATCAGGATGCTAAATCTTTACCCCAAAAGGATGCTGTGCCAGCAAAACCAGCACCCGAAGAGCCGCCAATTTCTTATAAAAAATATAAAGGAGCATGGTTTGACATAGCGTATCCCTTTTCATTCAAAGCAGAAAATTCTCAAAAATCTTCAACCAGTATTAACGGTTTCGACAGCGCTGTTTTCACTTCCGCCGATGGCAGCGTTCAGTTTTACATATTCTCGCCTCAATGGAGCGGTGACGCAAAAGATATCGCTCTGAAGTCCAACGAAATAAAAACCGATTCGTCAACTGAAATTATAAACGGATTAACTGTTAGAAGATGGACAATTCAGGCGAAAGACGGCAGCTATTTCCGGTCGTATGAATCAACTTCAGAAACTGAAAGTAAAATCAACAAGATTTTCGGGATTAAATATTCTTCGCAGAAAGAACTTGATCGATACAGGCAGGCTTATCTGCATTTCAAAAATTCATTGCAGCAATATGCGGACTAAATATGAACGAAACAGAAAAATATATCGCCCAGTTTCCGGAAAATGTGCAGGATATTTTAAATGAAATCCGGCAGATTATTCTGGAAGAGGCTCCCGAAGCCACAGAAAAAATTGCTTACGGAATGCCGGGTTTTTATTTAAATAAAAAACCTTTGGTGTATTTTGCAGCCTACAAAAACCATATCGGATTTTATGCAACTCCTACGGGCCATGAAGAATTTAAAAAAGAACTTTCAGTCTATAAACAGGGAAAAGGTTCAGCACAGTTTCCTTTAAAAGATGAAATACCTTATCAGCTGATTCGTAAAATAGTGAAATTCAGAAAAATATAAATCTCAAAAATCATAAAAAAACAACATATTAAAAATGAAAAATAACATATTCCCATGTCTCTGGTTTGATGCAACCGGCAACGAAGCTGCAAAATTTTATACCGATGTTTTCGGAGGAAAAATCACAGCAGATACACCGGTAGTCATCAATTTCGAACTTTTTGGGCAGAAATTCATGATCCTCAATGCCGGTCCGCAGTTTGAAAAAAACGCTTCAGTATCATTCATGGTTCTTTGCGAAACAGAAAATGAGGTTGAAAAATACTGGAAACCGCTTTCTGATGGCGGAATCGTACTAATGGAACTCGGCGAGTATCCCTGGAGCAAAAAATACGGTTGGGTACGCGACAAATACGGTGTTACGTGGCAGGTTTACCTGGGGGAAAAACAGGGCGCGCAGAAAGTAATTCCGACGCTGATGTACATTCACCAGAATAATGGTAAGGCAATGGAAGCGATGGAATTGTACACAAAAATTTTCCCGGATTCAAAGATTGGCAGCGTCCTGAAATATGGAGAAGGCGTAGGAAACGAAAGCCATGAAGTTCCGGAAAATATTCAGCACGCGCATTTCGAAATCGACGGTTACAGTTTTTTCTGTATGGATAATTCTTATGACCATAAATTTGACTTCAACGAAGCGATTTCTATCGTCGTGATGACCAATGACCAGGAAGAAACAGATCATTTGTGGGACTCACTGATTGGCGATGGCGGAAGAGCAAGTATGTGTGGTTGGCTGAAGGATAAATTCGGTATGAGCTGGCAGATTGTTCCTAAAAAACTTATTGAACTTATGAACGATTCGGATCCCTTTAAATCACAAAAAGTAATGCAGTCGATGATGACGATGCAGAAAATTGTAATTTCAGATCTGGAAAAGGCATATCAATCTTAATAAAAGTCATGAAAATACTCGAATTTAAAACTCAGATTAATGCACCCGCTGAAAAAGTATGGAAGGTGCTTTTTACCCAGGACGCAAACAAAAACTGGTCCTCTGCGGTTAATGAGGGCACTTATTTTGAAGGAACCTGGGAAGAAGGCAGTGTGATGAGGTTTCTGGATGATGAGAACAATGGAATGTACAACAGCGTAGAAAAAAACATTCCCAACAGAGAACTCACCATGAAACATCTGGGCTGGATTTATGATGGCGAACTCAGTCCTCAGGATTGGGAAGATTCTACGGTAACTTATCTTCTTGAATCCAACGAAAACGGCACACTTCTTACTGGAAAAATAAATGCTTTGGATGAATTTGTGGATTTCTTTAATTCTAAATATCCTTCAAATTTCGAAAAGTAAAAAAACTATCAGAATCATTAACTTAAACTCCTAAATCATGGAAACACTTAGTTATAAAACCACAGTAAAAGCACCCATTCAGAAGGTTTGGGATATGCTTTGGTCACCGGAAACTTATACCGAGTGGACCCAGTTTTTTTCACCAGGCTGCCAGTTGAAAACAGACTGGGAAATCAATGGGAAAACCTATTTTCTTGATGGTACCGGAAACGGAATGGTGTCTACCATAAAAAGTATAAACCCTCCTTTTGAAGTGGTTTTCAGTCATTTAGGAACATTTAATAATGGGATAGAAGATACCCAAAGCCGCGAAGTAAAGCAATGGAGCGGTGCAGAAGAACAGTATTTCCTGCGTGCTATGGATGAAAATACTACAGAGATTCAGGCGATTGTACACGCAGAACAGAAATATGAGGACCATATGAGCAACGGTTTTACCAAAGGTTTCGAAGTGCTCAGGAAATTAGCAGAACAGTAGTCAGCAACAAAACGGAAACAGAAAATTTCCGTTTTTTCATGAAGAACTGTTTTTTTTAAATCCTTACTTTTACAGCCCAAAACCGAATCCGGTATCTTATAATGAAGAATTACTATTATTTTCTGAGCGTAAAGGAAAATGCTTCTGAAGAAGACATTAAAAAAGCCTACAGGAAATTATCCCTAAAATATCATCCCGATAAAAATCCCAATGACGAGTTCTTTGCGCACCGGTTCATGGAGATTCAGGAAGCTTATGAAACGCTGGGTGATAAAGAAAAAAGAAGAATTTACGATGATAATTTAAGCCATCAGCAAAGAACATTTCGTCCCAACCTCCCGCCGGTGATTAAATCTTTTGCAGTAAACAAAGTGAATGTGCAGAAAGGCGAAGAAATAATTATCACGTGGCAGACTCAGCATGCAGATGTGGTAAAAGTGTTGCCATTCGGGCTCGAAAAAAGTTATGGCGAGAAAAAAATTAAGATTACCGAATTCAAGGAGGGCAAATTTCAGCTGCTGCTGCACGCAACCAATACGCTGCTGAATAAAACCGTAGTCCGCGGCATCACCGTGAATCAGGTTTTCGAAACGGATAAAGAAAAATTCAGAAATGAGGTAGAAGAACTTTTCAAGCCTCAGCGACCGTCGCCTACAAATCCCGGTGGGCAGCCCAAAGCATTAAAGATTGTTTTGGCGGTTATCTTTCTTGTAGTTGCGATCCTTCTTTTAGTGAAAACTTTTGGTGGGTAATTTTTCAGAAACGTAAAACTTTTCATTAAAATATTAAGCCATTTTAAGCCTTCCAGGACATTTTTTACAGCGCTTTCCTTTCTTAAATTTCTTACAGCACTTTTTCTTATCACAGAACATTTCTTCTGTTTGATGGTAAAACGGAGTTAAAGGCGCAATTTTGAAAGGGATGATTGGTGAATTCATGGTGCAAATGTAATTCTAATTTAGAATAAATCAAAATAACATGAGGTATTTTTTATGGTCTGCACATGAAAATTATCAATTGTACTGTTCATCAAAAAATTGTATTTTTACGAACCTTTATTTCTAAATAAATCCAGTAAAAATAATGAACACTACACAGTTTGTAAACCGCCACATTTCTTTAAACGAAGCCGATAAACAGGCAATGTTACAGGAAATTGGTGTTTCGGGTATTGATGAACTAATTGCCCAAACCATTCCAGATTCTATCCGTTTAAAAGAAGAATTAAACATTTCACCTGCACTTTCGGAGTACGAAATGTTGGCACATTCTAAAGAATTGGCAGCCAAAAACTCCCTTTTCGATAACTACATCGGATTCGGTTATCACAATACCATTTTGCCGAGCGCAATTCAGCGTAATATTCTCGAAAATCCATCCTGGTACACCGCTTACACTCCTTATCAGGCAGAAATCGCGCAGGGAAGACTGGAAGCGCTGCTCAACTTCCAAACGGTTGTTTGCGATTTAACAGGTTTCAAACTGGCAAATGCTTCTCTCTTGGATGAATCTACTGCGGCCGCGGAAGCAATGCACATGTTCTTCGAAAGCCGAACCAAAGACCAGAGAAAATCTGAAGCCAAAAAATTCTTCGTTTCAGATTTGGTACTTCCTCAAACGGTTGCTGTTTTGAAAACTAAAGCTGAAGGGCTGGGAATCGAGATCGTTGAAGGTGATCATGAGAATCATAATTTTGATGAATCTTATTTCGGAGTTTTGCTGCAGTATCCGGGTAAAAACGGAATTGTACTCGATTACACCGAAAATATTAAGAAATATAAAGAAATCAACCTGCAGGTTGTAGTTGCCAGCGATCCAATGGCGTTGGTAAAACTGAAGTCTCCTGCTGAGATGGGCGCTGACTGTGCTGTGGGAACAACCCAACGTTTCGGTATTCCGATGGGTTATGGTGGTCCACACGCTGCATTTTTTGCCTGTAAAGAAGATTATAAGAGAGATATTCCGGGAAGAATCATTGGTGTTTCCCAAGATGCGTACGGCAAACGTGCGCTGAGAATGGCACTTCAAACCCGTGAACAGCACATCAAAAGAGAAAAAGCCACCTCGAATATCTGTACAGCACAGGTGCTTTTAGCCGTAATGGCCGGAATGTACGCCGTATATCACGGTCCGAAAGGTCTTAATTTCATCGCAGACCAAATCCATTTCAAAGCCAATGCACTTAATGCAGGCTTGAAAGCTTTAGGTTATGATATTGTAGAAGAGCCGGTTTTCGACACCGTAAAGTTCAGAATGAGCGAAGAAGAGAAAAAATCTTTGATGTTTCTGATGCTTGATCGTAAAATCAATCTTAATTATTTCACCGATGGATTTGTGAGCATCGCCTTAAATGAAACCACAACTTTAGAGAAACTGCAGTCGCTGTTTGATGCTTTTGCGCAGTTTAAAGACAAGCAGAGCTTCAAACTTACGCTTAAAGAAGAAATTCTGATTCCTGAACAGTCTTTAAGAAATGATGAAATTCTGAAAGAAGATGTTTTCAATAAATATCATACAGAAACCGAGCTGATGCGTTACATTAAACGTTTAGAAAGAAGAGATCTTTCTTTAACACATTCGATGATTTCTTTAGGTTCTTGTACCATGAAACTGAATGCCGCTACACAAATGTTGCCGATTTCCTGGCCCGAGTGGGGCAATGTACATCCGTTTGTTCCTACAGAACAGGCCGGTGGATATCAGCTTCTAATTAAAGAACTGGAAAAAGATCTTGCCGAAATTACAGGTTTTGCCGGAACTTCGCTGCAACCTAACTCAGGCGCTCAGGGCGAATATGCTGGATTGATGGTGATTCGTGAATACCACAAATCCCGTGGAGAAAGCCACAGAAACATCGTTCTTATTCCCCAGTCTGCACACGGAACCAATCCAGCTTCAGCGGTAATTGCCGGAATGAAAGTAGTAGTGGTAAAAAATCTTGAAAGCGGAGAAATCGATTTCGAAGATTTGAAAGCCAAAGCAGAGCAGCACGCGGAAAATCTTTCTGCGGCAATGATTACTTATCCGTCAACTTATGGATTCTTTGATGATAACATTAAAGAAATCACAAAACTGATCCACGACAACGGCGGTCAGGTTTATATGGACGGCGCGAACATGAATGCGCAGGTAGGTTTCACTTCTCCGGGAAATATCGGGGCAGATGTTTGTCACCTCAATCTACACAAAACCTTTGCTATTCCTCACGGTGGTGGTGGTCCGGGTGTTGGCCCGATTTGCGTTGCGGAACATTTGGTGAAGTTTTTACCATCAAACCCTAACATTAAAATCGGTGATAAAGAAGCCATCGACGCTATTTCTGCTGCGCCTTACGGGTCATCACTGGTTTTAAATATTTCGTACGCCTACATTAAAATGCTGGGAACTGAAGGATTGAAAAAATCTACAGAGCACGCAATCCTGAACGCCAATTACCTGAAAGAAGTTTTGGCAGAACATTTCCCAATTTTGTACGCCAATGCAGCGGGAAGAGTTGCTCACGAATGTATCGTAGATTTCCGACAGTTTAAACCGCTTGGAATTGAAGTTGCTGACGTCGCAAAACGTTTGATGGATTATGGATTCCATGCGCCTACAGTGAGTTTCCCTGTTGCCGGAACCCTGATGATTGAGCCAACAGAATCTGAAAGCAAAAGAGAAATCGACCGTTTTGCAGAAGCATTGATTTCCATTAAAAAAGAAATCGAAGAAATCGCCGAAGGAACTGCCGATGCCGCAAATAATGTATTGAAAAATGCTCCTCATACCGAACAGGTAGTGATTTCAGACGCGTGGGACAAACCTTACAGCCGTGAAAAAGCTGCGTATCCTCTGGAATGGGTGAGAGATCACAAATTCTTCGCAACGGTTTCCCGTGTTGATGAAGCTTACGGTGACAGAAACTTAATCTGTACCTGCGCACCAATTGAATCATATATGTAAACCTTCATTTATAAATAACGAATCCCCTTCAAAACTGAAGGGGATTTTTTGATTAAAATAGATTGTTCAATGGGCTTTCGTTTATTGTCATGCACACAAACAGAAACGAGGCTGGGCCGAACGGAGCGAATCTGAAGCTTAATTATTAGCTGCAGTCTTTTTTTCTCCAATTAAATAACATTAATCTTTTTCGATTGTCAATATCATTAATTTTAAAACCGGTAATATCTTCAATTTTGTATAACGCGTTTCCTTCATCTTCTCCAAGTGAACCAATTAATTTGATAACAAAATTACTCTCATCCGTATCTTCTATGAATCCACAAAAATATTCATCATTAATTTCTACGCTTGTAATTATTTCTGTTCTATGTTTCAATTGATTTAAAAGAATAGTTTTCCAATTTTCACTTTCAAAATAGTCAAATTTGAATTCATTTTCTCTTGCCAATTCTTCGGAGTTCTCAATAATAAAAGTCATTGCTTTTCCATAATTATCATTAAAATCTATGCTAATTATTTCGGAGATTTTTGTAACAATGATTCCATCTTTCTTTCCATATTTTGTATAATGTTGAATGAAAACCAATTCATCATTAAAATCCAATACTTGTCCAAACCAAAACTTATCGTCATCATTGTAAGTCCAAAAACTTAAAAACGATTTATTTTCTTTTGATTGTACTAATAATTTTGTTGTTAAATCCATTACTATCGGTAGTTTTGATAAGATTGCAGGTAACTTACTTGTATATTACAGTAATATATACCAAGATCGGGGATATAGCTCTCATTAATGTGACAAGTTGTTGATCATTCAAATATAACATTTATCTTCTTATCATAAATCTATTTCATGATTTTTACTAATGAACGTTTGGGTTGGCTTCCGTTTTTATCTTTTCGAGATCTTTCATCAGTAATAAAAAATTCCCAAACTTCAGTTCGGGAATTTTCTGTCATATTTTAGATCATTCAGGCTAATTATTCTTTAATAAATTTAGAAGAATAAGAAATTCCTTTCGTACTGTTAACGGTAATAATATAGGTGCCGGCTTTCAGATTCTCAAGATTTAGAGTGGCATCTGATGTGTTTTTTGTGAATACATTCTGGCCTACCATATTATAAATCTGGATGGTTGAAACTTTTTCACCATTCGGAAGATTGAAGTGCAGATTGGTTTTTACAGGATTAGGATAAACCGCAAGGTTTCCTTTTTTCACATTGCTCACCGCCATATTTGCTTCATTGATTTTAATGTTGTCAATATAGGCATCACCACCGAAATTATCATGTAGGAAATTCATCCCTTCCAGATTGATCTGTGTGAAGTTTGGAGTCGTATAAATTAATGTCCCGTCAATGAAATACTTGATTTCATTTGCAGATACTTTTACCGTTACCTTGTACCATTGGTTAGGCTGCCACGAAATCCCCGTGTCTTCCATGTCGTAATCTATGCTGGTGATAACATGTAGAGTACCGGAATAATCAAAAGCTAAATCAAATACCGGATAGTATTCTTCATCAGCACTGATTCCGTAGGCTGACATTTCAAAAATTGAACCGTCAGTTTCTGTAACCAAAACATCAAAAGAGATGGTAGTGTCATTATAATCTAATGGCTGATCAAAACTTTTCTGTGCACCAATAATCGGGAACATCTGTCCACCATATGCATCGGTATATCCATTTTTAAATGAGTAGATTCCTGCACTGAATTTTTCAGCAGAAACTACCTGGTTTTCAACAAAATTACCTTCGCCATCATCAGTGATTTGCCAGGAATTCTGTCCGTTCAAACTTCCCAACTGGTAACCTTCAGAAGTTTCGAATGAAATTTGGTTTTGTGCAGAAATACTGCTGCAAAAAAACGCAGCAGCAAGAAAATATAAATTCTTCATAAATAATTTTTTGCAATGATAGAACAACAATGTTGCACATGCAAATGGGAAATCAAAGAAAATTTCCGTATGTAAGTGGTGTTTGATGCCATAAACATGGAATTTAATAAACCACGATTAGTCATTTTACGAATAAAGTTTCTGGTCTTTTATGCAAAAGAACTACGCTTTTACTGAAATATAAATCATTTTATCTACACAATAAAAAATGTATTTTTGAAGGATGGATTTAAACCGTATTTTTACCCACCAACGCACCGGGAACCTTGCTGCAACTTCAGCTTCCAGAACCGATTTTCAAAGAGATTTCGACCGTATTATTTTCTCGGCAGCATTTCGCAGGCTGCAGAATAAAACCCAGGTTTTTCCGCTCCCCGGAAGTGTTTTTGTTCATAACCGTTTAACGCATTCACTCGAGGTTTCTTCTGTAGGACGCAGTTTAGGAAGTGCCGCAGGTGAATTTATTTTTACGCAGTTCGCTAATGATCTGGATGATCAGGCGAAAGTTTTTTACCAGCACAATCTGCAGAACGTAATTGCCGCGGCATGCCTCTGTCATGATGTTGGGAATCCTGCTTTCGGGCATTCCGGTGAAGATGCCATTGCCAGTTATTTCGAAAAAAACGAAAACGATTTAAAAACGAAATTTACAGAAAAAGAATGGGCAGATCTGGTGAATTTTGAAGGAAATGCCAATGCAATAAGGGTTTTAACCCATCAGCAGAACGGCAAAGATGAAGGCGGAACCCAGCTTACTTTTACCACGCTGGCAAGCATCGCCAAATATCCCTGCGAAGCCATCGCCAAGAAAAAAGGAATCATCCACAGAAAAAAGTTCGGGTTTTTTCAGAATGAAAAAAATACATTTCTGGAGATTGCCAAAGGCGTGAATTTAATCCCGGAAAATGAAGAACCTTCCATCTTTAAAAGACATCCATTCGTTTGGCTGGTTGAAGCTGCCGATGATATCTGCTACAACATTATCGATATGGAAGACGCGCACCGGCTGGGGATTGTATCGACTTCAGACTGTGAAGATCTTTTTCTGGACCTCATTAAATCTGAAAATCAAAATATCGGAAGGGTAGAAGACAAACTCACGATCCTGACCAATTCGAACGAAAGAATTTCCTATTTAAGAGCGAAAGTCATCAACGCACTCATCAATAAATCCATTGAGCTTTATCAGCAGAACTTTTCTAAAATTTTAGACGGCAGTCTAGACAGGGCTTTGCTCGATATTTATAAATCAGATAATCCTGCTTTACAGGAAATTGAAGATTTTTCGATCGCTAAAATTTACAACCACAAAAATGTCATCGAGATTGAAAACGCAGGTTACAATGTAATGTATGAATTACTGAATCATTTTATACCACCGGTTTTAAAACCAAAAGATCAGCGGAAATCTTATGATAAAATGGCGCTGAAGCTTTTGCCGCAACAGTTTGTGTATGATGAAGAGACAGATTACCAGAAAGTATTGGGCGTTATAGATTTTGTATCGGGGATGACCGATAATTTTGCGACCGATCTTTACCGTAAAATTAAAGGAATAGATATTGGCATGACCGTGTAGTTTCGGTAAAATTTACTATCTTTCAGAAGTTCTTTATTAACCATAAAAAAATTAAACAATGACATTTTTTGGCGTACTTATTTTTCTGGGCCTCGTGGTCCTTTTCGCATCATTTTTTACCGTCAAGCAGGCCACAGCGGCCATTGTAGAACGCTTGGGGAAATTTCATTCTGTCCGCCATGCCGGACTCCACCTAAAAATTCCCTTTATCGATCAGGTGGCTAAAAGAATGAACCTGAGGATTCAGCAACTCGATGTAATTATTGATACCAAAACACTCGATAACGTGTTTATCAGAATGAAAGTTTCTGTGCAGTATCAGGTAATCAAAGAACAGGTAGCGGATTCTTTTTATAAGCTTGAAAATCCCGAAAACCAAATTACATCATACGTTTTCGACGTGGTAAGAGCTGAGGTTCCAAAACTGAAACTTGATGATGTCTTTGTGCGTAAAGATGATATTGCAATTGCCGTGAAAGGTGAACTTCAGGAAGCGATGCAGAGTTACGGATACGATATCATTAAAGCCCTTGTAACAGATATTGATCCTGATGAACAGGTGAAACACGCCATGAACAGAATTAATGCTGCCGAACGCGAAAAAACCGCCGCCGAGTACGAATCTGAAGCTCAGAAAATCAGAATTGTTGCGGTAGCAAAAGCAGAAGCAGAATCTAAAAAACTTCAGGGGATGGGTATTGCCGACCAAAGAAGAGAAATTGCCAAAGGTTTGGAAGAATCGGTAAAAATGCTGAACGAAGCTGGAATAAGCTCTCAGGAAGCATCTGCACTGATTGTTGTAACCCAGCATTACGATACGTTACATTCAATTGGAGCCAATAACAGAAGCAATTTGGTGCTCCTTCCTAACTCCCCAAGCGCAGCAAGTTCTATGCTGAATGATCTGGTGGTTTCAATGGCCGCCACCCAGAAAATGGAAGAAACGGGCAAGGGCGATTATCCGCCAACTGGTAAGCATTTGCATTAAAAATCAAATTCCCGAAATCAAATTTCGGGAATTTTTTTATTTTAAATCTTTCGTTTTATACGGAAATCGAACTGCTGCCGCTTTCATCAGTGAGTTGGTGAGTTTTTCTGCTGATACAAATGTTCCACCCGTTTGCCAGTTATAATTCCAGAACATTTTTCCGCTTACTTTGTCGGTTAGTGATAAATCTACAGTTGTAATTTTTGATGGAGCAGCGTAGCCCGTAAGCAGACTGGTGAAAAAGGCTTCTCCATTGGTAAGTGGCTTAGCCAGGGAAACTCTGGAACTTACCACCGCATCAACTCCCAATAAAACGGCCAGATCCTGATAGCTTCTGCCTGCTAAACTGGTGACATTATTATCTGTGAGAATCTTATTGGTTTCCTCGGGATTCTGTGTCTTAATGAAGATTTTATTGTTAATTTGGTTAGCATTAAGATAGTTTACCAATGCACTCTGAAACCTCTCGCTTTCAATTACCTCCTGTTTTTTAATAGCGGCCGCTTCTTTTGCTGATTTAATCTCAATAATTACCTTCGGCGGAAGCACTGCAATAAGGCGGTGTGTGTTGGCGGTCTGTTGAAAGTTTGTAGCCTTATACACAGGTTCACAGCTTGTTAGGGCAAGGATGCCTACAAGTAAAAAAGGTAATATTTTCTTCATTAATTATTTTTATCAAAAGTAATTTAATTTCTCAGAAATTTATATATTTAGCAAAAATAATTATATGACAAAACTGCTTACTTTCTTATCCCTCACGGCTTTTGCTTTAGGATTTTCCCAAAATTTTAATCCAGCACAATATCCGAAAGGAGTTTACGAGACCTATGAAGATTTCAGAACCAAAACACCAAGTGCCAGCCCAAATCTTTCTTCAGCAATTACTGATGATCAGATTGCGTTCCGCTTCAATAATTTAGATGATAAAGGAAAGAAACTGAAAAAAGCTTTTGCAGTATCCGATGGGCAGAATGTTTATATCCACGTAGTAAACCTTATTAAAAAGTTTAATTCTGAAGATAAAGGACAGGGTTACGATGGTGGGATTTACTACCTCAAAGCTGAAAACAAAGGCGGTTATTTATTTGTAAGAGATTATTTTACAAGTAACAGCGCAGCCATGTGGGGTGGAATAATTGCTGCTGCCGCGGCAAGAAGAACCAAAGGCGTAATTTATGACGAAGAGAAAGAATCCTTCAATCTATTCAAAAATATTGAGGAGTTTAAGACTTTTATGCAAGTTAATCACCCTAACATAGTCCTCGATCTTGAAAAAGGAAAAGGAGATGCTAAACTTGATGAAGGTGAAATTGAAGCTAAAAACCTTGAACTTATTAAAAGCGCTTAAAACCACATTAAACTCCCGATCGGGAGTTTTTTTATTCGTAAAATTTCAACTTTCCGGTAAGCAGTTCAAAGAACATCTTAAAGTCGGCAATCAATGTAAACAAAGGATTAGTAAAACTGGTAGGTTTATTCTTTTCAAAAACGTAATGACTGAAGGCTGAAATACCCCACCCGAAAATCGGGATATACCAAAGAAACCGTTCCTTTCCCGATTGCAGTACATAAATAATTACAGCAAAAACCAAGAACGTAGCCGCAAAATGAAATATGCGGGTTACTTTTTTATTGTGTTGACTTAGATAATAAGGATAAAATTCTTTGAAGGTTTTTATTCGCTCGCGCATTTTTTTTAATTTAAATCTCCGTTCAGGTCGTTATTCAGTTTACTGTTTTTGAACCCGTAAGAGAAATAAATAATCATGCCAATGGCAAACCACAGCAGAAACCAAAACCAGTTGTTATGCGTCATTCCCGTAAGCAGATAAAGGCATGAACTGAGACCGATAAGCGGAATAAGCGATAAATTCCTTACAAACGCCAGAACGCATAAAACCAGGTTAATCAGAATATAAACAATAATCGAAATACGGAATTCACCTTCTGCTGGATCATGCCAATCGGTTAGGTTATGGAAGAATTCCGGCTGCCACCAGTAGAAGAAAAACAGGCCTCCAAGGAAGGTTACCGGAAATATGAATCGCGCATTAATATAAGGCATATGGAATCTTCCTTTCAGTTTTTCTTTCGCCGGAAGTAGCAATACGCCGCCGCAGACCAGAACGAAAGCGAAAATTGTCCCGATACTCGTGAAATCCAGGATAAACGATTTATCGGTAAAAAGAATCGGAACTCCAACCACGAGCCCTGTAACGATGGTAGCGTAAGACGGTGTTTTATGTTTCGGGTGAATAGTCATGAATTTCTTTGGCATCAGTCCGTCGCGGCTCATGGCGTACCAGATTCGCGGCTGCCCCATCTGGAATACGAGTAAAACAGTGGTAATCGCAATAATGGCTCCCAGAGACACTACAAACTCCATCCATGGAACATTAGCATTTGAACCAGCGAAAATAAAAGCCAGCGGATCGCCGATACCGTCAAATTTGCGGTAATCTACCATTCCGGTGAGTACCAAAGTCAGAAGAATATAAATTACCGTGCACAATACCAGCGAGATAATCATTCCGCGGGGCAGATTTTTCTGAGGATTTTTAGTTTCTTCAGATAAAACACTTAAAGCATCAAAACCGATATAAGCAAAGAAGACTCCCGAAACGGCGCTCATAACTCCGGTAAAACCATTAGGCATAAATGAAGGAACTCCAGTGTCAGCACTTGCCGGAAACCAGTTATCGGTGTTAAGATAAGCGACGCCCACCGCAATCACGAGCAGGATGATAAAAAGCTTGAGAAGAACAAAAATATTATTAAAATTTTTAGATTCCTTCACGCCGACATAACACAGCCATGTAATCAAACCATTGATGACCAATGCTGGAACATCCACAATAAATTTCAGGTTACCTATGAGTGGCGCACTTTTCCAGGCA
Source organism: Kaistella yananensis (assembly GCF_026107505.2). Taxonomy (NCBI): domain Bacteria; kingdom Pseudomonadati; phylum Bacteroidota; class Flavobacteriia; order Flavobacteriales; family Weeksellaceae; genus Kaistella; species Kaistella yananensis. The sequence continues at coordinate 179,675 of NZ_JAPCHZ010000005.1, read as the reverse complement.
TTCAGAAGTTCCTGATTTTCAGAACCACCGAAAAAGGCTTTTTTGGCTTCGGTATAGGAGCAGGTTAAATAATCAGGAATGTGAATCCCGATTCTTTCCATAAAGCTCGTGAAATAATCGCTCCAGGAAAAGGCAACATAAATGTTTCCGAAAGAATATTCCATAATTAAAGCCCATCCGATAATCCAGGCAATCAATTCACCGAAACTCGCGTAGGCATACGTGTACGCAGAGCCGGCCTGGGGAATCCGGCTGGCAAATTCGGCATAGCAGAGTGCTGTAAAACCGCAGGCAAAACCGCAGATGACATAAAGGATAATCACGCCGGGCCCGCCACGGAAAACCGCTTCGCCCAAACTGCTGAAACTTCCTGCACCAATGATGGCCGCAATTCCGAAGAATACAATATCCCAAACTCCCAAAACACGCAGCAACCCCGATGAGTGCTCGCTTTCACTGTACTGTTTTCTTCTGAAAAGCTGATTCATAAAAAAGATAATTTACACAAATGTAAAAGAAAATTCTAAAAATCATATTTTTTTTGTTTCAGGATAATAAAAATGGTAAATTTTTGGTTCTTAATAATGTCGTAATTTTGACCAAACATTTTTTTGATGCGGAAGATTTATTTTTTACTCTTTATTTTATCATTTGTCTCAGGCTTTACCCAATCTGTAAATCTTATTAATCTTGCGGATAATGCAGCATATCCTGCGCAGCAGTATTTCTGTACCGGGGAAAGTTTTGATCTGAAGGTTGATGCAATAGCTACTTCTACGGGGGATTATAGCATTTCACCAGTTACAGGTTTTAATGTACCTGCGGCAAGCATTAATGTTCCTTTTTCAAATAAAGTAGGGAATGATCATTTTAGTGAACCGATTACCATTCCTTTTACATTCGATTTCTATGGTAAGCAATATTCTAAATTGGTAGTTGGCTCAAATGGAAGACTGCTTTTTGGATCTGGAACCGATTTTGATAATTTGCATACCTCTCAATATGTAGATAAAATACATAGTGGAAATGATAGTAGTTCTACCAATATTAAACTTCCCAATACCGCTTATAACCAGATTGATTCTGCCGATCCTTCAAGAATATTGAACTTTGCTCAGATTTTCTTTGGTTATACGGATATTGGTTATTATAACACTAATTATTATAACAAATTAACTTACGGACTTATAACCTACTTAGGAAAGCAAGGCTTACTTATTAATTTTAATCAAGTTTCAGAAAGAACCGTTTCCGACGGTTATAGTTCTGCCATTACCAGTCAGGTGCTTATTTTAGAAGATCATAAAATCTACATTAAAGTTACAAAAACCAATAACACAGGAAAGGCAATCATTGGTTTACAAAACGAAACCGGAGATCAAGCAAAATGGCCAGTCAATTCAGAAACAACTTCAATCTATAACAATGGCCAATGGAGCAACACCGGAAATCAAACTTGGCTCTTCACGCCCAGCCAAAATCTCACTCCAAAATTCAAATGGTATCAAAATTCAACTTTATTGAGTGAAACTAGCAATACCTTAAACAATTTTTCTCCGAATGACGGTGAAATTCTGAAAGTGGAAGTCACTTTTTATGATCCGTCAGGAGCTCAGGTTGGTGCAGCGGTTACGGATCAGGTAACTTTTAAAAAGGTGAATACACCGGTAATTGAAGCTACTTTGGATTGTTCTTATGAAATGAAAGTTTCTGCTGCTACTTTTGACCCTGCTTTAAAATATACTTGGTACAAAGTAGGAGATCCAACGCCTATAAGGACTGATCGGGTTCTTCCAATTCATCGTACTACACAAACAACTGGAGATTATTATGTGAAAGTCGCTAAGACGGATGGTTCACCAATTTGTTCTTCCGGTGATGAAAGTAACCGATTGACCTATGACAAACAACGTTTCCCTGAATTTATAAACACTAGCTATATTTTATGTGATAATACAGGATTAACTTCGAAAACCATTAATTTATATGATATTTATTACCCGAAATATAAACCGGCTACGGGTAGAGAACCTTATATCATTAAATTCTATACGAGCATAGGTGGCGGTACAGGAGTAGAAGTTGCTGATCCAGAGAATTTTGTACTTCCAGCCAATAGCAATATGTATTTGGGATTTTCGGTTTTCGAAGGTTCCGGTATCAATAGTTGCCATTCCGGGCCTTTGACCATTGGTTTTCTGAGCATGCCTGCTACTGAAAATATTTCACTCTGTGCATCAGCGACGACCTTCGATTTGAAAGCGTATTTCCAAAAACCTTCGTATCCGTTTTACTCTTATCAATACAATTATGCGGCCGGAAGCACTGTAAGCGATCCGAGTGCGGTAGATGTAAACAAACAAGTTGTAGTAAAAACTACAATTCCCGGTGGATGTTCGGTAAATACTACCGTGAGTTTCACCCGAGGAGCAGCCACTGTTTTGCCAACTGTACCAATGCAAGAGCGTTGCGCAGGTGCCGATAATAATACGAACCGTTTTGATTTTAATGCCATCAAATCTATTTTAGATCCAACCGACCAATTTGATATTAAATTTTATAAAAAGTCGGACAATACTGAAATTATTCCAGGAGCATCAGGAGGCGCAAATCTGAACACATATGGCTACTTTTGGACAGGAACGACAGGTGATTATTTCGTTTACGCAAAAGCATTTAACAAAGTTGATCCTAGCTGCTTTGCCGTATCCGATGATATTGTTTTAAGAGTTTATTTAAAACCCGCCAAAAGCAATTCTGCTGATTCATTTTTAAATAAAATAGCATGTGGAATTAGTTCGATAGACCTTACCATAAATAATGTTTTTGATGTAATTAATTCGAATACTGTTGGTCAGATTCCATCCATGAAATATTTCGATGCAAGTGGAGTAGAACTTGCAGGTACTGAGATCACCAGTTACCCAATCAGCAGAGGAATCCCTTATCTTGAAATCCAAAATGGTGTTTGTTTGCCACCATTAAAATTAAATTATAACATCGTAAGTCAGCCATTTCCATTAATGAATCCCGCTAATGAAACCATTTGTGATGATAACGACGGAAATGCGGATGGAAAAGTTTCTATCAATATTGCGGCGGATAATTTTAAGCAAAAATTTACTTCTAATATTAGCAATGCTACTTTCAAATTTTATGATGGTGCAACGCTAATTTACAGCAGTACTAACACCGGAGATACTTTCAATTATTCGGTTTCCAATAACAAAACGATTACAGTTTCGGTTTCTAGCGCAACTTATTGTCCGGCAAATGCGGAGATTACCTATTTTGTAAATACCCCAAATTCGATACAGTTTTCCGGCAATACTGACCTTTGTTTTGGAGATGACCTGAATTTTACCATCGAAAATTTCAGTGATTTTTCGTCGGTTAAACTCCTTTCTCCTGACGGAACTGAAATTCCTATTAACTCGAATCATACAATTCCTTATTCGGAAGTTCGTTTTGGAGAAACTTATACCTTAAAAGCGGAAAATAGTTTAGGTTGTGTATCGGAATTCTCATTTAAACCTTCCGACAGCAATCAGCCTAAAATAGAAGTGGTAAACCAAACCAACAGTTCCATTGAAGTCATCGCAAATGGCGGTGTGAAACCCTATAAATATTATTTCAATGGTGTTGCGCAGTCTTCAAATATTTTGATGAATCCAACCGCTGCTTCTTACGAAATACAGGTGGAATCCGCGACCGGCTGCCTTGGAGAACCCAAAACCATCTATTTTATTAAAATCAACAATGCATTCAGTCCAAATGCTGATGGAATTAATGATGTCTGGAAAATTGATAATCTTGACAAAATGGAAAGTGTTTCCGTAATCATTGTAGACCGGTACGGAAATAAAGTTTTCGAATCAACGGATAATAGAACTGTAGAGTGGGATGGTAAGTTTTCGGGCCGTTCGCTGCCAACTTCAACGTATTGGTATACGGCGACATGGTTCGATCCGGTGACGCAAAAATCTGAACAGCGGCAAGGCTGGATTCTGATGAAAAACCGTAATTAAGACGATTGTTTTTTAACTCATTTTCAATAGACTCCGGTTAAAAAATATAGTTATCCACATTTCCACAATATGTAATTTATGTTGTGCAGGCAATAAGTTTTCCTTATTTTCGTTGACTAAATGTGGAAAGCGGTAAGGATCCTCTTATCCTTTAAACAAAGCTCCCGATTCAATTCAACACCTTTCTGAAAACCAGGATTAAATGAATTCAAAAAAAATTATTATTGCGGCAGCCATTTTCTATTACGGATTATCTGATGCCCAGCAATCCCAATATTTCAGCGACCGCGAAAATTACCGTTTCAGTTTCGCCGAAAATCTTTACCAGAACAAAATCTACAGCGCTTCTCAGTTCGAATATGCCCGCCAGTATTTCTACAACGGCGCACTTTCTAAATCAAGAAAAGAAGCCTCGCAGTTTTTTGACAATGTGATTGGGGTGATTTTAAGAAAAAATCATGCAGAACAGGGCCTGGAAGCTTTTATTAAAGAATATCCGAACTCCGCTTATTTTGCGCAGGCAAACCTACCGCTGGCAGATTATTATCTGGCGCAAAAAGATTTTGATAAAGCACTGGAAACATTAAATAACGTTAACCAGTACCAGCTTTCGAAAGACGAAAATACGCAGTATATCATGAAACTCGGTTATGCAAAATTCATGACCGGAGATTCTGCAGGTGCCATTGAAGCTCTGGAAGAAGCTTATAAAAATGCAGAAGACACCGACAAATCTGATATTGCGTATATGCTCGGCCACCTTTATTATGCTGACGGGCAGAATGATGAAGCTTTCACTTTTTTTGATCAGATTAAAGACCACGAAAAATATGCACGTTTGGTAAAACCGTATTACGTGCAAATGTACTTCAACGAAAAAAATTACGAAAAAGCTATTGAAGAGGGAAATTATCTGCTGAGAGAACCAATTTCAGAAGATTATAAAAGCGAAGTCCACAAAATTATCGGCGAGAGTTATTTCATGAAAGGCGATTACGCATCGGCTTATCCGCATCTTAAAAATTATCTGGAAAGCAAACCAAACCCTTCAGAAAGCGATTTGTACGAAATGGGATTTGTGTCGGCGCAGCTTAAAAAATACGACGAAGCAGTTTCTTACTATAACCAGCTCATCAACAGCAATTCTGCCACTTCTCAGAACGCGTATTATCAATTGGGTAACGCTTACCTTGAAGTCGGTAAAAAGCAGGAAGCACTTTCTGCGTTCCGTTCGGCGTACCAGATGAGTTACGATCCGAAAGTTCAGCAGCTCGCTCATGTGCAGTATGCAAAACTTAGTTATGATATTGGAAATCCGTTCGAATCTGCGCCCGTAGTGATTCAGAGTTACATCAATAAATACCCAAGAAGTTCAGAAACCGAGGAAATGAAATCACTTTTAGTGAAATCTTACCTTTACTCCGGCGATTACAGAGGAACTTTGAGCGCCATCGATAAAATGCCGAATTCCACCCGGGAACTCAATAAAATTGATCAGGAAGTGTCATTCTTATTGGGAACAGAAGAATTCAACAAAGGCAATTTCGATGAGGCCGAGAACTATTTAATGCGAAGTCTGGAATTTAATATCAATAAAGAGTTCAATACCCGCGCGACGTATTGGTTAGCCCAGACGTATTACCAGAAAGGGAATTATCCTTCAGCAATTGTACGCTACGAAAAACTTCTGAATCAGGATTTCCCTGAAAAACAGCAACTGACCTATGATTTGGGTTATGCTTATTTCAAGTCAAAAAAATTCGATAAAGCGAAACAGTATTTTACAGAATACCTGAAAAACCCGAAATCAGATTTTAAAAATGATGCAGAATTGCGTTTGGCGGATACGTATTATGCAGACAATCAGCTGAATGAAGCAATCGCAATTTATGACAAGGCGGAAAATGCAGACGATTATACCTTATTCCAAAAAGCCATGGCGCTTGGTTTTAAAGGCGATACTGAAGCGAAAATTTCTTCACTTAAAAAGCTGATTTCGCAGTATAAAAACTCTGAATATATTGATGACGCGCAGTACGAAATCGCTACAGCGTATGCTGCAAACGACGATTACAACAGCTCCAACGATTATTTTTCACAGGTGATCCGTAACAGTTCTGATAAAGATTTGGTTGCCAACGCACAAATTTACCGCGCACAGAATTATATCGATCTCAACCAGAACGACAAAGCGCTTTCTGAATTAAAATCACTCGGAAACCAGTACAGAAACACGGCTTATGCCAGTAAGATTGTTCAGGCTTCGCGTCCAATTTACGTGAAAGACGGTGATACTGCAGGTTATGAAAACTTTGCGCGAAGTTTAGGAGTGAAGATTGATGCTTCCGAACTTGATGAAATCAACCTGAATAGTGCCAAAAACTATTACGCAGCCAAAGATTACAAAAAGGCAATTCCACTTTACGAAAAATATTTAACCCAGAATCCTACGGGAGATGGCCTTTACCAGGCACAGTACGAGCTGGGAGAAAGTTATTACCAGACTGCAAACGCTGCTAAAGCACTTTTGGTGCTGCAGGAAGTGGCGACTGTACAGAACGATTATCAGGAAGATGCGCAAACAAGACTTGCACAGATTTATCTGGAACAGAATAATACCAACGAAGCCAAAAAATATCTGGAGCCACTTTCGAATTCCACCAACGTGAATCTGAAAAACTTCGCGAATCTGGAACTGATGAAAATTTTTGCGGCAGAGAAAAACTTCACCAAAGCAGAAGTTTTTGCGGATTTGGTGCTTGCCAATTCCAAAAATCCAGCATCTGTGACCGAACAAGCCAAAGTGATTAAAGCAAGAAGTCTGATGAACAGAGGGAAAGACAGTGAAGCTAAGTCGGCTTACACAGCCCTTGAAAAATCATCGAATACCGAAGTTGCCGCGGAAGCTTTGTATGCAAAAGCATTTTACCAGAACAAAGCCAAAGCCTTTAAATCATCCAACGAAACCATCTTTAAACTGGCCAACAACTATGCTTCCGAAGAATATTGGGGTGCAAAATCGCTGGTTCTGATGGCCAAAAACTACATCGGTCTGAAAGATAATTACCAGGCGAGTTATACGGTCGATCAGATTATCGCAAACTATCAGGATTTCCCTGAAATTGTTGCCGAGGCCAAAGAAGTGAAAAGTCAGATTAAAAAATAATACTAAACTCAAAAGGTTTTAAAACAGTCAATATGAATTTAAGAATTCAAAATATATTTTTATTGGGAATGTTGGTTTCTTCTACCGCTGTTTTTTCGCAGATTAAAGAAGAAAAACTCATTCTGGACCGCAAACGCGAACCTGAAGTGAAGAAAATCGAAAAGAAAAAAACTTCAGTGGAAGCCGAGAAAAATTATCCGCCAAAAGAAAAGAAAACCCAGGATTCGCTGAACCTGAAATACAATATTACCAACGTTCCGGCTGCTTCAGATTTTAAAACTTCAACCATTCAGGGCGAAGATATTTCACCGAAATTCGATGCGAGTTATCAGGACAATTATTTTCAGATCGGAATGGGGAATTTCGGGAAAATTCTGGCCGACGGTAATATTTCTACAACGCTTGAGAACGATATTCAGGTTGGTGCTGATCTCCATTTTCTTTCAACCAAAGGACTTACGAAAGAATACGACTGGACTTCAAAACAAAACACCGGAAACTTTGGCCTTTATTTAAATTCTTATGGCGACAAAGGAAAAATCAACGTGAATGCTGATTACGGGCTGAATGATTATAATTATTACGGAATTTATGCCCTAAAACCTGCTTCAGATATCGATATTAAACAGAAAACCAATCGTTTCAAAGTCAACGGATATTACGATTTTTATTCCAATGAAATCCTGAACGACATCCGTATCAAATCATCTTTTCTTGGCGATCAGTTCGATGCTAAGGAAACCCAGGCAGAAATTTTGCTAAATCTTGCGAAACATGGAGTAGAGCTGCCCGTAAATGATATGATGTTTAACGCAGACCTCGGGATTAATCTCGAAACCGTGAAATCTGAATTTTCACTTCTGAACGAAAATTCTTCAAATTTTTTAAATGCGACTTTATCGCCGAAAATGACGTTCTTCAAAGGAAAATCTTATCTGATGATCGGGTCGGATTTCTCTTTCCTGAATGCTAAAAATTCAAATAATATTCTTGCAGAAGAAGTTAAAAACAATAAAACCTACTGGTTCCCAAAAGCTGAACTGCAGTTTGCGGCTACAGACGAATTTAAATTTTATGCCGGCGTAGAAGGCGGTTTGAAAATGAATACCTATGCAAATATGCTGGAAGAAAATCCGTATCTCGTTTCTGATCAGGAACTTCGTGCAACAGAAACCAAATACAAAGGGTATATCGGGTTGCGCGGCGATGTAAGTCAGATGATTAAATATGATGTGAGCGCAGGTTACGGAAAAATGAATGACATCATGTTCTTCCGTGCCAATGGTCTTTTCAATGATGCGTTTACCTTAGACCGTGCGCCGTATGATTTTGCGAATACCTTCTCTGCTGTGTACGATAACGGAACGGTAAGCGAGGTGAAAGGAACCCTGCAGTTTTTCCCGCTGGCCAATCTTGTTTTGGATGCCGAAATGTATTTTGCAAAATATGACCTTGATAACTACGAACATATCTACAATAAGCCTTTGCTACATGCAAGTTTGGGAGGTAAATACTTTTTGTTAGGCAAAAAACTTCATCTGGGCGCGAAAGCGATTTTCGGATCTGATAAGACCACAAATTCTTTTTCTTTCACAGAATCAGGAACTTCGCCTAATTTATTTGTGTCAGAAGAGAATACCGATGATAAAGTTGGGGGCTTTGCAGATTTAAATCTGTCTGCGGAGTACAAAGTTCACAAAAATTTCAGTATTTTTGCACTCGGAAATAATTTACTGAATACAAACTATCAGACTTTCAAAGGATATAAAGTTTTGGGAGCGCAGTTTTTGGGAGGTGTGAAGATTTCTTTTTAAAAAATTAATGAGGATTTAATTTAAAATTCATCATCAAAAATTTTTAATGGCTCGGTAGTTCAATTGGATAGAATATCAGATTTCGGCTCTGAGGGTTGGGGGTTCGAGTCCCTTCCGGGTCACAAAATCGGCAAACTTCTTTGAAGTCTGCCGATTTTTATTTTACTTTTTACAGCGTAAGATTAGTTATTGGTAACCTTAAGAGTTACATCAATATTATTTCTTGTTGCGTTAGAGTAGGGACACACCTGATGTGCCTGTTCCACTAATGACTGCGCTTCTTCCAGTGATACTCCGGGCACATTCACATCCAGTTCCACTTCCAGACCAAAACCACCGTTTTCGGTTTGTCCGATTCCAACTTTGGCATTTACTTTTGTTTCGCCCGCCGCAGATTTGGATTTTCTAATCATCAGATTCAAGGCGCTGTCGAAACATGCCGCATATCCTGCGGCGAAAAGCATTTCGGGGTTGGCATAATCATCATTTTGTCCACCAAGCGATTTGGGAGTGCGTACATCGAGTTCCAGAATTCCGTTGTCACTTTTTACGTGTCCGTCGCGTCCGCCTGTTGCGGTGACGCTAGTTGTGTATAATGTTTTCATTGATTTTTTTATTTTTTATTTATTTTATCTAAAATTTTAGAAATCGCATGTTTCAGTTCCTGTACATCAGTTTCCGAAAGATTCAACCTATCATTCATTTTTTCGGGAATCAGGCAAGCTTTGTCCTGAAGCCTTTCCCCTTCATCAGTCAAGGAGATTTCTACAACCCGCTCATCCTCAATTTTTCTTTGCCGTACAATATAAGATTTTGCTTCCAGCCTTTTCAACATTGGAGTTATCGTACCGCTGTCTAGAAAAAGTTTTTCACCAATCTGATTTACCGTAAGCCGCTGATGCTCCCAAAGTACCATCATTACCAGATATTGCGGATAGGTAATATCAAGTTCTTCAAGTAACGGACGGTAAAGACCTGTGATTTCCTTTGCGATAACATACAAAGGGAAACATAGCTGATTACCGATTTGTGGAGTTTTGTGCTGATCCATGGGAGGATTTAGTGATTTTCTAAGTTATTTTTTGATGATGAATTCATCCATTGGGATACGAACTTTTTTCATCTTTGAAAGCCAGTCGTTCTCCGAATCTCTGTATCCTAAGTACAGTAAAGTTACACTTTTCAGTCCCAATTCTTTTAAACCCAAAATTTCATCGACCACCTCATTGCTGAAACCTTCAGCAGGAGTGCTGTCAATTTTCAGTTCCGCCGCCTGTGCCATAGCTAAACCTAGTGCGATGTAAGTCTGTCTTGCAGTGTGATCGAAATTTTCTTCTGCGGTCTGTGCGCCGTAGATCACTTTTAGTTGATCGGTATAACTGCTGAAACGACCGCGTGGCAATTCCCGAACATCGGTATGGTAATCGTAAACTTTGTCAATTTTTTCCGCCGAATAATTGTCCCAGGCTGCGAAAACCAAAACATGGGAACAATCTCTCATTACCTCCGGGTTCAGGGCTCCTTTTACCATTTGCTCTTTCAGTTCCTGATTTTCTACGACGATTACGCGGAAAGGCTGTAATCCGGAAGAGGTAGGCGCAAGTCTGGCTGCTTCCAGAATTTTATTCAAATCTTCTTCTGAAACTTTTTTGGTGGAATCATACGCTTTTACTGCGTGTCTCCATTTTAAATCTTCAATTAATGACATTGTATTTTTTTTAAATTTTACTATTTCGAGTTGCAAATATAGTCAACAATTATATTGCGCACAATCTAATTACGTGATAGATATTTTGAATCAATAATCAGGGACAAAAAAAACCGCCTAAGTAGTCAGGCGGTTTCTATTAATAGTTTATTTTCTTAATCCATTTTCTTGGCATCAGCAACAAATTGTGCTAAACCACTGTCGGTTAATGGGTGTTTAAGTAAATTTAAAATCGAAGCTAGGGGAGAAGTCACCACATCTGCGCCAATTTTCGCACAGTTGATAATATGCATTGGTGAACGGATAGATGCTGCAAGAATTTCAGTATCGAACATATAATTATCAAAAATAATTCTGATTTCTTCGATTAAATTCATTCCATCAACTGAAATATCATCTAATCTACCCAAGAACGGAGAAACATAAGTAGCACCTGCTTTTGCAGCCAGCAATGCTTGTCCGGCAGAGAAAATCAAGGTGCAATTGGTCTTAATGCCTTTGTTTGAGAAATATTTAAGAGCTTTCACGCCGTCTTTAATCATTGGGATTTTCACCACTATATTAGGATGGAGCGCTGCCAATTCTTCACCTTCTTTTACCATTTCTTCGTAAGTTGTGCTTAAAACTTCCGCAGAAATATCTCCATCAGCAATTTCGCAAATGGTTTTGTAATGGTTCAGAATCGCCTCTTTTCCGCTGATGCCTTCTTTTGCCATAAGCGATGGATTGGTGGTTACACCATCTAAAATTCCTAAATCCTGGGCTTCTTTAATCTGCTCAAGATTGGCAGTGTCGATAAAAAATTTCATGTATTTATTTTTATTAGGTACTTTATTATGAGCTGATTTTGTCATGAAGATGGAGTAATAAACAGTTCAGCATCATCTTTTCTAAATTTTCACAAAGATAACATATTAACCAGCAATATGGAAATGATAATTGGTTTTATAAAAGCATTAAACAAGCAAAGGCTCAGACGTAAAAAAACCTTACGGTTTCGCGTAAGGTTTATTCTTATACAGGTTAAATTTTAAGTTTCCGAAAGAATTTCTTTATGTTATCATCGAAATTCCTTCGTGCGACTCATGGTGTTTTAATGGGAGTGGCAGCCGGATTTCAGATTTTGCTGCCAGGGCAATCATTTTCATAATAAATTCTTTTGATTTTGATTCTACTCTGGACGTGTTTTCGAATGAAAAAACATGTACGGCGCCGGCGTTTTTCAAAATTGTTCTTGCTTTTTCAAGCTTTTCAGCATTTTTAGAAAATATTCCGGCAACTAAATTTTCCGATTTTTTTCTCAGCACTTTTACCGGTGTATTCGCATATATGCCGAGAAAAGAACCTAAATACGCGCTTAACAGGTTTTTCCTGTCATCTGACAATTCTTTGCAGGCTAGTTTAAGATTTTTCAATCCTGTTTTTTTGAGGATTTTTGCTGCGTTTACTGCCTCATCACAACTTGAAAATAGTCCTACAACTGTTGTTTTCATTGTACTTGTATTTGTTAATTGATATTTGCCATTACAAATATATGCGTAACATAGTTTTTAAAAAACCGTGATGTAACCCTTTTTTACATCAGTGTTTTTAGGATGTGTTTATGTTTTTAAACAAAAATCCCGCGTTGCTGCGGGATTTTCTTTACGATGGAATTCGGTTTTATTTAAATTCGCTCATTTTTAATTTCCTCAACAATTTCCGGATTCAGCAGGGTAGAGGTATCGCCAAAATTCGCGAAATCGCCTTCTGCAATTTTTCTTAAAATCCTTCTCATAATTTTACCGGAACGGGTTTTAGGCAAGGCAGATACAAACTGAATTTTATCGAGTTTCGCAATCGGCCCGATGGTATCACTGATCACCTGGTTAATTTCCTTACGAAGATTATCCCGGTCGCGGCTTTCGCCGGTATCTTTCAGAATCACATAGCCGTAGAGTGCGCTGCCTTTGATATCGTGCGGATAACCCACAATCGCAGACTCTGCAACAGCCGGATGCTGGTTAATACTGTCTTCAATTGGAGCCGTTCCCAGATTATGCCCGGAAACGATAATCACGTCATCTACGCGTCCTGTTATTCTGTAATAACCTACTTCATCACGTAAAGCACCGTCGCCGGTGAAATATTTCCCCGGAAACGCGGTAAAATAGGTTTCTTTATACCGCTGGTGGTCGCCCCAGATCGTTCTGGCAATTCCCGGCCACGGAAAACGGATGCAGAGATTGCCGTCTACCTGGTTGCCAGTGATTTCATTGCGTTTGTCATCCATCAGAACAGGCTGAATTCCCGGTAGCGGAAGTGTTGCATAGGTCGGTTTTGTGGGGGTTACAAAAGGAATGGGCGAAATCATGATCCCACCTGTTTCTGTTTGCCACCAGGTATCTACAATCGGGCATTTTTTCTTGCCTACATGGTCGTTATACCAATGCCAAGCTTCATCATTGATCGGCTCTCCTACGGAACCGATAACCCTTAAACTCGAAAGGTCATGTTTTTCAACCCATTCATAAGATTCCTTAGCAAGCGAACGGATCGCGGTAGGAGCCGTGTAAAACTGTGTCACTTTATGCTTATCTATAACTTCCCAGAAACGGTCGGGTTCGGGGTAGGTGGGAACACCTTCAAAAATAACCGTCGTTGCGCCGTTTGCCAGCGGACCGTAGAGAATGTAGGAATGTCCCGTGATCCAGCCAATATCCGCCGTACACCAATAAATATCATTTTCTCTGTAATTGAATACATTTTTGAAAGTATAAGCCGTGTAAACCATGTATCCGGCAGTGGTGTGGAGCATTCCTTTTGGTTTTCCTGTGGAACCCGAAGTATAAAGAATAAACAGCGGATCTTCAGCATCCATAATAACAGAAATAAAATCTGCCGGTGCTTTTTCGTAAAGCGGTTCAAGCCAAAAGTCGCGTCCTTCCTTCATCTTCACTTCGCCGCCGGTTCTTTTTACTACCAAAACTTTTTCTACTGTGGGACAGTTTTCTACTGCTTCGTCGATGATTCCTTTCAGATCGATGGCTTTATTGCCTCGGTAACTTCCATCCGAACAGATGATAAGTTTCGCTTCACAATCGTTAACACGTGAACTCACCGCAGAAGCCGAAAATCCGGCAAAAATAACGGAATGCACCGCACCCAGTCTTGCACAGGCCAACATTGTTACCGCCAATTCCGGAATCATCGGAAGGTAAATACATACGCGGTCGCCTTTCTGGATTCCCAGATCACGCAGCACGTTAGCCATTTTGCAGACCCTGTCCCGCAGTTCGTTATAAGAAATATGCTGGGCTTCTTCTTTCGGATCGTTGGGTTCCCAGATAATCGCGGTTTTCTCGCCGCGGATACTCAGATGCCGGTCAATACAATTTTTGGTGATGTTGAGTTTGGCGTTTTTAAACCATTTGATTTTTGCTTCCTGCATGTCATATTCCACCACTTTGCTCCAACGCTGGTACCATACAAAGTTTTCATCGGCAATTTTATCCCAGAATTTCTTCGGGTTTTTTATCGATTTCTTATACTGCTTGAAATAATCGGGAAGATCATCAATGAAATAATTTTTCATAATATTCTTAATTTTTTTTGTTTTACTGTTTTTTTTGAAGCCGGGAACCTGCTGTCCGCTCATACTCCTCGCGGCCGGGTTTGACCATTGCATGCTGCGGGGTAACCGCTTCCATCAGGGCTAGGGCGCTGTTATTTTTCCCAGGTTTCGGTTTTTGATTTAAATTTTATCTCTTTTATACACATTCATCATTTCCTGTAATTCCTCTACAATGCTTTCATCATCAATTGTCGAAGGCATTTGGTATTCTTTCCCGTCCAGCATTGTGCGGATGAGTTTCCTTAAAATTTTACCGGAGCGGGTTTTCGGAAGCCGGTTGACTACCATTGCATTTTTCAGACAGGCAACTGCACCAATTTTTTCACGCACGAGGGCAACAATATCTTTTTCTAGTTGGTCCTGATCTGCCTTTGAACCAGATTTTAAAACCGCGATGGCAAACGGAACCTGACCTTTCAAATCATCATCAATTCCAACCACGCAGCATTCGGCGACATCTTTATGTGCGGCGACCACTTCTTCCATTTCAGCGGTAGAAAGGCGGTGTCCGGCAACATTAATCACATCATCAACCCTTCCGGTAACGAAAACGTAGCCGTCTTCATCCATAATTGCACCGTCGCCCGAGAAATAATAGCCCGGAAATTTCGACAGATATCCAAATTTAAACCGTTCCGGATCGCCCCAGATTCCCGTTAACGCGCCAGGCGCCAGCGGAAGTTTAATGACCAAGTATCCTTCGTGATGTGCTTCAAGTTCATAACCTTCTTCACTGAAGATTTTAATATCATAGCCGGGAATCGGCTTTCCGGCAGAAGCTCTCTTGATTTTTACGTCTTCAACACCCGTCATCAGCCCCAGCATCGGCCATCCGGATTCGGTTTGCCACCAATGGTCAATAGCCGGTACACCGACGAATTCTTCATACCAGTCGAGGGTGGCAACATCGCATCGTTCGCCTGCCAGAAACTGGGTTCTCAGCGACGATAAATCATATTTCTTTATAAATTCGCCTTCAGGATCTTCTTTTTTAATGGCTCTGATGGCCGTAGGCGCTGTAAACATCACCGAAACTTTATGCTCCTCGATTACACGCCAGAAGGTTCCTGCATCCGGCGTTCCAATGGGTTTTCCTTCAAAAATAACAGTGGTGTTTCTGTTAATCAGTGGGGCATAAACCGAGAAACTGTGACCAACCGCCCAACCGATATCGGAAGCTGCCCAAAAAGTTTTGCCTTCGTTGGCGCCGTATATATTTTTAATCGCAAATTTCATAGCTACGGCATGTCCGCCGTTATCGCGAACCACACCTTTGGGCTTTCCGGTAGTTCCGGAGGTGTAAAGGATGTAAAGGGGATGGGTGGATTCTACTGGAACACAGTCTACAGGTTCGGACGTGGCGATAAGTTCTTCGAAATCAATTAAATTATTCTCGGTTCCAAAATGGATTCTGTTGCCCAGAAGTTTGCGGTCGTACACCACGATGTGTTCCGGTTTGTATTCTGAAATTGAAACAGCTTCGCGCACAAAAGGCAGATAAGGAATCCGGCGCGAAACTTCCATCCCCGAACTTGCGGTAATAATGGCTTTAGGATTGCAGTCGTCGATTCTGATCGCCAGTTCGGTAGGGGCAAAGCCGCCAAAAACCACGGAATGCGTAACGCCCAGTCTTGCGCAGGCCAGCATAGCGAAAACCGACTGTGGAATCATGGGCATGTAAATAATCGCGGTGTCGCCTTTCTGTAAGCCTAAATTCTGCAGTCCTCCCGCAAATTTTGCCACCTGGTCGCGTACTTCGCTGTAGGTGTATTTTATGATTCGGGAAGTTACCGGAGAATCATAAATAAGGGCCACCTGATCACCGAAACCGTCGTTAATATGTTTATCTAAAGCAAGATAACAGGTGTTGAGTTCACCATCTGTAAACCAGGTTGGGTAACTTTGGCCATCGTCGGTGAGGATTTGGGTTGGTTTTTTAAACCATTCAATATTTTCTGCCTGTTCTGCCCAAAATTTCTCTTTATTTTCCACGCTTTCGCGGAACATTTTGTGCGCTTTCATATCTTAAGTTTTATTTGATTAAATTTTCTACCTGTTCGGTTAGTTTTTTAATAGAGTAGGGTTTTGTTACATAGGCATCAGCGCCCATTTCCAAACCTTTGGAAATATCAGCATCTCCGGTTTTGGCGGAAAGAAAAATCACTTTGATACTGCGGTACGCCTCATTTTTACGGATTTCTGCCAGCGTGCTGTATCCGTCGACATTCGGCATCATAATATCAAGCAGAATAATATCGGGAATCTGGGTTTTTAGGATTTCCAGGACTTCAGAACCGTCTCTGGCGATGAAGACTTCGTAGCCGGCTTTCCGGAAGGCATATTCCAGGGTCATGATGATTTTATGTTCGTCGTCTGCAATTAATATCTTTTTCATGTGGTTTCATTTTTAGTGGGCAAAAAAATCTCAAACTTAACACCGATTTCTTTGTTTTTGGCTTCGATGTTACCGCCATGGGCACTGATGATTCTCTTACATATGGCAAGTCCAAGTCCACTTCCTAAAGGTTTTCTCAGATTTTGGTTCTTGCTCTGGTAAAATTTCTCGAATACATACTGCAAATCTTCCGTCGGAATTGTTTTGCCGGTATTAAAGATTGAGATTTTCAGCATGCTATTTTTTTCCTGAAATTTGGTCTGAATCATTCCCTGTTCGTTGGCGAATTTCAGCGCGTTCCCAAGGATATTCTGAAAAACCTGAATCATTTTCATTTCATCATATTCAAAAATCTCATTCTTCAGTAAATTGACTTCCGAATGGTGAAGATGTTTCTGCTCAAAAAGTTGCAGCAAAGGCTTCAAAGCTTTATGATATGTCTCGATAATATTATTTTCTGCAAGATTCAGTGGCGTTGTTCCGGCCTCGAGTTTATCCAGAAAAAGAATGTCGTTGATGATTTCTGCAAGCCTGTCGCTTTCAGAAATGATGTTGCCCAGGAAATCTTTTTTAATTTCCGGCGGCATTTCTTCATCATCCAGAAGCAGCTCACTCGTCGCACGGATCGCCGTGATGGGCGTGCGTAATTCGTGCGCAACAGAATCGAGGAAATCGTCTTTCTGTTTGTCTTTAATCACCAGCGTTTCGTTCGCGTTCTGCAGTTCTTCCGAAAGTTTTCTGAGCTGCTGCGAATGCTCGGTGAGCTGCTTGTTCATGGAGATGTTTTCTTTCGATTCTTCCAGAATTTTCAACACTTCCGGCAGGGTAATTTTGTCTTCTTTTGTAACGCCTTCAATTAAAATCTTTGCTGATGCGGTACCGATTCTTCCACTGAGAAGGTTCTCTGAAAATTTGATGAACCGGGAATCGGCGCTGTCGTTTTCATCAGAAAGATTGTATTTGAGATTAAATATTTTCAGCGCCTGCCTGGTTTTCTTTTCGCCTAGAAATCTCGTTAGGATGTTTGTGATGTCTGAAATATTGGCGGTTCCTTTCCAAATATAGGCATTTTCGTGATGCTGTATATAATCGTTGATGTCCACATAAAGTTCGGCAAAATTCCGTTCTCTGTAATTCCCCGCTACAAAAGATGATATTATCATAAATAGGCCGCCGTTTACGAGCAGACTCCAGAAAAACGCACTGGCCACAGGCGAGAGGTACGCTAATTTAAAAAAGTTAAATACCGCTGAATTCTGATAGGTTGTTTCAAAATAATTCGGCAGGATAAGATTGAAATAACAGATAAGTACGCCTGCAATTATTCCGGTTACTGCGCCGGCATAACTGCCTCTGCGCCAGAATATGGCACCGAAAAAAGCCGGCGCCAGCTGAGCAATAAGAACAAAAGCGGTAAGTCCCACCGAAAATAAGGTGGCACTGCTGATGAGGTATTTGTAAAAGACAAAACCCAGGATGATGAGTGAGAAAATACTGAATTTCCTGATGTTTACAATGGTTCGGTTGTTGGCATATTCGGTTTCGGTTTTCAGACTGTTGAGCCAGCCGTAAGGGATAATAATGTTGTTTGAAAGCATAACCGATAGGGAAATACTCGAAATAATGATCATCGAGATACAGGCGCTGAGACCGCCCAGAAAAACCATTCCTGCAATCATCATGTTCCCGAATTTCTGCGGAATGAGGATTGAATAGAATTCGGGATTTACATTTTCTCCGAAGAACAGGATTTTGCCGCCCCAGGCAATAGGGAAGACAAAGAAATTCATCAGCAGAAGATAAAGCGGAAAAAGCCAGATGGCAGTTTTCAGGTGTTTTTCGGTTCTGTTTTCTATAATTGTGGTGTGAAACTGCCTTGGAAGAAGAAAAATCGCCGTCATCGAAAGCATGCACATCAGAAACCAGTTGAAGGCGCCCTCCAGTCCGTTGAACTTATTTTTCTGTGTAAAATCGGGTAATTTTGAAGCTTTTTCATAAATGTCATCAAAACCGTTGAATACGCCGAAAACAACAAAAACTCCGAGAATGATAAAGAAAATCAGTTTCAGGAAACTCTCCACGGCAACAGCTGAAGTAATACCGAGTCTTTTCTCCGAAGCATCGACATATTTGGTGCCGTAATAGGCAGAAAACACCGCAATGATCAGCACGACATATGTGGCAGTATCCAGAAAAATATTGTCTGAATTGGCCGTGTGGGTCATCAGGTGAAAGGTATCGGAGATCGCTTTGATCTGTAAACCAATGTACGGAATCACCGCCAGCATACACACAATGGCAACGATTGCGCCCAGAGACCTGCTGTTTCCGTACCGTAAAGAGATGAAATCGGCAATGCTGCTTATTTTATGAACGCGGGAGATTCTGATGATTTTCGAATTGATATAAATCCACGCTGGAATAATGATTACCGGACCGATGTAGATCGCCAGGTATTCCAGACCCTGGTTGGAGGCCACGCCGATGCTTCCGTAATACGTCCACGCTGAACAGTACACTGCCAGCGACAGGGAATAAATGTAGGGATTATTGATCCAGAAGTTGCTCTTCTTTTTTTCTGCCCAGAAGGCGATGAAGAACAGCAGCCCCAGATACAGGATCACCAGTAAAAACAGCAGCGGACTACTCATCGAATTTCCAGAATATTAAAAATGACGCGATACTGGATGCCAGCCAAATCATAAACAGGTACAGATAAATCATCGGCAGCCCCAAGATTTCCTGTGTGTGATTAAACAGAAGTAAAACCGGCGCATTGAGCATCACAAATATGGTGATGCTCAAAATAACCAGTTTCTGCTTGTGTCTTTTTTTCATTTACAAGTTTCTTTTAAAACTTTAAGAAAGGTTTTTTAAACCAGAACTTTAAATTTTGTCGTCCGAATATTCGCCTTTGAAGGAGTACCACCCGAACACTGCCAATCCGCCAACGATGATGGGGACAAGAATCACCAGGATAATCCATCCGAATACATTATCTTCTTGCTTATCCGACATGATTTTCGGGATTCCGAACACGCTTAAGCCATAGTACGCTACTACCGCAGCCAAAATAAGCCATACAATTCCTAATATTTTTTTTACTGAATCCATTTTTTTTGTTTTTTAAAGTTAGAGAAAAATCCGGAAACCGGGGACAACGGTGTGGTAATTTTCAGGTTTCCGGGATTTGTTTTTGTTGGTTTACTGGTGGTCTTCTTCAAGACTTTTATTTTTGGTTTTAAGGTAAAGCGTACCAATTACCAGACATACTGCCGCTACAATGATCGGGTACCAAAGTCCCTCAAGATACCATTCGGCGTGCCCTGCATCTTTGCCCGAAGTCACCAGATAAGTAGCTACTGCCGGCAGCAGACCGCCAAATATTCCGTTACCGATGTGATAGGGCAGTGACATGGAGGTGTAGCGAATGCGGATTGGGAACATTTCTACCAGAAAAGCGGCGATTGGGCCGTAAACCATCGTTACGAAAACCACCTGCACAAATACCAGAAATATCAGGAGCCACCGCGTATCCGGATTTACCGTAATGCTTTCTTTAATCAGTGGTGCTTCAGCTTTTCCGTTGGTCATCACCGGTCCTGCTGCAGCCCAGTGCACAATACTGTCACGTTTCAGCAAAGTTCCGTCTGTAAATGTTTTTTCTGTGTGGAAACTGATAAGGCTGTCTCCTGCAATTTTTTCATGGGCTTTGGCGGTTCTTTTTTCCACAAGACCTTTTTCTGCCAGTACTTTGTCTTCAATATTTACAGCGGTGTACATGGTTTTGTAAATGGGTCTGTAAGCAATAATGGCGATCAACATCCCAATCATCATGATGGGTTTTCTGCCGACTTTGTCGGAGAGCCAACCGAACAGAATAAATAGAGGAGTTCCCAGGAACAGCGCCAGAGCCATCATGGAATCCACCTGTGCAGAATCTATATTCATCACTTTTTGCATGAAACTCATGGCGTAAAACTGCCCGGTGTACCAAATGACACCCTGTCCCATTACCGCTCCGAAAAGAGCAAGAAGCACGAACTTGAAATTCAGCTTATTACCGAAGCTTTCTTTCAGAGGATTGGTTGAGGTTTTTCCTTCTTTTTTTGCCTGCGCAAACAAAGGTGATTCCTTCATATTTCTTCGGATGACGTAAGAAACCCCGACCATAAGAATTGAAATCCAGAACGGTATTCTCCAGCCCCAACTGTCGAATTCTTCAGGTGTAAGCGAAGTTTTGGTGACCAAAATAACGATAAGTGAAATAAACAGACCTGCCGTTGCGGTGGTCTGGATCCAGGAAGTCCAGTACCCGCGGCGATGAGGCTGCGAATATTCAGCGACGTAGGTTGCGGCGCCACCGTATTCTCCACCAAGAGCAAGTCCCTGTAAAAGTCTCAGAATTAACACCAAAACAGGCGCGGCATAACCAATGGTTTCGAAACTCGGTACACATCCGATAAGAAAGGTGGAGAATCCCATGATTAAAAGCGTCACTAGGAAAGTGTATTTTCTGCCGATGATATCACCGAGCCTGCCAAAAAACAGCGCGCCAAAAGGTCTTACCACAAATCCTGCCGCGAAGGTGGCTAGGGTAGAAAGAAATGCTGCGGTTGGATTATCTGCCGGAAAAAATTTGGTGGCGAGAACTACCGCCAAACTCCCGAAAATGTAGAAATCGTACCATTCGATGAGCGTCCCCAAAGACGACGCCATGATTACGCCCCAGATTGTTTTATTCTTTTTTTTCTCCGCAACATACGCGTCATGCTCATGTTGGGTTTTAAATTTCTTGCTCATAATTATATTTGGTTTTTGGTTTAAGTACTATTTATATAGATTTTATAATCATTTAATATTTAATCATTTAATTTTTTTATATCAAGTTTAAAATGAATACATGACCCTTACGGTTCCTCTTAAATTTCCAACGTTCTTCAGGTTGTTTTTAGCAAGCGCTTCAGGATTCAGGTCGCCCCATTTTGCCGCGGTGTATTCCACTTCCGGGGACACACTGAATTTATTCTGCTTGAAATCTATGCGTGCAGAAGCCCGCCAAACCTCATCAAGAATCCGGTTCCCGGAAATGCCCCGCATATAAAGATTTTTAAAGCCGGCATCGGTGCCTGAATTTTTTGTGTAACCAAAGAAAAGTCCCGGAGCAATTTTCGGATGGGCGCTCGCAAGGTCCACCCAGAAAGCTGAAGTTTTGGTGGGTTTATATGATTCAATACCGTTGGTGTTTTCGTAGCCTGCAAAACCTCCGATCATCACAAGGTGGTGAAGGTTTCCGCCGCTAATCCCGTAAAGTTTTGCAATGATTTTTTCGTTGGCGTATTTGAAGTAACCGAAAAACATTTCAGAATTTACTTTCTCATCAGAAGCAAGGCCTCCGGATTCAATCACCGGCTGCAGCGACTGGTATTCGGCACCGGCACCTGCGGTGATACTTTTTGATTTGTATTGAAGCTGCCCGTGAACAGTGGGCATTGAAGAATTGAAGGTCGCGGAATTGGCGGAAGCTCCAGCAGCGTTTGCCGTCTGAAATTCGCGGTCTTTATAAGCAATCACGCTGAAAGAAAGTTCCGGAGTTAATTTCTGGGTCACTTTTACCTGACCAGCCCAGCCGAAAGGGTTGAACAGGATGCCGGTATTGAAATTCACAACGCCTGGAAAGACGTCAGGAACAAAAGTGGGATACCAGGTCTGGCCAAAAGTTACTGCAGTTTTGGGCCAGGTAAGCGTCGCAGTTGCGTGTCTTAAACGGAGCAGGCCTGTGCTTCCTGTACCAGCCGCGCTTTTGTTGAGTTCAGTATTGCCGAAGAAATCAGCTTCGATGTTTCCTGTGGCTTTAGCTCCCCAAACGTCGGGTCCGCGGAATTTAATTCCAACCCTTGAAGTTATGGCCAGAAAATTACTCGCGCCGGTATCATTGATGTCGTTGCCTTTCGCGTCCAGTTTTTCATCTAAAGGATAAAGGTTGAGTTGGTATTCTCTGGAGTAGGCCGACTGGCGGCTGTCGAAACTGTATTCGATTCTTACCCAGCCGTAAATGGATGCGTCCCATTCTTTGGGTTTTTTGGCTTCGGCTTCCAGGGCTTCGATTCTTTTTAAAAGATCGGCGGTGGATACTGTATCCTGAGCGTGTAGCTGCTGCGCGAAGAGTATTGTTGGAAGTATTCCTAACAAAATAGATGATTTCTTCATAGGATGTTAATTTTTAGTTCTTTTCTTTGACATAACTAAAGTGAAACTAAAAATTTGTTTGAAGAAATTTAATATATATGTATGCTAATGGTATAGTTGTATTTTAAAAAATGTTTAAAGGACGATGGCTGTTCTTTTGGACTGATTTATTTCCTGAAACGTTCCCATCTGATCATCATGTACTTATCGCCAAATTCAGTAATGATAAGGCCGGAGCCTTTTATATTTTCTTCTTTCTGCATGAATTCCAAAAGTTCATTCTGCTTAAAAACCTTATATGTGGTATGAAACTCCGAATGTGGGGGTCTGCTGATGTTGTATTTTTTTATCCAGGAACTTACCGTTACATGGGAGATGCCGAGAATTCTTTCGATCTCCCGGAACGAAAGTCCTTCCAAATACAGCTGCAGGGCTTTTGTAACATAGTAGTCGTCAATCTGTTTTCCCAGTTTTTTCACGGTGAAATAATAATTACAGTCGCGGCACCGGAACCGTTGTCTTTCCTTTACAATTCCGCTTTTTACTACGTTGTGCTGCTGGCATTTGGGACAGGTATCTGGCATAACTATACTTTTTTAGCAAATGTATATTAAATTAGCATTAATACAAAATTTAAATATACGGGGACTATCATTTAATGGGTTTTTGGTAAATCACGTTTTTGGTTTTCAGATTAAATTTATATCTTTGCAGCTAATGAAAAGAACATTTCCATTAGACCATGTATATATTGGCAGCGATGCCGGGAACAACAATATTTATTTTATTTAACGAAGTCATTTTGGCTTCGTTTTTTTTTGATTTTAAACTAAAGAACTATGCTTACAACCAAAGATTTAACTGTAGAAAAGATTAATGCTTTACTGAAAAGTGCTCAGGAATTCGCAGAAGGAAAAACCGTGAAAGCGGTGGATGAAATTTATGTTTCCAACCTGTTTTTTGAGGACAGTACCCGTACAAAAACCAGTTTCGATCTTGCACAGCGCAAACTGGGACTTCATGTGGTTCCTTTTGATGTTACGGCAAGCTCTGTAAACAAGGGCGAATCTTTATATGATACGGTAAAAACTTTTGAAAGTTTGGGAGTAAATCTCACCGTCATCCGTCATAAGCAGGATAAATATTATGAAGAGCTTAAAAATATCAGTATTCCGGTGATCAATGGCGGCGACGGAAGCGGAAACCACCCGTCACAGACGCTTTTGGATTTAATGACCATTCAACAGGAATTCGGCAAGTTTAAAGGACTTAAAATAGGAATTGTAGGCGACGTGAAACACAGTAGGGTAGCCAACTCAAACGCCGAAGCGCTGCGTAAACTCGGAGCTAAAGTCTATTTCTCAGGTCCCGAAAAATGGTTTGATGAAGGCACAATCATCAACGGAACTTATCTGTCGATCGATGATTTGGTGACCGAAGTGGATGTAGTGATGCTGCTCCGTATACAGCACGAAAGACACGGCGAGAAAATGAAAATTTCACTCGAAAGCTATCACAGAAAATTCGGGCTTACCAAAGAGCGTGAGAAAATGATGAAAAAAGGAGCCATCATTATGCATCCCGCACCCATCAACCGAGGTGTGGAAATCGCCGGTGAACTGGTAGAATGCGAGCGCTCCCGAATCTTCCAGCAGATGAAAAACGGAGTGTTTGCCAGAATGGCAATTCTGAAAGATGCGCTGGAATCTAAAGGATTTAAATTTAAATAAAATGAAATAGAGTTCAGGAGAGTAGACATCAGATTATTCACTTACAAATACATGATTTGTCTCGAATCCACAGTCTTAAATCTTAGATCTAGTAAAAAAGAATGAAAAAGAAATTAATATTAGAATCCGGTGAAGTTTTTCACGGAGAAGGTTTCGGAGCCAACCTGGATACCGACGGGGAAGTGGTTTTCAATACCGGAATGACCGGCTATCAGGAACTTATTTCTGATCCGTCCTACTGCGGACAGATTGTCTGCATGACCTATCCGCTCATCGGAAATTACGGCATCAACCGTGATGATTATGAAAGTATCGAACCCGCCATTAAGGGTTTGATTGTAAAAGAATTGTGCGACTTCCCGTCCAATTTCCGGAACCAGCTCACCCTGAATGAGTTTTTTCAGAAAAAGAAATTATCCGGAATATCAGGAGTTGATACCCGAAAACTTACAAGAGTGCTGCGGAGCAAAGGAGTGGTAAAAGGCAAAATTGTAGACGAGAATGCTGATGAAAATGCGGTGATTGAAACCTTAAGAACTACCGATTTCCCGACCAATCAGGTAGAAATGGTATCCACAAAAACCGCGTATGCCAACCCCGGCAGAGGATTGAATGTTGTTTTGGTTGATTTCGGGTCCAAACTCGGTATTCTGCGCGAACTTACCCAACGCGACTGCGATGTAAAGGTAGTTTCCCAGAACGTAACTGCCGAAGAAATATTGCTGATGAATCCTGATGGAATCATGCTTTCCAACGGTCCAGGAGATCCGGAAGATGTGAAAGGAGCTTCCGAACTAATCAATGGATTGCTTGGGAAAGTGCCTATTTTCGGGATCTGTTTGGGACATCAACTGATTGCATTGGCTTGTGGCGCAAAAACCTTCAAACTAAAATTCGGTCACCGCGGCGGAAATCATCCGGTACTCGATCTTAAGAAAAATAAAGTTGCCATTACCGCTCAGAATCACGGGTATGCAGTAGATCAAGAAAGTTTGAAAAATACCGATTTGGAAGAAACACATATTGCTTTGAACGATCGTACCAACGAAGGGCTACGGCATAAAATCCATCCATGTTTCAGCGTACAATATCACCCTGAAGCAAGTCCTGGGCCTGAAGACGCCAATTATCTTTTTGATGAGTTTATTGAGTTGATGGAAAGTTTTAAGAACCGAGAGCCGAGAATCGAGAAACAAGACAATGAATAACTTCGAGAAGTTAATTTTTTGGCAGAAATCAATTGAACTGGCAAAGCAGATTTATTTCTGTTGTCAAAACATTTCCAGTGACGAAAAATTTGGATTAATTTCTCAAATGAAAAGATCAGCAGTTTCCATTCCTTCAAATATTGTAGAAGGATCAGGCAGAAATTCCAATAAAGAATTTAACCATTTTCTAGCTGTTGCCTTGGGTTCTGCCTTTGAGTACAGACGCAATTAATTTTGACTAAAGAACTTCAACTCTTAGAACCTGGATTATGCAATGAATTTTTGTCTGATTTAGTAGAAATTCAAAAAATGATTTACGCATTTAAAAATAAACTTTAAAAGAGTTCAGACTCTCGAATCTGAAGTCTCGATTCTTGATTCTCGACTCTAATATCTAATAAAAATGAAAAGAAACGACATAAAAACAATTTTAGTAATCGGTTCCGGACCAATTATCATCGGGCAAGCTGCGGAATTCGATTACGCCGGAACCCAGGCTTGCCTGGCGCTGAGAGAAGAAGGTTACAAAGTGATTTTGATCAATTCAAATCCTGCCACCATTATGACCGACGTAGAAATTGCCGACAAGGTTTATATTGAACCCATCTCGCTGCAGTTTGTGAGTCATATCATCCGGAAAGAACGTCCCGACGCGCTTTTGCCTACTTTAGGCGGACAAACCGGACTCAACATGGCGGTAGAACTTGAGAAATCAGGAATTCTTGAAGAATGCAAAGTGGAAGTTCTGGGAACTAAACTTTCAGCCATCAACCAAGCGGAAGACCGCGATCTTTTCCGCGAACTGATGCGCGAACTCAACGAACCGGTACCTAATTCCGATATCGTGAACACCGTTCAGGGCGCTTTGGAATTTGCCCATAACATCGGATATCCCGTCATTGTACGTCCTGCCTTTACCATGGGTGGCACAGGCGGCGGAATCGCGCATAACGATGACGAACTGAAGGAAATCGCGAGTTTCGGTCTGAAATATTCGCCGGTAACCCAGTGTCTTATTGAAAAATCCATCGCTGGCTTCAAAGAAATTGAATACGAGGTGATGCGAGACAAAAACGACAACGCCATTGTGGTGTGTAATATGGAAAACATCGATCCGGTGGGCGTGCATACAGGAGATTCCATTGTGGTGGCACCTTCGCAAACGCTTTCGGACCGGGAATATCAGATGCTGAGAAATTCATCTTTAAAAATCATCCGTGCACTGGGAATTGAAGGCGGTTGTAACGTTCAGTTGGCTTTGGATCCGCATTCATTTGATTATTATATCATCGAAGTGAATCCCCGGGTATCGCGTTCATCGGCGCTGGCAAGTAAAGCAACCGGGTATCCGATTGCCAAGATTGCTGCAAAAATTGCGGTAGGTTTAACCCTGGATGAAATCATGAATCCGGTGACCGGAAAGACCTACGCGTGTTTCGAGCCGGCTTTAGACTATGTCGTAACAAAATTCCCGAGGTTTCCTTTCGATAAATTTGAAACAGCGGACCGAAGACTTTCGACCCAAATGAAAGCGACAGGTGAAGTGATGGCCATCGGCAGAAACTTTGAGGAATCGCTTCAGAAAGCCATCCGTTCCCTTGAAACCGGTTTAAGACATATCGGATTGAAGACCAAAGATGCCGCAGCCTTAACCGACGCCGAAATCGAAAGAAGAATCCGCGTCTGTGATGACGAAAGACTGTTCATCATCGGCGACGCTTTAAGACGGGGCTACGACTGGGAACAGATTGTTGAATGGAGCAAAATCGATAAGTTCTTCATCTGGAAAATCAAGAAACTGATTGATTTTGAAAAGGTGATTGCTGAAAATAAATTTGATAAAGAAAAGTTATTTCAGGCTAAAAAACTCGGCTTTGCAGACCTTCATATCGCGCATCTGTGGGAATCCGACCAGAAAACGGTATTGGAATTCAGAAGAACAAATGGCGTGATGCCAGTGTATAAAATGGTCGATACCTGCGCTGCAGAATTTGAAAGTGAAACACCTTATTTCTACGGAACTTACGAAGAAGAAAACGAAAGTACGCCTTCAGACCGGGAGAAAATCATCGTCCTCGGTTCTGGACCGATCAGAATCGGGCAGGGTGTGGAGTTCGATTACGCTACGGTACATTCGGTTTGGGCCATTAAAGAACTCGGTTACGAGGCGATTATCATCAACAATAACCCTGAAACAGTTTCCACCGACTTCTCCATTTCCGATAAACTATATTTCGAGCCTTTAACGGAAGAAGATGTCATGAACATCATCGAACTCGAAAAACCGAAAGGCGTGGTGGTGCAGTTCGGGGGACAAACCGCCATCAACCTTGCCAATAAACTGGCTGCTCATGGCGTTCAGATCCTGGGAACTTCGCTGGAAGATTTAGACCGTGCAGAAAACCGAAATAAGTTTGAAGCAGCTTTGCAAGAACTTGGAATTCCTCAACCTTTAGGAAAAACTTGTTTTACCAAAGAAGAAGCCTTGGTCATTGCCAACGAAATAGGTTTTCCGGTTTTGGTTCGTCCGAGTTATGTTTTGGGTGGAAGAGCCATGGAAATCGTGTACGACGAGAATGATCTGAAGCACTACATGACAAACGCGGTGAAAGAAAACTCTGAACATCCAATTTTGATCGACCGTTATTTAACCGGAAAAGAAGTCGAGGTTGATGCCATTTCAGACGGAGAAACCGTAGTGATACCGGGAATTATGGAGCATATTGAAAGAGCCGGAGTGCACTCCGGAGATTCCATTGCAGTGTATCCGCCGCAGAATATCACCGCGAAACAGATCGATACCCTCGTGGATTATACCGAAAGACTCGCAAAAGGTCTTAACGTAATAGGACTGATGAACATTCAGTACGTACTTTCCGACGGTGAAGTTTATGTGATCGAGGTGAACCCGAGATCTTCGAGAACGGTACCTTTCCTTTCCAAAATCACCGGAATCCCAATGGCGAATCTGGCTACTAAAGCGATTCTCGGGAAGAAACTGAAAGATTTAGGCTATAAAAACGGATTGGCACCTGAGCAGCCCGGTGTATTTGTAAAAGTCCCCGTATTCTCCTTCTCGAAACTCACAAAAGTGGATACTTCCCTGGGCCCGGAAATGAAATCTACCGGCGAGGTGATGGGCAAAGATACAACGCTCGAAAAAGCACTGTACAAGGGTTTTGTAGCAGCCGGACGTAAGATGCCGACCCACGGATCCATTCTCTTCACCGTAGCCGACAAGCACAAAGAAGAAGCCGCTGAAATGGCGCGACGTTTCCATGAAGTAGGTTTCAGAATATGGGCTACTGAAGGAACCGCAAGATACTTTGAAGACCATGGCATTCCGGTGAAAATCGGTTACAAAATCGGCGAAGAAGACGTCAACCTTATTGACCTGATTCAGAAAGGAAAGGTGCAGTATGTGGTAAATACCACCACCAAGGGGAAACAGGAGGAAAGAGACGGCTTCCAGATCCGAAGGATGTCGGTAGAGAATGGTGTGCCGTGCCTCACCTCGATGGATACCGTGGAAGCCATTTTAAAAGTCATTGAAAGCATGAGTTTCAAGATGGAACAGATGTAATCAAGACCTAATTTATACAAAAACGCGTCCGTATTGGGCGCGTTTTTTGTTTGTAGGGAAGGGTTTTGATATAGAATTTTTAATTCTTTAGAATACGGCTGTTATTCTACAATCAGTTTGCCGTTCATCATTGCGGCGTGTCCCGGGAATGAGCAAATAAAATCATAACTGCCTACTTCAGGCGCCGTAAACTCAATCGTCACGCTTTCTCCGCCACCGATGGTTTTGGTATGTGCAATAACTTCGGGTAACAAACTTTCAGGAACTTCAAAATCAGGCGCTTTTCCTTCCTGTACGGCTTTGGTGGCAAACGCGGTAACATCAGTACCTTGTTTCAGCAATACAAAATTATGCCCCATCGAAGATTTTGGCAGTTTCCCCACATGGTGTAAGGTAAGACGGATGAGTTTCCCTGCCGGAACTTTAATTTCGCTCTTATCGAATTTCATCGCGTCTTCAGCATTCAGGGCGACTTCGATGGTATCCTGATCCTGTGCGGCGGCAGGTTGCTCTGCTGGGGTTACGGTTTCGGTTTCAGCAGTTGTACTTACCTGCTCTTCGGTTTTATTCTGTCCGCAGGCGACCATCATCATCCCTGCAATTGCTGTTACTGAGAGTTGTTTTAATTTTTTCATACTCATAAAAGTTTAAAAGTTTATATTTCTGATTAATATGCAGTTCAAAGATACCTTAAACAAGATAATAAAACAAAAAAAAACTTGTTTTAATACATAGGATTTTTATCATGTTTGTCAATTTTTTATTTGAATAGGTTATGGTTGCTTAAGATTGATTATCTTTGCCCTTCATAATTTAACAAGTATTTTGAATGAAATGAAGAAAAGTGTGACCGATCGTATTTTAATGATTTTAAAGGGGCGCGGCGAGATTTCTGTAGCAGTTTTGGCTATGGAACTGGGAATAACCAAAGAGGGTGCCCGGTTACATCTCCTGAAACTTACAGAAATGGATTTGGTGAAAAGCATCCAGAAAAATGAAGGCGTAGGCAGGCCGGTTACTTATTATTCTTTATCTCAGAAAGGACTTTCAAAATTTCCCAATACCCATGCCACGGTAACGGTAGAACTGCTGCGTTCTGTAAAAAAACTGTTGGGTGAAAATGCGGTAGATTTAATGATCAATGATCGTGAAAACCAGGTTTACCAACGGTATGAACAGCAAATACAGCACAGCAAAACCATGGAAGAACGGCTGGAGCATCTCAGCAAAATACGTTCAGAAGAAGGGTATATGGCGGAATGGAAGGCCGAAAACGGGGAATACTTTTTTATAGAGAACCATTGCCCGATTGGTGCGGCTGCTGCAGAATGTCACGGGTTTTGCGATGCCGAATTATCAAATTTCAGAAAGTTGATTGGCACCGGATTTCAAATGGAAAGGGTACAGCATATTCGGTCCGGGGAACATCGCTGCATCTACAAAATTTCTTAAATAACGGAACATTTACAAAACCTGTTAATCATTCTTTGTAACAGGTTTTTTTTATGACCATAAAAGTGAATCCGGAAAAATTGAACCGGACATGAAAAAAGACTGGTCTGCTCAGGGTTTTCAAAAACCACTGTGAAAAACCTGTTTCGGTTCATGAGTTTTAAAATGGAACAGAATTTAAATCAAGAGCTGTTTATACAAAAACGCGTCCGTATTGGGCGCGTTTGTTGGTTACGAAGTCTGATAAGTCCGCATGAAGTTCCGTAAATAATGCTTTGATATGTTTCAAAAAAACTTTTAAAACATCGTTAAAATTTTACAATATTGTAATAAACATATTGCGATGAAAAAAGCAGAACAAATCTCTGTAGAATACGACATGTTTCCCACGCAGAAGCCCTTACGGTAGTGTAACCGGAAACTGTTAAAAAGGAATATACCGAATTCCTGAAACCGGTTTAAGGAAAAATGAATAAATATTTGTTGACCCTACGACAAGCTTTTAAAGATATGTTTTCGTTTACCGATAATTTTCTATCTTTAAAAAAAATTATAAGAATGAAAAAACTATTGATTGCAGCTTTTATTTCCTCAACCTTTTTTGCCTATGCTCAGCACACGCTTCCGGCTGCCAGTCCGAGACAAACGGTGGAACAGCAGTTTTCTACCACTAAAATTTCAGTGGATTACGGAAGACCCGGAGTAAAAGGGCGGAAGATTTTCGGTGATCTTGTACCCTATAATAAGGTGTGGAGAGCCGGTGCCAATGGCGCGACTAAAATTACCTTTGGGCAGGCAGTAAATTTCGGAGGAAAAACAGTGCCCGCAGGATCTTACGGTTTGTTTGTAATTCCGGCAGAGAAGGAGTGGAAAGTCATCCTGAACAAAGATGCCCTGCAGTGGGGAGCCTACGCCTACGACGAAAAACTTAATGTAACCGACATTACCGTGCCCGTACAGAAATTGTCGGAAAAGCAGGAGTGGTTCGGCATCGAACTTAATCCTGTGGACGATAATGCAATGGATATGGTGGTGAAATGGGACCAGACCAAAGTGACCGTTCCCGTAAAAGCTGCAAATCCTGAGACCGTTACCAAAGTGGTTGAAAAGCTGAAAGAAATCCGCCAGATCGAACGTGACGCTGCGGCAAAGAAATAATTAGTAAATAAATATGAAGAAAATTTTAAACTGGGGTTTGTTGGTTGTATTGATGATGATTTTCGCCATTTCATGTTCCACCCAGATGACAACATTAGAGAACGGAAAGAAAATCGATAACCGCTTGGTTGGCGTTTGGTCCGGCTCTGAAAAAGATCAGCAGATTGACGGCGTGTCGAAAAAATGGGATATGACACGGAATGCAGACGGCACTTTCATTTTAGACTTTGTTTTTACCCAAAACGGCAGAACCCAGGAAACCCAGGAAACCGGAAACTGGTGGATCGAAGGAAATAAATTCTACGAATATCATGAAGAATCAGGGAAAACAGATGTGTATACCTATTCTGTGCTCAATGAAAACCAGATAAAATTCAAATCCCAAAGTATCAGTGTCGGAATGAACAACGACTCTTATGAGTTTACGGACACCCGCAGGAAATAAACTGAATGTCTAAATCTTTTGAGACATTTTTTTTATTCAGTACCAAAAAATACCTGTCAATTTTTCGGTTGTAAAGTTTTATATACCGACCTAAATTTGCTATAAATTTACAAAATGGAACTTTCTAACGTAATAATGTATCAGGCTTCTGTCGACAAAAACCCCGAATTCCAAGGCGTTTTCTGGATGGGCGTGAAAACCACCGGGATTTTCTGTCGGCCTACCTGCACGGCACGCAAACCGAAGTTTGAAAATGTGGAATTTTTCACCAACACCAAAGATGCCATCCTGAAAGGATACCGGCCCTGCAAAGTCTGCAAACCACTTGCAAATCCCAACGAAACTCCTGAAGGAATTCAGCATTTGCTGAACGAACTGGAGGCGGATCCTTCTCTGAAATTCAGGGATTACGATCTGGTGAAAAGAGGTCTGGAACCCGCAACCGTACGCCGGTGGTTCATGAAGAATCACGGCATTACATTTCATGCCTTCCAAAGGATGTTTAAGCTGAATTCAGCTTTTAAGAAACTGAATTTGGGCGGGAATGTGACCGACACAGCCTTCGAAAGCGGTTATGAGAGCCTGAGTGGTTTTAATGAAAGTTTTAAAAATATCTTTGGCGTTTCACCAAAGCAGTCGAAAAGTGAAAAAGTGGTGGATTTAAAAAGAATCGAAACACCGCTCGGAACCATGATCGCCTGCGCTGATGAACACGGAATCTGTATGCTTGAATTTTCCGACAGGAAAGCACTGCCCACGGAACTTAAAGAGATTTCGAAACATTTTAATGCCAACATTATTCAGGGTGAAAATCAGCACTTCAAAACTTTAGAAAAAGAACTTGCTGAATATTTCGAAGGAACACGCAAGGATTTTACTGTTCCTCTATCACCCGTGGGGACTGATTTTCAGAAAAGTGTTTGGGAAGTCCTTCGTAAAATCCCCTACGGAACAACGAGAAGTTACCAGGAACAGGCGAATATTCTGGGTAATCCCAAAGCGGTGAGGGCCGTGGCAAATGCCAATGGTCTCAACAAAATTTCCATCATCATCCCTTGCCACCGAGTCATCGGCATCAACGGAACGCTCACCGGATACGGCGGTGGAATCTGGCGCAAACAGAAACTGCTGGAGTTAGAAAAATCGATTCTTTTTTAAAGGTCATTTATTTTAACGGAAGGTAATAATTCTTAAAATTTTTATCTTTGAAAAAAAGCTATGGAAAACTTTCTGCAACCCACTTTAGAAAATAGTGAAGTAAAATTGGTTCCTCTTCAGGAAGGTGATTTTGAACGGCTTTATAAGGTGGCCTCAGATCCGGAAATCTGGGCACAGCATCCGAACAAAAACCGGTGCGAAAGGGAACCGTTCCGTAATTTCTTTGAAGGAGCGATGATGTCGGGTGGGGCATTTCTTATTCTTGATAAAGAAAGTGGGGAAGTGGCCGGTAGTACACGGTTTTATGAGTATAGTGAAGAGGAACGTTCAGTTTTTATAGGCTATACTTTTTACGGAACGAAATTTTGGGGTTCCAAACTCAATCCTCAGGCCAAGAAACTGATGCTTGATTATATTTTCCAGTATGTAGATTTGGTAAAATTTCATGTCGGGGCTGAAAACCGGCGCTCCCGCAAGGCTATGGAAAGACTGGGCGCAGAACTGAAAGGTGAAATTGTAGTCGCTTACCACGGCGAACCGGACCGGAATAATGTGGAATACTGGATTACCAGAAAAGCTTGGATTACGCAGAACACCACCCAATCTGTGGTACATCATCAGCAAACAATGAATTCAGAAATCAATTTCCGGAAGGCGACACCTGAAGATGCAGGGCAAATATGGCAGATCCTTCAGCAGGCTATTGTGCGGCGGAAAAATGACGGATCGCGGCAGTGGCAGGACGGCTATCCCAATCCCGAAACGGTGGAGCGCGATATTGCGCACGGAATCGGATATGTACTTACGGAGAACAATGCGGTTGTGGCGTATGCCGCGGTAATTTATAATGACGAACCTGCTTACGAAGCTATTGAAGGCAAGTGGCTTTCAGACGCTGATTTCAATGTGGTACACCGTGTTGCGGTGTCTGATGAGGCTGCCGGAAAAGGCATTGCAACGGAGATTTTCAGAAGGATTGAAGAATACTCCCGTCAGAACGGTGTTTTCAGTATAAAAGTTGATACGAATTTCGATAATACGGCGATGCTTAGGATTCTTGAAAAGCTCGGATACACGTATTGCGGTGAAGTTTATTTCCGTGGTTCGGCGCGCAGGGCTTTTGAGAAAATTTTAAGCTAATATTCCCGTTTCAGATTCTGTTTTTATATTTTAACGGAGCTGTTAAACAGATTTCCTTTATCTAAGATCTGGATAAATTTATTTTGAAGCGCATTCCTGAAACATTTCGGCACCGAAATAAAAGACAAAAAGCCACACAATTCCCTTGAGGGTAAAAAATATTAAACCGCCGATTCCGACACGCTTAAACCATAATTTAAATTTAGAACTTCCGTTGTTTCCAGGTTGCCGATTTTCCATATTAACAATTTGAGCAAAAATAAACATTTTCTTTGCCACCTGTTCAAGACATGGTACTGAGTTAAATCAGATTCATTGGTATTCCTGATTAAAATTGTTAAAAGTTTTTCAGATTTAGCTAAAAACCCTATCTTTAAAGGCAACTCAAATTAATATTTATGTCCAGTAAAACCACCGATTACGGTATTGAAAAATCACTTGAAAACTTAGGAATATCTCAGCAGAATAACGGCGTCTCTTCCGGCGGCAGCTACTTTGCCTCTGGGGATATGCTCGAAAGTTACTCTCCTACAGACGGAAAACTTATCGCAGAAATAAAAACCGCAAGTGCGGAAGATTATACCAAAGTCATCGAAACTGCGAAGGCTGCCTATAAGGAATTCCGCATGATTCCGTCACCCAAAAGGGGCGAACTGGTACGTCAGTTTGGTCTTAAACTCCGTGAGTATAAGGATGATCTCGGAAAGTTGGTTTCTTATGAAATGGGAAAATCTCTGCAGGAAGGTTTAGGCGAAGTTCAGGAAATGATCGATATCTGCGATTTCGCGGTTGGTTTATCCAGACAGCTTCACGGTTACACCATGCACAGCGAAAGACCGGGCCACCGAATGTACGAGCAGTATCATCCGCTGGGAATTGTCGGGATAATTTCCGCTTTCAACTTTCCGGTAGCAGTTTGGTCCTGGAATACAGCGCTTTCGTGGATCTGCGGGAACGTAACCGTGTGGAAGCCTTCAGAAAAAACACCGCTCTGCGCCATCGCCTGCCAGAATATTATTTCTGAGGTTTTAAGGGAAAATAACCTTCTGGAAGGAATTTCATCGATGATCGTAGGCGATCATAAAATTGGTGAACAGCTCGTAAATGATAAAAATATCGCCCTCGTTTCTTTTACAGGTTCTACGCGCGTAGGACGTATCGTTGGAAAGAATGTGGCAGAAAGATTCGGCAAATCAATCCTTGAATTGGGAGGTAACAATGCCATCATCATTACCGAAAATGCCGATCTGGATATGTCGGTAATCGGGGCTGTTTTCGGTGCTGTGGGAACTGCCGGACAGCGATGCACCTCTACAAGACGTTTGATTATTCACGAATCGGTGTATGATGAAGTGAAAAACCGTTTGGTGAAAGCTTACGGACAGCTTAAAATCGGCAATCCACTCGATGAAAACAATCATGTAGGACCGCTGATTGATAAAGATGCTGTTGCACAATATCTCAACTCCATTGAAAAATGTAAGAAAGAAGGCGGAACATTCGCGGTAGAAGGCGGGCTGTTGGAAGGCGAAGATTATAGCTCCGGCTGTTATGTAAAACCGTGCATCGCTGAAGTTGAAAATTCTTATGAAATCGTGCAGCACGAAACTTTCGCACCAATTTTATACCTTATTAAATACAAAACACTTGATGAAGCCATCGCTTTACAGAACGATGTTCCGCAGGGATTAAGTTCTGCAATCATGACGCAGAATCTCCGCGAAGCTGAACTTTTCCTTTCCCAGGCAGGATCCGACTGTGGAATTGCAAACGTAAACATCGGGACCTCCGGCGCTGAAATCGGCGGTGCTTTCGGTGGTGAAAAAGAAACAGGTGGCGGCCGCGAATCCGGTTCGGATGTATGGAAATATTACATGCGCCGCCAGACCAACACCATTAATTATACCACCAGTCTGCCGCTTGCACAGGGAATTAAGTTCGATCTTTAAAACCGACGCAATTAAAATTTTAACCTTAACCAACACTAAATCACAGTATTAATATGAACGCAATTGCACCTCAACCGCAAATAACAAATAAAGTAAAGGAAACGCTTTCGAAACACATGCTCGCCGACGGTTTCGATTTTGTAATGGACATCGAAAAATCTCACGGAAGCTGGATTCATGACCGGAATACAGGAAAGGAATATCTCGATATGTTCTCGATGTTCGGGTCGGCGTCGATTGGGTACAACCACCCTTATCTTGTTGAAAAATCTGCCTGGCTCGGCAAAATGGCGGTAAACAAACCAACTTTGGCTGATGTTTATTCCCAGGAGTTTGCAGATTTCATGGAGGTATTCTCAAGAGTTGCTATTCCTGAAGAACTTCAGTACACCTTTTTTATTGAAGGCGGAACCATGGCAGTAGAAAATGCAATGAAAGCCTGCTTCGACTGGAAAACGAGAAAAAACTTCGAAAAAGGGCTGGACACTGAAGCCGGAATATGCATCCATTTCAAGCAGGCATTTCACGGCAGAAGCGGTTATACTTTAAGTTTGACCAATACTTCAGACCCAAGAAAATATCAGTATTTTCCGAAGTTTAACTGGCCGAGAATCCTTAATCCACATCTGAATTTCCCCATTACCGAAGAAAATTTAGAGGAAACTATTAAGCATGAACAACTGGCTCTGCTGCATATTCAGGAAGCCATCCTCAGCAATCCTGATCAGGTGGCTTGTATTATTATTGAGCCGATTCAGGCTGAAGGTGGTGATCATCATTTCCGGGATGAATTTTTCCAGGGTTTAAGAAATCTCTGCGACGAGAATGAAATTCTGCTGATTTTCGATGAGGTGCAAACGGGTATCGGCATTACAGGAAAAATGTGGGCGTTCCAGCATTTCACTGCGAAACCTGATATTATTTCTTTCGGAAAGAAAACCCAAGTTTGTGGTGTTTTGGCGAACAAGGAAAAATTTGATGAAATTCCGAACAACGTTTTCAGAGAAAGCTCCCGCATCAATTCAACCTTTGGCGGTAATTTCGTGGACATGATGCGCTTCAAGCTGACCATGGAAGTTATTGAAAGAGAAAATCTTGTAGAAAACGCAAAAGTGGTAGGCGAGTATCTTCTGGAAGGACTTAAAAAACTTCAGCAGCAGTTCCCGGATAAAATTTCGGCTGCGAGAGGCCGCGGTTTGATGTGTGCCATCAATCTGCCGGATGGTGCTGCACGTGACAGAATGCGCGAAATACTGTATGATGACGGTTTAATTATACTGGCTTGTGGAGACCAATCGATACGGTTCCGTCCGCATCTTAATGTGACTAAGGAAGAAATCCAGATTGCGCTTGATAAAATTGCGGCCAGCGTAAATAAAATATAATCTTAGGTACTGAATAATAAATTTAATAAAAACTTAACATTCTCTTTAAGAAATTTTAGTTATATTTATTGCTCTAAATGAAGAGATTATGGAAAGAGAAACAAGAGTATCGGTGTTTGAAAGCGAGAGTCCATCAGAAATTCAACTGGTAAAATCCCGTTTGGATGCGGCCAAAATCGTTTCGTTTTTAAACGATAAATACATGTCATTTACGACTACACCTACGGCGAACACCATAAAATTAATGGTAAACCTGAAGGATGAACAGAGAGCATTTAAAATTATTGATGCATTTATTAAAGAATCAGATTTAGACCTTACTGCTAACCTTAAAAATTGATTTTATAATTTTAAATTTTACGTTTTACAGAAAACGGCACCAAATTAATTTGGCGCCGTTTTTTTTGTTTTCAATTTTTTGAACTTTAATACAGGAATTTACATTTTTTCTTTCATCATTTTGATAAAGACAGAAGGTTTCAGATCGAATTTCCTGCGGAAATTGTCGGAAAAATTGTCGGTACTCGAGAATCCTGCGATCGCAGCAAGCTCTTTTACATCGAGATTAATATATTTCACATCATTTTTCAGACGGTCAATAATATAATCTAACCGAAGATCATTGATGTAAAGCGTGAAGTTTTTGCCTTTGTAGGTATTGATGATTTTGGAGAAGTAAGTTGAATTGGTGCCTAATTCTTCACTCAGCGTTTTTTGCGAAATCTGTGGATCAAGAAACTTTTCTTCTTTTTCGAAGGTTTCAAGCTGCTTTAAAATGTTTTCAACAAAAATGGGGTTCAGACCCGAAATTTTATTGTAGAAATCGTAATCGAATTTTGGTGTGTTGGCTATACCATTTTCGTATGTTATAACATTTTCAGTATGATCGTTATTACTGTTCTGGCGGGCGATAATTTCTTCAAACCTCTTTTTATAATTTTGTTTTTCCCGGTAAATCCTGAATCCGAAAAATAGAAATGCAGTAAGCAGGGATAAAAATATGGCTGCGAAGATAATTCTCTGTTTCTGAAGTGTATTTTCGATTCTGTTTTTTTCGGCGACTAATTTTTTGGTGTCGTATTCTTTTACAATTCTTTGGTAGAGGTATTTATAATTTTTTTCGTAGGACCGGTCCAGGAACATCAGTTTGTTGATATATTCCAGCTGTTTTTTTGTGTCGCCGGTGGAGTTGTAGTATTTAATGAGAATCTCGTAGGCTGACCTGAATTGTGGATCCAGCTTTTTTGTTTTTTCGTAATGCTTATCGATTTCCTCTAAATATTTAATGGCCAGCCGCTCTTTGCCAATATGCCAGTAAGAAAGTCCTAAATAAAAAACTTCAGTATTATGAGTCCACTGGTCATTATATAATCTGATCGCTTCTGATAATTTGGAAATTGCAGTGCTATAATCTTTAGAATAATATGCATTGGTACCTTCAGAAGAAATAAAATAGGGGAGATATTGATCAAGCTTATTCAGTTTTATATAGTCGAAAGCTTCTTTTAAAAGTATTTTGTTTTCAGCAAATTGTCCAAGTTTTGTATTAGAATCTATAAGGCTCATTAACGAATAGATGTAATACATTTCATAGTTTTTTCCCAATGAGGATTTATTATGCAAGTTTGCTTTAAAAAATTTAAGACATATTAGAAGTTCTTTTTTAGCGTCTTCGTATTGGCCCAGATAAATTTTGTTTTGTGCAATATAATAAATGGTTTTATTAAATATATACTCATTCCCCGATTCTTGGGAAAGTTTATTCGCAATTAATATATCATCCAATGCTTTTTCATAGAATTCTTCAGCCATATTGATATTTCCATGATTGAGGTAACCATCGATAATTATTTTTTTTATTTCAGATTTTTTAGCTGTTTTTAAGGCACTGTCTGCATATTTTATATTTGAAGGATAATTGCTCGCCATACTTGCATAGCGGTACGCATAAAATAACGCCTCATTGTTTTGTTCTTTCTTGGATTTAGAAATATAGAAATTGATAAGTTCCCACATTTGTGCAGGATTACCACTGTTTTCATCGATCCTTTTTTCAATTTCCTCGTTGCTCAAATTAGATTTTGAGATATTTTGCGCAGAAAAATGCGAAAAAATAATTGCGGTAAAAAGAAAAATAGTTGCGAAGATGTTTTTCAACTGCATGAAACCTTACTAATTGATTAATAGTGATATATGTTTATTGCTGAACGAATTCTTTACAATAATACTGTAATTTTTTTAAAATCACAGCAGGAATTTTATAATATACCTGCTGTTTTTTATAAACTAACGGTTTGTAAATTTGTTTTATATTCTCTTTCCGGGATACATTTGTAAAAATTAAACGAATGAAAAAAATAGCTTTTATATCCGCAGTTTTATTTACTGCCATTTCATTACACTCGTGCAGACAGGCAGACGATGTTTTCTCACAGGAAGAAATCGAAACCTTAAAAAAAGTACAGGACTCTTCAAATAACTCATTTAACAAAACTAATGATAATCCTGTAAAAGAAGAGCCAAATAATCCTGAAGCTTCATTAGTTGACGGAGAAATTGCTCCACCACCAAAAAAGTAACCCCCTAAACTAAATATTTTTTTTTCATCATTTGTGTTTGGTTCTTCCGCGATTTCGCGGAAGAATCTTTTATATCTATAGGTAAAGAAATAAAAAGGCCTGCGTTTGCTCTTCTTCAGAAGTTTCTTTATTTTCGTACCTTTGTAAAATACCCCTTTATTTATGGAAGCGACCTATATAGAAACCCAACAGATTTCTTTTCAGGATTTTAAAAACCAGATTTTAGAAGATTATAAACTAGGAAGAATCTCCCGCGAAATGTCTTATTTAGGAAGACGCGAGGTTTTAACCGGTAAAGCCAAATTCGGTATTTTTGGTGACGGTAAAGAGCTTCCCCAGCTGGCAATGGCTAAAGTCTTCAGAAACGGAGATTTCCGCTCAGGTTACTACCGCGACCAGACTTTTGCTATGGCCATTGATGCGGTAAGCGTTGAAAGTTTTTTCGCCCAGCTTTATGCAGATACCAGTATCGAACGCGAGCCGGCTTCAGCAGGACGCCAGATGAACGGTCACTACGCCACCAGAAGTTTAAATGAAGATGGCAGCTGGAAGAATTTAATGCAGCAAAAAAACATCTCTTCAGATATTTCGCCTACTGCAGGACAAATGCCAAGACTTTTAGGTTTAGCAATGGCTTCCAAGGTGTATAAGTCAGTAAAATTTGAAGGATCCGAAAAGTTTTCCAACGAAGGGAATGAAGTTGCTTTCGGAACCATTGGTGATGCTTCTACTGCGGAAGGTCACTTCTGGGAAACGCTCAATGCAGCCTGTGCACTTCAGGTTCCGATGATTGTTTCTATTTGGGACGACGGCTACGGAATTTCGGTGCCAACACAGAATCAGCGTGCTAAAGCAGATATCGCTGAAATGCTTTCAGGTTTCCAGAGAACTGAAGGACAGCATCAGGGTTGCGAAATCATTCAGGTGAAAGCATGGGATTACCCATCGCTTCTGGATGCTTATGCACGGGCAGAGCATTTCGCCAGAACGGAAAGTGTTCCGGTGGTGGTGCATGTGGTGGAAGTAACACAGCCTCAGGGACACTCTACATCAGGATCGCACGAACGATATAAAAATGAAGACCGTCTGAAGTGGGAAGGGGAATTCGACGGGTTAACTAAATTCAGAGAATGGATTCTGAATTATTCCATTGAAATTGAAGGTAAAGAAGAACAGTTGGCAACCGCTGAAGAACTTGATCTTATCAACGAAGAAGCCAAAAGGATTGTAAAGGCTGGTCAGAAAAAAGCCTGGGACAATTACCAGAGACCAATTTTAGCGTTAAAAGAAGAGGCGCTTGGATTAGTTCACCAACTGGAATCCCAAAATACTGAGATTTCTGCTGAACTTGAAAAATTCGGCAAAATAATTTCGGTAGCGAAGAGAGATATTTTCCATTTGGTTAGAAAATCACTTTTACTCACCAGAGGCAGTCAGTCTGCTGAAAGAGATGCGCTTCAGCAGAAATATCAGGAAATGTTTGCAGTTGAAAAAGATAATTATTCTTCCCATTTATATTCACAGTCCGAATGGAAATCAACGAATGTAAA
This sequence comes from Kaistella yananensis, assembly GCF_026107505.2. Lineage (NCBI taxonomy): Bacteria > Pseudomonadati > Bacteroidota > Flavobacteriia > Flavobacteriales > Weeksellaceae > Kaistella > Kaistella yananensis. Next base: position 137,425 of record NZ_JAPCHZ010000005.1, on the reverse strand, counting down.
AGAAATTTCGCCGGTTTTTTCCGAAACTTCAGAGACCGTTGACGGAAGAGTTGTCGTGAGAAACAACTTCGATAAAATTTTCTCAAAATATCCTGAAACCTTAGTGTTTGGTGAAGATGCAGGAAATATTGGCGATGTAAACCAGGGCCTGGAAGGACTTCAGGAAAAATATGGCGAACTTCGCGTAGCCGATACCGGAATCCGTGAAGCTACCATTCTCGGTCAGGGAATTGGATTGGCAATGCGCGGTTTAAGACCGATTGCAGAAATCCAATATCTGGATTATATTCTGTACTGTCTTCAGGGGATGAGCGATGATCTTGCTACGGTTCAGTACCGCACGAAAGGCGGACAGAAAGCTCCGGTGATCATCAGAACCCGTGGTCACAGACTCGAGGGTGTTTGGCATTCGGGATCACCGATGGCAGGAATCATCAATCTTTCCAAAGGTATTCTGGTGCTCGTTCCAAGAAATTTAACCAAAGCCGCAGGATTTTATAATACCATGCTGCAGAGCGACGAGCCGGCTGTGATTGTAGAATGTCTGAACGGTTACCGACTTAAAGAAAAACAGCCTGATAACTTAGGAGAATTCACTGTTCCTGTCGGGAAAATTGAAGTCACTAAAGAAGGTAAAGATGTTACTTTAGTAACCTACGGATCAACCTGGAGAATCGTGATGGAAGCCGCTGAAGAACTCGGAAAAATTGGTATTTCTGCCGAAGTGATCGATGTTCAGTCTTTAATTCCTTTCGATTTAAGCCACGAAATCGCAGAAAGTGTAAAGAAAACCAACCGTTTGGTCGTAATTGATGAAGATGTGGAAGGCGGAACTTCAGCATTTATTATGCAGCAAATCCTCGAAAAACAAAAGGCTTTCAGATACCTCGATTCAGATCCGGTTACCATTTGTGCAGAAAATCACCGTCCGGCCTATGCGAGTGACGGCGATTATTTCAGCAAGCCAAGCGCTGATGATATGGTTGAAAAGATTTATGCCATGTTCCACGAAATTAATCCGGCGAAATTTCCTAAAATTTAGGCGTTAAAACTTTAAATATAAAAAGCAGACTTCGGTTTGCTTTTTTTGTACACTATTCTTGCATGTATCCTTCAAAATTAAATATGATGAAAAAATTATTGATTCCACTGTTTGCCGCGTTTTTAACAGATTCCTGCAGCAAAACAGAAACCCAAACAAGTAATACGGCTACAGAACAGCCCCAGAAAACTGAAAGCATTAACGAAAAAAGCAATGAAATGCTTGCTCTGATGGATGAAATGATGGACGAAATGCATGGCAACGAAATCACCGGAAATAATGATGCAGATTTTTCCAAAATGATGACTGAACATCACGATGGCGCCGTAGAAATGTCAGAATTGCTTCTGGAAAAAGGGAAGAATGAAGAATTAAAAAACTTTGCACGCAAGGTCATCGAGGCTCAAAACAAAGAGGTGCAGCTGATGAAGAAATTTGAAGACCGCAAGGAAGCATCTCCGGACAGCAAAGAATTTGTTCAGGAACTTAACCGGTCTATGGCAGCCATGATGGATAAAAACATTCAGATTCATAACAATATCGATAAAGATTACGCCCAGCAAATGATTCCGCATCATCAGAGCGCCGTAGATAGGGCAAAGGTTTACCTTAAATACGGTAAAGAAAAAGAACTCCTTCAGCTTTGTAAGGATATTGTAAAAACCCAAAACACGGAAATCGCCGAGTTAAAAGAATGGCTGGCTAAAAACTGATGCTTCTTCACTAATCGAAATTGTGTGCGGTAAGGACCTGAAACACTCAGAAATTTTACGTAAATTCGCACTAAATTTTTTAGCACATGAACTACGATATTATTGTCATCGGAAGTGGTCCCGGTGGATATGTAACGGCCATCAGAGCTGCACAGTTAGGTTTTAAAACCGCCATTATCGAAAAGGAAAATTTAGGCGGCATCTGCCTTAACTGGGGTTGTATCCCCACCAAAGCGCTCCTGAAATCGGCACACGTTTTCAATTATTTAAAACATGCTGAAGAGTATGGCTTAAATAAGGTTGAAAATCCAGGATTCGATTTTTCTAAAGTAATCCAGCGAAGCAGAGGCGTAGCGACCAAAATGAGCGGCGGAATTTCTTTCCTGATGAAGAAAAACAAAATCGATGTCATCATGGGAACCGCTAAAGTTCAGAAAGGCAAAAAAGTTGCTGTAACCGATAAAGACGGAAAAACTACTGAATATTCCGGTGAACATATCATCATTGCGACCGGCGCAAGGTCAAGAGAACTTCCGAACCTTCCGCAGGATGGGGTGAAAGTAATCGGATACCGACAGGCACTGAATCTACCGTCACAGCCAAAATCTATGATTGTAGTAGGCTCAGGTGCAATCGGGGTTGAGTTTGCAGATTTCTACAATTCAATGGGGACAAAAGTTACTGTGGTTGAATTCATGCCGAACATTGTTCCGGTAGAAGATGAAGAAATTTCAAAACACCTGGAAAAATCCCTGAAAAAATCAGGAATTGATATTATGACCAATGCTTCTGTGGAAAGTGTTGACACCAGCGGCACAGGCGTAAAAGCAAACGTAAAAACTGCGACAGGAAACATTACGCTTGAAGCTGATATTTTACTTTCTGCTGTAGGAATTTCTGCGAATATTGAAGGACAGGGATTTGAAGAAGTGGACATCCAAACTGACAAAGGAAGAGTTCTGGTCAACGATTGGTACGAAACTTCGGTTCCGGGATATTACGCAATTGGTGATATTCTTCCGACCCAGGCTTTGGCACACGTAGCTTCTGCAGAAGGAATTACCTGTGTGGAGAAAATCAAGGGACTTCACGTAGAGAAAATCGATTATGGCAATATTCCTGGTTGTACTTACTGCAGTCCGGAAGTAGCTTCAGTGGGACTTACTGAAAAACAGGCTAAGGAAAAAGGTTACGAAATTAAAGTAGGTAAATTCCCGCTTTCTGCCAGTGGAAAAGCCACAGCGAACGGAAATACCGATGGTTTCATCAAAGTGATATTCGATGCGAAATACGGCGAATGGCTTGGCTGTCATATGATTGGCGAAGGCGTTACTGATATGATTGCAGAAGCAGTTGTCGCAAGAAAACTGGAAACTACAGGCCACGAAATCATCAAGTCGATTCACCCGCACCCAACCGTTTCTGAAGCGATCATGGAAGCTGCGGCGGCGGCTTACGGTGAAGTGATTCATATCTAAAAATTACAACACAACTTGTATGAAACCACAGATTTTCTGTGGTTTTTTTGTTTGCAAAAATTCATATCTTAACAAAAAAATTAATCACATGAATTATAAGTACATCTTACCTGTTTTTCTTTTTTCGGGAACGGTGCTGTTTTCGCAGGCAACTTCGCAAACCATCGTACCAAATGAAAACCTAATTGCAGAAAATATTCCCGCTATTCCGAAAAGTCTCAGCGAAAAAATCAAGAAATATTCAGAAAGCCGGAGCGCCAATTTCACCGCCATTCATCCCAACGGAAAAGAACTGATTATGGTGACCCGATTTGCATCTACCAATCAGCTTCACAAGATTTCCCAGCCTATGGGAAACCGAAAGCAGCTTACTTTTTTTGAAGAGCCGGTGAATTCTGCTGATTATGAACCTGTAAAAGGCGAGTATCTGGTTTATTCCAAAGACATTGGTGGAAATGAATTCGGGCAGCTTTTCAGATTAGATTTAAAGACGATGGAATCTACACTGCTTACCGATGGCGGAAGATCACAGAACGGCGGCATGGTCTGGAAGAAAGACGGCAGCGGATTTTATTTCACTTCCACCAAAAGAAATGGTGGCGACCGCGATATCTATTTTATGAATCCGCTGAAACCGGAAGATACAAAACCTGTACTGCAACTAAAAGGCGGTGGCTGGCGCATCAATGATATTTCCGATGACGGTAAGAAACTTCTCGTCGGCGAGTATGTTTCCGCAAACGAATCGTATCTCTATCTTTTCAATACAGAAACCCAAAAACTGGAGCCCATTACCGACAGAAATGAAAAACAGATCGTCCAGGGAAATGCCAGATTCAGTAAAAATGCCGACGAAATCTGGTATGTAACCGACCGCGGTAATGAGTTCAACCGTTTAGCTTCTTTAAATCTGAAAACCAAAAAAATCAGTTACTTTACGACTGATATTCCGTGGGAAGTTTCCGGTTATACGCTTTCTAAAGATAAATCGAAAATTGCTTTCGAAACCAATGAAAGCGGACTCAATAAAATGTACCTTATGGATGCCAATTCCAAGAAATATTCAGAAATAAAAGGGCTTCCTGTAGGTCTTGTGAATAATTTTGAATTTACGAATGATGGCAAATCCCTGTTTTTTTCGCAGTCTACCTACGATTCTTCTGCAGATATCTACAGACTGGATCTCGCTACCAATAAAATCGAAAGATGGACCGACAGCGAACAGGGAGAAATGCAGAAAACCGACATGTCTGCACCAAAACTTATTGAATGGAAGAGTTTCGACGGGATGAAAATTACCGGTTTTTATTATCCGGTTTCAAAGAAATTTACAGGTAAAAGACCTGTTCTGATCAATATTCACGGTGGTCCGGAAGGGCAGTCAATGGCTTCATCTTTGGGTTCCGGCAATTATTACACGAATGAAATGGGTGTTGCTCTGATTTATCCCAATGTGCGCGGCTCGTCAGGTTTTGGGAAAACCTATATCGCAAGCGACAACGGATTCAACAGAATGAATTCGGTGAAAGATATCGGCGCTCTGCTCGACTGGATTGCGAAACAGCCCGAACTCGACAAAGACCGTATCATGATCATGGGCGGCAGTTACGGCGGATTTATGACACTGGCTACCGCCTATGAGTATGCCGATAAAATCAGATGTTCGGTGGATATTGTTGGAATTTCCGACTTTAATACTTTTCTTAAAAATACCGAGGAATACCGCCGCGACCTGAGAAGAGTAGAGTACGGTGACGAGCGTGATCCGGCGATGAGCGCCTTTTTCACGAAAATTGCACCACTGAATAATACCGACAAAATTAAAAAACCCATGTTCATTATTCAGGGGACCAACGATCCCCGGGTTCCGGTAACCGAAGCGACGCAGATGCGCGACAAACTAAAAGCTCAGGGAAACACGGTATGGTATCTCGAAGCAAAAAATGAAGGTCATGGTTTCCGCAAAAAAGAAAATGTGGATTTCCAAAGACTTGCGGTGATCCGTTTTATGGAAGAATTTCTTTTAAAATAAACCAAGTAAGAAAGCCATTCCCGCGAATGGCTTTTTATTTTAATTTGTAAGGAGAATTTCGTGAATGTTTTCTATTTTTGACTGTCAAAATTTGTTAGATGTATAATTTAGGTTTAGCCCTTTGTGGCGGCGGTTCCAAGGGGATCGCCCATGCCGGAGTCATTAAATTTCTTGGTGAAAAGAATATCGTGCCGGATGTTCTTGCCGGTACCAGTGCCGGAGCCATTGTGGCAACCATGTATGCTGCGGGAAAAACGCCGGAGGAGATTATAGCCTTTTTTAAATCAGTTTACTTTTTCAAATGGAATCATTTCGCGTTCCGTAAACCGGGAGGCTTTATTCAGTCTGATGTTTTTGCGAAATACCTGAAGCCCATCTTCGAAGACCGCAAACTCGAAGATCTTGATAAAAAGGTTTTTGTGACTGCGACCAATATCATCACCGGAAAACTTGAAGTTTTCGGAGGTAATGTAAAAGTGGTGGATGCGGTGATTGCCTCCTGTGCGGTGCCCATGGTGGCAACTCCTTACAGAATTGGGAATCATCTTTACAGCGACGGCGGAATTTTAAATAATTTCCCTGTAGATGTGCTGAAATATGTAAGCAGAAAAAATATTGGCGTGTATTTCTCCCAGCAGAAATCCATTGAAGAAAGCAGTCTGAAAAATCTTTTTAATATTACTGCCAGGGCCTACGATATTATGACGACGCAGGCCGAGCTTGGCAAGATTACTTATTGCGATTGGCTGATTAATCCGGCAGACCTTCAGAAATATAATATGTTCGAAACTAAAATAACCAGAATGAACGAGATTTTCGCCATTGGATACAAAACTGCAGCTGAAAGTTACGAACTAAACAAAAATGTACTGGGGATAAATTAAGAGCGCGATAATTACCGAAACAAAAGCTAAAAGTAAGACTGCGCCCGCCGCAATATCTTTAATCAAACCAATGTGCTCACTAAATTCGGGGTGTACAAAATCGCAGATTTTTTCGATCGCGGTATTCAGCATTTCTACACTTAAAACTGCAAAACAAACCAAAAGGATAATAGCAGCGTGTTCCGGTGAAAGTTTCAGATAAACGATTAGAAAAATGTTGATCAGCAGTGCCAGAACTTCGAGCTGAAAATTTCTTTCAGACCTAAGCATACGGATGATACCGTTGACGGAATTTAAAACACTGATGTGAAATGCGGGTTTTCTCATGGTTAACGAACGCCGGTGTTAAATAAAAGTCCGCTCATGAACACAGCAGAACCATTTGAATAAAATGTTTAATACACGGCTGTACTTCATCAAATTAAACCTTTTTACTTTATAATCAGTTTATTGTTTCATATCGTACATTACCAGTGCTGTAACCAGTTTGGGCTCGATATAGGTGCATTTTGGCGGCATCTTAATGTTTTTATCCGATACTTTCAGAAGATCATTAAAACTTATCGGATAAATTCCGAAACCGACTTTAAACTCTCCGGAATCTACTTTTTCCTTGATCTTATTAATCCCTTCAAGCCCGGAATTTCCTTTTATATAGGTGATTTTATCGGTGGTTTTCGGATCTTCAATACCAAGAATATCCTTGAAGATAAACTCTTCCAGAAGAAAATGATCCAGGTCATTCAATTCGCTCTGCTTTTTGCGCAGATCGTGTTTTACGTGAAGCGAATAAAATTTGCCCCCCAAATACATCGAGATATGGAATTTTTGTGAAGGATAGTAAGGTGTGTCTCCTTTTTCATGAATCAGAAAATTTTCTTCAATTTTTGAAAGAAATTCTGTTTCCGACAGTCCGTTTAAATCATTTAAAATCCTGTTATAATCATGGATTTTAATCGACTGGTTCGAAACGATAAAACTGAAAACGTAATTGTAATGTTCGGTACCTGTATGTTTTTTGTTTTTCTTCTTCATGTTGGCCGCATTCAGCGCGGCAGAGCCGATCCTGTGGTGTCCGTCTGCTATATAAAAAGAATCAATCTTCTCCAGCACTTCTTTAAACTGAAGCATTTTCAGGCGGTTATCGATACGCCAAACTTTATGTCGCACTCCATTATCATCCACATAATTGAGCACCGGAACATTTTTTTCCTCATGATTCATCAGCAGCTCTACCTTAGGATTTGCCATATAGGTAAGCAAAACAGGTTCAGCCTGAATGTTTACTTTTTCCAGATAATAGGCAAGTTTTTCTTTTTTATGGGTGAGGGTAGATTCGTGTTTTTTAATCCTTCCGTTCCGGAAATCATCAACACTCACCAATCCCAGGAGTCCGCGGAAAACAGATTTATTGGGCAGAAACTGTTCATAAAGATAATACGATGAGCTATCCTGAACGAGTTTTTTATCATCGAGAAGTTCTTCGAAATTGGTGCGTATTTTCCTTAGATTTCTGTCGATATCCTTAGATTTACTTACCACATAAGGTTTAATCATCTGAATATAAGATGAATCCTGCTGTGCTTTTTTAGTGATTTCTTCCTGCGAAAAATTGTCTAAAGGATGGGTTGGGAATATATCAACGTAATCTTCACTCGGTCTTATTCCCCGGAATGGTTTAAAAATAGGCATCGTATCTCTATAGTTTATTTTTAATGTCAATAATTTGAGCGGCAAGTTCTGCTCCAATTTTTTCCTGCGCATCCATGGTATTTCCGCCTAAATGCGGCGATAACGAAAGATTGGGATTCATAAGAAGTGGGAGTTCCGGGGTTGGCTCATTCTCAAAAACATCCAGTGCGGCACCGGCAATTTTTCCGGAATCGATGAACTGGAGTAGGGTAACTTCATTTAAAACTCCGCCACGTGCTGTGTTTACTATGAAAACTCCGTCTTTCATCATTTCAAACTGTGGAGTATCAATAATATATCCGTCGGATTTTGGGGTGTTGATGCTCAGGAAATCTACCTCTTTAAAAAAATCTTCCTGGTTGGTGGTGGAAGTGATTTCGAAATTTACGGTCTGCCCGTCGAAGAAATCCAGGAAAAGGGTTTCCGTACGCGGTTTTCTGGTAAGGACTTTCGCTTTCATCCCCAACGAAATTCCAATTTTTACCACTTCCTGGCCAATTCCGCCAAAACCGATCACTCCTAATGTCTTTCCTTCAAGTTCCACCGCGGACGAGAATGATTTCTTCAGCGCTTTAAAGTGCGTTTCGCCTTCCAGCGGCATCAGACGGTTGGATTCGTGAAGGAATCTTGCCAGCGAAAAAAAGTGTGCAAAAACCATTTCTGCGACTGACCGGGATGATGCTTTTGGAGTATTGATGATATAAAGGCCTTTGTCAATGGCATATTCGGCGTCGATATTATCCATTCCCACCCCGCCACGTCCTACAATTTTCAGGCCGGGGCAGGCATCAATTAAATCTTCGCGCACTTTTGTTGCGCTTCGAACCAATAGGACATCAATGTGATTTTCGTTAATGAAACTGATGAGATGTTCCTGGGAAACCCGGGTTTCTACCAATTCGATTCCGGCTTCTGCTAAAGCATTTTTACCTGATTCTGAAATACCGTCGTTGGCTAAAACTTTCATAAATATTATTCAAATTAACTAAGTAAAATACAAAGTGTGTTTGTGTAATTATTTCAAATTTTTCATTACCTCCACCAAAACCTGAACACTTTCGATCGGCAGTGCATTGTAAAGACTGGCTCTGTAACCGCCTAAACTCCTGTGCCCATTCAATCCGCTGATTCCAGCAGCTTTCCAGGCAGCATCGAACTCATCTTTTTTAGATTCGTCTAACAGCTGGAACGATACGTTCATTAGGGAACGGTCTTCTTTCTGGCAGAAGGTTTCAAATAAAGGATTGCTGTCGATTTCTTCGTAAAGGAGTTTTGCTTTGGCTTCGTTTCTGGCTTCAGCAGCGGCAATACCGCCATTTTTTTCCAGATGCTGTAAGGTGAGCAGGGTAGCGTACACCGGAAAAACAGGGGGTGTATTGTACATGGATTCTTTGTCGATATGACACTGGTAGTTCAGGATCGACGGAATAGTTCTTCCGGTATGACCCAAAATACTTTTTTTAACCACCACAAGCGTTACGCCTGCAGGTCCCATATTTTTCTGTGCTCCGGCGTAAATCAGGTCAAACTGTGAATAGTCGATCACACGGGAAAAAATATCTGAACTCATATCACAAACCATAAGCGTATCAACCTTAGGGAACGATTTCATCTGCGTTCCGTAAATGGTATTGTTGGAGGTACAGTGGAAATAATCGTATTCGCTTCCTACGGTATAATCTTTCGGAATGAACGAATATTTTTGCTCCTTTGAAGAGCCTACGATATCAACGGTTCCGAAATTTTTGGCTTCTTTAATCGCGCCTGCAGCCCAGGTTCCGGTATCCAGATACGCGGCTTTGCCGTTTTCGGCTCTCATGAGATTATATGGAACCATTAAAAACTGTAAACTTGCGCCCCCACCAAGGTAAAGTACTTCGTAATCATCGCCCAGGTTCATGAGTCTTTTTACGATTGCTCTGGCTTCATCCATCACCGCAACAAAATCTTTGCTCCGGTGTGAGATTTCGAGGATCGAGAGTCCAATGCCGTTGAAATCGAGGATGGCTTCTGCTGATTTCTGAAAAACTTCCTGCGGCAATATGCAGGGACCTGCGCTGAAATTGTGTTTTTTACTCATGTTTTTAGTATTTGAAAATCCGAAAGTTGCGTATTTCTTTTTTAATTCCGTAAAGTTAAGAGATTTAAGAAAAAAAAACGCCCACAAAAAGTGAGCGGATTATATTATTCTCCGTGTAAGAAAGCTTTTTTCTCGAGCAAGCTTTCCTCCGATTCTACATGGTCTTCATCCGGGATACAGCAGTCTACCGGACAAACTGCCGCACACTGCGGCTCTTCGTGGAAGCCGATACACTCTGTACATTTATCGGTTACGATAAAATATACATCATCGCTTACAGGTTCCTGCGGTGCATCTGCATCTACCGTTAAACCGGATTTCAAAACAACCATTCCTTTCAGTGCGGTGCCTTCTGAAGCCTTCCAGTCTACCGCGCCTTCATAAATGGCGTTATTGGGGCATTCCGGCTCACAAGCACCACAATTAATACATTCGTCTGTTATTCTGATAGCCATTGCTACTTTAATTTTAAATTTCCGCAAAGATACAAATAATTCGCCTCATAGTACTAATTTTCGATGGCTAAGGTTGGAAAATATTCGTCAGTTTCTGTATTGCTGCGTAACGGAAGACCTTTGTTTAAACTGCGGCTGCAATTCTAAGAAGTGATAAAAATAAGCGTTAAAATAAGTACAAAAAATTGTTTGGTTGAAGGCGAAATTCGGTTTATTTTCTGTCCTAATGTGTTTTTCAAGGTTTTGCATATTTCATGCGTTTGATCAGTTTCGTGGTGTGATATCCGTTAAGTGCTGAACCGGTAAGTGTTTCTGTCTTTTCGATATCAAGTACGCCCTCTTCCAGCCAGATGTTTTCGGGAAAGTACAGATCCTTTATTTCTCCAATAATCAAAAAGGTATCATTGCTTTTCACTGCCAACGTTTCTTTCAATTCTAAACCAATTTGGATTTTTGATTCTTTAACGAAAGGTGCTGCAAAATTATTTTTGTACACCGCAGTAAGTCCCACGGCTTCGAATTCTGATTGTTCTCTTGGATATCTTGCCGAGGTTTGATGGGCTTTTTCGAAAATATCTGGTGTTATATGGTTAATTGTGAAAAATTTTGTCTGTTGTATATTTTCAATAGTATGCCGCTCCACAGAATGCGGTCGGGAAATAAAACCCATGAGGGCGGGATCGGCACCTAGGTGTATCACGGAGTTAAAAACGGCCAGATTGGTTTCGTGCTCCCGGCTTGCTGTTCCTATTAAATTAAGACTTTTGAAGCCACTCAGGGAATTGATTAAAGCAGTTCTTTTGCGATGTTCAATCTGTTGGATATCTAAACTGTTGAGATGGATGTTCATTTACGTTTTCTTTCAATAGATGCTGAAATATTTCTAATTTCAGGCTGCTTAAAGCTGAATATTATATTTTTACTGAACCCATTCCGCCATCGATTCCTATAATTTGACCGGTAATCCAGCGGGCATTGTCTGAGATTAAAAAAGCTGCCATTTCTGCCATCTCCTCCGCCGTGCCAATTCCCTGTAAAGGATGTCTTTTGGCTGCCGCTTCCCGTTTTTCGGGGGTTGACAGAAGCTGGGCCGCAAGTGAAGTATCGGTTAAAGATGGTGCTATAGCGTTTACACTTATTTTTTGTGACGATAATTCTGCAGCAAGACTCTTGGTTAATCCCTCGACCGCACTTTTGCTTGCCGCCACCGAAGCATGAAAAGGCATCCCAAGTTTTGCAGCGACCGTACTGAACAGAACAACAGAAGCATGATCAGATTTTTTAAGGTTAGGCAAAATTTTCTTAATTATTTTTACCGCACCAATCACATTGATCTCAAAATCATTCCTGAAATCATCTTCTGTAAGTCGGTTGATAGGTTTTAGGTTGATGCTTCCCGGAGCATAGATTAAGCCGTCGATGGTTTCAGGGAAATTAATATCATCCAGATTTCCAGAAAGGATATCCAAAGGATAGAATTCGATATTTAACTGGTTTATTTCAGCGTTTTCTGTTTTTGATATGCCAATAATCCGGTGCTGTTCCGATAAGATTTTTGCAGCAGCTAATCCTATTCCTTTTCCGCAACCAACGATTACAATATTTTTCATCTTTTAATTATTTAAGATTTTTACTTCTTTTTGAAATTTTGTTCAGGCTTATGGTGCGCTGCCTGCTGCATTTGAAACGGTTTATTTCAGCAGATCTCTTCAGCAGATGTTTTTTACTGATCCCGGAGTTTACGCGTTTTCTCCAAAGTTTGAAGCTTGATGACTTTAACTGTAAACGCATTAACTGTATCACTTCGGATTCGCTGAGGGAAAACTGATATTTTATGGCTTCAAAAGGAGTCCGGTCTTCCCAGGCCATCTGGATGATGCGGTCGATCTGTTCGATGCTTAAATTTTTCATTGGTCATAATATTTATAATGAAACGGTATGCTTTTTAGAGACAGAAGCTTTTTGCTGTAAATCTGCTTGCAGACAATTTCAGTTTCCACTCTTTGCACCAGTTAAAGGGCTGCCCGCGGGTTTCAAATATTTTTGAAGGTAATTCGGATGGAATTGCTAATCTTTAATAAACTTTTTGTAGTTATTAATTTCGATATGTTTAGACCCAAGATCATGCATCATATTGTAAAGACCGAAAAAAGTTCGGTTGATATAAATAAAATGCTTAGAGCCACGGTTGGTGTTCATTCCCTTGATGTCATTCAGTTTTGCATAACGCTGCCCTAATTCGGCTATTTCCCTGAAGAAATTTTCATCCGAAAAATCAAAATACTCCTCATTAAAAGGTCTTGTAAACAGTTCCAGCAATTCGTAGAATAGTTTAGAGAAAAACTCTGTTTCCTGGGCTGAATCTTCTTCACGTAAGATTTCTAATTGGTGTAGTTTTTCCATGAAAATCTCCGGTTTGTCTAAATTTTCTTTTTTTGCCAACTCAAAGTATGGGATGTAAAAATCTAACGGAACTTCTTTGATGCAGCCAAAATCGATAACCAGAAGTTTATTGTCTTCTGACACCAGAAAATTGCCGGGATGTGGGTCAGCATGTACTTTTTTCAGCACGTGCATCTGGTACATGTAAAAATCCCAAAGTGTTTGACCTACCAAATTAAGCTCCTGATCATGGTGATGTTTTTTGGTAAAATCAGAAAAATGAATGCCGTGCATCCAATCCATTGTAATGATTTTTTCGCAGGATAATTCCGGATAGTAATTCGGGAAGCTGATGTTCGGAAGATGACTGCATTCATCGGCAAACGCCAGGCTGCTGTTTAATTCCAGGTTATAATCGGTTTCTTCGTAAAGTTTGTCTTCTACTTCCTTAAAGTAAGTTTCGGATCCCTCTTTTTTGATGTTGAACATTTTAATGGCCATGGGTTTTACCATTTTCAAATCGCTGGAAATACTTTCGCGTATGCCGGGATACTGAATTTTCACCGCCAGGACTTTATCGCCCAAGCTTGCCTGATGCACCTGACCAATACTTGCTGCATTTATGGATTCGGGAGAAAAATGATCATAAATTTCCTCAGGATTTTTACCGAAGTATTTTCTGAAGGTTTTTTTTACCAGCGCGGCCGAGAGTGGTGGTACAGAAAACTGGGACAAAGAGAATTTTTCCACATATTCCAGCGGGAGTATATTTTTTTCCATGCTCAGCATCTGGGCAACTTTTAACGCTGAACCTTTTAACTCTTTCAGGGAATCATAAATATCTTCCGCATTGTCGTGATGCAGGATTTTACGGGCTTCACCTTCTTCCTTTGTTATTTTGTTGCCATAATACTTCAGGTAATTTACACCTACTTTTGCTCCTGCTTTTAACAGGCTGCCGGTTCTTTCTAATTTACTTGTAGGTATTTTGTCTAATGTCTTCATTTTACCTTATTTTAAATTTCTCTTTCCATAAAAATTTCCCCAGATCAATGGCTTTTCTTAAGGGTTCGTTATCGAGGAATTCAAGGCCTGTGTCAATGGTTTTTTCAATGAAGATGTCGGTTTTTTCAAAATCCGGCGACTGATCCATCTTCCAGAATTCTAAAACAGAAATCAGGTGCAGCCACATAGCCGCCTGTCTGGATTTTGTATTGAGGTTACGTATTTTTTCACTCGCTTTTTCTGCCATTTCCCAGTTTTCGAAATCTAAACTGTTGGTGAAATCGATAAAGCTGCCGCGCAAGGTTTCTAATATTTTTAGACTCTGTAGTTTGTTGTCGCCTAAAATCTTTAATACAATGGAGCGGTTCATGCTAAGGTTTTCAAAAAAAACAAAATAGAGATTAAGCAACTGTTCTTTTGCTGTAGACACCCGCTCTTCCTGCCCAGTAACCAACGCTACAGATTTCTGGAAAAAATGGTTGAGTATTTCTTTTTCTACATGCTCAAAGCCTGAAAAAAAGTGATAGAAATCCTTTTCCTCGAAATTGTTTTCTTTGGCAAACAGGTAAACATTTTTCGGCCGGTCGCCATGATTTAGAAGATAGTCACTGTACTGCGTGAAGATAAAATCCCGCGTTAATGGTGTATGATTATTCATTTTCATTGATTTATAAAAAATATAGTACAAAAATAAACTATTTTATTAATATAAAAGTATATATTTGTACTATAATTTTTAAAAAAGAATATTGTGATACAGATTCAGGCACAATCTACCATTCCTACAGATTTTGGAAATTTTACAGTGTATGCTTTTTCGGAGCATGAAGAAGACTGGAGTCCGCATTTGGTATGGGTAGCAGAAAATACAGATTTTAATCGTACCGTAAACGTACGTTTTCATTCAGAATGTATTACGGGAGAAGTTTTTCATTCAAAGAAATGCGAATGTGGACAGCAATTAACCGAATCCATGAAGTTTGTTTCAGAACATGGCGGAATGATAATTTATCTGCGTCAGGAAGGCAGAAATATCGGGATTATCAATAAACTTAAAGCGTATTCGCTGCAGGAGAAGGGTTATGATACCGTTGAAGCTAACCTGATGCTGGGATTGCCCGCTGACGGAAGAAATTTTGATGTAGCGATTGAAATACTGAAACTACTGAACGTAAAAGAAATAAATTTACTTACCAATAATCCTGAAAAAATTAAATCTCTGAACAAAAGCGGCATTAAACTGAGTAACAGACTTCCCATGGAGATACAACCTAATGAAGTGAACCGAAGCTATCTCAGTAAAAAACGAAATTACTTTGGTCATATGCTGGAAAAAGTTTAATTAATTCCCGAAATGTTCAGTGCTTACTTCAATATTAAACGTAAAGGGAAAAACAAAGTTTCAGAAATAAAAAAAAATAACTGCAGACTCAGCCTACAGTTATTTTTTTCCTCTATCGGTGATTTAGTACATCGGATTGAGAAACCCTGAATTCATCAGTTTGAACTGATTTTATTCATTTCCCTGCTGCTGTGAAGGTGTTCGTAGGCTTCATTGAGCAGGTTTTTGGAGTCTATATTTTTTTCGTAAATCGGTAAATGAAAATGATTAAGTTTTTTCAAAAGCCTTATTAATTCCATCTTTTCGTTGGAGGTTAAGTTTCCCGATACAATATCTGTAGCCATCCTTATTTTATCCATCTGCATTTCTAAGGCGCTGATACCGCTTTGGGTAATGGAAATCACTTTCTGTCTTTTGTCTTTCAGCGAATCTTTTTGGGTTACCCAATTCTGTTCGATTAACCTGTTGATGATCTGCATCCCGACCGGTTTTTCATGTACATTTTTTTTAATTAAATCCATTTTCGACATTTCGCCAAACGCTTTCAGATTGATGAGATAGATGAAATCCTCCTGGGTAGAGAAACTCGAACCGAAAATGGCTGATTTAGAATAGCTTTTGGCGTAACGGTTCAGGTGAACAAGAAGCGTGTTAATCACACTTTCCGGGCTGCGTCCTTTTTCCTTTCCAATCCAGCCGGGCAATTCTTCGTTCTTTGCCACGGTATTGCTGGCAGCCAACCAATCCCTAAAAGCATGCATAGAAACATCTTCATTATTGTCGTTTTCAGCTTCAAATTCTTCTACCAGATCTATAATATCCTTAATCAACTGATATTTCATAAATTTAAATTTAGGAAACAAATGTACTAAATTTATTTAAAATTTAAGTTTCTTCAATAAAATCTAGTATTAAAGGTTTAAAAATATACTAAAAAATATAATTTCAGTCATGTTCATCTTTTTTAGTTCTTAAGATTTAATTTGAAGCGAAATATGCGGCCCGTTATTTTATTACGGTTGCTTCGGCCTGAAATAAGGAAAAAACTAAGCTAAGGTATTATATCAAATAAAGTTTTACAAATACTATCTTTGCAGGAGATATTTACAGGCTTAGTGTATGCCAGAGAAATATTGCGATTAACGGTTTGATAAAACGTGTAGAGGTGAAAATTTGAAAGTCATCCATAAATTATCATATCCCAATTTATTAAAAAATCCAGAATTTAAATAGGATGAGCAGAGAGAGTAAAATTTCAGGACTTTGTGAATTAGGCCTGTACATCAAGAATTTCACAGTAAAAAAAGAAGACGATTATAACGGCGATGATGAAAAATTTGCTGCTTTGTTACGAAAATCCGAAATTGAAAATCCATGGTTTACAATTGAAAACCAAAAGTTTGCTTTAAACCAATGGGCAGATTTATTAAATGAGGTAAACCTGAACGAATGGCTATCGCATTATAAAGCTCCACTCTTTCCAAAAAGAGTTGGCTTAATCCTGGCCGGAAACATTCCCATGGTGGGTTTTCATGATGTGATTTCGGTGGTTTTAAGCAATCACATTCCGATTATTAAACTCTCATCTAAGGATAAGCGGATGCTGCCATTTTTAATGGATAAATGGAATGAATTTTCAAACGGAAATGTGCCGTATGAAATAGTGGAAAGACTCGAGAGTTTTGATGCTGTAATTTCCACAGGAAGCAACAATACCGCTCGATATCTGGAGTATTATTTTAAAGACAGCTTGAGTATCATCAGAAAGAACAGAACGTCGGTAGCAGTGCTGAAAGGTGATGAAACTGATGAGGAATTACAGCTCCTGGCAGAAGATATCTTCCGTTATTATGGCTTGGGATGCAGGAATGTTACGAGACTTTTTATTCCAGATGATTTCGTGATTGACAGGATTTTTGAAAATTTCCTGAAGTTTAAAGAAATCATTAATCATAACAAATACGCCAATAATTACGAATATAACCGGGCGGTTTATCTGCTGAACCAGGAGAACTTCTGGGACAATAATTTTGTAATGCTGAAAGAGGATGAAGCACTTTTTTCGCCGCTTTCGGTTATTAATTTCTCCCGTTATTCAACTCTTGACGATGTTCGTGATTTTATTGCAGTCAACGAAGAAAATATTCAGGCTGTGGTGGCAAAACCGGAATTGGGATTCGAAAGTATAGGTTTGGGCGAAGCACAGAATCCAGGTCTCGATACTTATGCAGATCACGTAGATACAATGAAATTCCTGGAGGTTATTTAGTGACCAGCTGAAATAGAATTTGCGTGAAGTAAAAATTAATAAGTAATTATATTATAGCATTCTAAATATCAATTACTCATAATTGCTTTAACTATATTTTTTTGTTATCCTGTTGTTAAAATCTGTTTTTCTTCTGGTTTAGAAAAGTTTCAAAAATCATAACTTCCTGCCCGAATTTTGCCTCAATACGTTCGGTGATATTTTTAAATTCGATATCAATAAATTCCTGACGTTTTTCTATGTCATCAAATATCAACAGAAGGTTTGTGTTTTTGCCTTCGCTGATCATATCACTTTCTACTTCAGAGAGTATATATTTTTCAACATCCATAAGGTTTTCAACCATATTTTCGAGATCGGTTTTTATGTACTCATCCCATGATGCCACAAGAACGGCGGGCGTGTGAAAGGTAAGGCTCAGAATGCTCATTGCTTTTAAGTTTTTTTTAAGTTTTGTTGATAAATTTATAGCGCAAAAATCGCTAAATTTTTCGTAAATTAGCACGTTCTTAAAATTAGAAAGAAAAGAATGATCACGCATTAACATAAGTGCTTGATTTTCATTTTATTAAAAAATATTATGCATAAAGAAGGAGAAAGGTTAATTCCTATCAACATTGTTGATGAAATGAAATCCTCTTATATCGATTATTCGATGTCGGTAATTGTTTCCAGAGCTTTACCCGATGTAAGAGATGGCTTAAAGCCGGTTCACAGAAGAGTTTTATACGGAATGTACAATCTGAATGTTTTTTCGAACAGAAAACATTTGAAATCTGCAAGAATTGTCGGTGATGTTCTTGGTAAATATCACCCGCATGGCGATTCCTCTGTTTATGATGCAATGGTGCGTATGGCCCAGCCGTGGAGTCTGCGCTATCCTCAGATTGATGGGCAGGGTAACTTCGGTTCGATGGATGGGGATCCGCCGGCAGCAATGCGTTATACCGAAGCAAGACTGAAAAAGATTGCGGACGATGTTTTGGCTGATCTCGACAAAGAAACCGTAGATTTCCAGAATAACTTTGATGATTCATTGACGGAGCCTTCCGTAATGCCTACTAAAATCCCGAATCTTCTGGTGAACGGTGCCTCAGGTATCGCTGTGGGTATGGCGACCAATATGGCGCCCCATAACCTTGCAGAGAGTATTGATGCAATCGTTGCCTATATCGATAATAACGAAATTACGATTGATGAGCTCATGAAGCACATCATCGCTCCGGATTTCCCTACCGGCGGAATTATTTATGGTTACGACGGCGTTCGCGATGCCTTCCATACCGGAAAAGGCCGCATCGTTCTCCGTGCGAAAGTAAATTTCGAAGAAATTGGAAACCGAAATGCTATTATTGTAACCGAAGTTCCTTACCAGGTCAACAAGGCAGAAATGATTGCCAGAACTGCTGAATTGGTAAAAGAAGAAAAGATCCCGGGAATCTACGAAATCCGTGATGAGTCCGACAGACAGGGGCTTAGAATAGTTTACGAACTTAAAAATGATGCAATTCCGAACGTAGTTCTGAATATGCTTTATAAATATACTTCGCTTCAGACCTCTTTCAGTGTCAATAATATTGCGCTGGTAAAAGGAAGACCGGAGCAGCTTAACCTGAAAAGCATCATTCACCATTTTGTAGACCACCGTCACGAAATCGTGATCAGAAGAACCGAGTACGAGCTTAGAAAAGCAAGAGAACGTGCTCATATTCTTGAAGGTTTCATGAAGGTAATCGGCACCCAGGATGATCTCGATAAAGCGATTGCAATCATTCGTCACAGCGCGAATCCTGCTGAAGCGAAAGAAGGTTTGATGAAAGAATTCGATCTTTCAGAAATTCAGGCACAGGCCATTCTGGATCTCAGACTGGCGAGGTTAACCGGAATGGAACTCGACAAGATCCGTGCAGAGTATGAAGAAATCATGAATTTGATTAAAGATTACGAAGACATTCTTGCAAACGAGTCCAGAAGATTCGAAATTATTAAAGCTGAACTTCTTGAAATGAAAGAGAAGTACGGCGACGAAAGACGTTCAGAAATCGATTATTCAGGCGGCGAAATGTCGATTGAAGACTTAATTCCGGACGAAAAAGTTGTTCTTACGATTTCGCACGCGGGTTATATCAAAAGAACTTCGCTTTCAGAATATAAAATCCAGAGCCGTGGCGGCGTAGGAAACCGCGCAGCAACCACAAGAGACGAAGATTTCCTCGAATATATTGTGGCTGCTACCAATCACCAGTACATGCTTTTCTTCACCGAAAAAGGAAAATGTTTCTGGCTCAGGGTTTTCGAAATTCCTGAAGGTTCCAAAACAGCGAAAGGAAGAGCAGTTCAGAACTTAATTAATATAGAACCAGACGATAAAATTAAAGCATACATCAGAACAAACGATCTGAAAGATACAGATTATGTGAACCAGATGAATGTGGTGATGATTACCAAGAACGGAACCATCAAGAAAACTTCCCTCGAGGCTTACTCAAGACCGAGAACCAATGGGGTAAACGCGATCGAAATACGTGATAACGACCAGTTATTAGGGGCAAGATTAACGAATGGTAATTCCGAAATTATGATTGCGACCAAAAACGGAAAATGTATCCGTTTCCCTGAAGAAAAAGCCAGAGCAGTAGGCCGTGGATCGATCGGTGTACGTGGTATTTCGCTTGAAGATAACGACGAAGTTGTTGGCATGATTGTAGTAAATGATGTGCAGAATGAGACTGTTTTGGTCGTTTCAGAAAAAGGTTACGGTAAACGTACCGCGGTAGAAGATTACCGTGTTACCAACCGTGGCGGAAAAGGGGTAATTACCTTGAATATCACCGAGAAAACAGGTAATCTGATCGCCATTCAGAATGTAACTGACGAAGACGGATTGATGATCATCAACAAATCTGGAGTAGCCATCAGAATGGGTATGGATGAAATGCGCGTAATGGGAAGAAACACCCAGGGCGTGAAGGTCATCAACCTCAAAAATAACGATTCTATTGCTGCCATAGCGAAAGTGGAAATGGATAAAGATGTGGAAGAAGAAGAGGAAAATACTCAGGAACCGCTTCCGGGTGCTGTAGAATCTGCACTTCCGGAGTTCAGCGACGTGCCTCAGACCGGTGACAACGCCATCAGCAATATGGGCGATGAAGCTTACCTGAAGAAAATTGAAGAAGAAGAGGAAAAAGAAAATAACAGGATAGCGAAAGAAAAAGAAGAGGGAATTACCGATGATGAAAACTAACAGTAAACCAATTTTTTTAAAATTAATATAATGAAAAAAATATTTTTCAGCATTGCATTAGTTTCTGCAACTGTTGCATTTGCACAAAAAAAGGAAATCGCGGCGGCAGTGAAAGCCATTGACGCCGGCGATGTTGCGGCTACCAACTCGCAGATTGCTGCAGCCGAAGCAGTAATGGGTGGTAAAACCTATATGGTTGAGCCTGCTGTTCTGGAGCAGTATTATTATGCAAAAGGTTTGGCGCTTTTAAAGTCAGGTAAAAACGCAGAAGGTGCAGCTTACCTCGCGAAAATGAGCGAACTTGGTAAAGAAAAAATATATACCGGTAAAGACAGCAGCAAAAACAAAGTGTATTATGTTGGTAAAGCAGCCGCAGATCAGTCAGGAATTCAGGGACTGAAAGAAGATACTTACCTTCCTGTCTTAACAGGTAAGATTGGCAACACCATTAACCCACTTATAGAAGCTGCCAATAAAACCGCGATGAATGCTTATACATCAAAAAATTATGCTGCAGCAGCACCAAAATTCAGAGAGGTTTATGATCTCTTGAAAGCAGGCGGGCAGGATAACAAACAGTATCTGTATTACTCGGGGCTAAATTATGCGCTTGCAGATAAAAAGAATGAAGCAATCGAGGTTTATAATGAACTCATCAACTCCGGATATACAGGTGTTTCAACCACATATTTTGCTAAGAATAAAAAATCAGGTGAAGTAGAGCCGTTGGACAAAGTAACCTGGGATCTTAACAAAAAGATGGGAGCAACTTCAGAATATTCCGATTTTACCAGCGAAACTTCTACAAGTATCGAAAAAGAACTGTACGAAACCAATGCAGCACTGATGGTAGATGCTGAAAAATATGATGACGCTTTAGCACTCATTGAGAAAGGATTGAAAAAATTCCCGTCAAATTCCAAGCTTACAGAACTTCAGGGAACTGCTTATTACAAATCCGGTAAGATGGATCAGTTTATTGCAAACCTGAAAGTTCAGACCGAAAAAAATCCTTCAGATGCCAATAACTGGTACAACCTGGGAGTTCTTCAGAGCAAGGATCCTGCAACAGAGGCAGAAGCAGTGAAGTCGTACAAAAAAGCTGTAGAGTTGAATCCGGCTTTCGCTCAGGCGTGGCAAAACCTTACCTATGTTACTATGGGTGACGATGCCAAAGCGATTGAAGATTACAATGCAGCTAAAAAAGCAGGCAAAACAGAAGCTGCAAATAAGATTATCGAGGCAAGAAGAGCAAGACTTGCTGCAGCACTTCCTTACGCTGAGAAATGGTACGAAAGCGACCAGAATAATATCGACGCGGTTTCTTTGCTGAAAGGCTTATATATGTCTAACAAAAAAGAAGCGAAATTCCAGGAATTTAAAGCCAAAGAAGCTGCAATGCAGGCTGCAGGCAAAAAATAATACGTAATCAGTTTCTAACTGATGATGGATGCACCGAAATATTCGGTGCATTTTTTATATTGAAATATCAGTTTTCTAAATTCATTTCCCTCGATTTAAAAGAAAATTTAAGAAATATGGGTTTCTGAATCCTCAATTTCTTCGTAAATTCACACCAAATTTTAAAATTATGACCTCATCAGAAAAAATATCGGCATTACGCCAAAAAATGCACGAAAATCAAATCGACGCATTTATCGTTTATTCCGCAGATCCACATATGAGCGAGTACCTCCCGGAGGAATGGCAGGAACGCAGCTGGATTTCGGGATTTACAGGTTCGGCAGGATTTGTGGTAATCACCGCGGACAAAGCCGGATTATGGACAGACGGAAGATATTTTGTTCAGGCACCGAAAGAACTCCAGGGTTCCGGAATTGTTCTGATGAAAGAAGGTGCAGAGGAAACGCCACACTATATCGACTGGATCATCGCTGAAATTCCGCAGAACGGAACCGTTGCAGTAAATGCTCTGGCAACTTCCAACTCCAATTGGGAAATGCTTCAGGAAAAGCTTTCTGCGAAAAATATTACTTTAAAAGACCAGCCATTGCTGAAAGAAATCTGGACCGACAGAAATCCTGGCGCTAAGAAAAACCCCATATTTGTTCATCCGGTAGAAAGAGCCGGAAAATCGGTCGCAGAAAAGCTCGCAGATATCCGCCAGAAAATGGAAGGCCTCGGCGCTTCGGTTCATATTATTTCCAGTCTTGATGATGTTGCGTGGACTTTAAACTTAAGAGGAAGCGACGTACAGTCGAATCCTGTGTTTTTAGGATATATCATTCTGACTAAAAATGAAGCTAAACTCTTCGTGGATCTTGAAAAACTGGAAGTAGAAGCCAGAAAACAGATGGATGAATCTTTGGTGAAAATGATGCCTTACGAAGAATTCTTCACCGAACTTCAGAACATTAAAAATGAAACAGTCCTTATTTCACCCAACAGCAACCAGTCGATTTTTGAAGCATTAAAATCTGACAATCAGTTCATCAAAGCCCCAGTTCCCGGTAATCTGATGAAAGCAGTGAAAAACGCCTCCGAACTCGAAGGTTTCCGTACCGTAATGCAGCGCGATGGCGTAGCGATGGTGAAGTTCCTTTATTGGCTTACCCATCAGGCGGGTAAAGAAGAAATGACCGAATATTCCATCGGTGAAAAACTGAGAGGCTTCCGTGCTGAAGGCAAAAACTTCGTGGGCGAAAGTTTCGGCAGCATCGTAGGTTATATAGAAAATGGTGCGATCATGCACTATTCGGCTCCTAAAGAGGGCAGCAAACCGGTGACCAATGATTCTTCAATCCTTGTAGATTCAGGAGGCCAGTACCTCGAAGGAACAACCGATATCACAAGAACTTTGGCTTTAGGAGCGGTATCTGATGAATTCAAACACAACTGTACTTTGGCGTTAAAAGGGATGATTCAGCTTTCTATGGTGAAGTTTCCGAAAGGCACGCGCGGCGTTCAGCTGGATGCGTTTGCAAGACTTGCACTCTGGAACGAAGCCAAAGATTACAACCATGGAACCGGCCACGGTGTGGGAAGTTTCATGAACGTACACGAAGGTCCGCAAAACATCCGCAAAGACATGAATTTCCAGGAACTGATTCCGGGAATGGTGCTTTCCAATGAGCCTGGTTTTTACTGGGAAAATCATTACGGAATCCGTCACGAAAATCTTATCGCAGTAAAGGAAAGTAAAACCACTGAATTCGGTACTTTCTATGAATTTGAGACTTTAACGATCTGTCCGTTCGACAGAAATGTGATTGCAACATCCTTGCTTACGCAGCCTGAAAAAGACTGGCTAAACAGCTACCACGAATGGTGCAGGGTAAAACTTGAAAATGATCTGGAAGGTGAGATGAAAGAATGGTTCCTCGAGCAGGTAAAACCGCTTTAAAACCTCTTAATTATAAGATAAAAAGTGCAGTTTTCTGCACTTTTTTTATGCGTTTCAGTCACAAATTATTTGAAAGAAAAACTTCGGAGGTTGTTAAAAAAGATATACTTAGTTATAGCCCCGATAGTAGCGACATCCTTTTTATAGCGCCGGATTTGCTGCTGCATAAAAAGATAAAGCGGATAGCGGGACAGGTCTCCGAATAAAGCCCGAAACCTCTTGCTCCTGAAAACAGGAATTATTCCGTAATTTTGCAGCATGTACAACGACACAATTTGTGCTTTAGCCACAGCCAACGGAATGGGTGCGCTCGGCATCATCCGCCTTTCGGGTGATGATGCAGTGGGCATCGTGAACAAAGTTTTTGAAGGGAAGAACCTTGAAAAAGCCAAATCTCACACGGTTCATTACGGTTTCATCAAAGACAGCGATGAAACGGTGGATGAAGTAATGGTTTCTGTATTTCTGGCACCCAAAACCTTTACCACCGAAAATTCTGTGGAAATTTCATTCCACGGCTCGCCTTATATCGGCAAGAAAATCCTGGAAGTTCTGCTTAAAAACGGCGCAAGGATGGCCAAAGCCGGTGAGTTTACGATGCGTGCTTTTATGAACGGACGTATCGACCTGTCGCAGGCCGAATCCATTGCCGACCTTATCGCTTCAGAAAATGAAGCTTCCAGAAAAGTGGCGCTTAATCAACTGAAAGGAGGAATTACCAATGAAATATCAGTCCTCAGAACCGATCTGCTGAATTTTGTTTCCTTAATTGAACTGGAACTCGATTTCGCCGAAGAAGATGTGGAGTTTGCCGACAGAACGGCTTTAACCCAACTTCTCCATAAAATTGAAGACAAACTGAATGCCCTCATCGAAAGTTTTCAGTACGGAAACGCAGTAAAAAATGGAGTAGCAGTAGCCATCCTCGGGAAACCGAACGCGGGCAAATCTACCCTTCTCAATGCGCTTCTAAAAGAAGAACGGGCGATTGTGAGCGATATTGCCGGAACCACGCGCGATACGATTGAAGAAGTGATACATATCAAAGGGAATTCCTTCCGGCTTATCGATACCGCAGGTTTACGCGAAACTACCGATGAAATCGAAAAAATTGGCGTTGTGAAAGCGAAAGAAAAGTCGGACAAAGCGGATGTCCTTATTTATCTGATCGATGTGGCTTCGCAAGATATTTCTGAAGATGTGGCAATGCTGAAGGAACTCTTGCGGGAAGATCTGGAAACTATCATCTGTTTTACGAAGATAGATGAACATTTGGTTACAAAACATTCACTTTTTGAAGATATCAAGCGTCTTACGGGGAATGAAAACCTCAAAACACTTACTGTTTCAGCCAAAAAAAACCTTAATCTGGATGAACTTAAGAATCTCCTCACGCACTTCGTTGATAATCTGAAGACGGATGAAAATGTTGTTATCACCAACCAGCGCCATTACGAAGCTTTACAGAAATCCCTCAATGCTGTGAAAGCAGTGGAAGAGGCTGTAAATGCGAAAATTACTACTGAACTTCTCGCGTATGAACTCCGAAACGCTCTGGAATATCTCGGCGAAATTTCCGGAGAATTTACAAATGATGAGGTTTTGGGGAATATTTTTTCTAAGTTTTGTATCGGCAAGTAGAGACATTTCAACATTTTTAAAATGGTTTAATGATATTTTTAACTAGGAATTATTGAAAAAATTTTGAAGTCGAAAGCTTCTTCCTTCGATATTTAATTGCCAAAGTTTTTATGAAAATTTAACTGTAACAGTTTTGGCTACAATTAAAAAGAGCTGTATCTTTGCATCATGAACAATACCAGATTTGCAACCGTGATTCATATTCTTACCCTGCTGGCGAAATTTCCCGGCCAGTGGCTGAGCTCTGAGTGGATTGCCGAAAGCATTACCATCAATCCCGTGATTGTCCGGAAAGAGCTTGCTGTTTTGCATCAAATGGGCTGGATTGTGAGTAAAAAAGGCAAGGAAGGCGGAACGATGCTTAACATCTCAAGCACTAAAATTTCAATGGCGGATATTTTTAATGCCGTGAAAAATTCAAATGTGCTCGGAAAGAAAAATACCTGTAACGATACCAAATGTGTTGTAGGGAAAGAAATCAATAAAGAACTGGAAAAACTCTTCGAAGAAACCGACCGAATTGTTATCGAATCCCTCAGTAATAAAACCTTGCAGGAATTTGTAGACCAGTTTCAGTAAAAAAATTTACATAGTAATGTAACAAAAAATGTTACATTTTAAAAATAGTACCATATGAAAATAGCGATTATCGGAGCCACCGGATTTGTGGGTTCCAAATTAGTGAAAGAAGCTGCCGATAGAGGCCTGCAGGTAACTGCCATTGCAAGAAATGCTGAGAAAACTGAACCCGGAAACATAAACAAAGTTTCAGTGGATGTAAACAATGTGGATGAACTTTCGGAAGTACTGAAAGGTCACGATACAGTCATTAGTGCATACAACGCAGGATGGACTAATCCTAATATTTACGATGACTTTCTTGCAGGTTCCAGGGCCATTCAGGAGGCTTCAAAACGAGCCGGAGTAAAAAGGCTGATTGTAATTGGCGGAGCTGGAAGTCTCTATACCGCAGAAAACCAGCAGTTAGTAGATACGGAAGGCTTTCCGGAAGAGATTAAGCCCGGAGCATTGGCTGCAAGAGATTATCTGAATATTCTGAAAGAAGAAAAAGAGCTCGACTGGGCATTTTTCAGTCCGGCAATCGAAATGCATCCTGGCATTACCACAGGAAGAACCGGGAAATACCGCTTGGGTAAAGATCATCCTGTTGTTGATGAAAATAACGTATCAAAACTTTCAGCAGAAGATGTGGCCGTAGTTCTTATTGACGAAGCCCAGCATCCGAAACATCATCACCAGAGATTTACCGCAGCATATTAATTAAAATCGAAAAGGAAAATGAAAAAAATAAGAATTGGCGAAAACATTAGTGGAGTAGCACCTTTCAGTTTAGGCGGTAATGTTTTCGGATGGACCCTCGACGAAGAAAAATCTTTTGAAATACTTGATGCGTATGTAGAAGCCTGCTATAATTTCATCGACACCGCCGATATGTATTCCTACTGGATCAACGGAGGTGGCGGCGGAGAATCAGAAACCATCATCGGCAAATGGATGAAAGCCAGAGGTAACCGCGATCAAATTATTCTTGCCACAAAAGTTGGTGGCGAGACCGGCGAGCATGGAATCGACGCCAGCCGAAATCACATCCTGGAAACCGTGGAAAAATCGCTCAAAAGACTTCAAACGGACTATATCGATCTTTACTATCTACATTTTGATGATGGTACAACACCTGTAGAAGAAACTTTAAGCGCTTTTGACGAACTGGTAAAATCGGGAAAGGTAAAAGAGATTGGGGTTTCCAATATTTCACCGGAACGTCTTAAAGAATCTTTGGAGTTTTCTGATAAAAACAATCTGGCAAAATATCAGGCTTTGCAGCCGCTGTATAATTTGGTGGAAAGAAAAGGTTACGAAACCGATTACGCTCCGATTGTTGCAGAACACGGACTTACGGTTCTTCCGTATTATGCGTTAGCCTCAGGATTTTTAACCGGAAAATATCGGTCAGAGGATGACTTTAGCAAAAGCCCGCGTGGACAGGGCGCTGAAAAATATCTCAACGAACATGGTCTGAATATTTTAAAAGCTTTAGACCAAATCGCAGCAAAACATCACAGCGTTCCGGCTGCTGTTGCCCTGGCATGGTTATCTGCCCAGCCCAATATCGGCGGACCCATTGCCAGCGCCACTTCCAAAGAACAGTTAACTGAAATTCTCTCAAGTTCATCCCTGAATTTAGATTCAGCCGATATGCAACTGCTCGATAAAGTGAGCCAATAATTTCAGAATTTATAATTCTTTAATCCCTGGGAAATATTCCGGGGATTCTTGCATGTGTTTAGCGCAAAGAATCCGTATTTTGTGACTGTTTATTTAGGCAAAACTGGTTCTGATTCTGCTCCGTCTTCTGTTGTGGTGGCATGGCAGTGGAAGCGTTGATGCTGTCGCTCATAAGAGAATCATGCTCACGGTTCTGTATCAACTGGCGTTCGGTTTCCGCGTAGTCTGCCGGCGCGGTTCTCTGTGAATTATCAATTTTGGAACAGGAGGCAAGCATCAGTACTGTGTATACGGAGATTATTTTAACGGTGTTTATGATGATATTTTTTTAATGTTAAAAAATATTATGTATCATACTAAAGGCCTTGGGGATTTGCAGATTGAGGTTCATGATTAAGCTAATCTCTGGAACATGACGTTTTACCCTGAGATATACCACGAGCAAAAGTTTTCTTACCATTCATTCGGCGTGGTATCATTTATCTTTGCAAAGTAAAATAATGAAGATGACGAATGAAATTAAGGATATTGTGATTCCTATAGACTTCACAAAAAATAATGTAAACTTTCTGAAGGCTGCAATGGCTATTGCGAAAAGGCATTCAGCAAATATTTATTTAATCAATGTTATAAAGTACAGTTTGTTGGGTACAGGTACTGCAGGCAGCGGCAAGTTTTATTATCATGGAAATGCGCTGCTGGATAACTCAGAAAATCTACTGGCTCAGGTAAAAAATAAACTGGAAAATGGTGGTTGTAAACATGTCGAAACCTACGCCACAGTGGGTTCGGTTGCGCAAAGTGTCACCGAATATGCCTCGGAAAAGTCTGCAGACCTTATTGTTTTTTGAGTAGATTATCCAAAGAAACGTCCGGGATTTATCAGTTCCAACGCATACGAAATTATTACTAATACTTTTGTTCCTGTAATTTCGGTTCCGTACAGCTGTACGAAACACGAATTCCAGCAAATGCTGTATCCTGTAAGGGATACCGAAGGCGTACTTTCTAAATTACAGTCTGTTTTACCTATTGCAAAGCGTAATAAATCAAAAATCAGTCTTCTAGGCATCGCTACCGGTAAAATAAACAATTCATTACTGTCGGTTAATAATACCATAAAATTTCTGAAAGTAAAACTTGCCCGACAGAACGTAGAATATGTCCTGCAGGACGTATTAATTGATGAAAATGCGGAAGACCGGATTCTTCAGGCCTGTAAAAGCTGCGACGCGGATTTGGTTGCGGTAAATGTTACAACCGAAAAACCACTGACAAAGATCTTTCAAAATAATTTTACCGAAAATGTTATCTATAAATCTCATATACCGGTATTATTTTACCGAAAGAAAAAGCCTGAAGATGCCCTGATACAATATGTTACGATTCCTTATCCTATATTCCCGGTTTAACTTAAAAATACACAATGCAAATTATAAAATTTTCAAACACCCTTATCCCACAGTCCTACAGAAATGAAATCGCTTTGTTTCTGAAGGAGCATCTACAGCAGTACGGCGATTCTTATGAGGATATTTCGCTGGCTCTGGATTATGTTTCAGATACGTCAGGGAGCAAAGGCGGGTATCTTCTGGTGGCACAGCACGATGATGTGGTCACCGGTGCGGTGGTCGTCAACAAAACCGGAATGTCGGGATATATTCCCGAGAATATTCTGGTTTATATTGCTACCCATCATGATTACAGGGGTAAGGGCATTGGCAAAATGCTGATGGAAGAAGTGGTAAACCTTTGCGAAGGAAGTATCGCCCTGCACTGTGAACCGGATAATCCGGCGAGGAAACTTTACGAAAAATTGGGCTTCACTTCAAAATATCTGGAAATGAGACTTGTAAAGTAAGATAAATGTCGATTGTAACATTAAATAGAGATAAACTTATACAAAATTTCAATTTTCTGCAGAAACTTTTTTCAGAAAACAATATCGAGTGGAGTGTTGTCACAAAGGTGCTTTGCGGGAATGAAACCTTCCTGAAAGAAGTGTTGTCGCTGCCTATCGACGAATTCTGTGATTCCAGAATATCCAACCTTGAAAAAATTAAGGTGCTTTCTCCAAATTCACAGACCGTTTATATAAAACCTGTTCCTTTAACTTTTGTTGAGGATATTCTAAGCTATGCTGACGTAAGCTTTAATACGGAAATCAATACGCTCAAGCTAATATCGCAGAAAGCGGTTTCGATTAATACCGTACATAAAACCGTGATTATGATCGAGATGGGCGAGTTGCGCGAAGGTGTGGTGAGGGAGCGTCTGCTGGATTTTTTTGCTAAGGTAAAAGATCTTCCGAGTATTAAAATTGTTGGAATTGGCACAAATTTAACGTGTATGAATGGCGTGCTCCCAGATTACGGGAAAATGAAAGAACTGTACGAATGCCGGAACGAGGTTGAAAAGATGTTCGGGATAGACATTGCTTATATCTCCGGGGGTGCCTCAGTGGCTATCCCGCTTATTATGAGCGGGGAAATGCCGGAGTATATCAACCATTTCCGGGTGGGCGAAACGTTGTTTTTTGGAACCAATGTTTATGATCATTCTGATATTGAAGGAATGTGCCAGGATGTATTTAAACTTCATGCTGAGATTATTGAAATTAAAGAAAAACCCAATATTCCGGAAGGGAAGTTAGGCTATAACCTTACCGGTGAAAAGAAAGACTTCAGCGTTGAACCGAAAAATTCCACCAGCAAACGGGCTATTATTGATGTAGGGCTTCTTGAAATGAATCTTAAGGATTTGAAGCCCATAGATGAATCCCTGAAAATTGTAGGCGGCAGTTCGGATATGCTGGTGCTGGATATTGAAGATGCCCACCGGAATTATAAGGTGGGGGATTTTATAACGTTCAATATCAATTATATGGGTTTGCTGAGTCTGATGAATTCCGACTATGTAGAAAAGAAAACCGGAAAAACCGGTCGTGAGCAATTAAATCC
This sequence comes from Kaistella yananensis, assembly GCF_026107505.2. Lineage (NCBI taxonomy): Bacteria > Pseudomonadati > Bacteroidota > Flavobacteriia > Flavobacteriales > Weeksellaceae > Kaistella > Kaistella yananensis. The sequence continues at coordinate 106,592 of NZ_JAPCHZ010000005.1, read as the reverse complement.
TGCCTAAATCCAATAAAAACATCTCCGATCTTCATATTTTTTCATCATATTAAATAAATCATCACACGGTAGCGGTAAAATATACCATTATTTATTTTATGGTATATTTTATCTTTGCATCCTAAGTGTATGATACCGATGAAAAACACCAGTCCTCCAAGGAAATACTCCATAAAGAACATCAAGAAGACTCCCCAGCATGTGGTAGATTTCAATTTTTACTCCTTTGAACAGTTTCTGAAGGATGCGGAACATCTTACAAAATCACACCGGCACGACTTTTATACCTTTGTGCTCACTGTTGATGGCGTTGGTTCGCATATTATAGATTTTGAAGAGTACGAAATCAAACCCAGGCGGCTGTTCTTCATCAATTATGACCAGATTCATTCCTGGAAGTTAGACGGGCCAATCCACGGGAAAATCATTCTGTTTTCAAAGTCGTTTTATAACCTTATTTATACCGGTAACAGTGACATTAGGAGTGACACGGCGCTGGAAAACCTGCCTACCTACGTTGATATAGAGGAAGAAGATTTCTCTTCCTGGCTCTCCGTCTGCGGGCATATTGAACATGAGTTTAAAAAATCTGAAAAGTTTTCGGAAGAGGTGACCTGTCTTTTGCTGAAGACCTGTGTTTTAAAAATGGAGCGCATAGCGGAAAATTCCAACCCGGCAAGCAGCAGGACCGACCACAAAAGTATGCTGGTTGATGCGTTCAAGAAACTGGTGAATGTGAATTTCCGGGAACTTAAAACAACAAGTGATTACGCCCACGAGCTGTCGATAACGGCAAATTACCTGAATTCCCTTGTAAAGGAGTCACTTGGGAAACCTGCAGGGACTGTCATTCGAAACCGGGTCATACTAGAAGCAAAAAGACTCCTGTCGCATTCGGATCTCTCGGTACGACAGATCTCTCTGGAACTGGGATTTACAGACAATTCGCACTTCGGAAAATATTTTAAGAAAAGTACCGGTCTTACGCCAGATACGTACAGAAAAAATTCGATTAATAATTAATATCAATATTTATGAAAAATAACAGTTCAACACACCATTCAAAAAGCAGAACAGACCTGTTTTACCGACAAAAGCCCGAAAGTCTCAAATTAAGACATACGGGGATTTCAACGAAAGTGGATTCAAATTTTGATTCCTTTGGACTTATTACCCTAACCCATATCGAAGCGGAAAAACCAAAGGAACACAATGTAAGAAACGGGAAGGTACGTCCATAAAAAAGTGACCGGACCGGGGGCTGCCGGAGCTGATGAATTGACTTCAGGTCCAGTGGCCTCCGGATGCCTGCATTCACCATGAAGTATGGCAGGCAGTTTGCGTAGGTTTGGCGCGGGAGTAATCATGTGACAGAAACCATCAGTTCTTCAAGGGCATGGTATCACTGATTAATCCCTTCATTGCGGTACGATAAAAAGAAATATGGAAACCAACAAACTTTTACAATCCTTTCAGGAAAGCTGGAACAGTTTTATAGACCGGGTGCCCGAAATCCTGATGGCCATACTCATCATTGCCATTGGAACTTTCGTAGCCAATAAAATATAAGATCTTGCCCGTAACACGATCAGAGGTAAATCCAGAGACCCACTGATGACCAATTTTCTGGTGAAAGCCATTAAACTTGTTTTTATAACGGTCGTTATTATGTTTGCCCTAAGAATTGCAGGACTGGACGGTATCGCCACCGGACTTTTAACGGCGGCAGGGGCTTCTGCGGTAATTCTGGGTTTCGCCTTTAAAGATGTTGGCGAGAATTTTATATCAGGGATCATCCTTTCCTTTAACAGGCCTTTTAATCTGGATGATACGGTAAGCATCGGTGATATTTTCGGTAAGGTGAAAGCAATGGAATTCCGATACACCAAACTTAAAACTTTCGACGGTAAAGTGGTGTATATCCCGAACAGTGATGTCATCCGAAAGCCCGTATTCAATTTCACCGAAGACGGCTTTTTCCGTATGGAGTTTATGGTGGGTATTGCCTATGAAAATGATATCGACAGCGCTAAAAATATTATTTTAGAGACCATTAAAAAACACCGTCTGGCTTTGCGGGACCCCGACCATGAGCCTTTCGTGCTTACCGACGAGCTTGCCACCAATGCAGTCAACATCAAAGTGTTTTTTTGGGTAGACGCGGAAGATTACCGCCGGGATGCCCTGATGATCCGCAGCGAAATGATCGATCAGGTAAAAATCAATTTGCTCTCCACTGGCATCTCTATGCCTGCAAATATTCAGGAACTCAAATGGTATAAAGAATAATGAATTAAATTTGCGGATATTTCACTGTTGATATGAACAAACTTTTTAACCTCCACAACGGCGAAGAGCGCAAAGAAAAAGTCCTGGAAAATGTACGCAACAGCATTTCTTTTTCGGGTTCCAATTTCTGGATTCTCGCGTGTGCCATCATGGTGGCTTCCATTGGGCTTAATGTAAATTCCACCGCTGTTGTCATTGGTGCGATGTTGATTTCTCCGCTGATGGGACCTATTGTAGGGGCGGGCTTTGCATTGGGCATCTATGACTCCGCGCTCCTGAGGAAATCGCTGAAAAACCTGCTTATTTCTACGCTGGTAGGTCTGCTGGTGTCCTCGCTATATTTTCTGCTGACCCCTTTCAAAGAAGCCCAGTCTGAAATTCTGGCCAGGACCGCGCCGAATATCTACGATGTGCTCATTGCTTTCTTTGGTGGTCTGGTGGGAGTGATCGCCGTAACCAGGGTTGAAAAAGGAAATCCGATTCCCGGAGTCGCCATTGCGACCGCTTTGATGCCGCCACTCTGCACTGCAGGATATGGTCTGGCAACCGGTGAATTGGCTTATTTTGCCGGCGCCATGTTTCTTTATGCCATTAACTGTGTTTTTATCTGTATTGCCACCTTCATCATTGTAAAATATTTAAAATATCCTGCTGCCGAATTTGTAGATAAAAAAAAGGAATCCAGGGTCAGAACCTGGATTACCGTTGTCACGCTATTAATGATTATTCCCAGCGTTTATTTTGCCTACCGTTTCTTAGAGCAGCAAAGATTTTATGAACAGGTCTCCAATTTCATCACCAAAGAGTTTGAGGATAAGGGAAATACCATTGTGTACCGAAAGACTTTCTATAACACCAGTCCCAGGCGTATAGAACTTGCTTTTCTTACCCGTAAATTTACATCGGAGCAGATCAGGGACGAAGAAAGAAAACTGGCTGCATTCGGAATTACAGATACCCGCCTCGTGATCCGGCAGGACAGCGCTTTTCTTGCCCAGGCTTCGAAAATTCAGAATAATGAAGTGGCAAACGATGTTTCCAAGGTGGCAGCAGAACTCAATGCGAAAATGGATAAATACGTATTCCAGACAGATAATCTTTACAGCGAAGCCAAAGCCATCATTCCGCAGCTTCAATCACTTTCAGCATCAAAGCAGGAAATTCTTTCCGACAGCGACAGCGCATCCGTGATTCCCGTCGCCATGTATGAAAGCGGGAATGCGCTTAGTGATGAGCAGACCAAAACGCTGCAGAACTGGTTGAAAGCCAGGCTGAAAGTTGATACGATTGAAATTTACAGGAGGGCAGCGAAATAGGTTGAGGTTATGGTTGAGGTTTAAGGTTAGGGTTGTTGCAGAGCAACGGCATTGATTCACCCTATCCGGAAATCTGAACTGCACGTTTTGATTCCGCTAAAGATATCCCTGCAGAAAAGCCAGTGAAATCAATTCTGAACTGTTCTTGCACTGGGTTTTCTGAAGCATATTTCTCCTATGGGTCTTCACGGTGTGGTTAGAAATGTGCAGTTTTTCAGAAATTGCTCCGGTTTTCAATTATTTCCACCTCCCTTTTGGAGAGGATCAGCGCATCGGGCCCTACTGTTTTACGCCCGTTCCACTGCATCTTATGGAAATTGCGCCGCTCACCAATTCCTGAGACCACCACATGATAATTGTTGCGGGGTGTTATATGATGTATGTTGGTGTGGATGTTTACTGCTTCAAGCAATTCCCCGCTTTCAGATTTGAGCGTGGGGAGCGACTGGTGGTAAAACATCTCGTAACCACCCGATTCCACGCGCATGCGGAAGCAGTAGGCCGCTTTAAGCTGCATCATGTGTTCGAACCCGATTTCGCTCATCTTTTCCAGTGTCATGAGTTCTGCTTCCTGTACAAAGGTCAGGTCATCCGATGAATGAGGTCGAAAATGTCCCCCAAATGCCGGGGAAACTCTGTGAAACTATGCGTTTTCAGAATATTAGGATGATGATTACTCAGTGTACTTGATTTGAGCTGAAGTGTGTAGTAGTAATACGCTCCCACGGAGAAGAGTTCTGCAATAATTTTTTCAATGGAGGGGAGTCTGTACATTTCGGTTTTACTCTGCAGAAAACCGGGATGACGATTCCAGACCGTCAATAGGGGATGTTTTTTCAACAGCATCCTCATTATTGTGCGTCATATTTTAACAGTTATGCGATAAATGTAATAAATTTTCATTTTTATACCTCTAAAGTGGTATTTTATTATTTCCGCAATTTTCAGAGTTTTGTCCCGGTCTGTAAATAATCCTCAGCGGTGTGACCCTCTAGGTATCGTTATCCATCAATAAAAAATTATATAACTATGAAACTCTTAAAACTCCTTCTGGTGATTTTTCTTGTCAATCTCACTGTACTTCCGGCCCAAAAGTATAAATATGCCGGTCAGTGAGTTTACCGCGGTTAACATGATCCTGACAAGAATTTCCTGGTCGCCTGTGACAGGTTTATTCATTTCTTCCAAGACCAAAAATTCCTATGGGCCGTAGCCTGTACAAATTACAGTTTTCATATCTGTATTTTTTCAGGTGTTTTTTCCACAATTCCAAATATGCAGATAAAATATCAGGGGGCCAAACTATTAGATTTTGCGCTTCAGATGACTGATTTCGGGCTGGTAATGATCAATCGATCACATCCCAAAGTTTTTCTTTTTAATACTGTGGTCATCGGAAAGTAACTCTTTCATCTTTACTTTAACAGTGAAGGTTGAGAAGTTTCATTGCCGCGAACTTCGTGTGGGAATTTTTTGTATGGCGGATTGCTACGCGGATCGGTTTTATCCCACACAAAAACCACCCCGTCCTTCCGGCATAGCCGCACGGCCACCGATAGGTTGCTTCGTCATGCTTCTTTGCAATTACAGGGTAATATTGCGATATATTTGGTAGGGAGGGATAACAAAAATTGTATGCTATTTTCGTTCTGGAAAAGCGATTTCACATTTACTGAATGTTCATCCAATGATGCCTGCACCAAACTAAGTGAAGATTACTGGAGCGGCGGTTTCGCGACTAATTTTTTAAATTCGCGACACGCCACGTGGTGCCACTTCGTGCTTTCGCTGGGTAAATCCTGTCCTTTTAAGGCATAGATTTCGTTTTCTTCGGTGTCAGCGTCTCTGATTTGCTTTCTGCTCAGGAATTTCTGTTTAAAAATGAGGTAGCCTTTGTTTTTTAAAGCTTCCAGAACTTCGTCTCGGTGATATTCAAAACCGTTAATATTGATTTCCATAGTGCTGTTGTTTAAAGGTTAGGGGTAAAAAGTGAAACGGCTTTGCAGCCTGTTTAAATCTGCACTAAAAACTGTTCCAAAGTTGTTGAGAAAAACACTTTTCAGGGTAGTTATCACTTTGTCAAAATGGAAGGGTTTCTGCCAAAGTTATATTTGCAGGAGTCAACCGACCGTGGGGTCAGAAATCCACTCCAATTTTTTCCAAACTGTTCTCATGATCTCACGACCAGGGGCAGTGAATAGGTTCATTCTATTGGTTGATAAAGAATTTGCCGGCAGCAGGGCGGCTGGCAAAGTCGGCATAAACTACAACAGGCTATTAATGAGAGTGGGAGGAGACTGCCTTTAAACACTTAATGTCTTCAACATTTATCTTATGATTAATTTTTGTGATTTTGAGGTCTTATTCATGATACTTGTGTGTTTTTAAAAAAGTTGAACAGTATAGCAGCGGCAGTGATTTCTGCTTCCACTCCGATTCCGGAATTTTTTTTCTGTCGTGGGGTCTTATCTTCCGACAGAGATTATCCGGGATGCTTTACGGTGCTCGGGTGGTCAACTGTTTGATCATCTTTTGGTTATGTTTATAAAATGCGTAATTTGGCTTGTCAGATTTTTTTTAACCGCATGAAGTCATCTTCTTTTAAAGGCGTGATGCCTATCCTGTAAGCCATTCCGGAATCTGTGGGGATAAGGGATCTTGAAGAACTGATTTCGTCTAAAAAACATATTCTTATGGCAAAGCAAATTGGTCCCATTGTGGTGACAGGTACGTATGATGGTGTTAACTATTATATCCGGGAGGGTGAGGCTCTGGCACGAACCGCAGGTGGCGGCTTTACCCGTGAGCGCATCCTGAAAGGCCGGAACATGGAGCGGGTGAAAGAAGGTTATACTGAGTTTGCGGGCTGTTCGAAAGTGAACCGGGCTTTTAAAACGGCGGTAAAGCCTTTTCGTTCCGGATACCGGGACGGTACGCTGCACCGCAGACTGATGCAGCTTTTTTTAAAAATTAAAGATGCAGACCTATGTTCTGAGCGGGGAAAACGTTCTGTCCATCAGGGGATTTCCTCACCTGAAGGGCAAGCACTTCTTAAGGATTTTGTTTTTACGCCGCAAAAATCAGCGCTTTTTTACTGTCACTATGTGTTTGACCGGGAAACGCTGACTTTCAGTGTGCATGACTTTAATGTTCATCAAGCCGGCTTTCCGGCGGCTGCATCCCGTATGCAGGTGACCGTTGGTGTGGTGCGGTTCGATTTTGAATCGCTGGCCTATCAACAGGTGATCAGTAATCCCGTTGTTATTGACCGTGAATCTCCTGATGCGTCTTTTGAAATTGCTCTGGGAGCACTGCCTGAAGGCAGCGGAGTGCTGTTTGCGGTGGTCAGGGTATCTTTTGAGGAGACTGTGGCGGGTAAAAGGGTGATGATGACGGGTGGGGAAGGGTTTGGGATTGAAGTGATGGAGGTGTGGACGAATGACTGATTCCTGGGAATTGAGTATAGATTACCTGAAGATTAAAGAAGCTTTACTATCGGCGAATTTTCGATTTCAAATGACTATTTTTTTAAGTGAGTTCATTTGAGTCGTCGAACTTTCGGTTTCAAGACTGGATAGTTATTTTACTTTTTGCTTTATTCTTTTGTATTTTTTCAATGGAAGCAGCGAACCGTTTTCAACGGTTTGTCTTGATACAAAAAGTAAACAAAAAAATGACTCCTTTATTAAGTAAGTACATTTGAATCGTCGAACATTCAGTTTCAAGACTGGATCTTTTTGCCTCATCTCTGTTATTGTTTTACTGGAATCGGCGATCCGCAATGGCGGATTGCTAAAAAATTGCAATTATTTCTAAGAAATTAACTCCCTAGGGTCGTTGAACCCCTCCGTTAGGTTTCCAAAATTAAGTCTCTTCGGTCGTTGAACCGCAAGGGGTTTGACTCTCTTCGGTCGTTGAACCACTTCGTTAGGTTTCGGGCGGAAAGAAGGTGGTTTATGTGTATGAAGATTTTTGCCGCCACTCAAACAGTGGAAATTTTTATTAGTGATTAGTGAGAAGGCAGGTTGGGAAGAAATTCAATTTTTGCCTCATCATTCATATCGTTTTGTCTGAATCGGCGATCCGTCTATGACGGATTCTTTACCTAAATGACTCCTAGGTGGGGGTTTATCACTTCAATTTTCCAGCACATGCCTGAGGTGCTCAAAGGTGGAGGGCTTCGAGAGCCTCAGCCACCGGATTCAGGAGTTTAGCATGGTTATTGCGTGAGGGAGCTTATGAAAATCAATGTACCATTAACTTTTATGAAAAAGCAATTTTTATTACTCCTCGGAATCCTGTCATTCATTGTGATGTCCTGCACTGCTAATACGGTCGTGAAAGATCAGAAATTATATGCCAATGCGTGGGAACTCGAATACATCACCGGACCACGGATTACGTTTGAGGGATTATTTCCGGACATGAAACCTAAAATTCAGTTTACCGCCGGGTCGGATATGATCACCGGTAACAGTGGCTGCAACGGGTATGCTACCCGGTTTGCCCTAAAGGGAGACATGATCTCTTTTGCTGATCCTCAACTTTCAACGATGATGTATTGTGGTGATGGGGAAGCTGTTTTCCGCAAAACCATGAAACAGATCGACCGTTACAGGGTGGCCGACGGAAAACTCGAATTACTGACGGGAGACATCGTGATGATGAGATTTAAACCGGCGCTGTAACCGATTACCGCATTTAAAAAGAGCAGGGAAATTTATTCCTGCTCTTTTTTTTGGAAAGAACTGAATCCCATGTTATCTGAACAGGGCATTAAACCTCTTGGATGTTTTTTGTGCTTAAACCACCCCGTCCTCCGCCAGGGCGGATGACACCCCTGGTTGCTTCCCGCCTGTGACGTGTCGCAATGACAGGGAATATGCGGTTCTTCTTTTGGAGGGAGGTATAAGAAGAAACTTTGGCTTTACACCCGCTAAAAACCACCCCGACCTTACGGCAAGCCGTAAGGCCACCCCTATGTTGCTTCGTCATGCTTCCTGGCAATGACAGGGAATGTGCGGATTTTCTTTTGGGGGAGAGTAATAAGAAAGGACGTACGGTTATTTTTTCTAAAAATTTATATTACCGTTTTCGGGTATTATTCGAAAAGTATCCTGATATTTCTTTGTTCTGTCTTTTATAATAGAACGTGATATTCCCCTCCTATGGAGGGGTGCCGGTTCTCTACGCGAGCCGGTGGGGTGGTTATTCGTTCGCATCAGTACAAGTCTTCGAATATCATGCTTTTTTACGAAAAACAAAAAACTACAATTCCAAAATAAAACACCGAAGTTGTGAGACTTCGGAGAGCGGGGTTCACAAAATTTTCAAGTTAAAAAACAGATTCTTCACTTCATTACATTCCGTTCTGAATGACAGATTTCAGACTCAATATATCGTTCTCATTGACTACGTCTACTTTTTGATTTCTGAATGAAGCATAGCATTATCGAGGAGAAAACGCAGGTTCCACTGATGATTTCGAACAAAGTTCACAAGAATTTCAAGTTAAAAAACAGATTCTTCACTTCATTGCATTCCGTTCTGAATGACAGATTTCAGACTCATTACATCCTGGATCTTTGGGGTATATGCAGACTCCCGTGATCCAGGATTTTATGATTTACGTTTGTTTACTGAAAAAAGTTTTGAAATTCCAATCGATATCTTTCGGTAGGAGGACTGTAGTACCGTGATTTTTTTGAAAGATGTTTCCTGTATTACAATTTATACCTTTTTAAGGTGTTTTCAAAAGCAGCAGCTTTTATAAAGTTTTGTTTCTGCTTGTTTACTTGGATGATTTCTAAAAAACCTAATTCCACTAATGATTTTAAGTCGGTTCTTGCCGTATAATTTGATATATTAAATCTTGCTTCCATTTCTTTAGTGTTCAGAATTCTATCCTGATCATCGTGAATAATTTTTAATATTTGTGCCATTCTGTCATTCACTCCCGGTATTTTCATAAACTTCGCGGCCTGAAACACTTCTTTCTGCTTATGACTGATATACTCTTTTAATGCGACAAATGATTTGTCCATTGTCTTAAGATGATAGGTTATGAAATAAGTCAGATCATTTTCATCAGTTTCTGTGTATAAGTACGCTTTCTCATATTGGGATTTGGTATCTTTGATAATTCTGGAGATCGACAGATATTCCGTTAACCAATACCCTTTTTTAAGCATATACCAATAAAATACAGCCCTCGCAGTGCGACCATTTCCATCTGTAAAAGGATGTATCCAGCCAATCATAAAATGAATAATGCAGCCTTTAATTATGGGATGGATAAACTCTTCACCATCCGTATTAAAAAACAGGCATAAATCATTGATGAGTATTCTAAGATCAGATTGTAAAGGTGGGGTATGTACAATTTCACTGTCAATATGATTTACTACATGTACATCATCATTTTCTCTGAATGCACCCTCATCTTCAGAATCTTCTAAGGTCTTATTTGTAATGAGATGATGAATATATAATAAATTTTCTACTGTTAAATCTTCACTTTTGTGCTGAACAATATATTTCATGGTCATAAAATTGTTCAAAATCATCTGTTCAGATTTGTTTCTCGGCTTTTTCTCCTGCTGAATCATTTCTTTAGCCTTTTTTCTTGTTGTGCTGGCGCCTTCCATTTGGCTGCTGGAAATAGCTTCTTCCATGATAGAGCTGATCATGAACTTAGTCTTGTCAGTTTCTGCAATACCAATGTTGCTTCCCAGTGTTCCACCGATATGCATGTCAAACTGATGTAATGATTTTTGAATATAATCTGTTATAACATAATGAAAGGGATACGAATGAAATTTCACGGTTTTACTTTTTAACAATCTGTCTAACTTTATTGCACTCCAAAGTTCCAAAGGGGTGCAGTCTTTGGCTTTATATTTTATTTTATCCCAGTATAAATAATCATCCTGTATTTTCTGCAGACTTCCATTCATCTGAAACTTAACCATAAGCGGTATTGTCTGGTCCGTTTTTTCTATCTGAGGTGCCGGTTCAATCATTATTTTTGTAATAGCTATAGAATTCAAAGATAAGTAAAAACCTCGAGATTTTTTTAAAATCTCGAGGTTTTTACTCATTGCGGGTTTTTACACCGTAATTCCACTGATGATTACGAACGAATTATACAAAATATTCAAGTTAAAAAACAGATTCTTCACTCCATTGCATTTCGTTCTGAATGACAGATTTCAGACTAAAACATCCCTGTCATTGACTAAGGTGAATCTTCGATTTCTGAATGTAGCATAGCGCAGTGAAGAATCAAAATCGATGACTTCCAGCTGTTCAACGGAATAATCCCTCAGAATTTCATTCAATAAATCTTCTGTCAGATCAGAGCTTCCCAGTAAAACCATTCTGAAAATTTCAGTTCTGGTATATGCGTAATCAGATTCATTGTGTTCTCCCTTGTGGATTAGGAAAATCTTTTCCTAAATCCGAAAATAATCTGCGTACTTTCAATCGCCAGCTCGACCTTGCTTCTATCCAACTTTTCCCGCCTTCAATAATGTCAATCCTGTCGTGGGTATGTGAGGGAAGGTGGGATTTGAATTTTTGAGGTTCATCAAATTCCAAAAGTAAATCAGGATGTTCTAAAACATGTTTTTCAATATCTAAATCAAACAGAGATTGATGCTCAGGCAGGTGGTATCTGTCTCTTTTTTCCGAAAGCTGATGATACAGATCGGTCAATGGTATTTGGGCGGTAATAAAATCCAAATCATAAATGTCTTTCTTCGCAAAACGATTGGTAGCACTCATCAACTTGAAAAGACCAATGTCGTTTTTGTGAATCATTCTAATTCCGTCAACAATTTCGGGCTTATATAAGCACTTCATATTCTGAAGAAATTCGACTTTTATTATTTCTTTTTCTGCGGTAATGAATGTGCGCAAAAATACATACTGCTCTCCCAGTTCTAAATTAATAAGAATAGATTTCATTACGCTACTTCCGAAATGTTTATGTAACTCCGAAATAATTTTTTCGAAACCTTTCTTTCCGATCATATAAGGAGAAATGAAATCAATATCAATGGAAATGCGATGCTGATAGCGCATGGCGAGATTAGTACCTCCACCTAAAGCAAACTTCGATACAGAATAAAAGTTTTGTAACTCAAGAATGGTTTTTCTTAATTCTTCACTTACGGCATTCATCTCTTTTTGACCCGTACAAATGGAGTGGTGTGATATCTTTTAGAAACCAGTTCACAAACTTCATTGCTGATCAACTCCCTGGTATTTTTAAGGTGATTAAGGATTTCCTTTTTGGTGTAAAGGCTTTCCAACCTTTCAATATCCTCTTCAAATGAATCACTGGTGGTAGCATACAACGCTCTTGGAATAATAATATCCTTGTCCCTTTGAGGACTGAGTTTCCTAAAATCCATATCCCAAAAAAGATATTTGGGAAAAATATTCGATATGTCGACCGTTTGTTTCACTATACAAATTTAATTAAAATAATAGGATTAAAACAGATTTTCTGTATTTTGTTGTCCCATTTTTAAAAAACAGGAATGCTAATAACCTGTTAATCAAATTTTAAAGAATGCTGACCATGTAAACTGAGAAACCCTATTTGCGATTTTACTTCAAAAACAGCACCAACCTATTCTATGAAAATCACGAGATGCCGTAGCGGAGTTTCTCGTAGGTGGGTATCATACTTTTCATGACGGTATTACTTTGGCAAAGTGGGAGGCATTCTGCGAAAGTTATAATAATTGCAGTTAGTGCTTCCTACTCACTCAGCTTCAAATGAAACCTCCGCCGGTTTCGTCATAAAAATTATGGAAAACCATAAACAGAGGATGATGAAAATATTGTATTTTTATAAAACAGTTGCAGGATTTCTAAGTGAAGATTCGTTTTCAATTGGTGGAGCATGAATAAGAATGATTTGCGGCTGCCGAAACAACTTCGCCGTTACGTGCGATATGAAGAAAACGAGATATTTTTTGCCCCATTTTTAATTCATTCAACAGTCTTATTATGAAAAGAAAAATCAGCCATAAAGAATTTAAAGAACTTGACTCTGATGCGAAAATGATGATTATCGAACAGGTTCTGAATTCGGAAAATGCTGATGGGTGTAAAGGTATCATTCATAATGTTCCGAAACGGTTTAAAAATGGGATACATGATGATGATGCACAGATCGAAACTTTGGTGAAAACGCTGGAGACCAAAATATTTTCTGAAAACACTGAGTTGGAGTATGATGATGAGGTCTGAAAATTACCGGTTTCTGAACAGCGGAGGACCTGTGGGAACAGCAAGTCACTGCAGGAACGATTTGGTTACGAACGAAGTTCACAAAATTTTCAAGTTAGAAAACAGATTCTTCACTCCATTGCATTCCGTTCTGAATGACAGATTTCAGATTCATTACATCCTGGATCTTTGGGGTATATCCAGATTCCCATGATCCATGGTTTTATTATTTCCGTTTGGTTACTGAAAAAAGTTTGGAAATCCTGAGGGATATTTTTCGGTAGAAGGACGGTAGTACCGTGATTTTTATTTAGTTTAAGAAGGGGGGAAATGTTTTAAGGCCACACGATACAATCGTGCGGCAGCGGGGGGTGAAAACGCAGGTTCCACTGATGATTACGAATGAAGTTCACAAGAATTTCAAGTTAGAATACAGATTCTTCACTCCATTGCATTCCGTTCAGAATGACAGATTTCGGACTCAATACATCGCTCTTATTGGCTACGTGGTAATCTTTGATTTCTGAATGAAGCATAGCGCAGTGAAGAATCAAAATCGATGACTTCCAGCTGTTCAACGGAATAATCCCTTAGAATTTCATTCAGTAAAACTTTGGTCAGATCAGAGCTTCCCAGTAATACCGTTCTGAAAATTTCAGTTCTGTCCTCCGGGGTCAGCTGATTGAGTTGTTCGGTATCGCGGAAAAAGTTCAGGAATTCTTCCCGGATTATATCCTGACAGGTTTCGATGGTATCTGATGATGATTTAGGTGTTCATCATAGTGCAAATCTGGTGAGTATTTCTTATATTTGATATATAAAATATTGATAATCTGAAATCTATCAATATTATTACCAAAATACTGAACTCAATAACCATTAAATAGTTAAGTTATGAATACCTATCTGAGTGAACAGCAAAAACGGAGTCATCCTTACTACAGGATCATGGAACTGAAGGGTGATGAACTGCAAAACCAACTGACTTCATGGTCAAGGTCTGAACTGATCGACTGGCTGTGCTGGAATGACAGAAACGGTGTATACACCGATGATGATTCTTTAAGGGAATTCGGAAATATCCTGAGTAGGGAAAGAGCCGTGGAGATTATTGCTGAGATGCTTAATCAATCTTAATCTAGTGTTAAAAAAGAGTAGGGGAGCCAGTTCCTCTATCTTTGAAATGACACGCCTTCCGGATGTTAAAATTATTCTGCAGAGGCACCTTTGATTTTTGGTATAAGTTGTATGAGTGTTTCTTCAATACGTATTTTTTTCAATTCGCATTCCCATACCGTAATAACATTCCATCCCGCTTCCTTCAATTGGAATATGTTCCTCAGATCTCTTTTCCTGTTTCCGTTAATTTTATCCATCCAGAACTCCGTTCTCGTTTTTGGCATTACAAAATACCTGCAGTCCTGGTGACCGTGCCAGAAACATCCGTTTACAAAAATTACGGTGTTGTATCTCTTCAGTACAATATCAGGTTTCCCCGGTAGTTTTCTGTCATTTATTCTGTATCTGAAACCTTCTTTAAAAAGTAATTTTCTGAGCAGTGTTTCCGGCTTAGTATCCTTACTTTTAATCTGGCTCATGTTGTAGCTGCGCTGCTTCGATGTATGTCTGTCAGGCATAGATATTTTTTTAAATTTAATTAATTATGGAAAACCCTATTTTTCATTCTTGAATCTTATGTAAATTTACCACTTCACATTATCTTCGGTTTATAGAAATTAATCAACGACTTTTTAACATAAAAAGGAGAATTTAGTTATTTTTTTTAAATTTAAATTTTTGAAGATTTTAATGTATATTGATCGTTTTATAAAAATAGGATGCCAGAAATAAAATTTATAGACTTGTTTGCAGGTGCAGGAGGACTCTCAGAAGGATTTATAAGAGCGGGGTTTACTCCTGTTGCACATGTGGAAATGAATAGAGATGCTTGTGATACTTTAAGAACTAGAACCGCTTTCCATTGGTTGAAAGAGAAAAACCGCGTAGGCGAATATTATGATTATTTAAAAGGTGATATCACAAGAGATGTACTTTGGAAAAAGATTCCCGGTCATCTTATAAATTCAGTTATCAATACCGAGATTTCAAACAAAACACTACCTGATATTTTTGATCATATTGATTCGGAACTGGAACAGAAAGAAGTTGACTTAATTATTGGTGGCCCTCCATGTCAGGCGTATTCCGTGGCGGGGAGGGTAAGAAAAGATATGACGGATGATCCACGGAATCATTTGTACAAACATTATGTTGAATTTTTGAAAAAATATAAACCTAAAATGTTTGTGTTTGAAAATGTCCCGGGAATTCTGTCAGCAAACAATGGGCACTATCTACAATTGATTTTTGATGCAGTCCGTGAAGCGGGATATGAACTTGATAAACAGATCTTGAACGCCCGGGATTTTGGCGTGTTACAGGACAGAAAAAGGGTAATTATTATTGGTTGGAGAAATGATTTGAATTTAGAATATCCACACTTTAACAAAGTCGAAATGCAGTTTCAGATAGGGAAACATCTCTTTTCGGATTTACCTAAAATCAAAAGTGGACAGGGAAACTGGGGTGTTTCAAAGTACACAAAAAAGACTAATTCTTATCTTAAAAGTTCGGGTATTAGAAACGGAATTGATTTTACAACACAGCACATTTCACGTTTCAACAATGACAACGATTTGGAGATTTACAGAATTGCTGTTGACAAATGGGTTAATAAAGGTAAACGTTTAAACTATGCAGAATTACCTATACGCCTCATAAAGCATAATAATGTTAAGTCTTTTACAAACCGGTTTCAGGTTGTTAATCATGAAGGTATTTCTCATACGGTTGTAGCGCATATATGCGCCGACGGGCATTATTACATCCATCCCGATATTCATCAAAACCGCTCGATTACAGTTAGAGAAGCAGCAAGAATACAATCTTTTCCCGATGATTATTTTTTTGAATCCAGCAGAACAGCAGCTTTTAAACAAATTGGAAATGCGGTGCCAGTATTGATGGCAGAAGGAATTGCGAAAAAATTGAAAGAGATTATTTAATGGATCAATTCAAAGCCGAAATTGCCAAGCCAAATCCTAAATCCACGATAAATTCTTATAGAAGTTTCGGGTACAATCTATCCACTGCCATCGCCGATATTATTGATAACAGTATTTCAGCGAACGCGGATGAAATTGCTATTCTTTATAAATGGGATGGACAGGATTCTTTTATTTCCATTAAAGATAATGGTGACGGAATGCACAAAGATGAATTGGTTGTTGCGATGACACCAGGCAGCAAAGATCCGGAAGACGAAAGAAGTGAAAAAGATTTAGGTCGGTTTGGAATGGGTTTGAAAACTGCTTCATTTTCTCAATGCAAAAGACTGACTTGTGTTTCGAAACGAGTAAATTTCTCAACCATTAAAAGATGTTGGGATATTGATTTCATTAATCAAAAAAAAGAATGGCAGCTGTTAGATTTTGTTTCTGATTCAAATTTCATCAATGAAATAAATGAGCAAAAGTCCGGAACTTTAGTTCTTTGGGAAAAGCTAGATAGAATTGTTGGAAAAGCAGAATGCAATAATGAAAGTGTGAAAAATGCTTTTTACCAAGAAATGGAAAGTGTGCGTGAGCATTTAAGTTTGGTGTTTCACAAATTCATTGAAAGTAAAAGAATAAAAATCTTTTTTCAGAATGAAGAAATCGAACCATACAACCCATTTTTACTAAACCTTGACCCAAAACCCGAGATGGGATTGCCGGAAAAATTTGATAACGTAGAAGTTACTTATTTCGTTTTACCTCATATGTCTGAAATCGGAAAGGAAGATTACGATAAAACCGGTGGTTCTCTTGGCTGGTTTCAGCAACAGGGGTTTTATGTTTATCGTGGAGACAGATTGCTGGTTTCTGGAGATTGGTTGGGATTGGAAAAGAAAAGAGACTACGCCAAATTAGCAAGAATATCAGTGAATTTTTCCAATTCAAATGATTTTAACTGGAATCTTGATATTAAAAAATCTACAGCAACACCACCAATCGAAATTCGCCGGGAACTTTCAAGGATTGCGAAAATTGCAATTATAAAATCTGCTAAAATTTATAACTGGCGGGGACAAAAAACCGTATCTCAAATTACCGATTCCAATTTTGAACCCTTGTGGAAAGATGAAATTACCCGTGAAGGAATCAAAAAATATAAAATCAACAGAAAACATCCAATAATTAATTCTCTGTTGGCGGACAAAAATAAGTTGATGTCGAAAGCATTCAAACTTCTCGAAGAAAATGTGCCTGTAGAACTTATTTTAAATAACCAAAATGAAGATCCTGCTTTTCACGAATTAGAGAAGCATTCTGAAACTCCGAGTGAGGATTTGCTAAATCTTGCAGTTGAGCTTTACAAAATATATGTTCAACAAGGGATTCCTGAATCCTTAGCCAGACAACAAATTATGTCTTCTACACCTTTTAATTTATTTCCATTAATTAATGATTATTTGAAATGAACGATGTAAACCAAACCGCAAAACTCATTTGCCACGCTTATTTGAACTTAATTCCTCGTGATTCAATTGATGATGACACTATTTCAAAAATTATAAAGGATAAAATATCTTCTGCTATTGAATTTCAGAGCATAGATAAAGAATTATTATTTGAGTTACTTCGTGCCGATTTCAGCATTGGAAGTGGGGCAATCACGGAACTTTATGATGAGAATGTTACACCCTGGCTGAATGATGAAAAGGCAAATATAGACTTTGAATTATGGAACAGGTACAAATTGGATATGCAGAAAAACGACCCGTCTTTTCCTGTAAACGATTTGGACGATTTCACGAATAGGATTCTTGATAAATGCGTGAACCCTAAAAAGAAAGCTTCTTGGGATAGAAGAGGAATGGTAGTTGGTCACGTACAGTCTGGTAAAACTTCTAATTATGTAGGTTTAATTAATAAAGCAACAGATGCGGGGTACAAAGTAATTATTGTGATTGCAGGAACAATCAGTTCGTTGAGAAGACAAACCCAGGAAAGAATTGATTCCGGATATATCGGAAGAAACAGTTCAGCATTCATCAGAGAAAACCAAAACAAAATTATTGGCGTTGGGAAAATTAATGTAGATACAGATATTTATTCTTTAACTTCATCTTATTACAAAAGTGGCGATGAAGGTGATTTTAGCCAATCGGTTGCCAATCGATTAAACATTCCAATCGGAAAAAATCCGGTAGTTTTTGTTATTAAAAAAAATAAAAGCATTCTTGAAAACCTGATTGATTGGTTTTCGAAAGATGTCAATGCGAAAATCGTTGATGGGTCACCGAAACTGTTTGATGTTCCGGTTTTGATAATTGACGATGAAGCCGATGCAGCCTCTGTAAATGCAAGTAAAAGCATTGAAGACATCAAGACGATTAATAAATTAATCCGGACATTATTAAATTTATTTAACCAAAATACTTTCATCGGTTATACTGCGACACCTTATGCCAATCTGTTTATTTCCCAGGAGCACAAGGAGGAATTAACAACAATTGTTAAAAATAAAGAATATAAAATCGGTGAAGATTTATTCCCCCGGGATTTTATTATAAATATAAAAGCGCCCTCAAATTACATTGGCGCAGCAAAAATATTTGGATTTGAGAATCCAGAGGGAGACGAAAAAGAGCCTTTGGATATTTTCAGAGCAATTGACAGATTTAACGGCTTTGACAATAAAAATAATCCGATTTATGAAGGAGATTTTGATCCACCTTTTTTCAGGACTGTAAACAAATTCAACAAAGAAAACTTACCGGAATATCTTCCGAAAAGTTTGGAAAAAGCAATCCAATCCTTCATTCTTACTTGTGCTATCCGCAGATTGAGAGGTCACGAAAACAAGCATAATTCAATGTTGATTCACGTTGCCTTATTGGTAAAATGGATTGACAGAGTTGCTTCTTTGGTTAATAAAAAGACGAAAGAATACGCCAATGCAATCAGAAGTGAAGATGCTGGAATTTTACAGGAACTGAAAGAATTGTATGAAACTGATTTTGTTCCAACGACAGACAATGTTTTAGAAAATTTAGATTATAAAGACATCAGAATCAAACAACATTCCTGGGAAGAAGTAAAAGGCGAGCTGAAAAAGGCGGTTTCAAAAATTGATGTCCGTTCAGTTCACGGAACTCGCTCAACTACCAATTTAGAATATCATAATATTGAAGAAATTGATTATAACAGACACGAAAACGGTTTGTCTGTTATTGCAGTTGGTGGAAGCCGGTTGTCAAGAGGAATTACTTTGGAAGGTTTATCGGTAAGTTATTATTTGCGGACTACTAAAATGTATGATTCACTGATGCAGATGGGTCGTTGGTTTGGTTATCGTCTTGGTTATGTAGATTTATGCAGATTGTACACTACTGAGCAAATCTTTGAATGGTTCAACCATATTACAATGGCAACTGAGGAAATGAGAAATGATTTTGATGAAATGACGGCTTCACATCAACGCCCAAAAGATTTCAGATTAAAAGTTAGAAATCATCACGGTTTGATGACAATAACCAGTTTAGCAAAACTTCATTTCTCGAAAAACATTGAAATTTCTTTTTCAGGAACTAATCCACAGACTTACCAATTGTTGAAAACGAAATCTGCAATTGAAAGTAATTTTAAGAATTTTCAATCATTGTTGGATATTGGAAACAAACCATTTGAAATTATTAAACATAAAGAAACTGATGTAATTCCGAGATATGTCTTGATTAAAGATTTCGACAAAGAAAAAATTGCTGCGTTTTTGGATAATTTCAAAATCGACTTATTACGTATCAAAAATGCAAGATTGGGAGAATACATTTTAACTCAAAATGAAATTAAAGAATGGTCTGTTACGATTGTTTCAAATACTGATGTAAAAACTTTTATTGATTTTAATGGCGGTTCAAAAAAGGGAGAGCGTGCCAACAACGCAGATGTAAAAACATATCAAGTTCAAATTGGAAATGAAACTCTAGAGTTAGGTTGTTCGGTTCGTAATCAACAATTGCTGAGAGAAGGAGAATATTATTTGATTTCTAAAAATCAAATTGATGATACAGTTGACCGACAAGTTGATTTAGTTGTCTCGGGTTTGAAGAAAAACGATGCTATTAAAATTGAAAGGGAAAAAGAGAAAAAAGGTTTGCTTTTAATTTATGCTTTAGACGAAAGAGGAACACCGGATGTAAATAACGGAATCCCAATAATTGGCTACAGTCTTCACTTTCCAAAAATTGAAAACGAAGTAAAAACATCTTACACTACAACTATTTTTGATGGTTTCGATGAAGACCCACAGGAAGATGATGATTCTCCTAATAACGATAACGATTAATTATGGTTAATATAAAATCAATTTGGGAAACGCAGAAACCAACCGGCGATATTATTATAAAAACACGAATTGAAGATATTCCGCATCTCAATTGTTACGCTGCAACCAATCATATTACAGGACAGCATTTATACATAATGTCGGTTTCCAAAAATGTGGAAATTCCGGAACTTAAAAATTACCGTTTCAAAGGCGTGGAGATTTTCATTGTGGATACGGATGATTTATGTGAGTTAAATATTTATTTGTTAGACAATGATTTAAAAGATATTTTTTCTTTGTTTATTCAAAATATTTTGGAAGATATTGCTGAGAGTGTTACAGAAAGTGAAGCAGTTACAAAAACGCTGAACGTAATTTCTAAATGGAAAAAACTCTTTGATAAAATCAATTTCAATGGTTTAAGCATTGAACAACAAAAAGGTTTAATCGGTGAATTGCTTTTTATCAACCATCTTTTAGATTATCCAAAATCTCCATCAACCATTTTAAATGCCTGGACAGGTCCTGATTTTGAGGACAAAGATTTTGTTTTTGGGGGAACAGGAATTGAAATTAAACTAACTTCATCAAAATATCCAAAGATTAAAATTACCAACGAAGGACAGTTAGACGCTCAAAACCTGAATGAATTATTTTTGATTTTGTACACTGTGGAACATGTGAAAGAAAATGGTTTCACACTTTATTCTTTAATTGACCAAACTCAACAAAAACTGTCTGCAAACATTGATGAACTCAAGTTTTTTAATGAAAGATTAATGCTGTTAGGATATTTTGAGGAGGATAAAGAACATTACAATAAAATGTTTTCTTTGAAAAGAACCTATTCGTATTCAGTGTCCGAAGATTTTCCAAAAATTATCAAAAGTCAGTTACCAATTGGCATTTACAATACTTCATATTTCATCGAACTTTCTGCTGTAGAAAATTTTTCAGCAGAAATGAATGAAATTACGCAAAACATTTAAGGAATGAAAAAAGCTTTACAAAATTACATTGAAGAACTAAAATCTGATGTTGCTGCACTGGTTTATTCGGACGGAGAAGGAGCGAGTTTTGAAGATAAATTTACAGAATATTGCATAGAAGTCTTTGAATCTATCGGAAAGTCTGAGGGAGCGAGAGTTTTGTCTTACATCCATCCTAACAGCCAGGGCGGCATTGAATGGAAAATCAACGGTTACTGCTTGAAAGACAGCTTTAAAAATGAAAGCAATAAAATATATTTTGAAACACTAGACCTTTTTATTACATATTTTAGAAATGATGATTTTGAATATAGTTTTAATAATGTCAGTGTTTATGACAGAACGGTTAATCAAATTAAAAAGTTCATCAATGATGCATTTAAGGGATATATCAAATATATAGATCCATCTCATTCAGAGTTGTGTGAGTTAGTCAAAATTATTGAAAAGCAAAGAAAAGATTTTGACAGAATTAATATTTACTTGCTTGTAAACGGATTTTCGGACATTGAAAAAAACAAGATAGAAGTCAAGGGTATTGATATAGATGTATATGTTCACACATGGGACGTTGCCAGATTATTTAAAGTCAATGAATCCAGCAGCGTGCACGAGCCTATAGAAATTGAGTTTGATAAGTTTACAGAAGAAGGAAAAGGGTTACAATGTCTGCAGGTTCCAAGTATTGACGAAATGTATGACTGTTATCTGGCGATTGTTCCGGGGGAAGTTTTAGCAAAACTGTATAAAGAACATTCAAACGAACTGCTGGAAAGTAATGTTCGTGCATTTTTGGGTCAGGCCGGCAAATTCAACAAAGGAATCCGTGACACCATCCGCACAAAGCCACAAATGTTTTTACCCTACAACAACGGAATTACCGCCACAGCAGAAAGCGTAGAAACTTATTCGGTTGGAGGACAAATGGTTATCACAAGACTCAATGATTTTCAAATCGTCAACGGTGGACAGACGACTGCATCACTCTATCACACACAGAAAAAATATAAAGAGGCAGATTTGAGCAAAATTTTTGTGCAGATGAAACTTACGGTTATTAAAGACAGGGAACAGAAAAACATAGAAGTTCCCAATATTTCCCGGTTTGCCAACAGTCAGAACAAAGTATCTGAATTGGATTTGTCTTCCAACAATCCTTATTTTGTACAGATAGAAAATCTATCACGCAGGAAATATGTAGTCAATCCTGAAAATAAAAATCAGTCTTTGCTTTGGTTTTTTGAACGGGCTAACGGACAATACCGGGAAACACTTAATAAACAAACTCCAGCTCAGCAAAAGAAATTTAAAGAACAGAATCCTTCCCAGTTGAAATTTGTAAAATCCGATGTTGCCAAATACATTAATCTGTGGGAGCTGGAACCACATTTTGTGTCACAGGGGTCACAGAAAAACTTCATTCATTTTACCAAGAAAATAAACATTCTTGTCAGTAAAAATAAATTGCCGGGCGAAAATTTCTACAAAAAACTGATAGCGAATGCTATTATATTCAAGACCATTGATAAATTATTCGGTCGTAAAAACGCAGATGCTATTGGAGACACCAACCTGAAATCCTTTACTGTGGCCTATACGGTTTCATATTTCCACTACCTGACAGATAACCGGTTGGATTTGTGGAAAGTCTATGAAGACCAAAATATAGATGCCAATCTAAGCCTTCGCTTCAAAAAACTTCTAGCTTTTGTGTACGGACATTTGATAAACGAAGCCAATAACAGTTTGATTTCGGAATATGCGAAAAAAGAGTCCTCGTGGCAGAAACTGAAAGAGTCAACTTACGGTGAGGATTTACGGAAAACTGTTTCAGAATATTTAATTTCACCTAGTGAGAGAGATGAAAGAGAGAACGAAAAGGAAATTGATACTAATGATGAGGAAGACCGGCTTTTTGTAATCAGTGAAATTCATAAATTTGGTTTAAACTTTTGGGATGGATTAGTTATTTACCTTAATAGTAATTATTTGGAAGGTTTCAACAGAAATTCGGTTGAAGAAGTATTCAAAAACCTTCAAAAAAATAAAAATCTTCTCCCACGAGACATTACTATTGGCAGAAAAACGATTAGGTTATTATCTGAAAATCCAAATTTTTTGGAGGAAATTAAAGCTTTATCCAGGTTGCAGGAAAAAGAACATGTCGAAATAAAATTTATGTTTGACCGATTAAAACTTGTTTCAAAAGACGACTGGAAAAAAATAACCGACCTGGCAGATCAGACAAAAATTTTTACTATTCCGGAATTAGGCAACGTGAAATCAATACAGTCTGCAATTGCCAGGAATGAAAAGATAAAGGAGCAATCCCTGATCAAAACTTATGAGTCGCTTTTAAAATTGAAAAGATTTGGAATTAAAATTTGATTATCTTTTGGCTGAATAAAACATTAAACCACGCGATGCACTCGCGCGGGACCGAGGAACTTCGGGTCAAAATGTGAATGTAGGTATTCTGAGGAATAATTACCGAAATTAATGGGTATTGTTGTTTATAGTGCAGCAGAGAATTAATTAAAAAATTTATTATAATGTAGCTAATTGATATTTAATAACTGCAGCATTATCAATTTTATCAACAATTTCCATTAAATAGGAAAAATGATTTAGCATATCTTCTATAGATAATTGATGTTCTTCATTAAGATTATATTGTCCCGGATAAAACTGTAAAAATTTTTCGTCTACAATTCCATTCCTATGAGCATACAAGTGTCGTATTTGGAGTATTTTTTCAATATTATCTTGCTGTATACCATCAATTACCTGTAATTCTTTTATTTGCGAATTGTCGGCAATAAATCCTTTGACACTACCTCTTTGTAATTTACTAAGTTTCTTTTTTGCCCAGAATAATACAAATTCTTGCATGTCTGCACAATCCAGAACCTCCTTTATAGTAACTTGTTGAGCGGATTTTAATGTTGCCGGATTAGCTAAATAAATTTCGTATAATAAATCTGTTAGGTAAATCTCAAAATTATCTGCACAGGATGACAACAATATCCGCATTAGAATTTTACCTTCCTGATTGTTAGTTGGTGCGGATGCTGAAACGGGATATAATATATTCCCCAAATCATCAATGATATTTAGAACACCGGAATAATGGTCGAGAAACTTTGATTTTGCACCAGTACCATTTACACGAAAAGCAAGTAAATCATTAATTAACTGTATAATTAACGGAAGGCGATTGACCTTGATTTGCTTTATTTCAGGATTATTTAGAACAATCTTGGTACCATTCCTTATGTAGATTTTATTTTCAATAGCAACAACAGTTAAAGATTTCTCAACTTCTATAACGTATAGCCTTTTACCTTCATGAGAAAGATATTCATATTTAATATTTGGCTTAGGTGATAGCAAGTCAATTGCCTTATGTGTTACTCCATTAGCATGAAAATCTTCACTTAATCCCGTTATTTTTATTTCTCCGTTTGCCTCATTAACTCCTAAAATTATCACCCCTCCGTTAGAATTGGCAAAAGCAGCTATCATTTGGGCTAAACTTCTTGCTGGAGGTAAAACAGCCTTATATTCAAGTTGTTCATTTTCCTCGTTACCTAATATTTTGGATATATCTATACTCATAACTAAACAGGGAACTTAACGATTTGAGCTTTCTTTAAAAGATGACCTAACGAGATCATTCTGGGTTTAATACCATCATCTATCCATAATTCAGATGGTTCATAATCTAATATATCGCGTTCCGACCCGTAGTAAATTATTACTTCTCCATTATAAGCTGGCCTAGCAACTATACTGATTGGTTTGCCATCTTTTATAATCCCTGCAAGAATTGTAGGTGCTGTAGTATCATCCAAATCATCGAGATCATAATCATTCAAGGTTTGTAAATATTCAACGATATTTTCTTTTGCTTGTTGAATTAAGCTCTGCACATACACAAACATATCAGTTGTAGGCGTAGATTTATGAGAGAAAATTGAAGCTAAATCTTTATCTTTTATTGCTTCTTGCCATTCTTCCAAAGAAGAAATCCCCATATTTACCAGTATTTCCTGTGTTACTGGTAATAAGGAATTTCGCTCGACTTGTGTACTGCCATGACTGTCTAAAAGCTCCCGTAGCTGTTGTAAATCATTTACATTATATTGTTTTAAAAGGGAATAAATTTCTTTAGCTTGTTCTATGTTTTCAAATAGACGTGGATTTTCCTCAATTGCTTCTGCCACCTTTGAAAGATGTGCTAAGTCTGTCTTACTTCTCATTACTTTATACAGACTATCCTTATCTTCAATTGTATTCATAAATAATTCCGCTCTTTTTCGGTATGTTTCCGTAAATAGCTCTTTACCTTCATCTGGATTGTTATCAAACCACTCTGATAATAAACTGATCGCTTTTATGAAATTCTGATTTTTTGTACTGATGCTCTTGAGTTTCTCATTTATTTTGGTTGCAATCTCACTTTTCTTTTTTACGGGATATCGTCCAAATCCAAGTTTGTGATGGATCAAAATATCATTCCAGTCGTCTCCCAAAAGTTGCAATATCTCGACAAGGTGGGAATCATTTATCTTGTCAATAAAGAGCTCGCTTTTAATCAAAAAATCTCCATTTTCATTTGGTATTACAGCGTTCTTTTCAAACAAAGGAAGATTAACCTCATCTTCCATTATGAAACTCCCCACTTTATTAAACCACTTGAAAGTAAGGTCTTCATTATTTCCGAATGATTCTGATAATTTGCTCATTGATTTAGATTTTGCAATATCACTTACCAACTCAGCAAAGGTAATCTTACTTACATCGTCCCAAATTATGTCTGTCCAATTGTGGATATCATCTTTCTTACAAACTGCTTGAGGAAAGAGGTCAGAGGTATATTGCCAAAGTTTTTCCTTAATTTCTTTTGTATATGATTTTAAAGGAAACCAAAGTTCATTTAACTTGCCATTCTTCCCATTCTCCAGTTCAACAATCGACTTAGTAAGTAAAAATTTTCTTAGAGGAGCTTGAATATATTTAACATACCATTCTGCGTCAAAATATTTCTCATCAGTTGATGGGAGTTTTGTTTTTGCAATATTATATACGTTTTTAAATGATCTGCTCTCTATGTCATTAATCATCTCTTTATACAAAATGAGAGCTTGTTCCAGTAGATCTTTATTTTCTATGACCTCAGAATCATTATCGCCCATTAGCCAAATTCCATCCCTCTCTGTTTGAGGATTAAAGTAAAAGCTATTTACAACAATTGGAAAATGGAAATTTTCTGTGCCAATCAAAGGAAAGTCACAAAACAATTTCGGTACATTATCTAGGTTTAAAAGTTCAAAATCATTACCCTTTTTTATTGCCTTTACGGCAATAGAGACTGTCCCATCTGTCGCGTATAATAGCCTTACAATAGATGTTTTACCATTATGAATTTTCGTGATTTTTTTAAATCCATCAACAACGTCTGAATCATTTGTAAATAGTGTTTTCGTATCTCTAACATTGTCAATTATTTCTACAGAATATATTTCAGGGATAAATGATAAAACGTATGGTATCAATGTAGTAAACTCATCGACTCCAATTTGTGCGGTATCTTTTTGTTCATCTGAATCTAAAGTATAAATAAAAGAAGTGTTAAAAGCATCTTCATCATACTTATCAATTTCACTGTTTTCAGTAGAAGCGTGAAATTCTTTCCAGGCATTTTCAATTTTAGGTATTAACGCAACCGTTGTTTTTCCGTTCCGATCTAGAGGAAAGCTAAACTGGAAGAGGTCACCTCCGATTGTCTTAACTATTCCTTTAATATAGACTTCTTTAGAAAGTAGGTGTGTAGTAAGAAATCCTGTTCCAAATCTACCTGTACGAGTGCTAACTTCGCCTTCCTCAACTTCTTTAGAGGATATTTGGTTTATTAGTCCTCTAATATCTTTTTCTGTAAAATGATTGCCATTATGCGAAAATTCAATTTCTTCAACATCATAAATAATCTGAACGGAAACTTTTCTATCCGCATCAGCCACGCTGTCCTTTGCATTTTGCAATAGTTCCCATGCCCAACGACCATGGTTGTTCTTTACCGTTTTTTCTAAATCGTGTAATCTTTTAATTATTTTATCAGCAATAGACCTGTTGCCATCTTCTTTACGACCTTCCTCAATTGATTTAATCATATTAAACTACTTTTCTTCTTCGTAATAGATTTTATAATATTTTCTTCCATCTTTTTCAGTGCCTTTTTCAATAAGCTCCTTATTTCCGTGGATATAGATATCAAAATTTTTATCAAGCTTTAATACACTTTTAAAAACACGTGATTGTTTTTTTAATGCCTGAGAAGATATTTGAAAATCATCCGAAATTTCGACATTTTTATTTTCTCTGTATTGTTCGTCATAACTTCTGAATGATTTTATCATTTCAGGATTATGAAATACCTCTTCTTCAAAGCTTTCCTTTTCAAATCTATCATGTGTTTTAAAATACTCAACGGAACGGTTTAGCAAGTCTATTTTGTCTGCTTTACTAACTTCAAATTCTTCAGAAAGCTGTTTTGTTACAAAATCTTTCGTTATAGAGAGAAAGTTTTTTGTGAAATGATATTCATCTGCACTTGGTCGGATACTTAAAAAATCATCTTTCCAATATTGTGTAACATTGGACTTATTAGAATCAACGATACAAACGGTAAATCCATCTTCAGTTCTTTGGTCAAATATGATACAACCTTTGTCAAGTTTAGCAACATTTACACCATTATCATACTTAATTGTATAATTATCTTTCGTTGGGTCAAATTTTAGAAATACGTCTTTAACTTCTGTTTTAAATAAACCAATCGCCGTTGTTTCAACTCCATCTAAAAATATACTTTCAAATAAACAAATTGTAAACTCTCCTCCGTTAACTTTAGGATGCGTAGAGCTTTCGTATAAATGTTTTGAGAGTTCAACAGTATTCTCATAAAAAGAGTCAGAATTAGAAAATATCCGATTGATTAATGTGTATACTGCATTTAATGACAGTTCTGTAGGATTAGTGAAATTGAATTTTTCATTATCCTGAAAAGAGGATAGAAAATACTTCAATAAGTATTTTTTTGTATCTTCCTCAACTATGTTTACTTCTCCCGATGAAATCTTTATTCCTTCATCTCTTAATTTGTTTCCAACAAAGTGAGTAGCTATATTTTGTAATTTAACTGCTGTGAAGTCAATCATTTTATAATATTAAATAATTTTAGTTTTTCTAGTTTTAGATTTTCGATCTCTTTTCCGAGTTCCTTTTCCAAATTTTCGATATTTGATATGGCTTTTACCGAATTCGTTTTTATGAGGTAGGGAGCCGACTTAAATACTCCGTCATATTCTGGTTTATTTTTCAAAGCATTAGAAAAGTTGAAAGTAACCTTGTATAATCCATTTTTTATGTTTAAAAAATTGAACTTGTAAAGAACCTTCATTTCTTCTAAAAATATTGACTCTTTTGCGTTTAGTTCACTCAATTCAGTTAATGTTTGCAAACCTTTTCCTTCAAAATTTATAACTAAGTCTTTATCAACTTTATCTCGATAAAGTTCAGGGACTTCTGTGTTTTCATCGAACTTGAATTTAATAGATTGAATATCGGCTTCATGAAACATTATAGAAGAAGCTATATTGCTAAAACTAAGCAGGAAATTTACCCTTTCTGTATTACAGCTAAAATTCTTGAACATTACTTTAATCTTTTCTTCTTCAATAAAATCTATTCGTTTGAATTCCTCTTCAACAAGTTTTACTAGACGATTTACAATATATTTGTCGGCTTTACTAATAGTATTTTCGGTTACAACGACCAACTGATTATCTTTTTTCTTAATTACAACTTCTGCTTTTCCTGGTTTAGTATTAACCAGTAAACTACTTGTCGGATCTTTTGTTTCGGTTATCAATGTTATTTTGAATTCATCCTTAGCGGGATTTGCTTCAAATTTCAAACTATCAGAATTGATAATTTTGACATTTAAACCATCTGTCAAATTATCTGTATTTATTTTTACTTTCTTAAAAACAGATTCTAATGTTTCGTCTTGTTTAATGTTAAAAAAGGCATCTGAACTATTTACAGTTTTCCCTTTCACATCAATGTATGATTTAAAATCTTCAAGTTCTTTTGGACTAAAAAGCAATGAAGTCATTAAGTCTATTAATTTCTTAATGTCTGCATTTTTTGTAAAAATTCCCTTTTTAGCAAGAAAGAATTTAATATCATTTGCTGTAATCGCATCTGTTTTGAGAAATGGCTTTATAATATCTCCGTATGGAAGAATATTTACAAAAGCTTCGTTCAAGTGCTGGGAATTAACTAAAGAAGGTTGGTTGTCTTCCTCGTATATTTCATTTTTATTTGTAATTACCTTTGTATTTGACAAGGAATCCAGCGCTTGTGCATCAATACTGTAGTATTTTAGTACTTTGACCTTTTCGTCTAATAATTCCTCATTAAAAGAACGGATAACTTCGAGAGCTTCGTTTTTATCTTCTATTTCATTGTAATCAGGAAAATAAAGAAGGTATTCATTCCCATAACCACTTGTAAGGCTAATAGTTAACCAAATTAGTTTCTTTAAAGCTTCTGAAGAGAATGGATCAGAACAAAAAAGAAGAAAACTAATTTTAGATTTACTTTCTTTAGTAATTGGAAGGACAGAAGTATTAATGAATTGAGGTGGAAGTTTTAATCCTCTTTCTCCAATACGTTTGGGACTTTGGTTGGCTTCGGTAATAGGATACGCAAATTTAACTGGGACATCCTCTCTGTAATTTTTTGCAGTTGTAATACTGCTTATTAAAAAGTTTGCTTTATTGTTATCAATCAAAAAGTAGTTTATATTTTCATGCAGTAAGTTACGTTTATAGTTATCTTTTGTATAATGAATAAAATCAGTTGAAACTTCACTGTTGTCTGTAGAGAGCCAAAATAAGAGGCTGTAAACATCAGTAGAATCAAATCTTTTTATTGGAATTTTATTTTTTTCCTCCAAGTCTGAACACACAATATCTGTATCATTTAAATATTTTAATATTTCTGTCTTAGAAGAGCTTGGGTATTTAAGCGAGTGAAGGGATGAAACCATCACCAAATCTCCTGATTCTTCTTTTAGTTTACTTTCAAAATCTCCAAGAAAATCAACTGAATGAATTTCATTTTCTTCTGTTTTGTCATTAAAACGTTCTACTACATGATTTTCTCCAAACTGATGCCAACCGATAAGTTCTAATATTTTCTTAACGATTCTATGATTGATAGGGATGTTTTGATTTTCCGTTGGAGGAGCTAAAGATGCAAATGGATTTGTTTCAATTTGATTCTCAACTGCACTGATCCATTCCAAAAGTTTTTTATCAAAATCCGCTCTTGAAATCTCTTTTCCAATAATAGAACTTGTTCCAAATTCCAATGTTAGTGCTTTTACAATAAGTTCTCTAACTTGTGATGAAATCTTAGGTTTGTTTTTGTCTTCATAATACTTGTCAATTTTGGTTGATGCTTGGTCAATTAAAACTTGAGTATTTAAAGGTTTAATTTCTCCAATTTTTACATTACCAATATCTTCCGCTTTTGAAAGCTTTTCATCAATATTTCCAATCACAATTAATTCATAATGAGACGCATTCGGCGAATGAGTTTCGAGTTCTTCACACCATTTTTTTGCAGAAGAATGCTTAATTATATTCTGTGAAGATTTTACTTGACACAATTTTACAGTATCATCGGAATATTTCCATCTAATATCTACTTTTTCCGATTCGTCTAATGGCTCAAGAGTTACTGATTTCCACAGATTATCACTTTCAAGCGTATCTAATACACAAATAATTGTCTGTATTAAGTATCCTCTAATTCCTGCATTTCCGCCCATATTTTTTAAATTTATTTACCTCTTTTTAACCTGCGTTCGACAGTTTTCCAATACTATAAGTCAAATCAAGCTTCTTTTCAAGCCATACTTTTGCTTTAAAATTACTTGGTTTGTGATTTCTTAATACTTACGTACATGTCAAGTTTATATAGAATCAAATTATATAATTTTCGTCCTAATGAATTAAATTTGTTATATCAATAATAAATCTGTTAAAGCATAATAGAGGCTTTTTCGTTATACATGAACTTTTTTATAATTGTTTAAGTATTTCTGCAGGCGGAATAAAAATAGACTGCTTTTCGAAGTTGTACTAATTTTTATTGATCATTATTGAAATAGCAATTAGTTGCTATCCAAATATAAGTTCATCATAGATTATCACCTTACGGTTTCCCGTAAAGTTCTTCAAAAAGTTCACCAGGCTTTTTACCGATTGCCTTTTCAATAAGAAGCAGCTCATGGGCTTGTAAACCTCCGTTTCGGAAGTATAGTTCAAACAGTCTAACTTCTTGTATACCTGTTTTAGCAGCAATCTCTTCAATTGTATTATTAGAGGCTTCATATTGTCTCATTAATAAACCAAATGTATTTCTGTCTTTGGGTTTATACGATTTTAATTTGTTGTTTCTCAGATGGGGATATACAATAGTTTGGGCTGTTGTGAACTCATCTCCAAATGCTTTCACTAACAAATAAAAAGTCTCAGCAGATAGTTTTTCGATTGAGCCGTTTTTTAATTTGCTGATCTGTCCTTTGGATATTGTAGATTTCTCAACTAATTCTTTATCCTGCCAATTGAGGCCTTCTAATCTTTTGATTATATATTTATCTATTTGATGGGTCATATAAATAATATTAATTTCATTGTTTAAATATTTTGTAATTAGGAAACTAATTTGTATATTTGCTTTAGTGATTTTATAATTAAGGTGTATGCACCATAATTAACGATGTTTTCTCGTACTGCGAAGTCCTACCTTGCCAACGAGAGAGTCGTGAAATCGCTCCATGTCAAAAAGTTTCCTACTTTTGCATACGGCATGAGAGCGGTTCTCACGTAAACTTTCAATGGCACCTATATGGTTCTCACCGTATGGAAGGGTAGTAGGACACCCGCAGTTTGAAAGTGTGAAACCGCTCCTTGCTTTTTCAGGGATCTTCCGCTTACCCGAAACCATCGTTCCATAACCCCAAAACACATCAGTATGAGAACGACATTTACCTACTTTCCTCCTTAAAATCAGAAGAACCTGAAGGTTCTCACCACCACCAGTCTCCCGTACCATCAGGAGATAAAAGAACGCCAACGCTCCTCACTGCTGTGAGAGGGTAAGGTTTTGTGCAGCCCAATGCCACACAGAATCTCTACAATACGATCGCCCTTAAGCACACCAAAGCCCTTTGCAAAGAGCAGGAGAGTGGGAGTAAAGACATTTTAAAACTGGTACGTTAAAAATAGGTTGTTTATTCCAATTGTACAAATGAAGTTGAGAGGGGTGTAAGTGGTGGGAGTGTTGGTTTTTTGAGATGCGGGGTGATGGGTGATGGAAGCTGGATATTTGGCTTTCGCTTTGCGAAAGAGAATCCTCTCCGCCTCTGGCGGATCGGAATGACAGGGGTCTTCACCGGAATGACAGCGATGCTGTTAAGAATGACACTTACAATGGTTACGCGCCATTGCGGCCCCAAGGCTTACTTAGAGAACTTTCTGTTTTTTCTTCATCATTATTTTAAAAGTTATGAATTATTTATTCGCCTTTAGTGACACCTCATAAGAGCTCCTCACATTCATATCAATGCTCTTTTAAAGGATTGGTTCTTAGTGGGAGAGCGCCCCTCTTCATAGGTTTCTACACCGCTTTCCCCTAAGGCAATCCGGATGATAAGAACCAGGTAAAAAGTAAAAAGTAAAAAGTAAGTAGTACAAAGTACAATGTAAAGGAGGGTGATGATATCAGAAATCAGCAACCAGAATTCAGAACTCAAAATTTAAAATCCGATGGCTGAGCGGGGCCGAAGCCAGAGACAGCGAAAAAGCCAAACGTAAAAAAGAGCCAAGAGTAAAAAGCTTTATCTGCAGAAAATAGGGATGCCCGCGGATGCTTCACGAATAAAGCGTGGATAATTCATTAGGAGTTCATGAAAAAATATTTGAGAATCTCTACGACAAAAGAGGAGTGAAGATGAAGGGTAGATTTTCATTCTTTTCCCTTGATGAAAAAAGAAACAAAAAAATCAAGACTTGAATTTATTTGCCTCATCTCTGTTATTGTTTTAATGGAATCGGCGATCCGCTATGGCGGATTGCTAAAAAATTAAGATTTCTTCTAATAAAATCCCTCAAACTCGGGCGGAAAGAAAACGGGTTTATATGTATAAAGTTTATTGCCGCCACTCAAACAGAGGGATTTTTATTCGGTTATCATGAAGAAGATTTGTTCCCGAAGAAATCTCAATTTTTCTTTACGCAAATAACTCCTAGGTCAGAAGTCTTTAAGAATTGAGAGATCAATAGAAATTAAAATCATGGAAACGGAAAATATACCATATGAGAACTCTTCGTAATAAAACAAAGGATCTGTCTTTAGTGGGAAAGTGTTTTATTTTTTTTCATCATTTGTGTTTGGCTTTCCCCTAAGGCAATCCGGATGATAAGAACCAGGTAAAAAGTAAAAAGTAAAAAGTAAGTAGTACAAAGTACAATGTAAAGGAGGGTGATGATATCAGACATCAGCAACCAGAATTCAGAACTCAAAATTTAAAATCCGATGGCTGAGTGGAGTCGAAGCCTCATTGAAGGTGATTTCGGTTCTGCTCAATCACCCAGGATATTATAAAAGGATTTGTCTTTAGCGGGAAAGTAATTTTTTTTTGATGTACACCGCTTTCCCCTAAGGCAATCCGGATGATAAGAGCCAGGTAAAAAGTAAAAAGTAAAAAGTAAAAAGTAAAAAGTAAAAAGAAAAAAGGTAAAGTACAATGTACGGGGAGGGTGATTATATCAGACATCTAAAATCTATAATTTAAAATTTAGAATTTAAAATCCAGCATCCAGCATCTGACACCCCTCATCCAGCAACAAAAAAGCCCTTTCCCTAAAGTTGCAGCCGCAGGAAAGAGCGTGGAATTAATTAATGTATAAGTAAAAACCAAAACAAAACTATGAAAAAAATGTTTTGCAGGGAAATCCTTTCCCTGGCATTTGTGGCTTTGCTGTTCCTGCAGGTTCCTGCGCAGCAAAAAGCCTTAAAGATCGGGGACCCCGTTCCCGAAAAAGTTTGGACGACGCCATTGCCGATGGTCAACAGTCCCTATACAACAACCACCCTGGCCAAAGACCGGGACAAACTCATCCTGCTGGATTTCTGGGCAACCTGGTGCAGTGCGTGTCTCATTAATTTTCCAAGAATGGAATCGTTGCAGGAAAAGTTTGGTGACCGCATTAAGATGCTGCCTGTTACAGATCAGAACCGAGTGACCATCGAAAAGTTTTTAGCGACAAAGAACGGTCAGCGGTTTAAACATCTCAGTTCGGTTGTAGGAGATCAAATGTTTGCGGATTATTTTCCGCACAAAGGCGTTCCGTTTTTTGTGTGGATTAAAGACGGTAAACTTATTAATACCACCGATGCAGAACAGGTAAATGAAGAGAACATCTCAAAAGTTCTTAAGGGAGAAAATACCGCACTGCAGACCGTTGTTCAGATGGACAGAACACGGCCGCTGATGCTGGCCGAAAGTTTCGACCGGCAGAGAAATGTGTCCTTACTGAATTATTCCATTTTTATAAAAGGCCCAATACCCGATATCGGTTCCGGCGGTACGTTCCGATATACTGCAGATAAAAGGGTGAAAGGGAGGCAGTTTACCAATCTGCCTTTGATGGACCTGTATTACGCGGTGGGATCCAATCTCTTTAAGTCGATGAAAGTCCGGGAAAACTTCAGTAAGAAGAGAATGATTGTAGAAGTGAACAACAGAGCGGATCTGGATGGGGTTCTGCTCGCGGACGGAACCTTCGATACCCGGTATATCTACAGCTATGAACTTAATGTTCCGGAAGACAGAGCAGACTCCCTGTACCGCGATATGTTAAACGACCTTAACCGTTACGGCCCTTTCACCGCAGCGATTGAAAGGAGAGCTGTAAAATGCCTTGTCCTTAAAAGAACTTCGGGCAGGGATAAGCTTGCGACCAAAGGAGGGGAGGCGTTATCAACTTTTCCCCGCACCCCTTCCGTCCTCAGAAATCTGCCGCTCCGGGTGATGGTGAATATGCTGAACGGCAACAGCGGTATTGATCTGCCTGTGATTGATGAAACAGGATATACCGGAAATGTAGATGTGAAAGTCTCCGGAGTCAGAAGCCCTGATCAGTTGAGAAAAGAGCTTGCGGATTATGATCTGGAACTTGTCGAGGCAGTTAAAGAACTCGACATGATGGTCATCAGAGACCGCTGAACCTCACCAATAATACAACCGGTGCCCAGTGCATCTTAAAAACAATAAAAATGAATAAAATTTTACTTTCGGGGGCATTATGCTGCGGCATAGGCGCAGCTGCTCAATATACCGTGACGGGCCGCATTACCGATGAACTTACATCGTCCCCACTGCAGCATGTGGTCGTGGGTATACAGAACACGGGTACCGTGACGACGACAGATATTAACGGCACTTTTGAACTTACCTCTGCAGAAAAGAACGCCACGCTGGTATTTTCACGCTCCGATTTCGAACAGAAAATCATTGCTGTAAAACTTCCGCTTACCCAATCGTTAGAGCTTACGCTTACAGGAAAAATTGCTGAAGTGGAAGGGGTCGTATTAACAACCGGCTATCAGAAACTTCCCAAAGAGAGAGCAACGGGTTCTTTCTCTACGGTTAGCAATCAGATGCTGGGCAAACAGGTTTCAGTAAATATTCTGGAGAGGCTGCCGACGGCTGCCAACGGGATTGTACTGAATAAAGGGCTGAAAGAGGGTCCCGGACAAATCATGGTCCGCGGGCTGAGTACTATTAAAGGTCCTACTTCACCATTGATTGTGCTGGATAATTTTCCTTACGAAGGGGATTTCAATACTATTAATCCGAATATTGTAGAAAGCATTACGGTCCTGAAAGATGCTGCCGCATCGAGTATCTGGGGTGCCAGAGCGGCCAATGGCGTTATTGTTATCACCACCAAAACCGGAAAATTCAATCAGCCTCTTTCTCTTGATTTTAATACGTCGCTGACCCTTAGTGATAAGCCGGATCTCTCGAAGCTGCCTGTAATGAATACTTCGGATTTTATTGATGTAGAGACAGTATTATTCGGTAAAGGGTATTACAACAGTGCAATCAATTCAACCCAGCGGCCGGTAATATCCCCGGTGGTGAATCTGCTGAATAAGGCAAAAATCGGAACGATTACCCAGGAAGAGGCTACAGCACAGATCAATACGCTGAGAACAGTGGATGTGCGTGACCAATATCTGAAATATATGTACCGGCCAATGGAAAACCGGCAGTACGCTTTAAACATTTCCGGCTGATACCCTACCTTTTCATGGGCCTCTTCGCTGGGTTATGATGACAACTCAGGCAATCTGGAAGAAAAGTACCGACGGATGAACCTGAAATTTCAGAATACGTGGAAACCCATCTCCCGTTTAACATTGGGAACAGGAGTTTCCTTTAACCAAAGCAAAAACCAAAGCGGGCGCAGTGCATACGGAACCGTAACCGTAAAGAACGCAGGTCTCCCTTATTTAAAATTCGCTGATGAATCAGGCAATGCCCTCGCGGTTCCGAAGCAGTATAATCAGGATTATATCAATGCTCTGGGAGGTGGAAAACTGCTGGACTGGAATTATTATCCTTTAACGGATTGGCAGCATTCCAGATCCACGGGCGAAAATACAGAGTTCATTCTCAACGCCTCCCTCAACTACCGGATCATCAAAGGTCTGGAGGCCGAGGTGAGATACCAGCATCACCGGCAGAACGGCATGTCGGAAAGTCTGTCGGACATGGAGAGCTATTACACGCGGAATTACATCAACCTTTTCACGGTAATAAGTCCGACAGGGTCGGTAACGTATAATGTTCCCAAGGGTGATATTTTCGGAAGATCTACTTCGCTCATAAAAGTCGACAATTTCAGGGGGCAGATGAATTATAACCGAAACTGGAACAGACATCAGTTTTCCGCCCTTCTGGGTGGAGAAAGCCGGTCTGCCAACACACAGTATATCAGCAATCTGTATTATGGATACAATCCTGAGAGCCTGTCTTTCGGTACCGTAAATTTCAGTCAGGCTTTTCCGGTGATGACCGGCGGAACCCGTTTTATCGATAAGGGAACTTCCCTCAATGAACTCAATAATAATTTTGTTTCCACTTTTGCCAATGCGTCCTACACTTTCGACAGCCGCTATACGGTATCTGCGAGTGCAAGAAGGGATGCCAGTAATCTGTTTGGCCTTTCGACCAATGACCTGTGGAACCCATTCTGGTCTGCCGGTCTGGGTTGGGAAGTGTCTAAAGAACCGTTTTACAGCCTTAAGTGGCTCCCTTATCTGAAACTCAGAGGCTCTCTGGGATATAACGGCAATATTGATCCATCCATGGTCGCGGTGACCACGATTAAATATTCGGCCAACAACTCTCAGTTTACCAACAGTCCTATGGCGCAGTTCAATAATTATTACAATCCGAGACTCCGCTGGGAATCTTTGCGGATGCTGAATATCGCCGCAGATTTTGAAACGGCCAATAAACGAATAGGAGGATATGTTGAATTTTTCAGTAAGAAAGGGGAAAACCTTTTCGGAACCGCTCCTATGGATTACACCACCGGCATCACCTCGCTGACGTGGAATGTAGCAGGGATGCAGGGACAGGGAGTAGATGTACAGTTAAGGTCTGTGAACATTGACAGGGCTTTCCGCTGGAACACGCTGATCAACTTCAGTACGTATCATGATCAAGTAACAAAATATTATCTGGCCAATACGTTCGGAAGACAGTTTCTGTTGCCTACGGTGCCCATTTCGGGAGTGGAGGGATTACCTGTTTATTCGGTGTTTGCCTATAAATGGGCAGGGCTGGATCCGGTTACCGGTGATCCGCAGGGATATCTGAACGGTGAACTGAGTAAAGACTACGCAAAGATAACGGGTACAGGGACCGACGTGAAAGACCTGGAATATTTCGGTTCGGCAATTCCAACCGTATACGGAAATTTCACTAACACCTTTTCGTACAGGCAATTCAGTCTGGATATCGGACTTACCTATAAGCTGGGCTACTGGTTCAGAAGGCCGTCCATTAATTACACCAATCTTTTCACGGAATGGATCGGTCACAGCGACTATTCCCAGAGATGGCAGAAACCCGGAGATGAAGCATTCACCATTGTACCCTCCAATCTTTACCAAACCAACACCAACAGGGACGCTTTTTATGCCGGATCAAGTGTACTGGTAGAAAAGGGTGACCATCTCCGGTTACAGTATATTAATGTAACCTACCGTATTGACCGGAATTTATGGAGAAACGCCCCCTTCAAAGCCATAGAACTCTACGCGAATGCCGGTAATCTCGGGATGATTTGGCAGGCCTCTAAAAGCGGCGTTGATCCGGATTATAATTTGGGTAACAACACTGTAATTCCGGGAGCATCTTATACCCTGGGTCTTAAAGCTAATTTTTAAAAACAATTATTATGAAAAAAATGTCACTATTCACACTTGCCGTAGTCCTGCTGCTGCTCGCTGTCTCCTGCAGGGAATTACTGAGCGAAAAATCGGACCTGAAACTTGCTACCCCTGCAACAGTGGAAGACAATCAGGCACTTATTGACCAGTTCGGATTTATGAATGTGGACTTTGCGAGCGTTGGCGAAACCAGTTCAGACGATTTCTATATGACGGATGCAGATTATGACGGATTATATTATGAGCAGGATAAACGGCTCTATACGTGGATGCCTGATCATGTCACAAGGCCTTCATCTGCCGGAAATGCCTGGTCGAGATGTTACCGGGCTATCTACATCAGTAATTCCGTTCTGCACAACCTTGAGACCTACCATCTCACCGGCGCAAAAGCGGATCAGGTAAAAGGGCAGGCTTTGGCTTTAAGAGCAGCGCGGTATCTGGATGCCTCCCAAATCTGGTGCCCCGCCTACCGCCAAAGTTCTGCATCAGGTGAGTTAGGCTTGCCTTTAAGACTGGACCCTGATATGAATACGCCTTCGGTGAGGTCGACAGTGCAGCAGACTTATGACCAGATCCTGAGTGATCTGCACGCTGCACTTCCGCTGCTTCCTGATCAGCAGCTATCGAAAACCAGAATGTCGAAGACGGCGGTGCATGGTCTGCTGGCCCGTACTTATCTTTTTATGGGGAATTACGATAAGGCACTGTTTCATTCCAAACAGGCTTTACTGTTACAGCCGGGACTTATGGATTTTAATACGGTTAACCCAAACGCCGAGTATCCGATTGCTAATCTCAACAAAGAAATCACTTTCTGGTCGGGAATGAGTTATGAATATCATCTTATCCCTGCAAAAATTCCTCAGAATATTTACAGTTCGTATGCTGTAAATGATTTGCGCAGGACGGTATATTTTACCTCCGACGCAAGTAATCAGATTCTGTTCAAAGGATATTATAATAATGAAAACGGTTCGTCCACAGGTGTTGCGGTAGATGAACTTTACCTGATGGCAGCAGAGTGCTATGCGAGGCTTAATCAGGTTTCGGAAGCGATGAGCCATCTGAATCAACTGCTCGTTACCCGCTGGAAAACGGGGACCTATATCCCTTTTACCGCTGCGAATAAAGAAGAGGCACTGGCCATTGTTCTTGCGGAAAGAAGAAAGGAACTGCTCATCCGGGGCCTGCGATGGGCTGACCTGAAAAGGTACAACCGTGACGGTGCAAATATTACCCTGACGAGAACGGTAAACGGAAAGCAATTTGTGCTGCCACCCAATGATCAGAGGTATGCTATTGCCCTTCCGGAGGAGATTGTAGAAATTGCAGGGATTCCTCAGAATCCAAGATAATCCCATATCCTACAACAAAAGAAGCTGACCAATCCGGTCAGCTTCCTCTTTAGGTTTCTCATTACGGACGTCTCTCATCCGGATGAATATCCAAAACCTCGTCATTGGTTTTACCTCCAATCTGATCACTTAAGGAAGTGCCGTCAGGAACCACCATTTTACATGGTCTGTTACCTGAGGTGAGACATGAAGGGCTGATAGAACTGCTCCAATTGCCTACGGTAGCGAATGCTCCTTCAGAAACATCATTACTGTTGTAGTAATAAACAGTTTCTGCTGCTTTTTCCTCTGCCACTTTGTACGACATGATAACCCCTGCGGTCAGCAGGGCTGCTGCCAACATCATGTTGGTTTTTATAAATGTTATATTTTTCATTTTGTGGTCTTTTTACTGAAAAAGATTACCTTAAAAACTTTAAGTTTAAAATTAAGTCGGGTAGTCTGCCTTCTAAGCAGACGGTCGTCTTCGACGCATTGCGGTTCGTCAACCGTTCTGCGTTTCGTGATGCAGACAGGAATTCACTGTTTGCAAAGTTCACTGAATGCCCAGGACATTCTACTCTGAAATGCGTGCACGCTTTTCATTTTTTTTATTTTGATCTTCCTGCCTTCATTGTCATAATGCCAGTGAGGGCAGTGATCATTAATCCTATATTTAAAACTAAATTATCTTTCCACGTCATCTTTTCTAACAGCCCGATGCAGGTGCAGGGAGGGTTTTTACTGTAGAGGAGGATTCCCCCGATATATCCTGCAAAGACGGCCAGCGTCCCGAAAGTTATCCATAAGCCCCAAAACCGGAGCGGGCGGTAACAGAGCAGGATGACGGAGACCGTCTGCAATGCGATAACTCCGTAAGCCAGAGGTTCTCCGTATCCCTGGAGTCCCGGTGACTGTTCGAGCTGGTCCCGGAAGTTCTTGAAACCGGTGGCTTTACTCATTGCTGCATAGGAAAAGAGGACCGCGAAGAAGAGGCTTATACCAAGGGGCCATATTTTTATCAGATTTTTCATTATGCGGGTCTTTTTTACTCATTCTTAGATTGATGATATCAGTGGAACTGAATAGCTGTTCTTTAATTCCAAAGCTAGATTAGAAGGGTATTTTGAAAGAAAAAAGAGAAAGGAGTGCTGATTTATAAACCGTTACATTTCGACTATGCTCAGTGACCTGCGTCACCGTCCGGTGAGCAGTTTGTACATTTTAAGAAAAAAAAGAATCACTGAAGATCAAAAAAATGAAGTGATTTATAAATCGGCACCACAAAAAATACAGCACCATTCCTTTATTCATGACAGATACGGAAGATCTGAGAGATGGTGTTGTTCAATGACTTCAATTTCAGTGTTTCGTGTCTGAAAAAGTGTTAATTTTGAGAGAATAAGAATTGATAAAATGACGGATCATGCAGACGCTCAGACTGTTGATATTGGTATTGCTGTTTTTTGCGGAACTCCTGGCAGCGCAAAAGGGCAGTCAGGCTCCTTATGAGCGGATCATCAGAACGTATGCGCATATTCAGATTAACGATTCGGCTGCGTTGCCTCAGATCAGAGTTCTTATTGCCCTTGCTAAAAAGGAAAATAATGCTGCCCAACTGACTAAGGCCTACCATGATGCGCTCCATTATACCCCGTCGGAAGATCTTAAACTCCGGTACGCAGACAGCGCCATAACGGCGGCACATCTTAGCTGCAAGAATGATCTGATTTCGACCGCCTATCTGGGGAAAGGAATTGTGTATTATTTTAATTATAAAAGATACCGTCCCGCGCTGCAGGAATACTTAAAAGCAATGAGTTACGCCGAAAAGACGGACGATCTTTATCTGATTCATAAGACCGGGTACCATCTTGGGGTGGTAAAAAGTTATTTGGGAGATCACGCTGATGCCATCCGTCATTTTGAATTTGGTGCGGCGTATTTTATGCGGGAAATGGAGAAAAAATCTCATCCCAATTTGCTGCATAATATGAGGAAGGGCTATTATAACAGTATAAGACAGATGGTCTTTTGCCACCAGCGTCTGAATAATGATGCAAAGGCCGACAGCCTCATCAGTATTGGAGAAAGAGGAGTGCCAGACCATCGGGATTTTAAACTGGTAAGAAGTTACTTCCATCAGTTCCGGGGCATCTCAGAATTCGGAAAGGGAATTATACGCAAAGCATGGAAGAACTCGGTAAGGCACTTCCTGAAATTGAAAGAAACAGGGATTTTGCCTGGGCTTGTGTTATTTATTTTTATCTGGGTAAAAACCGGCTTCAGCTGGGGCTGCATCAAACGGCCATGGATCTTTTTAGAAAAGTGGATTCGGTGTACGAACGCCAACAGTTTATATTTCCGGAACTCTGTGAAAATTACAAGCTCCTGATGCACGATGCCCAACACCGAAATCACATGAATGATGCCGTGTACTATTCCGAGGTCCACCGCAAAATAGAGAACCAAATTTCGGCGGATGCGATATACCTTTCTTCCGTACTGAATGCTGAAGGTTTTAAATACGAAAAGGGGAGGTTAACCGAGAGCAAAAGAATGATGACCATTGGGCTGATACTGAGCCTGATTTTGCTGGCCCTCTTCTTTTACCATTACTATCTGGAAAAGGAAACAGAAAAAAGATTTCAGCTGATGCTTGCACCATCCGCGCTTTCCGGTGGAACTTTGTCCGCAGTGATAGAACGGAGAACCGGAAAGTTTACGCTGCCACAAGAAATTTACGACAGGATGCACGAAAAAATGCAGCAATTTGAAGACCGACAACAGTACCTGGAGGCAGGACTGACTGAAAAAATACTGGCTGACCGGTTACGGACCAACACACAATATCTTTCTGCCTTTATCAATATCAGCAAAGGGGTGAATTTCCGGACCTACCTCAATGACCTGCGCATCCGTTATATTGCGAAGCAACTTTCTGAAAATCCGGAATACCTGAAGTACAACAATGATGGCCTGGCAAGCAAGTGCGGTATGGGTTCACGTTCTACCTTTTCCAGGCATTTTTCCAAGATCTACGACATGCCGCCTCAGGAATATATAAAGAAATGCATTAAGGCGGACACGGAAAGAGAGGAGGAGGAGGAGAAGTGATTCAATTTGTCAAAGTTGATCGACGCAGTTCAGCAGAATCTAAGATGGAGAAAAGCACCGAGGACAAGTATTTACAAACAAATAAATATTTCATGGACAATACTTTATAATAAATCAAGTGTTTGTTGTCGGTTTAAAAACTTTCGTATATTTGAGAGTTAGCTACAATTTTATAAAGACAGTTATAATATGAAATTTACATATTTTCAATTCAAGAATTTTAAAGGTATTGAAGATGAAAAGTTAGACTTATCAAAAATACCAGATAGCAACATTTTTACTTTAGTGGGATTAAATGAAAGTGGTAAAACTACAATCTTAGAAGCAATAAATTTTTTCAAACATAAACCTGAAAAATTAGAAGTTCTTGATTTAAAGGAGTTTAAAGTTGAAGATATTCATAGTTTAATTCCTATTAATAAGCGAGACAACTTTAATGACATAATTTCCATTAAAGCAGGAGTTGAAGTTGATGAAACACATATTAAAGAAATAAAAAAAGAGTTTGAAAAAAATGGTTTTAAAATATCCAAAATAGATAGTGTGTTTTCTTACACGCAGAATTACTATTTTGAAAATTCTAAACACATAAAATCCAAAGATGAAAGTTTGTGGTCGTACACAATTCACGGAAGAAAAAAAAATGCAAAGAAAGATAGACCTTTAGATAATGAAAGCGCATTAATTGCAAGCAGATATATTAAGAAACACTTACCAAGTATATTGTATTTTCCAAATTTTTTATTTGAATTTCCTGAAAAAATTTATCTCGATGAAGATGTTTTGGACGAAAAACATCTTTTTTATCAGAAAATTATTCAAGATACTTTAGATTCTCTAGAAAATGATTTGAACATAGCAGACCATTTAATTGCCAGAATCAAATCAGATGACGCAAATGATAAAAGAAATTTAAATAGTTTATTAGGAAAATTACAGAAAAAATTGACTGATGTAATATTTAAAAAATGGAATCAAATTTTTAATAAAGAACTTTCAAAAAATGAAGTTGTCCTTTTTACGGGCTTAGATGATGAAGGCACATTTATTGAGTTTAATATTAAAGATGATGTTGATACATATAGAATTTCTGAAAGATCTTTAGGATTTAGATGGTTTTTTGTTTACATTTTATTTACACAATTTCGTTCTTATCGTAAAGAAAACAAAAATGCATTTTTTCTTTTTGACGAGCCCGCATCTAATCTACATCCTTCTGCACAATCAGAATTATTAAAAAGTTTTGAAAAACTTCCTAAGGTAATCTATACAACTCATAGTCAATATCTAATTAATCCAAAATGGTTAGAAAGTACATTTGTAATAAAAAATGAAGCAATAGATTACGAAAATGAGGAGCAGTATAATTCAAAAAATACAAATATTAAGATAAGTCGGTATCGAGATTTTGCAGTTAAACATCCAAATCAAAGTAGTTATTTCCAACCTATTTTAGAGGTATTAGATTATAAACCATCCAATTTGGAATTAGTTCCAAAAGTTGTTTTTACAGAAGGGAAAAATGATTTTTAC
Organism: Kaistella yananensis; assembly: GCF_026107505.2. NCBI lineage: Bacteria > Pseudomonadati > Bacteroidota > Flavobacteriia > Flavobacteriales > Weeksellaceae > Kaistella > Kaistella yananensis. The sequence goes on along the minus strand of NZ_JAPCHZ010000005.1, from coordinate 61,784 downwards.
ACTCTAAATTACTTCAAGAATATTTTAAATATTAAAGAGAAAGTATCTATTATTCCGGGTACTAGTGCTAGTAATTTAGAAACTTTAATAAGTTTATATTTAGGTTGGGGTTCAAAATTCATCATTTTACTAGATGATGACGCAGAAGGAAATAAGCAAAAAAATCGATATATTGAAACCTTCGGTGATATTGTAAAAGATTTAATTTTCACTTTAAAAGATGTGAATAAATATTGGGAAAAATTTGAAATGGAAAAATTAATTGAAGTTACAGATCAACAAAAAATTATAACAGAAATTTATGGCGAATCTAAACTAAACAAGACTCTTTTAAATAGAGGTATACAAGAATTGTTTATAAAAGAGAAAAATCTTGAAATTGAAAATAAAACAAAGGATAATTTTAGAGAAATTTTTGATTTTATGAAAGGGACATTAAAAAAACTGTAGCTAACAGTGTATTGGCAAAAGACGGGGTGAATATTGTCTTTGAGGATTCAGTTAACAATATCCGCAAAAATGCTTTTTCATATTTCTATTTTCCGTAATTTAGAAATCTGAAAAAGCATTTTGCTCAGGTTCGGTCTTCCTTTGAAATTGTCAGCAAAGTAGCCCGTCCTTCGCCAATACTTTTTCCGTTAGCTGTAATGCTTCACCAACTCAACGCTTCAATGAAAATAATTAATTTATTATCAATTTTGACTTTAATTTTCAATGCATTAATTTTAATTGGAACGGGGCACGGATTTGGACCAATAATACTTTTTGAATATATAGTTTTTTTTCAGAATTCATAAAAGGTACTGATACAAATTTAATAGGAAACTATGACGAAAAATTAATTCCTTTTGCAATTCTAAATTTAATATTTCAGATTATTCTTTTGTGTTTAATATTTATTAATCAAAAACTAAAAACGAGAATTATCACAATAATTGTAATTTGCTTAATTCTAAATCTTTTATATTTTACTTATGATTTCGTTCATTCAAATTTATCTCGTTTGACAATAATTAGTGGAATTCCATTTAAAATAAGCGGCTGTTTTTTAATACTGAAAAATAATTCTATAAATATACAATTGAAAAATGAATGATTATTTATATTCATTAGCATTACTTATTCTAATTATTCCATTTTATCTAAACTTAAAAAGAAAAAAGAAGAGGGCAAAATTAGAATACAATCCTATGGAAAATTTAAGAATTTTTCAAAGTTATATTATCATTATAGGATTGATAATTGGAAGTATATACTTTTTAATCCGTTAAAAGTAGCACTACAGCTAACATATTATTAGCGGGGTTGAAGTTTACATCATGAAGATTTTTGCTAAATGTTCTTTCCTTATACTTACAAAGACCAATTATCATAATCCCCGCCAACAGAAATACCCAACTGTTAGCGGCAAGCGTAAACGACAGCCACAGTAAAAACATAACGACAAAAGTAAATGACCAAAATTTCAAATATTGACCTTATTACTTGTGCTGGCAAGTAAACTAACATTTGCACAGACAGATAGTACACGGACACTTGATTACTATTTTAAAATTGTTGACAGTTTGGAATTAGTAGAAATGAAAAAGGTAGGTATTATAACTGACGGAGGCAGTGCCAAATGCATTGGTCAATGCTGAATTTTGAGGAATCTCCCGGCCAAATACAGATTCTTCAATCCATTCTATTCCGCTCGGAAACTGAAGATTTGACGCGGTCAATCACCGCGGTAAAGAAAACCGAACACCCGTAAAAAAGGTCACCTTCCGGCGACCTTTGCTTATTTAAAAAAGAGCAGCTGTTATTTCTTAATAAACTTCACCTGCTGTTTACCTTTTACGGTGATAATTTTAAGCACATACATGCCTGTCGGAAGCTGGGATACTTCCAGCTGATCGAGTGATCGGTTGTGTTTTAAGCTCATCAGTTTACCGTCTGCAGCATATACCTGAAGATTCAGGACTTTTTCTTTTGAGGCAATTTTCAGCACATCGGTTACCGGATTAGGATAGACGCTGATGAGCTGGGTGAGGTCCGCCGCGGTAGTTCCCAACGTAGGGTCCTGCTGTACTTCGAGTCTTAGGGCGTACGATTTGGCGAAATTGCTTCCAAAATCCTCATTGTGTGCCCAGACGCCTAAAGGATTACCCGGCCAGTTCACGAAAGTAGTTCCCGGCGTGAAGATATCGTTGGTCATGCCAACGGTAAGTATGGCATCAAGTTCTACCGCGGTAAGCACATAGGTGCCCGGCGCTAGAACTACCGGTGCGCCTGCAAAAGAAAGGGTAGTGGTGAAAGCTGCGGTACCTTTGGTCTGGGTCGCCGTTTCTGCGATAATGGTCAGTGGTTTGCCCGTGGCAGGATCCACATTCCATAAAGCCAGACGGTAGGTGGCAGCTTCTGCACTTTCACCGAAACTCACCGTGGCTCCTGTAGCCACAGACGTTACTTTGGTTGTGAAGGCCTGCCCCAGATACCCCTGCGTATTGGCACCAATTCCCAAAGTGCCTGCAGGAACACCGCTGTCGCGAGCCATGGTAGATTCTGTAATTTGGAATTCCAGGGATTGCTTCATGTTGTTCGTAGGGTTTTGGTCCTGAGAAGTCAGAGCCACTTCGTAACGGATCCGGTATTTTCCCTTCGCCAGCATCGGCATCGCCGGAAAATCCGGTGAAGATTCCTGTTGCGGATTCAGCGTCATGGCCACTGACAGCACTGTAGCGATAACCTGGTCCGTTTCGTTAATCAGACTGGCTCTGATGCGGGCACCGGTAAGCGTTGTCGATCCCATGTTTTTAATCGTGGCATTTAAAGGGAGGCCTGCGGCAGAATGAGAAAGTGGGTATTGGGTATATTCGTAATTCTTTACCGCAGTAATGGCAGCGTCAGTATTGTTCAGAGCAGACACTTCAACATCATCAATGACAAGAATAAATTTATCGGTGGAATTATTGCGGAAGGCAATTCTGAAGGTTTTGTTTCTGTAACTGTTCAGGCTCACACTTCTTTCAGTCCAGCTGCTGTTTTCTGCCGCAATGTTAAAGAGCTGTACCGATGAGGTGAGTTGATTGCCCATCACTCCAGGTCCGCCGGTAGGCTCTGTAGGATCCACCATAATTCTCACCTCATATCCATCCGCATATGCTGGATCATAGGCTTTGGCATTCCACTTTAAGACTACATCGGCACCGGTATCGGGTACCGTGATTTTTGGGGTCCACATCCAGTCGTCGGCCTGCCCGGAAGGACTGTACCATGAGGTGCTGAATGCTACGGAATCGATGACATTGGTCTGAAAATCTTCTCGTCTTTCCCATGCCTCATTCACATACGCCACAGATCCGGAAGGAGTTTTATTATCGACGTTCCTGAGCAGCCAGCCCGGAGGGAATTTATAGGTGCCCGCACCGCCGGTGGTAGATCCGTTGATCCCGTCGAAAGTTTCTTTGAAAATTACCTGTGAATAACTGAAAATTCCCAGCATAATCAACAGGAAAACTGATAATCGTTTCTTCATAATAATGGTTTAAAAAATTTGTCGCTAAAAGTAACATCATTGATCGAATACACCAAAAACGAGAGGGGGACAAATGAGGGACAAAATGTTGTGCAAATCAGTGATATTGGTAATCAGCTGTTTAGCTGTTATTCGCTCCTGGTAAATGATGAACTTTATGCACTTGCAGACTGAAACACGATAGGAGAAAGGGCAATCTCTGGAAATACGCTTAGTCCATCCCCAAAGGAACGTGATGGACTGTACAGAACAAACCTCCTTTAAATGGTTTTGAAGAAGGTTTTGCAATGTTAAGATTTCGGATGAGCTTTATCCTTTTCGTGGCATCAGTTTACAGCTTCATCAGTTTTGTAATCTTCGGACTTTCGCTGCTATTAATTTTTAACAGATAGTTGCCCTTCGGAAGGTCAGAAATCTGATATTCATCGGCACTTCTCAGCACTTTTACCGTTCTTCCGCCGGCATCTAATACTTCTACTGAGCTGATCGCCCGTTTTCCCGGATTGCTGATTCTGAAATGGTCTTTTACCGGATTAGGGTAAACTTTAATTCTGTTATCATACTGCATCACGGCATCGGTCCCCAGATTACCCGTGGTGAAGGTGATGACAAATGGCATATCCAGAGGATAATCCGGTGCCGTGGAAGGATTTCCTAAGTCAATAATTGAAGTCCATATTCCATCGATGGCATCGTATTGCTTGGCATTGAAGTCGGATAACCCTCTTGTTCCTTCAATGGTTACCGGAGGTAAAAAGCCGGCATTAGCGGTAACAGCATTCTGTAACTGATACTTAATCCAATAGGTTCCGGATGGTAAACTAACTGGAGTATAGGCTGTAACCTTCCATATTTTTCGGTTCGTTGGGGGAGTTGAAGCAACCGGAATTGTACTGTGACCGGTTCTGTACATATTAGCATCCACTCGAAATAAACCGATTCGTCGTATCGTCTCCAAAAACACTTACTGCACCTGTGACAGAAGGGTCTGAACTGAATATATTAACTCTTACGGTATTGAAAGGAGAAGCAGTTCCGGTATAATAAGTCTGGTACGCAAAAAAATCGATACGGGTAATATTCCATTGGGTATTTGCTGGAACGGTAAAATCGTCTGCAAGAAAATAGCTTGTGGTAGCAGAACTGTACATACCACCCAACCCAAAGGTGGTGTTAGCTTCTGTAGTGTTTCCTGTATTGTTTTCAAGTTCAGACAAGGTATAGCCTGCAGGAGCGGCAACACCACTTTTTGAGGTAGCTCCTGTGCTCAAACCTCCATTGGTATAGGTTTGGGCAAAAGTGAAGGATGCTGCTAAAACGGCAGCACTAAGTAAACACTTTATCATAATATCTATTTAGGTTATTATCTTTTCAATCCGGTAATGAATGAGAGCATTCTTAGTAGGGGTCTCAGTTGGATTGCTCATACTAAGTAATCAGTTTAAATGAATTTTCAGAATTAAGACCACCGCAAAATAAAGGGATTTATCTCCTGCAGCGTATAGGCTATAGGGTGACAAATGGGGGACAAATGCTGCTGGGTGCTATAATCATCAGTTAATCAGTGGTTTGGTTTCTAAATCTTAGGATGCTTTTTTGACCTTCCGGCGGCATGCTGATCTGGAAATCAACGTTTTTGACGGATTGGATCCAGAGGTTTTTGTAACTTAGCGTAAACATTGGTGGGTAGAAGTGACCTTAGAAAAGATGAAATTTGAGTCACCGCGGGGTGAGCGCACCTGTAATAACGGAACTGATCCATTTAAAAAATAACCTGTGAGAAAACTGATTGCGGCGGTGAATATAACGATAGACGGGGTGGTGGACCATACCGCGGGTCTGCCTGATGAAGAACTTCATCAGCATTACATCGATCTTCTTTACAGCGCAGACGTGATGCTCTACGGAAGAAAAACGTATGAACTCATGCAGTACTGGCAGACCGTGCTGACTCATCCGACAGGGATCAGAGAACAGGATGATTTCGCGCATGCCATCGACCGGATCCGGAAGGTTGTTTTCTCGCGCCACCTCAAACAAACCGGCTGGGAGACCGCTACCCTTGCCACTGAACCTCCGGAAGTGCTTGCAGTTGATTTAAAACAGCAGTCCGGACGTGATATTCTTATCGGCAGCCCGGGTTTAATCATCCGGTTTCTGCAGCTTCATCTGATCGATGAGCTGCAGCTCTGTGTACATCCGGTTATTGCCGGCAGCGGAAGACTTTTATTTGAAGACCTGAAGGACCGCCATCTGTTCAGGCTTATTAAAACCAAAGCGCTGCACAGCGGAGCGGTAATACTGTATTATCAATCCACAGGCAACGATGAAGGAACACGGTAGCAGATGAATATGAAACTGTTTCACTTTAAGAATAGTAAACATGAACGCACAGGATGTAGTCCGAATGGACAATACGGGAATCGTGGTGGAAGCTCTGGATGATGCCATTGCATTTTTTCAGGAACTGGGCATGACGCTGGAGGGAAAAACGATGATTAAAGGAGAGTGGGCGGCCGTGTAACGGGTCTCGGGGACCAGGCCGTAGAAATTGCCATGATGGTTACTCCGGACGGGCACAGCCGCCTTGAACTTTCAAGATTTATCTCTCCCCCAATCGCTTCCGATCACCGAAAGGCGCCTGTGAATGCTTTAGGCTATCTGCGCGTGATGTTTGCTGTTGCAGATCTGGAGGGAACGCTGGCGCGGCTTTATTCGCACGGGGCAGTGATGATGGGAGAAGTGGTGAGGTATGAGAATTCCTATAAACTCTGTTATATCCGCGGACCGGAAGGGATTCTGATCGGTTTGGCGGAGCCATTTTCAGACCTAAAAAAATAGGGTTAATCGATACAAAAAGCCACTGCAGCAATGCAGTGGCTTTACATTAATAATGAACTGAAATATCTATTTTTTAATCAGCTTCACCGTTTGGAGTCCCTCATCGGTAAAGATCTGAAGCAGGTAGATTCCCTGGGTAAGATCCTGAATATTTATTTTGCGGTCGGCGTTCAGTGTTTTTTCAGCTGCTTTTCTTGCATCGGCCGAGAAAATCACCACGCGGCTTATTTTCGCATTTCCCGTGAAGGCAACGGTTTCGCGTGCGGGATTTGGGTATATCTGAATTTTAAGGTGACCGGCTGCCTGCTCAGTACCCAAAGACACATTATACGCAAGAACCGCTAATGAGGATGTAGACTCGCATCCGCTTACCGTCTGCGTCGCATAGTAGGTGGTGTTGTTTACAATAAGGGTCTGGGCCGGAAGTTCATTCTGATGCAGTGCCGCATCCACTGCTGAAGCGTACCATTTGATATTGCTTCCGTTAACCGTCAATGCACTAAGCGCATCACCGGCATTAAAACTCTGTGTCGCCTGTCCCGTAGGAGCGGAGGTAGAATTTACCGTGAGTACCGCAGTAGTGGTAGCTGCTGCTGGCGTACATGTTCCTGTTGCGATTAACCGGTATACATATCCGTTCATTGAAGTGGTAACGCCCGTAATATTCAGACTCGCGGACGTCACTCCGGAATAGATTCCTCCGTTGCTGATATTTGTAAATCCTGCACCCTGATCTACCTGCCACTGATAGCCTGTAGCATTTACTACAGTAGCGGAGAATGTTGTAGCCGCACCTGCACAGACTGTTTTTGCCCCAGGCTGCGCGGTAATAGCCGGCGCGGATTTCACGATAAGTACTGCGCTGTTGGAGATGGCTGGCTCACAGAGACCTGTGGCTACCATACGGTATTTGCTGCCATTAAGGGACGCCGGTGCACCGGTGATGGTAAGGGTAGAAGTGGAGGCACCCGAGTAGATACCACTGTTGGTGATGTCCGTAAATCCAGCGCCGCTATCCACCTGCCACTGATATCCTGTAGCATTGCTGGCGGCAGCGAAAATCTGCGTGCTGCCTCCTGAACATAAGGTGCTTCCTGTAGGCTGTGCTGTGATGGTTATTGCTGGATTTACAACGATTGTTTTACTTATGCTATACGTGCAGCCGTAAGGGTCTGTATAGGTGTAGGTGATGGCCTGGGTTCCTACGGCAGGATCAAACTGGCCACCGGTTACGCCGGTTCCGCTGTATGTTCCTCCTGCAGGAAAACCTTCGGACAGGGTATAAATTGCACTATTGGTACAAAGAACCGGGAAATCGGAAAGTGTGGCGACGTTGCTTCGGCAGAGCGAAGTTATAGAATAGCTCGCCGATCCAGAACATCCGCTCGCATCATTGACGGTCACAGTGAAATTGAAGGTTCCTGTAGCGGTAGGGGTTCCGGAGATTGTTCCTGCTGCTGAGAGCGATAATCCCGGCGGAAGCGCCCCTGAGGTCACCATAAAATTCGGTGCTCCAAGCGCACCGGTCTGCGTAAGCTGTGCAGTGTAGGCAACCCCTGCCTGCGCATTGGCCAGTGATCCGGAAGGGGTCATGGCAAATGCCTGGCATACATACGGGGTGTAATCCACCTGATCAATCCCGATATAATCTGAATTGGTGCCTAAACTTCCGGCACCTGTTACAAAATAGCGGAAGGCAATCCGTCCGGATGTTGGTGCAGGGAGTCCTGAAACGGTAATCGTAAACTTAGTCCAGACCTGAGGGTAAACATTCGCCACCAATGTGGGATTGATGCTGAGAAGCACGGTGGTGAAATCACCAACAGCCGTGGCACCCGCGCCTACATTGGTGCTTGCGCCATTGGTGCTCATACGGACTTCCAGACGGTCCGGATAATCGGTCTGTCCACCTCCTATAGTTGGTTTCCGGGTATAAAAAGTAAATACATCACCATTTCTTAAGGTTCGGTTTGGAGTCATGAGCCAGTTGCTAATGGTCCCTGTACTCCCCGTACTGTTGAAGTTGACTGCAATGTAGGAGTTTGCTGCGCCATTAAATGAGTTAAAAGGCCCGGGCGTTGGAGTCGCGGTGGTGGAGGTGCCCTGAAACCAGCTGAGCGATCCCACCGGCGAACTGTTGTTCTGCATCACCCAACCGCTTGCTGAAAGCGTGGTGATGTCATCGAAATTCTGTGAAAATGACTGTGCGAAATTCATCTGTGCACAGAACAGAAAAACAGAGAGTAGTAATTTAAGATAAAGTTTTCTCATTGTTCATTGTTTAATAGTTATCTGATTATTTGAGGACGGATTTTTTTTAGGTTAATCTCACCGGTCATTCTTTTGTCACCTTGCAGAATAACCGACGGCAAAATAAAGTGAATGCATGCATTCTGACAAAAAAGCAGGGGGGACAAATGGGGGACAAATTTATTTTTCACTATTATTCTGCTGTGATTGAATACTTTATATATGGGCGTCGCCGGGCTTTTGAAGTCTGATCAGGATTTCAGGACCGGAAAATCTTTACTGACCGTGTGAAAATTATCCCGGCAGTTTTAAAATTTCCTCCACAGAAAAAGGTTACCGGAATGGTAACCTTTGATCATTTTAAAGAACACTTATTTCTTAATGAATTTCACCTGCTGTTCACCTTTCGCGGTGGTGAGTTTAAGCACATACATCCCTGCAGGAAGCTGAGTCACATCCAGGTGATCGAGTGATGGGTTAGATTTTACCTTCACCACTTTGCCGTCTGCAGCGTAGACCTGAAGATTCAGTACTTTCTCTTTTGAAGCGATCTTAAGAACATCAGTTACCGGGTTCGGATAAATGTTGATCAGTTTGGAGAGATCTGCCGCGGAGGTTCCCAACGTAGGATCCTGCTGTACTTCGAGTCTTAAGGCGTACGATTTAGCAAAATTGCTTCCAAAATCCTCATTGTGTGCCCAGACGCCTAAAGGATTACCCGGCCAGTTCACGAAAGTAGTTCCCGGCGTGAAGATATCGTTGGTCATGCCAACGGTAAGTATGGCATCAAGTTCTACCGCGGTAAGCACATAGGTGCCCGGCGCTAGAACTACCGGTGCGCCTGCAAAAGAAAGGGTAGTGGTCAAAGCTGCGGTACCTTTGGTCTGGGTCGCCGTTTCTGCGATAATGGTCAGTGGTTTGCCCGTGGCAGGATCCACATTCCATAAAGCCAGACGGTAGGTGGCAGCTTCTGCACTTTCACCGAAACTCACCGTGGCTCCTGTAGCCACAGACGTTACTTTGGTTGTGAAGGCCTGCCCCAGATACCCCTGCGTATTGGCACCAATTCCCAAAGTGCCTGCAGGAACACCGCTGTCGCGAGCCATGGTAGATTCTGTAATTTGCAATTCCAGGGATTGCTTCATGTTGTTCGTAGGGTTTTGGTCCGGAGAAGCCAGAGCCACTTCGTAACGGATCCGGTATTTTCCCTTCGCCAGCACCGGCATCGCCGGAAAATCCGGTGAAGATTCCTGTTGCGGATTCAGCGTCATGGCCACTGACAGCACTGTAGCGATAACCTGGTCCGTTTCGTTAATCAGACTGGCTCTGATGCGGGCACCGGTAAGCGTTGCCGATCCCATGTTTTTAATCGTGGCATTTAAAGGGAGGCCTGCGGCAGAATGAGAAAGTGGGTATTGGGTATATTCGTAATTCTTTACCGCAGTAATGGCAGCGTCAGTATTGTTCAGAGCAGACACTTCAACATCATCAATGACAAGAATAAATTTATCGGTGGAATTATTGCGGAAGGCAATTCTGAAGGTTTTGTTTCTGTAACTGTTCAGGCTCACACTTCTTTCAGTCCAGCTGCTGTTTTCTGCCGCAATGTTAAAGAGCTGAACCGATGAGGTGAGCTGATTGCCCATCACTCCAGGTCCGCCGGTAGGCTCTGTAGGATCCACCATAATTCTCACCTCATATCCATCCGCATATGCTGGATCATAGGCTTTGGCATTCCACTTTAAGACTACATCGGCACCGGTATCGGGTACCGTGATTTTTGGGGTCCACATCCAGTCGTCTGCCTGTCCTGCCGGTTCGTAGTACGAGGTACTGAACGCTACGGAATCAATCACGTTGGTCTGAAAATCTTCCCTTCTTTCCCACGCCTCATTCACATAGCCAACCTGGCTGAAGGGAGTTTTATTATCGACGTTCCGGAGCAGCCAGCCCGGAGGGAAGTTATAGGTACCCGGACCGCCGGTGGCAGATCCGCTGATTCCGTCGAACGTTTCTTTGAAAATTACCTGTGAATAACTGAAAATTCCCAGCATAATCAACAGGAAAACTGATAATCGTTTTTTCATAATAATGGTTTAAAAAATTTGTCGCTAAAAGTAACATCAGTGATCGAATGCACCAAAAACGAGAGGGGGACAAATGAGGGACAAAATGTTGTGCAAATCAGTGATATTGGTAATCAGCTGTTTAGCTGTTATTCGCTCCTGGTAAATGATGAACTTTATGCACTTGCAGACTGAAACACGATAGGAGAAAGGGCAATCTGTGGAAATACGCTTAGTCCATCACCAAAGGAACGTGATGGACTGTACAGAACAAACCTCCTTTAAATGGTTTTGAAGAAGGTTTTGCAGTGTTAAGATTTCGGATGAGCTTTATCCTTTTCGTGGCATCAGTTTACAGCTTCATCAGTTTTGTAATCTTCGGACTTTCGCTGCTGTTAATTTTTAACAGATAGTTGCCCTTCGGAAGGTCAGAAATCTGATATTCATCGGCACTTCTCAGCAATTTTACCGTTCTTCCGCCGGCATCTTAAAGGCTTTCAGCGTCTTTCTTTGTATAGGGAATCTCCGGTAATGTACATAGAACTTCGCTCATCATCGGGCTTTCAACAGGTATATTATACGCATGGCAGAGGTGCAGATCTGCTTTCAGGCCTATCGCAAGGTTCAGGGCTAAACGTGCAGCGTTTCTGGAAGGATTTCAGAAAGCGGAGGTACAATAATCGTTCTCACAACTTGTGTTTTTAGTGATTGAGTAATTTCCAACCTCGCGTATTCCCTAGAATTTGAACCCTGTAAAGAAAAGATCAGTAAAACACAGGATTGTCTTTGTTATGTTTTATTTATATATTAAAGTTACGAAATTTCATGTGTGATGTAAATTATTTTTTCAACTTATTTATAGACGGATATGAACGGTAATCTTGTTTGAATGTAAATATTTACTGAAGAGTCATATTTAAAGTTTTTAAAAAAATGTATGATGGTATTTATATTTATCGTAATATTGCAATATTAAAACGCGATCAAATAATTCAATCATTATGGGACTCACTAAAACAGAACATTTTACTGATGAACAGAACGAGATGGCTGTACTACTGAAAGCCATGGCTCATCCTGCGAGAATTGCCATTATTGAATATCTGCTCACGACCAACACCTGTATCTGCAATGATATTGTGGATGTTTTGCCGCTCGCACAGCCTACGGTATCGCAACATCTCAGGGAACTGAAAAATGCCGGAATTATACAGGGAAGTATCGACGGGAAAGCCATCAACTACTGTATCAATAAAGAAACGATTAAGAAATTTGATACATTCATCAGTCATATTTTCCACAAGATCGATACGCTAGAAAACAACAAGTGTTAAACTCATCACCATAACATCAAAGAATTATGAAACTTTCAGAAATCAAGAAAATTCTTACCAACCTTCAGGAACTGCATTTTGTATTAGAAAACGGCCAGCAGGTTCCCGACCATTTCCATGTTACCGAAATCGGCCAGATTAACAAAAGATTTATCGACTGTGGCGGCGTCGTTCGGGATGAAAAGGCTATTAATTTCCAACTGTGGTTTTCAACTGATAACGATCACCGTCTGGAAGCCGAAAAACTCAGAAAAATCATTGCCCTTTCCGAAGAAAAACTGGGCCTGGAAGATGTGGAAATTGAAGTGGAATACCAGCAGTCTACCATCGGCAAGTTCGGTCTCGATTTCAATGGAACAGCATTCATTCTTACCACAAAAACAACAACCTGTCTTGCTCAGGATGGCTGTGGAATTCCCCAGAACAAACCGAAAGTACAGTTATCTGAACTTCAGGTTGCAGGCTGTACTCCCGGAGCAGGCTGCTGCTAAGGTTTAAACTCCCTTTAGAGAATATAAAGAGCCTGAGAACCGTATAAAAAATAAAACCATGTTCAGAAACTTAAAAGAAACCATCGATTTAATTGCAAGCATTCCGGTGTCACCTGAAAGAAAGGAAATCCTTCAGCCTCTCGCTGAGTTCATTCAGAAAAAAGCTGATGTCGGAGAAAGAATCAATCTAAACTTCATCTGCACCCACAATTCCCGCAGAAGTCACCTTTCCCAGATCTGGGCACAGGTGATGGCTGAATATTTTAATATTAGAAATGTGTATTGCTATTCCGGCGGAACTGAAGCGACAGCAATGTTTACCAAAGTAGCGGAAACGCTTCAGAAACAGGGCTTTCATATTCAGAAACTTTCCGATAACGGGAATCCGGTGTATGCGGTAAAATATGCAGAAAATGCGCATCCCGTTATCTGCTTCTCCAAAAAGTTTGATGATGCCTTTAATCCTGGCTCCGGTTTTGCCGCGGTGATGACCTGTTCCAATGCCGACGAGGGTTGTCCGTTCATCGCCGGCGCAGAAAAACGGGTGGCAGTAAAATTCGAAGATCCCAAATCCAGCGACGGAACCCAGGAAATGAACCGTGTCTATCTTGAACGAAGTCTGGAAATCGCAGCGGAAATGTATGAAGTGATGAGATCCGTTACTGAAACCTTAAAAAATTCCCGCTAATGTCTGCAAACAACTGCGCACCGCACGAGAGAAAGAAACTTTCTTTCCTCGACCGAAACCTGACGCTCTGGATATTTCTCGCTATGTTTCTGGGAGTGGGAATCGGTTATTTTTATCCGGGTTCTTCCAAGGTCGTCAATTCATTTTCTTACGGCACAACCAATATTCCTTTGGCCATCGGCCTGATTTTAATGATGTATCCGCCGTTTACGAAAGTGCGGTACCGGGAGTTGCCCAAAGTTTTTCAGAATACAAAAATCCTGGGCACTTCACTGCTGCTGAACTGGGTGATAGGACCTGTTTTGATGTTTACTCTGGCCATCATCTTCCTTCACGACAAACCTGAGTACATGACCGGCCTTATCCTGATCGGTCTGGCACGCTGCATTGCCATGGTGATGGTCTGGAACGAACTGGCCGAGGGTAACCGCGAGTACGCCGCCGGACTGGTAGCGATCAACAGTATTTTTCAGGTGATTTTCTACAGCATCTATGCTTTTCTTTTCATTACGGTTTTACCTCCGCTGTTCGGCATCACCGGCTCTGAGGTGGATATCACGATCGTGCAGATTGCCGAAAGTGTGGCCATTTACCTGGGAATTCCTTTCGTTTTGGGATTCTTCACGCGGTATTTTCTGCTGAAAGCAAAAGGTGAAGAATGGTACAATACGGTTTTCGTCCCGAAAGTTTCACCCATCACTTTAATTGCGCTGCTTTTCACCATTGTGCTGATGTTCAGCCTTAAAGGCGAAATGATTGTGCAGATTCCCTTTGATGTGCTGAGGATTGCGCTTCCTTTGGTTATTTACTTCGTCCTGATGTTTCTTGTGAGTTTCTTTCTGGGCAAAAAACTTGGAGCGGACTATTCGAAGAACGCCGCGATTTCGTTTACCGCGGCAGGCAATAATTTTGAACTGGCCATCGCGGTGGCGATTGGGGTATACGGCATCAATTCCGGACAGGCTTTTGCGGGTGTCATCGGTCCATTGGTGGAAGTTCCTGCGCTTATTGCTCTGGTGAATGTGGCCTTTTGGCTGAAACGCAGATGGTATCCGAACAGTTGAGAACACTTTAATTATTCCATATTTACCGCGGTAGTGCTTTTCACTTCCTTAATCATAAATGAACTTTGGGTACTGGCGATATGCTGAAGATTCGTGAGTTTCGTCACCATGAAATCCCGGTATTCCTGAATGTCGCGCACCGTGATTTTAAGGATGTAATCGTAATCCCCGCTGACGTGAAAGCATTCCTGAACTTCGGGAAACTGGGTAATTTCTCTTTCGAACTGGGTGATGTATTCTTTCTTATGCTGGCTTAGTTTTACATGGCAAAGAACTAAGAAATCTTTCTGAATAAGTTTTCGGTCAACCAAAGCCACATATTTTTCGATGATTTTCAGTTTTTCGAGTTTTTTTATGCGCTCGAAAACAGCCGTAACGGACAGCTCGAGGTCGGCAGCCAGACTTTTGGTGGTTCTTTTGGAGTCTTCCTGAAGTAAAAGTAGAAGCTGGCGGTCTTTTTTATCGAGGTTCATCGGAAAAATAATTGGTGCTTGTAATATTCTGTACTCAAATATAGAATTAAAATCTATGAAATGTGTAATTGTACACTTTATTTTCGGTTGAATAATTAAATCCTTGTTTTATAATTGGAAAACCGGGAATTTTAAAGAACTTAAATAATCATTATCATGGAACAATTCGATGCAGCAAACAGCATTCAGGACCTTCAGTATTTCGGGGAATTTGGAGGCGTAAATCCTTCAATTTCCGACAGTTCTACCTATACTTTCCTTTCCGCAAAAACCATGTTCGATACTTTCGAAGGCAATGCAGAAGGCTGTTATCTTTATTCACGGCACTCTTCGCCCAGCAACCTTTACCTTTCCGAAGCTCTTGCAAAGATGGAAGGAACAGAAAACGCCAACGTTACCGCCTCCGGAATGGGTGCGATTACATCAGTATTGTTGCAGCTCTGCAAATCCGGCGACCATATTGTATCGAGCAGAACAATTTACGGCGGGACTTATGCTTTTATGAAAAATTTTCTGCCGGGCTTAAAGATCGACACTTCTTTTGTTGACATCACTGATCTGGCAAAAGTAGAAGACGCCATCAATGAACATACAAAATTGCTTTACTGTGAAACCGTGAGCAATCCACTTCTTGAAATCGCCGATCTGAAAGGCCTTTCTGAACTGGCAAAAAAGCATGACCTGAAGTTGGTAGTTGATAATACCTTTTCTCCGCTTACCGTTTCACCGAAGTTTTTGGGTGCTGATGTCACCATACACAGCCTTACCAAATTCATCAATGGCAGCAGTGATGCCGTGGGTGGAGTGGTATGCGCCAGTTCAGCATTCATCAATGACCTCAAGAATGTAAACAATGGGGCATGCATGCTTTTGGGACCTACCATGGACAGTCTGCGGGCAGCAAGTATTCTGAAAAACCTCAGAACGCTTCATCTGCGTATGAAAAAACACAGTGAAAATGCCCAGTATCTGGCAGAACGGTGGGAAAAAGACGGCCTCAATGTAAAATATCCGGGCCTGAAAAGCCACCCTCAACATGAACTTTTTACCGGGATGATGCATCCGGAGTACGGCTATGGGGGCCTTATTGCGCTAGACGTGAAAACCGTGGAGAAAGCCAATGAACTCATGGAGATGATGCAGCATGAAAACCTGGGCTATCTTGCGGTAAGCTTGGGCTTTTACAAAACCCTGTTTTCTGCCTCAGGTACTTCCACTTCTTCGGAAATTCCGGAAGATGAACAGAAGGAAATGGGACTTTCGCCGGGCTTAATCCGTTTTTCTATCGGTCTGGATCATGATATTGAAAGAACCTACCATAAAATGCGGGAGTGCATGGTAAGAACAGGTGTTCTTTAACTATTTTTAAAATATATCGTAAAAAGCTTCCTTAAGGAGGCTTTTTTGTTGATTTACTGTATTGGAATCTGTCGGTTTTGATGCTCAAAAATCTGGAGATGAGGCTCCTGTGATATTATTCATAATAAAGAAGTTTACTGTCTCTTTAATGTATGTCTTTGAAAATAAATAGGTTGTGTTGAAAGCGGTTAATTGTTTTTTTTACCGGATTAAAAAAATATATAATAATGATTTCCATCACTTGCCAGTTCGTTTTTAATCAGTAGATTAGCTGCCCCTTTATCGGGAACTGAGCACCAGCATTTTTACTGTGCAGAAAATAATGAGTACAAAAGGACAGCTTGTCGAAATTCCCGAACATTCTCCGCTTTATCGCAGAAAAAAACCACTTTTCCCATCAAAGGAAGAGGAACTCCGTTGGGAATCACAGGTGCCTCATTATTCCTTATTCGATGGCTTTCTTGTAGGGGATCATTCGGGAACGGAACATTATAAACTGGGCCAGCGAAAAGGCATCAATGTCGGCGGAAAGAAGGTGCCACTGTACGTCATTGCCATCGACCACACTGAAAACCGAGTTTTTGTAGGAGGAGGCAAAGACCATCCGGCACTTTGGAGGAAAGTTTTGGTATTTAATCCTGAACAGCTTGAAGGAATGCATGGATTTAAATTCCCTCAGGAAAAATTAGAAAACGGGATTCCTGTCGCTGTAGAAGCGCATTCTTTGGAAAATCCGGCCCAAGCCATACTCTATGTTTTCGGCTCTGAAGTCTTCCTGGAAGCTGAAAATCAGTTTCCGCTCACTTTGCTGGACGAAAACTTAATTCTTCGTGACGAACAGCAAATCATCGCAATTTTAAAAATCAAAAATATCAACTGATTATGAAACTAAGATTATCTTTTTTAGTAAGTATTTTTTCGTTCTTACTTTATGCGCAAAGCGCACCCAGCTACTATGCAGGGGTGAATTTCAACAAAACCGGCAATGGTCTGAAAAGCGAACTGGCCTCTTTAATCACAGCGACGCATACCAAAGTGATTTCTTACAGTGAGCTGCAGACCCTCATGAAAACAAGTGACGCAGATCCTGATAAGCCGGGAAACCTCCTGTTAATCTACGGATCACAGGCATCAGGAACCCACCAGAGAAGCCGGCCTGTAGGCGGAACCTGGAACCGTGAACACGTGTACGCCAAATCTAAAGGAACACCGAATTTAGGAACTTCAGGTCCAGGAGCCGACGGACATCACCTGCGTCCTGCAGACAATACGTTGAACAGTACTAGAGGAAGCCTTCTTTTTGATGACGGTACCGGCGCAACAGCCTATAAAACGAGCCGTGGTGGCTGGTATCCCGGAGAAGAATGGAAAGGCGATGTTGCCAGAATCCTGATGTATATGTACGTAAGATACAACACCAGATGTCTGCCTTTGAATATTACCATGACGCCCAATACGTATTCGCAGGACTTTCCGGATATTCTCCTGAAATGGAATGTTGAAGATCCTGTATCCGCATTTGAAATCCAGAGAAATAACGTGGTTGCTCAAACCCAGAAAAACAGAAACCCCTTCATCGACAATCCTTACCTGGCCACTGTAATCTGGGGCGGACCTGCAGCACAGAACAACTGGCCCGATACTTTCAGTGGCGGAACAGCCGGAGATACCGAAGCACCAAGTATTCCAATGAATCTTGCAGTAACGGCAACGACTTCTTCTACGGTTTCACTCACCTGGTCTGCATCTACAGATAACGTATCGGTGAGCAGCTATGACGTATATATGAACGGCGCGCTTAAAGCAAATGTATTCGGTACTTCAGCTACAGTTTCAGGACTCAATCCTTCTACAGCCTACACTTTCCATATTGTGGCTAAAGACAATTCAGGAAACGTTTCAGGTAACAGTGCAGCGGTACAAGCAACTACACAGCCCGCCAGTACCGGAGAAGGAACTTCCTGCGGAACTGAGGATTTCGAAAACATTCCTGCGGTATCTTCATCTTATGATGACAGAACCTGGTCGAATAAAGGAATTGTATGGACCGCAACCAAGGCAAGAACTGATGCTCAGATCTATATTGACGGTACAAGCAGAGCAATCTGTTTGAGAAAGGGATCATTAAAATCTTCTCTGATTTCAGGTGGAATAGGCACTTTAACGGTGAAAACGTTTCTTCCGTTCAGTGATTCCAACGGGAATTATACTTTGAAAATCAATGGAGTGGTAAAAGGACAGATTCCTTACTCAAAAAATGCTGCAACGATAACCATTGAAAACATTAATGTAAGCGGAGATTTTACCATTGAACTGATTGATGAAACCACCAGCAACCGCGTTTCTTTTGATAACCTTGCCTGGACCTGTTATGCACCAATGTCGGCAAACGATACGGCACTGATCAACCAAAAACTAACAGTATATCCTAATCCTGTAAGAAACGGTGAATTCTTTATCAACGGAATTGATAAAAAAGAAACGCTAAAGATTTATTCTGTTACCGGGCAGTTGCTGAAATCATTCGAAAACGTAGGAAACAACGAAAAAGTAAATGTGCAGTCGCTCGCGAAAGGGGTATATTTTATTACCACAAAAACCCAGTCGGCTAAGATTATCGTAGAGTAATTTATAGCAGACGATTATACAATCGGAAAAACCGGAGGATCATTCTTCCGGTTTTTTTATGACTGAAGTTCTTTCGGTAAGAGATTTTAAACAAAAGTTATACATCACGCTCTTACTTAGTCCACTTTTTTACATCCTGGACGGTTCGCTGTGAAAGGTTTTTACAAAGGCACAGCGTTCAACGAAACCGGCCGCTATATCTCGACCTGGATTTTCGAGCACGGCGTTTGGAAGATGGTCAGCGATCACACCAGCCAGATAAAGTACAAAGCTGTTAATTAAAAGCGTCAGAAGTTTTTTTAATTCTAACAACGCTGTGCCAGCCATACAGGCTGCTATGCTGTGCAAAAAAGAATCATGCTGAAGATAACCTATATAAATTTTGTTTCTCACATGATGCGCTTCCCGATGAGGGAGGGATTATTCTAAGTTTTGTAATAATCAAACCTATCTAATCAGGAATCTTAATGCTGGACCAGTTTTCGCCTGATTTAATTCGCCACACCTGCATTTCTGAAATACCAAACTGCTTGGCAATCTGTTTGGCGGGTTTTTTCCGGCGCAGCTGCAGTTTTATATGAATGACCTGCGAAGAGGTGAGTTTCATTCCTTTTGTACGGGGTTTTTGTTTGTATTTGCGCCATTTTTTCTCGGCAATCACTTTGGGATTTTTGCTCTGGTGGAGCGAATGTTCTTCCTGATTCATCCATTTCAGGTTGGTAACATTGTTGTTGAGTTTGTCGTAATCCATATGGGCGACAATGGTTTGGTCGGGTTGCGGAGCAGGCAGAAAATAAGCAGCCACCAGTCTGTGAATCATAAAATGATGGTTAATGGTTCGCTTTTTCAGGTTGCGCTCCAGTTTTTTGCTTAGCTGGCTTTTCTTTTTTTCGATAAGTTGCGTAAGCTTTTCGGTTTCGGAAACGTTGTTTTTCTTTATGGTTTCTCTCCGCTTCGCATATAGTTCAGAAATTTCTTTTTTCAGAACATCGAATTGCTGTTCCTCTTTTTCGGCTCTGGGTTTATAAAGTTTTAACCGGATTACCTTAAATCCTTCAGTCAAAGAGCCGTTAAGTATACGTCCATCAGAAACTTTATTAAAACTTCTTACGTTACCGCGGTTTGAAACCTCAAATCTTGTCTTATTGGTAAATTCGAAGTCAAATTCTACCGTTTTCCATTCTTCTTTTAAAATTTTAGATCTGATCATGTTACTGTTCAAAAAGGTTGAATATTATAAAGGTCCGCATATTTACCAGGGCAGTGAGATTGATTCCGGATCAATAAATTCCTGAGTGTAAGGATTCTCCAGAAAACTCAGAAACGGCTTTTGGAATTTAATGATATCTTCTTTCTGTATGGCATAAACCTGCCAGTAATTCGCGAGCAGCTGGGCAAACATATCCTGATCCCAAAAACCAAAAAGTGGGCGCTGGGCATTGGCTACCATTGGTATACCTTCAATGGTAATTTGATTTCCGTGGTTTTCAATCAAGTATTCCGGTTTGTACTGTAAGATATAATCGGAATAATGAAAGCGTGCATACAGTTCCTCGAACTGAACGGGATGCAGGATGTGGCCCTTCATTTTAGTCAGAAGTTCCTGTTCCTTTTCCGCAATCGCGCCATTGTCCTGAAGACATGCAATATACCCGAAACCGTTGACCCCGAAGGAGAACAGCAGGTTAATCGCATCATCACGGTAACTGATGATATCTGCCGAATATTTGAGCGGAAAGACGATGATGCTCCATGGTTTTTTTCCGATAAAAGAAACAGGTTCTATAAGCGACTGGAGCATGAGATGAAAGTTCCCAAACCGCTCGCGTAACATCGGAGAAAGATCGAAGTTTCTGCCCTGTTTAAGGATTCTGTTGCTCTCGTACTGCATTTCGTAATACAGCAGACCATAAACCATTCTTCCGGTCCAGAGAAAGAGCAACTGATCATCAAGAGCCGCTATACCTTCATATCCCTTGTCATAAGCTTCCTTAATCTTTACATCGAGTTCCTCAAATGCTTTTTTCACACGGGGTGCACACGGCAGCTGAAGGTCGGCATAGACATACGTTTTGGATTTATCCATCATCTCAATCCTGTCGGTATCAAATTTAAAATGCTCCATGAGCCACATAGGGAAAACCGTCATTTTTTCGGTGGTTAGTTCGCCCGTAAGAAAGCAAAACTGCTCCCCGAATATTAAATCTTCAAAAGGATTGAAAAGCTTTAGTGCCATAAAAAGTATGCGTCTTGATTTGTAAACTCAGTGCAAAGATAAAGATTATCGGTGATTTCATTTTCTATCATTCGTTTTCATTCGCGGCTTTTTATATTTTACATTAAAATTGTTCACAGATTTCGGTTTCAGGATAGTTTGGTGTATTTTTGCGGACATTATATTTAAAGCAACTATGGAGTTTATACAAACGGTACTTGATTTCTTTCTAAACCTCGATCAGCACCTTTTCACCATGATCATCGATTATGGAGTGTGGATTTATTTGATTCTCTTTCTCATTATTTTTGTGGAAACCGGTTTAGTCGTAATGCCTTTTCTGCCTGGTGATTCATTGCTTTTCGCCGCTGGAACATTCTGTGCAGGGGTAATCGGTGCATCCGGAGAATCGGCCCATCTTAATCTCTGGCTTGTATTGGGGCTGCTTACGGTGGCAGCGATTCTGGGTGATACCCTGAATTATACCCTGGGGAAAAACATCGGTTTAAAAATGCTGAACTGGAAGATCGGCGAAAAACAGCTTGTGAATCCGAAATACATTGCTCAGACTCAGGAATTCTACGAAAAGAACGGTCCCAAAACCATAATTATCGCAAGATTTGTCCCTATTGTAAGGACTTTTGCACCGTTTGTGGCAGGTATTGGAACTATGAATTACAACACGTTTATTAAGTACAATATCATTGGTGCTGTGGTTTGGGTTTTCGGTTTAACCCTTCTGGGATATTTTTTCGGAAATATGCCGATTGTTCAGGAGAACTTCGAAACGGTAATCTTCGGCATCATCGGAATTTCTATTCTGCCCATGGTTTGGGAATTCATCAGTGCTAAATTTTTGAAGAAAAAAGCTTAGCAATCTTTAAGAAAAAAACCATATAAAAAAGCCTTCAGGAAAAAAGAAGGCTTTTTCTGTGCCCGGAACAGGACTCGAACCTGCAAGCTTGTGGGCACTCGCACCTGAAACGAGCGTGTCTACCAATTTCACCATCCGGGCAGTGAGGTGCAAATATACAAATTCAGGTTTTATATCCTATAAGTCTGTAGTTATTTTTTCAATTGAACTCCAGTGTAAAATAGAACGGCGATTCATTTTATTAATGCCGGGAATCAATTTAAAATAATAACGATAGATGAGCTTAATTGGAAGCAGAAGCACAAATCCTTAGATTTGTGGCGCATTAAAAATAGTAATATGAATTTAAAAGGAAAAAATGCCATCGTAACCGGTGGAGGCAGAGGTCTTGGTAAAGCGGTCGCGGTCGCTTTGGCAAAAGAAGGAGTAAATATTGGCCTGACAGGAAGAAATGAAGAACATCTTAAAAATACCGCTGAAGAATTAAAAGCCCTCGGCGTGAAGGCTTCTTATTCCGTTTTCAGTATTGATGATGAAACAGCAGTACAGGCGGGAATCGCGACTTTAGCTAATGAACTTGGCGGAATAGATATCCTGATCAACAATGCTGGAGTTGGTGATTTCGGATTGATTGCTGACATGCCCTCCGAAACCTGGGAACACGTCATCAAAACCAATCTTTTCGGGGTTTATTATGCAGCAAAAGCGGTGTATCCGTTCCTGAAGGAGCGTGGAATGGGCGATATTGTAAACGTTGCATCCACCGCAGGTCTGAAAGGCGGACCGAATATGTCGGCGTATGCTGCATCGAAAGCGGCTGTAGTTACCCTTTCGCAGTCGATGATGGCAGAGTGGAGAAAAGAAAACATCCGTGTGATTACCTTAACCCCAAGCACGATTGCCTCGGATATGTCCATACAGGGTGGGCTGACCGACGGAAATCCGAATAAAGTGCTGCAACCTGAAGATTTCGCAGAATGGGTTCGCGATATTCTGAAAATGAACAGAAGAGCCATGATTGCCAGTGCGTCGATCTTCTCTACCAATCCTTAATGGGACAATGATTTTAACCCAATTTTTAAACCGTGCTGCAGCAAAACGCCAGCGCGGTTTTTTTTGGTTGTTAATTTTTTTTATGGATCACATTCGTCAGGTCATGATAAAAACTTTCGTAGTCGATATAGTTTTTCTACTTGTAAATCTGTCATCTACAGTGTTTTTAAAATTGTATTAAAGTTAGTAAAATAAGCACAGATTTTATCTTAAAGGGGATGTTAAACAATGTTAAACCGCCTGTCGGTGGCATTGATATTGAATTTAATCAAAAACCTTAAACAAAATATTAACTTAAATTTACTATTATGGAAAATTCACAGTACAAACCAGAATTCAGGAATGATTATGTTTCAAGAGTTTTTAGAACAAGAGAAGAAGCCGACAGGGCTTACGAAGATCTTCATGGAAGAGGATACACTAAAGATGATGTAAACGTAATGATGTCTGACAGTACCCGCGACCGTTATTTCACCAACTCCGACACGCATACAGATCTGGATGATAAAGTGGCCGAAAACGCCGGAAAAGGTTCGTTAATCGGAGGCGGAATCGGAGCCGTTGTAGGTGCAGTAGCCGCGATTGGATCTAATGTACTGCTTCCCGGATTGGGACTGGTAATTGCAGGGCCTCTGGCAGCAGGATTGGCTGGTGCAGGAGCAGGTGCAGCAACCGGAGGTTTAGTAGGCGCTTTAACCGGAACAGGAGTTCCTGAAGATGAAGCGAAAATATACGAAAACGAAATTAAAGATGGCGGAATCTACATGGGTTATAAACCAAAAAATGAAGAAGACGCACGTTACACTTACGAAAGATGGTATAACGACGATACTGAATCGAGATTGTAATATATAGCAGATTATAGATAAAGAAGCACATTGCAAGGCAGTGTGCTTCTTTTTTATTTTAAAAACGGAAGATTAATGTCCAGAGTTTCCGTCGATGCCGTGTGCATGTCCGTGTGCCAGTTCTTCTTCGGTTGCCGGGCGGGTTGCCACCACTTCGATATCAAAGTGAAGGGTTTTCCCGGCCATTGGATGATTAAGGTCTACTGTTACCGCTTCAGGAGAAACTTCCAGAACCACAGCATTGAGGTGGTTTCCTTCAGGATCCTGTAATGGGAGGATCGCACCCACTGGCGGCATTCCAGACTGTTCAAACATTTCTACAGGCAACTGCACCGTAGCGTCTTCCTGTTTTTCACCGTACCCTTCTTCTGCGGTGATGGTAAAAGATTTCTGTTCTCCGGCAGACATTCCCTGAAGTTCTTCTTCAAATTTAGGAAGCATCATTCCCACTCCGTAAAGGAAAGTGAAAGGATTATCGGCATCTGTTTTTTCAATAAAAGATTTTTCCCCGTTCTCTTCCAGGGCGTTTAGCGTGTAATGAACAGCTACTACGTGGTGTTTTTCTATAGTCATAATAATTGAATTGTGAGGAAATCTTCCTCTAATTAAAGTCTGTAAGGCTGGCAGCAAAGGTAAGGTTTTGCAAGAGAATGCATTTACTGATGCCTGATTATTTTAATGCATTACTCCGCAGTAAGTTCCAAATCTCCTTGAGCAGAAAGCCGCAGAATGCCTTCTGATAAATGATCAGGATGTTCTGTAAAGCCTTTCAGTTTTGAGGATCTTCCTTTAAGAATGATATCGTGAATCTGTTTCTCGGTCAGTTTCTTTCCGAAGACAACAAATGGCAGTTTGAACCCACAGCCTTTGAAATTAGAACAGCCCACGGCGGTTTTTCCTTTCATAAGTTTACTGGTTTTGCATTTCGGGCAGGTTTCGTCTTCCCAGGAAATTACGGTTGGTTTCCTTGCTGCTTTTTCTTTCTTTTCTTTAAGTTGAACTTCGTCATTGAAAGAAATTATCTTAGGTTTTTCACTGATTACTTTTCTGGTAAGTTCAGTAACCATAGTGATTAATTCGTCTTTAAACTGATTGGCTTCATATTCGCCGCGTTCAATTTTTCTAAGCTTAAATTCCCATTCTCCCGTAAGTTCAGGACTTTTCAGGAGTTCATCTTCAATCGTGTCGATCAGTTCTATACCCGTCGTCGTGGCGAGGATATTTTTCCTTTTCCTTTCAATATATTTGCGTTTGAAGAGCGTTTCGATAATATTTGCACGGGTAGAAGGCCGCCCGATACCGTTATTTTTCATCATTTCCCGCAGCTCTTCATCATCAACCTGTTTTCCGGCAGTTTCCATCGCACGCAGCAGCGTTGCTTCGGTATAAGGCTTGGGCGGACTGGTTTTTCCCTGATGAATTAATGGTTTGTGTGGTCCTTTTTCGCCAACTTTAAATTCCGGAATCGTCTGTTCTTCGTCTTTGTCTTTTTTCTCGGTTTCGTCTTTTTTCTCGAAAGCATATACTTCGCGCCAGCCGTGTTCCAGAATCTGTTTTCCTGACGCTTTGAATGGAATGGTACCTACCTGACCTTCAACCAAAGTATTTGAAATTTTACATTCCGGATAAAACACAGCGATGAAACGCTTGGCAACCAAATCATAGATCAGTTTTTCCTCTTTCGATAAACTTGAAGAAGGCGGGATTTCGGTCGGAATAATCGCGTGGTGGTCTGTTACTTTAGAATCATCGAAAACCGCTTTCGATTTTGGAATCGGTTTTGTGAGCAGTGGTGCGGTAAACTGGGCATAAAAATTCATCGAACGCAGGATTCCCTCAATTTTCGGATGAAGATTTTCAGACAGGTAAGTCGTATCAACTCGCGGATACGTAGTATGTTTTTTCTCGTAAAGACTTTGGATGTATTTCAGCGTATTTTCTGCTGAATAGCCGTATTTTCGGTTGGCTTCAACCTGCAGCGCCGTTAAATCAAAAAGTCTTGGATTTTTTTCTTTTCCTTCTTTAATTTCAAAAGCGATGATTTCGAATTCATGCTGTTTGAGATATTCCAGGCCTTTTTCTGCTTTTTCTTTCGTCTTCAGCCGGTCAATTGCCGCTGCGAAAAGTACATCGCGGTATTTGGTTTTCAGTTCCCAGTATTCTTCGGTTGTAAAAGCGTTGATTTCTTTTTGCCGCTGCACAATCATTGCAAGGGTAGGAGTCTGCACGCGCCCAATAGAAAGAACGCCTTTGTTGCCGCCAAATTTGCGGGTGAAAAGGCGCGTTGCATTAATCCCAAGCAACCAGTCGCCAATCGCGCGGGCATTTCCGGCGAGGTAAAGATTCTGATAGTCCTCGGCAGGTTTCAGGTTGGCAAAACCTTCTTTTATAGCGTCTTCGGTAAGTGAGGAAATCCAGAGCCTTTTCATGGGTTTCCGGCATTTGGCTTTCTGTAGAACCCAACGCTGTATGAGTTCTCCTTCCTGACCGGCATCCCCGCAATTAATGACTTCTTCGCAATCTTCAACTAATTTTTCAATGATTTTAAACTGCTTTTCAACGCCGGGATTCGGAATGAGTTTAATACCGAAATTCTGTGGAATCACAGGCAGAAAGATAAGGTCCCAAGATTTGAAATGCGGGCTGTAATCCTGAGGTTCTTTGAGGGTGCAGAGGTGTCCGAAAGTCCAGGTTACCCAGAATCCATTACCTTCAAAATATCCTTGTTTAGGCAGGTCGGCGCCCAATACTTTGGCAATATCTCTGGCAACACTTGGCTTTTCGGCAATACATAATTTCATCATTCAGCTTCATTTTGAGGACGGATGCAAATTTGCGCTTTTTTTCTGAATAAAGGATTTTAAAGATCGTCACGATTATTTAAAATTTAAATCTAAATACCTGTTTACGGTGAAGACTTTGCTCTGTAACGGTCTCATATAATTTAATTCTTTTTACTCAAATTTAAGGATTTAACATCGGTGTGAATTCATTTAATGTAATTTAACTTTCATTTAAGAAACTCGTGAATAAATTATAGAGTTCCCGACTTTAACAAAACATTTGGGTAAATTTGCAGTTTGAAAAAAAACTGATTTACAGATTTAATCGAATCAATTCCATTGGTTTTGGAAAATCTAACCGGTTTTGCAATAGTATTTAAAACTGAAAATTAAAATTTATGATAGAATTTATGCAGCAGCCTTGGCCGTGGTATATCGCCGGACCATTAATCGGACTTACAGTTCCGGCGCTTCTGATCCTCGGGAACAAAAATTTCGGTATATCTTCTTCGCTCCGGCATATCTGTGCATCGTGCCTGCCGGCAAATATTCCTTTTTTTAAGTACAACTGGAAAAAAGAGGTGTGGAATTTATTTTTTGTGTTCGGAATTTTCCTTGGCGGAATGATTACAGCGCTGTTTTTTACCAATCCGAATCCGGTTGAAGTGCATCCAAATCTGGCTGCAGAATTAAGAGGTTACGGAATTACAGATTTCAGAAATCTTGTACCAGCGGAACTCATGAATTGGGAATCGCTATTTACGCTTCGCGGTGTTGTGATGATGGTGGGCGGTGGATTTCTTGTGGGTTTCGGCACACGCTATGCTGGCGGCTGCACGAGCGGACATTCCATTATGGGAATAGCTAACCTGCAACTCCCGAGTTTAATTGCCACCATCAGTTTTATGCTCGGCGGTTTCCTAATGGCCAATGTGTTACTTCCAATTATTCTTTCACTTTAAAATTAAAAACATGCAAAAAGATATTAATAAAAATGACGATTTGGAAAGGAGGTCTCTGGACAGTATGTGTGTTAACGAAAGCATGCTGGAACACCGCTGGTATCATAATTTAAAGTATCTGCTTCTGGGAATTTTCTTCGGAATTGTCTTTACAAAGGCCGAAGTCATCAGTTGGTTCCGCATTCAGGAAATGTTCCGGCTGCAGTCTTTTCACATGTACGGGATCATTGGAAGTGCGATTTTGGTTGCGATGATTTCAATCTGGTTGATTAAAAAATTCAACATTAAAACAATTTACGGAGAAGAAATCGTTTTTCATAAAAAGGAATTCAATAAAGGGCAGATTTATGGCGGGCTGATCTTTGGTTTTGGATGGGCGGTTACTGGCGCATGCCCGGGTCCGCTGTTTGCACAAATCGGTACCGGTGCTACCGTAATTGTGGTAACACTCGTCAGCGCTATTGCCGGAACATGGGTTTACGGATATTTCAGAGAAAAGTTACCCCATTAATTAAGAGGTAATGTGATTCCAGGATTACTTATTTTTCCAGATTGTCATACAGATGATTTTCGGATAAATAAACGATGAGGCTGGCATCAACCTGATCTTTGTTCATCATGTAAAATTTTTGCGGATCGGTAAAATCTGCTCCTGTGCCGTTGGGTCCAAGGATAATGTTGCGCTGGAATTCGATTCCATTAATTTCAAATGTTACTTCACGTTTCATTACGCCGTTTTCTTCTTGAGACGGACCTAATTTCACGATTGTAATTTCGTTTTCCTGAAGTTCAATTTTCATAATATGTTTTTTTAATGTTGTTGATCATTGCATTTACAGTTTTTCGTTTTCAAGGATTTTCATCACAATGGCTTCCTCTTTTGTGAGTCCTGCTTTTCCGTCATCGATTTCAATCTCATCGAGTTCGTCCAGATACTTTTTAATCGACTTGTTCTCGTAAAGGTTGATGACGAGAGGATGTACATAGTATTTTCGGCAAACGGTCGCCGTATTTCCAAGATTGGCAGCGACCATTTCAAGCGCTTCCTTTACCTTTGATTTGTAGGCAGTGTCGCTTTCTGTTTCGCCGATTTCTTTGAAGGCGATTAGCGCATTTACAGTTCCTGACCAGGTCCGGAAATCTTTTGCGGTAAAATCGTCGCCGCTTATTTCTTTTATATAATCATTCACCATTCCGGAATCTATGGGATGTCTTTTGCCATCTTCGTCGTAATACTGAAAAAGTTCTTTCCCCGGAATGTCTTTACAGTTCTGTACGGCTTTTGCGAGTTTTGCATTTTTAAGGTCGATGTCGTGATAAATGCCTTTTTTTCCTTTGAAGGAAAAATTTATTTTTTGTCCTTTAATGTTAACGTGTTTATCCTTTAATGTGGTAAGACCAAAGGAACCATAAAGTTTTTCATAGACATTATTTCCGATCCTAATATTGGTTCTTTCCATTAAACTCACTACAACGGCCAGTACTTTTCGTTTCTCTAAAGTCTTCAGTGAAAGATCTTTTTCGAGGTTAAGACGTATTTGAGGAAATGCATAGCCAAACTGCAGCATTCTGTAAAATTTCGTATGATTTCGCAGTGCGTTCCAAATTGGATGATAACGGTATTGTTTGCGCTTTTTAGCATCGATGCCGGTTGCCTGAAGATGACCGTTCTGCAGTCCACAAATCCAGACATTCTCCCAGGCAGGCGGAATGGCCAGTTTATTGATGCGCTGGATTTCTTCTTGGTCCTTTATTCTTTCGTCACCGTAATAATACACGTATTTTTTTCCGCGTTTTCTGCGGGTAATTCCGTCTGATTCACGGTCATTCGTATACACCAGACTTACTGCCTTGGCAGATTTTACAGGGTCCTTCATGATTTTTACAATCTTTGAGGGACTAAGTGAGATTACAACATCGCTCTCGGAAGTTTTCATTTGATCATTCAGTTTTTTAACCGTTAACAATTTCACCCCCATTCGGGTGCAATACCTGTCCCGTCATGTACGAGGAATCTTCACTGGCAAGGAAGAGGAAACAAGTCGCTACTTCATTCGGTTCGCCGGCACGCTTCATTGGCGTATCGCTGCCAAATTCGGAAACTGCTTTATTAGAGAGGGTAGAGGCAATTAGCGGTGTCCAGATGGGTCCTGGTGCCACCGCATTTAAACGGATTCCTTTTTGTGCAAGATTTGCGGCAAGACTTCTCGTAAAAGACAGGATTGCGCCTTTGGTTGCAGCATAATCCATCAGGTGATCACTTCCACGGTAGGCCGTAACAGAAGTAGTGTTGATGATGCAGCTGCCTTTCTTCAAGTATTTCATGGCATATTTCGTAAGCCAGAAAACTGAAAAGAAATTGGAATGAAAGGTT
Source organism: Kaistella yananensis (assembly GCF_026107505.2). NCBI lineage: Bacteria > Pseudomonadati > Bacteroidota > Flavobacteriia > Flavobacteriales > Weeksellaceae > Kaistella > Kaistella yananensis. The sequence goes on along the minus strand of NZ_JAPCHZ010000005.1, from coordinate 31,964 downwards.
TTCATCAGCTGCTCTGTGCTGATGTCTTCAATTTTCTCGGATTCCCAATGAATGCCGGCATTATTGACGAGGATATCAAGTTTACCAAAAGTTTTAACGGTTTCGGTGATTACTTTTTTGCAGTTGTTTTCTCTGCCAAGATCGCCTTTGATGAGGATGCATTTTCTACCCAACTTCTCAATCTCCTTTTTGGTTTCTTTTGCATCGGAAGTTTCACTCAGGTAAGAAATAACAATATCAGCGCCTTCCGCAGCAAAAAGCAGGGCAGTCGCTTTTCCAATGCCACTGTCGCCACCGGTGATGATGGCGGTTTTGCCTGTTAGCTTTCCATTCTGCTGAATAGGTTCACTTTCCGGAAGTGGCGAGAGCTTAGCCTCGAGTCCCGGCTTTTTCTGTTTCTGCAAAGGCCGGATTTTGGTTTTTGATTTCTTCTGCATGATCTGTGGAATTAAGAACGTTATTTTCTACCCCGTCCTAAAAGCCAGAAGATAAGTCCGATTACGACTGCAACAAGAAAAATTCCCCACCACATCCCGGCTTCGAAAATTGTTCCTATCGCATCACATCCCGTAAGGGTAAACATTGCCAGTAAAGCTAAACTGAGTAACATAAATTTTTTCATAACAGTGATTTTTAATGGTTTATATTTAATGTTTATGGAATCGATTGTTCTAAACCCTGTGATAATCCGGACGCCAATCTGTGATTGATTTTTTAATCTCATTACCCGAAACGTCTTTGTTTAGCGCTTCTGCAAGTAACGTTTTAAATTCTTCATCATAAGCAAAACGGAGGGCTGCAATTTGACTGAAACTCAGTTGTTCTGAAACCTCATCAGACCTTTCCCCAAAGATTTCAAAGTACCGCTGTTGAAATTCGAGGCGGATGATTCGGTTCTGATTTCCGAGTGCGTAATGCTGCCTCAACATTACGGTAAGATAAAGGATCAGGAAAATGATTACTGAAAACAGCAGCCAAACCAGCGTGTTTTCGTTATCGGTGAAATATTTCCAGAAGCCGAGTACCTGAAGTCCCGCGAGAATCGGCAGAAAAATAAAATGATGCGGTGCGTAATATTTTTTGTGATTGCTGTAGTTTTGAGTTTTCATAAAATTCTTCTATCAAAAATTTAACCAAAGCCGCCGGAAGCGTATCGATAAGGGAATTTCAGCGTTAAACACTATGTATTATTCCTTTTCCAAAAGTTCCAAAGCTTTAAGCATATCAAAGCCTTTCCCGAGCACCGGTTTAAAAATATCACCTTTCTGTTCAATTCTTTGCAGTGCGTTTTCGATGTTGAAATCGGTAGGTTTTAGCCCGGTTTTTAGTTCGTCCCATTCGATTGGCATTGAAACTGGCGCTCCGTTTTTAGGTCTCAGGCTGTACACGCTTGCAAGGGTTTGGCCGCGTCGGTTTTGGAGGTAATCGAGATAAATTTTTCCTTTGTCGCGTTTCTGAAGGTTGCGTTCCAGAGTGGTGATGTCGGGAATCTCTTTCTGTACCATCTGCATCATCACGTGTGCAAAATCTTTCACCTGCTCGAAAGAATACTTTGCTCCCGCAGGAATGTAAATATGGATTCCGGAACTTCCCGAAGTTTTGCAATATCCTTTTACCTTCGCCTTGTCCATTACTTTTTTTACCGTTTGCGCGGTAAGAATTACGTCTTCAAAAGTATTGTTGTCGGAAGGATCCAGATCCAGCACCAGGTAATCGGGTTTGTCGGTAGTATCTTTCCGGCTGGTCCAAACATTGAGTTCGATGCATCCCAAATTGTTCAGATAAGCCATCGTGGCTTTATCATTACAGAGAATATAGTTGATGTATTTGTCGGTAGATTCGGAAAAAACTTTCTGGGTTTCAATCCAGTCCGGGATTTCGTCGGAGGCATCTTTTTGGTAAAAACTCATGCCTTCAATACCATTCGGGAAACGGTTCATCGATTGTGGACGGTCTTTCAAATGAGGCAAAATATATTTTGAAATGCTCTGGTAGTAAGCAATAACGTCGCCTTTTGTTACTCCGTCCTTTGGAAAATAAATTTTACTCTGGTTGGTAAGTTTCACTTCCTGCTTCCCGAATTTCTGCAGTTGATCAGTATCTCTTTTCATTGTTGTTTTTTTTAAAGGTTTCGGTTCCGGGATATTGGTTTTTTCATCTTTTTTAAAGTTCAGATCTTTTGGATTTAAATCTTCCCTTAAACGCAGAAAAACAGGATGACGGAAGATGTGATCACTGGTGATTTCCGTAAATTTAATTTCAGCAATGAGTTCAGGTTTCAGCCAGGTAGCTTTATCATTAGTTTTCGGAATTTTTTTGAAAGGAGATTCCGCTACAATCAGAGGTTTCATTTTATCGTAAAGTTCTACCAGCATTTTGTCACTGAAACCCGTTCCGGTATGGCCGCAGAAAATAAGTTCATTCCCATGATACCGTACCAAAATAAGCGACCCGAATTTTTTGCGGCTGCCTTTGGGTGCGGTAAATCCACAAATCAGGACTTCTTCGGTTTGTTGCCTTTTAATCTTCAGCCAGTCGCCGTTTCGTGTGCCGCGGCTGTAAGTGCTGTCGGTTTTTTTAGCGATCATTCCTTCGAGTCCTAATTTTTCTATCTGCATGAAAAATGCTTCTCCTTTTTCAAGAATATGGTCGTGGTATTTGATATGTTCAGTTTCTACCAAAGCGTCTTTCAGAAGTTCTTTCCGCTGAAGAAGACTAAGGTTTTCAGTCGAGTGGCCATTCAGCCACAGAAGATCGAAAACCTGGTAAATTATATTAAGATTGGGATTTTCGCCAATGCGCTGCAGCCACTGGAAATTCGGTTTTCCTTCGTTGTCATAAGCAACAAGTTCTCCGTCAAGAATCATTTCGTGCTCCTGAAATTTCAGTGAATTGCTGATTTTTTTGAATTTTTCTGCGTAGGAAAGTCCGTTCCGTGAATAGAGTTGAATGTCTTTTCTGAGATCTGCAATAGCCCTGTAGCCGTCCCACTTTATTTCAAACGCCCACTCCGGCGAGCTGAAAGGTTTTGCCGAAGTTCCAGCAAGCATGGGAGTAATGAATTTGGTGAGTTTTCTTTCCCCTGAAAGAGCAGGAGCATGGTTTCTATAAGACTTCATCTCAGGAGCAGATGACTTGCTTACTTTACTGCTTTTTTTTTTCGACTGAAGATAGGCACTTACTTTTGAATCCGGATCAGTATTTTCTTCGGCATCATAATGATCAACAGAAAACTGGTCTCTGTGTTTAATCAGCAGCCAGGGATCGCCACTTTCGGCGTTTTTTATTTTTACAAGCGCAAACTCGCCTTTCAGTTTTTTTCCGGAGAGTACAAATTTCATCGATCCGGTGTGGAGTTCGTGCTGCATGATGAGATCATCGGTCTTTCCTTTCACTTTTTCCAACGGCTCATACGTGCCTTCATCCCAGATTTCGACTTCGCCGGCGCCGTAATTTCCATCCGGAATAGAGCCCTCAAACGTTCTGTAAGCAAAAGGATGGTCTTCAACCATCATCGCAAGGCGCTTGTCTTCTGGATTGAGTGATGGACCTTTGGGAATGGCCCAGCTTTTCAGCACTCCATCCATTTCCAGCCGGAAGTCATAATGCAGCCTGCTCGCTGCATGCCGCTGAATCACAAATTTCAGTTTGCCTTTTCCAACCGCGGCTTTGCCCTCGGGTTCGGCAGTCTGCTTGAAATCTCTTTTTTTATTGTATTCCTCAAGTGGCATGATAGAGATGAATTAAGTTTAAACTTAACCGACTTTTACTTTCCCGGCTTCCAGACTGGCTTTCAGCTGAGCCATAAGATCGGTGGCTTTCGCGCTGACTTCTTCTTTGGTTTCTACCTTTTTCACTTTACCCTTTGCCTTTGCTTTAATGATTTTCATCAAATCATCATTGTAGGTATTTTTATATTTTTCAGGATCGAATTTTGTCGCACGCTGTTTTATGAGGGATTCTGCCATCTCCAGTTCTTCGGCTTTGGGATTTTTGGCATTTGGGATTTTCAGATCTTCAAAACTTCTCAATTCTTCCGGATAACGCATTCTATTAACCATCAAAATTTTGTCTTGGTAAGGACGTATAAGACATAATATTTCTTTTTCTCTCAGGATAAAAGTCCCGATACCGGCCATTTTGGTTTTTAAAAGTGCCTTCAGCAATAATTTGTAAGCCTCTTCACCATTTTTTTGTGGTTCCAGAAAATAGGAAGTTTCAAAATAAGCACTGTCGATTTCGTTGATGTCGACAAACTGTTTGATGTTCAGGATTTTTGATTTCTCAGGATTTACTTCATCGAAATCTTCCTGAGTGAGAACTACGTAACGGTCTTCAAGTTTATAACCTTTTACAATATTTTCCCATTTCACTTCTTTGCCGGTATTGGCATTTACTCTTTTGAAATTGATGTTTGAAAGGTCGTCTTTATCCAGCATATCCAAATCCAGATTGCTTTCTTCGGTTGCTGAATATAATTTAATCGGGATATTTACAAGGCCAAAACCGATGGCGCCGTTCCATATTGCTCTCATAATTTGATTTTTGTGATGGGTTTAGTCAGATATCAAAAACTGCACCTTTCAAGATCAAAGTATTGCATGAAGCAGAAATCGTTTGCCCGGTTTTTGTATTGAATTTTAAAAATTTAATTCATGAAAATCGCAACTTATAATGTAAATGGCGTGAACGGACGGCTTCCCGTACTTTTGAAATGGTTGAAGGAAGAAAAACCCGATGTGGTCTGTCTGCAGGAGCTTAAGGCGCCACAGGACAAATTTCCTGAAGCAGAAATCCTCGAAGCCGGTTACAAGTCAGTCTGGTTAGGGCAGAAAAGCTGGAATGGAGTAGCAGTGCTTTCGAAAAAATCGGAACCCATAATATCACGTAAATCTCTGCCCGGTGACGATAGCGACGAAGCGAGCCGGTATTTGGAGGTGAAAATCGATGATTTGATTATCTGCTGTATTTACCTCCCGAACGGAAATCCTGTTCCGGGACCTAAATTCGATTATAAAATGCAGTGGTTCGAGCGGCTTCAGGCTCATGCCGAAATGCTCATAACCTCCAGAAAAAAAGTTTTGCTGATTGGTGATTTTAACGTGATGCCTACAGAAAAAGACGTTTACAAACCTGAAAAGTTTGCGAAAGATGCGCTCTTCTTACCCGAAGTACGTGATGCCTTCCATGATTTGATTGGACAAGGCTGGACTGATGCGCTGCGTCATCTGCATCCAGACGAAACAATATATACCTTTTGGGATTACTTCCGAAATGCTTATCAGAGAAATGCCGGTTTGCGAATCGACCACTTCCTGCTGTCGCCGGAAGTTCTTCCCCAACTCAAGAAAGCGGGTGTGGACAAAGAGGTGCGCGGTTGGGAAAAATCCAGTGACCATGCGCCGGTTTGGATAGAATTGGAATGAAAATAAAAAGCCGCCGCGGTGAAACCGCGGCGGCAAAACTGTAAAATAAAACACAAAGTTTAATCTAAACCGCCTTTTCTTGTCGGTTCCTTTACTTCTGGCCAGGCCATTCGTTCGCCTGTTCTTTGGTTTACCGGAAGTTTAATTTTTTCCGCAGAAGCTTTCTCAGGATCTTCGCTTGCCATGTAAGTCATTATGGCGATTAACGCGACGTTGCTTTTTACATCATCAAAAACAATTTTATCATACGTGTCGCGGTTGGTGTGCCAGGTATAGTTTCCGTAGCTCCAGTTCAGTGAGCCCAACATGAATGCCGGAACTCCTGCTGCCACAAAAGACGCATGGTCGGATCCGCCACCGCCAGGTGTTCCTGGGAAAGTGGTTTTTATATCTTTAGTGAGTTCTCTGGGTACCGCAGCAAGCCATCTTCCCAAGTAATCATAAGAATTCAGGAATCCTTGTCCGCTGATGTTCGCAATACGGCCCGTTCCGTTATCCTGATTAAAAACCGCCTGTATTTTCGGCATCTGTTCTTTGTGCGCAGATACATAACCGCGTGATCCGTTAAGTCCCTGTTCTTCACTTCCCCAAAGTCCTACAATGATTGTTCTTTTGGGATTAGGATAAAGTTTTTTCAGGATTCTGGCAACTTCCATCATGGTAATGGTTCCTGTTCCGTTGTCGGTTGCACCGGTTCCGCCATCCCAGGAATCCAAGTGTGCGGATAAAATGATGTATTCATCAGGTTTTTCAGAACCTTTGATTTCTGCAACGGTATTGAAGGTTGGAGCCATTCCTTTGTCTTTAGAATTGGCTGTAATTTTCAGTTTTGGAGTGGTGCCGTTTTTCAGCATTCTGTAGAGTTGTCCGTAATCTTCCAAAGAAACGTCCATCACCGGGATTTTTTTTGTTCCTGCAGAAAATATTTTGTTTACACCGAATCCGCGAGACCAGTTGGAAGAAATAATTCCGGCTGCACCGGCTGCTTCAAGCTTTGCATTTAAAGTTCTGCTGGTTTCTCCGGTTACTTTTATTGAATTCTGCCACGCTTCAGAAGCTGCTTTGGATTCATTCTGCATTTTTTCGAAAGATTCCGGTGTTGCAAATTCCTTCCAGTTATACTCCGGTCTTCCGGATGGCTGATATTGAGAAACCATTACCAGTTTTCCTTTCACAGAAGAAAGCCATTTGGTAAAATCTTCTTTACTGCTAAAGGTTGGCAACATTACAACATCTGCAGTTAATCCTTTAGACGGTGTCGCAGGGCTGAAGGCAAGCTGCATTCCTTCCAAAGATTTAACATAAGGAAATACCATTTCAATAGAAGAAGTTCCCCGTTCCCAGGATTTCCATTCGCCCCACTGTTCGTTGCGGGCATCGATTCCCCAACTTTTGAATTTGCTTACTGCCCAGTCGTGCGACTGCTGCATTTTGGGACTCCCTACAAGACGTGGACCTATCCCGTCGAGCAATTCGTAAGCGAGCTTTTCGAGCTGGGAATTGTTGTAGGTTTCATCCATAATAGATTTGGTCATCTGGTCCTGCGTCTGGGCATTTAACCCCACCGAAAACACGGTTGAAAGCATTAAAACTTTAGCGTAGTTCTTCATTATATATAAGTTTTGGTGATGAAGATAATAAAAATTGGTAAAGTAAAAAAACTTGTTGATGAGCTCAAACCGCAGCAGAATAGGATTTTCCTAAAATTCAATATCAAATTTGATTGTCTGAATGGCAAAATACTTGTATAAGGATTAACATGCTTATAAAAAATCTCACTTTAATCCTTTATTTTTGTTTTTTTAATCTCGGTGCCCAATCCAAATCGGATGCGGTGCTTGGAAAATGGCTGGCAACCGACCAAAGCGTGGCAGTGGAAGTCTATAAACAAAGCGGCCAGTATAGAGCCAAAGTGATCTGGTTTGATGAAAAGTTAGGAACTGGCAAACCAATGCATACCCGCACCGATTTCGAAAATCCTGATCCTAAACTCAGAAATCGGAAGATTCTGGGAATGGAAGTGCTGGAAGGACTGGTCTATAATCCGAAAAAGAATGAGTGGGAACATGGAAAAATTTACGATGCGAGTTCCGGCCGGTTTTGGGATTCTGCTGCGCATATAACAGAGCAGGGGTTGCTGAAAGTAAGAGGTTACTGGAAATTCAAATGGATTGGAAAATCGCTTACCTTTAAACGGACAAATCACGCAATGCTAAGCAAATTATAAATTTTTAAACTATAAACTATAAACTATGAATTTAATTATCAGACTTCTTGTAACGGCGGTTGTCGCTTTTTTTCTTACCAAGATTTTATCGGGGGTTCATTTCGACGGTTTTTCCACGGCCATTGTTTTCGCAATCGTTCTGGGAATTTTAAACCTGATCGTTTCACCAGTGTTAAAAATACTGGGATTACCGCTTACCATTCTTACTTTGGGGCTTTTTTCTTTAGTGATTAACGCTTTGGTTATCCTCATTGCTGATTATTTTATTGACGGAATGACAATCGATGGCTTTTGGTGGGCATTCATCTTCAGTATCGCGCTTTCACTTATCACTTCTTTGGTGAATGGGATTTTCACATCTTCTGACTAAATAAGATTTAAATAATTCAAAGAAAAAATCGCCAACTCCTTGCTGGTGATTTTTTCTATATTTGTAGCTACAGTTGCAGTCCGCAGCTGTAAGGATTGAAATTAATTTTTTATGAAGCTAAAACATACCTTAATCGCAGTAGCTGCGCCATTTCTTATGAATGCACAAAATGTGATGACGCCCGAACTCCTCTGGACTTTAAATAAAATCGGCGTATCTGCAGTATCACCCGATCAGTCTTCCCTCATTTACACCGTAGGAAAAACAGACCTTAAAACTGAAAAAAACAACAAGAAAACTTATTTCCTCAACATTAAAAACGCTGAAGCTACCAGCCTGGATTTGGGAAAAAAAGCCTTGATACAATGGGATAAAAACGGACTTTACGCACAGGAAAAAGATATTATTTATCTTTCAAAAGATGCCGGAAAAACCTGGGCAGAATTTTATACCATCGGAGAAGTTGACAATATCGTAATTTCACCAGACGGGAAGAAAATTGCCTTCAGCAAACAAGTGTTGGTTGAAAAAGTTTTAGGAAAAGATAAATATACCGACGTGCCGAAAACGACAGCACATATCTACACCGACCTGAACCACCGTCATTGGGATTATTTTAATGAAGGAAAATACAATCATGTTTTTGTGGTGAATGTTTCCGAAAAAGTTGAAAATGCCAAAGATTTACTGGAAGGTAAAATGTGGGATTCGCCACAGCGGCCTTTCGGTGGAGCAGAAGATTTTGTATGGAGCCCGGATTCCACACAGCTTCTGTATGTTACCAAACCTTTGAGCGGGGCAGAATATGCGCAGTCTACCAATACCGATATTTTTGCATACCATCTTAATTCCGGTACCACAAAGAATCTTACTGAAAGCAACAAAGGATATGATGTTGCTCCGAAATTTTCACCAGACGGAAAAACTTTACTCTGGATGTCGATGGAAAGAGACGGCTACGAAGCTGATAAAAACGACATCAAAATCATGGACTGGAAATCTCACGAAGTGCGCAATCTGACAAAAGATTGGGATGAAAGCGTGGTGGGCGATGTTTTCTGGACTCAGGATTCCAAAACGCTGTATTTTACCACGGCATTTAGAGGAACAAAACAATTGTTTTCCTTAAGCCCGAAAACCGCGAAGATTCAGCAAATAACACAAGGTGATTTTGATGTAACTTCCATTTACGCGCAAAATAAAAATACGCTTTTGGTTGGCAGAACCGATATGAACCATAATGCGGATTTGTTTTCGGTGGATCTGAAAAAAGGAACCATGACTCAGGTCACTGAAGTCAATAAGCAGAATTACGCTAAAATCACGCCTTCTAAAACGGAACTTAAAATGGTGAAAACTACCGACGGGAAGGAAATGGGCGTATGGTTTGTGTATCCACCGGATTTCGATCCCAATAAAAAATATCCTACACTTTTATACTGTCAGGGCGGTCCACAATCTGCGCTTACACAGTTTTTCAGCACAAGATGGAGCCCTGCTCTGATGGCGGCCAACGGCTATATCGTAGTAGCGCCAAACCGTCGCGGAATGCCGGGTTGGGGAACAAAATGGAACGAAGAAATTTCTAAAGACTGGGGCGGACAGGTAATGAAAGATTATCTTGCAGCGACAGATTATGCCAAAACATTGCCTTACGTGGATAACGACAGAATGGGTGCTGTAGGTGCGAGTTATGGTGGATACAGCGTATTTATGCTGGCCGGAATTCACGACAACCGTTTCAAAACTTTTATTGCACACGACGGACTTTTCGATATGAAATCCTGGTACGGAACTACTGAGGAACTCTTCTTTGCCAACTGGGACTTAGGCAAACCAACAGATTTGCCGATGCCAAAAGCCTATACAGAATTTAATCCTTCAAATTTTGTTGACAAATGGAACAAGCCCATCATGATCATACAGGGTGGACTCGATTTCCGGGTAGGATATGAGCAAGGTCAGCAGGCTTTTCAGGCAGCTAAACTTCACGGTCTGAAATCAAAATTCCTTTATTTCCCGAACGAAAACCATTGGGTTCTGAATCCGCACAACGGGTTGGTTTGGCAGAGAGAATTTTTCGAATGGCTGAAAGAAACGCTTTAATCACTAAATTAAAAAAGGCTTCTGATTTGATCAGAGGCCTTTTTGTTGTTGACATTAACAACGTTATAACTGAACTTTTACCTTAAAACCGGAATTCATTTTCATCGTAATCTGGTCAGCGTTTACCGCATTGGCCTGGATTTCAAAAATTAATGAATTCTGGTTTGTCCTGAAATAATTAATGAGTTCTTCATCGGGAACCGAAAAGGTGATGTTGTTTTGATTTGTATTATTCGCCACTGTTGCGATCAGCTTTTCAGGCTGGTTTGGGGCTTTAATATAAATTCTTGCATTTTTAATCACATCGAGCTTGGTATCGAACTGCGAACTCACATATTCAATGTCTAAAGTGCTCATCTTAACCGATTTCAAGTTGTTGATGGAGTAGTTGGGGTTATTCTGCTTAATTTTCGCATCCAAATCAATATTCATAGGTATTTCCGGAGTTCTGGTGTAAGTTGTTGTACTTACGTTGGCAAACGGAACCGCTAATGTTGTGGTAAACGGTACATCAAAAGGCGGCAACACGTCCAAAACCGAATTCACGATATCTCTGCAGCTTGTTGTAAAAAACAGCACAAGCATTCCCATAATTAACGATAATTTTTTCATAACTGATTTTTTTAATATTTTTAAAGTCTGCATTTATCGTTCCAAATTCAAGGTGTAAATGCTGAGTCATAAAATGCAGAAACGAATTTCATCTTTCCCGCCAATCATTTCAGAAGGTTCTAAAATCCTGATTTTAGGTTCAGTTCCGGGTGTTAAATCGCTGGAAATGCAGCAATATTACGCACATCCGCAAAACCAGTTCTGGAAGATTATTTTTCAACTTTTCGAAGAAGATTTCACGGCAGATTACCGAAAGAGAACTGAAATTATCAGGAAAAATAACATCGCACTTTGGGATGTAATCGATTCCTGCGAACGCGAGGGAAGTCTCGACACAAAAATCCGCAATGAGGAGCACAATGATATTTTAAAAATTCTTCGACACCACCCTAATATAAAAGCAGTCTTCTGCAACGGCCAGAAATCATTCAAGAATTTAAAGAAAATTTTAGGTAAAGAATCAGAAATCCCAATATTTGTTTTACCTTCAACAAGTCCTCTTCATACGGTTTCATTCGATAAAAAACTGACGGAATGGGAAATCTTAAAAACATTTTTATGAGAAATTTTTATTTCTTGGCCTTTATTTTTGCGTTTGTGTTGAGCTCTGCACAGACTTATTCATTTGATACCGTCACCAAATACGTACTTAATAACGCGAAGAAAAAGGGTATTAAAGAATCGGTTAATTATTTTAATTCCGATGATTTTAATTATTTCCTAAAGGTTACAAGGGTCCCGGACTATCTTAGTGCCACACTCTTTGATTCCAAAACTGATCTGGCACATCATTTTACGGTAAAAGAAAGTAAGTCAAACGGAAACATTTTTTTCGCTTTTGAATATGATTATTCCTACAAACTCAACACGAAACATTTAATTAATCAAAAGCAGTATATTACTTTTGGTGAAATATCAGAATCTTACCCAAAGCAGGTTTCAATGCAGATTTTCAGTTCAAAAAAAGCAAATAAACCTATTGCTAAACATATTCTTACCCTGCAACCGGCCAGTAAAAATATGTTTCCAATGTTCGCTTTAAGCAGAAGTCTTAATTTTATGTTGACGAGTGATGCAGATTTACCGGGAAATTATATGGTAGTAAGGGACGATATCACCGAAAAAAAAGTGAGTTGTGAATTTGTGCTTGAAGATCATAACGATGTAAAACTTAAAATAACGCTTCCTAAAACGCTGAACTACTAGATAAATCGTTAATCGCTTGACTTTGCCTTTTCAAAGCCGTATATTTGCAGTCCGAAAATTATCTGGTTTTCGGGCTAATTTTTAAACCGTAATTTAAAAAATGAAAACATCTGATTTCAACTTCCACCTGCCGGAAGAACTTTTGGCAGAACATCCAGCAGAACACAGAGACGACGCTAAACTCATGGTGCTCAACCGTAAAACGGAAACCATTGAACATAAATTATTCAAAGACGTAGTAGATTATTTCGACGAGCACGATCTTTTTATATTTAACAATACCAAAGTTTTTCCTGCCAGACTCTACGGAAACAAAGAAAAAACCGGAGCTAAAATTGAAGTTTTCCTTTTGAGAGAACTCGATAAAGAAACTCGTGTGTGGGACGTTTTGGTTGATCCGGCAAGAAAAATAAGAATCGGAAACAAGTTATTTTTCACTGAAGACGAATCTCTGGTTGCAGAAGTCATTGATAACACCACCTCAAGAGGCAGAACGTTAAGATTTCTGTACGATGGATCTTACGAAGAATTCCGTGCTAAACTGAAAGAACTTGGCGAAACTCCACTTCCTAAATACATCAAGAGAGCCGTAGAACCTGAAGATGCAGAGCGTTACCAAACCATTTATGCAAAACACGAAGGGGCTGTAGCAGCGCCAACTGCAGGTTTACACTTTTCCAGACACCTAATGAAAAGATTAGAAATAAAAGGAATCGACTTTGCTGAAGTTACGCTTCATGTAGGTCTCGGAACTTTCAATCCCATCGAAGTTGAAGATTTAAGCAAGCATAAAATGGAGTCGGAAGAAGCCATTATCGATCAGCTGAATGCAGACATCATCAACAAAGCTGTTGCAGAGCAGAGAAGAGTTTGCGCAGTGGGAACCACTACCATGCGCGCTTTGGAAACTTCGGTTTCATCAAATAAAAAAATTGGCCCTTACCATGGGTGGACAAATAAGTTTATTTTCCCGCCACATGATTTCGGAGTGGCTAACTCCATGATTACCAATTTTCATACTCCAAAATCTACACTCATGATGATGGTTGCGGCATTTGCCGGGAAAGATTTCCTGATGCATGCTTATGAAGAAGCCATTAAAAACGAATATAAATTTTACTCTTACGGAGACGCAATGCTGATCCTGTAAGAATCAAGTAAAAAGTAAAAAGAGCCAGGTGAAGTGTAGTGTCATTTAAAAGTTTATATTTATTTAAATTTTTTAAATGATGAAACAGAACGATTTATTAGAACGAACTTTCGTATTTGGAATAGACTGTTTAAAGTTTTTAAGACAGCTACCTAACGATTATGAATACAGATTGATCCGATTTCAATTAGGTAAATCTGCCACTTCACTTGGCGCTAATTACGAAGAGTCCCAAGCCGGTTCTTCCAGGGCCGATTTTAAGAATAAATGCAGAATATCGCTACGGGAAGCGCGGGAATCAAATTATTGGCTTCGAGTTATCAATGCGCTTGAGGACAAACCTGAGGAAACTTTAGAAAAGCTTTTAAAAGAAAGTGCTGAATTAAAAAATATTTTTGGGGCAATAGTGAATAATACAAAGTAACAGCTCTTAACTCTTTTTACTTTTTACTTTTTACTTTGCTCTTTGGAACGATGAAAGATATACGGACATTAAGTTTAGACCAGTTAACCGATTATTTCAGAGAAATCGGGGAAAAACCTTTCCGTGCGAAACAGGTTTATGATTGGTTATGGAGTAAAAACCTCCATTCTATTGATGAAATGACGAATCTTTCAAAAGATTTACGCGATAAACTTTCAGCTGAATTTACCATCAATCCTGTTTCTGTGGATTTGCTGCAGAAATCAAAAGACGGAACCATAAAAAATGGAGTGAAACTTCACGACGGACTTTTAGTAGAATCTGTCTTAATTCCAACAGAAACTCGTACGACGGCCTGTGTATCCTCTCAGGTAGGCTGTTCCCTCAATTGTGAATTCTGCGCGACCGCTCGGCTCAAACGCATGCGGAATCTGGAAGTTGCAGAAATTGTGGACCAGGTTGCTTTAATCGACAGACAAAGTAAACTTTATTTCAACAGACCGCTTTCGAACATTGTATTCATGGGAATGGGCGAACCGATGATGAACTACAAAAATGTAGTAGATGCAGTAAGAAAAATTACTCAGCCTGAAGGTTTGGGAATGTCGCCGCGGAGAATTACCGTTTCTACATCAGGAATTCCGAAGATGATAAAAATGCTTGCTGATGAAGATTTGCGGGTAAAACTTGCACTTTCTTTACACTCGGCGATCGAGGCGAAAAGAAATGAGATTATGCCTTTCTCTGATAAGTTTCCGCTCACCGATATCATGGATTCTTTAAAATACTGGTACGAAAAAACAGGAAGTCCAGTCACTTTTGAATACTGTGTATGGAAACGAATTAATGATCAGGACGAAGACATCAAAGCACTCATCCGTTACTGTAAACAGGTTCCGAGTAAAGTGAATTTAATTCAGTACAACCCAATCGGCGACGGCAAATACGACAAATGCAACAAAGAAGCCGAGGAAAATTATGTACGCCAACTCGAAAATGCCGGAATCACTGTGCTGATCCGCCGAAGTCGGGGAGGCGACATTGATGCAGCCTGCGGACAGCTCGCCAATAAATCCAGTGAGTAATGTTCAGTCACATAGGAAAAACCCGCACCGCTAAGCATAATCTTGGGATTGCCTCACTGCTGAGTTTCGTCGCAGGTTTGGTAAATGTTGTGGGATTTTTCTCTGTTCAAAAGCTTACTACTAATGTTACCGGTCATTTTGCTTATTTTGTAGACGAAGCTTTCAAGCAGGATTTCCGGAGCGCCTTTCACGGGGCACTATATATCTTCTTCTTTTTTCTTGGAGCCTTTTTTTCCAACTTTATGGTTGAGATTTATTCGCGCCGGAAAGAAAATCTAATTTACATCATTCCTACCGTTACCGAAGCCTTTATTCTTGCAACGCTTGCAATCACCGGAAGTTTTCTGATTGAAAAAAATCCCGATCTTATCGCTTTCAGCCTTTTGTTTGCAATGGGAATGCAGAATTCTCTGGTTACAAGCATCTCGAACGCGGTAGTTCGTACGACGCACTTAACTGGACTTTTTACCGACATGGGAATTGAGTTTTCGCAGCTTTTCTTCTATAAAGATCAGAAACACAAAAAGAAACTCATAAAATCGATAAAACTGCGTTTAACCATCATCTGGCTGTTTTTCGCGGGTGGAGTTTCAGGCGGAATTCTTTACATGCATTTCGGGATCAGAACCCTAATGTTCGGAAGTTTCATTTTACTTCTGGGATTGCTTTACGATTTTGTGAAAATCCGCTTATTGCTTTTAAGACGTAAATTATCATGAAGAAATTAGTTTTCTTTTTTTCTTTTTTCTTTTTTTCTAACGGTTTCGCTCAGGAGACCGATTTTTTAAAGATCGCCAAATACCGGGTTTCTTATCTCAGCGATTCTTTGAAAGAAAATTCGGGCCTTGATTTTTTCCGTGGAAAACTTTACACCATGAACGACGGCGGAAATTCTTCTGAAATTTTCGAAATCGATAAATCTTCAGGTAAAATACTTAAAGCCATAAAAACCGGACTGCAAAATCACGACTGGGAAGCCATTGCGAGCGATTCTTTGCATCTTTATACCGGCGACTTCGGCAATAACGTCGGAACCAGAACTGATCTCAGGATTTATAAAATTCCGTTTGAAAATTCCTGTGAAACTAAGGTAATTTCATTCTTTTATCCTGAACAGAAGGATTTCAGCAGAAAAGTCTTAAAAACAGATTTCGATGCAGAAGCACTACTGATTCTGAATGGAAAAATACATGTTTTTACCAAAGAATGGTCTTCCAGATCGACAACACATTATGTCCTGAATCCTGACTTTACAGAAAATCAGGCCGCCGAAAAAACCGAAAGTTTCAAAACGGGTTTCTTTGTTACTGATGCTGCATATTTTCAGGGAAAGCTTTATTTAATCGGCTATACAAAGAATACGGAAGTTTTTCTGTCAGTCTTTGATGAAACGGAACCCGGCGTGTTTTTCAAACAACAGCCCAGAAAATATTATCTCGGTTCTTCATTGGTCATCGGCCAGATTGAAGGAATTGCGGTAGATGAAAGTGGAATTTATATTTCCGGAGAAGAATTCCGCACTGCTTTGGGTACTGCAAAACAGGCATTTTATTTTGTTCCCGCCGATAAAGTAAAGTAAGTTTTTTTCATCTGAAACAGAAAATCGATCGATCTTTTTATCTTTAATATTCTGCGAAACCTGCGGTAAATTTAATTATATTTGTCAATCTTTAACTTTCAACATCTTTATTCATAGTACGTGGCGAATACCATAGAAGAAATCAAGAAACCCATTTCCGGTGAAATGAAACTTTTCGAACAGAAGTTTTATGAATCCATGCAGAGCAATGTGCCGCTTTTAGACAAAGTTACGCGGTTTATTGTAACCACCAAAGGCAAGCAGATGCGGCCAATGTTTGTTTTTCTGTGTGCAAAACTGGTGGGCGAGGTGAATGAAAAAACCTTCCGCGGCGCCTCGATGATTGAACTTATTCACACTGCAACTTTGGTGCATGATGATGTGGTGGATGAAAGTTTCAAGCGCAGGAATTTCTTCTCCATCAATGCCTTGTGGAAGAATAAAATTGCGGTATTGGTAGGCGATTATCTGCTTTCTAAAGCAGTGCTGCTTTCTACCGACCATAAAGATTTTGATTTGCTTGCGGTAATTTCCCGAACCATCCGTGAAATGGCTGAAGGTGAACTTCTTCAGCTCGAAAAAGCGCGCAAACTCGACATTACGGAAGAAGTGTACTACGAAATCATCCGTCAGAAAACAGCTACGTTAATTGCTGCATGTTGCGAAATCGGAGTGGTATCTAACAATGTTGATGAAACGATGGCAAAAAAGATGATGGAATTCGGAACACTTACCGGTATGGCGTTTCAGATTAAAGACGATCTTTTCGATTACCTCACGTCAAACATTATCGGCAAACCTGTCGGGATCGATATTAAAGAGCAGAAAATGACTTTGCCTTTGATTTATACCTTAAAAAAAGCCACCGAAACCGACCGAAAACATTATTTCAACACGATTAAACGGTATAATAATGACACAAAGCGTGTGAAAGAACTCATTGCTTTTGTGAAAAGTTCAGGCGGACTCGATTATGCAATTTCAGTGATGAAAGATTACCAGCAGCGTGCGAAAGATATTCTGAATGATTTCCCGGATTCGGAAGCCAAACATTCACTAAACCTGATGCTGGATTATGTGATTGAAAGAAAATTTTAATGCTATTCCAAAAGTTTTTTCAGAAAAAGCGCATTCTTTAAAGCCGCAGTTCCCCACGTATTGTTGAAAAATACGAAGACTGTTTCTTTAGCCTTCTTTATTTCATCAGCTAAATTCATCAGCTCTTCATCAGAATATTCTGATTTGAAAAGAACGGGGACGCCATGCAGCCTGTAATACGCAAATTTATTGCTGTTTGTGATAAATTCGTCCGGAATTTCTTTCGGAAAACTCACTCCGGAGAAAACAATATTTTTTTCTTTTAAAGTTTTAAAAACTTCTTCATTCCACCAGGATTTGTGGCGGAATTCCACCACGTTCAGGAATTCAGGATCTACAGTTTCTATCAATTTTTCTAAATGTTCTTCACTGAAATGAAATGTCGGAGGCATCTGGAAAAGAAATCCCGCCAGCTTTTCTTTGATTCCGCTATGAATATGATTGCAGAAATCACCGGTTTCTGCTGCAGTGTTCTTCAGCCGCTTAATATGCGTAATGGTTTTAGGGATTTTAATGAAAAATTTAAAATCTTCACCTGTTCTCTCATACCAGTTCTGTAAAGTCTGTGGACGTGGCCTGCGGTAAAAAGTAGAATTGATTTCAACCGTATTGAATTGGGTTGCATAAAAGTTCAGCTGTTCTTTCGACGGTAAATTTTCCGGAAAGAAAAAGCCTTTCCAGTCGCGGTTTGAGAATCCTGAGCAGCCAATGTAGATTTTATTCTTCATGCTTAATGAGGCCCTCTGTAAGCGATTTCCACTGGAATTTGCTGCCTGCAATCATTCCGCCAACGGCAACGAGGCTGTTCCGGATTTTTTCAATCACATTCAGGTTTTCAGTGTTTGGAATTTCGTTTCTTCCGTGAACTTCAGCAATTATTTTCTTTCCCTCTCTCTTAATGAGGAAATTGGAAGTTGCTTTGGAATCAAAAAAGTGCGCAGTGGTATCTTCAGGTTTGGTTGGATCAGAAGTTGGCCGCACTCTGATGTAAAGACATTCTGAATTTTCGTCTTGCTCTTTTTCAAATTTTTCAACCTGAACCCAGTCGTATCCATCGCCGGTAGGATTATGAAGTCCCGGCACTTTTATTCGGAAATAATCTCCGACTTTCGGATGATCCAGCGATAATTTACCTTTACCGTCACGAAGTGAAAATTCCGCCTTTTCAGTTCCTGCAAAAAGTTCCCAGCAATTTACATCCAGGAAACGCCTTTTCACCTTGTCGAAATGGTCTTTTGCTAGCGCAACTGAATCCAGTTCGATTTCTGAAATGGTGTCGCTTTTTGCACCGGTTTTCTGTGGCGGAATTTTTTCGTGCACTTTAAGGATTTAATATTATGCTTTTCCGAATTCTTCAACAATTCTTTTGTTGAAAGCGGGTAAATCTTCGGGCTTGCGGCTCGTGGTAAGATTTCCGTCAGTTACCACTTCTTCATCTACCCAGTTTGCCCCTGCGTTCT
The DNA here is from genome assembly GCF_026107505.2 of Kaistella yananensis. Lineage (NCBI taxonomy): Bacteria > Pseudomonadati > Bacteroidota > Flavobacteriia > Flavobacteriales > Weeksellaceae > Kaistella > Kaistella yananensis. The sequence goes on along the minus strand of NZ_JAPCHZ010000005.1, from coordinate 13,221 downwards.
GCAAATCTTTGGAAACGGCTTTAAATGAAGTCATCTTCACACCATTTACCACTGCCGCATTAATGAGCGTCTGAGGCCCGTGACAGATTGCAGCAACAGGCTTATTCTTGCTGAAAAAGTCTTTTACAAACTTTATCGCATCCTTGTCATCGCGCACCGCATCGGGATTTAAAACTCCACCGGGAAGCAGCAATGCATCATAATCGGATTCTTTGGCTTCTGAAACTGTTTTATCTACAGCTACGGAATTGCTCCATTCGTGGCCTTTCATGGCTTTAATTTCACCCGACTTCAGGGAAATAATTTCTACTGTTGCACCTTCGCTTTTGAGTGCATCTACTGGACTTTCAAGTTCCGACTGTTCGTAACCGTCTGCAGCCAAAACTGCAATTTTCTTATCTTTTAAACTCGACATATTTCTTTTATTTAGTGGTTGTAAAAAGGCAACAAAAAAATGTTGCATGAATAATTATTAACTGTGTGCAATTATTTTGCTTTAAGGTTGATTTCGGATTTTGCCAGTTTGGTTAAATCTTTATCAGTTGTTTTTTCTTCATTTAGCGTTTCAAGCATCAGCGAAAGTACTTCTTTCTGACCCAATAATTTAGCATAAGTTGCGATGGTACCATAAGATGCAATTTCGTAATGCTCAACCTTTTGTGCTGCGGCGATAATTGCTGCATCCCGCACTGCGCCCGGTTCTGTTTCTTCAAGGATTCCTTCAGCTTCTTTAATGAGACCATCCATGGCATCGCATTTTACAGCTTGGGGTTTCAGTTTCAGTGCTTTGAAGGCGTCTTCCAGTCTTTTCACTTGGGTTTTTGTTTCTGCTAAATGCCCGTTTACCGCGTCTTTAAGCTTTTTGGAAGTGGCATTTTTCGCCATTTTAGGCAGATTCTTAACCAGTGCTTTTTCTGCCCAGTAAAGATCTTTCATCCCGTCTACCATAAAATCTTTTAGTTTGTCAGCTGCATCAGCTTTAGGAGCGACTTTACCGCCTGTTGTTGTTTTCTTTGCCATAATTATATATTTTAATGTTTGGTTTCGGTTAAATTCCAGCTGAATCTTTAATACTGACCTTACAAAACTTGATGGCTCTGAAAAAATTAGCTTTTTGGAATATTTAAGTTTACCCTGTTTAATCTCAACGAATTCAGAATTACAGATACAGAACTGAAACTCATTGCTGCCGCTGCAATCATTGGACTCAGCAGGATTCCGAAGATCGGGTACAGTACTCCTGCTGCAAGCGGAATGCCAAACACATTATAAATAAATGCGAAAAAAAGATTCTGTTTAATATTTTTCAGTAAATGTTCGCTTAAAATCTTTGCTTTTGCCACGCCCAAAATATCGCCTTTAAGCAACGTGATTTCTGAACTTTCGATGGCAACATCGGTGCCGGTTCCCATGGCAATTCCTACGTTAGACTGGGCCAGTGCAGGCGCATCATTGATTCCGTCGCCCGTCATTGCCACTACATTTCCGGCGTCCTGAAGTCGCTTAATTTCTGCCAGTTTATCCTGCGGAAGCTGGCTTGCAAAATATTTTGTAATTCCTACTGATTCGGCAACCGCTTTTGCGGTGTGTTCGTTGTCGCCGGTCATCATAATTACTTCTACATTGTTTTTCTGAAGATATTCGATGGCCTGTTTCGAAGTCTGTTTAATTTGATCTGAAAAGCTCAGGAATCCGAGAATTTTGTCCCCGGAAGATAAGTAAGAGATGGTTTTCGCTTCATCCTGCTTGCGGATGACTTTGTTTTTAAGTTCTTCAGGAATGTTGATGTTGAAGTGGTTAAGTAATGCTTCATTTCCCAGGAGAACAGTTTGGCCATTGATGATTCCTTTAATTCCTTTTCCGGAGATATTCTCGAAGTTTTCAACTTTATCAAGTACAGAATTTTCTTTCTTGAATTCATGGAGAACTGCACCGGATAAAGGATGCTCTGAATTCTGGTTCAGTGCTGCCGCCAATTTCAGGAGTTCATTTTTATCGGCGTTTTCTGTCACGTAGATTTCATTCAGACTTGGTTTTCCTTCGGTTAAAGTTCCAGTTTTATCTGTAATCAGAATATTGACTTTCTGCATCTGTTCCAGCGCTTCAGCATTTTTAATAAGAATACCATTTTTGGCGCCTTTACCGATTCCCACCATGAGACTCATTGGTGTCGCCAGTCCCAAAGCACACGGACAGGCAATGATCAGCACAGCAACCGCATTTATAAAGGCCAAAATCAGACGGTTTTCGCCACCGAAAATATACCATAGTATGAAAGTGAGCACCGCTGCCACAATAACTGCCGGAACGAAAATCTTTGAAACTTTATCCGCAAGTTTCTGGATTGGGGCTTTGCTTCGGCTGGCTTCATTTACCATTCGGATGATTTGGGAAAGCAAAGTTTCATCACCGATCTTTTCAGCTTTCATGATAAAAACACCGTTGCCGTTGATGGTTCCGGACGTTACATAATCATTGGTTTTCTTTTCAACCGGAATGGGTTCTCCGGTTATCATACTTTCGTCGATATTGGAGATTCCTTCGGTTATCTTTCCGTCTACCGGGATTTTCTCACCTGGTTTTACGCGCAGCAGGTCGCCGATTTTAACCTGGGAAAGCGGAACTCTTTTTTCGGTTCCGCCGGTGATTAGATTTGCTTCGTCCGGGGAAAGATTCATCAGTTCTTTAATGGCATTTCCGGTTCTTTTATGTGCGCCGGCTTCCATCAGCTGTCCTAAAATTACCAGCGTCAGGATAACGCTCACCGCTTCAAAATAGAGGGGAACTTTTCCATCGTGAACCATCTCGTGAGGAAAAATATCCGGAAAAAAGAGGGCCGTAATACTGAATAGAAATGCAGCAGCTACGCCCAACGCAATGAGTGAAAACATGTTCAGGTTCCAGGTTTTAAAGGAAACCCAGCCACGCTTCATTAAAAACCAGCCGGCATAAAAGAGCACCGGAAGCGTTAAAACTAATTCTAAAATCCCCTGAACCTCATGGGAGAACGGAAAAGTAAACAGCATCCCGCCCATGGAAAGGATAAATACCGGAAGCGTAAATATTAACGCGATAATGAATTTCTTTTTCAGAATATTAAAGGTCTCATCTTCGTCATCATTGGATTTCGAAGGAATCAGGACCAGATCCATACCGCAAATCGGGCAGTCGCCAGGCTCGTTTCGGACGATTTCGGGGTGCATAGGACAGGTATATTTGGCTGCTTTTGTTTTCTCAGGATATTTTACGAGATCCATTCCGCAAACCGGGCAGCCTACGTTGGAATCGTAAACTTTGTCGCCTTCGCAGTACATCGGGCAGTAATATTTTCCGGCATGATTTTCCGCATTGGCAGAAGGCGGCTCAGGATGATGCGAATGGGAATGTGTAGCGCCGTGGTGCTGGGTGTGTTGGGCAGCATTTTTAATTAAATCCTGTGTAATTTCTTCCAGATGCATGTGACAAACCGGGCAGCCGGTATCGGAAGCGTAGGTCTTATCACCTTCGCAGAACATGGGGCAGAACCAGTCACCGATTTTATCTTTAAAGTTTTCGGGTAAATTTGTTTTGGAGAAGGTTTCCGGCTTATTCTTATAATCATCTCTTTCCTCAATGGGAACAAGGAACATGTTACAGACCGGACAGCGTTTTCCGGATGCGAAATATACTTTTTCGCCTTCGCATTCCATTGGGCAGTAATACACGGAACTTGGCGAAATTCTTTCTGAAGGATGGGTATGATGATTTTCCATATGCTTATTTATTGTTCAAATTTCTTAAAATGAAACCGAACACTGTTATAAATATATGGAAGAATCTTATACTTTTCAGATTTTATCGAGGGGAATGCGGTTTTTTACTTTCAGTTTTTTGAATTCCGAAGGGGTAAAACCTGTACTGTTCCGGAATTGTGAAGACAGGTGCTGAACACTTTTGTACCCAAGTTTTCCGGATATTTCGGTTAGAGAGAATTCATCATAAAACAAGAGCTCTTTTACTTTTTCAATCTTCTGAAGGATGAAATACTGCTCGATCGTCACACTTTCTTTCTGTGAAAACATTTTTGATACGGCGCTGTAATCGCGGTGCAGTTTTTCCGAAATAAATTTGGAAAGGATGAAGTCTTCCGGAATATCCAGTCCATCAATCAGCAGGATCAGCTCTTTTTTTACTTTGGCAATAAGCTGGTGTGCAGCATCTTCAAGAATCTCAAAACCTGCTTCCTTAAGACGCTGATTAAGTTCCTGCAGGTCTTCGGCTTCCAAATGATTTTTTATTTCAACTTCGCCCAGTTCAACCGCGGAGAATTTCAGTCGGAAATCTGTCAACACTTTTTCTACCGCAGCGATACAGCGGTTACAGACCATATTTTTGATATAGAGTTTCATTCTACATTTTTCAGCCGGTCAGACACAAATTCGATTTTGGTTTTTCCGTGTTTGGTTGGTTTTCCTTCTTCATCTACGCCTACAAAAATAATTTTATCAATAGTAATGATGGTTTGCCTGGTCATCATATTGCGAACTTCGCAGGTGAGGGTGATGGAGGTCTGGCCGAAATTGGTGGCTTCAATCCCGATTTCAATAATATCGCCCTGTTTTGCGGAACTGATGAAGTTGATTTCAGAGATATATTTGGTAACACATCTTGGAGTTTCCAGCTGAACAATGGCGTAAAGCGCGGCTTCCTCATCAATCCACTGCAGAAGTCTGCCTCCGAAAAGGGTATGGTTAGGATTTAAATCTTCAGGTTTGATCCATTTTCTGGTATGGTAGTTCATCTTTTTTAAATTTAATGGTTGACAGTGATTAACGGGTAAAAACAAGTTTTGTTTTGGTCGAAAGCTTTTCATCGATACGGTAGCCTTCGAGGTTGAAGCTTTTTACATCATTCAGGGTTTTTGCCTGCTGCTGTGCACAGTAGCGTACCATCAGTCCGCGGGCATGTTTGGTGTACACCACGATGGTTTTGAGTTTTCCGTCTTTCAGTTCAAAGAAATCGAAGTCGATTACCGGTGCATTAAGTTTATTTCTATCGAGTGCTTTAAAATACTCACTGCTGGCTAAATTCAGGATGATATCGTTGCTTTTCAGTTCGCTGTTGAGTTTTTCTGTAAGTTTATCCCGCCAAAAACTGTAAAGGTTTTTATAATCATCAAACTCGAAATTCCTGCCCATTTCCAAACGGTAGAGCATTACTTTGTCTGATGGTTTCAGCAAGCCATACAGACCGGAAAGAATTCGGTAGTTTTTCTGAAGATAGTTGACTGCTTTTTTATCCAGTGTTTTCGCATCTAATCCCCGGTACACTTCGCCGGTGAAGGCAAACATGGCAGGAGCAGACTCTCTGGAAGCGGGTCTGGGTTTCCATTTTTGGTTTCTTTCCCAATTTTCATCTGCAAGTTTTGCCGAAATCTCCATGAGTTCCGAGAGATATTTAGGGGTTTTTTCTTTTAAATGGGAGTGAATAAATGCTGCTTCCTCAATGAACGCTGGGGTAGTAGGTTTCAGAAAATCTGTTGAATTTTCTATGTTCATGAGTTTTGCAGGAGAGGTAATAATTTTCATTGAGATGATGGTTGAAAATTTTAAAGCTGATAATATTCTTAAGGAATTAGCTGTGTTAGTAGTGGAATGTCTTTGAAAAAAACTGACGCACGGAATTAGTACAAAAAGCTACACAATTCCTTTCCCCTGGCGGATGATGTCGGGTTCGCCGCTGGTTAAATCTACGATAGTGGAAGCCACATTGTCACCGTATCCGGAATCGATAACGATATCGACCAAATGATCATATTTCTCTGCGATCAGCTCGGGGTCGGTAGAATATTCGATGACTTCATCATCATCTTTGATGGATGTGGAAGCGATGGGGTGCCCAAGTTTTTCCACAATCAGCTGGGGGATTGGATGGTCGGGAACGCGGATACCTACCGTCTTATTGCCTTTGTAGGCCAGGGGCAGGCTTTTGTTTGCTTCGAGAATGAATGTGAACGGTCCCGGGATCTTGCTTTTTAGAAAGCGGAAGACTGGCGTGTCGATCGCACGGGTAAAGCTTGATAAATGACTTAAATCGTTACAGATAATAGAGAACTGGGCTTTCTCGAGTTTTACTTTTTTGATGTGTGCCAGCTTCTCCATCGCGCGGATGTCGAAAATATTACAACCCAACGCATACACCGTATCAGAGGGATAGATAATAATTCCGCCGTTGTTGAGAGATTTAACCACCTCAGCAATAAGGTTTTCCTGTGGATTATCGGGATAAATTTTTAATATTTTAGCCATAGCACAAAGTTATTAAAATATGGTGAAATAAAAATTATTGCACGAAAGCTTGCTCTGAAACAAAATATTCGTATATTTGCAGTCCAATATCGCGGGGTAGAGCAGTAGGTAGCTCGTCGGGCTCATAACCCGGAGGTCGCACGTTCGAGTCGTGTCCCCGCTACTAAATTTAAGTTTCTGTAAGGTATCGCGAGCCGCAGAAATTTCTGAAGATACATCGCGGGATGGAGCAGTAGGTAGCTCGTTGGGCTCATAACCCAAAGGTCATCGGTTCGAGTCCGGTTCCCGCTACTAAGAGAGAATTACGAAAGTGATTCTCTTTTTTTTTGTGGCTGGTGGTGAACATGTAACGGGTCAAGACCAAAACCTGTGGGATTACGGATCAAGACCAAAACTTATTTCAATTTACACACAACTTTTGTAATTGATCGGGATTCTGGTGATTAATCTGTTTTGAAATGCTACTTAGAGATTTGACTTTTAGAAGGAAGAGCACCATTATTTTGATATCTTTGTTTTACGAAAAGAACCCTGCCCATATGATTGACCTTCCCGGAAAAGCCATCCATGATTTCCATTTTACTGAGCGTAGAAAGAAGCTTTTTGTTCACGACGAATTTGGGCCCAAAGTAGAGATGCCTGTTTCCTATTATTTCAGAAACTTCAGGAAGATGCCTGAACTGGAAAGGGTGGCGATTGAAGAATGTTCCGGTAAAGTGCTGGATATTGGTGCTGCCGCGGGTTCGCATGCTCTGGATCTTTCTAAAAAAGGTCTCGATGTTACCGCACTGGAAATTTCTCCGCTCGCGTGTGAGGTTATGAAGGACAGAGGGGTCGCCAATGTTATCTGCGAAGATTTTTTCACCTTTGAAGGGCAGAAATTCGATACGCTGCTTCTGCTGATGAACGGGATCGGCATTTCATCGACTTTGGAGGGTTTCAGGGAGTTTCTGAAAAAAGCCTCAACACTGCTGAATAATGACGGTAAGATTGTTTTCGATTCCTGCGACATTGCTTACATGTACGAGGATGTTCTGCAACCCTACAACAAATACTATGGCGAAATCAATACCCGCTACGAATTTGACCAGCAACTTACTGACTGGTTCGGGTGGCTGTATCTGGACCCTGAAACCATGATGGTGATTGCAGCCGAAGAGGGATTTCACGCCGAGGTAATTTTTGAAGACGACAATGACCAGTATCTGGCGGTACTTACTAAAAACGCTTAAAGCTTCACCGCATCGTAATCACTCTCATTGCTTAACCTGTCGATGGCTTTAATGGCTACGGTATTGAGTTTTTTACCGTTTCTGGTAAGCGGAAGTGTGTTGCCTGTATGATCGCGGTCCAGGATTTTAGTTTCCCAGGTATCGCCATATTTGGCAAAAAGTACCCAACGGAAGACTGTACCGTTTTCCTTTGAATCCCAGTTCACCCTGTAACCGTCACCTGATTTTGCTCCCGAGAGGGTCGGCGTCATGATTTTCTTTGTTTTAATCCACGGGGTTGCAGGCACCAGCGCATCCTCACGATAGAGGTTTTTCACCGCACTCAGCATTTCCGGGCTTTTCTTAAGACCATCGGTGCTGTAATGAATTTCACCTGCGCCGTTCTTTGGCAGCATGCGGCGGATGGTGTTCATCTGGCCGGTAATTTCATTAGGTTTGTTATCAGCTTTTACCCCTACGGTATTCAGGCCTGGCCACAGATGGATGTTCTTGATGTTTTCGTCTTTCCACCACTTCAGGAGGGCAGAAAAACTCTGTGCGCCGCCTTCTTTCCAGTAGAGCTGTGGCGAATAATAATCGCACCAGCCTTCATTCAGCCAAAGCTTTGCATCGGCATAAAGTTCATCATACTGTGAGGAGCCTGTAACGCCGGCAGGATAGCCCGGTTTCCAGATTCCGAAAGGAGAAATCCCAAATTTTACGGTAGCTTTCTCCGCATGGATCTCATCGTGAAGTCTTTTGATGATCTTATTCACATTAGCCCTGCGCCAATCTGCGCGGGAAAGGGTGCCGCCGGTTTTTTTATACTGATTCCACGTTTTGTCATCGGGGAAATCCTTTCCGCCGTGGTATTCTTTATAAGGATAGAAATAGTCGTCGATATGCACCGCATCGATGTCGTAACGTTTTACCAGATCTTTAATGACACTGGAGACATGGTTTTGTACCCTTTCATCAGACGGGTCCATCCAGTACATTCCGTTTCTCAGTTTATATACACTTTGTGACATGACCGAGGCCATGCTTGAGGATGTTACAGCGCCGCCGGTGGTGTGGTGGGCACGGTAGGGATTCATCCAGACATGGAGTTCCATGCCGCGTTTGTGTGCTTCTTCAATCCAGAATTCCAGGGGGTCGTAATAAGGGGAAGGTGCTTTGCCGGTCTGCCCAGTAAGGAAATAAGACCAGGGTTCCAGATCGCTTTTGTACATGGCATCTGCAGAAGGGCGCACCTGAAAGATCACCGCGTTGAAGTTGGCACCTTTCAGCATGTCGAGCAGCTCAATGGCCTCGTCTTTCTGTTGTTGGGTCGTGAGGTTGTTTCTTGTAGGCCAATTGATGTTGGCCACGGTAGCGATCCACGCTGCGCGGAATTCGCGATTGATTTCCGGGAGGTTGACTTTTACCACATCGGTTCCTGCAGAGGGGAGCGGGTTCGCCGGAGTCTTTGGAGGGACAGGTTTGGTCACCTGACTCTTCTTAGCTGTACTGCGGTTCTTTACCTGAGGTTTCTGGGTAGTACAGGAATTGATAAAAACGGCTGCTGCCAGCAGAAGGCTATATTTTAGGTTGCGGATATTCATGAAGCAAAAATACTACTATATCTGAAACTGAAAAATTTGGGATTGCGTATGTGGGTGCAGATGTTAATAAAATATCATCCTGCACTGCTGTAATCCCAATTTTGTAAACGGGCTTACGGGATGCATTTTTTATTTTTAAACAGATCCATGGTCATGAATTGTGTTTTAGAAAGTTTTAGACAGTCATCTAAATTAATGAAAAAAAGATTAATTGTGATTTTTGTAGATGAGAGACACTTTGCATTTCTGTTGAGAGGCCATGCTTTACTATTACTGGAAAAGAGACGCAAGGCATTGCGTCTCTTGTGGTGGGCTGTGTTTTGGTGGCTTTAGATAATGGTGCCCGCGTATACGGAGTTCGATACCTCTTCACCCAGGGTGTCCCGAAAGGCGAGCCAGACATAGAGGTCCTGACCTACCATTTGTGGCGGGACATTGGCGGTATAGGTTCCGGCGGTGCGCTGGGCTGCATTTTCGACAAAGGAGGTGAGGGGCTGGTCTTTTGCCGCAATGAGGATCTGCACCCAGTCGGTTTCACGGGCTGGGTTACCGGCAGAATTGTCCTGCCAGGTTACGGTGAGGGTTTCCGGAGTGGGCAGGGTTAGGGTCAGGGGTACGGCAGCCAGTAAAGATCCTTTTGAAAAGGAGATGGAAGGATACTGAGGGGTAATGGTTCCTGCCGCAAAATCGATCAGGAAATTGGTCATCAGGTTGGTCATTGCGAGGTTGTAACATGATTTCATCCCGATGCGTCTTCCGAAATGATCACAGGCGTAGGCACGGTAAGACTGCATGAATTCTGCGCTTAATCTCATGCGTTGGTAAATGAGCAGCTGTTTTGCACTTGGTGCCGAAGTTCTTTTGCGGGGACGGATTTTGGTGAATTCGTTTCCGAACATGTTGGCTACTACGATTCGGCCGGTTCGGCCCGAGGTTCCTGATAACAGGGAGTCATAAATTTTACCCATGGTATTTAGTTTTAATTGGTTAATGGTGTAAAGTTGAGGATTTAGAAGACGTGTTTAGAAAAGGAGGAAAAAGTTTCCAAAATTTTCCATTCGTTTCTTTACCTGTCATTAAAGGAGCGGTTTTATCCATTAATGGGATTGGTATCCTAAGTGTTCTTTATTCTGTAAAGGCCTGTTGCGAGGCTGGTTTAAGGGGAAAGAGGAAGCAATGACCGAAAAGAGATGAGTGCTTTTCACTATCCCCTGTATATGATTTGTCTAAGGGTTGTATATCCATTCTATATCCGGTGTATATAGACTAGCCGTATACTGTTCGATGTTGGAGTGATGAGTGATGGATGATGGGTGCGGGATGCTGGATGCGGGATGCTGGATAAAAAAGCAGGTACAGAAGGAAAAAAGGGGTAATTATGGTTCGCCGTATTTTGGTGGAGGAGGTTTTTGTAGTTTTGAAAAGGCTAAGGTTGTAAAGTGGCTCAAAGTCGGGAGACTTTGCGCAGCAGGTGCTGTTCATGTGGAAAGCTTATCCATATGATTGCCGCGGTGGTTACCGGTGGAAAAAGAAAAAACGGCATGATCGAAAATGATGTTCGCATTTTGCATAACTTCAGCATTTCGCATTTTGTATATCTCAAAGTTATAAAAATATAAATGACTATACAACAAGGGTTTAAAAATTTGGCAGTCTGGAATAATCTTCGCATATTTGAGAGTTAGCTGCAAGGCTACACAACACCGCTAATAGACAAACATCCCTTGAAATAATAGGGAGCTGACCCGATTAAGGTGTCAGCCCCTACTAAAAAAATTCTACTCAACACCTAACTGTAATTTTGCAGAACTAAGATGAATTTCATCTTGTGTTTCTAAAGCAAAATATCCATAAGCTAAAGGTGCGGCAGCAGCTCGCTCAACTGCTTGTTCAAACAGTTTATCCCATACTTCTCCACCTTGTTTTTCGTATGCCGAAATTAAATTTTTCAGACTTTCTACACCAAAAACAGTGACGTGACCTGAAAAATCTTGTGCTATATCGCTGACTTGTGCTGTTGACCAATCAATAATTCCACACAATTCTCCATTGATATGAGTAAGGGTGTGACCTGCATACAAATCACCGTGAATGAATTTTGTAAAATTCGGCCATAAGGCATCATTATCCACCCATTTTTGGTATCGATTTTCTAATTCGGTACTTATACCTAATTCAGATTTCACCAAAAGCAATCTTTCTGAAATCTCATTTCTGGCTTGTTCTGCCGTCAACACTTTTAATCCGTTACTAAGAACCTCTTGCGTTGGAATGGAATGAAGTTCAACCAAAACCTTCGCCAACGATGGAATGTAAAGTTCGCTGTCTTTAGCCATATTCCAAGTTACTTCATAGGTCTCAGTATCATAAGTTAGTGCAGGCTTTCCATCAAGCAAAGGATAGGCTACAAGTTCTTCATTAGCTATACGCCAGTCAGGAACTTGTACCGAAAGGTATTTCGACACCAATTGAAGAATACGTTTCTCATTCGCAATCTGTTCGCCTAAGTCTGTTCTTCTTGGGATACGCAACAACCACTTTGTCCCATCCTTATCTGTAGCGAAACCAACCTTAAAGTCAATTCCCATATCGTTAAAACTCATTTCATCCGAAAGAAATAAACCATTTCTTTCCGCTAATTTTTGAATATCTCTATTTTTCATTTTTTAAACTTTTTTGATTTTACCTAATAGCATTAAGTTGCGAGTGCTAAACGAAAGAATACCCACAACGATTGCCAAACAACCGCTTATGATAAACGTACTATTTACACCAATAACTTCTGCAATTAGACCTGTGAATAATAAACCGATTACACTTGGCAAAACTGCCAAACTGTAATAAAGTGAAAATACACGTCCTAATTTTTCAGGACTTACCTCTGTTTGTACAATTGCTGTAAAACAGCCATTGAAAACGGACAGACTGATACCGCCAATGGCTGTTACCATCACAAATCCTACAAACCAACTTGCAGGTAATACACCACTCAAAATAAATGTAAGTCCCAATAATACATACATAACATTGACTGCGACTACTTTTGAGCCTTTTAATTTGAAAATACTCAGGATGACACCGCCAATAAGCATACCTCCGCCCCAAACCACTTCTACAATTCCCATCTCCCATTTTCCTCCTGCATAATGCCCTGTTGTAAGCAACGGAAACATAATAGCAGCTGGCATTATAACAAAGGTTATCGCCATTGCATAAAGAAAAAGATAACGCAAACCTTTGTTTTTGGAAACAGTCTGAAACCCTTCAGAAAATTCTGTAGCAATAGAATGTGCAGACGATTTTGACTTCGCAACCACATTGGGAATTTTCACCATCACGAGTGAAAGAATAGCCAGCAATGCTCCAATCAAATCCAAGTACAATACTTTTGAAATGGGAAGATACGCAATGGCTAATGTGCCAATGGCAGGACCACCAATACTGCAAACCGAATGTAACACCTGATTAATTCCTGCTACCTTTATCAATTCATTTTGGGGTACAATCAGCGGAGCTATTGCCTGTAGTGCTGGAGCGTGAAAAGCATTACCAACAGAGCGTAAACCCAATAAAATGTAAATCCATATCAGATTAACATTTTCATTTTGTAGAATGACGAGTAACACAAGGGCACAGACAGCTATAAAAGCATCCGAAAAAATCATTACATATTTACGATTGAGACGGTCAACATATACCCCTGCAATTAAACCTACCAATGCCTGGGGCAACATTGCTGCTATTCCAGCGTAGGCTAAAACTTCGGCTGAATTGTACTCCAGACTAAGCCATATAACAATAGCGAACTGAACTGCATAACTTGTAAGCATTGAAGCAAACTGTCCAGCCCATATAAACATATAGGTCTTAAACCATTTACGGTTTTCCATAAAAACTTGATTAAATGATACAACAAAATAATTGTAGTATAATACTAAATAGTACTATACCATAAAAGTGGGTTTGAAGAGAATAACCCTATTATTTAATCCAAGGCTTAGCCACGTGTTGTATACTTTTTGGAAGTGAAGCCACAAAAGTACAAATTATTATCTCAAAAAATAAGCTATTTTAGCAAAATTAAGCCCAGCAGCTAATAGCTAAGTTTTCGTTGCGTGC
>NZ_JAPCHZ010000004.1:0-476710 GCF_026107505.2 Kaistella yananensis | reverse complement strand
CTTGTTTTCTCTAAGCTCTTCTACACTCTTTTTTTTGTTGCCATTTTACTGATTTTTAATTAGTTTTACAAAGTAACTAAATATAGCGCTGAGAAAGCTACCGAAGGTTTAGTTCAACATAGTATTTGCAAAAGGCGGGGTTGAATATATAATAGAAAAACCCGATGCATTTAGTCGCAACTTGCTTTTCATATTGTATTTTTTTGTAATTTAACAATCTGAAAAAGCAATTTGCTTCGTTCGGTCGAAATTGAACTTTTCGTACAATTTAGCCCGCCCTTCGCAAATACTTTTTCCGTTGTACGACATAGTAAAACCGAACCAAACAAAATGAAAGTCAGAGAAGAAAAGTTAAGAACAATTATAGAATGGTCGGAGAAAAACGAAGATGTAAGAGTTCTTCTTCTGACAAGTTCACTTGTAAATCCTTTAGCACTTGTTGACGAATTTAGTGATTTAGACATTGAATTTGTTTTTGAGGATAATACAAATTACATTTCAGACAAAAGCTGGACGCTTAAATTCGGAAATCCAATTGCTATGATTGAAGAAGACGAAAGTTGTTTTAACCATAAACACGCAATGAAAATGCTACTTTATGAAGACGGTGTGAAAGTAGATTTTAAACTTTACAGCAAATCAAAATTTATAAAGGAAACGCAAGAGAAAGAATTACCAGAAGATTGGGATATTGGTTATAAAATTTTAATTGATAAAGATGGTATTACAAAGCAAATGCTGAAACCAACTTATCAAATTTCCATTATCAAAAAACCGTCTGAAAAAGAGTTTCAAAATCTAATAAACGATTTTTGGTGGGACACAACTTACGTGGCAAAGTGTCTTGTGAGAGATGAAATATTCTATGCGAAATTTATGTCGGAAACCGTTATTCGCACAGAATATCTAATTCCTTTAATTGAATGGCACATTGCAAGTGAACACAATTGGAACATAACGACCAATAAATATGGACGACTTTTCAAAAAGTATCTTAACCAGGAAATGTGGGCTAAAACAGAACAAACATTTTCAGGGAGCGATATAAAGGAAAATTGGACTGCTCTATTTTCAATGACTGATTTAGTTTCAGAAATAGGAACTGAATTGTCAAAAAAATTAGAGTACAAATACCCGGATAAATTAGAAAATGACATACGAAAATATTTAGCTGGACTAAAACCCAAAACATAACTACGTCGTACAACATCGTATTGGCAATAGGCGGGCTGAACGGCTTCGTATCAACGGAAGTGCAAAATTCAACTTCTGTTCTTCGATTAAAGTTCAGTGCTAAAAATCCCGCCCATCGCCAATACGCGGCACGTTATCTGCAATATTGTAAACTGCATCGTCCTAAAATAGGTTGGGAAAAAATTAAGCAGTTTTAATAAACAATGAACTTAACAAATGATCAACAAAGCAGATTTATAATTTTAAATAATTATTTTTATTAAAAATGAATCATGATACTAAGAAAGGAATAATAATTATTTTATCTATTTGCATACTTTATATATTAATTCCAAAAATTTTTAAATCCGATTGCAAATCTGCAACTGAATCAATTAAAAATGAAGAATGTGAAATAAAAATTGAAAGTGTGAAACATATTAGTAGTTTTGATATCATTGGAACAAATCCAGAAAATAATGAACCGTGTGAATGTCATCATTATAACAGATGGTGGAGTTCTTATAAAGATGAAATGGAGGAAGGAAATTATTTCATAAAGAAAAAAGGAGATTTATTTTTTAAAATTGTAAAAGAAGACACGGTTATTACTCATGAATATAAATGTTATGAAGAATAAATGAATTAAAAAAATACTGCAGATAACACAGGTAACCGTTGCACAACTTCAAATTTCAGCGTCAAGTTCTGAACACCAATAAAAACCAACCTCTTTTATTCTTAGGCTTCGCTCAGAAACCAGATTAAAGGAGGTTTTTTGATGAGATTCTTCACTCCGCTTCGCGGTGTTCAGAATGGTAGTAGCGTGGGGAAGTAAAGAGCTCTAAATAAAAAACTCTGACAAAGTAAGGTTTTTACTTTATCAGAGTGTAATGAAGCACGCCTTTAGCCTTTGTAAAGCAGGGGTGAACGCTTAAAGGATTACAGATCACGGTGTGAAACCGGTGATGTGGTATGGAAAGGTTTCAGGGGGGCAGGTGAGTAGGGCTAATCGTTGCAGAGTTTCAGAAGGTTGAGGGCGAAGACCTGGCGGATGTAGTAATAGCGGCCTCCGAGGCGGGTATAGGGGATTTTGTCTTCGCGGCAGAATTTGCGCAGGGTTTTGACCGAGATCTGCAGGTATTCGCAAACATCCTGATCGGTAAGGATGTCGGATTTCTGGATGTTTAAGATGGAAGGGAGTTCTGCGATTGCCTGTTCGTAATAGTGTTGCACATCGTTGTAGTGAAGGTGGGGTAATGATTTTTTTGACATGTTTTGGTTATTTTAATGTGTTTTTAGTAAGTCTAAATTATTAAAATAGTGGCGCAGCGGTACAGGTGTTTTTACGGTTTTTTTGTGGGTGTTTTCACGGAATGTGGTTTTAAGGGTTAACGTATTGGGATAAAGGAAATGATTGGTAAATTGGGTTGTGCTTTCTGTTATGCGATAATCACGTTTTAGCACGCAATTTATGTTGGGAGATTGGAAATATATTCGGATATTTGAGAGTTATCTGTAACCCAAAATGAACAATTACCTAAAAATATTGCAGTTAGAAAAACAACTCCTAGAAGAGTCGGATAATTTGCATTGGTCGAAATGGATTGATCAAGATATTCAAGATTGGAAAACAAAACAATCAACAAAGCATCATCGAGAAGCATTCGGAGGTATGGGTTCAATAAATGATATTGCAATTGGAGAAAACAATAAAAGCGGTGCTTGGAAAGAAAATTTATTCCAGATATTAAAATCTATGAGCTGGACATTTGCTACAAAAAATAAAATTGAATTTCCAAAAATAAGTATCCAACAGTTTGAGGGAATGATTTGTAGAAAATGTGAATATTCAGAAATTTCTGAATATTCAGTTAATGACATTCTTGCAAAAAGAAATTTACCAAGTTTAATAAATAGGTTACTTCCATCTGAAAATTTTCTTACTCTACTTAAAATCGAAGAAATAACAAAAGAAACAACAATTGTAAATGAATGTGAAAAAATTAAAATTGCTTTATCAAATTCCTCAATCAATGAAAAGGAATTTTATACAGTTTATCCAAAATGCCCAAAATGCGAAGGGGAAAATTCGTGTGTTTATAGATGGGAATTATTAAATAACGGAAATGAATTTATTATAAAAAGAAGTTCAAATAATCTTAAACTTGAAAAGGAAATTATAAAAAACAAATCTAAAAGTTGGATAAACAAAATATTGGGCTACAGATAACAAGGGTTTTGCGATAGTGGGGCGAAATTGCAAAGTTCAACGGCAGTTCTTCGATTGAACTTTTGTGCAACATTGAAGATTTGTGCTTCGATTGCCCCACCATCGCAAAGCCCCCAAACGTTAGCACGCAATTTATGTTGGGAGATTGGAAATATATTCGGATATTTGAGAGTTATCTGCAAGTATAACCAAAAATACAGCTTAAATGAGGAAAAAAATTATTTACCTAATTGCCTTTATTGTAATAATATTAATTATTTTTTTCACTTGGCAAATAATAGATTGGTCAAAAGAAAATATTTTATTAAGTATTGATTATAAAAATAAATTTGATGAAATTCAAGCATATTCAGGCATTGTTGGTTTTCTTTTGAGTTTTCTATCTATACTGTTTGTAATCTATACAATTGTTGAACAAAGAGAATATTTCCAAAAAAACATTGACTTAAAAGAATCCGAAGAACAAAAGCTAAAAAAAGACTTCATTGAATTTTCTAAATTTTACTTGGAAGATGTAATTAAAAACACTCAGGAATTTGGTAAAAATATGAAAGAATATTATGAAAAAGCAAAAAATGAACCTCTGAAAAACTTCACACTTATATTTTCTGTAACTAATAATAACAAGAGATTTTCGGAATTGGATAACTTACAACTATTTAAGTCATTCACTGAAAATTATAGTAATGGATCTAAAATTTATAATGACTTTTTAAAATATACAGATTTTTATATTGAAGCAAAGAACGAATTAAAAAAAATCTATCAAACTCATTCAACTGAAAAGTTTGAAAGGAAAAAAGAATTGGCATATCTTCTTAATGATATAATAGATTTATGCTCATCTGCAATTGAAAAGTATGTAAAAGATTTTCCAAACTCATACAATCAAAAACCTTGGTATAATTTACTAAATAACTTTATCGGAGTTTACTATGGTTACATTAAACCAAATGAAGAAACTGACTTAAATAAATTAGACACGGAAGTTTTACTTCCATTTTTACACGAATCTCAAGATATAAGAAATTTAATTGGTTTTGAAAATAATATTCATGAAATTATTATCAAACTGGCAAAAATTAGAAAAATGCTATATACACTTACAACAGATTGTTCATCACACGCTATCGAATTTGAAAATGTATATATAAAATATTTTAGCGATGATTCTGACCTATTTAAAAAAATAAAAGACCTTGCAACACTTTTAAAATAATACCTGCAGATAACAGTGTATTTGCAAAAGGCTGGGTTGAATATATAAAACTACTACCCGATTCCTTTAGCCGCAGCTGCTTTTCGTTCCACATTTTTTTGTAATTTAGTTCCACGAAAAAGCAATTTGCTTCGTTCAGGCGAAATAGAACATTCAGTTATATTTAGCCCGCCCTTCTCAAATACTTTTTCCGTTGTACGCAATCTCGCTTAAAAATCGTGAAAAATGAAATATGAGAAATTATTACAAACCAAACCAAAGAATGAAATTACATATTCAGATTTATTAGAATTAGAAGAATGGAAAATAAAAAGAGATGCATACCGCCTACAAAAGAGTAGATTTTCCACACTCACATTATGGCTGTTTTGTGATGGGGCCATCTGCAACAGCGGACATCAGCGCCGTTTTGGTACACGGTGCACAGGGCGCACGGACATTGACTTTGTTCTTTCTGAAAAAACCTGTGCCCTAAAATGACAATTAACGGAAAGCTTTACAGCAACATCCTTTTGGTTTTTGCTCTGGAATCAGAAGCCGGAAAAGAATTTGAGAGTTTTAATAAATTGTTTGTTGGTGTAGGAAAAATTAAAGCGACTTATCATCTTGTAAAAGCCATTCAAAAATCTAAGCCAGATCTCATAATCAATTTGGGAACAGCAGGAAGTACAGTTTTTGACAGAGGAACTATTGTTAACTGCAACCGTTTTATCCAGCGGGATATGGATGTAAGAGCATTGGGTTTTAAGAAATTTGAGACGCCATTTTCTGATGAACCAATTCTTTTGGAATATGGAATTAAAACAAGCCATCTCCCGAACGGGATCTGCGGTTCCGGCGACCAATTCGAAATGGAGCATATCAATCCTGAATATAATGTCATCGATATGGAAGCTTTTGCATTGGCGAAAGTCGCTGAGCAGGAAAAAATCGATTTTCTATGTTTGAAATATATTTCTGATGGAGCAGACGGAAATGCTGCTGATGATTGGACACAAGAAGTCAAAAAAGCTTCAATCGCATTAAAAAGAGAACTAGATAGTCGTTCATTAACAAAACCCACTATTTAATTTATATTTAAAAACAGGATTAGAAAACAGCATAATTTGTATCTTATAAAATAAGAAAATAGTTTTCTGTTTCAGTAGTTCCATCATTTGGGGTTCATTATTACATATCAACATTCGCAATGTTGCTCTTTTTTAGAGCGAGAAAAAATCAGTTATTTAATATTTCCTTAAAAAAATAAATTATGAAAGTCTTAAAATTTGGAGGAACTTCTGTGGCAAACGCCCAAAACATACTTTTAGTAGAAAAAATTGTTAAAAAAGAATCGTCAGAAAATAGAGTAGTAGTGGTAGTTTCCGCTTTGTCTGGCGTTACCGATGGTTTAATTTCTGCCGCAGAATCAGCTTCTGCCAAAAACGAAAATTATTCTGAAACCATTAAAACTCTTGAAGAAAAACACCTAGAATTTGTAAAAAATTTATTGCCAATCACAGAACAAAGTTCTTGGTTGAGCTTCGTGAAAAAGAATTTCAATGATATCGAAGATATTTGCAACGGAATTTACGTTTTAGGCGAATTTACGCCAAGAATTAAAGATAAAATTACAGCTTACGGAGAATTTTTGTCTTCAAATATTATCGCTGCTAAGTTGAAATCAGATGGTTTAGATTGCGTTTGGTTAGATTCTAGAAATTACATCAAAACCAACAGCAATTTTACAGATGCAAAGGTAAATTTTGAAACTACCAATGCAGCACTTCAAACTTATTTTAAGGAAAATAAACAACAAATTACGCTTGCTCCAGGCTTTATTGCTTCGGATTTTGATGGTAATATCACCACTTTAGGACGTGGTGGTTCAGATTTCACGGCTTCTATTATTGCAGCAGCGATGAAAGCTCAAGAATTACAAATTTGGACTGACGTTTCAGGAATGATGACAGCTGATCCTAGATTGGTTTCTAATGCCAAAATTATTCATAAAATTTCTTACAAAGAAGCGATGGAATTGTCGCATTTTGGCGCAAAAGTGATTTATCCGCCAACTATTCAACCAGTGATGGATAAAAACATAGATTTATGGATTAAAAATACATTTGCAGAAGATGACTTTGGGACTTTAATTTCTCATACAAAAACTGAAAATGACAACAACGTAGCAGTTGGAATTTCAAATCTAAGCAAAGTAGCTCTTCTTACTTTAGAAGGCAGCGGAATGATTGGTATTCCAGGTGTTTCTGCGAAATTATTTCAATGTTTAAGCCAAGAAAAAATCAATGTTATTTTAATTACTCAGAGTTCTTCAGAACATTCTATCACGGTTGCAATCAACGAAAGTGATGTTGAAAAAGCAGAAAAAGCATTGAATTACGCTTTCGAAGATGATTTAAAATTACACAAAATTGATCCTGTAAAAGTGGAAAAATCTTTGGCAATTATTGCTTTGGTTGGAGAAAATATGAAGAGCAGAAGTGGTGTAAGTGCGAAACTTTTTGGCGGTTTAGGAAATAATGGTGTGAATGTGAGAGCAATTGCGCAAGGTTCTTCAGAGAAAAACATCAGTGTGGTAATTTCTGATAAAGATGTCAAAAAAGCAGTAAATGTGCTTCATGAAGAGTTTTTCGAATCAGAAATTAAGCAAGTTCATCTTTATATTTGTGGTGTTGGGAATGTTGGTTCTAAACTGATACAACAAATTTATTCTCAAAATAAATATTTGAATGATAATCTTTTGATGAATCTAAGAGTTGCTGGTTTAACGAACAGTACCAAAATGGTTTTCAATGATCAAGGCATTCAAGAAGAGGAATTTAAAGACGCTTTACACAATGGCGAATCTTCTACTCCGCATAAATTTGCAGAAGAAATTATCAATAGAAATTTAAGAAATTCAGTATTTGTAGATGTTACGGCTAATGCAAAAGTGGTGGATATTTATGAAGATTTATTGAAAAAAAGTGTAAGCGTGGTAGCTTGTAATAAAATTGCTGCTTCGTCAAACTACGAAAATTATAAAAATCTAAAAAATTCTGCAAAAAATCATAACTGTAATTTCTTCTTCGAAACCAATGTAGGTGCAGGTTTGCCAATTATCGGAACGATTAATGATTTGATGAGAAGTGGTGATAAAATTACATCAATTCAAGCGGTTTTAAGTGGAACTTTGAACTTTGTTTTCAATAATTACGACGGAAGCAGCACATTCTCTGAAGTGGTGAGACAAGCTCAAAAAGAAGGTTTTACAGAACCAGACCCTAGATTAGATTTAGCAGGAACAGACGTTGCGAGAAAAATTTTGATTTTAGCGAGAGAAGCAGGTTATCAGTTACAATTTGATGAAATAGAAAACGAAGCTTTCTTGCCTGCGAAATGTATGGAAGGAAGCGTGGAAGATTTCTACCAATCAATGACGGAATACGAAGAGCATTTCAGAAAATTATTAGAAGAAGCAAAAGCAGAAGGTAAAATCTTGAAATACGTTGCTGATTTCAAAGATGGAAAAGCGAAAGTTGGATTGCAAAAAATATCTCCTGAAAGCGATTTGTATCACTTGTACGGAAAAGATAATATTGTGATATTCAAAACATTAAGATATTCTGAACAACCATTAGTGGTAAAAGGAGCAGGAGCAGGAGCAGAAGTTACTGCAAGTGGAGTTTTTGCAGATATTGTGCGTTCAGTATAAATTTTATTCAACCGAAAAAGAAACAAAAGATTTGTAATATTTTTAAGTTGTTCAAAAGAAAAAAAAGAATTTTACTTTTCTTTTTTGTGCTTTTGTAAATCTTATTTCCAATCATTTCTTTTGTGTCTTTTATGGTTAAAATAAATTATTTTCAAAAAAAATAAAAAATCTTAGCGCAATTTGCGTTTAAAAGAAATGAAAAATATAAAATTACAAGTTCCGGGAACGGTTGCCAATTTGGTTTGCGGGTTTGATATTCTCGGAATGGCGCTCAATGAACCGTTTGATGAAATGGAATTCAAATTGTTGGACGAAAGAAAAATCATCATTCACCACGAAGATAAGTTCCATTTGCCAACCGAGCCAGAGAAGAATGTAGCAGGAGTGGTTTTGCTCAAAATTTTAGAAAAATTAGAAAATCAGAACATCGGTTTTGAAGTCACCATCAACAAAAAAATAAAACCAGGAAGCGGTTTAGGTTCCAGTGCGGCAAGTGCAGCAGGAGCAGCTTTCGGAGCGAATGAATTGTTGGGAAATATTTTTTCTAAAGAAGAGTTGGTGTATTTTGCGATGTTTGGCGAAGAATTGGCGTCTGGTTCTAGACACGCAGACAACATTGCACCGTGTCTTTTCGGTGGAATTACCTTGGTAAAATCTTCTGAACCAATGGATATTATTCCGCTTTCTTCACCAGATTTGTACGTTTCGGCGGTGCATCCTCAAGTTGAGGTGAAAACTTCTGATGCAAGACAAATTCTCAAAAAAAATATCCAAATGAAAGATGCGGTAAAACAATGGGGGAATGTTGCAGGTTTGGTGGCTGGGATTTTAAAAAATGATAATCAATTAATTTCTAGGAGTTTAGAAGATGTTTTGGTGGAGCCGGTTCGCAGTATTTTGATTCCAAAGTTTGATGAGGTAAAAAAACAGAGTTTAGTTTTAGGAGCTTTAGGTGGAGGAATTTCGGGTTCTGGACCTTCGATTTTTATGTTGAGCGAAACCAAAGAAATTGCTGAAAAAGTGGCGGAAAATATGCGAAAAATCTACAACGAAATCGGTATTGAAAACTTTGTTTACGTTTCTAAAATCAATGACCAAGGAATAAGAATAGTCTAAAGACTGAAGTCCGAAGTCCGAAGAAATTTTGGCTTAATTGATTGAAATAAAAATCTAATTTGTAAGGTCTGAAAGACCGAAAATCAACAGCCAAGTGCAAAACGCTTGGAAATAAATGAAGAAAAATAATGAGGTCTGAAAGACCGAAATCCTAATTTAAAAAAATGAATTTTTACAATTTAAAACATAAAGAAGAGCAGCTTAATTTCAAAGAAGCGACGATAAAAGGACAAGGGAAAGATAAAGGTTTGTTTTTTCCAGAAGATATTTCAAAATTTAGTCTAGAATTTTTGCAAAATTTAACTCAACTTTCAGACGAGGAAATTGCGTATCAAGTGATGAAGGATTTTGCGGGAGACGAAATTCCAGAAGCTGAACTTAGAAAAATTGTTGCCGAAACTATCGCTTTCGATATTCCTTTGAAGAAAGTAACAGAAAATATTTCGGTTTTAGAACTTTTTCACGGGCCGACTTTGGCTTTTAAGGATGTTGGTGCAAGATTTATGAGCCGTTGTTTGGGTTATTTTCTAAAAAATGAAACCCGAAAAGTTACGGTTTTGGTGGCTACTTCTGGCGATACTGGTGGTGCTGTAGCTAACGGATTTTATGATGTGGAAGGAATAGAAGTGGTGATTTTATATCCAAAAAATCGTGTAAGTCCGGTTCAGGAAAAGCAATTGACGGCTCTTGGAAAAAATATTCATGCTTTGGAAGTAAATGGAAGTTTTGATGATTGTCAAGCTCTTGTAAAACAAGCATTTTCTGATGAAAGTTTAAATGAAAAATTACTTTTGACTTCGGCAAATTCTATTAATGTAGCTCGTTGGTTGCCTCAACAAATTTATTATGT
Source organism: Kaistella yananensis (assembly GCF_026107505.2). Lineage (NCBI taxonomy): Bacteria > Pseudomonadati > Bacteroidota > Flavobacteriia > Flavobacteriales > Weeksellaceae > Kaistella > Kaistella yananensis. Next base: position 466,425 of record NZ_JAPCHZ010000004.1, on the reverse strand, counting down.
TTTGGCGTTGAAACAATGGTTGAAAAACAATTCGGAAAATCCTGTAATCTGTGTTCCGAGTGGTAATTTTGGGAATATTTGTGCTGGAATTTTGGCGCATTATCGTGGTTTACCTGTGGAACATTTTATTGCCGCTTGTAATGTAAATGATGTGGTTCCTGAATATTTGAGAACAGAAATTCTTCAACCTAAAGAAACCGTTGCTACCATTTCCAACGCAATGGATGTGGGAGATCCAAGTAATTTTGTGCGAATTTTAGAATTATTTGACAAAGAATTTAATCAAGTTAAAAACAAACTTTCGGGTTATACAATTGATGATGAAGAAACGATTAAGACCATCAAAAGAGTAGAAAAAGATTATGGTTATGTTCTAGATCCTCACGGCGCAGTAGCATTTGTAGCTTTAGAAAAATATTTGACAAAAAACGACGGAAAAGGATTTTTCTTAGAAACGGCACATCCTGTAAAATTTCCAGATTCTGTAGAACAAGCAACTGGAAAATCAGTGGAAATCCCAAAATCATTAGAAGAATTGATGACGCAAGAGAAATTTACCACAGAAATTAATCCTCAATATGAAGAATTGAAAGGATTTTTGTTGGGAAAATAATATCATTCACTTTGTCAAATTTTTTGTTAAACAAAGAAATCTTTGATAGGGTTATTGTCTAGATTAAACCTTCAAGGTTTTGGAAACCTTGAAGGTTTTTTTATGTTAGCAAATATTTTTATCAATAAGAAGCTTTAGCTAGAATTTATGAAAGTTTTTATTATTCCTCTAATTGTATTGTTTTTACCTAGTATAATTTTGTTTTTGATTTTATTCAAAAATGAATCAGTAGTCATTAAAAATAAATGGATAGTTATCGTTTTGGCCATTTTAGGATACATAATTTTCTTAGTTATTGGTGGACTTATTGGACTTGGAATGACGATGCTAAAAGGACCAGAAGCATTGGAATATTTTAAAATGAAATAAAGAAACTGCTTCTAAAATCGGTTTTGCAATAGTGGGGCGAAACTGCAAAGTTCAACTGTAGTTCTTCGGTTCAACTTTTGTGCTAAAATCCCCGCCTTCGGCAATACCCGAACCGTTAGCGGTCAGCATATAATAAATCGCCGAACGAAATTAACCTATAGAAAATGACAGGAAATCATAGAACTCTTGAAGAACAAAAAGAAGAATTTAAAAGCAAAAAACTTTTAGCTTCTCCGATTGCAGGATTAATTGCGTGGTTGATCGTAGCTATTTCAGGGATTTTTTTTCCTGACAATATTACTGTTTGGGTTTTGTTTATAGCAACCGGTTCAATAGTTTATTTATCTATGGCAGTTTCAAAGTTGACAGGTGAAGACTATCTTGATAAACGTAAGCCTAAAAATACATTTGATAATTTATTTTTTCTTACAGTGACTCAAGCTATTTTAGTCTATTCAATCGCAATACCTTTTTTCATAGTAGATTACACTTCTCTTCCATTAACCGTTGGGATTTTGACGGGATTAATGTGGGTTCCTTTGACTTGGATTATTGACCATTGGGTGGGTCTATTTCATTCTATTGTAAGGACAATTTTAGTTTTAATTCTTTGGTATTTGTTTCCTTCAGACAGATTTGTAGTAATTCCAATAGCAATTATCATAGTATATATAGTATCAATTATAATCTTGAAAAACAGAAAAATCAAAACATAGAATAAAAGCCTAACCCCTAACATGGGTAACCGTTGCGCAACCTCAAATTTCAGGTTTTTTTGTGGGTGTTTTCACGGAATGTGGTTTTAAGGGTTACCGTATTGGGATAAAGGAAATGATTGGTAAATTTGGGTTGTGCTTTCTGTTATGGGATAATCACGTTTTAGCACGCAATTTATGTTGGGAGATTGGAAATATATTCGGATATTTGAGAGTTAGCGGTCATTGTAGAGCGACACTCACGAATAGTAATCAAATATAAATTGACAACAATGGAAATAATTTTTAGACCTATGACAGCAGACGACTGGAAAAACGTTTCTGAAATTTACAGACAAGGTATTGAAACTGGAAATGCAACATTCCAACAAGAAATACCAACATACACAGACTGGGATAACGGACATTTGAAGAATTGTAGAATTGTTGCAATTAAAGATAATGAAGTTGCTGGTTGGGCTGCATTGACACCTGTTTCCGGACGGTGTGTTTATGCTGGTGTTGCAGAAGTAAGCGTATATGTGGCAGACAAAAATCGTGGACATAAAATTGGACATAAACTTCTTGAAAAATTAATTATTGAAAGTGAAAACGAAAAACTTTGGACATTACAGGCTGGAATTTTTCCTGAAAATATTGCAAGTTTGAAAATTCACGAAGCACTTGGGTTTAGGAAAATTGGACACAGAGAACGAATTGGACAAATGAACGGTATTTGGAGAGATATAATTTTATTAGAACGAAGAAGTAAATTGATAGGAATTGGACAATAGAAAAAACAACGAACCGCTAACATCGGTTTGGCAATATGGCGGCTGAAGTGCTTCGATTGAGCATTTGTGCAAGGTTCAACGGCAGAAATTCTATTGAGCTTTTGTGCTAAAAATCCGCCACATCGCCAAGCCGAAAAACGTTGGCTGCAATATTTTATGAAACGCATTAAAGTAAAACCCGACTTTTTTCCAATATTTGAAGGCAAGACAACATATGCTGATGGAACTGAGGTTAAACATGAGTCATTTGAAAAAAAGGAAAACGAACTTTCAAATGAATTAATAATGATATTTAAAGATGAAAATAATATTCAGAAAATATTAAAACTAAAAGGACTTGATTTAAATGGTGAAAAATTTGTTTCGAGTGTTCCAAATCCGGTATTTTTATTGCTTAATACATCTATTGATAATTATAATTCCTCAAATTTAATTATCGCAAAATTTAAAGAAGCAGCAGATAAAATTGGAGAAAAAACTTATTTTTTTGAACTTGATGATAACTACACTTCACAAACATTTAATACTTATTTAAGTAATAAAATTGCTTCAATCAATTCATTAATCAATTGCTTGGAAATATTTATTAATCAAAAAATTCCGAATAATTATACATTCAAAAGGACAATTAAAGATAGAGAGGTCAGCTTAAATAAAAGTAAAATAGAAAGTTCATTATCGTTTAAAGAAAAAATATCAAATATGCTTCCTGATATTTTTCAAAATTTCGATTTTAACCAAATTGTAAATGATAAAAATTTAATTTTTGAAGCTTACAATCTAAGAAAAGAAACTATTCATATGAAAACAGGAAGCGATAGTCCTTTTGAACAATATTATGAAATTATGGGGAAAATTTTAGAAGCCAATATTGAACCTTACATTTCAAGTTCAATAAATTTCATAAACTTTATTCACAAAGACCTTATTGAGTTTAACAATGGACAATAACACTGCAGCTAACATAATATTAACAAAATGCGGAGCTTACAACATCCGGACTATGACCATTAATTTACAAAGCCCTCCACACTTCAAAAAAATAAAAAAAAATAAAAACCTAAGCATTACCAGTCATGCAAATCTACTCCGACCATTTTGGACGCGTTATTTGGCTCACCATCAGTCCGGCTGAGGTAAGAATGGACTTGCAGGATCTGGGACCCGATTTCGAGTACGAAAGGTGTGCAACTGTTTCGGAGGTCGGCAAACTCTGTGAATCTTTGAATGTAACCTATGAGGAATTACCGGCCGCGCAAATGACTGCCTTTGATCTATTTACCGAGTTGCTGGATGATCACCACATACAATTTGAATATTTTTCCGGCTGATTGTTAAGAGCATGAATCTGTTTCATGTGCATACTAACCAATAAAGAAGCGGGCCTTACAGCCCGCTTCCTCATTGCCGGATCATTACGTTATTTGATTAGGATTTTCTAAAGTAAAGCCATGCGCTATTTCCAGGGATCCAGGACCACCTTTACGCAGCCGTCTTCTTTTTTATCGAAGAGTTCATAGCCTTTTGCCACTTCATCCAGTGATAGGCGGTGGGTGATGATGTCATCAAGAACTACCTTGCCTGAAGCGACGTAGCCCAGTAGTTCATCAATGATAGCATGAACGGGTGACTGTCCGGCCTGGATTCTGAGTCCTTTGTCGAATATCTGTCCCAGTTTGAAATTATCGTAATTGTAAGGATAAACGCCCATAATGGAAACCTTGCCGCCTCTTCTTACAGCGCTTAGGCAAGCTTCCACGACTTTGATTGATCCTTTTTCAAAATGCACGACGGCTTTGGCCTTATCGATAATATTCCGTTCCGGTTCGAAACCTACCGCGTCAATACACACATCGGCACCACGGCCTTCTGTGAGACTTCGGATCTGCTCCACGACGTCTTTGGCGTCATTCCATAAAATGGTTTCGCAGCCGGTTATTTTTTTAATCTGATCCAGCCGGTACTGCAGGGTGTCGATGACGATGACTTTCCCGGCATTCTTCAGGATGGCACTTTTTGCGGCCATGCTTCCTACAGGACCGGCTCCAAAGATGGCCACGGACTCACCCCCTTTAAGATCCGCCCACATCACGCCGGTATATCCGGTAGGAAAGATATCGGTAAGGAAGAGGGCCTGCTCATCGCTTAAATGATGCGGAACCACGCGGGGGCCAAAATCGCCATAGGGAACACGGACATATTGAGCCTGGCCGCCATCGTAACCGCCATATAGATCGGTATAGCCAAACATTCCGCCTCCTTTTTCGGTCATGATGCCACCTTCGGGCCCATAATTTTCTTCGTTGCTGTGCTCACATGCGCCGGGCAGATCATGATTACAGAAATAACAGCTGCCGCAGGCGACAGGGAAGGGCACAACCACGCGATCGCCTACTTTTAAATTTCTAACCTCAGCTCCGATTTCCTCTACAACGCCCATGAATTCGTGGCCCATGACCATGGGTCTGGGTTGCGGTATGCCGCCGGAATACATGTGAAGGTCGCTCCCGCAGATGGCGGTAGAGGTGACTTTCAGGATAATGTCGGTGGGTGCTTTGAGTTTGGGATCGTCTACAGTGTCGCAGGTAATCTTACCCGGACTGTGAAAAACTGCTGCTTTCATATCTTTATTTTTTAGTGTTGGTGAAAAATGAGGTATCAAATATTGGACCACTATTTCCAATTCTCTTTAGTTCTAAAGGAATGTCTAAGGAATGTCAAAGGAATGTCAAAGGAATGTCAAAGTAAAGGGTAAGGAGTCTCCGGTCCCAGGTTGCGGGAATATAAAAAAACCTTAATTCCCCAACCGTGTTTTCACTCTAAACCGGTTGGTGGTTATTTTTTTATATTATAGAAAAAGCCCCGACAGACGGGGCTTAATTAAAAAGCGCTGTTAGAGCTCCAAGCTCTAACAGCGCTGTATATGATTCAGAATCAGTTATCCTTTTGCGACTCTTTCGATGCGTTTTCTTTCGTTTTCAGAAAGAACTTTTTTACGCATTCTGATGAAGTTCGGAGTTACCTCGATAGCTTCGTCGCCTTGGATGTATTCCATACATTCTTCAAGAGAGAATAAGATTTTCGGAGCGACGCTGCCGTCTTTATCCTTCCCTGATGCACGCATGTTATTCAGTTGTTTTGCCTCAACGATGTTTACCACCAAATCTCCAGGTTTGTTCTGTTCGCCCACGATCATACCTTCGTAGATTTCCTCGCCCGGATCAACAAAGAATTTACCTCTGTCCTGAAGTTTTGCGATGGAATATTCAGTAGCCGGTCCCTGACCTTTACTTACCAATACGCCTACCAGTCTTCCCGGTATCGCTCCTTTGAAAGGCTTGTAATCTACGAAACGGTGCGCCATAATAGCTTCACCCGCAGTTGCGGTAAGCATTTGAGAACGCAGACCGATTAATCCTCTTGAAGGGATTTCGAATTCCATGTGCTGCATTTCTCCTTTGGTTTCCATGATGTGAAGGTCACCTTTACGCTGCGTTGCAAGGTCGATTACTCGTGAAGCATATTCTTCAGGTACGTCAACTACCATAGATTCATAAGGCTCACATTTTACCCCGTCGATTTCTCTAAGGATTACCTGCGGCTGCCCGATGGTCATTTCATAGCCTTCTCTTCTCATGGTTTCGATCAAAACAGAAAGGTGAAGAATCCCACGTCCGAATACAAGGAACGTGTTGGCATCTTCGGTTGGCTCAACCCTTAATGCTAAGTTTTTCTCCAATTCTTTCATCAACCTTTCTTTCAGGTGATTTGAAGTTACATATTTACCGTCTTTTCCGAAGAAAGGAGAGTTGTTGATGGAGAATGTCATGTTCAAAGTAGGCTCATCGATTGCTGTACGTGGCAACGGATCTGGATTTTCAAGATCTACGAATGAATCCCCAATCTGGAATTTATCGAAACCTACAATCGCACAGATATCACCTGCTTTTACTTCCTGAACTTTCTTTTTGCCAAGACCTTCGAAAACGTATAATTCCTTTACTTTTCCTTTGATGATGTTGCCGTCTTCCTGTGCCAAACCAATCCATTCAGACTCTTTTACAGAACCCTGGGTGATTTTACCGATCGCGATTCTTCCTAAGAAAGAAGAGAAATCAAGGGAAGTGATCTGCATTCTCAGCGGACCTTCCTTCGCATCAGGAGCTGGAACGTGTTCCAAAATACCATCTAATAGTGGGAAAATATTATCAGTCTGTTCTAATGATGAATTGAACCAGCCCTGTTTTGACGAACCGTAGAAGGTAGGGAAATCAAGCTGCTCTTCAGTAGCGTTAAGGTTGAAGAACAGATCGAAAACCTGATCGTGAACTTCGTCCGGACGGCAGTTTGGTTTATCAACTTTGTTAATTACCACAACCGGTCTAAGGCCTAATTCCAAAGCTTTCTGAAGCACGAAACGCGTCTGCGGCATCGGCCCTTCGAAGGCGTCTACCAAAAGCAGAACCCCATCAGCCATTTTCAGTACTCTTTCCACCTCACCACCGAAATCGGCGTGACCAGGCGTATCGATTACATTAATTTTGGTGTCTTTATAAGTTACCGAAATGTTTTTTGAAAGGATGGTAATTCCACGCTCTCTTTCAAGGTCATTATTGTCCATGATAAGATCACCGGATTCCTGATTTTCGCGGAATACACTGGTGGCGTGAATGATTTTGTCGACCAGTGTAGTCTTTCCGTGGTCAACGTGCGCAATGATTGCGATATTTCTAATGTTTTGCATAATCGTTTTTTGACGGTGCAAAAGTAATCTTTTTTACCGGATAATTTGCAAAGTGATATAGAATTAACAGAAATTAATAGAGAAAATTAAGGAAAGTTTAATTGAGTTCTCAGAAGTGGGTGTGGTTATCGGAGTATCTGTTTTGATTAAATGAGAATTCCGCCGCGTCAGTGCATGCAAAAAGCGGCTTCATCGGCCGCTTTGGGAACAGATTGATATGTAAATCTAGTTCTGCCTTAAGTATGAATAAAGATCATCTTTTAAATGAACTCTTTTTTTGCGTAAATCGGTTAAGTGATCGTCGGTAGTGTGATTCTGTTCACCTTCTTCGTAATGCTGAATGAGCGCGTTTACCTCCTCGTAATTCACATACATTTTTCTGAAAATTTCGTCATTCAGCTTCAGGACATTGATTTTGTCTGTGTATTCAGGAAATTCGTGCGTTAGGTTGTGGTTTTCCATGACTTTAAATTTTAGGAATTTTGATAGATTAAAGTTAAGGAAAATATTAAGCCAACGGTACATGAAAATTATCACATCTTTAAAGCCAGTATAAAAATAAACGCTAAAGTTCTGAGGCTTTAGCGTTGGTAATTGTTGGCGTTATTTTTTGGTTGTTATATGAATTTCGTTGGCTTTGCTGCCGTTGTATCCTTTCTTATAAACATTCATTCTTTCAATGCGGTTGGGGGACAGGGTGTTCATTTCTTCTTTCGTAACAGGTTTTCCATCGATATAAATTTTCACGTCGGCATCGTCATTTCTGAGCAGGTTTGCTGATACTGAAGCTTTGGCGGCTTTTTCTGCTGCAATTTCCGCTGCTTTTAACCGTTGCTGGAATTCTTGTGAATTAACCTGTTTTTCAACTTCTCTGGCGCGTTTTTCGGCTTCTTCAATCTGCTTTTTGAACTCAGGTGAATTTACTTTCTTTTCCATTTCTATTGCTTTGCGCTCGGCTTCCTTCGCATGGTTTTCAAATTCTTTAATTTTTAATTTAAAGTCGTCGGAATTATAGAACTCGAGCTGGGCATAGAGTTTATCCATTTCTAACTGTTTCAGTTCAAGCTTTTTCATGTTGATTTTAAAATCTTCAGAATTGAAAAGTTGATCCATTTTTCCGCTGAGCAGGCTCATTTCTTTTTCAAGTTTCTTGAATTTAGGACTGTCGAAGTCATTTTTCTTAGCCAATTTCTCGAGTTTTCTGCCTGTAAGGCTCATTTCTTTGCTGATTTTTTTTGCCTCTTCATTGTTTTTCATCAGGGCATCATTCAGCGGTTTAAGTTCTTCAGTTTTCAGCTTGATTTCTTTTTCTACTGCAGGCGGAACCTCTGGACTAGGTGGTGCAACAGGAGCATCAGGAGCATCAGGTTTTGTGATTAAGGTATCGTTCTGTACCGCGGTGATGTACTTTTCGATTTCGAGGTTGGTTTCTTTTATTTCTCTGTTTTTTGCGTTAACAAGGTAGGCAAAGGCAATGATGAAGAGAATGGGCAATGCGAATAAACGCCGCGCATAGCTGAATCTGGTTTTTGATTTTGTGAGCATTGTGATTCTTTTTTTGAGGTTAGAACTTAGGAACGGACTCGCGGCAGGTAAGTGGTTTCCGGAAAACTGACTTGCCAAAAGCATCTGCGCAAATGCTCTCGTGTCCGAGGTTTTAATAGCCTTTTTATCGGCCAGATATTCGTGTATTAAACTTATTTCTTTTTTAATTAGATAAAAAAACGGGTTGAACCAAAAGATGGACGTAAGAATTTCAATAAAGATTTTATCCCAAGAATGTTTCTGTTCGATATGTACCATTTCGTGCTTAAGGATTTGCTTTCCCAAATCTGAGTGCAGGGGAATGGAATTCTTCCAGAACAGATTTCTGAAGAATGAAAAAGGAGCCTCGTGCAGAGTGGTCTGGTAAAAATTAATGTCCCCGATTTTTTCTCTGGTGTATCTGCGTTTCAGCAGTTCTATTTTAAAGATTCCGTAGAAAAGTCTGGTCAGGAAAAAGAGAGCAGCCACTCCAAAACCGAGAGCAGTAAACTGATAATAAAAGTGATCATGGCTTAAATTTTTTGATTCGTTAATGTTATTTAATTTATTAAGCAACATATAAATACCGCTGTTTACTTCAACTGTAAAATAATCTACTTTCAGAAGCGGCAGCAGCAGACTGATGACCAAAACAGCAAGCAGATAAAAACGGTTGTAATGATGAAAAGTCCTGTCTTTAAGAAACAACCGGTAGTAGCAAAACATTACACCCGATGTTAAGATAACTTTTGCCAGATAAAGAAAAAAGAGTTGCATGCCTTTTATTTTTTGAGTTCGTTGAGGAGCATTTCCAGATCTTTCACACTCATTTCGTTCTTTTCGACCAGAAATGAAACTGCGTTTTTGTAAGAGCCCTCGAAATAATTCTTCACCAGGCTTTTCATTGATTTCCCACTGTATCTCTCTTTTGAAATTAAAGGGAAATATTGGTGCTGGCGACCATGAACTTCATAATCTACAAAATCTTTTTCCTTCAGCACTTTTAATATGGTAGAAACGGTATTGGTGTGCGGTTTGGGTTCGGGAAAAAGCTCAAGGATGTCTTTAAGAAAGCCTTTTTCGATCTCCCAGAGGTACTGCATTACTTGTTCTTCAGCTTTTGTTAATTGAGCAATCTGCATATCACTATTTATTTAGTGATACAAATGTAGGAATTAAATCTGTTCTTACAACTATTTTTGTAGTGATAACGTAAAATTTATTTTAAGTATCTGATTATCAGTTATAAAAATTAGAAGTTATCCCCGATGTGACTTTAATATATATTATTGAGAATTTGTGTAAAAACCTTATCTTTGCACACCTTAATTTAAACTGCAACACGCCAAAAGTGTCTTGCTAAAAGCAAAAATTTATGAAATGTGGAATTGTAGGTTTGCCCAATGTAGGTAAATCAACCCTTTTTAACTGCCTGAGCAACGCCAAAGCGCAGTCTGCCAACTATCCTTTCTGTACGATTGAACCAAACCTGGGAACGGTTTCCGTGCCCGATCACCGTTTGTTCGAACTCGAAAAACTCGTGAATCCGGAAAGAGTTTTGCCCGCGGTGGTAGAAATTGTAGATATCGCCGGGCTGGTGAAAGGTGCAAGTAAAGGTGAAGGTTTAGGGAACCAGTTCCTGGCCAATATCCGCGAATGCGAAGCTATTATCCATGTATTAAGATGTTTCGAAAACGGCAATATTATTCACGTGGAAGGTTCTGTAGATCCGCTTCGTGATAAAGAAATCATCGATATTGAACTTCAGTTAAAAGATATGGAGGCGATTGGTAAAGCCGCAGAAAAAGCGAAGAAATTCATAAAATCCGGAAAGAAAGAAGATGTGTTGACCTATGAAACACTGGTTGATCTTCAGAAATTTGTAGAAGACGGTAAGAATGCCAGAGAATTCCCGATGGATGATTTTGCAAAGTCTGTGATTTCTGAAATTCAGCTGCTGACCAACAAACCTGTGCTTTATGTTTGTAATGTGGATGAAAATTCCATTAAAAACGGCAACGAATGGATTGCGAAGATCGAAGAAATGGCAGCAAAAGAAAATGCTGAAGTGGTAGTTTTAGCCGCTCAGATTGAAGCTGACATCAACGAACTTGAAACTTTTGAAGAAAGACAGATGTTCTTGGAAGAACTTGGTTTGGATGAACCCGGTGTTAACAAACTCGTTAGAAAAGCTTACGATTTACTTAAACTACAAACCTATTTCACCGCCGGCGTAAAAGAAGTACGTGCCTGGACGATTGGTCAGGGCTGGACGGCGCCTCAGGCCGCAGGCGTGATTCATACCGACTTCGAAAAAGGATTCATCCGTGCAGAAGTTATCGGTTATGATGATTTTGTAACTTATGGATCCGAAGCTAAAGTAAAGGAAGCTGGAAAAATGAGGGTAGAAGGCAAAGAATACATTGTAAAAGACGGTGATGTAATGCATTTCCGATTCAATGTATAATTAAAGATTTTTAGATATTAAAAGCAGATTTCATAAAATCTGCTTTTTTTATTGCGTATCTTTGATTGTATTGTTAGAGCATCGGTAATACTGAATTCTTCAGCAAAGAATATTACTGAGTCGTTCTAAGAAGCAGAATTCTACAATGTTCTCCAAAAGTAAAAATATGTGGTTTACTAAATCCATCGAAGACACACTAAAAGCGCTTAACGTAAATCCCGAAACGGGGCTTACTTCCGAAGAAGCCGTCAAAAGGCTGAAACAGTTTGGACCCAACCGGCTGGAAGCAAAAAAGAAAAAAACGGTTCTTCAGATCTTTATTTCTCAGCTTAATGACTGGCTGATTTATGTACTTTTTGCTGCGGTAATCATCACCTTTCTAATGGGTGAATATGTGGATGCCGCGATTATAGTTTTAGTAATTCTCATCAATGCCAGTATTGGGGTCTATCAGGAATTAAAAGCCGGAAAAGCCATTGAAGCCCTGATGGAACTCTCTTCCCCGAAAGCATTAGTGAAAAGGGATTCCCATACCAAAGAAATCGACAGTTCTGAACTTGTTCCCGGCGACATCGTAATTCTGGAAGCCGGGAGAATTATTCCCGCTGATCTCCGCCTTATTGAAACGGCTAATCTACAGACCGAAGAGTCGGCGCTGACCGGAGAATCGGTTCCTGAGCATAAAAAGGCGGAAGATGTTTATGAAGATCCCAATACCCCGATTGGGGATAGGGAAAATCAGGCCTTTATGACTTCGGTGGTAACTTACGGAAGAGGAACCGGCGTGGTTGTAGAAACCGGAATGAAAACCGAGCTTGGTAAAATTGCCCACCTGATTGATAACGAAGAAACTACCAAGACCCCGCTGGAGAAACGTCTGAACGATTTGGGAAAAATGCTGGGCAAAATAACTGTGGGTATCTGTGTCTTTATTTTTGTGCTTTCGTGGTTTCAGGGCAGGGACCTGGCCGAAATGTTTCTTACCGCAGTGTCTCTGGCTGTTGCCTCGATTCCGGAAGGTTTGGCTGCGATCGTGGCAGTGGTGCTTTCGATTGGTGTCACTTCTATGTCGAAGAAAAATGCCATTGTCCGGCGGCTGCCCGCAGTTGAAACGCTGGGTTCTGTCAACGTGATCTGTTCCGATAAAACAGGCACTTTAACCATGAATAAAATGACGGTTACCCAACTTTTTACTTCAGACGGTCTTATTGATTTGGATGATGATCAGCAGGAAAAAATTTCCAACTCCGCAAAAATGCTTGCCAAGGGAATGATTCTTTGCTCCGACGCGACGCTGGAAAACGGTGATTCAACCGGAGATCCTACGGAAGTTGCGCTGCTGGTTCTGGGTGATACGATGGAGATCGACAGGAAAGATTTAAGCAAAAATACCAGAAGAATTAATGAGAAAGCCTTCGACAGCGACCGGAAAATGATGTCGGTTCTGGTAAAGGAAGAAGACGGAGATTATAAAGTTTTTACGAAGGGCGCTTTGGGAAGTCTCAAGAAAGTCTGTACCAAAATTTTTAGTGATGGCGAAATGCGCGATATTTCAGATATTGATTTTGAACAGTTCAGCAATGCGGCAAGCAAAATGTCGGATAACGCATTACGAACATTGGCGCTTGCGTACAAGCCTGCAACAAAGGAAACACAACCCGAAGAAATGGAGCAGGATCTTGTACTGCTTGGGCTTGTAGGGATGATGGATCCGGCCAGAGACGAAGTGAAGCCTTCGATCGCGCTTGCCAAAAACGCCGGAATCAGGACGGTGATGATTACGGGTGACCACAAAAACACAGCGTTTGCCATCGCTAAAGATCTGGCCATTGCGCAGAATATCGATCAGGTCATTACCGGCCCCGAACTCGATGAATTTAGCGATGAAGATTTAAGGAGAAATGTAGATCAGTATCTGGTGTATGCCCGGGTGTCGCCGGAACATAAAGTAAAAATTGTACGGGCCATGAAAGCCAACGGCAATATCGTTTCCATGACTGGTGATGGTGTAAATGACGCGCCATCCTTAAATGCAGCAGACATTGGGGTAGCGATGGGAATTACTGGCACCGATGTGGCCAAAGGCGCGGCTGATATGATTCTTACGGATGATAACTTCTCCACCATTGTAAAAGCTATAGAGCAAGGCAGAAATATCTACAGCAACATCAAAAAGTCGGTTATTTTTTTACTGACCTGTAACCTCGGCGAAGTGGTGCTGATGGTTATCGCACTGCTCATTGGTTGGGCATCGCCACTTATTGCAACGCAACTTTTATGGATTAATTTAATCACCGATTCGCTACCGGCCATCGCACTGGGAATGGATAATGGCGACCCTGATGTGATGAATGAAAAACCCCGCAATCCAAAAGAAAATTTCCTCTCCAACGGCGCAGGGCTGCAGGCTGTTTTAGGGGGCCTTTTCATAGGTTTAATCTGCTTTTTCGCGTTTTGGTACGGATATTACGAAATGGGATATTCGCCTTCTGACAAAAATGTTCCGGAAGAAGTAGTTAAAAATGCGCGTACTTTGGCGTTCATGGTATTGGTGTTTGCCCAGCTTTTCTATTCTCTGGGCCTGAGAAATATGAAAAAAAGCATCTTCGAAGTGGGTCTCTTTAGCAATAAATACCTGATTGGGGCTATTGTTCTTGGGATTCTGCTTCAGGTTCTGGTACTTTTTGTACCCATATTGCGGGATGCATTTAAACTTCATATGCTTGATCAGAAAGGTTGGATCATGGCTGCGGTACTCGGGCTGCTGCCACTTGCCGCGCACGAATTTTACAAAGTTCTGTTTATTCGGAAAAAATAATGGTTTAAACCTTCGTTATCATCATTGTACAATGTTTTTGTTAAATTTGAGCTAAAATCCGGAAGTATGCTAAAACTGTTTGAGAAAATCAATGTTCAGAAAGCCATTTTGTTCCTTGCACTTTTGTTAGTTCTCATTATTTTAGTTGAGCTGAAATACTTCCTGTCAGGTTTGCTTGGTTCTATCACGCTTTATGTGCTGACCCGAAAGTTTTATCTGAAACTGGTTGAGGAGAAAAAACGGAACAAGAATCTATCAATAATCCTTATTATATTTTTAATCATCATCACTTTTGCCATCCCGCTCTGGATCATTCTGGAGATTCTGATTCCAAAAATCAATGAATTTCTCAGTGATCGCGAAGCCATTCTGGATAAATTTAATTCAATCCGGGTGCTGATTGAAAATAATGAATTCCTCAAACGTTTTGATCTTACATTTTCAGACGACAAAGTGCTGCAGCTGGTAAACAAGGTGATCTCGTACATTCCTTCTACGGTGCAGTGGGTGGGCCAAACTTTTGCCAACATTTTCACTGCGCTTTTCATTCTATACTTCATGCTCATCAACGCAAGAACGATGGAAGCGCGTTTTAAAGAACTGCTGCCGATTTCTAAGGAAAGTAAAAAGTTTTTCATGCGTGAAAATGCGGCACTTATTACATCGAATGCCTACGGAATTCCTATTTTAGGGTTCGCGCAGGGAGTGATTGCGATGATCGGATACTCCATTTTTGGCATCCAAAATGCAATTTTCTGGGGACTACTTACCGGTGCAGCCTCTATTGTTCCTGTTTTGGGAACGATGTTTATCTATATCCCCGTATGCGTGTACCAGATTGCCAGTGGTGATGTGAGCGGCGGTTTGTTTCTTACGCTTTACTGTCTGGTTTTAGTTGGCGGTATCGATAATATCCTGCGTTTTACCCTTCTGAAAAAGATGGCAGATATTCATCCCTTGATTACTGTTTTCGGAGTGGTGTTGGGATTGAAAATTTTCGGAGTGATGGGACTTGTTTTTGGTCCGGTGATGCTTTCTCTGCCTGGAATTCTCTTTAAAATTTTTAAAATTGAAAGAAGCCTCAGCAAAAAGGAAAAAGCAGAAAATGCCCTGGAAATTTCGGAATCCTTGCAATCCACTAAAATACATGATTAAACATAGAATGGTTAAGCAGACCTGTTTTTCATAAGATGCTTGGTGAAAAATCGCTATATTTAATGGAGATTTTTTTTGTCTAAAATATTATGAAAAGATATAGTTTTTTGTTTTTTGTACTTTGCATATTCTTGTTTTCTTGTAAAAATTCATTAGAAGATAATTGTTTTACAACCAAGGAAAGACATTATGATTATAAGGAAGAAGTTCCCTTTACCGTGGAAGAAATTCTGAAAAATAAGCCGAAAAATCTTTCGGTTTCGCAACTCAAAGATTTCAGAAGTTTTAAAACTGATAGTACAGAAGCAAATTATTATGATTTTAAAAATGAAAAAGAAGTATTGAAGAAATATGAAGCACATAAAAAATTGTACGCGAAATTCGATTCAGCTTTTAATGAGCAGTTTGCTTACTTTGCTAAACAATCTGTTGGAAAAGCCGAGTACGCTTTTGCTCAAAATAATTTAGGATTTTGGCTCACAAAAATAGATGGAACTACCGCGAAAGCTTATTTTTTAGGGCTGAGTTTTAGTCATTATTATTTCAATAAAATTCAAACGCAGCCTATTATTAAAGATGGTGAATTGCAATTGCAGGGAAGTTTCGTGAGGATTGTAAAAGTTGCGGGACTTCCTGGTTATGACGACTATTCTGCAATAGAAGATGGGAAGTTATTCCGAATAAAACTTTCCGATTTGGAAAAAGACTCTGTTCATGATGGCTATAATGATATTTTTGAGGAGTCATTTGGATTAAATCCTGAAAAAGGAGATACAGATTCCGATGGCATTAATGATTTCAATGATTTGAACCCGCTTCATAAATCCGGCAAGAATAAATTTACAATGTTATTTGAAGAATTAGTTCCGAAATATGCAGCAGTGGAAGGGCAGGATTTTAAAAAGATGAATTATCTTTTTGATGTTTATGGTAATGATTGTGAATATTTCCAGATGATAAATCCAGAATTAAGAACTTTTATTGTTGCAGAAAACGAAAATAAATTACCGTATTACTTACGAGTGACAGATGTTGTTCATGGAGGACTTTCCAAACTAAGAAAGGATCCTAAAAATCCAGAAAAATTCTACATTATGAAGTGGGGAAGTAGTTCAACTTATGATATGGCTGTGGAATTTAAAAATGGTAAATGGCAGATTGAAATTATTTCAGGTACGGTTGTTTAAAATAATTTTCCACAAAATTTTAAATATAAACTTAGTTTCGCTATTTTTGTGAGTAACTGAATTTTTAAAAGCATTCTGCGAAAAACCATGAGCGAAATCAACACTGTAAACTATTCCGAAGATAACATCAGAACCCTCGATTGGCAGGAGCATATCAGGATTCGTCCCGGTATGTACATCGGCAAGCTTGGCGACGGGTCTTCTGCAGACGACGGGATTTATATTTTACTCAAGGAAATCATCGATAACTCCATCGATGAATTCGTAATGAAAGCCGGAAAGAGAATTGAAATTAAAATTGACGAAGGCAAAGCCACGATCCGCGATTATGGGCGTGGAATCCCTTTGGGAAAAGTCGTGGACGCCGTTTCTAAAATGAATACCGGAGGTAAATACGACTCCAAAGCTTTTAAAAAATCAGTAGGTCTTAACGGTGTCGGAACCAAAGCGGTGAACGCACTTTCAGAATATTTCCGGGTAAAATCGGTAAGGGAAGGCAAAGTGAAAGTAGCGGAGTTTTCAAAAGGAATTATCACGAGCGATAATGCCGAAATTGAAACCTCGGAAAGAAACGGAACCGAAATTACCTTTATTCCCGACGCCACAATCTTCACGCATTTTAAATTCAGGAAAGAGTATATCGAGAAGATGCTCAAAAATTACTGTTACCTGAATCCCGGATTGAAAATAATCTTCAACGGCGAAACCTATTTTTCCGAAAACGGACTGAAGGATCTTTTGCAGGAAGAAATTGAAGGCGAAATTCTTTACCCGATCGTTCATTTGAAAGACGAAGACATTGAAGTGGCGATTACCCATTCGGATAAGTCGCAGTCGGAGACCTATTTTTCTTTCGTAAACGGACAGAATACCACGCAGGGTGGTACGCACTTGAATGCCTTTCGTGAAGCTTATGTAAAGACCATCCGCGAATATTTCAATAAAAATTTCGAGGCGGCAGACATCCGTAAATCCATTATCGCGGCGGTTGCGATTAAAGTCATAGAACCTGTTTTCGAGTCCCAGACAAAGACCAAACTCGGTTCCAACGAAATGGAGCCCGGAAAGGAAACCGTAAGAACTTTCATTACCAATTTCTTAAAAAATAAACTCGATAATTTCCTCCACCAAAATCAGGAAATTGCCGAAGCCATTCACCGCAAAATCATTATTTCTGAAAGAGAAAGAAAAGAGCTTTCAGGAATTCAGAAACTGGCGCGGGAAAGGGCGAAAAAGGTTTCGCTTCACAACAAAAAACTGCGCGACTGCCGCGAACATTATAACGATCAGAAAGCCGTAAGAAAAGGGGAGACCATGATCTTCATAACTGAAGGTGATTCGGCATCAGGATCTATTACGAAATCGCGCGATGTGGAGACCCAGGCGGTTTTTTCCCTTAAAGGAAAACCGCTGAACTGTTATGGTTTGACTAAGAGAGTAGTTTACGAAAATGAAGAATTCAACCTGCTGCAGGCTGCGCTGAATATTGAGGATTCACTGGAAGATCTGCGCTACAACCACGTGATTATCGCAACCGATGCCGATGTCGACGGCATGCACATCCGTTTGCTGATGATTACTTTCTTCCTGCAGTTTTTTCCGGATTTAATTAAAAACGGACATCTTTATATTCTCCAAACCCCTTTATTCAGGGTAAGAAACAAGAAAGAAACCCGCTACTGCTATACCGAAGCAGAAAGGATAAAAGCCTTAAATGAACTTGGCAAAAACCCCGAAATCACCAGGTTTAAAGGTCTTGGTGAGATTTCTCCTGATGAGTTTAAACATTTTATCGGGAAAGACATCCGATTAGAACCTGTAGTTTTAGGAAAAGACCAGACGATTGATCAGCTTCTGGAGTTCTATATGGGAAAAAATACGCCCGACAGGCAGCAGTTTATCCTGCAAAATCTGGTGGTGGAAGATCCGGATATTGATAAAAAAGAAATTCTGGAAGATGCCGAAGTTTAAGTAATCTGTAACACATCGATGAGACTCAATAACCGCAACAAAGCAGGTTTCTATAATTTTATAAGCACCACGATTTTACTTATTTTCGTATTAGGCTGTGGTGCATTCTTTATGGAACTTTTCAAATTTGACTTTCTTGGAAGAGGCACTACTGCCTTGCTCATCATCGTTCCAAGCATTTTCGGATTGATATTTTACCTGAGAGGACGGCAGATTTTCGAATACGACAGTGACGGCGA
The DNA here is from genome assembly GCF_026107505.2 of Kaistella yananensis. NCBI lineage: Bacteria > Pseudomonadati > Bacteroidota > Flavobacteriia > Flavobacteriales > Weeksellaceae > Kaistella > Kaistella yananensis. Next base: position 447,849 of record NZ_JAPCHZ010000004.1, on the reverse strand, counting down.
AGCTTTGAATTTTAAAAACCGAAACGTATTATTTTACGAGAAAGCCATAAGTGACGAGTTTCCGAAATACAAACTCATCAGTTATGAAATTATTGATGCATTGATTTTCAGGAAACTGTATATAAATATTTTAAGTAAAAAAAATAAAATTATAACCCTGAAATACGATGTATCTTACCTGAGTAAAAAGGAACTGAAAGACCTGAAATTCTCATTAAGCAAAGTCATCAAAGAAAACAAAGAAAATAAGAGAGAGCTATAAGTTGATGGAAGAACAAGAAAATCACCACGAAGAATCCCTGAAAAAAGTCTCCGGTCTTTACAGAAACTGGTTTCTAGATTACGCATCCTACGTAATTCTGGACAGGGCAATTCCTTCAATTTTTGATGGATTCAAACCTGTACAGCGCCGCATCATGCACTCCATGCGTGAGCTGGAAGACGGCCGCTACAATAAAGTAGCAAACCTTGTGGGGAATACCATGAAATATCACCCGCATGGTGATGCCTCGATTACCGATGCGATGGTGCAGATTGGCCAGAAAGAATTACTGATCGATACGCAGGGAAACTGGGGAAATATCTATACCGGAGATTCTGCCGCTGCAGCAAGATATATTGAAGCAAGGCTTACCCCGTTCGCGCTGGAAGTTGTTTTCAACCCGAAAACCACGCAATGGGCGAAATCCTATGATGGCAGAAACAATGAACCAATTGATCTGCCTGTAAAATTTCCGTTACTCCTTGCGTCGGGTGTTGAAGGTATTGGGGTGGGACTTTCTACCAAAATTATGCCTCATAATTTTAATGAACTGATCAACGCTTCTATTGCCCATCTGAAAGGAAAGAAATTTGAACTTTTCCCGGATTTTCTTACCGGCGGCATGCTCGATGTTTCCAATTATAACGATGGCGAACGAGGCGGAAAAATACGTGCAAGAGCCAGAATCATTCAGAAAGATAAAAACACGCTCTGCATAACCGAACTGCCTTTTGGTAAAAATACCGGCGATCTCATCGATTCCATCATCAAAGCCAACGAGAAAGGGAAGATTAAAATCAAGAAAATTGAGGATAACACTTCGGATACGGTTGAAATCAATATTCACCTCAACAATGATGTTTCGCCGGATAAAACCATCGATGCACTATACGCATTTACCGATTGCGAAATCCCAATTTCACCCAATGCGTGCGTCATTGTCGGCGATAAACCTGAATTTTTAACCGTTTCAGAAATTTTAAGAAGAAATACTGATCATACGGTTGCTCTCCTTAAAAAAGAACTGGAGATTGAGCTGAATGAACTTCAGGAAAAATGGCATTTTGCAAGTCTCGAAAAAATATTTATCGAAAACGAAATTTACCAGGAAATTAAAGGTAAATCTTCAAAAGAAGAAGTGTATGAAGCGGTTGACAAAGCCCTGAAACCTTTTACCAAAAACCTTTTGCGGGCTGTTACGACCGAGGATATCATTAAGCTTACCGAACTTCCGTTTATGCGGATCTCGAGATATGACCAAGATAAAGCCATCGAGAATTTACTGAATCTGGAAGGCAAAATAGAACAGGTAAAACATCATCTGAATAACCTGATCACTTATGCCATCGATTATTTCATCAACATCCAGAAAAAATACGGAAAAGGCAAGGAGCGACGGACAGAACTGAGAATTTTCGACACTATTGACGCGACAAAAGTTGCAGTAGCCAACGAAAAGTTCTATGCCAATTTCGAAGAAGGATTCATTGGAACATCTTTAAAGAAAGACCAGTATCTTTTCGACTGTTCAGATATTGATGATATCATCACCTTCCAGAAAGACGGTACCATGAAAGTGGTGAAAGTGGAAGCAAAAACCTTTATCGGCAAAAATATCGTACATGTTGCCGTGTGGAAAAAAAATGACAAGCGTACCGTTTACAACATGATTTACCGTGAAGGCAGAGATGGCGCTTATTACATGAAAAGATTTTCGGTAACCGGGGTAACACGGAATACAGATTACAAACTGGCCTCCGAAAAGAAAGGTTCAGAAATGCTGTACTTTTCTGCAAATCCCAATGGCGAAGCCGAAGTAGTTACGGTTTTATTGAAACCTAACGCCAGAATAAGAAAAAATAAAATGGAAATCGATTTCTCGGAGCTGGCAATTAAAGGCCGGGATTCCAAAGGAAATCTGGTGACCAAATACGCCATTAAAAAAGTTGAAATGAAGGAAGAAGGTCATTCAACCCTGGCACCGAGAAAAATCTGGTTCGATGATACTGTGAGAAGGCTGAATGCCGATGCACGCGGAACTTTGCTCGGAAGTTTCAAAGGCGACGATAAAATACTCACCATCAATGCGCAGGGTGAAGCTAAACTTGTTTCATTTGACCTGATGAACCGTTTCGATGATGATTATCTGATCCTGGAAAAATGGAATCCGGAACAGCCTATTACCGCGATTTACTTTGATGGGGAGAAGCAGATTTACTTTATCAAGAGATTTCTGCTCGAAAACAATACGAATATCCAGAATTTCATGCCTTCAGAACACCCGAAATCGTTTATTGAGCAGGTAATCGTGGCCAATAATTCTACTGCAGAAATTATTTTCGCCAAAGACAAAGGCAAAGAAAAAGACCCGGAAACCATCATTGTTGATGAGTTTATAGCGGTGAAAGGGATCAAGGCGAATGGTAATCAATTGACGAAAAGTAAAGTAAAAAGCATCAACGTCACTATTCCAGAACCTACGGAAGAGATAAATCCGGGTTTTGATGTGGTTGAAAGTACCGAAGGTCACATTTCATTCATTGATGAAGATGTAAAAGACGCTGATTTTCCGGATGAAGGCACTATTGGAAACCTTTTTGATGAAGAATAAACATTGAAAATCAATAATAAAGGCGCTCCGAAAAGCGCCTTTTTTATTTAACTTATTTTAAAACTTCACATTCACCGTCATTTCTTTTCCATCTCTTAGGACAGTTACCGGAAGTTCGTCGCCTGAATTTACTTTCGAAAGGCAATCCATATAACTGTACACTTCTTTCACATCGCATTTTCCGATACGAATGAGAACGTCCCCGGATCTGATTCCTGCCAGATCCGCTGGGCGTTTTTCGGTGACACCGTCAATCTGCAGGCCGTCTTTGGAATCGGCATAGCTTGGCATTATTCCCAGCGTTACTTTATATTTCGGGATGGCTTTACTCTGAGAGATTTTGGTTTTAGTAAAAGGAATGTTTTCAACCTCGGCCAATCCGTTGGCTAAATTGAAAACGTAATGGGTAATGTTGCGCAATCCTGTGAAATTAACCCTTTCTGTGTCATCTGTCGGTTTGTGGTAATCGCTGTGGGTTCCCGTAAAGAGAAATAAAACAGGAATGTCTTTCAGGTAGAAACTCGTATGATCCGACGGACCCACACCAGCGCTGTCAATCGCCAGATTAAATCCTGCTGGTTTATATTTTTTAATCATCTCCCCAAAAACAGGCGAAGTTCCTACACCGCCAACCGTCAAATCTTTGTCTTTGTTCAGACGACCGATCATATCGAGATTAATCATGGAAATAACGTTCGGATAGTGGTCTTTTACCTCTTCAGCGATTTTTTTTGATCCCATTAATCCATCTTCTTCACCTGAGAAAAGTGCGAAAACATAGTTTGCTTTTTCTTTTGTTTTATTTTGAGAAAACATTCTGGCCAACTCCAGTACGGCAGAAACTCCGGAAGCGTTATCATCTGCCCCGTTATGGATTTGCCCGTTGGAATTCATTAGGGTAGAGTTGTGGTGTTCATTAAGGCCCAAATGATCATAGTGCGCGCCGATGATGATGGTTTTAGATGCTTTGTTGTCCAGATATCCGATGACATTACGGCTGTTAATTTGAACGGCGGAACTTTCCTCGTGCGGATTAAGTTTCAGGTCGTAAGTGAAGTCTTGAAAATAACTTTTTCCGTTGCGGGGCTTTAATTTCAGGGATTTAAATTCTTTGGAAATAAATTCTGAAGCTTTTTTCTCGCCTTCACTTCCTGTCAATCGGCCTTTTAACTCATCAGATGCAAGATAGGAAACTGTTTTCTTAAGGTTTTGTTCAGAAACATTTTCATGATGGTCTGTTTCTACCCAATCGGCGATAAAAACATTGGTTTCATGGGCTTTTCCGGCCTGGCGGTTACTCGAGAATACCAATTTTTTTCCGTCGTGCGAAAACATCGGAAATGCATTGAACTCACTTTCATAGGTGATTTGGGTAAGATTACTTCCGTCTAAATCAATGGAATAAATCTGGAAATCGTAACCTCTCGTGGAATGGTGGTTCGATGAAAATAAAATTTTCTTATCCGAGGGATGAAAATACGGCGACCAGTTTGCTTTACCGAGATTTGTAATCTGTTTGAGGCCGCTACCGTCGATATTCATGGTATAAATCTCCATGTTGGTGGGTGCTACAAGGTTTTCTGCCAAAAGGTCTTTATACTCCTTAATTTCCGCCGCGGTACTAGGTCTGGATGAACGGAATACCAGTTTTTTGGAATCATGTGAGAAAAAAGCACCTCCATCATAACCCAATCCAAAAGTCAATTGTTTCAAGTTTTTTCCGTCAATATCCATCCGCCATAATTCGAGATCGCCGCTTCTGGTTGACGTGAAAACGATGTATTTGCCGTCTGGCGAAACCACCGCTTCCGCATCATAACCCGGAGAATCGGTAAATTTTCTCGTGATTTTACCGTTTAAATCAGCTTCATAAATGTCGAATTCTTCATAAATCGGCCAAAGATATTTGCCGTCTGTGCGCGGTTTTGGTTTTGCCGGACATTTTTTGTTGGCTTCATGAGTGGAAGCATATATGACATGTTTTCCATCGGGCATGAAAAAAGAACATGTTGTTCTGCCGGTTCCTGTAGATATAAGGTTTAAATCTTTCGTTGAAATATTCTTCTGATTTAAATCTAAAAGATAAATCTGATCACAGTGTGCACCAATCGTGGGATTGGTAACCTGCAGCGTAAGTTTTTTTCCGTCGGGTGAAAAATAAGCTTCAGCATTATCGCCTCCGAAAGTAAGTTTCTGGATATTTCTGAGATTTCTTTCCTGCGAAAAAATCAGCATACTAGCGCCGAGCAGCGCAATGCAAAATGACCTTGTGGAGAAATTCATAATTTGATATTGGTTGATATCAAATATAAATAAAAATTGCCAAAACTAATTCTGGCAATTTTATGAATATCAATGATTTTGAATTTTTTCCTAATAAATAATTTTTGAAGAAACGAGTCTGGTTTCAAGATAATCATTTCCATATACGGCATGACATATTTCTTTAACTAAACCTAAGCCTTTTTTGTACGAAATGTCCTGCGTTTTAGGCAACAGACCAGTTGTAGTGCTGATAGGGGTAAAAACCCCTTTATAAGGAAAAACAGTATAAGATGTTCCTTCTACAATGATATTGGATTCGTTTTGCAACTGGTAAAGCACATTTCCGATAATCGGAGAGCCGGGACCAAGGTCAAAAATGGGATTATTATATATGTAATTAATATCCATGCCTGGATGGAGCACATGTCCACCTGTTTCAGAAATGTCGATATTACCCGACGCAGGATAGGAGACCAAGTGACCTTTTGTATTTACCCTCAAATATCTGTAACTCACATTGCCATTTAAATTTGAATTCGGGAAATGGGTCTTAGTCCGCTCTTTTGCCATTGTGAATCCCTGAATGTTTTCTTTGCCGACAATACTTACAGAATCAATTCTTCCTGTGAATGTGGAGGAACTTTGTGGATTTGTGAAATCAGGATTTCTGTACGTTTTATAAACCCATTTATTACCAACATTAAGGTTAAAAAAAGGATCTTCGGTAAGATTTGGCGTTGGCAATTCGTCTGTTCTGCACGATACCGCTGCTAAAAGAATAATGCTAAGTAGCAAGTTTAATGTTAATTTCATAGTTTTTCTTATCTAACGTAAATAAATATGAATTATTTTGTTAAATTAATAAAAAATATGCAAAATATAAAAATTATCATTAAAATGGATATCCAAAAGCAAAGTTGAGCACCGGTTTCCAGGTGTTGCCAAGAACCCAGCGGTCGCCAACAGGTTGGTTGGGATCATAAACTTTATATGCCGCATCGAGTCTTAAAGTAATGTAGGCGACATTCACCCTTAAACCTACACCCGTTCCAACGCCCATTTGTGACAGGAATTTGTTGAATTTAAATTCGTCGCCAAAACCGCTGTCTTTTAAACTCCAAATATTCCCAGCGTCAATGAAAGCAGCGCCTTCAAACATTGGGGTAAAAGGCATTCTGTATTCAATATTGGTGGTAAGTTTCACATTGTCCATGATGTATGAACGGATTTTTTCGTCGAGCTGCGAATCTGCAGGACCTAAACCTCCAAAAACCCTCCAGGCCCGAATGTCGTTGGAACCGCCATTGAAATAAGATCTCACAAAAGGCATGGTAGAAGAATTTCCGTACGGAATTCCGACCCCGATAAACTGTCGTAAGGCCAGCGTATGTTTGTTATTGAAAAAGGTGAAATATTTGCGGACATCAACATCAAATTTCACAAACTGAGAATACGGAATATCGAAAATCTTTTTGGTTTCACCTGAAATCACACCGACTTCTCTTGGATTACTTTTGAACAGTGCGAAAGCATTACCGGCAAGTTCTACTTTGGCGTTCAGATAGAAAGGATTTGGCCGGTCTTTTTTACCAATTTCATTGTAAATTACATTGTAAATCATTGATGAAATCAGCACGTCCTGAGTTTGGCGGTCTTTGTTGATAAGTGATTGTCTGAATGTATTGTAAAGTGACAGATCATCGCCCGTTAAAGAATTTTGATAATTGGTGTCGTTCAGGATTATGGTAGAAAAATCATCGGAAGAGATTTGTCCGTTTACAAAATCCTGATAAAGCGCAGGCGAATAATTCTGGAATATATTTTCTCTTACCACCGCATCTGCAGGAAAGAAATCATAATAACGGTCTTTGTTGCGTGTAATACTCAACTGGGTATTGAATAAAGAAAGCCGGTGGGAAACAATATCATTTACATTCGCGAAATAATTTAAACCTGCATTAAAACCAATTCTACCAAGACCAATATTATCCTGAACAGAAGTTCCCAACACAATCGAAGAAGTAGGAGAGTACCGTTTAGGAATCAGCCGCCAAGTTTTAAATGGCAATAGCAGCCTTGGAAAATTTAAAGATGCCTGTGCGGATATTTCGTAGGCCAAACTCCGCTTGTCCGGATTTTTGGAATTTACAATAGAGCCGAAAATACCAGAAACACTTGTGGTTAAGTTTTCAGCACCGCCGAAGACATTTCTGGTCGTTAAATCAACCGACGGAGAAACCCCGAAGTTGAGAATCTGCGAGTAATTAATGTCTGTAGCAATTTTTAAATCGTATTTCGGAAGCGGAGCGAGATAATAACTTACATCCAGAATACTGTCATTCCCTTTACGTAAAATTTCATCATATTTAATGATGCTGAAATTGTTCATAGAAGAGATATTCCGTTTCGTGAGATCCAGATTGCGCTGCTGATAAACGTCGCCTTTCTTTAAAATAATCGGTCTCCACAGTGCCATTGTTTTGAACTGATCATCCAATTTATAAAAGTTTATGCCTAAAAGGGAATCCTTAACAGTTTCAGTAGAATCTGAAAGTTTTTCGAGCAGGTGAACTTTAATATCACCTATCGTGGTTATTTTGTAGCGAGAATCCATCGAATCTTTGTGGATATCCATGGTAAGCGGTACGTTTTTCCTGCTTTGAAGCGTATCTGCTGTAAAATAAATTTCTTCGTTGGAATTATTGAATTTGTAATATCCACGGTCTTTCATCAGGTCATTGATCCTTTTCACCTCCTTTTCCAACGTGCTCTGATCCAGGATTTGTTTGCCTTTTACAAGACTTTTCGTTAAGTCCTCTTCATAAATATTTCTGATGTTAGGATCGGGAATATTATAGTAGTAATCGCTGATGTAGGTAGGATCCTTATGAGTAATCAGATAATTTGCCTGCGCTTTTTTTGCTGCAGAATCCAGCTCATGACTGAATTTTACATCGGCATCCCAATAACCTTTGTACACGAAAAATTTTCGGATGGAGTTGGCGCTTGTTTCAGTTTTTCCCTGATCCAAAATTACGGGAGGTTGACCTATATTGTGCATAAACCGCTCATAAAACAAACTTTTTCCCACATATTCCGGATGTTCGTATTTAATGAAAAGAGAATCGCGAAGTTTCTGGTTTCTCATTTCGGAGGGATATGTCATGTATTCATTCAGAATCGAATCGTATTTCGGGTTGGTTGCATTATACATCCAAAGCCCGATAGGGAAAAGAAAAAGCTGTTTTTTATTGGGTTTCTGGCTTACATAATTAGGAACTTCATCATCTAAAATCTTTCCGTCCTCGTAACGGTAATTGTTTTTTGTCAACAGATATTCGCCCTCGGGAACTTTTTTTGTAGTGCTGCAGGCGTACAGAAAAAATACAGTAATTGCAGATGCGAAAAATATGTAATACTTTTGAAAATATTTTGATAAATGCTTACGGCTCATAAAATAAAAATTTTACAGTCTTTAGACAAAAAGAAGTTCAGACAAAAATACAATTTGTTTTTGGTTGAAGGCAATAAAACGATTAAAGAAATACCCTCGTCACATTATAAAATCAGCGAAATTTACACGGTAAATCCAGATGAATTTTCAGTTGAAAATGTACATATTACTGCTGTTTCCCCAACCGAATTAAAAAAAATAAGCTTTCTGCAAAACCCGAAAGATTCGGTAGCGGTCTGCGAACTTAGAGAAGCAAAAACTTTACCGCATTTCTCAATACAACTCATTCTCGACGGTATTCAGGATCCCGGTAATCTGGGAACGATCATCAGACTGGCCGATTGGTTCGGGATTGAACAGATTATATGCAGCGAAGACACCGTAGATTTTTATAATCCCAAAGTCATTCAGGCAAGCATGGGTTCGTTTCTGCGCGTCAATCTTGTTTATGAAGATATTCACGCCTATCTTCAGAATTCTTCATCAGCCATCATCGGAGCCGATATGGACGGAAAAAACCTTTATCAATATTCATTTCCAGAAAAATTCAGTTTGGTTTTGGGAAATGAAGGAAATGGAATACGTGCGAAAACCGAAGAACTTTTAACCGATAAAATTACAATTCCCCGTTTTGGTAAATCCCGTGCTACTGAAAGCCTGAACGTTTCGATGGCAGCGGGCATTATTCTGGGACAAATTTTTTCGGAAAAATAAAAGCATTGGGGCTTTTATTAAATCAACTGCTCCAGGCTTGAGGTTGTTCTGTTTCTCTGATACTGCTCAAGTTTTTCGCGCACGTATTTCAATGCAATGGGTGCGAGATAAATCAGTGCAAGACCAATGGCTTTTTTCTTCCAGCTGGTGTTGTAAAGACTTTTTCTGGCATAATTCCCGACAAAAGTTACAGCACCGATTTTCAGGGCATTTTCTACCAGATTCATACCGGTATCGCTTTTGGCAAAGCCGTAAACGGCGTTTCTGCTGAGTACCGTATCTTTAACGCTGTTGGAAAATTCTTTTACAATCTCGTTGGTATTTAAAGAAATGCTGGTGGCACCATCTGGTTTAATTTCCTCTTTTAGGTATTTATCAGTAAAACCGTTGGTGAAGGCGCTTAAGCTTTCCTTTGTATTATCGAATGTAATTAATTCTTCGATCTCGGTAACTTCTTTTTTAAGTAATTCTTTTTTTCGACGGAGTTCTTCCAGGCTGCTGTATTTGGTTCCCATTATTTAACTGTTTAGTGATTGAATAATTTTGTTGGCTACTGCATTTTTAATCGAATTTCTTGTAAGGAATACAATAATAATGATAAGAAGATAAAATCCTGCCATAATAAGCAAACCATAAGCGTAATTGCCTAAGTAAGAACCGATGAGCAAACCTAACCCGATATTGAGCAATATTAAGAAGAACATGACCGCCACTGCAGCAATTGCCAAAAAAGTAAAAGTTCCTGCGGTAACCGAAGATTTTTCTGTAGCTTCCATTTTAAGAAGATCCAGTCGCTTTGCAGCATATTCTTTTACAAGGTCTAGCATAATATTATTGTTTAAAGTTACAAAAAAAGGAACTTAGAAGTAAAGTTCCTTTTTATTTTAATGGAATAAAACGGAAGTTCAATTAAGATTTAAGTCCGTCTAATTCATTTTCTACATCTTTTACCACTTCAGTTGTTTTTGCAATTGCCTGGTCTTTGTATTTATCGTAACCTTCTTTTACTGAAGATACTACTTTGTCGGCAGTTTCTTTTACCTGAGTAGAGATATTTCCATACTGGTCTCTTACCTTGCCGGAAACATCCTGAAACTGCTCTTTCGCTTTTTCAGAAACTCTACCGTACTGATCAACTGCCTGATCTTTCAGTTCGTTTGCTTTATTCTTAATTTTTTTTCTCGTTTCAGTACCTTCTTCCGGAGCGTAAAGCATTCCCAGAACTAAACCTGCCGCAGCACCTGCAAGTAGACCTGCCAAAACTCCTGCTGCATTATTTCCTTTTTTAGACATTTTAGATAATTTTTAATAGTTAATAATTAATGTTTGATGCTTTTTTTCATCTCACATAAAGTTACAATTTATATACCAATTAAACAAACCGCATTCTTAAAATTATGTTAAAAGTCTTTAATGAAGGAAAGAATAAGGTCGATGGTCTCTAGTTTTGTTAAATCTGAATTGTCAATGAGGATTGCGTCGTCGGCTTGTTTCAAAGGGGCTACGCTTCTCTCACTGTCGATTTTGTCACGGGTGATTAAATTATGTCTTACTTCATGCTCCTCACTGGGCATGCCCAAGCCCTGCAGTTCCAGAAAACGACGTTTTGTCCGTTCTTCAATACTGGCGGTGAGAAAAAATTTATAATCGGCATTGGGCAGAACAACGGTGCCGATGTCGCGGCCATCCATTATCACACCGCCTTTGGCTGCGATGGAGCGCTGGGTTTCCATTAAAAAATCGCGAACTTCCTTTTGGCAGGCAATTAAACTTACCTGTGATGAAACTTCATTTGACCTGATTTCTTTGGAAACGTCTTTACCGTTGAGAAGCAGAACAAGTTCATTCTCAAGTTCCGAAAACTCAAGATGCACTTCATTTAATTTAGAGAAAAGCAACGGCAAATCGATTTCACCGGATTCATTAAGACAGTTTTGAAGAGCGAAATAAGTAATTCCCCTATACAGTGCTCCTGTGTCCATATGAACAAGCCCCAACCGCTCTGCAATAACTTTTGATATTGAACTTTTTCCGGTGGACGAATAGCCGTCGATGGCAATAACAGGTTTTCTCATGCCGCAAATTTCATCATTTTTTTTGAATTTGCGAAACCGATGATGTGAAGAACAGAAAGTTTTAAATGGAAATTATCGTCGGTTTCCGCCAACTTCAATTAAATCTAAAGTAAGACCGAAGAGGTTTACATTAGATGAGTTGTGATAACGCACATGGGCATAATCAAACCGGAAGGACGAAATTTTAATCCCGAAACCTGCAGAAAGACCTGAAAAGCTTCGCTGGTCGAGCACCGCAAGTTCATTTCCGCGTTTTACATTATACCCAAAACGGATGTTGAAAGCCTGTTGCGGAAACAATTCTGCACCAAAAGAAAGGTGATCGGTGATTTTTCTGCTCCAGCTAATTTCCTGACCATTGTTGTTATAATCCTGCGAAATATTCAGTTTCTGTAAATCGTGGGCGGTAATTGTAAGCGCGACTGGAAATTCATCTAAAATTTTGGTATAACCCAAATCTACGCGGAATGTTACATTTTCACGCAACCCATTGTAAGTTTTGAATTGGTACCCGAAATTCCTGAAGACGAGTGCAAGCGTTTCGTTACTCTGTCTGTTATGATATGTTACTCCAGCATTTCCTACCACAGCGATGGAAGTGTAATTGTCGATTCTGGAAGATACAAAGCTGGCACTTCCGGCAATCGTCCAGTCCTCATCGAACTGGTAGGCGTAGCCTAATCCGATTGAAGCATCCATCGCTCCGAATTCACCATCAATTACAGCGCTTTCGTCGGTTCTCGGCATTTTGCCGTAGTCCATGTATCGTGCATTGAGACTTACTAAATGACCTTCTTCCAAATCTTTTACATAACTGATGGTTCCGTATTTAGAATCGGAGAGATACGAAGCATAGTTCAGCGAAATCATTTCATCCTGTTCAAGATTCATTAAACCGGGATTCACGGCTGCGAAACTTACGTCGTAATCCCGGACCGAAACAGCATCGCCTCCCAAAGCGGCCTGTCTTGCAGACACCGGAATGTTGAGAAACGGGTACACATTTGTTCCTTCCTGAGCTAACAAAATGGTGGTAAAAAGAAGAACCGAAACGGAGATAATTTTTTTCAAATTCGTATTTATGTTTGCAAAAATAATTTTTTTAAAAATTTATCAAAAATATTTCCTGTAAATATAATTCTATTAACGAGATTATTTGCGTTTCCTTATATTTGCAGAGCAAAAAAGAGATAAAATAGAAAAAATGAAATACAAACGAATTCTTCTGAAACTTAGTGGTGAAGCTTTGATGGGAAACCGACAGTACGGAATTGACAATGACCGGCTTAAAGAATATGCTGCTGAAATAAAAAAAGTAGTTGATAAAGGCTGCGAAGTTGCCATTGTTATTGGTGGAGGAAATATTTTTCGTGGTTTGGCAGGAGCTGCTAAAGGAATGGACAGAGTTCAGGGAGATTACATGGGGATGCTGGCCACCGTGATTAATGGGATGGCATTGCAGGGAGCACTGGAGGATGCCGGGATTTACACCCGTCTTCAATCTGCGATTGAAATGGATAAGGTTGCAGAACCCTTCATCAAGAGAAAAGCAACGAGACACCTTGAAAAGGGTAGAGTCGTTATTTTCGGTGCAGGAACCGGAAATCCATATTTTACCACAGATACTGCGGCAACGCTCAGAGCCATTGAAATTGGTGCTGATGTAATTCTGAAGGGAACAAGAGTCGATGGAATTTACGATTCAGATCCAGAAAAAAATGATAACGCCGTGAAATTTAATTCATTAACATTTGATGAAGTTTTCGAAAAAGACTTGAAAGTAATGGATATGACTGCCTTTACCTTAAGCCACGAAAATAAATTACCGATTATTGTTTTCGACATGAACAAAGAAGGAAATCTATTGAAAATTGTGGAAGGTGAAAATATCGGAACACTTGTAAATATATAAATCAAAATTTTAAAAATAATCCAGACCGATTTCCAGATTAATGAAGGGAAACATTGGAATAAAAAACTGAAAACAAACACGTTATGGAAGATTTAGATATGATTATTGATATGGTGAAGCAGGAAATGGATGCGGCGATGAAACATCTTGACCATGCTTTTCAAAAAATCAGAGCAGGCCGTGCATCCACAACAATGGTGCAGGATGTGATGGTGGAGTATTACGGCGCACCAACTCCCATTAATCAGGTTGCCAATGTAATGGTGCCCGATGCGATGACGATTTCCATTCAACCTTGGGACAGAACAGCTATTGGAGCTATTGAAAAAGCCATTATCAACTCAAATCTTGGTTTTGCACCCATGAATAATGGTGAAAATATCATCCTGAATGTGCCTCCTTTAACAGAAGAAAGAAGACGGGAACTTGCAAAATTGGCGAAAGCGGAGACAGAATCAACCAAGATTACTATTCGTAATGCAAGACAGGATGGGATGAAAGAACTTAAAAAGCTTGATGGCGTATCAGAAGATCTTATTAAAGATGCTGAAGAAAAAATTCAGTTGGTGACTGATAAATATGTAAAAATGTGCGACGAACATTTAAAAGTTAAAGAAGCGGAAATTATGAAAGTATAATGCTTCCTGTAAAAATATAAAAGCCCTGAATTTTCAGGGCTTTTTGTTTTAATATTAACTATGGTTTTTCTCTGCAAAACTGAAAATACTTCCAAGCTTGATTTTCGAATAACCGTAAGACTTTATCTTGGAGGAATTAATCATTGCCTTCGCCAGAACCTCTGTCGGTAAAGGTTTCTGTTGGGTCAGAACACCGAATTTATTGGCAAATTTTATAATCTTTCCACCCAGAACTTCCCCGGTTCTTTCTGAATCTTTTCTTTCGAGCATTCCAGGCTGGAAAATCGTTAACTTATTAAAATGTAAATCTTTAATACTTTGCTCAAGCTCACCCTTCATGCGCGAATAGAAAATTTTAGATTTTGGGTTTGCTCCATAGGATGAAACCAGAATATAATCTTCCACTTCGTTTTCTTTCGCGGCTTTTGCAAAATGGTACTGATAATCGTAATCTACTTTTCGCTGGGCTTCTTTGCTTCCTGCGGTTTTCAGTGTTGTTCCAAGGCAAGAAAAGGCGACATCTCCTTTTACTAAATCTTTCCATTCCTCAGGTTTATCGAAGTTTACGATATGCGTTTTAAGTTTAGGATTTTCAACAGCTAAAGGTCGCCGCACGAAGACATTTACTTCATCGTAACCTTTATCTGTAAGTAATTGGCTCACCAAATCTTTCCCCGTTGCGCCGGTTGCGCCGATAACAAGTGCTTTCATATTTTTATTATAAGTGATAGCTAATTATAAATGAGTACTATTTTGCATTCTTAAAATTACTAAATTTGATTGAATTCTTACTCAAAAATATGGATGCCAACGAAATTCTGGATTACTGTCTTGCCAAAAAAGGAGTCGAAGAAACTTTTCCCTTTGATAAAGAAACTTTGGTGATGAAAGTGGGAGGGAAGATGTTTTTACTGATGTCTTTAGAAAAACAACCTCTTAGTATTGCTGTAAAAACCGATCCGGAGTGGAGCGCAGAACTCCGCGAAAGATATCCTCAGATTACCGGAGCTTATCACATGAACAAAACGCACTGGAATTCGGTGATGTGTGAAGGTTTGAAACGTGAGCTGATTATGAAATTAATCGATTCTTCGTACGAATTGATTTTTGAATCCCTAACGAAAAAAATGAAAGTAGAAGTAGAAAACAGTTAAAATTCGAAATTTTCTGTGAGCTTTTTATCCTCATCAAGCTTCTCAATAAGCTGTTGCAAGCCATCGAATTTTATTTCATCATGTAGAAATTGCCGAAAGTTTACCGAAATGGTTTCACCATAAATATCTGCATTAAAATCCAAAATATAAACCTCTGTCGAAAGCGACCTTCCATCTACCGTTGGATTGGTTCCGATGCTCAGCATTCCTCTGAACTGTTTGTTTTGCACAAAAACATCAACGATATAAGCTCCTTTTTTAGGTAAAAACTTCATCGGATTCACCGAGATATTCGCTGTAGGATAACCAATTGTCCTGCCCAGTTTTTTCCCATGAACTACTTCTCCAGAAACAGAATAAAGATACCCCAGCATTTCATTCGCTGCAGTAATATCAGCATTCATCAGCGCATTTCTAATCTGCGTTGAGCTGATATGTCGGTCCTGAAAATCTACAGCTTCAACCTGCACTACATCAAAACCTAATTCAGAAGACATTTTCTGAAGAAGATTAAAATCGCCACTTCTGTTTTTCCCGAACGTGTGGTCGTAACCGATAATCAAATGCTTCACGTTCAGTTTTTCAACAAGGATCTGTTTCACAAATTCTTCGCCTGTCAAATTCCGGAACGCTTCATCAAATTCTTTCAGAAAAAGATGCTGTACGTTGTTTTTTTCGAGTAGGTAAGTTTTTTCTTCAATCGTATTCAGCAGTTTTAAATCATCAGTCGGGCTGAACACCGTTCTCGGATGAGGCCAAAAGGTAAGAATTGCCGATTCCAGACCTTTGTTTTGGGCAGCGGTATTCAGGTTTTTGATGATGGTTTGATGCCCGCGGTGAACCCCATCAAACATTCCGATGGAAAGTGCCAAGGGAGTTTTCTGGGAATAATCATGAAGATTTTTGATGATTTTCAAAAGAAGAATTTTTGATGGTGCAAATATGATAAAAATCTTCTTTTAAAGCAATTGCAGATTTGGGAACTTTCATTATATTTGCACTCAAGAAAAAATTAGCAATGGCAAACCAAATTAAAGGAAAAATTTCTCAAATTATCGGTCCGGTAATCGACGTAATTTTCGCAGATGCAGCAGAGCTTCCGAAAATCTATGACGCACTGGAAATCACTAAAACTGATGGTAACAAGGTAATTCTTGAAGTAGAACAGCATATTGGCGAAGATTCTGTAAGATGTATCGCAATGGATGCAACCGACGGACTTCAAAGAGGCCAGGAGGTAGTTTCACAAGGCAGACAAATCACAATGCCTACAGGAGAAGGTGTTTACGGACGTCTCTTCAATGTTGTAGGTGAT
Organism: Kaistella yananensis; assembly: GCF_026107505.2. Lineage (NCBI taxonomy): Bacteria > Pseudomonadati > Bacteroidota > Flavobacteriia > Flavobacteriales > Weeksellaceae > Kaistella > Kaistella yananensis. The sequence goes on along the minus strand of NZ_JAPCHZ010000004.1, from coordinate 431,449 downwards.
GCTATTGACGGGATTCAGGAAGTTTCTAAAGAAACCGGCGGTTTACCAATTCACAGAGAAGCACCAAAATTCGATCAGCTTTCCACTTCTGCAGAAGTTCTTTTTACAGGAATTAAAGTAATCGACCTTGTAGAGCCTTATGCAAAAGGGGGTAAAATTGGTTTGTTCGGTGGTGCAGGGGTTGGTAAAACAGTATTGATCCAGGAATTGATTAACAATATTGCAAAAGGGCACGGTGGTCTTTCGGTTTTTGCCGGTGTAGGTGAAAGAACCAGAGAAGGAAACGACCTTTTGAGAGAGATGCTTGAGTCAGGCATTATTAAATATGGTGATGAGTTCATGCACTCTATGGAAAATGGAGGTTGGGATTTGTCTAAAGTTGATATGGAAGAAATGAAAGACTCTAAATGTACTTTCGTTTTCGGACAGATGAACGAGCCACCTGGAGCAAGAGCACGTGTTGCACTTTCAGGTCTTACAATTGCGGAATATTTCCGTGACGGGGATGGACAAGGACAGGGAAGAGACGTTCTTTTCTTCGTTGATAACATTTTCCGTTTTACTCAGGCAGGTTCTGAGGTATCTGCACTTCTTGGGCGTATGCCTTCGGCGGTAGGTTACCAACCAACGCTAGCATCTGAAATGGGTGCGATGCAGGAAAGAATTACTTCAACTAAAAACGGTTCCATTACTTCAGTACAGGCGATCTACGTACCTGCGGATGACTTAACTGACCCGGCTCCGGCAACAACGTTTGCTCACTTGGATGCAACTACAGTATTGGACAGAAAAATTGCTTCATTAGGTATTTATCCAGCGGTTGATCCATTGGCTTCAACTTCAAGAATCCTAACTCCAGAAATTTTAGGAGATGAGCATTACGACTGTGCACAGAGAGTAAAAGAAATCTTACAGAAATACAAGGCATTACAGGATATCATCGCGATTCTTGGTATGGAAGAACTTTCAGAAGATGATAAACTTTCAGTTTACCGCGCAAGAAAAGTACAGCGTTTCCTTTCTCAGCCATTCCACGTTGCAGAACAATTTACAGGTTTGAAAGGTGCTTTGGTTGATATCAAAGATACCATCAAAGGGTTCAACATGATCATCGATGGTGAATTGGATCACTTGCCAGAAGCTGCTTTCAACTTGAAAGGAACCATCGAAGAAGCGATTGAAGCTGGAGAGAAAATGTTAGCGGAAAACGCATAAGGAATTTTAAATGCTAAATTTTAGATTTTAGATTAATTTAAAATTTAAAATCTATAATCTATAATTTTAAGAAATGAATATTAAAATTTTAACCCCGGAATTTGTAGTTTTTGAAGGCGATGTAAAATCAGTTTTACTTCCCGGAAAAAATGGCGACTTCCATATCATGAAAGATCACGCCGCGATCGTAGCGTCATTAATCGGTGGTAAAGTAAGAGTTTTTACGAACGAGATTGATGAAAAGTACGCGAAAAATTTCACGAAAGAGAACGATAAAGAAAGCGTATTCTCGTTCCCTGTGAAAAGTGGTGTTATCGAATTCAGTAATAATAAAGGAATTATTCTTGCAGAATAATTAAACTTTGATCATCATAAAAAATCCCGCTCTTTTAAAGATCGGGATTTTTTTATTTGGTTGACATTTTTGCTTAAAGGCTTAAAATAATTCCATTTTCCTTGAGTTGTTTCAAAGGTTTTGAAAACCAAAACAGTTCGAAATCTTCAAAATGATCCTCAAAATTATTCTTAAGGTGTTGAAGTGTCAATTTCTGAGCCTTTTCTATTGAATTTTCTTCCATCACTTTCAAAAGCCAATACGCTTTTTCCTGATCCAGATCAATTTTTACAATATTGGTTTTGAGATGGAAAGTAAGCTGTGTGATTTTTCGTGAATTTCCTTTTTTTGTTTTTATAAAGTCTTGCGCAAGCGGATTATTACTAAGAAAAATTATTTTTGAATTTCCTTTAAATTTAAAGTCATCATCTTCCAAAAGAGCGTCATGAATGTAATCAGGATGAATTGTCGTTCTCGGAATTCTGAAATCAAACCAGTTCTGAAGCGGCATTTCGAAATTGATTCCATGCATGTAATTAAAGAGCGATTTTTTTAATCCGAATCCAAATTTACTGTGATCAATTCCAGTTTCATCAATAAAATCAATATCATTATTGGCAAAGAGAATCTCTTTCTTTTTAGGTTTTACACCGAATTCCTCAGGACTGATTCCGATAGGTGAGTGTGCAGTCATTGAAAACTGATGCCAGAACCCGCTCTGCAGAACTCCCATTTCAAAAAGCTGACGTACCATTTCGAGTGAATCAACCGTTTCCTGAACCGTTTGTGTGGGATAGCCGTACATCAAATAGGAGTGGACCATAATTCCCGCTTCAGTAAAATTCCGCGTAACTCTTGCGACCTGTTCTACTGAAACTCCTTTGTCGATAAGCTTAAGAAGACGGTCGCTGGCAACTTCCAACCCACCGGAAACAGCTACACAGCCAGATAATTTCAGCAGATAACATAAATCTCTGCTGAAATTTTTTTCAAACCTAATGTTTGTCCACCAGGTAACGACTAAATTTCTGCGGAGAATTTCTAAAGCAACTTCCCGCATCAGAGCTGGCGGAGCAGCTTCATCAACGAAATGAAAACCCGTTTCGCCTGTTTCAACAATAAGGTTTTCCATTCTATTTACTAAAATTTTTGCAGCAACAGGCTCATAGATTTTTATATAATCCAAAGAAATATCACAGAATGTGCATTTTCCCCAGTAGCAGCCGTGTGCCATGGTGAGTTTGTTCCAGCGACCGTCGCTCCATAAACTGTGCATAGGATTCGCGATTTCTATGACGGAGATATAGTTTTGGAGCTGCAAATCGGAATAATCGGGAGTTCCGATTTCAGACTGTTTATAGTCTGTTTTAAGGGAATTATTCTGATAGATTACTTCGCCATTTTCAAGCAGAAAAGTTCTTTTATAATTTCCTAAGTCTCCCTGATTACTGAGGTTTTGATGCAAAAGTTCAATCGGAAGTTCGCCGTCATCTAGGGTAATATAATCGAAAAATTCAAAAACTCTTTTGTCTTTTAATTCTCTTAGTTCGGTATTTGGAAAGCCGCCGCCCATGGCAACCTTTGTTTCTGGGTAATTTTGTTTGATAAATTTTGCACATCGAAACGCAGAATATAAATTTCCCGGAAAAGGAACCGAAAAACAAACCATTTTCGGTTGTATGGATTCCATTTTTTCTTTGAGGATTGCTAACGTAATTTCATCAATGAAAGTAGGGGAATCAGAAAGTTTTTCATAGAGTTCATCAAAGGAATTCGCGCTGCGTCCCAAGCGTTCTGCATATCGACTGAATCCGAAATTCTCATCAATACATTCAACAATAAAATCTGCAATATCTTCTAAATAAAGCGTGCAGAGATGTTTGGCTTTGTCTTGCAAGCCCATGTTTCCGAAAGCAAAATCCAAATCATCAATCGTATTGAAACGCGACGCTTCGGGCAGAAAATTCATGCTGCAAACCTGTCTCGCTAAAGTGGGATTGTGACCCTGCAAAAATAGTATAACCTGTTCAATGGTTTTGATGTATTCATCCTTCAAAGCCAAGATTCGCCTGGCATTTTCTGAAAGTTTCTGTACTTCCAATTTTTTACTAAATACATTCTGAAGACCGTGTTGAGAAAAAACCTTCAAAATAACTTCAATTCCCAAATCCATCTGAAAATTTGCGATTTCTTTGGTGTTAAGAAAGCCTTTTAAATAAGCTGTGGCAGGGTATGGGGTGTTGAGCTGCGTAAAAGGTGGCGTGATGAGCAGAAGTTCTTTCAAAGGAATATTTTTGCAAATTTAAATCTTTCAGATTAAAGATCCCTTTATTACAGAAACCGCCAGCGGAAACCGGCGGTTTTGAATCTTGTTATATGGATTTTGCGTTCTTACAAATCAAAATCTCCGGCAGCTTCGGGCTGGTAAATAATCTCATCGATGATAATTTTAGTCATTCCGGAAGGCACAATCCAGTCGATTTCATCATTAACTCCGTAACCGATTAAAGCGGCAGCAACAGGAGAAAAAATAGAAACTTTGCCATTTTTGAAATCTGCCTGTGCAGGATATACAATCTGAAACTGCATTTCTTTGTTATTGTTTTCGAAATGAAATTTTACAATAGAATTCATCGTCACTATATCTGAAGGTATTTCTTCTGAAGGAACTACTTTAGCAGAATGCAGTTCTTTCAATAACTTTTCTGCTTCCTCTTTTTTAATGCTGTTGTTTTGTTTAGCATCACTGATGGATTTATGAATTCTGGTGAAATCGTTTTTTGTGATTAAAATTTGTTTCATCTTGCTATTTTTTTAATATATGTGATTAATTTATAATTCGATATGCTTGCATTATTGTTAACATTAAATACTGACATTCGGGTAATATAAAACCGCCTGAATTTTTCAGGCGGCTTATATAAAAATATAAATACTGAAAAATTCTATGTTGATTTAAAGGATAAACCCTTTTCTTCAAGTAATTTTTGCTCTTGCTCTTTGTAGAATCCGGAGGTTAATTTATCGTGGATCGCATCGAAAGCATCCAGGGTTTCATTAATCTCAGCATCAGTGTGCGATGCGGTTGGGATAAGTCTTAGTAGAATCATTCCTTTAGGAATTACCGGATAAATTACTACTGAAGTGAAGATTCCATAGTTTTCTCTAAGGTCTTTTACCAGAAGGGTAGCTTCTACAGTAGAGCCTTCCATCATTACAGGGGTTACGCAGGTATCTGTACCGCCAATATTGAAACCTCTTTCGATTAATCCGTTCTGTAGTTCATTTACGTTTTCCCAAAGTTTAGCTTTGATTTCAGGTCTTGAACGCAGAAGTTCCAGTCTCTTCAAACCACCAATTACCATTGGCATTGTTAAAGATTTTGCAAAAACCTGAGAACGTAAATTGTATTTTAAAATTCTGATAATATCGGCATCACCGGCGATAAATGCACCGAAACCAGCCATTGATTTTGCAAAAGTTGAAAAATAAACATCGATTTGATCCTGGCAACCTTGCTCTTCACCAGCACCTGCGCCGGTTTTTCCTAAAGTTCCAAAACCATGGGCATCATCTACCAAAAGTCTGAAGTTAAATTTAGATTTTAACTCGCAGATTTCTTTGAGTTTTCCCTGCATTCCGCGCATTCCGAAAACGCCTTCAGTAATAACTAAAATTCCGCCACCTTGTTCTTCTGCTACTTTTGTCGCACGAGCGAGATTTTTCTCTAAACTCGCAATGTCATTATGTTTATAAGTGAAGCTTTTCCCCATGTGAAGGCGTACACCATCAACGATACAGGCGTGTGAGTCGGCATCATAAACAATAACATCATGTCTTCCGACCAATGCGTCGATGGTAGAAACCATTCCCTGATAACCGAAGTTTAAAAGATATGCTGATTCTTTACCTACAAATTCCGCAAGCTCTTTTTCTAACTGCTGGTGCTGTTCAGTTTCGCCAGACATGGCGCGTGCACCCATCGGATAGAACATACCGAATTCTGCTGCAGCTTTCGCGTCTGCTTCTAAAACCTCGGGATGGTTGCAAAGTCCCAAATAATCATTTGCACTCCAGAAAACAACTTCTCTGCCCTGAAACCTCATTCTTGGGCCAATAGGTCCTTCTAATTTAGGAAAAACGAAATATCCTTCTGCGTAATCTGCAAACTGCCCGAGCGGTCCTGGATTTTGACGTAACCGATCAAAAATATCTGTCATTATTTTATAAGATTTTTGTAATTTTTATATAGAGAACAAAGTTAACAAAATTTGACCAAAAAAAACCTTTTTGCAGGCTACAAAAAGGTTGTTATGTAAATTTTTAGTTTAATTACGAGATAATTTCTGTTTTATAAACTTCGTCGTAATTATGAACACAGTTATTGATGAATCCCTGTTCTTCCATCCACTGATCACTGTAAACCTTAGTGATGTATCGTGAACCGTGATCCGGATAAATTGCAACCACTACATCGTCTTTCGAAAATTCGTTTGCACTTGCGTACTGCAAAAGTCCCTGCGTTACTGCACCAGTAGTGTATCCTCCCATAATGGCCTCTTTCAGGGCGATTTCACGTGTTCTGTAAGCGGACATTTCGTCGTTAACCCTAACAAATTCATCTACTTTATCGAATAATAATGCTGCAGGAATAAGATTTTTTCCCATGCCTTCGATTTGGTAAGGATGAATTTCATCTTTATTGATTTTTCCTGTTTCGTGGAAACCTTTTAAGATTGAACCGGAAGCATCAACACCAATAACTTTAATGTTAGGATTTTTCTCTTTTAAGAATTTTGCTGAACCTGATAAAGTTCCGCCAGTTCCTGTGCAGGCAATAAGATGCGTTATTTTTCCGCCGGTCTGTTCCCAAATTTCGGGTCCGGTTGTTTGGTAATGTGCATCAATATTGAGTTCATTGAAATATTGGTTGATGTAAATGGAATCAGGAGTTTCTGAAGCGATTCTTTTAGCAACTTCGTAATAAGACCTGGGATCATCAGCCGCAACATTCGCAGGGCAGATGTAAACTGTAGCGCCTAAAGCTTTCAGGTACGCAATTTTCTCCTTTTTTGTTTTGTTGCTTACGGCAAGAATACATTTATAACCTTTGATGATACAAACCATCGCAATGGAAAATCCGGTATTGCCGGATGTAGTTTCAACAATAGTTGAACCCGGTTTTATAAGGCCCTTTCTTTCCGCAGCTTCTATAATGTGAACTGCAATTCTGTCTTTGGTAGAATGGCCGGGATTATAAGATTCAAGTTTAGCATAAACTGTTGCTGGTATGTCTTTGGTAACCGAATTGAGTTTTACCAATGGGGTGTTGCCAATTAAGCCAAGAATGTTATCGTGAACATTAGTCATTTTTCGTCATTTTTCTCTATAAAACCGTCTGCAAAAATACTAAAAAATAAATAATACAACAATTTAAACAGTTTTTTCTGATTTGCAGAACAATAGAAATGTATTTTTCATAAACCACACTCGATGCACATTCACTTAATCTTTGTTAAATTATAAAGATAATTAAAGAAAAACCTTATTTTCGCAACATTGAATATTTTTTATGAAAAATTGGTCTTTTAAACAATGGAATACCATTTTAGGATGGGTTATTTTTGCGATCGCTTTTGTTACCTATTTATCAACGATAGAGCATAATTTCAGTTTTTGGGATACGGGAGAATATATCGCTTCCGCTACAAAACTGGAGGTTACACATGCACCAGGCGCAGCACTTTTTCAGCTTGTAGGAGCGGTTGCGGCTATGTTTGCCTTCGGAAACGGAGAAAATTATTCTATTGTGATCAACGCGATGTCGGCACTGTTCAGTGCAGTTACGGTCCTTTTTCTCTTTTGGATCATCACGCATCTGGTGCGCAGACTTCTGAATAAAGATTTCAATGAAATTACAAAACATCAGGAAATTGCCATTTTATTCGCAGGAGCGATTGGAGCTTTAAGTTTTACTTTTTCCGACACCTTCTGGTTTTCTGCTGTTGAAGGCGAAGTTTACTCGATGGCTACCTTGTTTATCGCTCTTTTACTTTGGCTCATTACCAAATGGGAAAACGAGTATCATGACTCCGACAACGAACGGTGGATCATCTTAATTTTCTTCGTAACCGGGCTTTCTGTGGGTGTTCACATGATGTGTATGCTTGCAATTCCAGCTGTATGTTTAATTTATTATGCAAGAAACTATACCTTTACCTGGAAAAGTTTTCTTTGGGCAAACGTATTCACTTTAATTATTTTAGGAATTGTATTTAAAGGAATTTTCCCTTTAATCATGACACTTTTCGGTAAAATGGAAATTTTTGCAGTTAACGGAATTGGTCTTCCTTTCCATTCCGGAACCATCATCGCATTTATTTTGTTATTTGCGTTCTGCTATTTTGCCATTAATTACGCTAAAAAATCAAGAAAAAGTATTTATCAAACTGCCGCTTTATCCGTAGTTTATATGGTGATTGGTTTTTCCTGCTGGATGGTGATTCCGATTCGCGCTATTGCAAATCCTCCGATGAACCTTAATAATCCTGATAACGCGATTGGAATGCTCGATTATTATAACCGTGAGCAATACGGCGATTGGCCGACTTCTTACGGACAGAATTATACAGCATATCTTGACGCCAACGGAATTCAGAAAAATGAAGACGGAAGCTATAAGACCGAGAAAACAGGCGATGTATATGAAAAAGATGAACAAACCGGTACTTACAGAAAAGTAGGAGACCGTTATAACTACGTTTACAGCAAAGCTCATGTTGGTTTTATGCCGAGAATGTTCAATGAAGATCAGGGAGTGATGGCCAACTATATCTCGATGTACGGCGCACCGGATTTTTCATTCAATTATGACAACGAAGACGTTGCCGACAGTCCGGAAGCAAAACAGATTTACGAGGAATTACGCCAGAAGTATGAAGAGGGAACCATTAAAGTTGAAGATTATCTGAAGGTAAAACCTTATAATTTAATCAACGTTCAGAAGCCTTCTTTAGCACAGAATTTAGATTACTTTTTCACCTTCCAGAACGGCTATTATTTTGTGCGATATCTGATGTGGAATTTTGTTGGAAGACAAAATGATCTTGAAGGTCACATGGAAAACAACCGCGGAAACTGGATTTCAGGGATTCCTTTTGTTGATAATGCCTTGTGGGGTGACCAAAGCAAAATGCCTGCAAAATTCAAAAATGAAAGTACTGTTGCGTTTTTCTTTTTACCGCTTTTATTGGGTCTAATTGGTTTTTTCTTCCAGCTGAACCGAGATTTCGGTAGATTTTATGCGATACTTTCGCTTTTTGTCATCACCAGTGTCGGAATTATTTTTTATACCGGAGTGAAGCCCTTCGAAGTTCGCGAAAGAGATTATGCGATGGTGGGGTCATTTTTCGCATTTTCCATATGGATTGGACTTGGCGCCGCAGCGATCCTGTGGTTTATTCAGGAAAAAGTAAAATCGAATGCTGTGAATGTAGTTGCAGGAATTGTACTGATGGGAATACCTTTCATGATGGGTTTCCAGAACTATAATGTACACGACAGAAGCGGAAGAAGCGCGGCTTACGATTATGCGTATTCAACACTGAAATCGCTTCCGAAAAATGATATCCTTTTTGTATATGGCGATAATGACACGTACCCGATTTGGGGAATGCAGGAAACTTCGGGCATGCGCGATGATGTGAAAGTCGTGAATTTCACCTTGCTTTCAACCCCGTGGAATATCGATCAGGTGAAGAGAAGAACGTATAATTCGATGCCTGTGCCGTCAGTATTAAATCATGAAGATTACCGCGATGGAACCAACGATCAGATTTACCTTATGAGTCCGGAAGACTGGAAGAACGTTTTTGCCAACCTGAAAGATCAGGGCGCTCCGGAAACGGCTTTTGCAGGATTCAGGAAGTTTATGACTCAGGATTCTATGACGATGAAAGAAGCAATAGATTTCATTAAAGTAAAGTCTGAGGATAAAGATGAAATCCTAAAAATGCTCTTTGGTGAAGCTAAATATGAGAAATTCAATTTCCTGCCGGTTTCAAAATTTATTTTGCCGGTAAACAAAGCCAATGCAGTGAAATCGGGTACAATTGAAGCAAAAGATGCAGCGCTGGCTGTTGACCATATTACCATCAATTACAAGAGCAACAGTATGTTTAAAAATAATTTGATTCTGCTGGATATTCTTGCCAATTTCGACTGGAATAGGCCAATCAATTTCAGTACGGGCGGAATTTACGATCCTGAAAACATTTTTTATCTTGGAGATTATCTGCAGTTCGACGGTTTCAGTTACCGCCTGGTTCCCATCAACACTCCGGAACGTGAAGACGGGGAAATGGGAAGAGTAAATGCAAATTCGCTTTATAACACCGTAAAAAATTACCGTTGGGGGAATTTCAAAGATTTAAATGTTCATTTCGATGAAACCTGCACCCAGAATATTGTGAGCTACAGAAGTTCCGCAAGCCGAGCTGCTGAAGCTTTGGCGCTTTCCGGCCAGAAATCAAAAGCCCTTGAAGTTCTGGATTTGGCTTCACGCGAGATTCCTGTGGAGAAATACAACGATCCGAGATCATTGAGCTCAATGGTTTACGGATATATCGTTGCCGGCCAGGAAGCGAAAGGAATTAAACTTGCCGAAGAACTTAAAAAGGGAATTTTCACCGAATACGATTATTACACCAGTCTTTCGCCCGAAGAACAGCGTTTCGCCGGAAAACAGATGCGTACAAAACCAATGGAATATTCACTGGTGGTAGGAGCGGTTTCAGATGCATATAATAAATTGGGGCAAAAAGAAAAAGGATATCAGTATCTTTTAAAATCCATTGAAACGGTTGATAAACGCTTCAATGATTTCGTGAAAAATCTGCAGACAATGGGTAAAGAAAAGGCGTTCAGAGAATCTGAAAAAGTGCAGGTTATTACTCCTTTTTATACCTATTTATTTGATGTGATGAATCCTTATGATTCTACGTATTCTAAAGAAAAAGAAGCCCAGATCACCAATGCGATGATGAAGGCTACGCAATAAATTTTCAGATGAAATACTGTGCTTTTCTCCGCGGTGTCAACGTAAACGGAACTTCCATGAAAATGGCGGAAGTGATGAACGTTTTTACTGACGCTGGAATGAAGGAGGTAAGTAGCGTTTTGGCTTCCGGAAATATTCTATTCTCATCAGATAAAAAACCTTCGGAGCTGAAGAACATTTTGGAGAAATCAATGTCAGAGTATTTCGATTATGAAGCTTTTCTTTTCCTTAAAAACGAGAACGAAATTTCAGAAATTGTAAATAATAATCCTTTCACCAAAGCCGAAGATTTTCATATTTATGCGTTTGTAGGTATTGAAGATGTTGAAACTCTTTTGATGGAAGAATTTTCGAAATCGGATAAGGCAGAAAACGAAAAAGCCCAAATTGTTGCAGATACATTTTACTGGCAAATTCAAAAAGGAAATACTTTAGGTTCGACTTTCGGGAAAGTTTTAGGAAAAAAGAAATTGAAAGACAAAATTACTTCCCGAAACATCAATACTTTCGAAAGAATTCTCAAAAAATTATAAAGTTGCTGTAATTTATACTTTAAACGGGCTAATGCCCGTTTTTTCTTTTTCGCTCAGCAAAACCATTGCTCCGAAACTGCAAAAAATTTCCGTATTTTTGTTAAATTAAAATTTGAATAAATATGATTCAATACTTAGAAAACATTCAGCATAAAGATTCCAAAAACTTCTTTCTCATTGCCGGTCCATGCATCATTGAAGGTGAAGACATGGCGCTGCGAATCGCAGAGAAAGTAGTAGAACTTACCAATAAATATGAAATCCCTTACATCTTCAAAGGCAGTTTTAAAAAAGCTAACCGAAGCCGTGTAGATTCATTTACTACAATTGGCGAAGAAAAATCTCTGGAAATTCTGAAAAAAGTGGGAGAGACTTTCAATATTCCCACCACCACAGATATTCACGAAAACGAACATGCCGCTTTGGCTGCCCATTATGTTGATGTTCTGCAGATTCCGGCTTTTTTGGTTCGCCAAACCGATTTGTTGGTCGCCGCTGCAAAAACAAATAAATGTGTTACGCTGAAAAAAGGGCAGTTTCTATCCCCAGAATCCATGAAATTTGCTGTAGAAAAAGTGACAGATTCCGGAAACCCTAAAACCGCCATCATCGAACGTGGAAATTCTTTCGGTTACACCGATTTGGTAGTCGATTTCAGAGGAATTCCTACGATGCAGAATTATGCGCCGGTAATTTTGGATGTAACCCATTCGCTGCAGCAGCCCAACCAAAATTCAGGTGTTACAGGCGGCCGCCCGGAACTGATTGAAACCATTGCAAAAGCAGGAATCGCTGTAGGTGCAGACGGACTTTTCATTGAAACGCATCCTGATCCAAGTTGCGCACTTTCAGATGGGGCAAATATGCTTAAACTTGATAAACTTGAAGATTTACTGCAAAAATTAACAAGAGTTCGGCAAGCCATTATTTAATTTTGTTATCTTTAAAAACCTAAATTTCCTGCATTGAAAAAAACACTTTTACTCCTTGCATTTGCGCCCATTTTTGCGTTTTCGCAAATCAGTCTGAAGGTTTTAGATGAAAACGGCGCTCCGGTTTCTCAGGCCAACGTATCTTATAACAACCAGAATTTTCTTACCGATAAAAATGGGTTTTTAAAGATTCCGATTGCTGATACAGAGCAGGTTCTTACTGTTCAGAAAGAAAATTTCAGAAACTTTTCCAAAACGGTTAAAACAACGCCTAAAGTTCAAAATATCAATGTTCTTTTTGTAAATGCTGAGAGAGAAACACAGATTCAAGAAGTGGTTTTTCAGAAAAAAGGAAAACCTAAAGTAACAGATTTAACTTCTATAGAAATTTCTGCAAAAGAGGCGCAGCAGGTGGCTTCACTTTCAGGTGGGGTTGAGGGACTCATCAAAACTTTGCCCTCGGTAAACTCGAATACCGAACTTTCGTCTCAATATATGGTTCGCGGTGGAAACTATGATGAAAATCTTATTTACATCAATGATATTGAAATTTACCGTCCGTTTCTTATCCGGAATTCCCTTCAGGAAGGGATGAGCATCATTAATCCCGACATGGTGCAGGCAATTAATTTTTCTGCCGGAGGTTTTGAAGCAAAATATGGTGATAAAATGTCTTCAGCCCTGAATATTTATTACAGACAACCTACAAAATTTGAAGTTTCGGGAGAGGCAAGTTTAATTGGAGGCAGGCTTTCAACGGGATTTGCAAGCAAGAATAAAAAGCTTTCTGCCTTGTTTTCCGGAAGATACAGAAATACGAATCTTGTTCTGAATACTTTGAATGAAGATACCGATTTCAATCCTCAGTACATGGATTTTCAGTCGTATATCAATTATAAACTGAACGATAAATGGGATTTTTCTTTTATCGGTTACTGGAGTAAAAACGATTACGAAATGGTTCCTAAAGTAAAGGAAGTGGATTTCGGAAGTTTGCAGACCCCTTTAAAACTGAGCGTTTTCTACAACGGAAAAGAAGACGATCAGTATAAAAATATGATGGGTACAGCATCCATCAATTTCAAACCCAATAAAAAGTGGACTTTCACGCTCGATAATTTTGCGTACCAAAACCGCGAGCGAGAATATTACACGATTGCCTCTGCCTACTTGCTGCAGACTTTTGACCCGATTACGGGAGCTCCTATAACCTCTTACGATGTTGGTGGGCAAATCGATCATGCAAGAAACGATTTATTGGTAAAAACCTACGGTTCACAACTGAAAACACGTTTTTCACCTGATGTAAATACCGATTTCGAGGTAGGTTTAAAATTCGAAAAAGAAAACCTGAAAGACTTCACCAACGAATGGCAGCTTGTAGATTCTTTGGGTTACAGTACGCCGAGAGATTACACCAATCCTGGTGTTCTGGATCCTTCGCAGCTTCGTTTGCGTTATAATATTGCAGGTACAAATCATATTGAGCCTACAAGACTTTCAGGATATGCACAGTTTTCAAAGAAATTTTACTGGGGTGAAAACAGGGTTTTCCTGAATGCAGGAGTTCGTGCTTCTCACTGGGATTTTAATGATGAAACCATCATTTCTCCAAGAGCACAGTTTGCCATAAAACCCAACTGGGATATGGATATGCTCTTTAAAATTTCCGGAGGGATTTATTACCAGTCGCCATTTTATAAAGAAATCAAGGATCTGGACGGAAACTTTAATTCCAATATTAAATCCCAGCGTTCTATGCAGGTCATTTTATCCAATGATTACGAGTTCCGCATGGTTGACAGACCTTTCAAACTAACGACTGAGGCTTATTACAAGAAAATGGATAATTTAATCCCATATTATTTGGATAATGTGAGAATCCGTTATTCCGGTGAAAACAATGCAGAAGGATATGCCTATGGACTCGATACCCGTTTGTTTGGTGAATTTGTTCCGGGTGTGGATTCTTGGATTTCTGCAAGTTACGCCCGGGTTTACGAAAATATTGAGGGAAAAGGAAATATCCCAAGACCTACAGATCCGCGGTTCAGGTTTTCGATGTTTTATCAGGATTATATGCCGAAATTCCCATCAATGCGGGTAAATCTAACTTTAACTTATGCCAACGGACTACCTTCAGGAACACCAATTTCTTTAGACGAAAACGGAAAGCCTATTTCCGAAGCTCCCTATAGATACCAAAGGACTTTACCTTCTTATAAAAGAGTTGACATCGGTTTATCTAAAGTTTTCATTGATCAAAAAGACAATAAAGTTAACTCAGGATTCTGGAGCAATTTCAATGAACTGGTTTTAGGTGTTCAGATTTTCAATGCATTCAATATCAGCAATACGGTTGCAAACCAGTGGGTGAATGATGTTACTACAGGTTACAACTATCCGGTTCCGGTACGGTTGACAGGCAGATTCTTCAACGTAAAACTTGAATTTAAGCTTTAAAAAAGAATTTTAAAACATAAAAAATCCCGAGACTGAAACAGTTTCGGGATTTTATTTTTATTCTGTATCACTGTTATAATTCACCGTGTCGTACAAATCCAATCTGCGGTCTGTCATTGTCCGCACAGCGCCATAATGATGCAGTTCTTTCAGTAGATTCAGATCTACATCTACAATCAGTGTCGTTTCTGTATTCGCGGTAGCTTCCCCTTTAATGGCATTAGACGGAAAAGCAAAATCCGAAGGCGTAAAAACCGCCGCCTGGCCGAACTGGATATCCATATTATTTACACCCGGCAAATTCCCGACACACCCGGCGATTGCAACGTAGCATTCATTTTCTATAGCTCTTGCCGCCGCGCAGTGACGAACGCGGGTGTAGGCATTTTGGGTATCGGTTAAATAAGGAACAAATAAAATTTTCATCCCCTGATCTGCTAAAATCCTTGGCAGTTCCGGAAATTCCACATCATAACAGATCACCAATCCCACTTTTCCACAATCGGTGTCGATGACTTTGATCTCGTTGCCGCCTTTCATCCCGTAATATTTTTTCTCATTGGGTGTGATGTGAATTTTTCTGTGTTCATCAATTTTTCCGTCACGGTGAAGCAGGTAGCTGATGTTGTAAAGTTCACCATCTTCTACAATTGGCATACTTCCGCCAACGATATTGATGTTGTAACCGATGGCAAATTCCGAAAGTTTCAGTTTGATTTCTTCCGTTAACTCAGCGAGTTTGAACATACTTTCACGTTCCGACAGATGATTGAAAGGAGCAAGTAAAGGTGTGTTGAAAAGTTCCGGGAACATGATGAAATCCGATTTATAATCTGCCATCACATTCACGAAAAACTCTACCTGCTCAAAAAACGCATCCAGATTTTTAAAATGCCTCATCTGCCACTGAACCAAACCCAGACGAATGACAGAATCCTGCATTGTATTGGGCTTTTTGCTGTAATAAATGTTGTTCCACTGAAGCAACACCGCGTTTTGTTCAGAATGCTGATCTTCCGGTAAATAATTTTTGAGAATTCTTACTGGCAGAAAATTATTGGCGAGTTGAAAGCTTAACACCGGATCATAAATTTCTTTATTTCTTACTTTCTGGATATAGGCTCTTGGCGAAAGTTCCGAGCTGTACAGGTGATAATTCGGAATTCTGCCGCCAACCATTATCGATTTTAAGTTGAGTGTTTCGCAAAGTTCTTTCCTTACATCATAAAGTCTTCTGGCAAGGCGAAGTTTTCTGAATTCGGGATCTACAAAAACTTCAATTCCGTACAAAACATTTCCGGTTTCCGAATGGGTGTTAAAGGTGTAATTTCCTGTGATTTCCTTGTATGTATGATCGTCTCCATACAGCTCGTACTGTACGATGAGTGATAGTGCAACCGCCGCAATTTTGCCATCCACAGTAATGCAAATCTGTCCGTCACGGAAAATCCGGATCAGCTTTTGGATGCTTTTTTTAGACCAAATGTTCTCCGACATTGCCGGATAGGCTTTCTGCATGGTTTCTTTAAGCTCATCATAATCTTCAATGGCCAGTTTTCTGATGTCTATCTGCATATATTTTATGTTTTTTGAATTAAAATTTTCTGATCAAACAATTAGTCCGGACGAATGGTCGGCAGTGCTTCCCGTTGCAGAGCAAAGTACATTGATTTCGTTATTCATCCTCAAAACTCCCATGAATGCGAAAATAAGCGCTTCTTTGAAATCGATGAGTTCAGGTGCAGGGATTTTTATTTCCGTTGATGATTTGGTTTTAATACGCTCAATTAAATAAGTGTTGTACGTACCGCCACCTGTAAACAAAACGTTTTTAAACTGATAATGATTAAAAACCTGAGCAATTTGCCCGGATGCATGTTCGGTGAATGTTGTCAGAATATTCTCCGGCGTTTCATTTTCCAGCAAAGGAATGATGTTTTTGTTTACCCATTCGATTCCTAAAGATTTGGGATGATTTTCTTTGTAAAACGGAAGAGCATTTAAAGATTTTAAAATCATTTCGTTTACTTTACCGTTTCTTGCAATATTTCCGTTGTCATCGTAATTTTTCCCGAGAACGGCGGCGTATTTGTTGAGAACAATATTTACCGGGCAAATATCAAAAGCGATTCTTTTTCCTTCTTGTTTGGTAGAAATATTCGAAAATCCGCCAATATTAAGGGAAGCGTCGAATTCAGAAAAAAGCAGTTCATCACCAATCGGTACGAGCGGCGCGCCGTTGCCTCCCATAAGCACATCCTGGCTACGGAAATCGTACACAGTTGGAATATTATTTAAAATCTTAATTGCCCTTCCATCACCAATCTGTAAAGTAAATTTGCGTTGTGGCTGATGGAAAACTGTGTGACCGTGAGATGCAATTAAATCGATTTCCGTTAATGAATTTTTGGAGATAAATTCCTTTACTTTTTGACCAAGATAGAAGCCATAATCAGCATTCAGGGCTAATAATTCATCAGGTTTTAAGTGAATTGCACTGTTGAGTTTTTCTGCCCAATCAGAAGGATAGGGTAGTGTCTCAGCATGAAGAATACTGTAGTTCCATTCGGAATTAAGGTGCTGAAATTTGGCAAAACAAATATCAAGTCCATCGAGGCTTGTTCCCGACATTAACCCGATTGTGTGAAAGGTCATAAGAAAAGATTTTTTCGAATTTACGAAAATTATCTTCCTTTTTCTGGGATTTTTTTTGCGTTGATGTTGCCGGAATTGTTGTAGAAGGTATATTCGGAGAAATCGTCCTTAGCTTTCATACCGTTTGCGCCTACAAGTGTGGAGCCATCTTTATCGGTAACATATACTGTATCCGAAGTATAAATCAGTCTTTTATTCTGATCCCAAAATACCGACTGCATTGCGAACATCTGATTTTCGTTCGTAGTTATTCTTACATTTCCTTTGGCCTCGTAAAACTTCTTTTTTTCGTTGAATTTGGCAAAATTCGCTTTTATTTTTCCGGGCTCTTTAGGTTTTTTCTTGTCGTAAAAAAGAATATTGATTCCTTTTCTTGCTACAATATATGGCGAGTCAATAAATTCGAATTTCTCGATAAGTGGTGCGGTAGCACGTAATTTAATCATTCCCGAATCACGCTGCACAATATTGGCGTTGTTGATGATCTGCGAAGGGAAGTTGGTGTTGTTGTTTTTATTAATCGCCGTTAAATCTTCATCACAGGAAATTAAACCAAAAAATATAGCACAACCCAGTAGGGCGGCTATATTTTTATAGAATATTTTAAGAAGAAAATTCATTTCTTAATCATAAAGACGTTTATTAAACCATTTATCGGCGAAATTTAGTCCGATTCTCAGGTTTACAAAATTCTGGCGAATCATATTATTTTCCAGCGTTCCTCTTTTTCCGATTTCCAAACCAAGGTCGATACCACTCATTCTGGCTGCGCTCCGGTTTTCGAAAGGCAAACTAACACCTCCTGTTATAGCAAACTGATTGATATTGGTTCCGTTGAATGATAGATTTCCTTTTTCGTAATAAGCTCCGTAACGGTAAGTTACTCTCGAGAAATAATTTCTGAAGTTATTGAAGTTTGGCAGATACCAACCTCCGGCTGCAATTCTGTAAGAATTTTGGTTCGTGAAAGGCTGTCCTAAAAACTGAATGGTTTCGCCCTTTTTATAGTCAACCTGCGTTCCTACAAACCATTTCGCATCGCGGCCATAACCGGCACCGAAAGAAAATTCCATTGGAATAAGGTTTTTATCTGTACTGAAATCCTCGTCAATAATGCTAATATTTTCTTTTTGATTTCCTGTACTGTAATAATAGGTGCTGTTGGTATAACTGGTTTCCATTTCACCGGTGTTCCCGAAGGTGTAAGTTGCCCCTAACGTTAGTTTTCTGTCGGTACCAAATTTTTTCTGATACGCAGATCCCAGGGTGAAATTGAAGGTTTTGATCTTATTTTTGGTTTCGTACCCATTAATCAACTCCGCGTTGGAATAGGTGAGTTCATTGATATCATATAAATTTCCGAAGTAGAAATTTGTTCTGAATCCTAAACCAAGTTCGGGAGAAATCTGATAAGATAATGCTGCCTGAACCGTACTTAATGTACCCTCACCACGGAAGATATTTGCCCTTTTAACCTCATCCGCCAAATCTTCCTGAATAAGGACCGAATATTTTTTGGAACTGTAAGGCTGGTAACCCATTCCAAATTTTACTTTTGGCGATAAAGGGAAAGCAATGGCAATATTAGAGAGATAAGAAGAATGTTTGGTAACATTCGAATTATCGTAATCGGATTTGAAAAAATTATTTTCGTTGGTTCCCTCAACTTTTATGGTGGTAAGTTCTAAATTTTTATTTGCACCAGGATTGGCAAAATTAAAATTATTATTGAAATCCCAGATATAAGCAGTAGAAATGCCACCCATCGCATTCACATCAGTGGTGTTATCGTATTTCACATCCCCGATTCCGAAGGCAGCGTAAGGAGAATTACCAATCGTTTGAGCATTCAGGAAAAATCCCGCTGCTGCGAGTGGTAATACAAAAAATCTTTTCATTCTCTATTTTTAAAAATAATGCGCAAATATCTTAAATAATACTGAATTGAGGAAATTTACTTTGGTTAAAGTTTGTTAAGGGGTACTGCTGGCAACGAAACAGAAATCCAGTTCATTGAAATATTTGGTGAAGAACCTCATTACGGTAAAAATATTTCTTCAAGACCAATGTTTTAATACAGCCCGGCAGTCGGGATGTGAATCAAAATTTTTTATCTTTGAAAAATGAATTGGGAACAGATCGTAGGCCAGGAAAACCTTAAAAAACTCCTGAGAGACAGCATTGCAAGCAACAGGGTAAGTCATGCTCAGCTTTTCATCGGCAAAGAAGGATACGGAACTTTGCCACTTGCAATGGCTTTTGCAAAGGAAATTTTCAGAAAAGAAAACGAACACTCATCCGCCAAGGTAGAACATCTTAATCATTTGGATTTACATTTCAGTTTTCCTGTGTTTAAAGAAAAAAGCAGCGGACTTTCCGATAATTTCCTTGAAAGTTTCAGGGAAATGATTCTTGCCAATCCTTACTCAAACAATGAAGACTGGACGAAAATTCTGGAGTCCGAGAACAAGCAACTGACTATTTATGCAGATGAAGTTGATGAACTGAACAAAAAATTCGCGCTGAAAAGTTTTGAAGGCGGAAGCAAAATCCTTATCGTTTGGCAGGCAGATAAGATGAATGTTTCTGCAGCCAACAAATTCCTGAAGTTTCTGGAAGAACCACCAAAAGACACGTTGATTATTTTAACGGCCGAAAACATCGATTTTATTTTACCCACAATTCTATCGAGAACCCAGTTGGTTGAAATTCCCAGAATTGAAGATCCCGACATCGAAAATTTCCTGAAAAACAATTACAAAATTGAAGAGGAAAAGCTGAAAGAAACAGTGTTTCAGGCTCAGGGAGACTGGAATATTGCGCAGAAAATTCTTCTTTCAGAAAATGGTGATACCGAATTCGAAGAGCTTTTCGTGATGTGGGTCAGGGAGGCATTTCAGGTGAAAAAGAAACCTGAGTTTTTGAAAAACATCGTTTTTTGGGGACGTAATATTGCAGGCTGGAACCGCGAAAAGCAGAAAAGTTTTCTGGATTACTGTTCCGAAATGTTTCGCCTCGCCCTTCTTCAGAATTATGGAAACGAAACTTTGGTTTACAAAAAAATAGATTCCGGAGGTTTTAAATGGGAGAGTTTTTCCCGATTTATTCACGGTGCCAATATTGAAGCGATTCTCACCGAAATTTCTGATGCAGACTATCATCTGGAACGTAACGCCAACTCTAAACTGGTCTGGACGGATTTAGGGATAAAACTTTCGCGATATATCCACAAAACTCCTTAGTACTATATTTAAAATTCGGAAATATGTAATGAATAAAGCAGAGTAAATTTCTCTGCTTTATCATAAAAACACATTGAGAAATAATAAAATTCTCATCCAAATAAAAACATCATTCCCAGTCCGGCATTTCTGCATTTGTGAATAAAGTGGTTCTCGTATTATCCTGTAAAGTAATTTTTAAAACATTTTTCACAGATATACCGTCATTCGAAGTGTTTGTGAAAATTACCTCCGCATCGTTAGGAGAAAATCGTGGATCCAAATCATTGCTGCCATCGGGTTTTTCGCTTTGCTCAGAAATATCGAGTATTGTATCGGTCTGCATATTATAAATAAAAAGGTGGGTATTGAGCTGTCTGTAATTATCATCCTGATGTCCGGAAACATCGTAAGTGTAAAGTAATAGGTTACCGTCTACTGAAAAGTTTAGGCCACCCGCTGCACCAGGAACGTTTTCGAGAATTGTTTTAATTGTATTTCCAAGCAAATCAATTATAAAGATTTTTACATTATAGCCGTTGGGATCATTTGTTTTTAAGGCAATTTTACTTCCGTCATAACTCCATTCACATTCGGTAATAAAACTTCCGTCTGGTGTGGTGTAAACAAGTTCGAGCCCGCTGCCATCTTTATTTATTCTGTAAAGTTTAGAAAAACTAGGGTACACAAATTCTTTTCCATTGGTCCTCCAGGAATAATCGAGTTCAGTATTGCTAAACCCTGCTACCGGAATTGCTGTTACTTTAAAAACTTCTGATCCATCAGGCTTCGTCGTGAATATATGGGTGTTTCCACCTTCAGTACGTAAAAAAGAAATAAGGCCCGCATTGTTATTCTTTCGCGGCCTCCAACTATTGAATGCAGCATCGGTTAAGTTATAGTTTGCGCCGTTCTCGTCACTGGAAATAATGATAAGATTTCCGTTCTCTTTCCTTACAAAATGATATCTGTTTTGTGGCACCTTGTTGGTTGTAAATTTAAATACAGCACTATACACATCACTGTGGATTCCATCATTCACGGCGACCTGCCAAAAATAACTTACACCATATTTCAGATCTTTAAGTGTGTACGTTGTTTCCTTCAAATCATTTATTTCAATTACATTAGTATTTAAATTATTCTTTACGATCAGTTTGTACTTCAGAACATCCAGCGAATCCGGATCTGTTGATTTCCAAGATAACTGAACGGTAAGAGGCTGATCTTGGGCGTTATCTGAAGGACTCAAAAGTTCAGGAACCGAAGGAGCTGTATTTAATGATTCATCATCATCCATTTCGAATGCCAGGGTTACAAGCTGACCGCTGTTCTTAAGATTCGCAGACTGAAAATTGTTGAGATAACCCGAAATCTCTGCTTTTACCGAATAATCACCGATAGGTACGTCTGTAATTTCAAAACTCCCATCTGCTCCCGTAAAAACAGTATTTGTAGATGGGGAAGTAGTAATTTTTGCGTTTTTTAAAGGATCGTTGGTTCCTCTTCGAACTACTTTACCTTTAATGGTGCCGGTCTGTACCTGATCTACTATTTCTTCTTTGCATGAAAACAAAGTGAGTGACAATAAACTGATGAGTACAAATGTATATAACGCTTTCATAATTTATTAGTTTTATTTATTACCGAAATAGTAATTAAGACCAAGACCGATTCTCATAATATTATCGTTCTGTTTTCCACTGACCAAACCATCCAGTTTATCACGGAATCCATAATCATACTGATAGTACAGTCTTGTAGAAAAATTATCACTGATAATATAATCTATACCTCCGCCCAGATTAGCTTTATAAAATGGTTTATATTCCGAAAATAAAGCTCCTACACCCGCATAAACAAACGGCGTAAACTTGAACTGAGGAAAAAACATATACTGTAAATTGAGTTCCGGTCCCACAAAGTTTCTATTGAGTACTGCAGTATTTTTAATTTTAATATTGTTTATGCTGGCTTCAAGACTGAAATTATCGTTTAAGGCCATGCTGATGCCAATTTTACTGCCCAATTTATTTTCGGCATTTTTATAGTCTCCGTTAATTTGCTGACTTTCTACAGATGCTGAAACTGATATTGCTTTTCTAATTGAATTTTTCACCTTATTTCCCAACAGCCTTTGATTATTGAGTTCGTTTTCTGCGGTGTAAGTGCTTATCAAATGATTTACGGCAGGATCTTTTTTATCAACAGCATTCCCCCAAATATCATTCTGTACCCCTTCAATAATCAGGGTTTTTACCGCTTTTTCAATGGCTTCAGTTACCGCAAGCTGTATGGGTTCGTTTTGTGTAAATCCTACTTCGGATTCTAGCAGCCGTTCCGTATCTATATATTTAAAAAAATTACCGCTAACTCCCGTGGAAAGTATATTTTTGGAGACATACACCGTTTTAAGAATTTCACCGTTTAAAGTTGATACTGCTCTCAGATATACTGTAATCCTGTCCTGTCTGTATTGTGTAGATCCGCCAATTCCGAAGTACCGCGCTCCAATACCGCCTGTCATTACATTACTGTCGTAAGAAATAATTCCGCCTTCAAGCAAAACGCCGGCAAAAAGCAGTGGAGGGAGCGTCTGTACGTTTTTATCACTTTCTTTTGAATATTCCTGGCGGGTGGAGCGTATGATTTGTCTTTCATTGAGAAGATTTGCGATATTTTCTCTTTCGATGGGAATAAACCATTTGCTGTCTTCCAAAGCTTTTATAAGAATTGTTGTAGTGCCCTGTGGAACGGCTGTACTCCAGTTATTTCCCATCTCCGAAGGTTTATACTGGCCTGTTTGGTCTCTGAATTTATAAACTCCGACTACGATTTTTTCCTTAGGTGGTGGAATCTGCTTTAACTCGGAAGTTAAATTGGTAACTTCTCCCAGCGTAGATTTTTCTCCATTTGCAGGTAAGTTAAAAATTGTACTGCAACTTTGAAGAGAGAATAAAAACAGGAAAAACAAAATATTGTTCCTTACAGAATGGGTAATTATTTTCATAGCGGTATTTTATCTTGGAATAATGATTTGAGATTGCTCACCAGTCTGGGTATCGAGAATATTGATAACCAAACCTTGTGATGCCTCCGAAACATCAAGAAAAAGAGAACCGAACATGTATTTTCCTGGTGCAATGCCTCCGTTTCCGAATTTGTCATCGATAAGTTTTCCTGTAAGCTGACTTAGAAGTTGGCGGTTCAGGCTTTGTGTGAAGCTGTCCATCGAGTTGAAATCATCCAGTAAATTGCCAAATTTATTATCACCGTCATCAAACTGATTTTGGGCATTTGCAGAGCTGAGTAACCACTGGTAATTGAATGTATCACCGCCAAAAGCCGGATTAATGGGTTTATAAACTATTTGTTGCGCAGATATGCCTGAAACAGCAAAAAATAGAAGTATGATTACATAATTTTTCATGGCTGGCTTTTTTAGTATCTGAATTCATTTCTAATCAAACTTTTTTTTCTGTTGTAATCCAGAATTATTTTTACACTTAAAGTTGCCTGTTCCGAAAGATAATCTTCACTTGGATTTGCAATAAAGCTGTATAAGGTTCTATCTTCTAACCCTATAGAAATCTGGCTTCCTCTTCCCATAGTCGGCGTTTCATCGATGGTAATTACACTGCTTATTTTCTCCGGCAATTTCGAATATTCAAGGTAAAAAAGGTCGTAGAAATCTTTACCTGCTTTTGTCTTGGTTTGATCTATAGTAATACCTTTTAATTCAAAGATTTCATTTTCATTGATATTCTTGATTTTATCCTGAAACATATTAGCGTTAATCTCTAAACTGTCTTTAGATACAGGCTTGTCAGTCTCCTCTTCTTTTATGAATAAAAAAACCTTTAATGCATCATTTTTTTGAATGTTAACACTCATCTGACTGAGGGTTTTGCTTTCATCCGGTTTTAATGTGAACTTGCCTGACTGCTTGTTGTTCGAAAGATTACCGGATTTACTTTTTTTTATAGAAACAAAAAGATAGTTAAGTTCTCGATAGGCGGTTGTGTGGTTACTTGCTGTAGCCTTTAGTGTTAGTTGTCCTTCAATAAAATTACTTTCGATTTTTGATGATATTTCACTTTTTTCCTGTTGTGCTTTTATTTGTTGAATAGAACACACAAGAAGAAAAAAAAATATAGGTGTTAGAATTTTCATCTTTAAGAATTAATAGTTTCTCATGTATATCGTCATATTATCTCCCTTTACATGTAACTGCATTTTCTCAGAAATACTGTTGCTTCCTACCACATCAATAATATTATTATTTCCCTGTGTCGTAATAACAGCGCTTGCACGTGTCTTTTCGAAAACATTATTGAAATTAAGATAATTGTAATCACCTAATTGTAAGGCTGAGAGATTGGTGGTGCTGTTAGCATATATTTCCGCAAAATTTTGAGTACCATATTGCACAGTTGTAACCTCATAGTTTTTAGTCGAAATAGAGTTATCCTGTATTTGGGCAACAATAGCCATAGCATTCTTGCTGTTGATATTCTCAAAAGAAAACTGTTGGCCTGTTACAACTAAAATGCACATCAGCAGATTTACAGACAATATTTTTGCTAAAGTATTCATGGTTAGGAAGATAAAATTAGTTATTACCCGTGATTTAAATATCCCTGCTATTTGTTAGTTTTATTTATAACAGTTTTCAGGTAGTGCTAAGGGTTATTTAACCCGGAACTTTTAACGTTAAAAGTTACGGAAAGAAAATAGGGGAACCTGATGATTCCCCTATAATTAAGAATGTAAACAAATTAGTTAGATTGTAAACTAACCAGTGTATTACTGTTTCCGATTTGAGTTCCTAAATGTACATGATTATTACCGGATTGTCCAACAAATGTATAGTTGTCATTACCTAGCTGTAAATCCATTGCGGTGTTGTCATTTCCACTTTGCCATTGGAACAGCGTATTATCATTTCCCACTTGCATTCCCATGTTGGTATTGTCGTTACCCACTTGCCATGAATCTGCATAATTATTATCACCTAGCTGTAAATGAGTCGCATTGTTATCGTTGCCATCTTGTGTTTGCCAAATATAATTGTCTGATCCCAATTGTGTTGCAGCAGCGTCATTTCGGTTGCCCCACTGTTCTTGTCTTACTACATTGTCAAAACCTACCTGAAGCGACGCGGCTGTATTTCTGTTACCGATTTGCTCTTGGTCTGAAAGGTTACCCATACCCAACTGTATTGTACTGGCATCATTTCGATTACCATCCTGGTATTGATAAGCTTCATTAAATGCACCGGATTGATCAGATGAAACGGTATTCCTATTCCCAATTTGCATTTGTTCAGTATAATTCAATAGACCTAGCTGTGAAGTTGAGGCCGAGTTTCTGTTACCGTGCTGCTCCACATCATTAATGTTCATAATTCCTACTTGGTCAACATCTATATTGTTTCTGTTACCATCACTCAACGCAAAATTCATGTTACCTGCTCCCACCTGATCAATGGTAGCAATGTTACGGTTTCCGTCCTGGGTAAGTAAATTAAGGTTTACTAAACCTGTTTGGGTAACATAGCCCTCATTTAAATTCCCTACTTGGGTTGATACATCAATATTCCCTTGAGAATATCCGAATCCGAAAGTCATAAGTGTAATAACACTTGCAAATAATTTTTTCATGGTTAAAAAATTTTATTGGTTAGTTTGTGAGACAAATGTAGAATGATTAGAAAATAAAAAAATCACCTTTTCAAATGAAAATTAAAATATCACCATAAACAATGATTTGTGAGGTGATTACACCTATTGCATTTATATCTTCAATATATTAAATTAATAGTACCAGTTAAAAAACTAGGAAACTTTTTTGGTTTATTAGTTTCCGTCGTTGTATATTTGCAGCAAAATTATCATCAATGGATAAAAAATTTCTGGAAAAAGTAGTGGAGCTTTTCATCGATAACGGTGCAAAGACGCTTACTATGGATGATATTGCAAAAGAGTTCGGAATGTCGAAAAAAACGCTTTATCATAAGTATGCAAATAAAGAAGCACTTTTGGAAGATGTTCTCGCATTTAAACTCGAAGAAGCCATCGTAAAACTTAAAGAACTCGATGTTCAGGTAGAAAATGCGGTAGAACGTATGTTCTGTCGTGATGAACATATTGAAAGGGCGGTACAGTCTAATAATTCGCTTCTTATTCGGCAACTTATCAAATATTATCCTGCCATTTTCAACAAACATATGATGGATTTCGCCGAAAAATTTTCGGAAGTAATGGTTCATAATATTGAAAGAGGCCGCCAACAGGGCTATTACCGTGAAGATTTCAATGCAACCATTTATGCGAAATTATTCTTTCAGCTTGCAATGTCCTACGACAGCTCACCGTTCCTGGACACCTCAATAATTGACAGAACCGAATACAACAACGAAGCATTTATGTTTTACATGAACGCAATTACAACCGAAAAAGGAAAAGAACAATTAAAAAAATATAACAATTTAAAATAATGAAGAAGATAATTTTAAGTTTCATCCTGTGTGGAGGCCTCGTCTTTGGTCAGGAAACTAAAGTGCTCACCCTTCCTGAAGCCATTTCCTACGCACTGCAGCATAAAGCAGAGGCTGAGAAAGCAAGGCTGAACATACGGAAAGGAGACGCACAGATTGCCGAAGTAAAGGCCAATGCTTATCCGAATATAAGTTTCAACAGCAGTACGGCATACAATCCGCTATTACAGGAAACGGTTTTGCCAGGCGAAATGTTTGGCGCTCCGGGACAGCAGGTAAAAGTTTCTTTCGGACAGAAATGGACCTCCAGCAACATGGTACAGCTTACCCAAAACCTTTTTAACCAATCGGTTTTTGTAGGATTGAAAGCGGCAAAATCTACAAAAGAATTTTACCTTATTAATGCCCAGCTTACTGAAGAACAGATTATCGAGAAAGTGGCAAACGCATATTTTCAGGTTTATCAGGCAGATCAAATGCTTAAAAATGCCGAAAGCAACCTCTCAATCACGAACCAAACCATTAAAATCATTAAAGGTTTATACGATGCAGGCTTAGCCAGAAAAATCGATTACGACAGGGTAGTGGTTGCAAGAAATAATGTGAGTTCAGGAGTTCAGCAACTTGAAAACACTGTGGATCTTACAGAAAATGCTTTGAAATTTATGATTGGGATGCCCATGTCCCAGGAAATTACGTTGCCTGAACAGACTTTCGAACCTGCATTACTTCCGGACCGAACAGCCGATTTATCAGAAAGAACCGAAATCAAACTCATGAATAAGCAGCTCGAACTGCTCGAATGGCAAAAAAAAGCTTCTGAAGCCGAATTTTATCCTACCGCAGCCCTCAGCGCTAATTACGGATTCCTTGGGCAAGGACAAAAAATGCCTTTGTGGAACGGCAAAGATGATGGCGTTTATTGGTCGGATATGGCATCCATTGCGCTCAATATTCGAGTTCCTATTTTCAACGGTTTCGCGACAAAATCAAGGGTTGAACTGAACAAAATTGAAATTGAAAAAGCCCAGGCAGATTTAAGAGAAACACAACTTGGATTAGATCTTGAACATAAAAATGCGATTACTAAACTGGAGAATAACATGACCATGATCGGCATGCAGGAAGAAAACGTAAAGCTGGCCGAAAACGTGCTCTCCAATACAAGAAGCAATTACCAGCACGGTCTCGCTACACTTAATGATATTTTGGATGCGGAGCGCGATCTCACCGAAGCAAAAAATAATCTTACAAAAGCAAAGCTCGATTACAAACTTGCAGAAATCGACCTGCTGAAATCTCAAGGTAAACTAAAAACTTTAAACGATATTAATTAATAAACTATGAAAAAAAATACCATCATTACAATATTGGCCATCCTCGGGATTGGTGTGGCTTTTTTCTTTATCCTTCAGCGCAACAAAAAAAGCAACGAAGAGAAAGTGGCTGTTGTAGCAGAGAAAAATAAGGATGTAGCAGTTCGTACCGCCACTGTAAAAACCGAAGATGTAAGCGGAGAATTTTCTGTTAACGGAACTTTCCTTCCAAACCGTCAGGCGCAGATCTCCGCAGAAATGGGCGGGCAGCTTATCGCTCTTTACGTTAAAGAAGGAAGTTATGTAAGAGCCGGACAAAGTATCGGAAGACTTGCCGGTGAAAAACTGAATGTTAATGTTTCAGGTGCAAAAGCAAATCTGGATAATGCAGTTATGGCCCTAAACCGTTATGAACAGGCTTATAAAACAGGTGGAGTTACTGCTTTGCAGCTCGATCAGGCAAGACTTCAGGTTAAAAACGCCAGAACTCAGTTACAGTCTGCAAACCTTCAGTCGGGCGATACCAATGTGGTTTCAAAAGTAAGCGGAATCGTAAACCAGAAATTTGTAGAAGTTGGAACTGTTGTTGGTGCCGGAACTCCTATTGTTGAAGTTGTAGATATCTCATCGGTAAAACTTAAGGTAGATGTAGATCAGTCTATGGTCAGCCAGCTTTCAGTAGGAAATACAGTAAAAGTTCAGCCTGATGTGATTGAAGGAGCGATTGACGGAAGAATCACATTTATTGCACCATCAGCTTCCGGCGCATTAAAATTCCCGGTAGAAATTACAGTACCGAACAGTTTTAATAAACTAAAAGCAGGAATGTACGGAACCGCAATATTCAACAGAAGTGGTGCAACCAACGTACTTACCATTCCACGTGATGCTTTTGTGGGAAGTGTAAGTGATAATCAGGTGTTTGTTGTAAGAAACAATATCGCCTATCTTACAAAGATTAAAGGAGGTGTAAACTACGGCGACCGTGTAGAAGTTATCAGTGGTTTGAAGGCTGGTGACGAAGTTGTAACCAGCGGCCAGATTAACCTGACAGATAAAACTCCTATCCGTAAACTTAAGTAATAATCGGTAAAAATAAATAAATGAAATTAGCAGAAGTATCGATTAAGAGACCCAGTTTGGTCATCGTAATGCTCGCATTACTGATCATTGGTGGGCTCTTCAGTTATACCCAGCTCAATTACGAGCTTATTCCAAAATTCGAAGTAAAGGTAGTAACCGTAGCCACAGTATATCCCGGTGCATCGCCGGCGGAGGTAGAAAATACAGTTTCCCGAAAAATAGAAGACGCGGTTTCGGCTTTGGAAGGCGTAAAGAAAATTCAGTCCAAATCATACGAAAGTCTTTCGGTAGTTATCATTCAGTTTAATAATGATGCCGATGTGGATTTTGCTTTGAATGAAGCCCAGCGCAAGATTAATGCGATCCGTTCCGATCTTCCAGAAGATATCGATGAACCTTCGCTTACCCAGTTCTCGCTTTCGGATATGCCGATTGTAAGAATGGGGGTAACCGGTAATTTGACTGAGAATGAACTCTACGAACTCATTGACCAAAGAATTCAGCCTGAATTTTCTAGGATTCCCGGCGTATCAAAAGTAGACATCATCGGTGGACAGGAACGCGAAATCCGCATCAACCTTAATCAGGAAAAACTTGAAGGTTACGGACTTACCATCCCCGAAGTTCAGCAGATGATCACCATGTCAAACCTCGATTTCCCAACGGGAAGTTTGAAGACCCGTGAAAACAGCACACTCATCCGTCTTGCAGGAAAAATTTCATCAGTTGAAGAACTCAGAAATCTTACCATTTCTTCAAAAAATGGTCAGAACATCCGCCTTTCAGACATTGCTGAAGTTCAGGATACGCAGAAGGTAGCAGATAAAATTGCTCGTATCAATCAGGAAAATACCATGATGCTCCAGGTACAGAAGCAGACTGATGCCAATGCAGTAGAGGTAAGTGAACTGGTGCAGATGAAAATCGCTCAGATTCAGGAGCAGTACAAAGACCGTAACATCAAAATTGCAATAGCCAGTGATACTTCCATATTTACCCTTGAAGCGGCGAATGCTGTAATCAAAGATTTATTGATTGCTATTGGGCTTGTGGCGTTTGTAATGATGTTCTTCTTACACAGTTTCAGAAACGCGCTTATTGTAATGGTGGCGATTCCAACATCGCTTATTGCGACATTTATTGGGATGTATATTCTGGGTTACAGTTTGAACCTTATGAGTTTGCTTGGGCTTTCCCTTGTGGTTGGTATTCTTGTGGATGACGCAATTGTAGTTATCGAGAATATTCACCGCCACATGGAGATGGGCAAGAATAAAGTGCGTGCATCTTATGACGGAGCAAAAGAAATTGGTTTTACCGTTACTGCCATTACCTTGGTAATTGTAGTGGTATTTCTTCCGATCGCGATGAGTTCCGGTTTGGTTTCAGATATTATTTCCCAGTTCTGTGTTACGGTGATTATCGCAACATTGCTTTCATTGTTAGTATCTTTTACCGTTGTACCTTGGCTTTTCTCACGTTATGGAAAGCTGGAAGTTATTGACAATAAATCTTTCTTTGGTAAAATACTTGAAAAATTCGAGGACGGACTTACCTGGTTTACCCACAAAATAGAAGGAATCCTGAAATGGAGTTTAGTAAACAAATTGAAAACTTTCGGGATTACCATTATTTTATTTGTTAGTGCAATTGCATTGGCAGCAATGGGTTACATCGGCTCCGATTTCTTCCCGGGAACTGATAAAGGAGAATTCCTGGTACAGATTGAAATGCCGAAAGACACTTCTCTTGAAGAAACCAATTTTATCACGCAGGATGCAGAAAAATATCTTGCGCAAAAACCTGAAATCGTAAAGATGATTACCTCGGTAGGTCAGGTGAGTGGAGGTATGGGCGCAATGCAGTCTACCAACTATAAATCTGAAATCAGTCTTGAATTGGTGCCTAAATCTGAAAGAGAAGATGATACCAAAGTATATGCTGCCAAGCTGAAACGTGAACTTGAAAAAGTATTGGTGGGTGCCAAAGTAACCACGGTACCGGTTGGATTTATGGGAGCAGAACAGGCTCCGCTCCAAATGACGGTAACCGGAACCACCCTAGAAGACGCAATGTCTTATGCAAAAACTGCCGAAGCGCAACTGCATAAAATTGACGGTGCCTCTGAAATAAAACTGAGTGTAGAAGAAGGAAATCCGGAAATTTCAGTTACGGTAGACCGTGATAAGATGACATCTCTCGGGTTGAATGTTGCTACAGTAGGACAAACGCTGCGAACCGCTTTCAGTGGAAATACCGACAATAAATTCCGTACCGGAAACAATGAATATGATATCAATATCATCCTGGATGAAGCCAACCGTACAAGTATTGATGACGTGCGGAATATCAACTTTGTTAATAAAGATGGTTTCAGAATTCAGTTATCGCAGTTTGCAGACATCAACTTTACTTCCGGCCCGGCGTTGCTTGAGCGTTATGACCGTTCACCTTCCGTTACCGTTCAGGCACAGACTGTAGGAAAAACAACCGGAGCCGTAGCTGCCGAATGGGAAGCAAAAATGGCTGAAGTTAAAAAACCTGCCGGTGTAAACTGGGTTTGGGGAGGTAATATGGAGAACCAAAGCGAAGGTTTCGGAACGTTGGGAGTAGCTTTACTGGCTGCGATTATGCTTGTTTACATGATTATGGTGGTACTTTACGATGACTTTCTGAAACCGTTCATCGTACTGTTCTCAATTCCGTTATCATTTATCGGAGCACTTTGGGCACTGGCATTAACCAACCAGAGTTTAAATATCTTTACGATTCTTGGTATCATTATGCTTATCGGTCTTGTAGCCAAGAATGCGATATTACTCGTAGACTTTGCCAACCACAGACTCGATAAAGGCGAAACCATTGAGAACGCGCTGATTCAGGCGAACCATGCAAGGTTAAGACCGATTCTTATGACAACCATTGCGATGGTTTTCGGTATGCTTCCAATTGCGTTGGCTTCCGGTGCTGCTGCGGAAATGAATAATGGTCTGGCGATCGTTATCATTGGTGGTCTAATTTCATCGCTTTTCCTTACGCTGATCATTGTACCTGTGGTATATCTGATCGTTGTAAAACTGGAATACCGTTTTTCTAAAAAGGAAAAAACAAACTACGAAGAAGAAATGGTGGCTGATTACGAGCACATCCATCCAGAACAGGAAATTGATTTTTAATCAACAACTTTTCTAAATAAAAAAATCCCTGAAGTTATTTCAGGGATTTTTTTATTATTTAAATATTTAATTATATCGCAGCATTGATTTTTCTTTGAGATAGACTCAAAAACCTGTAAACAAGCAAAGCTGCTGAAACAGTTAGACCAAGACCAAGGGCAATCCACATGCCGAAAGCGCCCATCTTTAGCGGAACACAAAGTACATAACCCAACGGAATTGCAATAAGCCAGTAGGCGATAAAGGTGATGATTGATGGGATTTTCACGTCCTGTATTCCCCGGAGACTTCCCAGAGCCACCACCTGAATACCATCCGAAAGTTGGAACAGTGCAGCGATAATCATGAGTTTTGCAGCAAGCTGAACCACATCTACATCTTCAGGTTTCGTAAAGAATGTGGGCAGAATGTGTCTTCCGATGATAAAAAACAAACCACAAACAAACATAAAAATAAATACGAGTTTCAGGTTATTAATGCCTATATTTTTTAATCCCACATAGTCCCTTTCTCCTAATTTTCGGCCAATCAAAACGGTTGATGCCACGCTGAATCCGACACAGAGATTAAAGGTAAATGATGCCATTGAGAGTGCAATCTGGTGTGATGCAATGTCTTTTGCCGATACCAGACCACAGATGAAAGCAGCACCCGCAAATGCTGTAACTTCAAAAAACATTTGTAACGCAGTAGGAAATCCTATTTTCAGCATTTTTCTGAACATTTCTTTGGAAAATTCTGCGATTTTTAAAGAAAATGCTTTGATGTATCTTCTTGTTTTTTCCTCTTTCAGCAATACATAGTAAAGAAATACCATCATAAAAATTCTTGCAATTAAACTGGCTAAGGCAGAACCTTTTACGCCCATCGGAGGAAATCCGAACATTCCTTTTATGAAAACATAATTCAAACCAACATTAATAACGTTTGCAATAATGGTAGCTTTGGTAACACCGATTGTATACGACAAACCCTCGGAAACTTCACGCAGTGTCTGGAAAACCATGAACGGTAGGATGCTTATCGTCATAATGCTGAGAAAACCTATCGTGTCAGGAATAATTTCTTCCGGCTGATCCATGTGATAGAGGAGAGGCATGGCAGCATAGAGAAGTATCATCAGCAATAAACCAATGCCGATATTAATGACAAATCCATGGCGGAATACAGAATTGATGACGCTGTGCTTTTCCTGCGAATGTGCCTCAGAAACCAATGGCGGAATAGCAAATGAAAATCCCAGCGCAAATACGAAAATCGAGAAAAACACAGCATTTCCCAGGGAAACCGATGCCAGAGCCTGCGCACCCAGAAGTTTACCGACAATAATATTATCGAATAAATTAACCGAAACCTGGCCCACCTGTGTAATCATTACCGGAAGCGCCAGTGTGAGACACGCTTTGGTGTATTGCTTATTGAAAAATTTCATAAAAAAAATTTGCAGCAAAAATACTGCAAACTTCCTGGTTTATTTATTTAATGTTATTATTTCCTTACAAAATTCTCAACATCCTCTGCCGAAACCGGATTTGAGCCTAAGATAATGAGCCGTTCTACTACGTTACGGAGCTCCCGGATATTACCGGTCCAACTGAAATTCTCGAGGGCTGCAATGGCTTTCTCATCAAAAGCTTTTTGTGCGGTTCCGTGTTCCTCAGAGATAATTTTTGAAAAATGTTCAACCAACAGTCGAATATCTTCTTTTCGTTCATCCAGCGGTGGAACATAAATTTCAATAACCGAAAGCCTGTGATAAAGGTCTTCTCTGAACTTTCCGGCTTCAATTTCGGCTTTCATATTTTTATTGGTGGCCGCCAAAACTCTAACGTCAACCTTAATCTCTTTATCGCTGCCAACAGGCGAAACTTTGCTTTCCTGCAGTGCACGAAGTACTTTTGCCTGTGCAACAAGACTCATATCACCAATTTCATCAAGGAAAATGGTTCCGTTATTTGCAAGTTCGAATTTCCCCTGCTTATCTTTAATCGCTCCCGTAAAACTTCCTTTCACATGACCGAAAAGTTCAGATTCAATAAGTTCCGAGGGAATTGCTGCACAGTTTACTTCAATCATTGGCCCTTTGCTTCGGTCACTTTGCGCATGTATGGAGTGGGCTACAAGTTCTTTTCCGGCTCCGTTTGGTCCTGTAATTAAAACCCTGGCATCGGAAGTTGCTACTTTTTCTATCATGTCCTGAATTTTCTTCAGGGCAGCAGACTGACCGATCATCTGGTATTTTTTATTGACTTTCTTTTTTAAAGTCGTGTTTTCTACTTTAAGAACCTGGTTGGTTCTGGTGAGGTTTCTTTTGTCTAAAGCATTTTTTACACTCGTAATAAGGCGGTTAATGTCAATTGGTTTCGATATAAAATCATAAGCACCTTCCTTCAGACAATCTACCGCAGTATCGATGTCTGCATGTCCGGAAATCATTACAAAAGTAGTGTCGGGTTTTAACTGTAAAGCCTGTTTCAACAGTTCAGTACCCGAAACTTTAGGCATTTTAATATCGGAAACCACCAAAGCGAAATCTTCTTTCTCAATATGCTTTAATCCTTCCAGACCGTCTTCGGCAATTACAAATTCGTAATCCGGCAGTTCATCGGAAAGGATACTTTGAAGTACGCCAGAAATGGCTTTTTCATCTTCAACAATTAAGATTTTTTGCATTAATAAAAATTTATGGATTTAATAAAATTCAGTTTTAGAATTTGCAGAATATGTAGCAATAAACGTACCTAAAACGAATTACAGGTCATATTGTCTTTGCCCGAAAATGGCGGACCCTATTCGGACAGAATTTGCTCCACAAGTGATGGCGAGTGGGTAATCGTCGCTCATTCCCATTGATAAAATTTTTAATGGTTTTTGCAGACACATTTTATCGAATATTTGTTTCAGGAAAGTGAATTCTTTCATCACCTGGTCTTTATTTTCGGTGAACGTCGCCATTCCCATTAAGCCCTGTATTTGTATGTTTGGATAATTACCGTTCAACCAATCTGTGAAAAGTTCTTTGGCTTCATGAATTTCTAAACCGAATTTAGATTCTTCTTCTGCTATTTTCACCTGAAGCAGAATCTTAATTTTCCTGTTATGCTTGGCTGCCTGTCGGTCTATTTCTTCCAATAGTTTAGCTGAATCTACACTTTGTATTGTATCAATAAAATCTGCGATATATTTTACTTTATTGGTTTGCAAATGGCCGATCAGATGCCATTGAATATCCTTTGGAAGCAGCGGTTGCTTTTCACGGAGTTCCTGTACTTTATTTTCACCGAATATACGCTGGCCAAGGCTATAAACCTCCATTATTTTTTCTGCAGGATGAGTTTTTGATACCGCAACAAGCTGTACATCATCTGGTAAATTGTTCTTAACTCTTTGATAATTGGTGTTGATTTCTTTAGAAGACATGAGGTTTTTTGCATAATCAGTAAAAAAGGGTGTTTTTACTGTATTTCGTAATCAAATATAAAGTATTTTTGGTTAAAATAAAAATTATGAAAATAAAAATCTATACTTTCGGTGGGTTGCTGTGTGTGCTGTCAACGATTGTTTTAGCAGGTTGTAATCAGGCAAGTAAGCAGGAAAATTCCGGCGAAGGTAAGCTAGAAGTGACCCAGACAGAAGTTACCGGCAGTTACCAGAAAAAAATGATTGATAAAGATCTCATGTTGAAACTGGATTCGACTTACTCCGTAAACAACTACAGGTATATCAACGAAAAACGTAGTAAGAACAACCCAGATTCCCGTGAATTTTGGTATACTTTAGAAGATCTGGAAGGCTATATCGCTTTTGCAAAAAAAGAAGCCGAAAGCAAAAATCAGAAGGTAACAGGAATAAAAATAAAAATGGGACAATATCCTGAAAAAGGTGATTTTGATTCCCGGTTAGACTCCAAACTCTATGGATATCAGACTGTTTATTTAATTCCGACGGTAATTTCTGATGATAAGGAAGAATCTTCTACAAAACAAAGTTCATCAATGAAAGGTGAAGAAATCGAAGGCGTTCCAGGTATGGATTTTTCTTCGGCAAACCCTCCTTACTAGACCAATGCTATGGAAATTAACAGATTGTATTTAACCGGTGCTTTACTGGTTATTTATTTTATTATTATTATTTTATTAATCATTAGAAGAAAACATTTGGGGCCGCAGATCTGGTATTTTATTATATCCATGATTTTTGTATTCCTATCAGAATTATTCGCGACCATCGGTAAAATAATGTATGGAGAACAATATAATTCAACACCATTTATGTCCGGAGGAGTAATTATTTGTTCTTTAAGTACGGTTCTCATTTATTACTATAAAATTCTCGAAAAGCGGCGTTCGAAGATTATACAGTTAGGAATTATCTGTTTAAATTTTCTGAATATTATACTGTCAGTAATATTTATAGATGATTTCTTTTCATTTCTTCCTTATATAACATACTTTATCACAATATTTCTGCTTTTGCTTTCCATTACGCTTTTTTTCTTTGAAACATTTAATTCCGAGAAAATATTTAACATTATAACCTATTATCCTTTCTGGGTTTCCATAAGCCTTATTGTAATTTATTTGGGCGTTTTACCGCTGATTATTATGAGTAAAAATGCAATTCAGTTATCAATTTCTAAAAATATTTTTCTCATATTACTTTATTCTGTTAACTTTACGGGATATACCATTATGCTGGCAGGTATTTTTTTTAGTAGAAAAGAAATATTAATTATGGATAATCATTGAAAGCCAATGAAGTTGACATATTGATTATAATTTCAACCATCATGATACTGTCCGTAGTATTAATGATGGTTTTGATCTATGTATTCTACGTAAGAAAAAAAGGCGAGTTGTTGCTTTCCCAAAAAGAGAATGACATGAAATTTCAGCAGGAACTTACCCTTGCACAGATTGAGATGCGCGAAGTTACTTTAAACTATATAGGTCAGGAACTGCACGACGATATTGGCCAGAAGCTTTCTGTAGCCAAACTTATGATTAATCAATTGATTTCACAGTGTGATGAAATGGCTAATGTAAGTTTATCGGAGATTAACGAATTGCTGGGGGAAACCATTCAGGACATTAGGAATATGTCAAAAACTTTTATAACGGATCAGGTAGAGCATTTCGGACTTATTGATACCCTGGAAATCGAAATGAACAGAATTGCCAGACTGAAATTAATTGACATTGAACTCCGTAGCAATAAACATGATATTGAAATTAACCCGAAAGATGGGGTTATCATCTTTAGAATCATTCAGGAAAGTGTGAATAATACACTTAAACATTCAAAAGCGAAAAACTTAAATATAGAAGTTAAAGACAGTCCCAAAACACTGAAAATAATCATTCAGGATAATGGGGTAGGAATTAAAGGAGGGAAGACAGACGGTTCCGGACTTAACAATATGAAGAAAAGAGCTTTGATGATGAATGCAGATTTGCAGATTACAAGTAAAGCAAATGTGGGTACAGTTCTAAAACTTATATATCCCAAAAAATAAAAAACATGGAAGCTGTAAAAG
This sequence comes from Kaistella yananensis, assembly GCF_026107505.2. Classification (NCBI taxonomy): domain Bacteria; kingdom Pseudomonadati; phylum Bacteroidota; class Flavobacteriia; order Flavobacteriales; family Weeksellaceae; genus Kaistella; species Kaistella yananensis. Next base: position 393,428 of record NZ_JAPCHZ010000004.1, on the reverse strand, counting down.
TTGCAATTGTGGATGATCACAAGCTGGTTTCTAAAGCGCTTGAAAATATGATTTCACTGAATCCTAACTTTCAGGTTACGATGAACTGTTTCAACGGACAGGATTTTATAGACGAGCTGGAGAAAGTAAAAACTTATCCCGATGTTGTTTTAATGGACATTAATATGCCGATTAAAAACGGTATTGAAACGACGGCGGAAATTTCACGTAAATTTCCTAATCTCAAAGTAATCGCTTTAACAATGGAGGATAATGAAGGAACAATTATTAAAATGATGAAAGCCGGCGCTAAAGGCTATCTGCTCAAAGATATGTCGCCCGATATTCTTTTTAATGCCATTAATATCGTGCATGAAAAAGGCATTTTTTATACCGATATGGTTACCCAGAGTCTTTTGAAAATTAAAACTGAAGAAAAATTCATGAAAAACCTGAATGAAACTTTAAAAGACCGTGAACTGGAATTTATTAAACTTGCCTGCTCCGAACTTACCTATAGGGAAATTGCAGATCAGATGTTCGTAAGTCCCCGTACCATAGATGGTTACAGAGATTCAATTTTTCTGAAACTTAATGTAAAAACCCGCGTCGGTATTGTTCTTTTTGCAATAAAACACAACTTATGTTAAAAAAGGGTGTTTTCACGGTATTTTTAAGATAATTATTAATTACTTTTGTGGTATCAAATATGACACAAATAATGAAAAAAAGAGAACCGGTTTTTGGCTGGTTCTTTTTTATTTTTAAATACCAAAAAAGTAAGTATTTAAATCGCTTAAAGCATGTTTACAATTTTTAATATTTACGCATCAATAGCTCCCTCAAAATCTTCACTCCTTCAGTCGCGGAAGTTTTAAAAAAGTTCTCATATTTTGCATAACTGTTTTCAAGATTTGGGTCGATGACAAAAATTTCGCAGTTCGCCGGAACATAATCTATAAGCCCAGCAGCCGGATAAACCTGCATAGAAGTTCCGATAATTAAAAAAATCTCTGCTTCTGAAGCTAACTGAATTGCCTTCTCCATTTCAGGAACAATTTCACCAAACCAAACAATGTGCGGACGGAGCTGAACACCATTGGCATCGCAATCACCCACATATAAATCTTTTTCCCAGTGGAAAATTTCAGTTTCTGAATTAAGTGGACGTACTTTCAACAGTTCACCATGAAGATGGATAACCTTACTTGAGCCCGCTCTTTCATGAAGATCATCTACATTTTGGGTAATAATTTCCACATCAAAAAACGCTTCCAGTTCCGCTAATATTAAGTGTGCAGCATTTGGTTTTACTTCCAAAAGTTGTTTTCTTCTAGCGTTATAAAAGTCAAGTACCATCTGCGGATTTTTTTGAAATCCTTCAAAACTCGCTACATCCTCAATGCGGTGATTTTCCCACAACCCATTTGAATCCCGAAAAGTCTTCACGCCGCTTTCTGCAGAAATCCCTGCACCGGAAAATACTACCAATTTCTTTTTCATGATTCTACTTTAAAAATAATTATTAATGTTGCTAAAACCTGCTTTAAAAGACTGCGGCTTAAATTTATGGAAATTGTTTACAAAATCGCTAAATTTGTAAGCATAATAAAATATATTCAAAATGTCAAAGAAAGCCATTTTAGCCATATTGGACGGGTGGGGATTAGGAACTGACCCGGAAGTTTCAGCTATTGCTCAGGCAAACACCCCTTTTATCGATTCCTGTTATAATAATTTCCCTAATACAACGCTGGAAGCCAGCGGAATTGCTGTCGGCTTGCCTTTCGGGCAGATGGGGAATTCGGAAGTAGGCCACATGAATTTAGGCGCCGGAAGGGTTGTTTATCAAAATCTGGTAAAACTTAACATGGCTGTCGAAAATGCAACTTTAGGAAAAGAAAATGTAATTACCCAGGCGTTTGAATATGCGAGTTTGAACAAGAAAAAAGTTCATTTTATTGGATTGGTTTCTGATGGAGGCGTTCATTCCCATATCAATCATTTAAAAGGTTTGCTCACCGCAGCGCATGAGTATGGCTTGAATGACGATGTTTTTGTGCACGCATTTACTGATGGACGCGACTGTGATCCGCATTCGGGGAAGGGTTTTATCGCAGAAATTTTAGATCACATGAAACTTACGACAGGGAAACTCGCTTCAGTTACCGGAAGATATTACGCGATGGATCGTGATAAGAGATGGGAGCGTGTAAAATTAGCTTATGATGCCCTTGTAAAAGGATTAGGTGAGCCTACACATGATATTTTATCTACATTCGACAACTGTTATAAAGACGGAATTACCGACGAATTCATGCGTCCGATTATTTGCCTAAAAGAAAGTAATTTGCCTGTTACTAAGATTGAAAATGATGATGTGGTTTTCTGTTTCAACTTCCGGACGGATCGCGGGCGGGAAATTACAGAAGTCCTTTCACAGAACGATTTTCCTGAATTTGGAATGAACCATCTGAATCTTTATTATGTTACAATGACGAACTATGATAAAGATTATAAAAACATTAAAGTGGTTTTCGACGAAAAGGTTCTGGAGCAAACCATCGGCGAAATTTTAGAGCGTAACGGAAAAACCCAGATTAGGGTAGCAGAAACTGAGAAATATCCGCATGTTACGTTTTTCTTTTCCGGCGGAAGAGAAGACGAATTTTTAGGAGAAAGAAGATTGCTTTGCCCAAGCCCGAAAGATGTTCCGACTTACGATTTCAAACCGGAAATGTCTGCTTATGACATTACAGAAAAAATTCTCCCGGAAATCGAAAATGAGACAGCAGATTTTATCTGCCTGAATTTTGCAAATACCGATATGGTAGGCCATACTGGCGTATTTTCTGCGGCCGTGAAAGCTGCGGAAACCGTAGATTCCTGCATCCAGAAAGTTGCAACCGCGGGTTATGAACACGGTTATGCCGTTTTCATTCTTGCGGATCATGGAAATTCTGATGTGATGAAAAATCCGGACGGAAGTCCGAATACACAACATTCAACAAATCTGGTTCCGCTGATCGTAATGGATAAAGACCGAGCATGGAATTTAAAACCTGGTAAATTGGGTGATGTTGCTCCTTCAATTTTAACAGTAATGGGCGTTCCGGTTCCGGAAATCATGACCGGAGAAATTCTTGTAAGTTAGTTTTAAATAAAATAATATCTTTTTAGGCGATTAAATTTTAGTTTTTCAAAAAAGCTATGCATGAAATACTAAAATTTAATATATATTTGTCCCTTCTAAAAAGCAAAATAATGTATAATAAATTAGTGAGAATTGAAGTCATGCGGAATTTAGGTAAAGAAGTTGATGACTTTATTTCCTCCTATTTAACGCCTGTTGAAAAAATTTGGCAACCTACAGATTTCCTTCCGGATCCCTCTGCAGATAGTTTTAAGCACGATGTAGAGGAGCTTCAGACCTATGCTCAGGAAATGGGATACGATCTTTTTGTTACCCTAATCGGCGACTGTATTACCGAAGAGGCATTGCCGAGTTATGAATCCTGGATTATGGGAATCGACGGTGTAGAACAGGAAAACAGATCCGGCTGGTCGCAGTGGGTTAGAAGCTGGACTGCCGAAGAAAACCGTCACGGCGATTTGCTGAACAAATATCTTTATCTCTGTGGGCGCGTAAATATGCGCGAAGTAGAAATTACCACACAGTATTTAATTCAGGACGGTTTCGATATCGGAACGTCTATGGATCCTTACAGAAATTTTGTATATACCAGTTTTCAGGAAACGGCAACCAATATTTCTCACCGTAGAGTAGGCTCTCTTGCCAAACAGACAGGAAATACCAAATTATCGAGAATGTGTGGTGTGATCGCTGCTGACGAAGCCCGACATGCAAAAGCCTACAAACAGTTCGTTACAAGAATATTCGAACTGGATCCATCCGAAATGATGCTTGCTTTTGAAGACATGATGCGTAAAAAAATCGTAATGCCTGCACACCTAATGCGCGAATCTGGCCAGAAAGCAGGTGAACTTTGGGGACATTTCTCCGATGCGGCACAAAGAGCTATGGTTTACACCGGTCAGGATTACATCAACATTCTCAGTGATCTTCTTGCAGACTGGAAAATTGAACATATCTCCGGACTTACCGAAAAAGCTGAAAAAGCACAGGAATATCTAATGAAACTTCCGGCCAGGCTTCAAAGAATTACCGACAGAATTGCAACTCCTGATTTAGAATACCAGTTTAAATGGGTAAAATCATAATACAGCATAATAATTAATTTCTGGGAGTGGTTGTTTTTCAACCGCTCTTTTATTTATTATCTTTGCACATCTGAAATTTTAGAATAATGAAAAGCAATAAAAAACTGGCCATTGATTTCGACGGAACTATTGTTGAAGACGCATATCCCGGAATTGGCAAACCCAAAACTTTTGCATTTGAAACCCTTAAAAAACTTCAGTCCGAAGGTTACAGATTAATTTTGTGGACTTACAGACACGGTAAAACTTTAGATGAAGCTGTAGAATTTTGCAAAAAAAATGGTGTTGAATTTTATGCCGTTAATTCAAGTTTTGAAGGTGAAATTTTTGATCATTCACAAGCTTCGCGAAAAATTGATGCCGATTTATTTATCGATGACAGAAACCTCGGCGGATTTCCGGGTTGGGGCGAAATCTATAACATCATCAATGAAAGAATCGAATTCCGTGTTGAAGGCTCAGAAGTTTTAGCCTATTCTAAAATGAAAAAAGACAAGAAAAAAGGACTTTTCTGGTAAAAGTTATTTCCTATGATTATATTAAAGACACTCGACGAGCTGAGGCTGATGCGCGAAAGTGCACAACTCGTTTCCAAAACTTTAGGAATGCTTGCCAAAGAAATAAAACCCGGCGCTACAACCAACCATTTGGATAAACTTGGTGGCGAATTCATCCGGGATCATGGTGGCGAACCTGCATTTTTAGGAATGTACGGTTTCCCAAAAAACCTTTGTATTTCGCCTAACGCAGAAGTAGTACACGGCATTCCGAACGACAAACCTTTGGTGGAAGGCGACATCCTTTCAGTGGATTGTGGTGTGTATATGAATGGTTTTTATGGGGACCATGCCTATTCATTCGAGGTGGGCGAAGTAGCTCCAGAGACCAAAAAACTGCTGAAGGTTACCAAAGAATCTTTATACAAAGGCATTGCACAGTGCGTCCGCGGAAAAAGAGTAGGAGATATCTCCAATGCCATTCAGGAACATTGTGAAAAACACGGTTATGGTGTTGTGCGCGAATTGGTTGGGCACGGTTTGGGCAGAAAAATGCACGAAGATCCTCAGGTTCCGAATTACGGCAGAAAAGGCAGCGGAAAAGTTTTAAAAGACGGAATTGTACTCGCCATCGAACCTATGGTAAATTTAGGAACCGAAAAAGTGAAGTTTCACGATGATGGATGGACGGTGACTTCTCTCGACAATTCACCTTCTGCGCATTTCGAACATGATGTTTGTATTATTAATGGCAAACCCGTTTTGCTTTCAACATTCAGCTATATTTATGAAGCGCTGGGAATTGTAAGCGACGAAGAAAAACCATTTACGCTGGATTTTTAATGAAAAAAATCGCCAAATTCCTTTTAAACAAAATCCCAAGACCAATGCTTATTAACTTAAGCATTTTTCTTCGGCCGTTGATTTATCAGTTGTTTAAAGGCAATACATTCACGGATCCAATCGACGGCAAATCTTACCGTAAATTTTTACCTTACGGATACGGAAGACAGCGCGAAAATGCACTTTCTCCGGGAACTTTAAGTCTCGAAAGACACCGCCAAATGTGGCTTTATCTGAAAAATGAAACCGATTTTTTTACCAAAAATTACAAAGTTCTTCACATTGCGCCTGAACAGGAATTTCTAAGGAAATTCAAAAAAATGAAGAATCTGGACTATACATCAGCCGATTTATTTTCACCGATTGTTGATGTAAAAGCAGATATTCTGGATCTACCTTTTGAAGATGAAAGCTTTGACATCATTTTTTGCAATCACGTTTTGGAGCATATTGAAGACGACAGAAAGGCGATGAGCGAGCTTTATCGCATAATGAGAAAAGGCGGATGGGGAATTTTTCAGGTTCCGATGAAGAATTCTTTAGAAAAAACCTACGAAGATTTCAGTATTAAAGATCCTAAAGAAAGGCAGAAACATTTCGGTCAGTACGACCACGTTCGCTGGTACGGAATGGATTACTTTGAAAGACTAAAAAGTGTTGGTTTTCAAACCGATATCAATTTTTATTCAAGAAAATTTTCCGATGAAGACCGAAAAAAATTTGGTCTTATTGAAAATGAAATCCTTCCGGTAGTTTTCAAATAATAACAATTCAATTATCGCTATCTTTGCAAGATAGTTTTCAGAACAGGGAATTCCGATTCATCACCATTCTGAAAAATCACTTAAATTTCAATTAAAATGCACAAGGCAGGATTCGTAAATATCGTTGGGAAACCCAATGTCGGGAAATCGACACTTCTCAATAAACTGATGGGCGAAAAACTCGCAATCGTAACCCAGAAAGCACAAACCACAAGACACAGGATTTTCGGGATGTATAACGAAGAAGATTTACAGATTGTATTCTCGGATACGCCGGGAGTTTTGGATCCCAAGTACGGTTTGCAGGAAAAAATGATGGATTTTGTGAAGGATTCTCTTCAGGATGCCGATGTTTTCTTGTTTATTGTTGATATTTTAGATAAAACTGAACCTTTTGAATTTTTGGTAGAAAAACTCAATAAAATTCCGGTTCCGGTTCTTATTCTGATCAATAAAATTGACGAATCCAACCAGGAAGATCTTGAAAAAGCAATGGAGCAGTGGCACGAAAGAATTCCAAAGGCTGAAATTCTTCCTATCTCTGCTTTAAAAGGTTTCAATACCGAAGTAATCTTACCAAAACTGAAATCTTTGCTTCCGGAAAATCCACCATATTACGATAAAGATCTTTATACCGATAAGCCTGAAAGATTCTTCGTTAACGAAGCGATCCGTGAAAAAATCCTGTTGAATTACGAGAAAGAAATTCCGTATTCTGTAGAAGTTGTTACCGAAATGTTTAAGGAAAAAGAAGGAATTATCTTCATTGACTCCATTATTTATGTTGAAAGAGACACCCAAAAAGGAATTATTATCGGTCATAAAGGTGAAGCCATTAAGAAAGTTGGAACCGAAGCGCGACTTGATCTGGAAAAATTCTTCGCCAAAAAAATACATCTGAATCTTTTTGTAAAAGTGAAAAAAGACTGGCGGAAAAATGAAAGGGATTTAAAGAATTTCGGATATCGATAAACAAAAAGCCCAGCCATTGCGTTTTACAAAGGATTTTCTTATTTTTGGTAAAAATTGATACATGAATTATTTTACTTCAACGAAAAGCAATCCTTTAATTATAGATATTGTTCTTCTTGTTATTAGAATTTTTGTTGGTTTTGCAATGCTGTCGCATGGTTTTCCTAAGCTGCAGGACTTGCTGTCAGGTGAAGAAATTCAGTTTTTCAGTTTTATGGGTCTGAGTGCTAAAACATCGCTCACCTTAGCGGTTTTTGCTGAATTTGTGTGTTCTATTTTTATCATCCTCGGCCTTTTTACGAGGTTTGCAGTATTCTTTCTGATCATTACAATGGCAGTTGCCGGACTTATTGTACACGGCGGAGATCCTTTCCAGAAAAAAGAAACCAGTTTGCTATATCTCTCTGTTTATCTCATGCTTTTTGCTTTCGGTCCGGGGAAATTCTCGGTCGATTACATGATTGGCAGAAGGAAAGAAAACAATTGGTAACATCAGCTTACATTGAAAATTACAAATGCATTAACGCAAGTTTCTGCATTTTTTTATAAAACCAAATCTAATATTTATGAGAATTAAACTAACATTAGTTGCCCTTCTCTACGCAGGATTTACCTTTGCGCAAGAGAGCATAACCTACCAGCAGCCTTCTGCTGAAATTCTTCAGCTTGCAGATTTCCAGCGGGCACCAAGTGTAATGATGGACAGTAAAAAGGAATGGCTCATTTTTTCTTACCGCCCAACGTACAAATCTCTTGATGATCTTAATCAGGAAGAAATGCGCCTTGCAGGTTTACGGGTAAATCCTGTGACCAATATTTCGAGTACCATTACTTATGTTAACAATTTAAAAGTCAGAAGATTAAAAGACAAGACCGAAATTCAGGTTAAAGGGCTTCCAGCGAACGCTAAAATTGCTTACACCAGCTTTTCACCAGACGAAAAGAAACTTGCATTTACCAACACCACAGCCAAAGGAGTAGAACTTTGGATACTTGATCTGGCCACTGCTACCGCAAAAAAACTTACAGGCGATCATCTAAATGCCAATTTAGGCACTCCGTATGTTTGGATGAAAGATTCGGAAACACTTTTGGTAAAGCAGATTCCTGCCAGCAGAAGTGCGCTGATTGATGATAAAAAAATGCTTCCGGCCGGACCTACGGTTTCAAACGCTGACGGAAAATTATCCCAAAACAGAACTTATCAGGATTTGCTTAAAAACCCACAGGATGAAGCCAATTTCGAAACTTTAGCCAAAGCAGAACTTGTAAAAGTTTCGCTTAACGGGAACCAGCAGCCTTTCAAGCCGGCAGCAATTTATTCAGGGATGAGTTTTTCACCGGACGGAAGCTACTTGATGCTTACGACCATCCAGCGGCCTTATTCGTATATCGTTCCGCTGAGCCGTTTCCCGATGACTTCTACAGTTTTCGATAAAGACGGAAATTCAGTGAAAACTGTAAATGAAATTCCGCTCACCGAAATTATGCCTAAAGGATTTTCTTCGGTAAGAACGGGAAAGAGAAATATGAGCTGGAGAGACGATCAGCCTGCAACTTTAGTATATGCAGAAGCTTTAGATGGAGGCGACCAATCTAAAAATGTAGATTACCGCGACGAGATTTTCCTTTGGGAAGCACCTTTCAACAATACACCGAAATCTTTTTTTAAAACCAAACAGCGTTTCAGCGGTATCGATTGGTCAAATGGAGATTTCGCCATTATTTCCGACAGTTGGTATGATACGAGAAATACCAAATCTTATCTCATCAATTTAAAGAATAACAGTTCAAAAATCATTGACGACCGCAATTATCAGGATGTTTACAGTGATCCGGGTAACTTTAATACGACAAAAAACCAATACGGAAGAACGGTTATTGATACCAAAAACAACAAAGCGTATCTTGTAGGCGAAGGATTTACAAAAGACGGCCAGTTTCCTTTTATTGATGAAGTAGATATGAGTTCTTCATTGAAAAAGAGAATTTACACCTCGAAACTGAAGAATTCCAAAGAAAATATCATCGATATTTTAGATGCGAAATCCGGAAATGTTCTTGTGGTAGAACAGTCATCCAACCAATATCCGAATTATTCTATCAGAAATATTAAAAACGGAAAGGGAACTGCGGTAACTCATTTCGCAAATCCTTTTGAAAGCATTAAAAATGTATACAAAGAGGTAATTAAATACAAAAGAAATGATGGAGTAGAACTTACCGGAACGCTTTATCTGCCGGCAAACTTCGACAGAAAAAACCCGAAAGAAAAATTACCTCTGCTAATTTGGGCTTATCCTACAGAATACAAAGACAAAAATACGGCAGGACAAAACACCCAAAATCCTAACGATTTTACTTTCCCAAGTTACGGTTCGTTTATTTATTGGGTAAACAAAGGTTACGCGGTTTTGGATGATGCTGCTTTCCCGATTATTGGTGAAGGAAAAGCAGAACCGAACGACACATTTTTGCCTCAGTTGGTTGCCAACGGTAAGGCAGCCATTGATGCCGTAGATAAATTAGGCTATATCGACAGATCCAAAGTTGCAGTTGGCGGACATTCTTACGGCGCATTTATGACTGCAAACCTGTTGACGCATTCTAAAGATTATGCTTGTGGAATTGCCAGAAGCGGGGCTTATAACAGAACACTTACGCCGTTTGGATTCCAGTCTGAGCAAAGAAATTATTGGGATGTACCGGAAGTTTACAACACCATGTCGCCATTTATGAATGCTGACAAGATGAAAACGCCAATGTTGCTGATTCACGGTGAAGCTGATAATAATCCGGGAACATTTACTTTGCAAACGGAAAGGTACTTCCAGGCACTGAAAAATCTTGGTGCACCGGTAAGAATGGTACTTTTGCCAAAAGAATCTCATGGGTATGCAGCCAAAGAAAGTATTCTGCATGTTTTATGGGAGCAGGATCAGTTCCTTGAGAAATGTCTGAAAAAATAATAATGAAAAGTCTTCCGTAATGCGGAAGACTTTTTTAATATCTGTGGTTTAGGTTACCGCATTTTTATGAGAATGGATAGAAGCATATATTCTAATAAAAAAACATTAAACTCCTTTATCTGAAAATAATCCAATTTAACATAATATAAATTATAGGAGTTTTTTATAATTTTACCTTTTTTAATAAAAAAATAAATTATCACTATCTTTACTGCGTTTTTAACCGTTATTGTTACTTTTCTGTAACCGTATATTTGCTCAATTCTATAACCGTAAATATCATCAGTATGAAATACTTTCTTTTAATACCTGCAATTGGTTTTTCCTTATTCAGCTGTAATCAAAATTCTGATAAAAAAAATCTTGCAGCCGATTCTCAGGCATCAGAAAATTTAGAAACGTGTTATGAAGCTGTACACGGTCAGGATTCCGTAAAACTTTCTGTAATTTATTCTGCCGGAAATATAACGGGAAGTTTACTGTACAATAATCCGCAGGCCAGCAATTCGTCATCAGGAACTTTCACAGGAACCAAATCCGGAGATACACTGAAGTTATTGTCCAGAACTGTAACCGGCGGAAATATCAGTTTCAACGAAATTTATCTTCTGAAAAAATCCGGTAAACTCTATGAAGGCATTGGTGAAGTTGAAAAAATTAATGATTCCACTACAGTTTTTTCAGATCCTACAAAAATCGATTTTAACAAGAGTTTTGTTTTTAGCAAAACTGAATGTAATTTCTGATCCGACTTAACATAATATACATAAGGCTCAATTTTAAATTTATTTCCCCACAAAAAAATAAACTTTATGAAAAACTTCTTCTTATCAGCATTTATCGTTCTTTCAGCAGTAAGTTGTGAGAAAAAATCTAATGAAACAGTTATTACTGAAGCTACGGCAGATTCTACTGTTGTTGTTCCTGAAAGCAACGAACCTCTTGAATCTTCTACCCTACAGACCTGTTATATGGAAGTAGCTGGAAAAGACACGCTTTTTGTCTCTTTAGATGACAATCTCGGTACGATAACGGGAAAAATGCGTTATAAAAATTTCGAAAAAGACAGCTCTATCGGTGATGTGATGGGAACCCAAAACGGTGATACACTTAAATTAAGTTATACATTTGAGGCAGAAGGTACCACTTCCGACCGTGAAATTTATTTCCTTAGAAAAGACGGAAATTTGATTGAAGGAATTGGTGAGCATAAAACCGAAGGGAACAGAGATTTCTATGCAAATCCCGCCCAGCTAAAATATGAGGGACACACGCTGAAATCTGTTGACTGTACAGACTTTGAGAAAAATTTTAAATCAAAATAAGTGCTTTTAATTTTAAGAAAAACAAAAAAGAGCGACCAGAAATGGTTGCTCTTTTCTTTGAAAAAATAAAACTGATTATAGTACAACAGTCTGAATTGAATGTGCTGGCGCTGATAATTTAGCAGCCTGCCCTTCAATCCATAAATAAGTTTCGATGTCCTGATCAGACTCATTCATGATAACGGTTACCAGTTCACCGTTCTCATTCATGAAAGCGGTCGAAATTAAGGCTGCTCTGTTCGATGAATTACCAATTCTCTGCGATCCCGACTAATAGCACTGGTTGCGTTTTTCTTTTTCACAGATCCATAGTTAATCACCACTACTTCTTCAATCTTCTTTTCTTTCAACGAATCTGCAACCTGGGCATTAACTCCAACAGTGAAATAAAGAACGGCGATTAACCCGAGACTTTTAGAATAATTTAAATTCATTTTATATAGTTTTTATTATCTCAATTTGAGACAATAAATGTATACTTTTTTTTAATACAATAATTATTTTTTTAATTTATTTCAATTTTTCTCCTATTTTTGAGGCTTTAAATACTTAATTTTTGTTAAAAATTAGTTTCAGGAAGCTAATTTTTCTTCCCGAAATATTAACTCAGCAATAAAAAATCTGTTTTTTTAAAGATGATTCAGAATTACTCCAAGATTGCACTTCCTCTTAAAATCAGTTTTCTAATCTTCTCGATGGTTCTGAACTGTATGGGAGTGATTATTCTTCAACTCTCAGCAACGAATATCTCTTATACTAATCTGGGATTTCTCGAGGCTTTTAAGGATTTACCAATAGCGATTTTCTCGCTGTTCGCCGCAACATTTATTAACCGTTTCGGCAGCAAAACTTCTTTAATTTTTTCACTTTTAATTGTAGCCGTTTGTTGTATCTTACTGCCGTTTGTAGGAGGTTTCTGATTTTTTAAACTCTGGTTCGCAATTATGGGAATCTGCTTTTCGGTGGCTAAAATTTCGGTTTACGGTATTTTAAGAAACAATATTTTACAGGAGATTTCGCTTGCGAAAGTCATGAGCAGTGTGGAAGCTTCGTTTATGATCGGAATATTTGTAGTAAATATTGGTTTTGGCTGGCTTCCCTCCAGCCCATATTCAGAATACTAGAAGTTCGGATTCTGGATTATTTCTTTATTAGCTTTCGCCAATGTTTTTCTGCTGATGAAGACAGAAGTCTTAGCGGATGCTGAGCATTCACAGATATTTTCTTTTAGTGAAATTACAGGATTCTTCAACCGCAAATATTTTCTCTTCTTTCTTATTATTTTTTCTATTGTGTTTATTGAGCAGAATTTTAATTCCTAGCTCCCCTCTTTCTACAAAAAACATCTAAATGTAAATTCTTTTTTTGCCCTGCAGGCCTCGGCGTTTCTGGCACTTTTTTCTTACGTCGGAAGAATTGTAACTGCAAGAATTATTCAGCATTTTTCTTTGGCAAGATATTTTATTGGCTGTACCATAGCCATTCTTCTGATGCTTTTCTTATTCCAAACGCTGGTTACAAATGGTTATCTGAAGATTACACTCTTTATTTTCCCATTGATAGGATTATTTCTTTCACCACTTTATCCTGTCATCAGTTCTCAAACGATTAACCACATCCGTAGGGCAGAAATACATCTTTTTACAAGTCTTATCGTAATTTTTTCGTCATTGGGAAGTTCTGTCGGATCCGTTATTATGTCGTATCTATTTCAGTTTGAGTACGGTGGATATTACGCGCTATTTATTTCGGGGGCTGTTATTGTTTTATTATTGTTAAGTTTTATTTATTTCAGGTCTTATGTCTCAAAAAAAGAAAATAATTGTTAGTTTTGTTACATATGAAAGTAGACGACTCAAAAAACAAACAGAATTTACAGGAGCTCATCGATACCAGAGACTTTGTAGAGCATATTTCGGTGGATTGTGTAATCTTTGGATTTCATCACGATATTCTGAAAGTTTTATTGCTAAAATATCACGATTTAGATCTTTGGTATTTGCCGGGCGGATTTGTCTTTAATGATGAAGATCTACGCGAAGCTGCTTGCCGTGTGCTTTATGAACGAACTCACCTCTCGGATATTTTTTTAGAACAGTTTCACACTTTCGGCCGCAAAAACCGAACGGAGAATAATGTTCACCAGATTCTACTGAAGAATAAAAAGATCGACGTTCCGCCAGATCACTGGATTTTTCAGCGTTTTATCACGGTAGGATACTGCAGTCTCATCGATTTTTCATTGGTAGATACTTTTCCCAATGCTTTTAACGAAACATGCGCATGGTTCGAAGTAAATAAACTTCCGAAAATGGCTTTCGATCACGAAAGAATTATCAACTGCGGTTTAGAGCATATCCGTAAAAATATCGACACCCAAATTGTCGCCAGTAATCTGCTGCCCGAAAAATTTACCATGAAGGAACTCCAAACCGTGTATGAAACTGTGCTTGATGAAAAATTCCGCAGAAATAATTTTCAGCGTAAAATCTTGGCCCTTAACTCATTGGAACGACTCGAGAAATTTTTCGATGGTTCTGCCAATAAAGCACCGTATCTCTACAAGTTTGCCGACAAAAAATAAATATTAAACTGCTTATTTTTTGCCGAAAGATTTCCTCACCTTTGCGAAAAATCCTAATTTAGGCAAAACTAAAAATTATGTCATACTACCCGCTTACAACCATTCCGGATTATTATTTAATAGATGATCTTTTGACTGATGAACACAAATTAATCCGGCAATCCGTGAGAGATTGGGTTGAAAGTTTTGTGATGCCGAAAATAGATGAGGCAGCACAAAATCATACCGATATTCCTAATCTAATGAAGGAATTGGGGAAAATCGGTGCCCTTGGACCGTATATTCCTGAACAATACGGCGGCTCCGGACTCGATCAGATTTCCTACGGGATTATCATGCAGGAACTAGAAAGAGGTGATTCTGCAGTTCGTTCTGCCGCTTCTGTACAAAGTTCACTGGTAATGTTCCCGATTAACGAATATGGTTCTGAGGAACAAAAACATAAATATTTACCACACCTGGCTTCAGGAGAAATGATCGGGGCATTCGGTCTTACCGAACCTAATCACGGTTCTGATCCAGGTTCTATGGAGACTCATTTCGAAGATAAAGGTGACCACTATTTACTGAACGGTGCCAAAATGTGGATTACCAACGCTCCGCTTTGCGATATTGCAGTGGTTTGGGCAAAAAATGAAGAAGGAAAAGTTCAGGGATTGATTGTTGAGCGTGCCTTCGATGGCTTTACAACTCCCGAAACTCATAATAAATGGAGCCTTCGGGCTTCAAAAACCGGTGAGCTGGTTTTCAACAATGTAAAAGTTCCTAAAGAAAATTTATTACCTAAAGTGGTGGGATTAAAAGGTCCGCTCTCCTGTTTAAATTCTGCACGTTACGGAATTTCGTGGGGCGTAATCGGCGCTGCAATCGACTGTTACTGTACCGCACTTCAGTATTCCAAAGAAAGAAAACAGTTTGGAAAACCTATTGCTTCATTCCAGTTACAGCAGAAAAAAATTGCTGAATTCTTAACAGAAATTACCAAAGCACAGTTACTTTGCCTTCAGTTAGGAAACCTTAAAAATGCACATAAAGCAAGCCCGGCACAAATTTCAATGGCGAAAAGAAACAATGTGAAAATGGCGATTGATATTGCCAGAGAATCCCGGCAAATGCTCGGCGGAATGGGAATCATGGGCGAATTCCCGATGATGCGTCATGCCGCGAATTTAGAATCGGTTATTACTTACGAAGGAACGCACGATATCCATTTGCTGATCACTGGCATGGATGTTACAGGAATCAACGCTTTCGGATAAAAAATATTTCTTTACAATACAAAAAGCCTTCAGAAATCTGAAGGCTTTTTCGTTAATTACCCCAGGTTTCTTTCACTGTTTCAACGAACTCAATTTCCGGATTTAGAATGTCGAGAATTACATTTTTTATTGATCTCATCGGAGTTTCTAAAAGCGCTCGCGAGATTTCTTTTTCTCCAAAAAGATGAAGATTCTGCACACCTTTGTTCACTTCAGCAAAACTCCAGATTCCACATTGCAGAAAATTATCCGGATATTTTTCTTCATTTAAAACCGAATAAGCGTACACACAAAGCTGCATCGCCTGCTTATAATCATCTCTGAAAAATAATTTTTCAAGTTTTTCTTCGTCTTCAGCCTTTTTCGGAACCGAGAGCGAAAGATTTTTAGTTTTCGCCGTTTTAAAATCAATAATCCTGAGATTTCCGTTAAGGCGGTCAACACGGTCAATAAATCCGTAAAAATAAACGGGATCCGTTTTTTCACTATCAAGGAAAAACTGCACACCTTCAAAGTTTCCTTCAACGCTTAAAATTTCAAGCGAGTTGCCCTGTTCCAACAAATTTCTGTCGTAATCAATTACACTGCGTACTACCCTTTCTGCGATGGATTTATGAATGAAATTCATCCCTTTTTCGTAAAATTCAGTTTGGTGTTTCAGCTTTTCTATCGCGCGGTTAATTACATCAATAATCACTTCATTAGAAATATCTAAATCACTTACAGTTAATTCCTTACCGATAAATTTTTCATAAATATCTTGAAGCGAATAATGCACGAGATTACCGTAACTGCGCTGAGAAAGTTCTTCTTCAATTTCACTGGTTTCTCTTGTATTAAGAATTTTGGTGAGATAAAAATCTACAGGATTATAAATATAAGAGGTAAGATGCGAAGCCGAAATTTTCTTTTTCCACTCATTCAGTTTTTCAAGGACTTTCGGGGTTTTTTCAATATGCATCGGTTCCTGGCGAATCGGATCTGAAGAATTTTCGATGATGATATTTTCAATCTCGTGATGCCTGTCTTCAATCTCCATTTGGGTAATAAACCGGCTTTTTTCCCCAGTATTCACCCCTGAACCCAAGGCGTTGAAAAGTAGATGAACATTCTTCGAATCCTGAATTAAGCGGTAAAAATGATAGGCATAAATCCCATCGTTTTCTAAAAAAGTATGCAAACCGAAATGTTTCCTGATATCAAACGGCAGATAGGTATTCTGTGAATTTCCGAGCGGCAATTTACCTTCGTTCGCAGAGAGCAAAATAATATTTTCGAAGTTCAAGAGCCTTGTTTCCAAAAGTCCCATCACCTGTAAACCTGCCAACGGCTCGCCCTGAAAATCAATCGCTTCGGAATTTACCAACTGATTGATCAGAACCTCCAGGGTGTCCATGTTTATCTGAAAATTGTAAGGTGAAAGCTGATTTTTAATGATTTTAAAACTCTTTTCGAAATGCGCAATATTTTCGTAGAGAATATCATCCAGCGGTCTGAATTTCAATACGTAACAGTAATTGATGAGCAAATCCAGGAATTCTTTTACAGAACCGGGCTTCTGAAAAAGTTTGAAATAAGAAAGTTCTGAAAGCAATTCCCCAAACTGTTTTTTAGAAATATAGACAATGTTTCGCTCTTCGATTGTAGTTTTGAAAACAGCGATAATTTCTCTGTCGGATTCATCATTCGGAAGTTCCTCCAGTACCGCAAGCACATCATTGTAATAGTAGGAAGAATCCTTTTGCTCAAGCTGTTTCTGAAGATAAAACAGTTTTTTAATCGCATTACTGAAAGCAAGATTCTTCAGCGGAAAACCCATGGTAATATTAAGATATTCCACCGCGCTGATCGCGTCTAAAGTTGCCGGAAGCAAGTTTTCGTCGAGCAAAACCACTGCAGTTTTCGACAGATCTTCAGGTTTTATTTCTTTAAAAATTTCGGGAAGTACTTTGGCCTGTGTAATATTTCCGGAAACCTCATAAACTTTAATCCGTTTTTCCTGTGCAAAATCGTTTTCAACCCATTGGAACGGGCGACTTTCATTAAATTCTTTCCAGGTTTTATGGTTGCGAAGAAATTTGCCAGCTTCCTGCCGTTCATCATTCATGTAATAGTCATCAGCCTGAAAAAAACACTGCGCTTTATCCCACTGAAGCAGACTTTTTACCAGTTGTTCCTCGACCGGCGTAAATGCATTAAAACCACAGAAAACGAATTTCTGATCAGTTTTCTGGGCAAAATCTATAATTTTTCTATTTGCTGTTTCATGAATCATGCCTGAAGTTGCCCAGTTTTTTTCTGTAAGTTTCTCTTTTAGGATCGGAAGAAAAACATTCATCTTCTGCCAGAAATTCAGGAACTTTCTTCTCGGTTTGTCTTCTGATTCGCCAAGGTTTTCAGACCAGTTTTTAATACGTTCTTCGTCGAACATATAGACCAAAACCTGCTCATCGCTTTCTGAAAATTTCAGGATATCATCCCAATCCTTCAGCAGCGTTGGAAACCATTTAAGAAAGGAAGCAAAATCTTCCGAAGGCTGAATCTCGCGGTAGATTTCGAATGCGAAAAGCCAGAGCGAAATTCCCTGCAGATGCTGTTTGCCGGAAAGGTCACGTATTAAATCTTCCACTGTGAAAAAGTTTGGCAAAAATCCGGAATATTGCTTTTCTTTCAGTATTTTTTTGATGAAAACAACAGGTCTTTTTCCGGGAAGAACAATATTGAATTTTGAGAGATCCGAAGTTTGTGACAACAGTTCGGTGATGATTTTATTGAGAAATTTCATAAAGAATGCAAAGATGAAAAATAAGCATAATTTCATAAAAAAACATCAGAAATAAAATAATTCTGATGTTTTTTCTATATTTTGAACTTTAATTATTGAACCACGATATTCTTTTCGATCCAGATATTTGCACCGGCTGTATCTTTGCCGTTCCAGAATCTGAAAACATAAGTTCCGGTTTGTTGTGGCCTGAAATTGATCTGTGAAACTCTTGTCGCAACTTCACCACAGCTGGCTGAAGTTTTAAATTTATATGATATTACTTTACGCTCCAAAGGTGCCACGTGCTGATAATCATATCCATAAAATCCTTCGCACTGCGTACTGAATAGTGAATAGGTTTTTATCGTTTGCGTAGTATAGATATCCATTGTATCCTGGGCGATTTTTACACTGTCTATTTTCAATGGTTCTGTACTTAAAATCTCATCACCTTCCAAACGGTCGTTGCAACTTGCCAAACTGAAAATCAAAAGAGCAACGAAAATGGATTTGAATATTGTTCTCATAAAATTGAAATTTATTAGTGCAATAATATCAATAATTGCTTTAATCTGATGAATTATGAATTGAAATTTCCTTTAGATAAATATACTACTTTTTTGGTTTCGAAAAACTCACTATCAAAAAATTTATTCAGTTCAAAGATTTCCGCTTTCATTCCGGCGAGTTCTTCAGATAAATCGCCACCTTTTAAATAAAGAACGCCGTTGTGTTTAGGGTTAAACTGTTCTTTTTCGAATTTTCCCTTCAACCATCGTAGAAAAACCGGCATCTGTGTTACCGCTCTGCTTACAACAAAATGGAATTTTTCTTTTAAATTTTCAGCTCTGCCATGAACTGCGGTCACGTTTTTTAATCCAATTGCCTGCGAAACTTCTTTTACAACTGTGATTTTTTTACCAATAGAATCGATCAGCGTAAAATGCGAATGCGGAAACAAAATAGCCAGCGGAATTCCCGGGAAACCACCGCCGGTTCCAATATCGAGAACTTTTGTGTTCGGAGCAAATTCCATCACTTTTGCGATTCCGAGAGAATGCAGAATATGTTTTTCGTAAAGCGAATCCATATCTTTGCGGGAAATCACATTTATTTTTTCATTCCATTCTCCGTAGAGTTCTTCCAGTTTACTAAACTGTTCTATCTGTTGTTCGGTAAGGTTCGGGAAATACTTTTCTATAAGTTCAGCAGGCATTTAAATATAATTTCCACAAATTTAAAAAAACAAGTTCAGAACTTTGCAGAAAAAAATTATCTTTGGGAGATTTAAGAATGATTATGGAAAAACACTCTGAAAGGCTTAACAGAATGAGCTTTTCGCAGACTTTTGTAATGAGTAACAAAGTTCGGGAAATGAAAGCCAACGGACTGGATGTTATAAGTTTAACACTTGGAGAACCCGATTTTGATGTTCCGAAAAACATTAAAGAAGCGGCTTTTGAGGCAATCAATAACAATTTCAGCCACTACTCGCCTGTTCCGGGATTTCTTGATTTAAGGCAAGCCATTTGTGACAAACTGAAGCGCGATAACAATCTCGATTATATTCCTTCTCAAATTTGCGTATCCAATGGTGCCAAACAGGCTATTTTAAATGTTTTAGCGTCGGTGCTTAATGACGGGGATGAAGTGATTCTGCCGGCTCCCTATTGGGTGAGTTATGATGAAATGGTGAAAATGATGGGCGGAACTTCGGTTTTTGTGGAAACATCAATTGAAACTGAATTTAAGATTACCGCCGAACAGCTCGAAAAAGCAATTACGCCAAAAACTAAAGTATTACTTTACAGTTCGCCGTGTAACCCGTCGGGAAGTGTTTATATGTATGAAGAACTGGAAAAAATCGCGAATGTGATTGCCAGATATCCGCAAATCACCATTATTTCTGATGAGATTTATGAATTTATAAATTACGACGGGAAACATACCTCAATTGCTGAATTCCCGCAGGTCTATGAGCAAACCGCCGTTATCAACGGAATGTCGAAAGCGTTCGCAATGACAGGCTGGCGAATTGGCTACTCTGCGTGCCCAACATGGCTCGCGAAAGGCTGCGAAAAAATTCAGGGACAAATGACGAGCGGCGCCAATACGATGGCACAGAAAGCGTCGGTAACTGCGCTGAAAACAGATCCTTCGGCATACCGTTATATGATTGATGAATTTAAAAAAAGAAGAGAGATCGTTTATCATCTGATGAAAGAAATTCCCGGATTCAAGGTGAATTATCCTGAAGCAGCGTTTTATTTCTTTCCGGATATTTCTTTCTATATCGGTAAAACTTTAAACGGAACTGAAATAAAAGACGCCGATGATTTTGCGATGTTTTTGCTTGAAAACGCCTATGTAGGAACGGTGGGTGGCGTTTCTTTCGGAAATGCAAACTGTATCCGTTTTTCTTATGCAGCTTCTGAAAAAGAGCTTAAAGACGCCATGAACAGGATAAAAGTTTGTCTGGAAGAAGCGATTATTGAATAAATTATACACACAACCACCAAATAACAAAGGTTCGAAAATATTCGAACCTTTGTTATTATTATGAAAAATTATTAAAATTTAATAATGTCTTTCATTTTTTCGTTTTCTTCGTTTACCAAATCATCATCAACCAGGATTTTTCCGCTGTGTTCATCAATGATAATTTTTTTTCTCTGCGCAATTTCCATCTGCTTTTGTGGAGGAAGTGTAAAGAAGGATCCTTTTGGCGCACCTCTTTCCAAACCTACAACAGCAAGCCCTGTTGGTGAATTGGTACGGATTCTTTGATAAGAAGCCAGCAATCTTTCGTCGATATTTTTTGCAAACTCCTGCGATTTTTCAACTAAGAAATCTTCTTCTTTCTGGGTTTCAGCAACCAGACTTTCCAGTTCTTCTTTTTTGAATTTCAGGTGATTTTTAAGTTCTTCGATTTTATTGTTCAGCTCTTCAAAAGTCTCATTTTTATGCGCAATTTTCGCTCCAAATTCCTTAATTCTTTTTTCAGCCAGCTGAATTTCAAGCTCCTGGAATTCTATTTCTTTTCCTAAGGCTTCAAATTCTTTATTGTTTCTTACCGTTTCCTGCTGAGCTTTGTATTTGTCGATCAGGGTTTTCGCATGATTGATGACTTCATTTTTTGTATTGATTTCATCATTCTGTTCTTTTATTTCGTTCTGAAATTTATCAGCTCTTTTCTCCAGACCTTCGATTTCAATCTCCAGATCCTCAACTTCAATTGGTAATTCACCTCTTGTATTGCGGATTTCATCTAATCTTGAATCGATGATTTGCAGGTCATAAAGCGCCCTTAACTTATCTTCAACAGAGATTTCTACAGTTTTTTTAGCCATATTTTTATAAAAAATAATTTACAGGATTTGTATTCTCAACAGATTTTGAGACTGCAAATTTAGGAAAAATTTCCGATAAAATCTCAATTAATTGTTGGGTTACAAATTGTTCAGACTCAAAATGACCGATGTCGCAAATAAGCATTTTGCCTTCATTCTGAAAAAATTCATGATATTTTACATCCCCCGTTAAATACGCATCACAGTTCTGCGAAAGCGCGGCTTTTATGCCACTTGCACCACTTCCGCCCAAAACACCTACGCTTTTTATTTTTTTGTTGTTAAGCTGAGAGTGACGAATCATCTTTAAACTGAATTTTTCTTTTACAAACTTAAGGAAATCCGTCTCATCCATTTCTATTTTAAGGTCACCAAATCTTCCTAATCCGGAATATTGATTTTCGTTTTCGAGTGTGATGATTTGGTAAGCGACTTCCTCATAAGGATGCGCATTCTTCAACGCAGCCATCATTTGATGCTGTTTATAGTGTTCAAAAATTACAGAAACCATCTGCTCATCAGCATTTTCACGGATATTTTGGATTCCGGAAAATGGATTTGAACCTTCAATCGGTCTGAACGTTCCTTTACCCTGAACCGTAAAACTGCACTCATCATAAAATCCTATATTTCCTGCGCCAGCTTTAAAGAGGGCGTTTTTAACAGCTTCTCTATAATTATTCGGAACGTATACTTCCAGCTTTCTAAGGTTCTGGGTTTTTGGTATTAAAATCTTCTGATTCTTAAGACCTAATTCCTCGCAAATCCTGAAATTAACTCCAAAATAATCATTGTCAAAAGCTGTATGAATCGCATAAATTGCAATTTTATTCTCCATCGCTTTTAAAACTGCCCGTTCTACATAGTTTTTTCCTGTAATTGACTTTAAACCTGAAAAAATAATGGGATGAAAGGTGACAATAAAATTTACTTTTTTGGAAACAGCTTCGTCGATGACTTGTTCCAAAGCGTCATGACAAACAAGTATTCCGGTAACATTACGCTGCAGATTACCGCACAATAATCCAACATTATCAAAATCTTCTGCCTGTTTTAGAGCGATTTTTTTTTCTATTTCAGAAACCATTTCCTTTACTGTCATTTTCTTAAGTTTGTAGCGAAAGTAAGAATTATTTCTTACATTTAATTTTGAATTACACCTATGGAAAAGGAACATAACTTTATATCCGAACGCACGAAATGGAAACGTCAGGTTTACCGTATTATCTTTCTTTCAGACACTAAACTTGGTAAGCTCTTCGACCTTGTTCTTTTGGTTCTTATCTTATTAAGCACCTTCATCGTCATGATGGAAAGTGTAAAGATTTTCGATGCTAAGCTCCATCTTGTTTTTGTAATTCTTGAAATCATCATCACTGCATTTTTTACGGTTGAATATGTGTTACGAGTTCTTACCATTAAAAATAAGAAAGCATATATCTTCAGTTTTTTTGGAATCATCGATTTTCTGGCAATCCTTCCTTTTTACCTGAGTCTGTTTTTCCCCATTACAAAGTACTTTTTGATTTTAAGAATGCTGAGAATGCTGAGGGTTTTCAGAATTTTCAATCTTCTGGATTTCATGAACGATGGTTATTTCATCGTAAGAGCATTGAAACACAGTTCACGAAAAATATATATTTTCCTGTTATTTTTAGTGATATTCTGTGTAATCGTGGGTTCGCTGATGTTCATGGTCGAGGGTCACCGAGAAGGATTTGAAAGCATTCCACAGAGTATTTACTGGGCGGTAGTGACTGTAACAACAGTGGGTTATGGTGATGTTTCGCCGGGTACACCACTCGGTAAATTCCTTTCAGTTCTACTAATGCTTGCCGGTTATTCTATCATTGCTGTGCCGACAGGAATTGTAACCGCAGAAATGCGCAACAAACGCCAAAATCTGGAGAAAGTTTGTGACCGGTGCGGAAATGAGGATATTGATGATGATTCGCGTTATTGCAAAATCTGCGGCGAAAAAGTGGTATAAAAAAAGAAGATGCATTTTAGCGCATCTCCTTTTCTTCTCAAAATTTGTGTTTTAGGTCTCAGGTTTCAGATTTTACCCTTTATTCTGTTTATGCATTAGTCTTTGAATAATGATACCCTGGTTACGGAGTCTACACGTACATTAGCCGTTTGATCGGCAGTCATCCATAACTGATAGCCTTTTCCTTCTTCGGGGATGCTTAACTGATCTGCGATGGTGTAAAAGTAGAACGTCACTACTTTAGGTACTCCACTTGAGCCTGAAGGTAACAGGGCAATTGCATTAATTTCAAAACCCGAATCAGGATTTTTGAAAGTAGCCAATACAGATCCTGAGGAATTGGATCCCGCAGTTACAGTAGCCATTATTCTCCAGACATGCACCTGTCCCATGATAAGATTTTCTCTCCAACGTTGGGTTGCCGGTGTAGTGCCTGTGTAGATGTTTGATGTGTTCCCGGGATAAGGTACCGTTGTTTCCGGCCAGCTGGTTGTAGGCGAAGGCGCAAAAGTAAGCGGTGTAGTGTACAAAATTTGTTGGGGAGTTCCGTAGGTATTTCCGCTAGCACTAAGGTTTACGGTTGGTTTTACCCCACCTGCGCCGGATTCAACTTTTACCACGCCATCATTTCCCGCTACAGAACTGGTAGCAACAAACAGTTGTCTCCAAACAAATCCATCCCAGAACTCAAACCGGTCTGATGAAGTGTTATAAATTAACGTACCAGTACTCAAATTTGCATTCACCACTCCTGCAGGAGGTACGGTAAGAGGATCATTGTCTGCAAGTTTGGTATTTCGCTCCGTATCGCTCAGCCGTGGTATAAGGATTCCTTTTTCATTTGAACTGATATCCAGTACTGTAGCTCCATTCGGAGTGGCGGTATTAATTCCCACCTGCGCGTGTGAAATCGTAAATAGGATTAACGACATTCCTAAAATAATTTTTTTTCTCATCATGTGTGTTTTTTACGATTTAAAATTACCACTAAGGGATAGAATAAAATACCGTCAAAACACCTTTTTTTAATAAATTATTTTGTTATATATTACAATTCATGAAAAACATACTAATCGATTCCGTCTATTAAATATTCCTTTCCCAAACCAAGACTGTGTGTAGGGCATCCTTGGAATAGTGCTAAATAGCAGCTTTTTTTGTGTATTAAAAGGGTAAATAAAAGAGGTGAATTTATCAACAAAAGAATTATAAAAACTATTGTACGCATAAAATAAAAACACTCCAAATTCAAGGAGTGTTCTTTTTATTTGAAGAATAAGTTAAATTTATCTTGTAGAATTACTTTTAACGTTTACCAATTCAACGTCGAATATTAACCATGCGTTTGGTGGAATAACTCCGCCTGCACCTGCGGATCCGTAACCCAGGTCAGATGGAATCAATAAAGTAGCAGCTTCTCCTTCTTTGAGAAGCATGATTCCTTCATCCCAGCCTTTAATTACCTGACCAACTCCGATTGGGATATCGATCGGCTGATTTCTTTTGAATGAAGAATCGAATTCTGTTCCGTCAACAAGTTTACCTGCATAATGTACCGCTACCTCGTCACCCCGTTGTGGAGCAATGCCATCCGTAGTTTTGGTGATTTTATAATACAGTCCTGAAGGTGTTACCTGCATTCCGGCTTTTAAATCATCAACTAATTTTTGCTGGTTTGCTGCAAATTCTTCAGCTTTTTTCTTCTTGTCAGCTTCAATTTTTGCGGTTGCTGCTTTGTTGTGTTCCTGTATCTTTCCTTTTCCTTCATTGAAGATGGCAGCAGCATCGTAGTTTTTATATTCGTCACCTTTAGTGAATACTGATACTTTTTCTAAAACAATATCGGTTTTAGGTTTATCCTGGGGTCCTTTTTCAACATTTGCGATAGAATCGATCACCTCTTTTCCATTAACAACTTCTCCGAAAATGGTATGTCTGCCATCTAACCAAGGAGTCGCCACTTCAGTGATGAAGAACTGAGAACCATTGGTGTTCGGTCCGGAGTTCGCCATTGAAAGGATTCCTTTTCCACTGTGTTGAAGATCATTTTTTTCATCATCAAATTTGTATCCGGGATCTCCCATGCCGGTTCCTTTCGGATCGCCTCCCTGAATCATGAAATCTTTAATCACTCTGTGAAAAATCGTTCCGTCATAATAAGGAACTCCTTTAGCTTTTGCTTTATTTTCAATTTTTCCTTCTGCCAAACCGACGAAATTAGCAACGGTTACCGGTGCTTTTTTGTCTTCGAATTTCACAATCATATTTCCTTTGGAAGTCTGGAAATTTGCATAAAGGCCATCTTTCAAACCTTCGTAAGTTTCTTTGTCTACGTTCATTTTTTTATAAATTGGAGTGCAACTCGACAGCGAAATTGCTGCTATTGCGATTAAAAAATTTTTCTTTAGCATTAATTTTATTTTAAAGTACTTTAATTTTGATAATCAAAGGCATATCATTCGGGATCTTATCATTATCACCGTATGTTCCGAAAGCTAATATTGAAGGGACTAACAAAGTTGCCTCCTGATTTTTATCCAAATACCGAAGGGCATCCTCTACTGCTTTTAAATCCTCAAAACGGCCAAACTGAACATTTACATTCCGCTTTGGTTTATCATAAAGTTTCACCTTGACGAAATCGTAAATTTCATATTCGTAAGATATGGTTTCGCCGTCTGGCTTTTTTTGATTTTGCTGAAGATTCTCAATATTAACCCAGTAATTCAGACTCATCGGATAAAATTTTTCCGCCTGATTATTGATCCAATCCTGGATCTGGGTCCTTTCCATCTGATTTAGGTTTTTTGCCCTGTTTTTGGAGGTGTTCAGATCTTTTTCACTGAGAATTCCACCAACGGGCGGATGTACCTGTTGATTCTGGGCGCAGCCAATGAGCAGTAAGGATGATATGATGATTAATTTCTGCATAAATACTTTGCGAAAATAAGGAATTCGCCCCATATGCTCAAACGAAAAAACCGGGATAAAATTTTTCCCGGTTTCCAGATATGTTTTTAATGGAAGCTTAGGCAGTTTCCAAAATGTTTTTTTCTACCAATACTCTCCATCCGAAAGGATCTTCAACTTTATTGGTCTGAATATCTACCAAATCTTTCTGCAATGTCAACGCAAAACTTTCTTCCAAAGAAAGGCTAGGAAGATCCAGTTTTTCACTGTTGTAACCTAACGCTTTGAAAACAGTGGTAACAACAGCAGTTCCCACGCCCCAAACTTCTTTTAAAGTTCCGTTTTTCTGTGCTTCAATTACAGTTTTCACTGCTACCGGTTCAATTTTCACTTCAATTCCCCGTCTTTTTGCCAGCTGAATAAAACTGTCACGAGTAACCCCATCAAGAATTTTTTCAGATGTTGGCGGCGTATAAATGGTATCGTTAATTCTTACAAAAACGTTCATCGTACCACTTTCTTCAAAATATTGGTGAGTAGCATCATCGGTCCAGATAATCTGCTCGTAACCCTGCTCTATAGCCAACTGTGTCGGATAAAAAGATGCTGCATAGTTTCCGGCTGCTTTTGCAGAACCTACACCTCCACTTGCCGCTCTCGAATAAAAATCTGAAATCAACACAGAAACGGGCTCTGAGTAATAACTTTTTGCCGGAGTTGCCACAATAGCAAACATATATTTATTAGCTACTCTTGCTTTCAATGCTTCTTCCGTAGCGAAAATCAACGGACGAATGTAAAGCGACATCCCTTCACCCTGTGGAATCCATGCTCTGTCGATATCTACCAAGGCTTTCAAACCGTCAATAAACATTTCTTCAGTCACCTCCGGCATTGCCAAGCGCGACGCTGATTTATTGATTCTTGCGAAATTCTTCTCCGGACGGAAAAGAAAAACCTGCCCGTCTTTATCCTTATAAGCTTTCATACCCTCAAAACAAGCCTGTCCGTAATTTACGCCCATCATCGCAGGTGAAAAAGGCAACTGACCGTAAGGTACAAGTTTTACATCACCCCATTTTCCGTTTTCATATTCACAGATAATCATGTGGTCGATAAAAGTATTTCCAAACGAAAAATTCTCAGGATCAAAAGTTGAAATTCTCGGATTGGTAGATTTTTGAATTATCATATTAAAAATTTTTTTTGATGTTCTACAAATTTAACATAATTTTTTAAATATCAAAATTTTAAATTAATTTTGAAAAAAATTGAAATGCAAAGAGCGATTAAAACCACTTCTGATGGAAGCAAAACATTGTATATCAGCAATTTAAACGAAAACTACCATTCGCATCACGGCGCGTTACAGGAATCAAGACATGTATTTATTGATCATGGATTAAAACGCCTAAATAATTATGAAATTAATATTTTAGAATTCGGTTTTGGCACAGGACTTAATGTTTTAGTAACAATTGATGAATTTTTGAAAACTGATAAAAATCATGTTATTCATTATTATACCATTGAAAAATACCCCGTAAATGAAGGTGAAGTTAAGGAATTGGGTTATGAAGTCTTTTTTGATGAACCAAATATGAAGGAATACAACCGCAAATTACACCAGTGTGAATGGAACAAAACCACAGAATTGCTGCCCAACTTCTTTTTCACAAAATATCACTGCGACTTTTTTGATCTTAAAGAGCTGGAATTACCTAAAATTAACCTTGTTTATTACGACTGTTTCGGTGCCAGAGTACAACCTGATTTATGGGAAAAACCGCTTTTTGAAATGGTTGCCGACAAAATGGAGACAGGCGGACTGCTTACCACCTACTCTTCCAAAGGCAGTGTACGCAGGATATTAGAAGAACTCAACTTTAATGTAGAAAAAAAAGCAGGACCTCCGGGAAAACGCGAAATGATCAATGCCATAAAACTGAAAACAGAGAAATCTTAATTATATCTTAATTTATTAACTTTGTTTTTATAGAAAACTGACACATGATCGACAAATTAAATATAAGGGTGTACGCTACCGCAGTTAAAGATCGAAAGGTACTGGTGTTGCATGAAGAATATGCCGGGGAACAGCTGATGAAACTTCCCGGTGGCGGTCTTGAATTTGGTGAAGGAGTCCTCGATTGCCTGCACCGCGAATTCGAAGAAGAACTGAATGTAAAAATCAATATCCTCGGACATCTTTATACGCAGGAAGAATTTGTAGTTTCGCGGTTCCGGGACAATGAGCAGCTTTTAACAGTATATTACCTTGTTGAAATCATCGATGAAAACGAGTTTCTTATCATGGATCCCTGTATTGAAAAAACAGAATGGATTCCCATCGATACCGATGGAAACCCATTTATTTTGCCTGTAGATAAGATTGCGTTTGAAAAACTGAAAGAAAGGCTGTTATAAAATATCATTCAGGATTTTAGCCAATCTCAATCCTCCGTATAGCAGCTGGCGTTCCATTAAATCTGCATATTTGTAGTTATAATCGTAAGCATACGACCCATCCATTAATGTATTTGCGTAGATTTTATTGGCGCTTTGGTGACTGTCATACAGCCATTCTTCGAGCGTTCCTGCCTGTATTTTCTTTACTTCCTCTTTTGATTTCACATCCAGAAGCATTGTGTATTCGGAATAACTGTATTTCTGGAAATCTATAAGTTTAGAGTCCCACAAAGAATGGAGATTGGTATTTTCCCCAAAAAACTTGAGTTTTATTCTGTTGCCACCCAAATCTTCTGCTCTGCCAACGTGCATCGGTTGGGAAGAATCGCCCACCAGGTGAATTAAAAATCTTAACGCAATCTCGCGGTCCTTGGCTGATGTCTTTTTATCTTTAATCTGAGCCGAAAGTGTTTTAATCTGGGTATATAAATTAGGTCCGGTCTGAGCCTTCAAACTGCCGGAAAAAGATTTGAAATTATCCTGAGGATTGATGTTTACATAATGCCACTGGTCAGTGTGCTTCCAAACACCAGTAGTGTCAGATTTTATAAAATCCGGCCAGTTGGCCCAGTAAGCCAGTTTTTGGTCTCCTATAATTTTCTTCAGATGTCTTTTGGCTTTTCCGGTCAGGTGGTTTTCTGCGATATCTGCAACAACTCGGTGCCCAGTAACACCGTATGAATACATAAGGTTAGACGCCGATACTGCAGTAAGCAGCACCAGATTGAAAAGAATTTTTCTCATAAATTATTTCTTAATTTTAAATTTTTGGTAACCGGGATAAGGAAGAAAGTATCCTGCATTCCAATTGCTTTGGAGCAATGATTCCAGAAATTCATCGGTGCGGTTCCGGTGAGGGTCGTATGGTTCTTTAAGCTCTATATCCGCGAGATTTCCCTTTACATTCCACCAGAAGGCACTCCAGCCTCCGCGGAGTTCCTTAATAATTTCGTATACGGTTTTTCCTGTAGCACGGTTCATCAGTTTTGCGAAAACCCTTCCCTCCGTGGTTGTTAAATCTCTCAGTTGTGCTTCGTACTGGGAAGCCAAAGCATTCTGTCTTTCACTTACATATTTCTTCTGATCTCTGCGGTCCAGCGCTTTCATGTCATCCTGAATATCGGTGTACTGCTCCAGGGCAGTTAAAAACAGCGGATAAACACGGTTGAGCTTTTTATTGAGGAAAAAATAGTAGTTTTGGTCCAGTTGGTTATTGAATCTCGGCTTGTTTAAAAGGACTAATTCATCCATCACTACCACATTCTCACCATCAATTTCGTATATCTTAGCCTTCTGGGCTTCGTCGTAATAATATTTATTTCCGTATTCGTCTGTTTTCAGCAACTCTGGCGGATATTGACTGATGGGTTTGGCGATAACAACCGAATCCCGCTGAGCATTTGCATTAAGTCCTAAAAACAGCAGAAATAATAAGACTGGTTTGTTAAAATTCATTATTTTTACTTCGTATAAAATCAAGCTTTAAAGTAACAAAATTCATTCCTTTTATCTATGAAATTTGAAAATAAATCATTAAAATTTTTAGAACAGTATTTAAACACAGCATCGCCAACAGGTTATGAGCATAACGGGCAGAAAATCTGGATGAATTACATTAAACCTTATGTTGATAAAATTGAGTTCGACCATTACGGAACCTGCTATGGAATTATCAATCCTGAAGCTGAATTCAAAGTGGTTATAGAAGCTCATGCCGACGAAATTTCGTGGTATGTAAACTATATCACCGATGACGGATTAATTTACGTGATCCGAAACGGGGGTTCCGACCAGATGATCGCCCCATCGAAAGTGGTTAATATTCACGGAGAAAAAGGCATTGTAAAAGGAGTTTTCGGCTGGCCAGCAATTCATACCAGAGGAGTAAACTCCAATGAACCCGTCCCTAAACTTGAAAACATTTTTATTGATTGTGGGGTGACCTCCAAAAAAGAAGTTGAAGATTTAGGCATTTTCGTTGGTTGCATGATTACGTATCCGGATGAATTTTTCCAGCTGAACGACAAATATTTTGTCTGCCGCGCTTTAGATAACCGAATTGGCGGATTTATGATTGCTGAAGTTGCCAGAATGCTGAAAGAAAACAAGAAGAAACTCCCGTTCGGGCTTTATATCACCAATTCTGTGCAGGAAGAAGTTGGTTTATATGGCGCAGACATGATTGCAGATACCATTAAACCGAACATTGCTATCATCACTGATGTTACGCACGATACCAGCACTCCGATGATTGAAAAGAAAAAAGAAGGTGACCAGAAATGTGGCGACGGACCGGTGGTATTTTTTGCTCCAAGTGTACATCACGTCATCAGGGAGTTGATTGTAAATACCGCTAAAAAGAAGGAAATTCCTTTTCAGCGGGCAGCTGCAAGCCGTGCGACAGGGACAGATACCGACGCATTTGCTCATTCCAACGGCGGTGTACCTTCAGCACTCATTTCACTTCCTTTAAGATATATGCACACTACCGTAGAAATGGTTTCTAAAGAAGATGTATTTAATGTCATTCAGCTGATTTATGAAACGCTGCTGAACATAAAACCGGACATGAATCTGAAATATCACTAAGAAAGAGTCAGGGGAATAGACAAAAAATAAAAGTAAAAAGGTAAAAGTAAAAGAATAAAAAAGTAAAATGAAAACAAAATTAATCGCTCCGTCACTACTCTCGGCAGATTTCGGAAACCTGCAGCGTGATATCGAAATGCTGAATAACTCGCAGGCCGACTGGCTTCATGTAGATGTAATGGACGGAAGATTTGTACCGAATATTTCTTTCGGGTTTCCGGTGATGAAAACCATTCAGCAGCATACCAGGAAGTTTGTCGATGTGCACCTGATGATTGTGGAGCCGGAAAAGTACGTTGAAGAATTCATCAGTATGGGCGCCGATTTGGTTTCTGTGCATTACGAAGCCTGCACGCATCTGCACCGCACCATCAGTTTAATTCAGGACAAAGGGGCAAAAGCCGGTGTTGTACTGAATCCTGCTACTCCCGTTCTGATGCTGGAAGATATTATTGCTGATGTTGACCTGGTTTTGTTGATGAGTGTAAACCCGGGATTTGGCGGACAGAAATTCATTGAGAACACCTACAAAAAGATAGCAGAAACAAAAGATTTAATTCTATCAAACAACTCTACCGCGCTTATTGAAGTTGACGGCGGTGTGAACCTTGAAAACGCTGCGAAGTTATTTGAAGCAGGTGCAGATGTTTTGGTTGCAGGTAATGCAGTGTTCTCGTCAGAAAGCCCTGAGCGCACGATTGAGCTTCTGAAGATCTAAGTTCAGTTCCTTACCATCACTGCATAAAAAAGTCCCGCACGAGCCGGGACTTTTTCAGTTGTATACTTTGCAGGTTTAGAAAATCTCTCTTCCTGAAAAATGGAAACCAGCTTCGATTAAAGCATTCTCGTCAGAATCTGAACCGTGTACCGCATTTTCGCCTACGCTTCTTGCAAACATTTTTCTGATGGTTCCTTCCGCAGCATCTGCAGGGTTTGTAGCACCGATTAATGTTCTGAAATCTTCTACAGCATTATCTTTCTCAAGAACTGCTGCAACGATTGGTCCTGAACTCATGAAGTCTACCAATTCCCCATAAAAAGGTCTTTCAGCGTGAACTTCGTAGAATTTCTTAGCATCAGCAACTGTTAACTGTGTAAGTTTCATTGCTTTGATTTTGAAACCTGCCTCTGCAATTTTCCCTAAAATAGCACCAATGTGACCATCTGCTACTGCATCCGGCTTAATCATGGTGAATGTAATTTTACCTGACATATATCTTGTTTTTATCTGGCGCAAAAGTACAAAAACTTTTATATATTTGTACCGAAAATTCCTTTTATGAGAAGCCAATTTATTTTGGCATGGAAGTTGTAAATTAATTTCCGATTCTCATGTTTAATTTGAGTTTTCATGGTTATTAGTTTTTACCCAGCCTCGGCTGGGTTTTTTATTGGGCATTGATTTCCTCTGCCTCTTCCATAAGTTTCAGGTAGGTTGCGTAGCGGGTCTCCTCAATTTCTCCGGTCTCAAGCTGCTGAAGTACCGCACATTTGGGTTCGTTGATATGCATACAGTTGTGAAACTTACATGCTCTTCCGACACGGAATATTTCCGGGAAATAATGCTGAATTTCTTCCTTCTGTACATCAATCATCGCAAATTCTCTTACACCAGGCGTGTCGATTACACTGCCCCCAAATTCCCAGAAATGCATCTGTGCAAAGGTAGTAGTGTGTTTTCCTTTGAGTTGAGATGATGATATTTCTGATGTTTTCAGATTAAGATCCGGTTGCAGGGCGTTGACAAGTGTAGATTTCCCGCTTCCAGAATGGCCAAAAAACACAGAAACCTGGTCTTTTATGATATCCTGAAGCGTGTCCAGATTAAGTTTTGAGTAAGATGAAATCTCCAAAGTCTGGTAACCGATATTCTGATACAGCGCTTCTGTTTCTTCCACCAGCTCGCGGGCAGCATCATTTAGGATATCCATTTTATTGAAGAGGATCAGCGGCTTGATGTTGTAGGCTTCGCAGCAGGCCAAAAACCTGTCGAGGAAGCCCAGTGATGTTTCTGGATGTATCAGGGTGTAGATAAAGCAGGCTACATCGATGTTTGAGGCGATGATGTGCGCTTCTTTCGAAAGGTTCACCGATTTTCTGATGAGATAATTCTTTCTGGGTTCAATCCTCGTGATCCAGGCGACATCATCCTGTTCCAGAGAGAATTCTACCTTATCTCCTACCGCCAGCGGATTGGTAAGCCGGGTTTTAATCAGCTTGAATTTGCCACGTATCCTGGCTTCAAAAAACCTTCCTGTTCCCTGATCCAGAACCTGGTACCAACTTCCGGTAGATTTGGTGACAAGACCTTTCATTTGTTATTAATGATTATTGCCTTTGATGACATTAGCATAAAATTTATGGCTTTTGAGAAATCAGTATCCTCATATTCAAATCCTGTTTTTCTCAGATTGTAATAGCAGTCCTGAAGATTTTTGGTAATAGCTTTTTTCGGTCTCAAGAGCAAATTCTTTTTCTTTAAAATAGGCTACTAAAAAACCACTTTTCCACAAGCCCGAGCTGCTGCATTATAAAAATCAAAATAACCAACTTCAATTTCAGTATCACCGGCTTCATTTATTGAATAGAGCAGCTGGTCGCTAAGTTCATTTCTGAACGCTTCCAATAATACATCACTCAATAATTTAAAGTCGCTCATCTGTTAGATGTTATTCTGGATTTCAATTGACTCTTCATGAATTGCTTTAAAGACTTTCTCTATGAAATCAGGCGACATTCCGGTTTCATCAGCTTTCTGGGTTGCGTATTCGGTGATGATTTTCCAACGCTCCGGCTGAAAGATGGCAATATTGTTTTCTTTCTTGAGCGTACCGATCTTTTCTGAGATTTTCATCCTGTGGGAAAGAATTTCAATCAGCTGGAAATCGAGGTCAGAAATAAGGGTACGGTGACGGCCCATTTCATCATCGAATGCAGAGATATCGGAATTTCTTATCTGTAAATTCCCGATCAATTCTGCAAGCACTTCCGGGGTAATCTGCTGTGAAGCGTCACTCCAGGCATCGTCGGGATTGCCGTGGGTTTCTATAATCATGCCTTCGTAGCCAACGTTCAGGGCTTCCTGCGCGATCCCCGCCAAACCGGATCTGTTGCCGCAGATATGCGAAGGATCTACCAGCATCGGGATGTTGGGAAACTGCTGCTTGAAATCCAGCGCAATCTGCCAGTTTGGGATATTGCGGTATTTGGTTTTCTGGTAGGTTGAAAAGCCACGGTGAATAACGCCTAAGTTCTTTACATCCTGGCCCAGAAGTCTTTCCAGAGCGCCAATCCACAAGGCAAGATCAGGGTTCACAGGGTTTTTTACGAAGACGGGCTTATCGGTTCCTTTCAGGGCTTCGGCGATTTCCTGTACGGTGAAAGGGTTTACGGTAGAACGCGCGCCAATCCACAGGATGTCGACGTCAGCTTCCAGAGCGGCTGCCACATGGTGGGCATTGGCTACTTCGGTAGCGGTTCTGAAGCCGTATTCTTCTTTTACTTTCTTCAGCCAGTTGAGACCGATGACTCCTACGCCTTCGAACCCATTGGGTTTTGTTCGCGGCTTCCAGATTCCGGCACGGAAAATAGAGACGGAGTCTGTGGATTCTTTTATCCTTTTAGCGGTTTCCAGCATCTGCGATTCGCTTTCTGCACTGCAGGGGCCGGCAATAATTAAGGGAGAGGCAAAATCTTTTACCCAGTTGTTCTTCAGTTCTTTTAAATTCATGCTATGATAAAAAGCCAAATTTCATTGGCATTGTTTTGATTATTTTAGTTCAGATCAAACTTAAAGATTTCGTCGAGTTCTTTTAAAACAGGATTGATTTCTGCAAATTTATCAAAAATCTTCCGTTTGGTCATGATTTCTTTTTTCAGGGTAACATCGTTTTTGTACTCAACTGCGATATTGAAATGACTTACTTTGTGCATAAAATGGTTAAAGAAATCTGCCCGTACCTTCTCGAACTCGCTTTTTGCAGAATCTGACGGATAGGTGATTTCAATGGTGTTTTCGTCCTTTTTCTGCAGGATGAAAGAACTTATGGCGCTGTAGATGATGATATCTCTTTTCTTAAGTTCTGTGAGGAACTTCTGCCACTCGGTGCGGAGATCGGTTTCGGTGAAGTGATTGCTTGGCAGATGTTCCTTTGCCGTGGTTTCCGTTGCTTCTTCCTTTTCTTCGGTCTGCTGTAACACGGCAGTGATGCTGAATTTAGAAGAAACCTTGCGCGCCGCAATGGGTGCCGCTGTCTTTTGAACTACAGGTTCTTCCTTCTGGGGAAGCTCTGCAGCAACGGGTGTTTTGGTTTCAGGTTTGGGGGTTTGTGGAACTGATACCGCAGTTTTAAGAAGCGGCGATAATATCAGATACTTTTTTTTTTAGGCTCGGCACCGTTCGCCGTGAGGGACGAAAGCTGCATTAAAGCAATCTCTATCGTAAGCCGTGGATTCTTGGAATTCTTATAATTGATGTCTGCATGGTTGCAGATTTCAATGGCGTCGATAAGCTGCTGGGCATTCCATTTTTTGCTCTGTTCGGAGAATCTTGCTTTGGTCTTCTCGCCTACTTCGATGAGGTTCAGAGTATGGGGATTTTGCGCCATCATAAGGTCGCGGAAATGGCTGCCCAATCCTGCGATGAAGATGTGGGGATCGAAGCCTTTTTTCACGATCTCATTGAATGCGAAAAGCACATCGGGAATTCTGTTTTCGTGCGCCAGGTCCACAATATTCAGGTACTGGTCGTAATCGAGGATATTGAGGACTTCGGCGGCTTTGGCCAAAGTGATGTTCTTCTGGGTAAAGGTTGACAGTCTGTCGAAGATGGAAAGTGCATCACGCAGCGCACCATCAGCCTTCTGGGCAATGAGGTAAAGCGCGTCGTCTTCGAATGCGATACCTTCCTTATCCGCAATATTCTTCAGGTGGCTCTGGATGTTTTCAATGGTAATCCGTTTGAAATCGTAAATCTGGCAACGTGAAAGGATGGTAGGAATAATCTTGTGTTTCTCGGTGGTGGCGAGAATAAAGATGGCATGCGCAGGCGGTTCTTCCAGTGTTTTAAGGAAGGCATTGAACGCCGCTGAGGAGAGCATGTGCACCTCGTCAATGATATAAATCTTGTACTTTCCTACCTGAGGTGCAAAGCGTACCTGGTCGGTGAGTTCGCGAATGTCTTCAACGGAGTTGTTGGACGCAGCATCCAGTTCGAATATGTTGTAGGCAAAGCCGTCTTCGGAGGTAGAACCGTCTCTTTCGTTGATTTTACGGGCGAGGATCCTGGCGCAGGTCGTTTTACCTACTCCACGCGGACCACAGAACAGGAGTGCCTGTGCGAGCTGATTTTCGTGAATAGCATGCTCCAGTGTATCTGTAATATGCGCCTGCCCTACCACAGTATCGAACTCCTGAGGGCGGTATTTTCTTGCAGAAACCACGAAATTTTCCATTGGTCAAAAATAAGGAAATTATTGAGATGAGTAAAATAATTGTGAGAAAATTAGTGAGGGTTTTATGGATTAATTCTGCATCAATAACTTAAAAGAAATACACCGAATCCCCCCACTCCTCAATACCTATCACATTAAAAGCACACAAGCTGTAGATTCCTTTGGAAATGATTCCCAAAACAACCCCTTTTTGTGAAGGAGATCCGAACAAGACTCGGATAAGACTTGAAGAAATGTACAGGGAGACGTTAAGAATACCTTACTTTTCCTGCACGATGGTATGGCGCAAGTATGGCGCAAGTATGGCTCAACCTTTGGTATCTGCTTGTGAAAAGGGGTTACAAAGAAATTAATCAGGTAAAAAAATGATTATCGGTAATTTGAATCGGGCAATAACGTGCTGATTTGTAATGTGTTGTAAATTTAATGATAAATGGTGATTCCTGCAACTGTATACGCTGATTTTATTTTATTTGATGGAAAAGTAAAGTATGGCGGAAGTAGATTATATACTTGAAATTAGAGAGAAGTTTGAGTTACCACTGTTTTGAGATAAAAACTGATGCGGAACGCCCATCTTAATTTTAAAACGATGCTCAGTTAAATGTACAGTTGTAGTTATATGCCTTATTTACTGCGCATTTATTATCAACAGTACCATGTAAGTAGCAAAAGTTTGAGGAAACAAAAATAATTATCCAATACATTTATTATATTTGAATACATATATATCATAACAGTGATACCAATATCTACAAATTTTGGGATGTTTGTATTACGGAGTGATACATATAAGTAAGTTAGCACCAATATTAAGAATGACCGAACAGACAACACATATTGACGCAGGACAAAGTAAAATTTTAAACCTTGACGCTGACGACCAAGGCAATTTCATTGCGTTTACTGACAACAAAACGGTTGTAACAAACGACCATAATTTAAAAATAGAAATCGACTTACGCTTTCCGATTATTCGCAGACTTGACAACGAAACATTTTTCATTGCTGACAGTCGGACAGAGAAAGACAACAACGGTTATATTTCTAAATTCAGCGGACAATTAGTAAAGTCATTTTTAGCTGGTGACGGAATAGAGGATATCATCGTTCATCGGAACAAAATTATAATAACGTATTTTGACGAAGGGGTTTACGGTGGTGACGGACCAAACGGAGATGGACTTGCCGTGTTTGATTTTGAAGGACAACAAGAATTTGGTGTTAATTCAAGTGCAGGAGATATGGTAATTGCTGACTGTTACTGTATTTGCAAACACGGGACAAACAAAGTTTTGTTTTACGCATATACTGACCTAAAAGTATTTGAACTTAATCTTGACACTTTTAAATTTGAAAGCTTTGAAACCCCAAATGACTTTTCTGGAACATCAGCAATATCAAGCACCGTAGACAAGATTATTTTTCATTCAAGCTATAACGACAAGAGAAGTTTTTTCTCGTGGGACAGAAATAAAAAAGAGGTAATAAAGTTTGGCGACTATTCACCAGGCTTGACAGGAATAAATAATGGAAAGTTTTTAATTTATGGTGACAGTGGATACACAATTATTAACCCGACAGAATAATACTGGTGCTGACAGGAGTTTGGCAAAAAAGCGGGTTTAGTGCTTAAATGAAGCCTTGTGCTTCGTATCAAGTTCAGTGCTTGAAGACAGTTTAGTAATTCGAAATCCGCTTCTTCGCCAAGCGCCAAAACGTTGTGCGTAATTTTAAACAAATATTCTGAAAAACGACATTGAAAATATTTGATAAAATATTATATTATAACTCAATCAAAATTAACTTGATTGTAGTTTGTATTTTGTTTTTCACTAACAATCTATTTTCACAAAACTGTATACTTCCAAATGGGAAATATAAAGTAGAATTCGATAAACAATTCGAAAAGCATCCAAAATTTGAGTTTAGAATTTTGAATGATTCCATTACTTTTTATGAAAGCAATTCTAAAATCAGTCGTAAAATCGAAAAAAATAATGATTGTAGTTTGGTAATCGAAAAAGAAATAATAGATGACAACAATTTAACGGAATTTCAAAAAATGTTAAACAAACGACATCCATTTTACACCTTTAAAAAGAATAATAATTCCAAATTTGAATTTATTTATAGAATCGATTTTCACATAATGATCAATTCTGGGAATTTTATCCTAATAGAATCTGAATAAAAAACTACGCACAACATATTCTATTGATCTTATCCTCATCCTGAATAAACTGCTTCATAATTTTCAGAAAAAACCTATCTGAGCACTTCAAAAATTAGTTCGAAACATCATTATCTGTCTATGAAATATCTTTTACTACTTTTTTCACTCCTGACATCCATCAACATTTCGGCCTGTAAGTGTGAACTCCTACGATCAAGAACTCTTTTGAATCAGCAGATTTTGTATTTACCGTTGATATA
Source organism: Kaistella yananensis (assembly GCF_026107505.2). Lineage (NCBI taxonomy): Bacteria > Pseudomonadati > Bacteroidota > Flavobacteriia > Flavobacteriales > Weeksellaceae > Kaistella > Kaistella yananensis. Next base: position 354,030 of record NZ_JAPCHZ010000004.1, on the reverse strand, counting down.
TATGATGTAAATACAACCTACAAAACGGGATATTGGGAGGTAGAAAACTCTTTGGCGAAAGCAAAAATAGAAAAAGTTTACAAATCGTCTGCGCCTGACTTCAGGAGTAAAGAAATTACATTATTCGGACAGCAGTTCAATTCCTGTGATATCATTTTTAAAGAGAAAGGTAAGTTTCTGATTTTTGCCAATGTAGAACCGGATACCACCTTCTTTTACTCTTCATTTTGCTATGCAACACAGGAAATATCTCAATTAAGCGTAAGTGATTTTGCACTTTTGGAGCAACTGAAGAACAACTTAGCTAAAGAAATTTCAACACAGGACAACTTTGAAATATCTTATGAGGACCTGCTTACGGCTCCGGATAAAGTATTAAAGCAACTTATGATTGAAAATGCGCAACTCTCGGAACACCACCGAAAACAGAAAATCTATATTGCTTCTCTTTCAGCTTTATACCTTTTAACCTTTATTATTTTCATTTTATTTTACAAAAAGAAAAAGAGTAATTAATAAGCAGAAATTACACATTTATCCATAAAAAAATCCCTTCATTTGAAAGGATTTCTATTTTAAAACGAATTCTTAAAGCGTATTGCCTTCTTCCAGAATTTCTTTGTGCTGGTATTCCTGCACGAGGTCGATCGCGTTTGAGATGACGTCGCTCAGGGCCGTGATAAAGGTGTTTTCTTCGGCGAGGCTCATGGCGTGTTTCAGCGCATCGATTTCTTTTGGAATGATTTCGTAGCTTACATCCTTACCCGAACTCTGCATCCCGTCGATCACCAGAGCGTTGATTTCCTCTTCGGTCCTGCCGCGAAGGTGCTTTTCGTTCCGGATGATGATATGGTCGAACATGCGGCCTGCAATTCTGCCGCACTCGCGGATATCGCCGTCGCGGCGGTCTCCGACTCCGGAAATGATTCCAATCTTCTTTGGCGAATCAACATTTTTGAGGTAATCTTCAATAGCCTCGTAACCTGCAGGATTATGGGCAAAGTCGATGAGGACCTTGAATTTCTTGAATTTAAAGATATTCAGCCTTCCCGGCGTAAGCGCAGGACTTGGAATAAAAGTACGGAGTGAGTTTGCGATATCTTCGATCTCAAAGCCCTGTAAATATGTCGCAAGGCTGGCTGCCAACACATTGGAAATCATAAACCTAGCCTTTCCTTCCATGGTGATAGGCACATTGATGGCTTTCACGATTCTGATCTTCCAGTCGCCTTTTTTGATGGTGATAAACCCTTCTTCGTACACACAGGTCACTTTACCTGCCTTCGCGAATTTTACAATATGAGGATTATTCTCGTCGAGACTAAAAATCGCCACTTTAGAATCAATATCAGGCATGAGCCTCATGGAATATTCATCGTCAGCATTCAGGACACTCCAGCCGCCCTTCTTCACCGAGTCGAGGACTACCCTTTTAACGCGGGTTAAATCTTTGAGGTTGTGAATATCATTGAGCCCCAGATGATCTTCTTTGATGTTGGTCAGTACGCCAATATCGCAGGAACTGAATCCCAGACCTGAGCGCAGGATTCCACCGCGGGCAGTTTCCAGTACGGCAAATTCAACGGTAGGATCTTTAAGGACAAATTCTGCGGAAATTGGTCCTGTAGTATCGCCCTTGGTGAGCATGGTATTCTGGATGTAAATCCCGTCAGAGGTGGTAAAGCCTACTCTGTAGCCGTTATTTTTCACGATATGGGCAATGAGTCTTGTGGTGGTGGTTTTTCCGTTGGTTCCGGTTACCGCAATAATAGGAATTCTGAAAGGTTTGCCCTGAGGATAAAGCATATCGACTACCGGCGCGGCTACGTTCCTTGGCAGTCCTTCGCTTGGAGCCAAATGCATGCGGAATCCGGGAGCAGCGTTCACCTCCAAAATCGCGCCACCGCTTTCCTTGAGCGGCTGTGTAAGGTTTTCTGCCATGATATCAATTCCGCATACATCAAGACCAACAATCTTGGAAATACGTTCGCACATGGTAACGTTCTCGGGGTGAATCATATCTGTAACATCGATGGAAGTACCGCCTGTAGAAAGGTTAGCGGTAGATTTAAGATATACCACCTCACCTTTCTGCGGGATGGTGTCGAGGGTATAATTCAGTTTTTCAAGAAGTTCATTCGTGTCTTTGTCGACAAGGATTTCAGTAAGCACATTTTCATGCCCGTAGCCTCTTCTGGGATCAAGATTTTCTTTATCGATGAGCTGGCGGATACTGAGTTCTCCATCGCCTACAATATGGGCAGGCACCCGGCGCGCTGCCGCCACCATTTTGTGGTTGATAACCAGCACGCGGAAATCGTAACCGGTAATGTATTTCTCAACAATCACCCTGCTGGAGTACTTTTGCGCATGCTGCAGACCGATTTTGGCCGTTTCGAGGTCGTTGACATTGATGGATGATCCTTTGCCGTGATTACCATCCAGGGGTTTCAGTACAATCGGATATCCAATTTTGCGGATCACCCTTTCGAGTTCTTCAGGTTCTGTCACCAGATCGCCGGAAGGCACAGGAATAGCGGCCTCATCGAGCATTTTTTTAGTAAGTTCTTTATTACAGGCAATGTCTACAGCAATGGATGAGGTTTTCCCGGTAATTGTTGCCTGGAATCGCTGCTGGTTGACGCCATAGCCCAGCTGCACCAAAGAGTTGCGGCCAAGGCGGATCCACGGAATGTTTCTGGCAGCGGCTTCTTCAACAATACTTCCGGTAGAAGGCCCGAGTCTTTCGCGCTCCCGGATTTCGCGGAGTTGCTGAATGCAGGCTTCAATATCGTAATCTCGTGCTTCGATAATACATCGTGCGATTTCCACGGACTGTTCTGCGGCGTAAACTCCGGAATTTTCTTCCAGATAACTGAAAACAACATTATAAATGCCCGGGGTTTTGGTTTCCCTGGTACGGCCGAAACCGGTATCCATCCCGGCAAGGGTCTGAATCTCCAGTGCGATGTGTTCGATGACATGGCCCATCCAGGTGCCCATTTCCACACGCTGAAAGAAGCCTCCTTCAACCCCTTCGGAACAGCGGTGTGTGATTAAAGAAGGAATCAGTTTTTCGAGCCTCGTACGGAAGCCTTCAATTTTATTGGTTGGCAAATGCTCTACTTCTTCCAGATCCAGCCGCATCTGGATGAGTTTTTTTCTACGGATGCTCCAAATATTCGGGCCTTTTAGAACCTGTATTTTTTCAATTTTCATAACGTAAATGTGTAAGGTGACTGATGTATGAAAACCAAAGATAATTGAAAAACAGTATAATTCGGCATAATTTTTTACACAGACTCTGAATTATTAATAAATAAACAGCGTAAATATCAGTGATTCAGTATTATTTTTATTTGATTTAGCGCCTAAGCCTCTGATTATTTTTTTTAAATTTGCATCCTATGAGACCAGTTGGAAAATTAATGATTATCGGTGGAGCCGTAAATAAAGGCAGTTTTGCAGAAACCGATTACGACCAGAATGTAGAAAAAAACCTCAACTTTTTTGAAAGGGGCATCCTCAGGAAAATCATCAACGAGTCACGGCTGAAAGAGGATTCGGTGATCGAGATCATCACCACAGCTTCTCAAATTCCACAAATTGTGGGCCCAGAATATAAAAAAGCATTCGAATTTTTAGGTTCGAAAACCGTTAATATCCTCGATATCCAGAACCGGGAACAGGCGAACAGCGATGCTATCGTGGCACGCGCCAACGCTGCCGATGTGGTGATGTTTACCGGAGGCGACCAGCTGAGGCTGACTTCGATTCTTGGAGGGACAAGATTCCATGACGCTATTCTCCTTAAATACCAGGAGCAGGATTTTATCTATGCCGGAACTTCGGCAGGCGCTGCAGCAGCTTCTGAAAACATGATTTATCAGGGTTCGAGCAGTGAAGCGCTTCTGAAAGGTGAAATTAAAACTACCCAGGGTTTAGGATTTATCGAAAATGTTATTGTCGATACACATTTTGTTCAAAGAGGCAGAATCGGCAGACTTTTTCAGGCCGTGGTAAACAACCCACGCACCCTGGGAATTGGTCTGGGAGAAGATACCGGTCTCTTTATTCACGGCGATACGATGACGGCCATTGGGTCGGGACTTGTGATTCTGGTGGACGGCAGATTCATTAAAGATACTAATCTTACCAAGATCGACCTGGGGCAACCGATTTCCATTGATAATCTCACGGTTCATGTGATGTCCCAGAATGATTATTTCGATCTGAAGACGAAAGAACTCACCATCGTGAACTCGCAGTACAGCCCAATCCCACAGGAACGTTAAGGAATTTAAATTTTTAATTACGTTCGCTCCGCTATGCTGCTTTTGCAAGCTATTAACATCCTATTCATAAATACATGAAAATCATCATCCACGGCGGCTTCTTCTCCGAAAGCGACCAAAGCCACGAAGTAAAAGTAGCCAAACAAAATTCACTCAAAGCAATTGCTGCCAAGGCTTTTGACTATTTGCAGAGCCATACAGCGGAGGAGACAGCAGTATATGCAGTCTCTTTGCTGGAGGATGATACGCTGTATAACGCCGGAACCGGATCACAAATCCAGAGCGACGGGAAAATCAGGATGAGTGCGTCGCTGATGAATGGTGAAAACCAGAAGTTCTCCGGCGTCATCAATATTGAAAATGTAAAAAATCCGATTCAGGTCGCCAGGGTTCTGATGAAAGAAAACGACCGGGTTTTGGGTGGAAACGGAGCAAAAACTTACGCTACTGCCAATGAATTTGAGGACTATTCTACTGAAATTCCGCAACGCAGAAAAGAATATGAAGCGAAAGTGAAAAACGGCGGGAAAGGCACTGTTGGATGCGTGGCACTCGACCGAAACGGTCATTTGGCAGCAGCAACGTCCACGGGAGGCAAAGGTTTTGAAATCGTTGGCCGAATTTCCGATTCTGCAACGGTAGCCGGTAATTATGCCAACAGATACTGCGCGGTAAGCTGTACCGGAGTTGGTGAAGATATTGTGAGCAATGCCACTGCCGCGAAGATTGTAACCCGCGTCACTGACGGAATGAATCTTGAAGAGGCTTTTGAAAAGACTTTTGCTGAATTAAAAGAAATCGACGGGTTTGCCGGAGCCGTCGCCATCGACCGAAACGGAAACTTCTTTCACCGGGATTCGCATCCAACCATGGTTTTTGCCAGCTTCGACGGATCAACGTTCGAGGTCTTCGATTAAAATAAAAAAACTGTCCCATTTCCGGGACAGTTTCTCTTCGTATTAAATTATTATTGCAAAGCTTATTTTGTTTCAATCGCTGCCTGCGCGGCTGCCAATCTTGCAATCGGTACTCGGAACGGTGAGCAGCTCACATAATCCAGACCCAGTCTGTGGCAGAATTTCACCGATTCGGGGTCACCGCCATGTTCGCCACAGATTCCGACTTTAAGTTTAGGTTTCACGGATCTTGCTTTATCCACTCCGATTTTAATGAGTTCCCCAACACCGCTTTGGTCGATGGATACAAACGGATCTTCAGGAAGCAGTTTCAGATCAAGATATTTTGGCAAGAATCCACCGATATCATCCCTGGAGAATCCGAAAGACATCTGGGTAAGATCATTGGTTCCGAAACTGAAGAAATCTGCTACTGTAGCCAGAGAATCCCCTTTCAGTGCGGCACGTGGCGTTTCGATCATGGTTCCATAAAGGAAATTGATTTCTTTTACACCCATGTGTTTGCAAACTTCATCATAAACCCTGTCGACAATTTCTTTCTGGTGACGCAATTCGTGACGTCCCATTACCACAGGAATCATAATTTCAGGGTATGCTTTTTTACCTTCTTTCTGAAGTTCAGCTGCCGATTCCAGGATGGCGTGAACCTGCATCTCGGTAATTTCCGGATAAGAAACTCCCAAACGTACTCCGCGGTGGCCCAGCATCGGGTTGTTTTCGTGAAGTGCCAGGATTCTGCGGTTCAGCACACTCATTCGTACGCCAAGTTCGCGGCTCAGTTCCTGTAATTTTTCTTTGTCGTGAGGAACGAATTCGTGTAAAGGTGGATCTAACAGACGGATGGTTACGGGATTTCCGTTCATCACTTCCAAAGTTGCCTTGATGTCTTTTTTTACAAATTTGAAGAGTTCATCGAGTGCAGTTTTTCTTTCTGCCACTGTGGTACTCATAATCATTTTTCTGAGGAGGAATAAAGGTTTTTCGCTTCCTTCCCCGTAAAACATATGCTCTGTGCGGAAGAGGCCAATTCCTTCAGCACCAAAATACGATGCCTGCTGTGCATCTTTTGGTGTATCTGCATTGGTTCTAACGCCTAATTTTTTAGCTTTATCCACCAGCGTCATCAGAACTTTGTACGATGCGTTCTGGTTAAGATCGGTATTTGAAAGCTGCAGCACACCCTCGTAAGCCAGACCGGTGGTTCCGTTCAGGGTAAGCCATTCGCCTTCGTGAACTTTTTTTCCCGTATTGGTTACAAAATATTTTTCTTTTTCGTGAATTTCAATGTCTGAACAACCTACGATACAGCACTTACCCCAACCTCGGGCTACTAAAGCTGCATGAGAAGTCATACCGCCTTTTGTTGTAAGAATCGCCTGCGATTTGTGCATGCCATCGACATCTTCAGGGGAAGTTTCTTCGCGAACGAGAATTACTTTTTCGCCTTTAAGTCCCCATTCCACTGCTTCTTCTGAGGAAAAGACCACCCGTCCTGTAGCACCACCGGGGCCGGCAGGAAGACCTTTAGCTATCGGTTTGTTTTTCTTCTCTTCTTCGGGATCAATCATCGGTAAAAGCAATTCGATCAACTGATTTGGACCTACGCGCATTACCGCAGTATCCGCATCAATAAGTTTTTCTTTGTACATGTCGGCAGCCATTTTTACTGCTGCTACTCCATTCCGTTTACCTACGCGGCACTGGAGCATATACAGCGTTCCTTTCTCGATGGTAAATTCAATATCCTGCATGTCTCGGTAATGTTTTTCCAGACGTTTCTGGATTTCATTGAGTTCTTTATACTGCGCAGGCATTAATTTTTCTAAAGTTTTAAGATCTTTTGAATGATCATTTTTAGAAGCGTTGTTAATTGGTGCCGGAGTACGGATTCCCGCAACCACGTCTTCACCCTGTGCATTCACTAAATATTCACCATAGAAATGGTTGTCGCCGTTTCCGGGATTTCTGGTAAAGGCTACACCGGTACAGCTATTATCGCCCATGTTTCCGAAAACCATCGCCTGTACATTTACCGCAGTTCCCCAATCATCAGGGATTCTCTCAATTTTTCGGTATTCGATAGCTCGTTTACCGTTCCAGGAAGCAAATACAGCGCCTACTCCGCCCATCAACTGATCCCATGGATCTTCAGGGAATTCAACTTTAAGATATTTTTTAGTTAAGGCTTTGAATTCTTTTACAAGTTTTTTAAGGTCTGCCGCAGAGATTTCGGTGTCGAGTTCTACCCCTCTTTCTTTTTTAAGGTCGCCTAACCTTTCATCCATAATCTTACGGATTCCTTTGCCTTTAGCAGGTTCCATACCGCCTGCTTTTTCAATCACTACATCGGCATACATCATTACGAGTCTTCTGTAGGCATCGTAAGCAAATCTTTCGTCACCGGTCACTTCAATTAAACCTTTCACGGTTTCGTCATTCAGACCGATATTAAGGACGGTATCCATCATTCCGGGCATTGATCTTCTGGCTCCGGAACGTACGGACATGAGTAAAGGATCTTTTATGTCCCCAAATTTTTTGCCCATAAGTTTTTCAACCTCTGCAAGGGCATTTTTTATCTGTTTTTCGAGATGGGCAGGATATGTTCTGTTGTGGTTATAAAAATAAGTACACACTTCGGTGGTTACCGTAAATCCAGGAGGAACCGGCAGTTTAAGATCTTTGTGCCCCGCCATTTCAGCAAGGTTCGCACCTTTACCTCCGAGGAGGTTTTTCATCGATTCGTTACCGTCTGCTTTTCCGCCTCCGAAGGAATAAACATACTTGTCTTTAATGTTGCTGACACCGTTTTCTGCAATGGGATTTTTCACTGATTGTTTCCCGTTTGCTTTTCCTCCGTCTACGGAGTACACTTGCTGTTCTGCTTTGGCTTTGGTAGTCATAATATGTTAATTTTTAATTATTTCCTTTAAAAAATACAAGTAAATTTACGCAGAACCTGAAGTTAAAAACCAGATATCAGTGTGACAATTATCAATATTGACAAATTTCATATCCACACCAAATTCATTTAATTCATGAAAAGAAAAAAGAATTGCATCATTTTTGTACCCACGCAAACCAGAATATTAAAAAGAAAATTATGAAAACTTTATTTGCAGTCGCTATTTTGGGAACTTTATCATTTGCAAGCTGTGCCCAGAAAGAAGAAAAACGGGAAGAATATAAAGACTCACACAGCGTAGAGGAACGAAGAAATGCCGGAGTGGATTCCGCCGCATTTGAAAATGAAGCCCAAAAGGAGGATTCCCTGAAAGCAGAATAAAAAAAATGCGTCAGTTGACGCATTTTATTACTTTAATAATTAAAGAGTACGGAACCCCAGGTAAATCCGCTACCAAATGCGGAGAGGAGTACCAAATCTCCTTTTTTTACTTTACCCTGCTCTATCGCTTCGCTCAGCGCAATAGGAATTGATGCAGCGGTGGTATTGCCGTATTTCTGAATATTATTGAACACCTTATTATCCGGAAGACCCATTTTATTCTGTACAAACTCTGCGATGCGCAGGTTGGCCTGGTGCGGAATAAACATATCCAGATCATCCACCGTTTTACCGGCAGATTCCAGAGCCTCCATCATCGTTTCTGGGAATCTCGTTACTGCGTGTTTAAAAACGAAATTTCCGTTCATTACCGGATAAACTTCAGCATCGGTTACATTTTCGGGTTCCAGGCGCATCCGGTCGCTCCAGCCGTATTTGGATCCCGGAAATTTGGTGCAGAGTTCATCCGCATACTTCCCCTCGGAATGCATATTTACCGCTAAGATATCACCAGCAGAATCTTCTTCAGAAGCAGAAAGAATTACGGCACCTGCCCCGTCTCCAAAAATTACAGAAACTCCTCTTCCGGCATCAGAAAAATCGAGCCCGAAAGAATGAACTTCTGCCCCAACCACAAGAATGTTTTTATAGGTCTTTGACTTAATAAAAGCATTTGCAACGCTCATCGCATATACAAACCCTGAACACTGGTTTCTTACATCTAATGCACCAATGGTATCGCAGCCCAACATTTCCTGGAGCAGCACGCCACACCCCGGGAAATAATAATCTGGTGACAGTGTAGCAAAAACAATATAATCGATGTCTTTTGCAGTGAGTGCGGCCATTTTTAAGGCTTTTTCTGAAGCTTTGAAAGCTAAAAATGCCGTAGTCTCATCGGCATCGTTACGGTTTTTGCGGTGGTGGCGTTCTTTGATGCCTGTGCGTTCTGTAATCCACTCGTCACTGGTGGTCATCAGTTTCGAGAGGTCGTCGTTTGTTACGATGTTTTCAGGTACATAATGTCCTATTCCTTTGATAATGCTTTTCGTCATGACGATTAAAAAATTTATACAAATATAATTTTTATTTAAGGAATCGGAAATCTTGAATACCAACTGAAAATAATCATTAATTTTGTTGAATGCCAATAGAAATAATTTACCGTAAGGAGCACTGCGAATGGATTGATGTGGAAGCTCCAACTCAGGAGGATCTTAATTTTCTTCATGAAAGATATAATATCAATACGCTGCTTCTGGAGGATACAATTGATCCGAACCACCTGCCGAAATTTGAGCAGGACAATGGCGTGAAATTTTTTCTGATGCGCGAAAACACTGAACTGGAGCGCACGAACCTTAATACCATCAGCGATATTTCTACGAAACTGGGGATTTTCATGTTCCAACACATTATTATCACCGTTCACCGGATGAAAAACAGAAGTGTTTATGAATTTAAAAAAGAAATTCTCCTTCCGGAGTATGAAAGCATCAGTACCGATACCATTGCGCTGAAACTGGCTCTAAAAGTGATGAAATCGTTCGATGAAGAATCACAGAACCTTTTGGAAACGATGGACAATATTGAAAATGAAATATTTCTGAAGACGACCAACCATTCCAACCAAATCCGCAGACTTTATAAACTGAAAAGAAAATCGGGTCTGAATGCCAGAATCCTGAATATTTCTGCGGACTGGATTGATAAATTTAAAACCCTAAGCTTGAGTGATACTGAAATAAGCGACCTGAAAGACAAACACAAAGATGTAATCGCCGATTTTGAGCATCTGAATGCCCAAGTTACGAACCTTATATCAATGTTTCTGGCCATGAGCGACCAGAAGGCAAACCAGGTTATGAAAGTTCTGGCTATTTATTCCATGTATTTCTTCCCGATTACGTTTATCGCAGGAATCTACGGAATGAATTTTGACAACATGCCGGAACTTCACCAGCCTTTGGGGTATTTTATGACGTTGGGATTAATGGCCTTTATTACGCTGCTCACTTTTATTTACGTAAGAAGAAAGCGGTGGTAGGTTTTTAGAAATCGAAGTACATATAAAATAAAAATCCCGGCTTTTTACAGTCGGGATTTATTTTTAAAAATGATTTTTTAGAAGCTCAGGACTCTTACATCAATTCTTCTGTTCTGTGCTTTACACTCATCGGTATCGTTAGCCTCGCAAACCGGGAAGAGCGGTCCGTAACCTTCGGCTTCCACCCTGTCGCCAGCAATTCCCAATTCGAGTAATTTCAATCTGGCAGTCTGTGCGCGAAGGCTGGAGAGTTTCATGTTGGTATCTGAATTACCTGTATTATCTGTATAACCTCCGAGTTTAACTCTAACATTGGGATAAGCATTCAGGATTTCCGCAAGATTGTTCAACTGGGCTTCAGAACCCGGCTTCAAATCGCTGCTTCCGCTTTGGAAATGAAGATTTTCGATGGTGAACCATGTGTTCGGATCCAATAAAGCCTGATCTTTAAGCTTAATGCCGTTATACAGCGCATAGATTTGACTGTTCTGACCCATTAAGATGGATTTATCAGTTAATTTCACTTCCTGAACATTTCCTGTGTCATATACATAATCACCATCAGCATTTAATCCTCCCCTAACTTCCTGTGGTGTAGCAGAAGTTCCTGCATCCATACCCGGCGTTTCTGTCGCGACGGTGGTTATTCCCATCATTTTATTGAGCGATTCCAGCTTTTCTTTTCTGCTATTTTCAATTTTATCTTTATGCATAATGGCTAAAGTTGGTGCAATAACCAAAGAAACAATCGACATCAATTTGATCAGGATATTCATTGAAGGCCCTGAAGTATCTTTGAAAGGATCGCCCACGGTATCTCCTGTTACGGAAGCTTTGTGCGGGTCAGAACCTTTATAGAAGGTTTTACCGTTAATATCCACTCCTTTTTCAAAGGATTTCTTTGCGTTATCCCAGGCACCACCGGCGTTGTTCTGGAACATTCCCATCAATACACCTGAAACGGTAGCTCCCGCAAGGAAACCACCCAGAACCTCAGGACCGAAAATAAATCCTACCAAAAGCGGAGAAACCAAAGCGATTGCGCCAGGTAACAACATTTTTTTGATTGATGCGTCTGTAGAAATAGCTACGCATTTTTCGTATTCCGGGGCTGCTTTACCTTCGAGAATTCCAGGAATCTCGCGGAACTGACGGCGAACTTCTTCTACCATCGCCATTGCTGCTTCTCCCACGGCTTTAATTGCCAAAGAAGAAAAGATAAACGGAATCATAGCACCCACGAATAAACCTGCCAATACATCGGCTCTGTAAATATCAATTCCGTCAATTCCTGCAATACCTACAAAGGCCGCAAACAAAGCAAGCGCCGTTAGAGCCGCTGAAGCGATAGCAAAACCTTTTCCTGTTGCTGCTGTGGTATTCCCTACCGCATCTAAGATATCTGTTTTTTCACGAACTTCCTTCGGTAATTCGCTCATTTCTGCAATTCCACCAGCGTTATCGGCAATCGGTCCGAAAGCGTCAATCGCAAGCTGCATTGCCGTTGTTGCCATCATTCCGGCGGCTGCAATTGCCACTCCGTATAATCCAGCACAAAGATAAGATCCGTAAATACCGCCCGCTAAAACCAGGATAGGTAAAAGAGTAGATTCCATCCCCACAGCAAGACCACCAATGATGTTGGTTGCATGTCCTGTGGAAGACTGTTTTACGATGCTTTTTACGGGTCTTTTACCCATCGCGGTGTAATACTCAGTTATGATACTCATTAAAGTTCCCACTACAAGACCTACGATAATCGCTCCGAAAACACCCATTTTGGTGAACTCGTGGCCTCTTAATGTCATCGTTTCAGGTAAAAGATAATTTACAAGGAAATAAGATGCAACAGCGGTTAATACAATACTCCCCCAGTTGCCCATGTTTAAAGCGTTCTGTACGGGAGCGGTATCTAATTCTGCCGATTCACTGATTTTTACGAATAAAGTTCCGACCATTGAGAAAATAATTCCGATTCCGGCGATCAGCATGGGTAATAAGATTGGTGCGAATCCTCCGAAAAGATCCGGAGACACGGTTTCGTTACCCAAAACCATGGTGGCTAAAACAGTTGCCACATAAGAACCGAATAAATCGGCGCCCATCCCGGCCACATCACCTACATTATCTCCAACGTTATCTGCGATTGTTGCTGGGTTTCTTGGGTCATCTTCCGGAATTCCGGCTTCTACTTTACCTACTAAATCAGCACCCACATCGGCAGCTTTGGTATAAATTCCGCCACCTACTCTTGCAAAAAGCGCGATGGATTCGGCACCCAGAGAAAAACCGGTAAGGATTTCGATCGCTTTTTCCATTTCATGGGTATTAGCGGCTGCATCCGGTGCAAAAATCTGCTTGATGATTAAATATAAGGCGCCCAATCCTAAAACTGCTAAACCGGCAACACCCATCCCCATTACAGAGCCTCCGGTGAAAGATACTTTCAGGGCTTTTGAGAGTGATGTTTTGGCTGCTTCTGCAGTTCTTACGTTGGATTTGGTAGCGATTTTCATTCCGATGAAACCCGCCAAAGCAGAAAGCACTGCTCCGAATATAAATGCAAGACCAATGCTCCAGTGCGAATTGGCATTACCAGCTCCCATCAAAGCGAGCAAAATAGCAACAATAACCACGAAATACATCATGATTTTGTATTCTGCTTTAAGGAACGCCATTGCGCCATCGGCAATGTGCCCACTAATTTCCTTCATCCTGTCGTTACCTGCATTCTGTTTACTTACCCAGTTACTCTGGATAAAAGTGTAGATTAAAGCAATAATACCAAAGATGGGTACTAAAATAAATAAATTCATAGGTTATTTTTTGATGTTAACATTTTATTAAATAAAACATAAACCGAAAATACACAATTTATTTGAAAATCGTAACTAAAGTTAAAAATAAAAAAAGACAGATGTACACACACCTGTCTCGTTATTTTATTGGAATTTAGAGGGTCTTAGCCGCCAAACTTGTTTGCATAATCTTTTTGTGAAGCTTTAATTACATTTCTGGCATGATCTGCACCGTACACCTCCTGAATTCTACATTTTGCAGCTTCATCCGGAAGATTTTTATACGTTAAGAAATAGTGCATCAGCCGCTTTACTTCTGCCTGTGGTAATTCTGTAATATCCCGGAAATGCCCAAACGCATGATCTCCTTTCATCACTGCAACGATTTTATCATCAGCTTCGCCTTTATCGATCATCTTGAATCCACCGATTGGGATTGCCTCCATCAGCATTCCGCCGGCGTGGATGTTGTGTGAACTCAGTACACAGATATCCAGCGGGTCGAGGTCACCGGTTTCTACATCATCTGCGCCACTTTCAATCGCCAGTTTAAGGACTTCATCATGACAATACGTTCTCGGGATAAATCCGTACAGTGCAGGAATAATGTTGGAGAACTGCTGCGGACGGTCAACTTTAAGGTAACCGCTCTGCTTGTCGATTTCATATTTAATGGTATCACTCGGTACAATTTCCACAAAAACATTTACAACATTAGGTACCTCTGCTCCTGCTGAAATCCCGTGCCAAGGATGTGCTTTAAAATTTGGTATCATTTATTTATTTTAATTTACAATTAGGTTTTCTTTTCTTAATTCTTCAATACTTTCTGCAATGAAATCTTTTTCGTTCATATAATTCATCAAAAAAACGGTTTTAAACTCATCCAGCGTCGCATTCTCGCTGAGATTTTCGTAGGTCGTATGTATTAAACGGAGAACACTATTCTTGCAGTTTACCACATTTTTCCAGGTATTTTTGGTGAGGTAAAGCTGTTGCGAGGCATTATAATCGAATTCTTCGTTAATGGTTTTCTCTATGAGGAAGACGTATTCGTGCGGCGCTAAACTTTTGTCGAATTTTGTCACCAGATTTGCCGGTTTCAGGCGTTCCAGAAACAAAGTAAGCCTTTCGTAAGCATGTACGCGCTGTTCCGAATTTCCTTTTACCGTTAATAATTTAATTTCCTGATTCTTGAGTTTAATGTAGCTGAACACGAACTGTCTGATGAAAACCAGAAAGGGCAATGCCATTAAAAACGCAAATGCGTAAGGAAAATAGGGCGAATCGATCATAGAGAATATTAGGCTGCAAAATTACTAATTATTTGCTACTTCCTGAAGAAGTTTATCACTAAATCTTTTCTGGAGTTCTGAATGACTGGGTAAGGGTGCAATTGAGGCCTGAAACCTCTGAAAAACTCTTCAACTGCGGGAATTTCGCTGCCTTCAAAATCAAAAATCCTGTTTTCAGCGTAATTTTTAATCGCCTGGTCGATTAAAACCGATGCACCCGAAAGTTTTACAAAGTTTTTATCGTTGAATGTTCCCAAAAGTGTGGCGGAGGAACCAGACAGGTGAACAGCAATTAAATTCACAAGTTTTGAATGATACATGAAACCATAAAATTTAAGTGAATCTATCCTGTGAAACTCTTCAAAGATCCTTAAAAACTCTGTAAGATCTTTCTGCTTGTCAACACCCAACATATTTTCCTTAACAAAAGAAGCAGCATCGGAAAAGTCGATATCTTCTATCACCAAAGCGTTTTCCGCAACTTCCTGATCCAATCTCAGTTTCCTTTTTCTTTTAGGAGAATATCTTTTGTAAATGTTGGCATACAAATCTTTGGGGATTAAAAAATTTTTTCTTTGAACTAAAGATCTGCTGAAAGAATTCTTATCATTAAATGCATAATACCAGATTCTAAATTTTTTCTCTAAAAATTCCAAAAACTGATCATTAATTTCTAATGAGTCTGAATTTGAAAAAACACCGAGTTGCTGACAGAGTTTGGGATTTACGATAAACTTGATGCCCATTTTTTTTATGTAGGGCAAGGGCATTACGGCATCGTAATCATTATAAACCAGTAAATCCCACTTTTTTCTTGCGGTAATATCAAGATAGGTGCGTTCCGCATAACATTTATACTGTGCAGCATTCATCAGGCAATCATTATACTTAGCAAAATCGATATCGCTATACTTTACCAATCTAATCATAATATATTTTCGTCAGCAAAACTTAAATAAGCGTTCTGTGAAATAATTAAATGATCCAGCAACTGGATGTTAAGAATTTTTCCGGCATCTGCAATCTGCTTGGTGATTCGCAAATCTTCCTGACTGGGTTTCAAATTACCGGAGGGATGGTTATGAGCAATTGCAATTGCCGTAGCAAGATGTTCCAGGCAGTTCTTGAACAGAATGCGCACATCTACAACAGATTGGTTTATTCCTCCAGAAGATAATCTGGCTTTTCCCACAATCCGGTTGTTCTGATTTAGAAATATTGCCCAAAATTCTTCCGTCTGAAGATCTGAAAGATAAGGCTGCAGGACTTTATAAATGTCTTTGCTTTCACGAATCTGAATTTTTTCCGGAACTTCCTGAGCTGCACGCCTTCGACCTATTTCCAGGGCTGCTGCAATAGAAATTGCCTTTGCTTCGCCCACACCTTTAAATTTCATTAGATCCGAGAGGGAAAGCAGCGATAAGTTATGCCAATTGTTTCCTACTGACTGCAGAATTTTTCTACCCAGTTCCACCGCCGAATCTTCCCGGTTTCCGCTGCCCATGATGATCGCCAGAAGTTCGGCATCAGAGAGCGAATTTTTGCCTTTCAGCAGAAACTTTTCTCTGGGTCTGTCGTCTTCAGCCAAAAATTTGATGGACATACTCGATTAATTTTAAGAAGTATGAGTAACTAATTTTTAAAGTTAGCAAATTTTACAGAATAAAATGAAAGTTTAATAGATAATCTGCCCGTCTTTCATTACGAGTTTTCGGTCTGTTGTATCTGCCAGATGGGTGTTGTGAGTTACAATGACAAAAGTCTGGTTATATTTATCTCTGAGATCGAAAAACAGCTGGTGCAGATCATCGGCGTTTTTGGAATCCAGATTACCGGTGGGTTCGTCGGCGAAAATAATTTTCGGAGAGTTGATCAGCGCTCTTGCCACCGCAGTCCGCTGTGCTTCACCACCTGACATTTCGTTGGGTTTGTGATGAAGGCGGTGTGCAATATTCAGATCTTCGAAAAGAGAATAGGCTTTTTCGAGTGATTCTTTTTCGTTTTTTCCTGAAATTCTTGTTGGAAGCAACACGTTTTCAAGCGCTGTAAATTCCGGTAGAAGCTGATGAAACTGAAAAACAAAACCAATATTCTCGTTTCTGAATTTCGAAAGCTGCCTGTCGGTCATTTCGATAAACGATTTTCCCGCCAGCGCGATTTGGGTGTTGAATCCTGAAGGATTGGTTGGTGTATCCAAAGTTCCCAAAATCTGCAACAATGTAGATTTTCCGGCTCCGGATTCACCAACGATAGACACTACTTCGCCTTCTAGAATATGTACATCAACTCCTTTCAGAACTTCCAAATTACCGTATGACTTATGAATATTGCTTGCTTTTATCATGGTTTCAAAAATAGGGAAAATGATTTTAATATGTCAATAAAAATCCTTCCAAAAAATTATTTGGAAGGATTTCATACTATGAGTTTAAATTTAGAGCAACAACGTTAACGGCTGTTCCAAATACGTTCTTAAAGTCTGTAGAAACTGTGCTCCGGTAGCACCGTCAACCACACGGTGGTCGCATGCAAGAGAAAGTTTCATGGTGTTTCCTACGACAATCTGTCCA
Organism: Kaistella yananensis; assembly: GCF_026107505.2. Lineage (NCBI taxonomy): Bacteria > Pseudomonadati > Bacteroidota > Flavobacteriia > Flavobacteriales > Weeksellaceae > Kaistella > Kaistella yananensis. The sequence goes on along the minus strand of NZ_JAPCHZ010000004.1, from coordinate 336,822 downwards.
TCTTTCACAATTGGTTTTTCAACAATCGCTCCTACCGAAAGAATTGCTGAATTCGGCTGGTTGATAATTGATGTGAAAGTTTCAATACCAAACATTCCTAAATTAGAAACCGAGAATGTTGACCCTTCCATTTCGTTGGCTTTCAATCCTTTAGATTTTGCTCTTCCGGCCATATCTTTCACCGCTGCAGAGATCTGGTTGTAATTCATCTGGTCTGCATTTTTCAGTACAGGAACTACTAACCCGTCCGGAATCGCTACTGCAACGCCAACGTTGATGTTTCCGTGGTGAACAATTTTATCGGCATGCCATGTTGAATTCACTTGTGGGTGTTTTCTTAAGGCCATCGCAGTTGCTTTAATCACCATATCATTGAATGAAATTTTGGTATCCGGCAATGAATTGATTTCTTTACGTGCTTCAATCGCTTTATCCATGTTGATTTCAACAATAAGATAATAGTGTGGCGCCGTAAATTTACTTTCAGAAAGTCTTTTCGCAATGATGTTTCTTACCTGAGAATTCGGCGTCTCTGAATCTTCACCCTGAACAAAGCTCATTGCAGGCTGTGCAGGTTTTGCTTCAACTTTAGCTGCAAGAGTTGCGGCCGCAGGCGGAGCTGATGGAGTGAAACTTTCGATATCTTTTTTCACGATTCTACCGTTTTCACCACTTCCTTTCAAAGCATGAACATCGATTCCTTTTTCTTCAGCCATTTTTTTAGCTAAAGGAGAAATTGCCACGCGCTCGCCCATAGAAGCTGCAACAGGAGTTGAAGCTGTTTCTGTATTTGAAGTTTCTGTTTTTACTTCAGAAGTCTGTGGTTTACTTTCGGCTTTTTTTCCTCCGCCGGAAATAATTCCGGAAACATCTGTTCCTGCCGGACCAATGATGGCAAGCACTGTATCTACCGGACTTGCACCTCCTTCTTCCACCGCTGCATAAAGTAAAGTTCCTTTAAATTCAGATTCGAAATCCTGAACGGCTTTGTCGGTTTCAATTTCTGCAAGAATATCTCCTTCTTTTACATCATCACCCACTTTTTTGTGCCATTTGGCAACTTTACCTTCAGTCATGGTATCGGAAAGACGCGGCATTGTAATCACTTCAACACCGGCAGGGATTTCTGCAGAAGAAGTTCCTTCTTCTTTTTCCACAGGTTTTGTGGTTTCTACATCGGTAATATTCTGTTCGGTTTTATTTTCTTCGGGAATTCCTGCTGCTTCCTGAGGAGTAGTTCCGGCAGTATTTCCACCTTTGAGTGCAGAAATATCTTCACCTTCTTTCCCGATAATTGCCAAAACAGAATCTACCGGAGACGATCCTCCTTCTTCTGTCCCAACGTATAAGAGAGTTCCGTTAACTTCTGATTCAAAATCCTGAACGGCTTTGTCGGTTTCAATTTCTGCCAAAATATCGCCCTCTTTCACTGCATCGCCAACCTTTTTGTGCCATTTGGCCACTTTCCCATCGGTCATCGTATCAGAAAGCCGGGGCATTGTAATCACTTCAGCCATAATTTTTCTTATTTGAGATTAAAAAAGCCGAAGCAGGAGATTTTGCGGTCCCCAGCTTCGGATTTAAAATGTAATTATCAGTTATTTTCTATTTTGTCAAGGAATGGATAATCTTCCTGAGCGTAAACGTATTCGTAAACTTTATCGGCAGTTGGATAAGGTGACTGCTCCATGAACTCAACACATTCTTCTACAAAATCTCTGGATTTTTCATCCAAAGCGTTCAGTTCGTCTTCAGTAGCCCAGTTGTTATCCAGGATTCTTTGTTTTACGATTTCAATTGGATCATCTTTTTTATGTTCTGCAACCTCCTCTTTTGTTCTGTATGGCTCTGCATCAGACATTGAGTGGCCTCTGTAACGGTAAGTTCTTGCTTCGATAAATGTTGGTCCATCGCCTCTTCTTGCTCTTTCGATGGCTTCGTACGCAGCTTCCGCCACTTTTTCAGGATCCATCGCGTCTACCGGAAGGCATGGCATTTCGTAACCCAGACCGAGTTTATAAATATCTTCGTGATTGGCTGTTCTTTTCACTGAAGTTCCCATTGCGTACTGGTTATTTTCAACCACGAAAACTACAGGAAGTTTCCAGTTCATTGCCATATTAAAGGTTTCGTGCAGTGAGCCCTGGCGTGCAGCACCGTCTCCGAAGAAACAGATATTTACCCCACCGGTTTCAAAATACTTGTCCGCGAACGCGATTCCAGCTCCCAAAGGGATTTGGCCTCCCACAATTCCGTGGCCGCCATAAAATCTTTTTTCTTTGCTGAAGATGTGCATAGAACCACCCATTCCGCCTGAAGTTCCGGTAGCTTTACCGCAAAGTTCGGCCATAATCCTTTTCGGATCAACTCCCATTGCCATTGGGTGAATGTGGCATCTATAGGCGGTGATCATACTGTCTTTGGTAAGATCCATTGCATGGGCAAAACCAGCGGGAATTGCCTCCTGCCCGTTGTACAAATGCAAAAACCCACGGATTTTCTGTTTAAGGTAAAGAGATCGGCATTTGTCTTCAAACCTTCTCCACATCGTCATTTCTTCGTACCATTGAAGATACACTTCTTTTGAAAATTCTTTCATGTTTAATCGAAATATGTCGCAAAAATACTAAAAAACTTTGTCTTTATTGATAGCATAACAGGAGAAATTTATCATACTTCATTTAAAAAATACTTATTTTTGAAAGCATAATTTTAAGTATGTTAAAAACCTACCCGCCGGCTGTTATCGGAGTTTCAAAATTCATTTCGAATTTCTTTAATCCGCTGACTTCTTTGATTATTTTTTTTATTTATGTCAGCTCGCAAGATTTTGCGCCAAAAGCAGCGCTGAAAACCTTTATGCCGATACTACTCTTAACGATTCTGCCGATTGTGATCTGGATTGTGTGGAATGTAAAAAAGGGAAATTACACCAATTTAGATGTATCGAACCGAAACCAGAGAAAGAGCCTTTACTTCTTTATTTCAGCCTGTATCGGGGTTTATCTTATCTATGATTACACTACTACCGGAACCCCTGATCTGCTGATGATATTCCTCATGGTTTTACTTCTTATACTACAAATCAGCAATTATTTTATAAAAAGTTCCATGCATACCGCTTTTAATGTTTTTGTGGCTGCACTTTTTTTTGCTGAAAGTGCGCTGTTAGGAATAATTTGGGCAGTAATAGCCATCTTAGTGGGCATCACGAGAGTAATTCTTAAAAGACACACCGCCAAGGAGGTCGTTACCGGTGCCGCCATCGCAATTCTGGTTTCTTTTATTTATCTTTATACCAACATCCAACTTCAGCAGTAAATATATGAAAATACACCCGCTTACCCATTCCGAAGAACTATTAATGAACATTTTATGGAAGCTTAATTCTGCATACATGAAAGACGTAATGGACGCTTATCCGGAACCGAAACCGCACCAGAATACCGTTTCAACTTTTATGAAAATTCTTGTTGAAAAAGAATTTCTTACCACAGAAAAGCAAGGTCGGATTTTTAAATATACAGTGGCCATACCCTATGTGAATTACCGCAATTTCGTTCTCGGCAATTTCATTAATAGTTATTTCAATAATTCCGGAGAGGAGCTGGTGAAATATCTTCATGATAAGCAACTTATTACCACTTCGCAATTAAAGAATTTTATAGGAAACATTACTTCTGAAGTTACGGCTGATCCGGAAAAGAAAGATCCTGTGAAAGAATTTGTGAAAGAAATTACTTCGGACAAGAAACCTAAGAAAAAGGAGAAAAAGAAGGAGAAAAAGAAGAAAAAATAACCGTACACCACACCAAGAAAACGATGTTAAAAAAAATTAATGAAATTTTCGGGAAAACCGATGATATTCTTCGGCGTTATCCGATGGTTTTGCTCATGTCTTTTTTGGGTTCATTATCGCTGATGTGTTTTGCGCACGTCAATTTTAATTCAAATCCTTATTTTTTTGTTTTTATAAAATTTGCGCTGGTTTCCTGTCTCGGAATTTCACTCATGTTCGCATTAAAAATGCTTTCGCAAAGGATTGGGAAGCAAACTTTACTGGAGATTTCAGGTGTTTTGTTCTTAGTATTTTTCTATTTTCTGCTTCCACAAGAGGAAAAATATTTTACGGAGCGTTATGCTTTTTTAATCGTACCTGCTTTTATTCTTTCACATCTTTTGGTATCTTTTATTGCATTTTTCGGAAAAGAAAAAGAGGTGAATTTCTGGCAGTATAACAAGAATTTATTCATCAATATATTTCTTACCGGTGTTTTTACCGGTGTTTTAACGGGTGGCGTAGAACTGGCGATTCTGGCTATCGATAAACTTTTCAGCTTTAATTTCAATGAACGCTATTATCTGGAAACTTTTTATTTTCTTTCCATTTTCGGCAGCAGTTTTATTTTTCTTCTGTTTAATGAAAAAGGACTGTCCGCTTTGGAAAAAAACGGAACATATCCGGTAATCCTCAAATTTTTCACACAATACATTTTAATTCCGCTTTTACTTATTTATGCGGTAATTCTTTATTTATATTCGGCTAAAATCCTGATTAACTGGGAGCTTCCAAGGGGTTGGGTATCGTATTTAATTTTAGCTTATTCGGTTGTGGGGATTTTGGCTTTATTGCTTGTACATCCTTTAAAACATGAATCAACAACTTCTTGGGTAAAAATATTTTCGAAAATATTTTATTTCACGCTGATTCCGCTTCTTGTTTTGCTTTTCACCGCAATTTTTACCAGGATTTTGGAATACGGATATACTGAACCACGATATTTTGTCCTTTTGCTGGCGATTTGGCTGACTTTGGTTGTTTTCTATTTTATTTTTACACCAAAAGCGACGATTAAATTTGTCCCGATTAGTCTTTTTGCGATTGGATTATTTGCGCTGGTTTGCCCCTATCTCAATACATTTTCTGTAGCGAAAAGAAGTCAGAAAACGGAACTTAAAAATATCCTTAATCAAAATAACTTAGTTAAAAACGGTAAAATTGATTTCAGTGTAAAAGTTTCAGACACGGTTGCAGATGAAATTTCCAATAAAATCGGGTTTTTGGTAAAACGTGATGAGAAAGAATTTGTTTTGAATTATATGAATCTAAAACATCAAAAAATTATAACCAATAAGATTAATAAAGGGGATTTCTACGGAATACAAAGTCAGGTTCGGTCTGCATTTTCGAATGTTGACAAAACCAAAAACTCTTTTGGAGAAAATTTCGAACTTATAGCAGAAAATAAGCTAATGTTTGTACAGGATTATGATTTTTTTGCGAGGGTTGGCAATTTTCGGGATACTGAAGGTTTAACTGTTGGGCAGGATGTTTTTACGATACGCAGCCAACAAAAAGAAAAACTTTTAGTTATTACCATAAACAACAATGAAAACTGGGATGCAAGTAGGGAAATAAAAGTATTGATGGCAAAGTACAGCAACAGAACCGGGCGTGTTTCTGTTCCAGATATAACACTGGAGCATGATTTGGGAAAATATCATATCAAAATCATTTTCGACAATCTCATCCGTGAAAATTTTGGGAGAGAAAATATTTATTTCAGTGATGCGTATATATTAATCCGCACAAGATAAATTTCTCCCCTTTAATATACGGTACAAAAAAAGCGGCTTTTAAGCCGCTTTACTATTTTGAATACAAATCTTACCAGTTTGAACCGCCACGATTTCCTCCACCGTAACCACCGCCACGGTTTCCTCCACCGTAACCGCCTCCACGGTTATTGTCGAAACTTCTTCTTGGTTTGTCTTCTCTTGGCTTAGCCTCAGAAACGTTAAGTTCTTTACCATCCAATTCTTTTCCGTTTAAAGCTTCGATCGCGTTTTTACCGTCTTCGTCGCCCATTTCTACGAAACCGAATCCTCTGGATCTACCGGTTTCTCTGTCTGTAATAATTTTAGCGGAAGATACTTCGCCAAATTCTGAAAAAAGGTCCTGCAATGACTCTTCTCTTGTAGAGTAATTGATGTTTGAAACAAAAATGTTCATCATAAAAAAAATTAAAAAAATTAATACTTTGTTGAAATTATAAAAGAAACTCAACAATTGATGAACAAAGATTGATTTCGGATATAAAAACGGGTGCAAGTTACAAATTAAATTGAATTAAACAATTTTTTTAATAATCTTTTAATCAACCTCTTTCCCCTCAGAAGCCTGTAAAAGTCTGAACCAATCTTCCCGTTCCAATTTTAAGTCCATCGATTTCTTTAAATCTTTGATTGTCTGTGCTTTTGAAGTACCAATTATCGGAAGTATTCTGGCAGGATGTAGTAGTAAAAAAGCTAACAGAATCTGACTTTCTTTCGCGCCATATTTTATACAGAGTTCATCAAGAACTATCTTTATCCTCGTATTCTGTGCTGAAGGCTGCGTAAAATAGTCCCCCATTACCGACCAGGCCATAGGACGGAGCTTTTTAAGAAGCATCTGATCCAGTGTTCCGTTATAAAATGCATCGGTATTATTTAGCGAAATCTCCATCTGGTTCGTAATGATAGGAAAAGCATCATTAATAAGCTCAAATTGCGAAACTGAAAAATTAGAAACACCGAAATGCCGCACCTTTTTCTGGTCGCGCAGCAGATCAAAGGTTTCAGCAATTTCTTCAGGATTCATTAATGGTGACGGACGGTGCAGAAGCAGAAGATCAAGATAGTCGGTCTTTAAATTCTTAAGACTTTGATTAACAGAATCTACAATATGATTTTTAGAATAGTTGTATGATTTTATGTTGAAATTTCGGTTTTCACAGGGCATTTCGATTCCACATTTGGAAATGAACTGTACTTCTTCCCTATTAATTTTCATCGCTGAGAATGCGTCACCAAAAAGTTTTTCTGTGGTATAGTTTCCATAAATATCTGCATGGTCGAAAGTAAAGAGTTCTTCTTCAAGCGAAATTTCAATTAAATGCTGCACATTTTTAACTGAATGATTTGCGCCCCAAATTCCCCATCGCATGGTTCCTATAATAATAGGTGAAAATGTCATAATACTATATATTTATTCAAAAATAAATTTTTGATAACTAAATTCTACTATTTTCAGCATAATATTTCTAAATTTGAATAAAAATTATTTATAATGAAAAAACTCTCCTTTTTATTTTTAACGCTGTCTTCGACTTTTGCTTTTTCTCAGTTTGTGAGTCCAGGAACTGGGATTACGTACAATTTAGCTTCTCTTTCTGCCGCCGCGCCTGCAGTTCTTGTAAATAACGGTACTTTTTATCAAATGACAGCCGATATCACCATTTCAAACGGCGACACTCTTTTGATGAATGAAGACACCACCCTAAAAATTGATGGTGGCAAACAACTTACAATTGCAGGGATTTATAACACCAACGCAGGGAATATTTTAGTTACCGCGACCGATCCCGCTGTTGTTTTCAAAGGCATCAGATTAGAATCTACCGCTGCCGTAACCATTAAAAATACCACTTTTGAATATGGCGGCGGAATACAGGCTTTAACCGGAAATTTTTCAATGGAAAACTCTATTGTTAGGTATTTTAAATCCGGCCTTGTTACGGGAGCATCCCTTAATTTTTCCACCGGAAACCCGATTGTTAGAAATTCCCAGTTCATTGAGAATGATCTTCCTGCAGTAGCTTCAGGCGCCAACCAATCTGTTGCCTTAGAATTTACAGGAAACTATTTATACGGCAACACCAAACTGAACTCTAACCGTCCACAAATTAATATGGGTCCCAGTGGTAGCGGAATTACCAAAATCCTTAACAACACCATTATCGGCGACCGAACTTTAACCAAAGTTGGCGGTGTTTCTGTTTCAACTCTATTAGGTGTCGAAAATCATCCGCAGATTGAAGGCAATACTATTAAAGACAACCGTTACGGAATTACTGTCGCAGGAAATAATTCTTCGGGTTCAATTTCAAATAACATTTTAACAGACAATAATACAGAGCCGGTTCCGGCAAACGGAGGAAGCGGAATATCTCTTTCAGGAAGCGGAAGCCAGGTAATGGCTATTAAAGTAGAAAAAAATCAGATCCGGGGAAGTCTTTGGGGAATTACAGTTATTGGGACCGCTCAGGCTGATTTTGGCGGCGGAAGCTTAGGAAGTATCGGTGAAAATGTTTTCTATAATAATGGAAACGGTGGCCAGATCTATGCACTCTACAACAATACTCCACATCCCCTCAGCGCAACCAATAACTGCTGGCGAGAAAACGAATTATCTGATGATGCCATGGTTGAAAGTGTAATTTTCCACAGTGTAGACGATTCTACAAAAGGGACCGTAAATTACACTCCATTTTTATGTGCGCAGCCGATGTCTACAAATTATTCAAATCTGCTAAAAAGCAGCATCTATCCTAATCCAAGCAACGGAACATTCACTTTCGATGTGGCTAAGGAAGGAAATATCGTAATAAATGATATGTCCGGAAGAGCAATTTATTCTGGAATTGTAATAAAGGGTAAAAACACTATTTCTGTCAAAGCAAAAAGTGGAATCTATCTTCTGCAGTATATTTCCGACGGAAAAATTCAATCTAATAAATTAATTATTAAATAATTGACGCTCAAATTAATTTATTTGAACTCATTCTGCTACCTACAGAATGAGTTTTTTTTATACATTTAACCCTCTTAAGATTTAATAATATGAAACTGCATACTACGAACTATAAGAATACATTTATCGAAACATCGGAAGATATTCCGGTTTCCAAAGCTGAAATTCCACCTGTAAAACGCAACAGAACTTTAGCGAATATTCAGTTTGAAATGATTACGGAACATCCTTATAAATTCACTTCCGATGATGTAATGTTCGAATGTTACGCGCAGAAAAATGATATTTCCTTAAAAGACAGAGCCGATGCGCGAAGAGATTTTTTTTCAAAAGGTCAGGCTTGTTTCCGGTCTTCTGCACTGGCAAAAAGATACGGTTTCGGGATTCACCACAACAGTGAAGGAAAAGTGGCAATTTTTCCTATGGAAGGTGAAGATTACAAAAACTTAGTGAATGATGATGCTGTAACCAAGGTAAAAGCCATGCGTAACAAGAGAAAATAATTTCCTGATCCTGCGGAATTCTTTGTTTTTGAACCTAAAAATCGTCAAATACCACCAAAAAAACATCTTAGAAACTATTTTTTCAACAATTTTGTAACCTTTTGCGCTCTCGTGTCGTATAATCTAATGCAGTCCAAAAGTGGACGGGTTTTTATACATGAGACAATTAAAAATTACAAAGCAGGTTACCAACAGAGAAACTGCATCGCTTGACAAGTATCTACAGGAAATTGGTAAAGTGGATCTGATTACAGCCGACGAAGAGGTGGATTTGGCACAGAAAATTCGTGCCGGCGATAGAGTTGCCCTTGAAAAACTGATTAAAGCAAACCTCCGTTTCGTGGTTTCAGTTTCGAAACAATACCAAAACCAGGGTCTTTCCCTACCCGATTTAATCAACGAAGGGAATCTTGGTTTGATGAAAGCTGCTAAAAGATATGATGAAACCAGAGGTTTTAAATTTATTTCTTATGCCGTTTGGTGGATTCGCCAATCGATTTTGCAGGCTTTGGCAGAACAATCCAGAATTGTAAGATTGCCTTTAAATAAAATTGGTTCGATCAATAAAATCAACAAAGCTTACGCACACCTGGAGCAAGAAAACGAAAGACCACCTTCTCCGGAAGAATTGGCGGAAGTTTTGGACATGAGCGAAGACGACATTAAAGAATCAATGAAAAACTCCGGACGACACCTGTCGATGGATGCGCCATTGGTTGAGGGTGAAGATTCTAACTTATATGATGTTTTACGTTCCGGTGAATCACCAAGTCCTGATAAAGATTTGATGCTGGAATCTCTTCAGATCGAAATCGAAAGAGCGTTGCAAACTTTAACGCCTCGTGAAGCAGATTTGGTTCGTTTATATTTCGGTTTGAACGGGAAACATCCAATGACTTTAGAAGAAATCGGGGAAACTTTCGATCTTACAAGAGAAAGAGTGCGTCAGATTAAAGAAAAAGCCATTAAAAGACTGAAACACAATACCAGAAGCAAGATTCTGAAATCTTATCTCGGTAAATAATTTACATAAAACTGAAAAGGAACTCAAACGAGTTCCTTTTTTTTATGAAGTCTGAAAATTCTTTCTCGCGAGCTCTTTTCTTACCCGGCTTAAACTTTCCGGCGTGATGCCAAGATAAGAAGCTACCATCCACTGCGGAACACGAAGCAGAATATCCGGATACATTTTGATGAAACTCATATATCTTTCTTCCGCGGTATCGCTCAGCAGCGAGTTTACGCGGTTTTGAAGATTCCGGATGTGTTTCTGTAAAAGCAAATCATTATTTTCAACAGTGTTGGGAAATTCAAGATTAATATTCGCAAAAAAATCTTTCGTCAGCACCAGAATTTCAGATTCTTCCACCGCTTCAATGTAATAATTTGATTTTTCATTGAAATAAAGCGAACTTCTGTCGGAAATCAACCACTTTTCGGGCGCAAACTGAATGATATGTTCCTTGCCGTTTTTATCAATCGAATACATCCTCAGCAAGCCTTTTTCTACAAAATAAGTTCCGTTGCACACTTCACCGGCCTTCAGAAGAAATTGGTTTTTTAACACTTTTGTGCTGCCATAAAAATTACTGCACTGCGTAACCGCTTCTTTTGGAATCTCCAAAATTTCAGACAGGTAGGATTCTATATTTTCCATCGAAATAATCAGAATTAAATTAAAGACACAGAAATACTGTGATGGGAGGCGTTCTTCACGGCTTTACCGTTTTCCACAACGATAAGCTGCGGACTTTGATGTTCAACATCCAAATCATCGGCAATTTTATTAGAAATACTGCGGTGTGCCAATAAATCCAGAAAATAATAAGACGCCTCTTTATTAGATTCTCCCACTTCTTTTTCAAAATTATTTAGCACTGTTTTACTGATGAAACATCTTGTAGAATGCTTAAAAATTGCAACTTTTTTTTCGTGCGACTCTTCCAATGCTTTTTCTAGATCTGCTTCAGAATTTATATAATTCCAGAATTCCGGTGACGGCTTTTCTGTATCGGAACTTCCAAAAATTTTATTAAAAATACTCATACTCCAAACTGTTTTAAGTGATGATCCAGGTGTTTATATTCCATAAATCCCCAATCTTCTTTTGTCATCTTCCCAAAAAGCGCATGCTCCGAAAGTAAATTGTTTTTTGCTGATTTTTCCGCAAACTCATCAATAGAAGCTAATAATTCCTCACGGGACTTTTCAAAATTACAATTTTCTTTTATAATAACTTCTTTAAAAGTTGGCATATTCGGTGGAATACCGTTATTGAAAATATTCATCTCAATTTTGGTTAAAATTCCGATCGATTTTATAAAAGGGTTAATCTTCGGCAGCACTATTTTCCCAAAGCCTACCTGCAGAATCCGGTCGCAGTGACGTAACATCTGTGCCGCATTCATCTTTCCCCATTTCCGTTCTGCATGTTCCTCAATCCTTAAAATCCGGGTTTTTATTTCGTCGAAATCCTTCGGATTGTTAAGCGATTTTCTCATTCTTTGACTTTGACGTGGTTTGCAGGGGGATATTCATTCTCATATATTTTTTTGGCAGGTTTTCTATATTTCAAAACTTAAATTTAGACGATTTGTCTGCTGAATGCTTTTGGCTGAAATTTTGCGAAAACAGTTTCGTAAATTTACGCTTTAAAATCTGAATTTTATTTCCCGTAATTCCTAAAGTTATTATAAAACAAATCCGAAAAATATGAAAAAAGCCCTCATTATAGTGGATGTACAGAACGATTTTTGCGAAGGCGGCGCTCTTGCGGTGCCAGGAGCAAACGAAATTATTCCTTACATCAATCTGCTGATGGAAGAAAATGAATACGACCAAATCGTCCTTACCCAGGACTGGCATCCTGCGAACCACAAAAGTTTTGCTTCAAACAACGGAAAGAAAGTTGGCGAAACCATCATTCTCAACGGAATTCCACAGTTTATGTGGCCAGATCATTGCGTTCAGGGCACGTTCGGTGCTGACTTCCATAAGGATCTGAACCGCGATAAAGTAACCCACATCGTTCAGAAAGGTAAAAACCCGGAAGTCGACAGTTACAGCGGCTTTCAGGACAACAATCATTTTGTAAAAACCGGTTTGGACGATTTTTTAAAATATCACGACATACAGTTGCTTGAAATCGTCGGTTTAGCTTTGGATTACTGTGTGAAATTTACCTGTCTGGATGCTGTACAGCTGGGTTATATAACTTGTCTGCACTTCAACGGAACGCGAGCGGTGAATGTAAAACCCGACAACGGAAAAGATGCAATCTTCGGATTGCTGCAAAATTCTGTCACGGTTTTAGGTTAAAAATTTTATAAATTCAACATTAACTCCTCATTATATCTGAGGAGTTTTTTTGTTTTTTTAATATTATTAAATTTGAATTAAAAGATATATTTTTATCAAAATTTTTCAATTTGAAGACTACCCTAAAGCTTTTTTTACTGGCGCTGCTCACCTCCTGTGTTTCTGTAAAAAAGCATAACGCAAAACATGAAATCCTTATTGCGCCAAAAAAACTGAAACAAGATGTTGATTTCAGCTATAAGAAATTGCAGAAACTTCATCCAAATCTGTATTGGTATATTTCTAAAGACTCTTTGGATTACAAATTCGACAGTTTAAAAAACAGTATTCGCCAACCTTTGAAACCTAATGAGTTTTACCGCAAACTGGCGCCGGTTATTGCACAGATCAAGGAAGGTCATCTTCGATTGGTTCCGCTGGAAAAACGGTTAACGCGAAAAGAAATTAAAAATCTGGAAAAGCAAAAAGGGTTACTCAGCCGTTATAATTTCGTGCTCGATGGCAACAGAATATTTGTAAAAGACAATGCCGAAAAAATCCCCAATATGAATGTGGGTACAGAAATTCTGAAAATAAAAGATATTCCGGTAAAGGATCTCTTGGAAAGTTATCGCCCATTCGTGAACAGTGATGGTGAAAACCAGACTTTCCAGAAATATATTCTTGCCAGAAGATGGCCCTCTTATTTCACCGCAGAACACGGAATTCTCGACAGTGTGAAAATTGAAGCCCAATACAGAAACGAAATTAAAACATTCTACCTTAAAAGAGAAAAAATCACCAAAACTGAAAAGAAAAAAGTAGAAAACGCCAACAAAAAAATTACGAAAAGCGAAAAAGGAAAAACCAAAGATTATAATGTAATTACCAAAAGTTTCAACCGCGACCTGCAGTTTCCTGTTAAAGACAGCACTGTCGCTTACATGAAAATCAAAACTTTCTCGGGAACCTATTCGCGGAAGTTTTACAGAGAAAGCTTCGAAACGCTAAAAAAATCACCTGCAAAATATTTAATCCTGGATATACGCGACAACCTGGGTGGTTCGCTTGCGGAGATCAACAACCTTTATTCTTATTTGGTTTCAGAAAAGTTTCAGTTTATCAATGATATTGAGATTACCTCGCCTTCGGCAATGTACCAAGCCAATTACTTCTCAGAATTCTCGTGGTTTACAAAACCATTTGCAGTGGCGGGTTATCCATTTTATCTGATGGGAACGGCGCTGTCGATAAAGAAAGAATCCGATCGTTTTTACCTCAGGAATAATGGGATTTTCGGGCTCAAAAAACCAAAAGAAAATACCTATAAAGGGAAAATATACGTGCTGATCAACGGGAGCAGTTTTTCTGCCGCCTCCATCCTGCCTTCAAAACTTAAGCATGAAAAACGTGCTTTTCTGGTAGGTGAAGAAACCGGTGGCGCAAACGACGGAACAGTTGCAGGCCGCTACTCTACCAAAAAACTGCCAAATTCTAAACTCTATCTGCCAATTGGTCTAATGCTGATTCAGCCAAGTATTGAATTTACCCACACCAAAAAAGGAGTGATTCCGGATCATGAAATTATCCCGACGCTTCAGGAAGTTCTTGCAAAAAAAGACATCCAGCTGGATTGGGTTATGGAAAAAATCAAAGAAGATTCTTCCCAATAACATTCCGGCTGGATGCTGTGGTTTTTAAAATTCAAAAATAAATCCGAAATACGGCAGCGGTGTTGTGCGGTCTGCCTCCCCGTAATTCAGCTGATAGATCTGCTCATTTTGCGGTGCACCAGGGTTGGTAACAATTCCGTTACCGTTTGTGTCACGTTCCAGTGCGATCACCGGTAGTCTGCTTGGGTTTTTCGATCCGTAAACATTTACAACATCTACGTAGAAAGTCATCTGCCATTTGTTGAAGATCCATTTCTTCTCTGCTCTTATATCGAGTTGATGTACCAGATTCCCGCGTTGGGAATTCAGCAAAATATAATCTGAAACCGGTGCATTGGCAATATTCCACACATTAACCAGTTGACTTTTCTCCAGATCGTAAGGCGTTTCCGGCAAACCACTCTGCAACCGGAATCTTGCTCCGATGTTCCAATTCCTGCTGAAATATTTCCCTCCAGTTAATGACAGGATATGTCTGCTGTCCCAACTCGATGGTTTTAAATCGCCATTAAGATCACTAAATTTGGAGTGGCCGAAAGTATATGAAGCGATTCCATAGAAATCGTTTACGGTTCTTTTCTGGGCTAAAAGCTCAATTCCATACGTTTCGCCAACGCCTCTGCTGTCGAGAGGTTCCGCCCCGACTACTCCGAAATCACCGCCTAAATTTGCTAGGGAAATCCCGTTTCGAAGGGAAAAAGGATAGTTTTTGTATTTTTTATAATAGGTTTCGGCAGTAATTTTTAGATTATTGTTTCCATTAAATTCCACGCCACCCACAATCTGGGAGTTTTTAATGTATTTTAAACTGTTTTTATTAATTAAATTTCCGTTCTGCGCATATCATAAAGCTGTATAAGATGGCAGCATATAGTAAATTCCGCCATTCAGGTTGAGGGCAAACTGATCAGCTAATTGGTATTTCATTGAAATTCGTGGTGAAAACTGCTCCAGTGGATTTGAAGTAAGTACCGAGTAATCACTACCATCAATTCGGAAACCAGCGGAAAGCTCCAATTTACTTTCCAGAAATTTACGTGAACTCTGAAGATAAAATCCGTATTGTGCCAAATTCATTTCAGAAAGATATTGGTCAGCAACGGCTCCGCTTTGAGTGATCGCCTTTAAATTTGAATCATTAAAATAACTTGCAAAATTAACATTAGCACCCGAACTCAACTGAAAATCGCCAAGCCTGAAATTACGGTCAACACGGATTTTATTTTCACTTTCCTGCGAATGATAGTCGATCAGCAAATTCTCAGGAGTTTCGATATTGCGGTAGTATTTTGTAGCTTGGTTGTCGAGCATATTCCGGCTCCAGGTAAACAGCCAGTTGCCATTTTCTGCCAAATGACGATAGCCTGCACCCATCGTATAATTCCACTGTGGCGAAACAGGAAG
This sequence comes from Kaistella yananensis, assembly GCF_026107505.2. Lineage (NCBI taxonomy): Bacteria > Pseudomonadati > Bacteroidota > Flavobacteriia > Flavobacteriales > Weeksellaceae > Kaistella > Kaistella yananensis. Next base: position 321,370 of record NZ_JAPCHZ010000004.1, on the reverse strand, counting down.
TCTTTCGATTAAAGTCAAATTATAGAGTGTGGGTTCAGCATTTTCATTGAATTTAAACTCATCAATGGCTCCCAGACCTATGAAATACAGTTCGTTACCGTTTTTAAATTTCTTTGAGACTTTAAATGTTGTATCATAATAACTCGGCAAAAACGGTAAATCGATCGCTTTGAAAAGCAATTGCAGATTCGATTTACGGACAGAGAATAATCCACTCCACGACTGGTCTTTGCTCAGCGGACCGTCCATCATCAGCTGCATGTCATCGAGCCCCAGGATGGCTTTGTATCCCATTTTATCTTTACGCGCCTGTTTGAGGTTGAATTCAAAAAGTGAAGATAAGGTTCCGTTTCTCTTGGCGGGAAAGGCACCGCTGTAAAAATCTACATCTTTAATAAAATCAATGGTAATTAAGCCTCTCGGGCCACCGCTCGCGCCTTGGGTCTGGAAATGGTTGATCACCGGAACCTCGATTCCGTCGATATAAAATTTATTTTCAGCGGAACTTCCGCCGCGTATAAAAAGGTCATTTCTAAACGTAGCAGTCGTTCCAACTCCCGGAAGCGAAAGAATCGCTTTTGAAATATCTCTGTTGGAACCCGCATTTATCTGCACTTCTTCGCTCGTGATATTTCGCAGGGAAACCGGACTCTCTGCAGAACTTTTATAGACCTTGGCCTTCAGAACCAAACCTTCAATTTCCTTTTCCCGTACCACCATTTTCTGTAGTCCTACAGAAAAAGTAAGGTTTTGGTTAGGGATTACAGCAATGTCGTTAAGCGATTGGTTTTGGTAGCCTGTTGCAGCAATCTGAAAACTGTAATTTCCCGCAGATAAATCTGCCAGTAAGACATTTCCATCACCAGAAAACTGCTGACCGGTTGAAATAATGGTTACGGTTGAAGTTAAAGGTTTTTTAGAAAAATCATCAACAACATTAATGTTGATACTTCCTGTTTGTGCAAAAAACGGCAAGGTGCTGATGAGGAAAATAATGACAAATTTAAATTTCATGGAGTTGAGAATTTCTGCAATTTACAAAATAAACGTCCCTGCGGAAAGGGACGCTTATCAAACATTAACATTTAAATAATAAAACTACTATGGTAAAAGAACTTTGTCGATGGCATGAATTACACCATTGCTGCACTGTACATCTGTTGCTATTACATTTGAAACTCTGTTGTTAGCATCTGTAATTTTCACTCCTCCAGTGGTTGTAATTTTAAAAGTACCGCCCTGGAAAGTCGTAACATTCATATTATTTGTAATATCGGTAGATAAAACATTTGCTCCGGCAACTACATGATATTTAAGGACATTCTCTAAAGTTGCTGCAGGTACGGCGGCCAGGTTCGGAAGGTTCAGCTCGGTTAGCAAAGAGCTAAAAGCAGCATTAGTAGGAGCAAAAACGGTAAAAGGTGAATTGGTTGTCCCGCTGAGGATTCCCGCAAAATCAGGCATATCGTTTCTCGTAAGTGCGGATACAAGCGATGAAAAATTAGGATTTGCAAGCGCATGGGTTACTACCGTGGGCAAACCGATGACTTTATCAACTTTGTGAATTACTCCGTTACTTGCTGTGATATCGGTCTTGGTTACCGTTGATATTCCATTGATTTTAACCCCAGATGCGGTATTAATAAACATACTGAGATTTTTAGAAGAAGAAGCATTTCCTTTGGCTAATGTGGAGACATAGCCTGTAGTTACCTGTGCTGCCATCACTTTATTAGAAAGCACATGGTTTAGGAGAATTTCTTTTAATGCGGCATTCGGAACATCATTGAGATTCGCAAAACCATTATCAGCAAGAAATTGCGTGAATGCTGCATTAGAAGGTGCAAATACCGTGAAACTTCCGGATGCTCTTAAGGTAGAAGCCAATCCTGCTTTATCAATGGCTGCCTTCAAATTAGAAAGGTCTGCATCCATCGATGCCAATTCATAAATAGTATTTGGTGTTTCAACATCATCTCGGCTCTCATCGCACGAGACGAATAAAAAACTGAATAAAAGCACAAAGGCTGAAAGTTTAAATAATTTTTTCATAATAATATATTTTTTTGTTGGTGTAAAAATAGTAAATTATAATACTAAATATAATACTTTAGAATATAAATATACTATATAAGTTATTGACGATATTATTACAAAAAAAAACACCCAAATAATCAGGTGTTTGTGTATTCAAAATATATTTAAGAAAAAAGCTCATCATCAACCAAGTTCGGGAGCGTAACTTTGAGATCAGGCTCCAGTTCCATAGCTCTTTTAATGGCGAACAATGCGCCTTCGTTCCTGGCCCAGCTTCTTCGGGAAATTCCGTTGTTAACATCCCAAAAGAGCATCGATTTTAATCTTCGGTCGGCATCGTCGCTTCCGTCGAGCAACATACCGAAACCACCGTTGATTACTTCTCCCCAACCTACGCCACCACCGTTATGAATCGAAACCCATGTCGCCCCACGGAAACTGTCGCCAATCACGTTATGAATAGCCATATCAGCTGTAAATCTAGAACCGTCATAGATGTTGGATGTTTCGCGGTAAGGAGAATCAGTTCCGGAAACATCGTGATGGTCACGACCCAAAACTACCGGTCCTATCTCTCCTTTTTTAATGGCTTTATTAAAGGCTTCCGCAATTTTTATTCGACCTTCTGCATCGGCATAGAGAATTCGTGCCTGTGAACCTACTACCAGTCTGTTTTCCTGTGCACCTTTAATCCACTTTATATTATCTGCCATTTGTTGCTGAATTTCCTCTGGAGAATTCTGCATAATCTCTTCTAAAATCTTCGAAGCAATTTCGTCTGTTTTCTGTAAATCTCCAGGCTTGCCGCTGGTACACACCCAACGGAACGGTCCAAAACCATAATCAAAACACATCGGTCCCATAATATCCTGCACGTAGCTCGGATATTTAAATTCTCTTCCCAAGGTTGGGTTTTCTGCCATTACATCAGCTCCGGCACGGCTTGCTTCCAATAAAAACGCATTACCGTAATCGAAGAAATAGGTACCTTTTTCAGTATGTTTATTAATGGCCGCTGCATGTTTTCTTAAACTCTCCTGAACATTTTGTTTAAATAATTCAGGATTTTCTGCCATCATTTTGTTGGATTCTTCAAAACTTTGCCCTACAGGATAATAACCTCCAGCCCATGGATTGTGCAGTGAAGTCTGATCGGATCCGATGTCGATTTTCAAGCCTGCTTCTCCAAATTTTTCCCAAACTTCCACCACGTTTCCGAGGTAAGCTAAAGAAACTGTTTCCTTATTTTCCTGAGCGTTACGAACCCTCTGTACTAAGTTATCAAGATTTTCATGGATTTCATCGATCCATTTCTGTTCATGGCGAATTTTAGTAATTTTTGGATTCACTTCGGCACAAACCGTGATACACCCAGCTATATTTCCGGCTTTTGGCTGTGCACCAGACATTCCGCCCAAACCTGAGGTAACGAAGAGTCCGCCCTTCGGTGATTTATTAATTTTTCTGAAAGCATTTAACACCGTAATGGTAGTACCATGCACAATTCCCTGGGGACCGATATACATATAACTTCCTGCCGTCATTTGTCCGTATTGGGTTACGCCAAGCGCATTGAATTTTTCCCAATCGTCGGATTTTGAATAATTCGGAATCATCATTCCATTGGTCACCACGACTCTCGGCGCTTCTTTATGACTCGGGAAAAGACCCATGGGATGACCGGAATACATCACCAAAGTCTGCTCATCGGTCATTTCCGAAAGGTATTTCATCGTAAGAAGATACTGCGCCCAATTGCTGAACACTGCACCGTTTCCACCATAAGTTATAAGTTCGTGCGGATGTTGGGCCACGGCATAATCCAGGTTGTTCTGAATCATCAGCATAATGGCTTTTGCCTGTTCAGATTTGCCGGGATATTCAGGAATCGGTCTGGCTTTCATTTCATAATCCGGACGGAAACGGTACATATAAATTCGCCCAAACTTTTTCAGTTCATCACGAAACTCCGGCAAAAGTTCGGCATGGAATTTCGGATCAAAGTAGCGCAAAGCATTTCTCAGTGCGAGTTTTTCTTCTTCTTCACTAAGAATTTCCTTGCGTTTTGGTGCGTGATTGATTTGAGGTTCAAAAGGTTTTGGCTGTGGAAGTTCAGAGGGAATTCCCTGTTGTATTTGCTGCTGAAAGGTCATTGTAATTCTTACTTTGTTTGAAAGTTTTAAAGATATTCAATTTCGAAAATACAATCCAAAGAAATCGATGCAAAAAAAACCGCCATTGAGGCGGTAGTCTATATATGAGTGTGTAATCCTTTAACGAAGTACATCGTCATTGGTCTCCTCGTGATTATCTTCATTATCGCTGAGACTGTAATAATTGTTTTCTTCATCTTCTGATCCGATGTTTTCCATTGCATCATCAGCAGTTGTTCCGGGAATATCCAGCCCGTCATCCAAACTTTTCTGTGTATTGTCTTCATTAAGAACAGGATTTCCGTCTCCATCTAATGGAATTTTCTCCTGCTTATTAAAAATGTCATTTTCAGGACTGTAATTCATTTGTTCGAGTTTTGCATCCTGTTCTGATTTGTTATTTTCTGGCGCCATAATCGTGTATTTTATGATTAAACTGAAGTTATTATTTTAAACTTCTTCTCCTAACTGTTGATTTTTATTATTCTCCCAGGCATCATCATAAGCTTTTTGCTGATTTTCCCAGGCCGTTGGCGGAATTGCATTTTCGGCATCTTTTACCAAATTTTCCTTCGTCATTTCAGGATTACGGATATCTTTAAGCCGGGTTAATGATTCCTGACCGTTATTTTCAATAGCAGGATTTTGGTCAACAGTATTTTTGATATTTTTAAATCCTTCAGAGTCTTTTATTTTATTTTGATCCATGATTTCAAATATTAGCGTTCTTTTTTAAAATACTCAAATATTATTCCGAAACAAAATCAGTATATTGAACAATGAATTTAAACTTCCTCAAAAAGCCTTTTCGGAAAGCTTTTTTTGACCGAAATTTTACGGCAATTCTAAAAAATCTTTTAAATTTATTATTAAATTTGCGCACATTCTTATTATGGAAAAAAATACAAAAACAACCCCGCCCAAGGCGTCTGCACCAAATAAAACCCTTTCTAAGCCCCGTATATTTTTTGGAGTTCTTTTCGTTCTCCTTTCTGTAGTTCTTACGTTTTCTTTCGTTTCTTACCTGCTGAACTGGAAAGCCGACCAAAGCCAGGCCGGAACGATGCTGGATAAAACTGTGCAATCCTCGAATATTTTCGGGAAGATTGGTGACTGGCTGGGCAATTTTTTTATTTTTGAAAGTATTGGGATTGCAGCATTTGCCGTAGCTTTTCTGTTTTTTGTTGTGGGAATGTTAATTTTCAAGAAAAATTATTTCAAGCCGTGGAAAACCATCGGTCATTCCCTGTTTTTTATTTGCTGGCTGCCGATTTTCATGGGCGCTATTACCAAAGGACAGGGTGTTTTGAGTGGCGTTTACGGATTTCAAATTATGGATTTCCTATTATCAGTCATCGGATCTGCCGGACTTTGGCTGGTGCTTTTGGTAAGTATTGCACTGTATTTTGTGCTTGAATTCAATTTAAATCCATCCAATGTAAAAGCGAAACTCAATGATTTAAACGAAAATACGGTTGGAAGGGTAAAAGCCATGATGCCCAACTCGTCTGAAAATTTCGAGGCGGATGAAGAGCTTGAGGAACTTGCGGCGGATGACACAGAAAATCAAGCTACACAGAATATAAAAACAGTTTCCACCCCTGCAGAAATTCCGGTTAAAGGTTTTCCTGAGGTTGAAATCAGTAATGATTTTGAAACCATCAAAACTCCTAACAAAACATCATTTGATGATGGGGAACCTTCTAAAATTACTGTTACCGAAAGTGTTGGGAATTCTTTGAATTTAAGCCCAGTTTCAACAACAGAAATTCCCTCAGCTGCAAAATCCGATGAGATTGATTTTAAAGTTGAAGTTGCCAAAACAGTAGATATTCTGGATGAATCTGATAAGAAATCGCAGGAACTTGTGGACAAGCACGGGCTGTATGACCATAAACTTGAATTGGCAAAATTCCAGATGCCTACCATCGATTTGCTGAGAGATTACGGCAACGAAGAAATTTCGATCAACAGGGACGAATTAGAGGAAAACAAGAACAAAATTGTCGGTTTGCTGAAAAACTTCAATGTGGGAATCGCTGAAATTAAAGCAACCGTAGGGTCTACCGTAACATTATATGAAATCGTTCCGGAAGCCGGAATCCGCGTAGCTTCCATTAAAAAACTTCAGGATGACATCGCATTGAATCTTTCAGCTTTGGGAATCCGCATTATTGCGCCAATGCCGGGAAAAGGTACAATTGGGATTGAAGTTCCGCGAAAAAATCCTTCAATGGTGTCAATGCGCAGTGTGATAAATAGCCAAAAATTTCAGAATACGGATATGGATTTGCCTGTAGTTTTCGGGAAAACGATTTCCAACGAAATTTTCATGGCAGATTTAGCAAAAATGCCGCATTTACTTATGGCTGGTGCAACCGGTCAGGGTAAATCTGTAGGTATCAACGCTATTCTTACTTCCCTGCTTTATAAAAAACACCCGAGCGAGCTCAAATTCGTTATGGTTGACCCGAAAAAAGTAGAACTTTCTCTCTATTCAAAAATCGAAAGGCATTATCTGGCAAAATTACCGGATGGTGACGACGCTATTATCACCGACACCCATAAAGTGATAAACACGCTCAATTCACTTTGTATTGAAATGGATCAGCGTTATGATTTGCTCAAAAATGCCTTCTGTAAAAACTTAAAAGAATACAATAAGAAATTCACCGAAAGAAAACTCAATCCTGAAAACGGACACCGTTATCTTCCATATATTGTTCTGGTAGTAGATGAATTTGCAGATCTTATTATGACTGCGGGGAAAGAAGTGGAGCTGCCAATCGCACGACTTGCGCAGCTGGCGAGAGCAGTAGGAATTCACCTTATTGTGGCGACCCAAAGACCTTCGGTAAATGTTATTACGGGGATGATTAAAGCAAACTTCCCTGCGAGAGCGGCTTTCCGGGTGATTTCCAGCGTAGATTCCAGAACCATTCTAGATTCTCCAGGTGCAGATCAGCTCATCGGAAAGGGCGATATGCTGTATTTCAACGGAAATGAAATCCTGCGTCTTCAATGCGCGTTTGTAGATACTCCGGAAGTTGAAAAAATTGCAGAATTTATCGGTGAACAGAAAGGTTATGCAAGTGCCTTCATGCTACCGGAATATACCAGCGAAGAATCTACTTCAAATGTTGGTGCTTTTGACCCGAACGAAAAAGATGCACTTTTTGAAGATGCTGCGAGAATTATTGTTTCCACCCAACAAGGTTCCACTTCGATGCTTCAGCGGCAGCTGAAACTTGGTTATAACAGAGCCGGAAGAATTATGGACCAGCTTGAAGCAAGCGGTATTGTAGGCGGTTTCAACGGAGCCAAGGCGAGGGAAGTGCAGATTAGCGACTTAAATTCTTTGGAACAGTTTTTGGAAGAATTGCGCAAATAGGGTGAAACTTTAAACAATGGTTTAACTTTATTTTAAAATTTTAATCCAAAAAATAAAAAAAGAATGAAAAGCATATTGAAAAAAATTACTCTTGGATTGTTTACACTCGCTACAGCGGCAAGTTTTTCTGCACAGAAAATCGATGCAAAAGCTAAAAGTTTATTAGATGCCGTTGCGCAGAATTATAAATCGAAGAACAATGTTTATTTTAAATTTGTTTACGGCACCGGAACAAGTAAAACCGTAACCAAGACAGAACCCGGAATCTTCTACTCTGCCAAAGACAAATACAAACTGAAAATTATGGGTACCGAGCAGATTTTCGACGGAAATAAGATTTATAACATTTCAGAAGAAGATCAGGAAATTACCGTTGCAAAACCAACAGGAAATGAGCAGATGTTTTCACCTCTGAATTATATTGGTGAATACAAAAAAGGCTACACCGTAAAATATCTGGGAAAAAAGACGGTAAACGGCGTAAAAGCTGATCAGATCAAATTAATCCCGACAACTAAAAACGGCATTAAAGAAGTTAACCTCTTTATTAATGATGCTAAGAAACAGATTGTGAAACTCGAGCAGTTTTCTACAGACAATTCGGTTTCGGTGATTGCAATCAGCGATTATAAAGTGAACCAGACTTTGAGCAGCAACATGTTTAGTTTTGATAAAAATGATTATAAAAACTATATCTATACTGAACTTTAATTTTTTTTTAAAAATTTCAAAAGCCCTCTTTAAAACAGAGGGCTTTTTTTTGAAGCCATCAATCCTAAATTCTGTGATTTTTTTTGGTAAATTTGACGCATGATAAAAAAGCTCGACGGCTACGTCATTAAAACTTTCTTCGGTCCGTTTATTTTTATTTTCAGTGTGCTGTTTTTCATTTTTGTGGTAAACATCATCTGGATCCGGCTGTCGCAGTTTACCGGAAAAGGGCTGAGTTACTGGGAAATTCTCCGTCTCCTCTCCTATCTTTCCGCCATCGTTGTGCAGCTTGTGTTGCCTTTAACGATACTTCTATCATCAATCATGACCTTTGGGGATTTTGGGGAACGGTATGAACTGGCCGCGATGAAAGCCGCAGGAATTTCTTTGACCCGAATTATGCTTCCGCTGTTTTTTGTTTCCGTAATATTTTCGATGTTTCTTTTTCTGTTTTCAAACAATGTGATCCCCGATTTTCAGCGGAAAGCTAAAAATATGCTCTATAATATTGCGGCAACAAAACCTGCTCTGAATTTTACGCCCGGTCAGTTTATCCAGCAAATTCCAGGGTACAGTGTAAAATTTGATAAAATTACGGGCGAAAACGGAGAGAATCTCGAAGGGGTTTTTATCCATAAAATGGCTAATTCTTATGAAAACCAGCAGTCGATTGTTGCTGAAAAAGGGAAATTTGTGCAGGCCGACAACCGTAATTACTTAAAATTGGTGCTTTTTAACGGTCATATTTTTGAAGATAATCTGGGTAATGTAAGCTACGAACAGCGATTGAAACAGCCAGATCAGGCCATAAAATTTGATACCCTTGTTTCTCATTTCAATATTTCAGATATCATCAATAAAGCAATTGAGTCTGAAAAAATTACTGATGACTACTCGTTCCAGAATTTTATAGAACTGAATTCAACCATTGAAGCGGCAAAAAAAGAAAACGATGTAGTTCTCGGAAATATCAGCAATGAATTGATTAATCAAACCAACAGTTTTGTAAGTTATATTGATAAGACCAAACCGAAGAAAGCAGTACTTCCAACGCCAAAAATCGACACGATGCAGCAGAAAAAGAAGCTGGAGCTACTCTATTCTGCTTTTAATAAAATTGAAAGTGTAAAGCAGCTGAACATTAATAAAGTTGAACAAATCCAGGGCTTACATGCCTACTTTTCACGAATCATTATTTACCAGCAACGGATTTTTGCTTATTCAGTAACATGTTTAATTTTCTTCTTAATCGGTGCAAGTTTGGGATCTATCATTAGGAAAGGAGGCCTGGGACTTCCGGTAGTTATTGCCATCGTGGTATTTATTATTTTCTACGTGCTGAATCTCTCTGTAGAAAATATGGCGTGGTCCGGAAAAATGGATCCTTATCTGGCAGCCTGGTTACCGAATATGGTGCTGTTTCCTTTTGGCGCGTGGCTTACCTACAAGGCACTTACAGATTCTCAACTCTTTGATATCGAGAAATACAAAAGCCTCTTCAAGCCGATTATTACTATATTTTCTAAGAATAAGGAACACGAAAGGTACCGTTAATACAATAAAAAAACCGCAACTGATTATTGTTGCGGTTTTTATTTATTTAAAATATTTGGTAATTGCTTCGTCTGTTGGTTTTGTAGTACTTACAAAACTGTCGATCAGTTTTCCGTTTTCATCGAGCAAAAACTTTGTAAAATTCCAGAGGATGGTGGTATTTTTTACACCGTTTAAATTCTTATCTGTTAAGTATTTGAAGATTGGTGCGGTATCATCTCCCTTTACTGAAACTTTTGCGGCAATGGGGAATGTAACTCCATAGTTTTTCTGGCAAAAAGCGCCAATCTCTTCATTGGTTCCCGGCTCCTGGCCGCCGAAATTATTCGCTGGAAAACCTACCACAACCAGTTGGTCTGCATATTCTTTAGAAATTTTTTCCAGATCTGCGTATTGCGGCGTAAAACCACATTCCGAAGCCGTGTTTACAATCAGGATTTTCTTTCCTTTGAAATCAGCAAAATTTATTTCTTTGCCGTCTCCACTTTCAACTTTATAATCGTAAATGCTTTTCATGGCGAGATTTTTATCTTGTGAAACTTCTTTTTTCTGTTGGCTGCAACTCTGTATGAAAGCCGCAAATGATAACAGCATGATGAATATTTTTTTCATAATTAAATTTTTAAATTGTTTATTTAAAATTTAAAAGTATTTGCAGGAAGAACTTTATTGGTTTCAATCTTGTTGAGCAAAATAACATAATCGCTGTCTTTTTTAGGCGAAGACGATTCAATCCTGAATGGCATCATTAAACTTCCAACCTTTCTGTAATCGCTGTAAATTATGGATTCGTCACTTTTCACTTCCTTTATCAACATATAAGATTTCGAATCGAAAAAGTATAGGGTTTTGTTTACGTTTTTAATCAATTCAACCTTGTGGCATAAAATTTCGCCTACTTTCTCCTTACCCAGATAATTGGCTTCAAATCCTTTGCTTTCCCAATCAATAAAATCGGTATCAAAACTTTCTGCAACATAATTCGGGTATTCCTGAAGTTTGTTGGTTGCGTAGTTCATCGCATATCCTTTTTTACCATCGTAACCTTCAATTGCGGTTTCTTTTTTATTAATGGTAATCACCGTTTTGGTAAGGTTGGGTCTTTCCTGAAAAATCTTTATCGGATAATGGTCGTTAATCCCCAATGTGAGTCTTCCCTGTAACGTGATTGAATTTAATAATTTCCAATTTGTTAAACCTCCGGAAAGTTCTATATTTTTTTCTATGATTTCTTTTGCGGTTTGTGCGGAGACAATTCCGCTCATCAACATGATGAATACTAAAAATATCTTTCTCATTAATCGGTCTGTTTGTTTTTCAAATATATACTTTTTGAATTTAAGCGATTTTTGCACTTAATCCTGCTGTCCTAAAATCGCTCTCGCTTTCTCCAAATCCTCAGGAACATCGATTCCTACACCTATAAAATCTGTTTCAATCATTTTAATCTTCATTCCATATTCTAGATAACGGATACATTCTATTTTTTCTGAAATTTCCAGTGGTTTCATAGGAAGTTTCGCAAAATTGAGGAGCGCGTTTTTCCTGAAAGCATAAACGCCGATATGCTTGAAATATTCTACATCCCGATGAATTTCTCTTGGATAAGGAATCACCGCACGGCTGAAATAAAGCGCAAAACCTTCGTAATCTGTAATAACTTTTACGTTGTTCGGGTTTCCTATTTCATCTGTATTTTTCAGTTTAATTTTTAGGGAAGCCAAAGAAATTTTCTCTTCGGAATCGTCATTAAAAACCGAAATCAACTGTTGTAAAGGTTCTGTTTTCAGAAAAGGTTCATCCCCCTGAACATTGACTACAATGTCGCAATCGATGTTTTGTACTGCTTCCGCAATTCGGTCGCTGCCGGTTTCATGCTGCCACGTCATTACTGCCTTTCCGCCATTTTTAATGATTTCATCAAAAATAATTTCAGAATCTGTTGCCACGAAAACTTCATCGAACAAACCGGTCTCCAAAACATTCTGATAAGTCGTAGAAATAACGGTTTTTTCGCCTAAAATCTGCATCAGTTTGCCGGGAAATCGGCTGGCTTCATAACGTGCGGGAATAACGGCGATTATTTTCATCGGTTAAGACAGTTTTGAAAGTGCATTTTCTAATCGCGGTAACATTCTTTTAATTTCGTCTGAGGATAAACCACCTGCGGAAGCCCTGAACCACGGCATATCACGAGAATTTCCGAATGCTGAAAATGGCACGAGTGCAACACCAGCCTCATTGATCAGGTAAAATACAAGGTCAGAAGAATCTGAAATCTGTGAGCCATCAGGTTTTGTTTTTCCTAAATAATCAAGCTTAATGGTAAGATAGAGTGCGCCCATTGGTTTGATGCTGTCGACCAGAAACCCACGGGATTTCATATCCTGAATGCCGGTATGGAGAATTTTTAAACTTTCAGCGATTTTACCTTTAAAGTCTTTTACAAACAAATCGACGTTTTGTGTTTCGCCTAAAAATACCGAAACGGCCTGCTGCTCGGGTTTTGGTGCCCAGGCACCGATGTGACCGAGCAGTGATTTCATTTTATCAATAATTTCCGTAGGACCAAAACTCCAGCCTACTCTGACTCCCGTTGCCGCAAAAGATTTTGAAGTTCCGTCGATAAAAACGGTGTATTTCTTCATTTCCGGTAAAAGAGAAACCGGATTGAAATGCTCTTCATCAAAAGTAAGCATCGCGTAAATCTGATCATACATCAGATAAAGCGGTTTTTCATTCTCATCGCGTTTTTTATTCTCTTCCAGAACAAGTTCACAAATTTCGGTGAGCTGATCTTTAGTAAACATTGTTCCGGTCGGATTCAGCGGAGAACATAAAGCCAGCAGAACTGCACCTTCCAAATGAGGTTTTAATTCTTCTGCAGTCGGCAAAAAGTTATTGGACTGAGACGTTTCAACTTCAATTTTTTCAGCGTGAGTCAAATAGGCATAATGGTTGTTGTTCCACGAAGGAATTGGATAAACCACTTTATCACCTTCATCAACAATCGTTTTGAAAGTAGCATAAATTAAAGGTCTGGAGCCGCCTGCCAATAAAATTTCATTTGCGGAATATTCAAGATTCCAGCGATTTTTTAAATCTTGGGAAACAGCTTTTCTCAGAGACAAAAGGCCGTTTGCCGGCGGATAATTGGTCAGGTTATTTTGGTAAGCCTTTTGAATTTCTTCTTTCAGTCTTGCGGGAATCGGGTAAATATTGGCATCCAAATCACCGATTGTAAGATTGGCGATCTCGGCGCCTTGCGTTTTCAGATCATTTACCTGATTACCAATTTTAATAATTTCTGAACCTATAAGATTTTGGGCGAGTTTTGATACTTTCATATGATTGCTCAATTAGTTAATTTAATTTTTGAGTTTTAAAGCTTTAAATCTGCTTTTACCTGATTAATTTTCTGTTCTAAAACAACAAGCTTTTCACGGAAATCCTGCTCAGAAGCGATTGAATCCTTCACAGAAACATAAAATTTAATTTTCGGTTCTGTTCCGGAAGGTCTTACGCAGACTTTGGTTCCGTCTTGTGTGTAATAAATAAGTACGTTAGATTTGGGAATTCCGTCCATTACAGATTTTTTGCTGTCGGTAATATTCAGCGAAGTCTGTTCATGATAATCTCTAACTTCAACTACTTTGGAACCTGCAATTTCTGCCGGAGGATTTTCACGGAAATCTGTCATCATCTGTTTTATTTCTTCAGCACCCGTTCTTCCTTTTCTTACCACATTAATTAAACCTTCGTAGTACATGCCGATTTCTTTGTAAATATCGATCAGATACTGGTACATTGTTTTTCCGTTCGCTTTGCACCACGCTGCAATTTCGCAGGCCAGCAGGATTGAGCCGCATGAATCTTTGTCGCGCACGAAATCTCCGGTCATAAAACCGAAACTTTCTTCCCCTCCACAAACGAATTTTTCCTGACCTTCGGCATCACGAATCATTTTACCGATCCACTTGAAACCTGTTAACCCGATTTTACATTCCACACCGAATTTTTGAGCGATATCAATGAAAATATCAGAAGTTACAATCGTAGATCCAATAAATTCTTTACCGGTAATTTTCCCGGCTTTTTTCCACTGGTCCAAAATATAATAGGTTAGAATGGTATTGGTCTGGTTTCCGTTAAGCAACTGAATCTCACCTTCCAGATTTCTTACGGCAATTCCCAATCGGTCGCCATCCGGATCTGTTCCGATAACAATATCGCCGTTGGTGATTCGTGCTAAATCCATTGCCATTTCAAGGGCCGCGGGTTCTTCAGGATTCGGAGATTCAACCGTTGGGAAATTCCCGCTTGGAATCATCTGTTCGCGAACAAGGTCAACTTTTGTGAAACCAGCCTTTTTCAAAGCCTGAGGAACGGTTTTATAAGTGGTTCCGTGAATGGAAGTGAAAACAATATTTAAATTGTCGTATCCGGTTTTATCTTTCTGATAAAGCGAATTTTCCATGCAGGCATTGATATAAACATCATCCTGTTCTTCGCCGATCCATTCAATTAAATCATCGTTTCCGTTGAATTTAATATCCTCAAATTTTGTAGCATAGACTTCTTTAATAATGTTTTCGTCATCAGGCGGAACAATCTGCGCTCCGTCATTCCAATATACTTTGTAACCGTTGTATTCAGGCGGATTGTGAGACGCGGTAAGAACGATTCCTGCATTACATTTTTTGTCGCGAACGGTGAAAGAAAGTTCAGGAGTCGGACGGTGTTCTTTGAAAAGTAAAACCTTAATTCCGTTGGCTGTAAGCACATCTGCGCACATTTTCCCGAATTCTTTGGAATTGTTACGTACATCATAAGCGATCGCCACCTTAATTTCCTGATCAGGAAACTGAGAATGAAGATAATTTGCCAAACCCTGAGTGGCCTGACCAAGCGTGTATTTGTTGAGTCGGTTGGTGCCAACTCCCATAATTCCGCGCATTCCGCCGGTTCCGAATTCTAATTCCCGGTAAAAAGAATCTTCAAGATCATCAGAATTTGTATCGATCCAGGTTCGGATGGTATTTTTTGTTTCTTCGTCGAAAGTGTCTGTAAGCCAGAGTTTTGCTTTTTCTAAAGTTGTCATCTTTTTTATATTTGATAGCGTTTATATTATTTTATCTGGAGCTAATCCATTTTTTTGTTCTGTACGGTGGCTGTTTTATCAATAGTAAATGCGCGGATCGGATCATTATAATACACCATTTTCGCCGTGTTTTTTATATCTTCCTTTAATGAATCCTTTACATTTACTTCCGCATAATTTCCGTTTTTAGAATCAATGTTCAGATTTTCAATAATCCAGTAAGGAGCGATAATGCTTGCCGTATCCGAAATTTTCAGCACGGCATCTTTTGTATTGCCTAAGAAGTTTGCGCGGCTTTTTCCCGTCATATCCACTTCTGCCCGGCGGGAATTTACGGATCCAATAAATTTACCATTATTTTTTAAATTCAGCCGAAAGTTGTCGGTTTTAATTTCGCTTGATATGTTCATTTCGACTGAATCTGCGATCGAAACCATTTCTAAATTATATTTGGAATAAACGGTAATATTATAAAAGTCAACGCCTTTTGTCTTACGTTTCTCTTCGATAGTCAGCGTTTTGTCTTTGACTTTAATTTTCAGGTTATTTAAAATGTTCGGGTAGGTTTCCACATTCACAAAACTGCTGTCACTTTTGATATAAAACAGCCGAAACTTCCCTTCAAGATTAAGATTTACAAATTCTTCGAGCGGGATATTTTTGTTTTCTATATTTCCTTTCGGAGAGATTTCGCCACAGGACATAACAGAAAAAGCAAGGAGTAAAATAAACAGGTTTTTCATTTGATTAAATGACTTCGTCGATATTATAATTTTTGTGTTCGCGGTTGGTTCTGATGATCATTTCACCCAAAAATCCTGCAATGAAGAGTAGTGTACCGAGAATCATCATCGTTAAAGCAATGAAAAACCAGGCATTATTGGTCAGCAAATGACCATAAATTCCTCTGGAAACATCAATTAATTTTGAAACTCCCAGCCAGAAAGCAGATAAAAATCCTACGATAAACATCAACGTTCCTACGGCGCCAAAAAAGTGCATCGGTCTACCACCAAAACGGCTTACAAACCAAAGGGTAATTAAATCCAGAAATCCACGAACAAAACGTTCTGTACCGAATTTTGATGTTCCGTACGGTCGTGCCTGATGCTGTACTTCTTTCTCTGTAATTTTTCGGAAACCCGCATTGGCAGCCAGAACCGGAATATACCGGTGCATATCACCGTAAACATCAATTGATTTTACAACTTGCTTTTTATAGGCCTTTAATCCACAGTTGAAATCGTGAAGTTCGACACCGGAAACTTTTCTGGCCGCTGCATTAAAGAGCTTTGACGGAAGATTTTTTGTCATTACATTATCAAAACGTTTCTTTTTCCAGCCCGAAACAATGTCGTAATCTTCTTCCTTTACCATTCTGTACAGCTCCGGAATTTCTTCAGGAAAATCCTGAAGATCAGCATCCATGGTAATTACCACTTCACCCTGTGCTTTTTCAAAAGCTGCATGAAGTGCCTGCGATTTCCCGTAATTTCTGGAGAATTTAATCCCGTGAATCTGAGGGAACTGAACTTTCATATTTTCGATGATGCTCCACGAAAGATCGGTGCTTCCGTCGTCTACAAACCAAATTTCATAGGAAAGATTTGCGGTGGTGCAGACGCTGTGAATTCTTGAAAACAATTCTTCAAGGGAATCTTCTTCATTCAGAAGAGGTATGATGATGGATAAATTCATTTAAGTTGTTGAAATTATAGATTCAAAGTGAAAAATTTTTAATGGTTTTCTATTCAATTCTGCTTCTAAAGAAACTGGCAAAAAAGACAGATAAAATTACGTAAAAAACCATGATTGCCGCGAAATAATACGTAAACTGCCGGAACGAAAACATGTCTTTATCCTTAATCATTTCCTGGGAAAAACTTTTCAGGCGATCTTGGTATTTCTTTTCGAGTTCAGCCTTCTCTTCTTGTTTATCCAGGGCACTTTTTGCTTTTTCGTATTCGTTGTTGAGTTCTGTTTTCTGCCTTTCGATGTACTGATAGTTCAATAAATCTTTGGCATCTTTATCCATGAAATTCAGGAAAAGAAACATGCTGATAACCGAAAGCAAACCACCGATAAACATGGGTTTGAAAGCACGCCCAAAAACTGCCCGAAAACCCATCGGAACGCCTTCTTTTTTTGCAGCATTTACGGATAAAAATGCCCCTGCAACATACACTGCGGGAAGCAAAAATGCATTTAAAAGCATCGAATTGCTGAAATAATCAACATTCATCCCGAAAAAATACATCGAAAAGAAAATAAGCATTGTTGCAATAAACAGCAGAAAACCAACACCATAAACATTTTTAACCATAAGAGATTTTATAAATTTTGAATTTTTTTTATTTTGAATTTTGAATTTTAATTTAAAGCCTTATCTTTGCACCGGCAAGTCCTACACAACCAGCTCCTGTGAATCCTCCAGGGTGGGAACGCAGCAAAGGTAAACGGTTGTAGCGGTGTGATGTAGATCGCTTGCCATTTTTTTATGCCTTAATTTCAAATATTTCTCCCAACTTAGGCAATATCAACTCCACTCCTTTTTCTTCAAAAATTCTCAAAGCTTCGTCGTGATTTATCGCAATAGGCGGAAATGTATCGAAATGGCAGCCGATTACTTTCTTTGTTTTTAAGAGTTCAGCAGCAGCAAAACTTGCCTTTCTTGCACACATCGTATAATGCGAACCCACCGGTAAGATCGCAAGAGCTATTTCTCCGAATAACTGTGGGAAAAGTGCCATGTCAGCCATTACGCCTGTATCACCCGCGAAATAGATGTTTTTTCCGGGAAATCTGAACATATAACCACAAGGTTCACCGCCATAAGCTCCATCTGGAAAACTCGACGTATGCGAAGCCGGAACCATAGAAATCTTCATATCATCAAACTTAGCAGAACCGCCAAAATTAATGTCGATGGAATTTGGATGGTTAAAATAGCCACAGATTTCTGGCTGGGCGATGATTTGTGCTTCCGGATGATGATGTAAAACTTCTTTCACATCTGCGGTATGGTCTCCGTGTGCATGCGTAATCAACACATAATCAATTTTTTGCGCTGTAATATCAAATCTAGATTTTTCTTTCTGGAAATTATAAAATGGATCGCTAAGAATATTTTTACCGTTATAATTGAACAAAAAGCAGTTTTGTCCGAGGAACTGAATTTTCATTTTTTTTGATTTTAATTAAAATAGTTAAGTCCGAAAGCTACCAAAACACTCATGACGAGCGTAAAAATCCCTACCTGTTTAAGATATGGATCGAGTTCTTTTGGTTCTTTCGTCTGCATGATTTTTCTTCTAAGTGCCGTCATTGGAAATACGAGAATAAAAAAGATAAACGCGTAATAATTGCCCTGGGTATGCAGTCCGTTCATCATCATAAAAACCAACATCAGGATTAAAGGAAGCTGCAATAAAACGATTTCGTAAACCATTGCATATCTATAACCCATTCTCAGGGCAAGGGTCTTCTTTCCGCTGAGTGCATCGCTTTCGATATCGCGCATATTGTTGAGATTAAGGACTGCGGCGCTCATCATTCCGATAGCTGTTGCAGGTAAAAGCATGTCCCAGTGAAAAGTTTTTGTAAAAAGGAAGTAACTTCCACAAACAGAAACAAAACCAAAGAATACGAACACGAAAATATCTCCCAATCCTAAATATCCATACGGTTTTTTACCAACTGTATACCCTATTGCAGCCAAAATACACGCTACGCCGAGTCCTACAAAAGTGTAAAATTCGTTCATCAGATTTTCTCTGAAAAACGCCAGATACAAAAGTGCAACTGTCGCAATTAAAGACAATGCAGCAAAAAGAATTACGGCACTCTTCATTTGGTTTGCTGTGATTTTTCCGGAAGCTACTGCCCTTTGTTCAGCCTCGTTAATGCGTAACTTATCTGTGCCTTTAATCCCGTCTCCATAATCATTTGCAAAGTTTGAAAGAATCTGGTAGAGTAAGGTCACCAGCAGCGCCATTGCAAAAATCTGCCAGTCCCAGGTTCCTCCGTTTTCAAGAATCCGCCATCTTGCGATAAAAGAACCCATTATAATTCCGCTTATTGAAAGCGGCAAAGTGCGCAATCGTGCGGCTTGTATCCAATCCATCATAAATTTTCAGATTTTAAATTTTAAATTTTAAACTTTAGACAGTACAAATTTCCTGTCTAATCGATAATCTAAAAATCTATTTAAGAAATCCATTTATTTTCACCGAAATCGGGCTTTCTTTTTTCCAGGAATGCGTTTCTGCCTTCTTTGGCTTCTTCCGTCATGTAGGCAAGTCTTGTGGCTTCGCCGGCAAAAACCTGCTGTCCTACCATACCGTCGTCGGTTAGGTTCATTGCAAATTTCAGCATTCGGATCGACATTGGCGATTTTCCTAAAATCTCCTGCGCCCACTGATAAGACGTTTCTTCAAGTTCTGCGTGAGGAATTACAGCGTTAACCATTCCCATTGCTTCGGCTTCTCTGGCCGAATAATTTCTTCCTAAAAAGAAAATTTCGCGGGCTTTTTTCTGACCCACCATTTTTGCTAAATAAGCAGAACCGTAACCGCCATCAAAACTGGTAACATCGGCGTCGGTCTGTTTAAAGATTGCGTGTTCTTCACTGGCTAAAGTAAGGTCGCAAACAACGTGAAGTGAATGTCCGCCACCTACAGCCCAACCGTTTACAACAGCAATCACCACTTTGGGCATAAAACGGATTAAACGCTGAACTTCAAGAATATTCAAACGATGACGTCCATCTTCGCCTACATATCCCTGTTCGCCTCTGGCTTTCTGATCGCCGCCGCTACAAAATGCATGACCACCATCTTTCGGACTTGGACCTTCGCCGGTAAGCAACACCACGCCTACAGAAGGGTCTTCTGAAACGTGATAAAAAGCATCATATAATTCGGAGGTAGTTTTGGGACGGAAGGCGTTGCGTACTTCCGGTCTGTTAAAAGCGATTCTTGCTACAGCGCCACATTTTTTGTAGGTAATATCTTCGTATTCTTTTACGGTTTTCCAGTCAATCATTTTCTTGTAAAATTTGAGCCAAAGATAAGGAATTTATAAGGCAGCTCAAAAGGAAAACGCAGGGTTTTTGGATGGAGAAACATGAAAAAATTCACTGAATTTTATCGGGATTTTTTAGAGAAATATTTATTGAAACAGATAAGGTTTATTCTTCTCCGACTTCGTTATTTTCCTGAAGAATCTCAGCGGCAACTTCAAAATCTCTTTCATTAACAAGGAGAAAATAGTTTTGGGAAATCGGGAATACAGCAATATTGTTGACGTATTCGTTTTTAATATAACTGGGAATATCCCGTGAAGCGAGCTTGGTTTTGGCCAATTCGATTTCGTAAAGATATGATGACTGGAAAACGGGAACTAATGCTGACATTTCAATTTTTTGCTAAAAATAACATAATTAAACGGAAATTCTGTAAGAAAAACCGAATGAAGTTCTAGCCCTGATGGCAATGGAAATCCTTTTTTCAGGTTTCGGAGGCTTTGCTGACGCAACCTGAAAAAAGATTGTAATGAACAGCAGGTCGGGATTTCGGAAGTAGCCGAAATTTAGTTGCTCCTGAATAAAAACTAAGCAGATTTTTTCCTGTTAATGTACCAATAAACCGGCAGACCGAGCAAAATTAAAATAAAGCCAGGCCAGGTATATTGCGGTTTGAACCAGATGAGGAGGACGCAAAATGCAGTACCAATAATGAGATAAATTAATGGCGTAACGGGATAAAGCCAGGTTTTGTAAGGTCTTTCGATTCCAGGTTTTTTGATTCTTAAGTAGATCACGCCGAAAACCGTGATCATGTAAAACAGCACAATGACGAACGAAATCATATCGAGCAAATCGCCGTACTGCCCACTGAGCGCAAGAACTGAAGCCCAAATCCCCTGCATCCAGAGCGATTTTTCGGGAACATCGTTCCGGTTATTTGCAATGGCCTGTTTAAAAAACAATCCGTCTTTTGCCATGGTTTGAAATACCCGCGCGCCTGCTAACACCAATCCGTTGATACAGCCAAAAGTGGAAATCATCACCAAAACTGCCATAATTACGGTTCCAAGGTTTCCGAAAATGACTTCGGAAGCTGCAACTGCGGGACGGTTTTTATCGGCGAATGCAATGGCGTCGCGGTCGAGAGCATTCAGATAAACGAAATTCACCAACATATACAAAACCATCACCACAGAAGTTCCCAGAACCATTGATTTTACGACATTTTTCTTTGGATTTTCTATTTCTCCGGAAACGAAAGTTACGTTTTCCCAAGCTACTGAACTGAAAACCGAACCCACCATGGCAGCAGCGATTCCGCCAAGAAGCGTGATGCTTCCGATGGATTTCCAGCCGGTTGGCAAAAGATCATTTCCTACTTCTTTACCAAAATCTTGAAAACTGTTCCAGCCAAAACTCATGTTCGAAGCCCATTGAGAATCTTTCACGAAAAGAAATCCGAAAACAATAATTCCTAACAAAGAAACTATTTTGGAAGCTGTAAATAGGTTTTGAAGGAATTTGCCGTTTTTAACGCCTTTGGTGTTGATAAATGTAAGGAGCAGGATCACAACAATTGCTAAAATCTGAACCCAGGTAATCTTGAAAGTTCCGCTCTGGAAAATAGGATCTGAGTTATTAAGTGCGGGAATTAAATATGCTGTAAATTTCCCAAAAGCCATGGCTACAGCAGCAATTGTTCCGGTCTGGATGACAGTAAATAATCCCCAACCGTAAAGAAATCCAGTCATTTTACCAAAAATTTCGGTAATATAAGTGTATTGTCCGCCGGCTTTCGGAAACATTGCTGAGAGTTCACCATACGAAATTGCAGCAGCAACAGTCATAATTCCGGTAATGACCCAAACCGCTATCAGCCAGTAACCTGAGCCAAGGTTCCGCATCATATCGGAGCTTACAATAAATATTCCGCTGCCAATCATCGAACCCATTACGAGCATTGTGGCATCCCAAAGTTTGAGTTTTTTTTGCATAAAAATTTTCAGTTAATTGAAGTTTACCGTTTTTTCGACTTCCGGTAAATTCCAGTTTATTAAATTTACAAGGCAATAAATATATTGATTTTCTTTAACGGATTGCTTATTTAATTAAGATTTAATTATCTTTAGGCCCTAATTTTTGACTTAACAATATTACTCAGGTCCAAGTATTTGCTATTTTTGTAAAAATTTTTATCATGAAAAAAATCATTCTTTTATTGACCATTGTATTTTCAGCTGCATCATTTGCTCAGGAAGCAGAGAAAAAATCAGGTCCACCGGCCGGTAACGCTGCCATAGGTGATGTTTACGGAAGTCAGGTTTCTGCCAAAGCAGAACAAACTGCTATTTCTCCGAAAAAACTCGAAAAGAAACTGAAATCCAGCAAAAAACTCGAAAATGTTGCGGTAAAAGGTAAGGTTACCGATGTTTGTGATAAAAAAGGTTGTTGGTTAACGGTAGAAACCGATGATAACGAAAAGTTTTTTGTTAAGATGAAAGATTATGCATTCTTTGTCCCTACCGCCCTGAAAGGAAAAAATATAGTTTTGGAAGGCTCTGCAGAAACAAAGATTATCTCAGTTGATGAGCAGAAACATTATGCAGAAGATGCTAAAAAATCTCAGGCAGAAATTGACGCGATTACAAAACCACAGGAAGAAATCCGATTTGTAGCAAATGGAATTAAAGTGGTGAATTAATTTTCTGAAATAATATATGATAATGCGGAGTCTATTTCAGACTCCGTTTTTTATTCAATCCTAAAATCGACTTCAGCATCCAGCTTTGGAAATTTTCTTTCAGAGACAAAGGTTTTTCCGGTACAGTCGATCTCTTTCCAGCCTTTTTTAATACCTATATCGCCCACTTCCATTACAATGGGGACGAACGAAATTTCATCATCACCATTACGCAATTCTTCTCGATACTGCACGGCAATATCCAGAATACACTCAAAATCTGTATTCAGATTTACGTTTCTGTAAATAATGTCGTAATGAGTTTCTCTGTTTTCTGGAATTTTCTCATAGTTTTCCCAGTTTTCTGTAGCGCCTTTCAACTCTGCAATTGCTTTTAAGCCTTCATACAAAGCCAAAGTATAGTATTTTCTTGTGCCGAATCTTTTATAATCATCGATGAAATGTCCACCTTCAAAAAGAATGGTCGGTAAGCCTATTTTTGAAAAATTATCTCCCACAGAAGTCGGATAAAATTCATCTGAATAACGCGCAATCTGGTTCGGAATTAGCGGATTAAGATTCTCATAAATTCTTGAAATCACCGCCATCGCTTTTTTGCGGGTTTCATTGATTTCTCTCTGATGATTTACTGAAGGCGCCAAAAAAGATAATGTTGCAGGATTTTTACCATCTGTTGTGAAAATGGTTCGCTGCTCGTGAAGATTTAGGCCATATTGGTAATCTCCGTCTTCTGCAATTTTCTTAAGTATGGGAAATTCTTTACTGGAGAGTTTTAAAAAATCCCGGTTCATATCAATATCCAGCGCGTTTCTACGCGTCCACTTTTCAGAACCGTCGGGGTTAAGCATGAAAATAAAATCCAGCGCTATTTCAGAAAACAGGGTTTCCTTTAACTGTGGCTGATATTTGAAAATTTCAAGTAAATCGAGCATCGCATGGGTGGCATTCGACTCATTGCCATGCATCTGCGACCAGGCAAGCACTTTTACGGCGCCATTTCCCAATTTCATTTTATAAATAGGTTTACCTAAATAAGACTTACCAACTTCTGATATATAATTTCTGAAATTCTTCTGTAGGTAAAAAAATAATTTTTCCGGGGAAATATACCGGTTTGGGAAGTTAGGATTTTGTCGGTACTGCAGATTTTCTGGCATTATTTATTTTTTACAAGTTTCAAATTTAATTTTTTTTTTGCTAACTCAATAAATTAACTTTTGTAAATTTATTAAACAAGTCAAAATGTCAGTTTGTCTGTTGGTAATTTTGTGGATTGAATTTATTTTAATTAAAATATGTAAGTATCTAAAAATCAATATTTAAATAAAATCAAATAAAGTTTATTTTTAAAATCACTTTAATTGCTTAGTCGTGTGGAAAACTCCATTTGTAGGGAAAAAACATAAACACGACCAGTAGTTTTGGCTCGCTCTAAATTTAAGACTTTTCACAATTGTAAATTACATGAAAAATGATAAATTATGTATATTTGCCCTTTAAATTAAATATGAATAACGAAACAATTTTTCTCCTTGGATTTTTAGTATTTATCTTTTTTATCCTGGCTCTCGATTTAGGACTTCTTAAGAAAAGATCCGACACAATTTCCATGAAACAGGCCGGCCTGATGAGTTTTTTTGTGGTCGCACTGTCCATGTGCTTCTACTTTATCCTTATTACCTACGGTCACCTACTCCACGGGATCGACAGTATGTCGAAATTACAATCGGTTATCGCAGCACATCATCATCCGGTAAAAGTTATTCCCAATGATCTGGAACACAGCATACAGTTGTATAACCAGAATTTAGGTCTTGAATATTTAACAGGTTATGTTGTAGAGTACGCGCTTTCGGTAGACAATATATTTGTAATGGTTCTAATATTCGGTGCATTTGGAGTTGCCCAGAAGAATTACCACCGGGTGCTGTTTTGGGGAATTTTAGGAGCCATTGTAATGCGTTTTATCTTCATCTTTGTAGGCGCAGCGCTTATCGAAAAGTTCAGCTGGATTATGTACGTATTTGGGGCATTCTTGGTCTTTACAGGGATTAAGATGTTCTTTGATAAAGATGGCGACGATAAAATCGATACCCAAAATCACCCTGTCGTAAAGTTTGCCAAGAGGTTCTTTAAGGTGCATGATCATTTTGTAGGCAATAAGTTTTTCGTAACGATTGACGGGATTAAGAAGGTTACTCCCCTTTTTCTCGTACTTCTTATCATTGAAGCTACCGATTTAATCTTCGCTGTAGACAGTATTCCAGCCATATTTTCGGTTACTAAAGATCCTTATATTGTCTTTTTTTCCAATATTTTTGCAATTATCGGTCTCCGTTCCATGTTCTTTTTGCTTGCGGGAATTATCGACAGATTCAGGTTCCTGAAGGTAGGCTTATCGGTTCTATTGACATTTATAGGTCTGAAGATGTTAACCCACAGTTATCTGGAAGCCTGGGGATTCACCACCAGCCATTCCCTGATTATTATTGTAGGAATTTTAGGTTTAAGTATTTTATTCTCTCTTATTTTCCCTGAACGTAAAAAGGAAAGAAAGCTTAAGTTTGATCCGGAACATGAAGACAATTTACACAGGTAATCATGATTAAATATCATCTAACATATATGAAACCAGTACTTTATGTGCTGGTTTTACTTCTGTAAATAAATTAATTTTGTGTTCGTTTACTTTTGTTTATTCTTCTTATTGAATATTTATTTACATTTGTAATTATGAATTTGAACGAAAGAATATCAAAAGTGATCTCCTATTCGGAGTTATCTTCATCTGAATTTGCCGATGAGATTGATGTGCAGCGATCGAACATTTCGCACATCACTTCCGGCAGAAATAAACCATCACTTGATTTTCTCATTAAAATTAAAGAGCGGTTCCCCGAGCTACAATGGGAATGGCTTATTACAGGTGAAGGCGAAATGATCAAGAGTCCTGAAAAAGAACCTTCGCCCGAAGTGCAAAAACCCACACCACTTCCCGATTTGTTTTCTTTGATTGCAGATGAGAATTTTGGAATAACGGAAAAAGACGATAAGGTTACAAAATCTGTTTCGCCAGAATCGAATATTTCCCCCCAAGTCCCAGTTCAGGAAAAAATAGCCGATTCTCAGCGATTAGCTCCACAGGAAGTGAAAACCGAAACGCAAACATCTGTGAATGAAGCAAATAAGATAAAAAGAATTGTTTGGTTCTTTGAAAACGGAAAGTTCGAAAGTTTTGAACCTTAAAACATTTTTTGCAACTCACTTTCAGCTCTGAAATCAGCGAGCACTTTTTCAGCATAATTTTTGTAATTTGATTGGGCACAAAAAATACTTGAAATGAAACTCGCCGACCTTGCTAAGGAACTTAAAATATCTCCTGAAAGTATGATAAAATTCATTCAGGATTTTGATCTTGAACTTTCAGAATGTATTACGACAAATTTTAATGTAAAAGACGATTTTGCAAAGTTTGCAAGAGAAAATATTTCATTTTTAAAAAAATATGAAAAAGATCTTGAGCAAACCAAATCTGTAGAAGATATTGCCGGAACGATCAATCAAAGTCCTGAAAAAGTTGCAGAAATTATTAAAAGCGAAAAACCCAGACTTTTTGACAACGGAATGTACAAATCATCTGTCTCAAGTTTCGGAATCGATCATAAGTTAGGCGGCAATTACGAGTTTGTTTACAATTACTTCGGAAAAAAAACAAGCTTAAAAGAGCGGGATTTCATTGGCTATCGGGATCTTTTTTTTCATATTTCAAAAGAATTAGATCCTTTTATCAACAATACTCCACTTACCGATTGGGGAATTCATAAACCTGCAGGCATCATTCTTTACGGCCCGCCGGGAAGCGGAAAAATTTTCTGGGCCAATAAAATCGCTGAAATTATTGGTTACCAGTTTAAAGAAATAAAAAAATATTATCTCGGCACTTCCTTTGTTGACGGCCTCAAAACAAACTTTAATGATTTTCTGATTCAGATGCTTAAGGAAGAAAAAACTCTCCTCTTCATGGAAGATTTTGATGATATTATGCGTGAAAGAAGTGAGAAAAAAACGGTTTTATCCTGCGACGAAGAAACTAAAGAAATTGTTCTGAATTATATTAGCAGGTTCGAAGAAGAGGATTTGCTGATGGTAGGTTCCGCTAATTCTGTTGCTGATATCGACAAAGACATTCTTGCTCCGGGCAGATTCGATGTGGTAATTCCTGTATTTCCGCCCAATTCCCGGGAACGTTCGGAAATGATTTTATATTTTATGACCGAAAATCTTGCAAAAGATGCGCTTCTGATGAAAATATTAACTGCAAACAATGCAGATCATCTCCCGTTTTGGGAAGATATATCATCTAAAATGAAAGTTTTTTCGAATACAATGATCGTAGATTTTACGCAAAGTTTAAAAAAACGAATCAGAAATCAGTACTTAAAAGATAATTCTGAAAATATAAAGATCGACAGTAAACTGCTGAACGCTGCCAGACGCGATGCTTCAGCGAAGCTTACCGAAGAATACCTAAACCAGGTCGCACAGTTTATCAGCGATGTGTCCGTAAATAATTACGATGATTTCCCTAAAAGAATCGCTGCTTTAAAAATTGAACTTGAGTCTTATAAGGTTGTAGAAACTCCACGTAAATCTATTGGTTTTCAAACGAAAACTGATGAAAAAACAAATAAATAACGCATTAAATAACAATGGATTATTACCAATTCCATTTTAATTTTAAGATAGTGGCAGCAACACAGCGATTTCGTACACTTTTGCGGGTTTCAGATAGTGCCTGAATCCCGTATCTGAAGAGTGAATAATTTTGTATTTGGGTTCTGCATCTACAAAATAATGCAGGTTTTTTTCGATAAGTCTACCATCACTTGTGATTTCAGGATTATCATTACCGTCTCTGAAACCAATTTCCACTACCTTTCCGCCAAATTTTGCTGCGTAACTTTCGGCATCTGTATAGGTCGCAAACCTGTCACCAATTTTTGATGATCTATTTGGTAACTGCTTAATTTTTCTGAATTGAAGGTTTCCATGATCTGTGTTTTTAAATTGATAATCCGAGCCCAGTAATTTTGCCAAGACGGTGTAAAATTCAACTTTTAACACCGTTTTTAATAAAATTGTTATCTTTGAAATCTTATCAAATTTTATTCATGAAAAAAATCTTTTTATCCTTGGCAATCCTTTCATCCGTAATGATTTTCTCACAGGAAATCACGCTGGACAAAATTTATTCCGGATATTACCGTGGCAAAGGAATCTCAGGAATCGCTTCCCTGAAAAACGGCGAAAATTATGTGGTTATCGAACCAACTGGAATCGCTAAATATTCTTACAAAACATCCCAAAAAGAGGGCAATGTGGTAGACGGCAGATTTGAGTCTTACATTTTTAGTGATGATGAATCTAAAATTTTACTGCTCAAAGAAAGCGAACCCATTTACCGACATTCATTTCTTGGAAAATTTGATGTTAAAGATTTAAAATCAGGCAAAATAATCAACCTGAATAATGGCAACTTCGTTCAGGAGCCAACTTTTTCTCCAGACGGAACTAAAGTGGCTTTTATTGCAGAAAATAACTTATTTTATCAGGATTTAAGTTCTGGTAAAATCACCCAGATTACCAGTGACGGAAAGAAAAATCATATCCTGAACGGTCTTGCAGACTGGGTTTATGAAGAAGAATTCGGGCACGCAAAACTTTATGAATGGACGAAAAACTCTGATGCCATTGTATTTGTGAAGTCCGATGAAACCGAAGTTCCGGAAATGTATATTCCGATTTACGGCAAGCAGCTTTACCCATCGGAAATGCGTTTTAAATATCCGAAAGCGGGCGAAAAAAACTCTGTCGTTTCTGCACAGCTTTTCCGTTTGGATTCCGGAAAAACGACTGCGCTGAATTTATCGGCATTCAAAAATTACTACATCCCTAATGTGTACAAAACAGCGAAAGCAGATGAAATTATTCTGATTACTTCTGCTAGAACTCAAAACGCTTCTGATATTCTGAAAGTAAATACAAAGACAGGAAACGTTCAGAAATTATTTACAGAAACCGATGAAAAATGGGTGGATACAGATAATGTTACGCTTGAATTTTTAGATGACAACTCATTTATCTGGGGTTCTGAAAGAGACGGAAACCGTCACCTTTATTGGTACGACCAAAACGGAAAACTGAAAAAACAAATCACCAAAGGAAACTGGGAAGTAACTGATTATTATGGTTATAACCCAAAAACTAAAGAAGTTCTTATTCAAACCACCGAAAAAGGAAGCATTAATAAAGTAGTTTCTAAAGTAAATATCCAGAACGGAAAATCTACACTTATTTCTAATTCCGAAGGAAATAACAGGGCAAGTTTCAGTGGGAATTACAATTATTTTATTGAAACTTCTTCCACAGCGGCAAAACCTTTCACCTATGTTTTAAAAGACGGAAACGGGAAAACCATCAAAGAACTTCAGAACAACAACGAATTGCTGCAGAAACTTCAGGCAGATAACATGGTTACCAAAGAATTCTTCACGGTTCCGAACGAAGCTGGCGACCAAATGAATGCCTGGATGCTGAAACCGAAAGATTTTGATCCAAGCAAAAAATATCCGCTCTTTATGTTCCAGTATTCCGGTCCGGGATCGCAGAGTGTATCAAATTCCTGGGATGCAGGCAATGGATTATGGTTTAATCATTTGGTACAGAAAGGCTATATCGTTGTTTGTGTAGATGGTCGCGGAACCGGCTACAAAGGCACAAAATATAAGAAATCAACCTACATGAACCTTGGCAAATACGAAATTGAAGACCAGATTGCAGCTGCAAAATGGTTCGGAAAACAAACTTATATCGACAAATCCAGAATCGGAATTTTCGGCTGGAGTTATGGTGGTTACATGGCAAGTTTAGCATTGACTAAAGGTGCAGACGTTTTCAAAGCCGGAATTGCGGTAGCACCTGTAACCAACTGGAGGTATTACGACACCGTGTACACCGAAAGATTCTTGAGAACTCCACAGGAAAATCCTAAAGGATACGACGAAAATTCACCAACAGAATACGCAAATTTACTGAAGGGGAATTTCCTGCTTATTCACGGGACCGCAGATGATAACGTACATTTTCAGAATTCAATGGAATTTGCAGAAGCTTTGATTCAGAACAAAAAACAGTTTGAATTTATGGCGTATCCCGACAAAAATCACGGCATTTTCGGTGGGCAGACCAGACCACAACTTTATCAGAAAATGACAGATTTCATCCTAGAAAATTTATAAACTCTTAATATTTAAAAATGGCGACAAGCACAAACAAACACCCTAAAGGCTTACCCTATCTTTTCTTCACAGAAATGTGGGAAAGGTTCGGATATTATCTGATCCTCGGAATTTTCGTTCTGTATATGATCGATCCTACAGATACCGGCGGACTGGCTTTTAATGACAAAAATGCAGATGATATCTTTGGAACCTTCATTGCCCTCACGTATCTGACCCCATTTCTCGGCGGGTTTCTGGCCGACCGCGTTTTGGGCTATATCAAAGCGATTTATATCGGTGGAGCCTTGATGGGACTGGGTTATATCGGTTTAGGAGTTTTTAAGGAAATTCCGATGTTTTATACATCAATGGCGCTAATTATTTTAGGAAACGGATTTTTCAAACCAAGTATCTCTACCCTTCTTGGGAATCTTTACGAAGAAGAACCATATAAACTCAATAAAGATGCTGGTTATAACATTTTCTACATGGGAATCAACATCGGAGCCTTTGCATGTAACATAATCGCCGCATTTATGAGGAATAAATTCGGTTGGGGCGAAGCATTTATCACCGCCGGAGTTGGGATGTTCATTGGTTTGCTTATTTTCTCTTTGGGAAGAAAGCATATATTGAAAGCCAACGTTATGAAACCCGTTCAGGCAGGTGATACCAAAATTTCTGATGTTTTGGTTAAAGTTTTTGTACCTGCAATTATAGCGGGAATTATTGGTTGGGTTATTCCGGGAAATATCTTCGGAAGTGATTCTACCGATGCCTTTATCTTCGCATGTTTGCCTGTAGTTTACTTTTATGTGATGCTTTACGTGAAAGCAAATTCAGATGATAAAAGACCGATTGGTGCTTTGCTGGCAATATTTGCGGTAAGTTTAATGTTCTGGGCAGTTTTCAAACAAAATGGAACCGCTCTAACGAGATGGGCAAATTATTATACCGACAGAAGCGTGCCTGCAGTAGCTGAAAAACCTCTGGAAGCCATTTATCTGGTTGAAACTAAAGATTATACCTCAAAAGAGGTAAATGTTTACGATGACCAATACCAGGCTCAAAAAGACGAAGCTGGCAATCCGGTAAAAGAACAGGGAAAAGACATCTATTTCCGCAACGAAGTTTCTGAGAAGAAAGCAGCTATGGAAGCTAACCCTGAAGGTAAAGTTTATCTTTATAACACCGAATTGTTCCAATCTGTGAATCCATTCTGGGTAATTGTGTTAACGCCTGTTGTTGTTGGTTTCTTTATGTTCTTAAGAAAACGTGGCAAGGAACCTACAACACCCGCTAAAATTGTATTGGGTCTCTTCATTTCTGCACTCTCGTGTTTAGTGATGGTTGGAGCCGTGTATGCCGGAGATAATGGCGCATTCAAAGTTTCTGCACTGTGGCTTGTAGCTGCTTATGGGGTAATTACAGTCGGCGAACTTTGTCTTTCACCAATGGGATTGTCTTTAGTTTCTAAATTATCTCCACCGAGACTTACTGCCCTGATGATGGGAGGATTTTTCCTTTCGACCTCGATTGGTAATAAATTATCGGGAGTGTTGGCTAGTTTCTGGTACGATTATGAGAACAAGGCTAATTTCTTTATCGTAAATTTCGGTTTATTGCTTCTCGCTACCCTTCTTGGTTTATCTATTCTGAAAAGATTGAATAAAATCATGAAAGAAAAAGGAGTGAACTAAACCATTCTTTATCAATGTTTTTAAAGTGCCGGAGAAATTCGGCACTTTTCTGTTTTAAAAACTCAAATTTTCAGCCCTTGAAAAAGAAAAAAAACTATATTTGCTCATTAACAATTATTAACAAATAAAAAAATATGGACACAGCAGAGCAAAAAGGGCACCCGAAAGGACTCTATCTTTTGTTTATGACAGAAATGTGGGAACGTTTCTCTTATTACGGTATGCGTGCGATTTTCGTTTTATACATGACGAAAATGCTTTTAATGGATGATGCAGAAGCTTCACAAATCTACGGAAGTTATACCGGGCTGGTATATCTTACGCCGCTTCTGGGTGGTTATCTTGCAGACCGTTTTCTGGGTAACAGAAGAAGTATAGAAATTGGTGGTGTACTTATGGCACTTGGGCAGTTTGTAATGTTTTTCAGTGCTTCCACTTCAGGCAGTTCAGCAATTACGCTGATGTGGATTGGTCTTACCATGTTGATCATTGGGAACGGTTTTTTCAAACCAAACATTTCAACGATGGTGGGCCAGCTTTATCCGAAAGGAGACCGCAGGGTGGATTCTGCATTTACCATTTTCTACATGGGGATCAACCTGGGAGCTTTCTTCGCACCGCTTATTTCTGGTACGCTGGCTGAAAAAATTGACTTCAAATGGGGCTTCCTGGCGGCAGGTATTGGGATGGTCATCGGTTTGATAACCTTTATGCTTCAAAAAAACAAACTGCTTGTAGATAACGAGAACAAGCCAATCGGGATGCCAACCAATAAATTTGGTATTGCACAGCTTGGAATGGTTTTAGGCTCAATTGCAATTATTTTCTTCTTAATGAACTTTAAAACCATGTTCCAAAGCGATTTGGATATTATCGGATACCTCATTTATGGCGCTATGATTGTGATGCCATTAATTGTTCTTACCGATAAATCTTTGACTAAAGAAGAACGTGAAAGAATAATGGTGATTTTTATCCTCGCATTCTTTGTTATATTCTTTTGGGGAGCATTTGAGCAGGCCGGAGCTTCACTTACAATTTTTGCTGACAGACAGACCGACAGAACAATTTTCGGTTGGGAAATGCCTGCCAGTTACTTCCAGTCAGTAAACCCGCTGGCCATTATCATACTTGCACCATTGTTCTCTTCAATGTGGTTACGTCTCGGAAACCGCGGTATGGAGCCATCTTCGCCAAAGAAAATGGCCCTTGGTCTTGCATTGATTTCTTTAGGATACGTCGTTATTGCATTTGCTGTTTACGGTCTGGGAATGATGGACAAAGTTTCCATGTTCTGGTTGATCGCACTTTATGTAATTCACACAATGGGTGAACTTTGTCTTTCACCAATCGGACTTTCAATGGTGTCAAAACTTTCACCACTGCGTTTCTCGTCTCTGTTAATGGGAACATGGTTCCTGGCTAATGCTGCTGCAAACAAATTTGCAGGAACTTTATCAGCACTAATTCCAGGAAGTGGTGAAGAGGGCCAAGGCGCGAAAATCACTTATTTCTTAGGATTTGAAATCACCAACCTTTTCGATTTCTTCCTTGTATTTATTGTGATGTGTGGAGCTGCCGCTTTAATTTTGTTTGCAATGAGCCGTTGGTTAGAGAAAAAAATGCACGGAGTAAACTAGAACTAAGCGCATTTAATTATACTAAACCACCGATTATTCGGTGGTTTTTTCTATTTTCGTTAAAAATTATTCTAAAATGAATCTTACGTTAGAACAAATTCAGGATTTCAAAGGAAAATATCCCAAACAAATCTGGTCACTTTTTTTCTCGGAAATGTGGGAACGATTCTGCTTCTACGGAATGCGCGGAATGCTCGTTTTCTTCATGATTTCTCAGTTGAAATTCGGTGACGAGCAGGCAAATCTTCAATACGGGGCAACCCAGGCATTTGTGTATGCATTCACTTTTGTAGGTGGTCTTTTTGCGGATAAAATCCTTGGTTTCCGTAAATCCCTGTTCTGGGGTGGGGTTTTAATGATTGTAGGGAGTTTGATTCTCGCGACTAATCCTCATGATTTTTTCTTTCTCGGAATCTCTTTCACCGTGGTAGGAACCGGATTCTTTAAACCTAATATATCAACCATGGTTGGGAAACTTTACAAAGCCGGAGATTCCCGTACCGACGCTGGTTTTTCGCTGTTTTATGCAGGAATTAACCTTGGTGCCCTGCTCGGCGGATATTTGTGTATCGCGATTGGAAAAGGCGAAATGCTTTCAGGTTTTATTCCTGAAGATAAAAGATGGAATGTTGCATTTGGTTTAGCAGCAATCGTAATGGTAATCAGCTTGATCAATTTTGTTTTCACCCAGCGAAGTTTAGGTCCTATTGGTCTGATGCCCGAGCGAAAACTTGCAGACGGAACTGTAGTTTCTATGGAAAAATGGAAAGTTTACGGAGTTTACGCTCTTACTTTAGTTTTTGTTCCGTTGATTATGACCATGGTTTCTGTGCCGCAATACACCGATTATTTTATGTGGACCGTCGGTCCGTTGACCCTTATTTACCTGTTTTATGAAATGACGAAAGTGAATGTTGCAGAAAGAAAAAAGCTAATTGCAGCCCTCGTTTTCATTATATTTTCTATTATATTTTGGGGAATTTATGAGCAGTCGGGAGGTTCCTTAAGTATTTTCGCAGCAAATAATCTGAATAAAGATTTGCTTGGCTTGGATCCTAACGGAGTAAACAATTCCGGAGGTGCATTTTTCATTATTTTTCTTGCCCCACTTGTCGGACTGTTCTGGATTTGGCTAAGTAAAAAGAGACTGGAACCAAACACGATTATTAAGTTCGGACTCGGTTTTATATTCCTCGGTTTAGGATATTACGTATTATTTGCTACCAGATTTTTTGCTGATTTGCAAGGAGTTACTTCTTTAAATATTTTTACCATCGCATTGCTTGTGATAACTTTTGGGGAATTATGTTTGTCTCCGATCGGACTTTCAATCATGACCAAACTTTCCACCGAAAAACTGCAGGGAATGATGATGGGAATGTGGTTCCTTGCTTCCGCTTACGGGCAGTATGTAGCCGGAATTATCGGTGCAAACATGGCAACCGCCAAAGAAGGTTCCACCAATATGGATGCACTTTTAGCCTATACAGAGGGTTACAAACAGTTAGGGCTTTATGCCGTAATCGCGGGTGTTGTACTCATCATTATCTCACCGCTCGTGAAAAAACTAATGCAGGAAGTGAGATAGTGCTTTAACAAACCTCTATATTTTCAATCAAACCACTGATGAAAAAATTAAACTTTTTATTTTTCGTTTTAGCCATTTCTTTTGCCTCAGCACAGGTTAAGTGGATGACGCTCGAAGAAGCGGTGGAAGCACAGAAAACAACGCCAAAAAAAATTCTGATCGATTTTTATGCAGACTGGTGCGGCCCATGTAAAATCATGGAAAAAGAAACCTTTAATCACCCCGTCATCGCAAAATCTCTTAAGGAGAATTACTACGCCGTAAAGTTTGATGCAGAAAATAAAGAAAATATTACTCTTTTTGGCAGAACATTTTCAAATCCAGGATTCGAAACCGGAAAAAGAAAAAATTCAATGCACGAATTCACCAAGTTTATGAATGTTGTTGCTGTTCCCACAACGGTTTTTCTGGATGAGCAAAGCATGCCGATTACCATTCTGCAGGGTGCGCTCACGGCAAAAGAACTGGAGCCCTACATTCAGTTTATCGCGAACGACGACTATAAAAAGATTACAACGCGTGAGCAGTGGGAAAATTATCAAAAAAAATTTAGATCGAGCATTAAAAACTGATTTAGATATTGAAGATTAAAGACTTTCAGAAATTTTTTGGAAGTCTTTTTTATTTTACCGAAATTCGCTCGCCAACGAACATCTCAATCCTCAAAAGAGAAAAAAAATTAAGATCTGACATTAGAAACTTCCATAGAATTCTTAAAAGGAATCGGTCCTGAACGAGCCAAATTCATTAAAAATGTCTTGGGAATTTCCACTGTGGAGGATTTACTCACTTTTTATCCGTTGCGCTACATTGATAAAAGTAAAATTTACAATATTGGCGATCTTGCTGAAGAACCCGAAGCCGACATTCAACTGAAAGGAAAAATCACTGAAATTCAGGAAATATCTTACGGTAATGGAAAAAACCGGATGTCAGCCAAATTCCGTGATCAGACAGGAACATTAGAACTCGTTTGGTTCCGTTATTCAAAATGGATGAAAGAGCAGATCCCGCTGAACAGGGAAATCTTTATTTTCGGAAAGGTGAGTTTATTTAACGGGATCTTTTCAATGGCACATCCGGAAATTGAAACGGATGAAAAAAAAGCGCTTTCGGGTTCACTATTGCCTATTTATCCTGGCAGTGAAAAACTCGCAAAAAGAGGGATCAACAATAAATTTTTCCAAACGGTTCTTTCAGAAATCACGCTTAATTTACCATCGTTAATGCAGGAAAATATGCCTGATTCTTTAATAAAATCATTAAAATTAATCGGCAGAATTCCCGCTTTTTATCATATTCATTTCCCTAAAGATTTTCATCATTTCGAACACGCAAACCGCAGACTGAAGTTCGAGGAAGCCTTCTTTTTTCAGCTGGGTTACGGATTAAAAAAACAATATCAGAAAATATCTGTCATAGGAAATCCATTCCCTAAAATCGGTGAAAACTTCAATAAATTTTACAGTCACAACCTGCCTTTTGAACTAACAAACGCCCAAAAAAGAGTGCTGAAGGAAATACGCACCGACATGAAAAAACCAATCCAGATGAACCGTCTTTTGCAGGGTGACGTAGGTTCGGGAAAAACAATGGTTGCGCTTCTTGCCATGCTGATAGCAATGGACAACGGTTTCCAGAGCTGCATGATGGCTCCTACAGAAATTCTTGCGCAGCAACACTTCAATTCCATTAGAGAACTGCTCGTAAATACAGACATTAATGTGCGGCTTCTCACCGGTTCCACAAAAACTGCAGAAAGAAAGATCATTCACGCGGAACTGCTTAGTGGTGAACTTTCAATTCTTGTAGGAACCCACGCAGTACTCGAAGATATTGTTCAGTTCAAAAATCTTGGTCTTGCTATTATTGATGAACAGCACCGGTTTGGTGTTGCGCAGCGGGCAAAACTTTGGGCAAAAAATAAAATTCCACCGCATATTCTGGTGATGACTGCAACACCGATTCCCAGAACTTTGGCAATGAGTTTTTACAGTGATCTTGATGTTTCCGTAATCGATGAAATGCCGGTGGGCAGAAAACCCATCATTACCGCTCACAGACGGGAAAAAGACAGGCTTTCGGTCTTCCGTTTTGCGAAAGATGAAATTGAAAAAGGAAGACAGATTTACTTCGTTTATCCTTTAATTGAAGAATCTGAAACACTCGATTATAAAAATCTGATGGAAAATTTCGACCATATTGTCGCGTTTTTCGAAGGAAAAAATGTCACGATGCTCCACGGCAGGATGAAACCCGCTGAAAAAGAAGCTGCAATGAGTTATTTCGCTTCCGGAAAAGCCGAAATTATGGTGGCGACAACGGTAATTGAAGTCGGAGTAAATGTCCCGAATGCATCGGTAATGATTATTGAAAGTGCTGAAAGATTCGGTCTTTCGCAACTTCACCAGCTGCGTGGGAGAGTCGGACGTGGTGCTGAACAAAGCTTCTGTATTCTCATGACTTCGGATAAACTTTCTACAGAAAGCCGGACGCGGATTAAAACAATGACAGAAACCAACGATGGGTTTAAAATTTCTGAAGTCGATATGCAATTGCGCGGTCCAGGTGATATTTTGGGAACACAGCAAAGCGGCGTTGTAGATTTTAAAAAACTCGATTTAACCGCCGACGGAAAAATCATTAAAGCTTCTAAAGCCGCAGTAGACCATCTTCTGAAAAAAGACCCGCATCTTCAGAATCCGGAAAATGCCGGTTTAAAGAACTACTACCTTAAACTTTATAAAGGAAAAAACAAGTGGAGCCGGATCTCTTAACGTTTACTTTGAAATCATTGGTGGTGGCGGAGATTTATATTCCACAGTCTCTTTAATATCTTCTTTTGGAGTAACTGAAATTCCGTTTATCAGTTCCTGAACAGCACCGAAACTCTGTTCAAAAACCTTCTGCGAAGCGAATCCTACCACGCCGGCATAACCGTCGCTGTTGATAGAATAATTTCCGGCATACTCGAAATCCATACCTTTTGTATTGGCTGCGTAGCGAATGTAGAGTACTTTCATTCCGTTTACAGTACGGTATTCCGATTCTTTTAAGCGGAAATAATCTACATTCCTGTTAACATTTTCGATGATAAGATCCTTCAGGTTTTTCAAAGTGGCGATCTGCACTTTTTCAGTAATCATAAAACCAAAATATCCATCGTTACTGTTTCTTTCAGCAAAGAAATATTCTACATGCGGACTGATATTCTGTGTGGCAAGTTTCCATTTTTTAGGATCGAAATATACGCCTACATCCATTTTTTTACTTTTGATCAAGAAACTTGCGGTTTTGGGTTTTTCAAACACATCATTGTTGGTAACGATTGTTTCCAGAACTTTTGCGTCGCTTTCATTTACAAACTTCCAGGTTCCGTTATCAAAAAGTACGACCTCCTTACCCTCTTCAGTTAAAGCTTTCTGCTGCGAAAAAAGGGCGAAAGGCAGTAGTAAAACAGCGAATGTAACTATATTTTTCATCGAACTAAATTACAAATTATTTTACCGACAGCATTACTTTTTAAATTATACATTACCAGCGAATATAACTTTCCGAATATCTAAAAAAATTAAATACTTTTGTTTTCATGAATAAACTTCTATCCTTCCTTTTATCGTTTCTTTTTCTGAACGTTGCCGCACAGTCGAAAATTACCGTTCTGAAAGCCGGTGAAGGCACGCCAATTACTAATGCAACAGTTTCCTGCAACAAGAAAATTTTAGGAAAAACCAATGCGCAAGGCGTTCTTCAGTTCCGCACAAAATGTAAGAAAGTGGATGTAGAAGCTCCTGGTTATTATGAAGATGAAGCTGTTGTGGATCAGGTGATGGAAATCGCGCTTTCAAAAACAGATCCGAAAACCCAGTCGATTGAAGCCGTGGTTATTAATGACAAAAGCGATCCTTTAGCCCTGGAAATTCTTCAGAAAGTAAATGACAACTACCAGAACAATTCCCCCCAAAGCCTGGACTCCTACTCTTTTAAATCATACGAAAAGATTTCTTTAGATATTGATGAAGACAGCATCAAACATTACAATGCCTATCTCGAAAAAAGACTTGATTCTTTAAAAAAACTTCCTGAAAAAATACAGACTGCAGAGAAGAAAAAGGACTCCACAGAAAGTGTAAATGTGATGAAACTGATGAGTTCGAGTAAACTTTTCCTGTGGGAAAGAGCATCCGAATTTCTATTCTCTAAAAAATATGGTGAAAAAATTAATATTCTCGACAACCGCGTTGCAGGGCTGAAAGAGCCGATTTATGAAATGATGACCCTGCGCTCCAACAGAAACCGAATCCCAAGAGAAATACGCGAAGAAAACCGCACACTTTACCGCTTCTTTTTAACAGATACCATCGAAATTGAAGGACGACAGAATTATGTTATCCGATTCCGGCAGGTTGATTACAAACAGCCGGTGAATAAACGAAAATTCAATGGTTACCTGTATGTTGACACCCAAACTTTTGGGCTAAAAAAAATTGAAAGCAACAGCAAGAAAAAAAGTGAAGGAAGCATCACCAGCATCTGGAAACCGATTGATAACAAATGGTTTCTCAGCAAAGAAAATTTGAAGATAAAAATGGGTTCCACGGTTTTCGGCAACACAAAAACCGATGAAAAAAAGGACAAAGATTCTGTAAACAAAAACCTTCAGAAATTTGGGAATTATGTCTTTATGGTTGCCGATTATTTCGATTTTAAAACCCAAATCAGTGAAAACAAAAAAGATTTCGCAGGCTACACCATGAGCGTGAAAAATTCCGACGGTAAAATTTTGGATACATTCCGTACAGATTCGTTAAGCGCCCGCGAAAAAATAACCTACGAAAAAATCGACAGTGTAGGTAAAAAATACAAACTCGACCAGAAATTAAACGCATTCACGGGATTAATCAAAGGAAAACTCAGGCTTGGCAAAGTAGATCTGGATGCAGCGCAGCTTCTTAAATATAATAAATACGAAGGAGCGCGGTTAGGAATTGCCGCCAAACTAAATGAACGCTTCCATCCTTATCTCTCGCCAGATGCGTACCTTGCATACGGTTTCAAAGACGAAGGCTGGAAGTACGGTGCCGGAATCGATGTAAAAACAACACTGAACAAAAACTCGTTTTTCCGCGCAGAATATTATAATGATGTAATGGCTGCAGGACGTTTCAGCGAAAATCTCTGGAATTTCAAAATGAAAATCATGAACTCCGGAATCGATCTTAAAAACGACAGGTTTTACCGTTACGAAGGTTTTAAAATCGCCTTTGAAAATGATTTAAGCAATGCTTTAACATTCAATATTTCGGCTAAAAAAGATATTGAAGAAACCACTTTCGATTATAATTTCATGAATCTCGGACAGAAATTTGAAAATTTCGCTTCCAAAATCACCCTGAAATATGCGCCAAAATCTAAAAACATCATGACGCCTTCCGGAAAATTTACTTACGAGCAAAGCTTTCCGGAGTTTTACATCAATTACGAACAGGGAATGCAGGCTCTTGGAGGCGATTTCAAATACAGCCGGTGGGATGCACTTGCACAGCATAATTTTAAGACAAAAGCAGGCGTTACCGGAATCCGGGTTTACGGAGGATTACTCACTGGCGACGCACCCATTTGGCATCATTTCGCGATGAATGGTTTGGGCAGCGGGAAAGACAGTTTTAACTTCAATCTCACGTCTTTCCTCGGTTTTGCAACCATGGAGGGCGGAAAATATTATAACGACAAGTTTGCCGGATTCTACTTTACGCACAGGATTCCGTGGTATTTCAAAACTTTTGGAAAAAACACCTCGAGTTTCGATGTGGTGTACCGCGGAATTATTGGCGACATGAAAAATCCTGAGTATCACGGTTTCGAATTCCAGAAACTCGATCATCTTTATCAGGAAATCGGGCTCGAGAGCAATCATTTTCTCGGCACGCCTTTCAATCTTGGTTTTTTCTACAGGGTTGGTCACTACTCGACTTTACCGTTTAAAGAAAATTTTGCAGTTCAGCTGAAATTCAATTTCTTAGGATTTTAATTTGGGCGTAACCCTCGCCAATGCTTTTCCCACGACTCGGGTCGCTACGTCCGTTACAATCTTTTTTTGTTGCGGCGGCTTCGCCGCCGCAACAAAAAAAGGATTTCCTCTCCCATCGCTTACGCGGGAAGCGTTGTAAAACACTATTTTTGCAGCAATAAAAATCAGGATTAATCATGAAAATTATTCAGATCAAAGCATCTCAGTTTTTCGAACTGCTGAAAATGAAAGACACTTCAATGTGGGAAATCTTTGCACAGATGATCGATGGCGAAGAAAAAGAACTTATCTTTTTAGATGACGAAGAAAAAATACTT
The DNA here is from genome assembly GCF_026107505.2 of Kaistella yananensis. NCBI lineage: Bacteria > Pseudomonadati > Bacteroidota > Flavobacteriia > Flavobacteriales > Weeksellaceae > Kaistella > Kaistella yananensis. The sequence continues at coordinate 280,140 of NZ_JAPCHZ010000004.1, read as the reverse complement.
TTCAATTATATTTTGCCTAAAAACCTCGAACAACTTAACAAAGACCGCGAACAGTTTGCAAAAGAATACGCCGAAAAACTCTCCAGCCTTAATTAATTTTCAGGAATTCATCAACCGTTTTTTTCGCCTGGGCAACATCATGTACACGGAGTATTTTGGCTCCTTTTTCGAGCATTTGAAAATGAAGTTTCTGCGTCTCTTCATTAATTTCGAGCGGCTGTTTTCCTAACGGTTTATAAATAAAAGATTTTCTGGAAATACCAACCAGCAACGGATGTTTTCCAAAACCGATGTACTGAAGCTCATCAATCATCTGAAGCTGTTGCTCGACTGTTTTTCCGAATCCGAAGCCCGGATCCAGAATAATATCTTTCACCCCAAACTTCTTTAATCCCAATATTTTTTCTGAAAAATATTGATTGATGTTTAAGATGATGTCGTCTTCAATTATTTTTTCATGCATCGATTGGTAAGTCGGATTTACGTGCATCAGAATGTAAGGAAGTCCGGTTTTTCCAACAGTTTCGACCATTTTCTCATCAAACATTCCGCCGGAAATATCGTTGATAATATCTAAACCTTCATTAAAACCGAATTTTACGGTTTCTGCATAAAAAGTATCGAGGGAAATTAAGGTTTCAGGAAATTCTTTTTTTATCAGAGAAATCATGTTTCCAATCCGTGAAATCTCTTCCTGAGCCGACAAAAACTGTGCATTAGGTCTTGTAGACTGCGGACCGATGTCAATAATTTCTGCGCCTTCTTTCAGCATTTTTTCAGCCTGTTTCAAAGCTTCTTTTTCTTCATTGAATTTTCCGCCATCAGAAAAAGAATCGGGCGTAAGGTTGAGGATTCCCATGACTTTCGGGACCGACAAATCGATCAGTGTTCCACGGCAGTTTATAGAAAAATGAGAATTTTTATGGTTAGCAGATTGAGTTTTCATACGCGCAAATTTAAGGAATATGTCGATGAAACTTCAAACTTTCGGCTTCCCTCTTCCCTCCAAAATTCTTATCTTTGAAAAGTTTAGAAATTTTATGCAGAAAACATCAAAACAGTTCGACGAAGTCATCCGCGTTTGCCGCGATTTATTTAGTAAAAAACTCACCGATTACGGCGCTTCGTTCCGGGTGCTGAGAACTCCTTCACTCACCGACCAGATTTTCATCAAAGTAAAAAGTTTAAGGAATTTTCAGACCACAGGAATCTCGAAAGTTGGTGAATCCGAGGAAGAAAATTTCATTGCCATCGTCAATTATTCCATCATTGGTTTAATTCAGCTTGAAAAGGGGTTTGCCGATGATTTTAAGCAGGATAAAGCTGAAATTCTGGCACTTTACGACAGATTTGCTAACGAAGCAAAAGAATTGATGATGCGGAAAAACCACGATTACGGGGAAGCGTGGCGCGAAATGAGAATTTCTTCGATCACCGATTTAATTTATCAGAAAGTACTGAGAACCAAACAGATCGAGGATAACGCCGGCGAAACTCTGGTTTCCGAAGGAATTGATGCAAATTATTTCGACATGCTGAATTATGCAGTGTTCTGTCTGATTAAGTTTTCTGAACAGCAAGAGAAATTTAAACCACAAATCATTTAAAATGAAACATATTTTACGAATTGTTGTTGCATCGATTTTTATTGCTTCCGGTTTTGTGAAAGCGGTAGATGTGGTGGGTTTTTCCTTTAAGCTTGAAGAATATTTTTCGCCGTCGGTTTTCAACATGCCTTTTTTTGAGAGCCAGGCCTTGCCTATTGCCATTTTTGTCGTTGCTTTGGAACTTATTTTAGGCTTCATGCTCTTACTGAAAATACGTTTGAAGTTTACACTTACCGCACTTATTGCGCTTTGCGTGTTCTTCGGATATTTGACTTTTTATTCGGCTTATTTCAATAAAGTGACGGATTGCGGGTGCTTTGGTGACGCTATTACCTTTACTCCGTGGGAAAGTTTTGTGAAGGATTTAATCCTTCTGTTTTGGTTGCTGATGCTTTGGTTCATGTACAGAAATCAGTTTCAGCTGCTTCAGGCAAAAAGACAGACCAAGTATATTGCGCTTTCAGTTTTTGTACTTGCAATGGGGCTTATTACACTTCATGGCATTCTACATGAACCTTTAATCGATTTCCGCGATTACAAAATTGGCACGGATTTGAATACTGAAAAAGCCAATATTGAGAAAAATCCCTCAGAATATAAAACTTTTTACAGCCTTAAAAATGATACTACCGGTGAAAGTGTGGAACTGAACCAGGATCTTTATGTTGCAGATAAAAAATATTGGGAAGAAGGCTCTCCATGGAAAATTGAACAAGCAAAAACGACTTCTAAAATTGTAAAACAGGGATACAAATCTGAGATTTCAAAATTCAAACCTGAATCTGTGGAGGGTATTGATTTAACCCCCGAAATTTTAAAGGCAAATAAAGCCATCCTTATTTTTTCTTACAAACCCATGGAGGCTGATAAAAATATTCTTACTAAATCTGAAGCGAAAGCAAACGCCCAAAAAGACGCTCTAATCCTGGGAATATCTACCAATCCTACGACTTTTAAAACTATACAAAATGCAGTGATGGACGGTACTGCGATAAAAACAATCGCGAGAAGCAATCCTTTTGTATTAATTTTACAAAACGGCAAAATCGTGGATAAAATTCCGGCCAACGATTATATCAAACCTTAAAAATTTAAATACAATATCAACAATGCAAAAGTCTAATAAATCAATCGCAGGTTACCATCTTTTAATGATCTTATCATCAGTTGATGGTGAATTTGCACCCGCTGAAGGTCTTAAAATTCAGGAATATTTAGCGGAAGAATTTCCTTTTAAAATGAACCTTGATAACGAACTGGATGCAATTGCGGTTTTGCAGCCTGAACAGTGGAAAGACCATTTCGAGTTTCATGCACGATGCTTTTTTGATGATTCTACAGAGAAAGAAAGAAAAGATTTTCTGCATTTCTCGAAGTCTTTAATAAAAGCTGACGACGAAGTTACCGAGCGCGAGCACCATTTCTACAGGTTGCTGAAAAACATGTGGTTTCCGTCATAAATTCAGGATCATAAAACTCAGAAAATAGCCATGAAAAAAACAATTACCACATCATTACTTACCATTACGTGTATGATGAATGCCCAAATCTGGCCCGATGCCAAGCCTCCCATTGCCGAAAAGCAAAATCACATCCGAGAAATTCACGGTGAAAAAGTGAACGATCCGTATTACTGGATGATCGATTATTTCAAAAAAGGAAAAGATTCTACCAAAGTTGTAAACTACCTTACCGCCGAAAATGCCTACCTCGAAACGATGATGGCGGATACCAAACAGCTGCGCGACAAACTTTATCAGGAAATGAAGGCAAGGATTAAGGAAAAAGACGAAAGTGTTCCGGTTTTCAAAAATGGTTATTATTACTATTCGCGCACCGAAACTGGCAAGCAGTATTTCAAATATTGCCGCAAAAAAGGAAGCCTTTCCGCTCCGGAAGAAATTCTGCTCGATGTAGACCAACTGGCCGAAGGAAAAGCTTATTATGCCGCCACCGGCTTCAGCATTTCGCCCGATAATTCCAAATTAATCTTCGGGGTTGATGATGTTTCGCGCCGACAGTACAGTTTGTTTTTAAAGGATTTAAAAACAGGAAAAATCACTGATTTAGGAATTAAAAACACCGAAGGCAACGCAGTTTGGGCTGCCGACAACCAAACAATTTTTTATACGGCTAAAAATGATGTCACCCTTTTATCTGAAAAAATTAAAAGACACACTTTAGGAACCGATCCATCAAAAGATGCGGTGGTTTACGAAGAAAAAGACAACACCAACTATATTGGAGTCGGTAAATCGAAGAACGAAAAATACATCATGATTTATTCTTCAGCGACTACCAGTTCAGAGGTTCGCTATCTGCCGGCCGATAATCCTAACGGAGGTTTCAAAGTTTTCCAGCCCCGGATGAAAGATGTTCTATATGACATTACTCCTTTGGAAGATAAATTTCTGATTACCACCAACAAAGACGCTTTAAATTTCAAAGTAATGGAAACGCCCATCAACAAAACGGGTGTTGAAAACTGGAAAGATTTAATTCCGCACCGCAAAGATGTGCTGATGTTGGGAATTGATGAGTTTAAAAATTTCCTTGTATTTTCTGAGAGACAGAACGGGCTTTCGCAGCTTGTCATTCAGGACAGAAAAACACAGAAAAAAGAATTTCTGAAGTTCGATGAACCCACTTACATGATCCGAAGCATGAACAATCCGGAATACAATACCGATAATTTCCGTTTTGCATATACTTCGATGATTACACCCAGTTCGCAATATGAACAGAATCTCGTAACTGGTAAAAGAACATTGCTGAAACAACAGGAAGTTTTGGGCGGATATGATAAAAACCTGTACACCACAGAACGGGTTTTTGCCACCGCAAAAGACGGAACCAAAATCCCAATTTCTATGGTTTATAAAAAAGGATTTGAGAAAAACGGAAAAAATCCGCTGTTGCTTTACGGTTACGGTTCCTACGGAAACTCGATGGAAGCTACCTTCAGCTCTACAAGACTGAGTTTGCTCGACCGAGGTTTTGCTTTTGCGATTGCACACATCCGCGGCGGACAGGAAATGGGCCGACAATGGTATGAAGACGGAAAAATGATGAAAAAAATCAATACTTTCACGGATTTTATTGATGCAGGAGAATTTTTAGTGAAAGAAAAATACACTTCACCGGAACATCTTTACGCACAGGGAGGTTCCGCAGGTGGTTTGCTGATGGGTGCAGTGGTAAATATGAAACCCGAGCTTTGGAAGGGTGTTATTGCACAAGTTCCTTTCGTGGATGTTGTGAATACCATGCTCGACGAAAGCATTCCATTAACTACAAATGAATACGACGAATGGGGAAATCCAAACAATAAGGATGCATATTTTTACATGAAATCTTACTCTCCTTATGAAAATATCCAGAAAAAGAATTATCCGAATATTTTGATTACTACAGGATTACACGATTCTCAGGTACAGTATTTTGAGCCTGCAAAATGGGCAGCTAAACTAAGAGATCTGAAAACTGATAAAAACGCCGTACTGCTTAAAACCGAAATGGCTTATGGTCATGGCGGAGCTTCAGGAAGGTTCGATTACCTGAAAGATGTGGCTTGGGACTATGCGTTTCTTCTTAAACTGGAGGGAATAACTAAATAACTTAAATTATCCAAAGCGGACTGATTGTAATCATTCCGCTTTATTTTTTTTATCACCGAATATTTCGGATTTTTGTGAAAATTAAAAAGAAAAACTATGAGAAAAAATATCGTTGCAGGAAACTGGAAAATGAATAAAAATGTAATTGAAGCACAACAACTCATGTTTCAGTTACTCGAGTACAAAAAAAATAACGCCACCAACTGCGAAGTCTGGATCGCGCCACCTTCACTTTATCTGATGATGGCTAAAGATCTGTATGAGCAGGATGAAATCGGCGTTTTCGCACAGGACATGAGTGAACACGAAAGCGGAGCTTATACCGGAGAAATTTCTGCTGATATGCTGGAATCCATTGATGCAACCGGCGCAATTATCGGTCATTCCGAACGCAGACAATACCACGGTGAAACCGATTCCCACTGCAACAGAAAAGTGAAATTGGCTTTGGATAAAGGTTTAACTCCAATTTATTGCAACGGGGAAACTTTGGAACAAAGAAAATCCGGACAACATTTAGAAGTGGTAAAAAACCAGACCGAAGTTGCGTTGTTTACGCTTTCTGCAGAAGAAATTAAGAAAGTTGTGATCGCTTACGAACCCGTTTGGGCCATCGGAACCGGCGAAACTGCATCTCCTGAACAAGCTCAGGAAATCCACGCGCATATCAGAAGTTTAATTGCTGCAAAATACGGTCAGGAAGTTGCCGACGAAATTTCGATTTTATATGGCGGTTCTGTGAAACCTGATAACGCGAAAGAAATCTTTTCTCAACCCGATATCGACGGTGGTTTGATTGGTGGCGCAGCTTTAAAAATTGAAGATTTTGCGAAGATTATTGAAGGATTTAATGCTTAATTTCCAAATGAAAAAAGTAATTATTCTTGCCTCGGTTCTGATCGGAGGACTTTTGTTTTCGCAGGTGAAAATCCCAAAAAACTCATCCAAAGGAACGATAACAACATCCACAGACTTAAATATAAATTACACTCATCTGGTTTATGAAAAAGGAAAGGTAACCTTCATTAATTCTGAAACCGGAAAAGAGGAATTTCTTTACGACAGTTCTATAAAAAGTATGATTTATGATGCAGAAACAGTTAATGAAACCGCATTTCCAAAAGCTGAATCCGCAGTTGCCCATACGATATTAAAACAGTCTTCGGAAAGTTCTTCAGCGAAAAATAATTTCATTAATAACTCAGATTATATTAAAGCCAAAAAACTGAGCCAGTTAGGTACCGGATTTCTGGTAGGTGGCGGCGCCTGTTTTCTGGTTGGTGGTATTCTGAATTTATCTTCAGGTTCAGGACAAACAGTGAATGAAGTAAACCAAAAAGCTGAATCCCAAGGCAGCCCGATTCCGCTAATCATTGGATTGGCTGGAATGGGTGCCGGATTAGTGATGAAAATTTCAGGAAATTCTCAAATGAAAAAGATTAAAAATAATTCTGCTTTCATTTTAAAACCTGCCAATGAATATTTTGTGGTTACAAACGGTGACGGTGTAGGGATTAAAATGAAATTTTAATTGGATAAACAAAAAAGAACGCAAATTGCGTTCTTTTTTTATTCCTTATTCCTTAATTTACTTATCTAATTTTCTTTCCAGAACTTCATCTACCATTCCGTATTCTTTCGCTTCAGATGAAGTCATCCAGTAATCACGGTCTGATGCTTTTTCAACCCATTCGTAGGTTTGCCCGGAATGATTTGCGATAATATCGTAAAGCTCTTTTTTAAGCTTCAGCATTTCTCTCAGATTAATTTCCATATCGGAAGCTACACCCTGTGCACCGCCTGAAGGTTGGTGAATCATCACTCTGGAGTGTTTCAGGGCCGAACGCTTTCCTTTCTCACCAGCTACCAATAATACTGCGCCCATAGAAGCCGCCATACCGGTACAGATGGTAGAAACATCAGGCTTAATGATCTGCATCGTATCATAAATTCCCAATCCTGCATAAACACTTCCGCCCGGAGAGTTGATGTAAATCTGGATATCTTTGGAAGCATCAGAACTTTCTAAAAACAAAAGCTGCGCTGTTACGATATTGGCTACCTGATCGTCGATTCCTGTTCCCAGAAAAATAATTCGGTCCATCATCAAACGGGAAAAAACGTCCATTTGAGCAACGTTCAAACGTCTTTCTTCCATAATGTATGGCGTAAGGTTCGTTGGTCCGTACATGCTCATATATTGGTCTGTTGCCAATCCGCTGTTCCCTAAATGCTTTACAGAGAAATCTCTGAAATCTTTTTTTATGTCCATATTAATATTTTTATTTTCTGCTTTTTTAAATTACAATTTCTGTTCCCTAAAAAAAATATGCCCTTTTGTCACTAATCGGTTCAGCGTTTGGTTGATTTGGTCTAAAAGCGATTTTAAAGTTTGTATTTTTTTTATGGTTTCATAATATTCTGCCTCGTTATCGTTTCGGTGTTCATTTAAAACGTTGCGGTATTGATAAATAATTTTCTCAATGAAATGACCTTTATGAATCAGAATATCATCTTCAATCTGGGCAGCGATTTTATCTCCCAATTTCGGTGGGAAAATATTGCTTTTTTCCCAGTTGCTTAGCTGGTAAGGCTCCAAAATAGCGTCCGAAACTTTCATAACGATATTTTGGTCCATTAATGTTAAGAAAAAATCTCCCTTAATAATTTTATTGTTTGCGATTCCGCTCTTTAATTCATCAACAATAAGTTTATTAACGGCCGACTGTATTTCGTAATCATCTTCCTCCAGATGGTTTAAAATTTCTTCCAAAACCGATATCTGATAAGGTTCGTTATCCGAGTTCACCTTATTTAAAATATAATCACCAAAATTAAGAACATGGCTCACCAATTTTTCTTCCAGTTCTAAAAGAGGATCAAGGCTTTCAATAGCTTCAGGAACTTTTTCCAGCTTTACCGAAGCCGATTTTTCCTGTCTCTGCTGCGGAGAAATCTGTTGTTTCTGAACCTGTTTCTGAACGTTGAGTTCATTAAAAAGTGACTGTTCTGAAATACCGAATTTGGCTGAAACTTCCTTTAAATACACTTCCTGCTTCAGCGAATTCTGAACAAAAGCCACTGATTTCACGATATCGCGGATCGATTCTGCCTTTTTTATGGGATCGCTGCCGGCATCTTTCAGTAAGATTTCTGCTTTGAAATCGATAAAATCTTTCGCCTCATTTTTAATGAAATTCTCCACAAATTCCTGCGGATGTTTCCTCGAAAACGAATCCGGGTCATCACCATCAGGAAAAAGCAAAACACGGATGTTCATCGCTTCCGAAAGCAACATATCGATACTGCGGAAACTCGCCTTAATTCCGGCAGAGTCACCGTCAAAAAGAATAGTGACATTTTCGGTAAGACGCTTGATGAGTTTTATCTGTTCCACCGTAAGCGCTGTGCCCGAACTTGAAACTACATTTTCAATTCCTGCCTGATGAAGGGCGATTACATCCATATAACCTTCCACAAGAAGGCACAGATTATTTTTCGAAATAGCCTGTTTACTTTGATTTAAACCGTAAAGAACATTCGATTTATGGTAGATTTCTGTTTCTGGAGAATTCAGATATTTCGCGGTTTTAACATTATTTCTGAGGATTCTTCCGCCAAAACCTAAAACCCTGCCCGAAAAACTGTGGATCGGAAACATCACGCGTTCCCGAAATCGGTCAACTCCCGTAGGCGTATTTTCCGGAAAAATCGAAAGTCCTGATTTCTCTAAAATTTCTTTAGAATAATTTTTGTCTAAAGCAAACTTCGTAAAACTGTCTTTCTGCTCCGGCGAATAACCCAACTGAAATTTCCTGATAATATCATCGCGCAGGTCCCGCTCTTTAAAATAAGAATATCCTACAGACTTGCCTTCTTCAGTTTCAAAAAGCTGCTGCTGAAAAAAATCATTGGCTATCTCATGAATTTTATACAGAATTTCCTTGTCTGTTTGCGACTTCTTTTCATCTTCGCTCAGTTCCCGCCGGTCTTCCTCGATTTCGATTCCGTATTTCTTGGCAGCGTGGCGAAGGGCTTCAGGATAGGTAAAGTTTTCAATTTCCATGAGGAAAGAAATGGCGGTTCCACCCTTTCCGCTCGAAAAATCTTTCCAAATCTGTTTGCTTGGCGATACGATAAAGCTCGGCGATTTTTCCTCATGAAAAGGACTCAGCCCTTTAAAATTAGAGCCTGCTCTTTTCAGTTGCACATATTCGCCAATGATTTCTTCCACCCGAATCGTGGAAAATATTTTATCAATAGTCGCTTTAGAAATCATTCGGTAAAAATAGGAAATAAGTTTTTGTTTTTTCAATTTATTTGGGCGTAACCCTCGCCTGCGCTTATCAAAATAACGATTTTTTCCAGCCGCCCGGGTCGGGCTATTCATTACAAGTCCTCATTCCGCATTGCTGCATTCCGGGCTTTTCATTGCTATCCCTTACGCGCATGATAAAGTTTTACCAACCCAGATCGTTGTCACCATCAAATTTCATATTTTTGATGAAATTTTTAACCTCATGAAAAACTTTTCCGTTCTACTGTTATTATTCACATTTATCTTCAGTTCCGCACAGAAAAAATATGTTCTGGTGATTCATGGCGGCGCAGGAACCATTACCCGCGAAAACATGACTGCAGAAAAAGAAAAAGCCTACCGCGCAAAACTTACGGAAGCTTTGACCGCAGGTTACGCTGAAATTAAGAAAGGAAGCTCTTCTGTTGACGCTGTAGCTGCTGCAATAGTGATCATGGAAGATTCGCCACTTTTCAATGCAGGAAAAGGTGCCGTTTTCACATCCGACGGAAAAAATGAACTCGATGCCTCCATCATGTACGGGAAAGATCTTTCTGCAGGGGCCATTGCGGGAGTTCACACCATAAAAAATCCCATAAAAGCAGCGATTGCTGTGATGCAGAAATCCGCGCACGTCATGCTGTCCGGAAACGGCGCTGAAATTTTCGCAAAAGAAAGCGGACTCGAAATCGTAGATCCAAAATATTTCTGGACCAAAGACCGTTGGGATGGACTACAAAAACTCAAAAAGAAAGAAACCGAAAAAACCCCGAAAATTTCACAGAACAGCATTGAAGATTCTTATCTCATCGATCAGAAATTCGGTACCGTGGGCGCAGTTGCGCTGGATAAGAACGGAAATATCGCCGCAGGAACTTCCACTGGTGGAATGAGCAATAAAAAGTTTGGCAGGATCGGCGATTCCCCAATTATCGGAGCAGGAACTTACGCCAATGCTCAGGTTGGGATTTCAGGAACCGGTTGGGGCGAATTTTTCATCCGTTCTACAGCTGCAAGAACCATTGCCGCAAAAATGGAATATCAAAATAAAGACCTTAAAACCGCCGCTCAGGAAACCATCGACCAGATCGAAAAAATGGGCGGAGATGGAGGCTTAATCGCTTTAGACAAAGACGGAAACATTGCAATGCCTTTCAACACTGCCGGAATGTATCGTGGCGCGGTTACCGAAAACGGAGAAATTGAAATCGAAATCTATAAATAGACTCAAAATCAATGGAATTTAAAATCAATAAAATTGAAGACTGGCAAAATGTGGTTAATGAAATCATGCCTCATTTCAAACATAACATTCTGCTTTTAAAAGGAAATCTTGGCGCCGGAAAAACAACATTCACCAAATTTCTCCTGAAAAATTTGGGAAGCAAAGACGAAGTTTCTTCGCCGACATATGCCATTGTAAACGAGTATCATACACCGAAAGGAAAGGTTTTTCACTTCGATCTTTACCGCATGAAAAATATTGGTGAAGTATACGATATCGGAATGGATGAATATCTGGATAATGCCCAACTCTGTATCATCGAATGGCCCGAAATTTACGAAGAAGAACTGCAAGGTTTTCCTCACCACGAAATAACGATTAGCAATAGCGAAGAAAAACGGACAGTTACTTTCAGGTAAATTTTATTTTTTAGTCGGTAAATCATTGTATCTTTGTAGCTTTATTTCTCGACTATCAATAACTTAATCTTTGTATACGCAAATCGTAACTAATGAGCAGTACAAATATTTTCACCCCGTTTTCTGAGCAGGAACTGATGCCGCAGGAAGAAAAACTGGAAGTGGTAAAAAAAGGAAAACAGTTTGCTATCGGAGTTCCGAAAGAAACCTGTCTTAATGAACGCAGAACTTGCCTAACGCCTGATGCCGTTCAGGTTTTAGTAGAACACGGTCACCAGATTGTAGTAGAATCAGGAGCCGGCGAGGGATCATTTTTCACCGATCTGCAATATTCAGAAGCCGGCGCTCAGATCACCCATGATCCGCGCGAAGCTTTTCAGCAGGATCTGGTTCTAAAAATAAATCCTCCAACCATTGAAGAGATTGAATTTTTAAAGCCATGCACCTACCTTATTTCGGCGCTTCAAATCAATTTACGCGATCAGGAATATTTTAAAAAACTTGCCGAAAAGAAAGTTAACGCCATCGCATTTGAATTTATTGTTGATGAGTACAAGCAGCTTTCTCTCGTGCGCTTGATTGGTGAGATTGCAGGCAATATTTCAATTCTTTATGCCGCAGAACTTCTTGCACTTTCCAACGGTTTAATGCTGGGAGGAATTACAGGTGTTCGCCCAACAGAAGTTGTGATCCTTGGAGCCGGAATTGTTGGTGAGTTTGCCACAAAAGCAGCTTTAGGTTTAGGAGCAAGTGTAAAAGTTTTCGATAATTCACTTTCAAAACTCCGCAGACTTCACATGATGGTTGACGGAAGGGTTCCCACTTCAATCATTGATCCAAAGGAACTTTCGAAAAGTTTGAAAAGAGCCGATGTGGTAATTGGTGCGCTTTCTAAAATCAGCCTCTGCCCTATCGTTACCGAAGAAATGGTTTCGAAAATGAAAAAAGGGAGCGTTATTATCGACGTAACCATCGACAATGGCAAGGTAATCGAAACCTCCGAGTTAACGGATATGGAAGATCCTTACATCATTAAACACGGCGTCATTCACTGTGGCTTACCAAATCTTACGTCAAAAATGCCGCGAACTACGACCAAGGCGGTTTCTAATTTCTTTTTGAGTTATCTTCTGAATTACGATGAAGAGGGTGGTTTCGAAAATATGCTGGTCCGCAAAAATGAAATGAAGCAGTCGCTTTACATGTACAAAGGCCGACACACCAAAAAACTCATCTGCGACCGATTCGACCTTACTTATCATGACATCAATCTTTTAATTTTTTAGATGAGAAAATTAAAATTCTTCCTTATCGGCCTTATTCCGGGATTACTGCTCGTATTTTTCATTCTAAATAAAAAAGGGGCAAGTTGCAGCGGTTATCTTCCCAATTCCCGGGTGATTGCAGAGACACTTTCCAAGGAAATGGTTTACAGTCCGACATTTTCCGAAGAGATGAAACTCAATAACGTTGACGAAAAGTTCCTGAAAGACAGCATCATTACGCATGGTGAAGTAGATTTCGAGCGTAGTGAGGCACAAAAGAAGCCCTGTCCTTCTTACATTCTGGTTTATCCAAAGAAGAATCCAAGGTTTGAGATCAGTTACGAAAAATGTAAGGAGCAGAACACGTTCAATACGCTAAAAAAACTCAGATAGTTTTATAATTCTTACGCATAATATTCTTATTTAAAGATGAAAATTTCGATTATCGGTGTCGGATTAATCGGCGGTTCTATGGCGCTGAAATTAAAAGCAAAAGGTTTTGCTTCACACATTTATGGAGTTGACCAGAACGAAAATCACCTTCACGAAGCGAAAAAGCTCGGGATTATCGATGAAATTGCTTCACTTGAAAAAGCGGTGAAAAATTCAGATTTAATTATTATTGCGATTCCGGTTGATGCTGCAAAAAAACTGTTGCCAGAAGTTCTAGATCTTGTGACACAGCAGCAAACCGTTATGGATGCAGGTTCCACAAAATCAGGAATTGTAAATTCAGTAACAAATCACGTCAACAGAAACCGTTTCGTCGCGTTTCACCCCATGTGGGGAACCGAAAATTCCGGACCTCAGAATGCATTATCCGAAAGTTTTTCAGGTCGCGCAGCGGTAATATGTGACCGCGAACATTCCGCGCAAGACGCGCTGAAAACAGTAGAAAATACGGCAGAAAATCTGGATATGCATCTGATTTATATGTCTGCGGAAGATCACGACATTCACACTGCTTATATTTCGCATATTTCGCACATCACTTCTTATGCGCTTGCCAATACGGTTTTAGAAAAAGAGCGCGAAGAAGACACCATTTTCCAATTGGCGAGTACCGGTTTTTCGAGTACCGTGCGTCTGGCACAATCGCATCCGGAAATGTGGGTCCCCATCTTTAAACAGAATAAAGAAAATGTGCTGGATGTGCTGAACGAACATATCTCCCAGCTCCGAAAATTTAAATCAGCCCTGGAAAAAGAGAATTACGATCTTCTGGAAGATCTCATTCGAAATGCCAATAAAATCCGCGGAATTTTAGATAAATAATTCTCTGAACTTAACATTCAGCCACATTCACTGCAATCGCCAAACCGCCTTCTGATGTTTCCTTAAAACGGTCGCTCATACTTTGTGCCGTATCCCACATCGACTGTATTACTTGGTCAAGCGAAACTTTTGCTTTGGTGGGATCAGATTCTATCGCAATATTGGCCGCGGTAATTGCCTTAATCGCACCCATCGAATTTCTTTCAATACACGGAATCTGAACCAATCCGGCGATTGGATCACAGGTCATTCCCAAATGGTGTTCCATGGCGATTTCTGCTGCCATTAACACCTGTCCTGGACTTCCGCCCATGATTTCGGTAAGTCCGGCCGCTGCCATTGCCGATGACACGCCTACTTCTGCCTGGCAACCGCCCATCGCTGCGGATATGGTTGAATTTTTTTTGAATAAAGTCCCGATTTCTCCCGCTACCAAAAGAAAACGGATAATATCTTCTTCAGTGCGGTGCGCCGTAAAAGCCTGAGAATACATAAGAACCGCAGGAATTACACCACTGGCGCCATTAGTTGGCGCAGTAATAATTCTGCCGAAACTGGCATTTTCCTCGTTTACCGCCAAAGCAAAGCACGAAACCCATTTGTTGATATTTGTAAATGTTTCTTCAGCTTCAACAACATGGGTAAACCATTCGTTAATGTTGCTGTATTTTTTTTCGCCCAGAAGTTTCTGATTTAAGCCGGCTGCACGGCGGGTAACATTTAATCCTCCCGGCAAAATACCTTCTCTCGTCACGCCTTTATAAATGCATTCTTTAATTTGCTGCCAGATATAAAGCGCTTCCTGCTCTGTTTCTTCTTTGGGGCGCCAGGATTCTTCATTCATGAAAATTAAATCTGAAATTTTTTTAAGACCTAATTTTTGAATATTCCTCATAAGATCATCACCATTATGGCAAGGATAAAGTGTTCTCACACAATGGGTCTCATAGGAATTTTCTTCCTGAGTCGCAATAAAGCCTCCGCCAATTGAATAATAATCCTGAGTAATCTCTTCACCGTTTTCGAAAACTGCTTTAAAAATCATTCCGTTCGGATGAAAATCCAATGAACGCTGTTTATTGAGAATTAAATGATGTCCGTAAACAAAGGGAATCACCTTTTCTCCACCCAGATTAATCTGGTTTGAGGATTTAATGTCTTCGATCTTCGAATCTATCAGTGTGGTGTCAATCATTTTAAAATTTTCACCTGAAAGGCCAAGCATTCCGGCAATATCGGTTCCGTGACCGATTCCGGTTTTTGCCAGAGAACCGAAAAATTCCACAAAGACTTCCTTAACCTCAGAAATATGATGGCTTCTTCGGATTAAGTTTAAAAAACTTTCAGCCGCGTTCCAAGGTCCCATCGTGTGGGAACTTGATGGACCGATGCCGACTTTGATAATTTCAAAAACACTTATTGACTGCATAATGCTGCAAAAATAACCTTTTATTCGATACCAAAATACAAAAAGAAACCAGCACCGTAAATGCATTATTTTCGTCAAATTATGAGTAGATTCGATAGAGATAATTCGATGAACTAATCGTTTTGTAGTGCAGCATGTTCGCTTTCGACCGCATAAATTATCCCCTAAAATCATTTTTTGTAGAAATTGGTGAGTGAAACAAAAGATTTTTCTCAAAGGATACTTCAGAAAACTTGAAAAGCAGAAAACAAATCAACCCCAATAAGCACGGTTTTTGTAACGGTAATTTCAAAAAATAAATTATGTCTACAATCCCCGAAAAATTCAGCAGTTATACCAAATTTATTTCGTTCATTTTGAAATACTGGAATAGCGATGTTTTCAAAGCAGCAAGTGAAAATGCACTAAACAATGAAAATTTCGATGATTCTGAACACGATTACAAAAACCCAGAGGAACTTGCCGAAGACCTCAAAAATATGGGTCCTACGTACGTTAAGTTGGGGCAGTTGCTTTCCACACGGCCAGATCTGATTCCCGAACCTTATCTGAAGGCACTGGAATCGTTGCAGGATGATGTAGAAGAAATTCCGTACAGCGAAGTTCAGAAAATTGTAGAAGAAGAAATTGGGCAGCGCATTTCTAAAGCTTTTGAAAATTTCGAGGTGCAGCCACTCGCAAGTGCTTCTATCGGCCAGGTTCACCTTGCGGTTCTGCGTTCCGGAAAGAAAGTTGCTGTAAAAATTCAAAGACCGGGCGTTAGAAAAAATTTCATCGAAGATCTCGATACCTTAAAAGAGCTTACAGACGTTGCGGTAAAACACAGCAAAACAGCAAAGAAATATGCGGTTGATGAGATATTAGATGAATTGCGTTTCATTCTGCTTAATGAGCTCGATTATGTAAAAGAAGCGGAAAACCTTATCGCCTTGGGAGAAAATACCAGGAAGTATCCTAAAATCGTCATTCCTCAGCCTGTTGAAGGCTACTCTACCTCGAAAATCCTGACGATGGATTATATCGACGGGCAGAAAATAACCTCAATTTCTCCTATTTCCAGAATAGAAACCAATTACAAACCGTTGGTTGATGAACTGGTTGCCGCTTATCTGAAACAGATCATTTTCGACGGATTTGCCCATGCTGACCCACATCCGGGAAATGTTCATCTTACCAAAGACAACAAAATTGCCCTCATGGATTTGGGCATGGTGGCTAAGTTCAGCCCGGATTTGCGCGAAAATATTTTAAAGTTACTTATTGCCATCAGTAAATATAATGGAGAGGAAACAGCCAATACGCTGCTTAAAATGAGCGATTACGATAAAAATGCGGACCTTGCCGGATTCAGAAAAGAAATTAACCGCCTCGTTTTAGATTCACAGAACAAAACTGCAAAAGACTTACAGACAGGAAGACTGCTGATTCAGATGAATAAAATTGCCGCGGAAAAAAGCATTAAACTTCCGGTGGAGCTTAATATTCTTGGGAAAATACTGATGAATATGGATCAGATTGTGGCGGTACTTACTCCTGATTACGATTTACAGCGTGCCATTGAACGGAATGTGGAAAAACTGATGCAGAAAAAAATGCTTCAGGAACTGAAACCCGACAACTTCTTCGCAGAAGCTTTGGAAGCAAAAAAGCTCACCGAAAAACTGCCGGAAAGACTTAACATTATTACAGAAAAACTTGCCAATAACGAATTTGAAATTAAAATAGACGCGATTGATGAACAGCGACTGACGGACGGTTTTCAGAAAGTAGCGAACAGAATATCAATTGGCGTTATCATCGCTGCGCTGATTATTGGTGCTGCCCTGCTGATGCGGATTCCATCAACCTTTACCATTTTGGGATATCCGGGATTGGCGATGATTTTTTTCTGTACAGCCGCTGTTATTGGGCTTTGGCTGGTGCTGCGGATGATGATGAAAGACGAAGATTTAAATCTGAAAAAATAATCAGCTGAAAATTTTGCTTAAAAGTTCGGAAACTTCGCGGTGCTTGGTTGCCGGAAAAAGATGCGTCCCGTTTTCAATCACATAGTTTGGTTTCGAATATTTTATTGGAAATACGATGTCTTTATCAGCACAAATCTGAATGACTTTTGGGTTTTCTTTAAACTTCCATTCTGCAATTTTTTCAATGCTCCATTTTAGATAATAGGGGTCACGAACCGTAAAATAATCCATCAGTTTTGGATTTTTCGGATCGAAAAACCTCCTGATAAAAGCATAGGCAAGAGCTGATTTTTCGGTAAAAATATTTTCAGGAAGATATTTTGGTATTTTGGTGATTTCGCCAACTTTAATGAATCGTGATTTCTCCCTGTCGGATTTTATGCTTCCCAGAATCACGATTTTTTCAGCAGGTTTAATTTTATCGATTTCCTGAACCATGATTCCGCCAAAAGAATATCCGAGCAGATAAAAAGGCTGCGAATCATCGATTTTTTCGGCCATACGTTCTACATAATGATGAAAACTTTCGCCTCTTTCCGGCATTAACCAATCAAGAAAAACCACTTCCAGATGTTTTGGGAATTTCAGTTTTTCGAGTACTTTGAAATCGGCACCAAGTCCACTAATTACGTAAATTTTCATGAGGTAAAAATAAAAAAAGAGCAGGTAAATCTGCTCTTTAACTTTCAATTTTTTAAGTATTATTTTGCGGTAACTTTCACCAGCATATCGATATTATTTGAAAAAATTTTTATTCTGTAAAAAACGCTGCGTACAATGCCGCTCCGTTGATTATTGTCTTTTGGTCTTTCACGAGATAAATCGGGATATCCTTAAGAACAACTTCCATTTTATCGCTTACGATAAAGTTTTTGTAAAATTTATCGTTGCTGAGATATTTCTGAAGCATTACAGGAATATCGCCGGTTAAATATAAACCACCGGTTGCCTTCAGTTTCAGAACCAAACTGTTTGCTTCGCGGGCAAGGAAAATAAGAAAAGTATCGATGGTCATATTACAGATTCTGTCACGTTTTTCCAGTGCGCCATTTATAATTGCCTCTGTAAAGTTTCCTGCTTCGATTTCTTTCGTTAACCAGTCTGGCTGCTTTTGCTGTTTTAGATCTCGCAAAAATCTGTAAATATTAAACAATCCTGAAGTTGATAGTACAGATTCCCAGGTTACAATTCCGTAGATTTTCTGCAGAAACTGGTAAAATTCTACCTCATCGCTGGTACGAGGCGAAAATTCGCAGTGTCCGCCTTCGGTTGCGAAAGGGCGCAGGCATTCACCATCCCAGAACAAACCGGCCTCACCTAAACCGGCTCCGGGAGAAAGCACTGCCACATTACCGGGTACAAAATCATCCGACTGATGAATCGTAAGAAAACCACTTTCATCATCATTATCCAACCCATAAGCCGAAGCCTCCAGATCGTTGATCAGATAAACCTTGTTTACATTGGTTTCAGCCTTAATTTTTTCTGCGTCAAGAGTCCAGGAAAGACGCTGTGGTTCGCTTTTACCGGCAATTACAGGGCCAGGAACCGCTACTGCAATCTTATCAATGCTTGTGATAGAATATTCAGTTATAAACCGGTTGACAATTTCCGAAAAAGACGCAAAATCCTTTGTGTTATAAGCAGTTTCTTTCTGCACGGCAACCTTTTTGTTTTGGGTTATGTAGTGCGCAACATAGGTTATGTCCTGACGAATATCAGCTACAACAAGCGAAATATCTGCGTTACAATCAGCATTCAGAGCGGGTAGGTATAATTTGAAGTTATTTTTAGATTCCATCTTTTTAATGTATCAACCAAAGATAATAATAGTTTTTAGAAAACTTAAAAAAAAACCTTCTTAAAACAAAAAATTTAAGAAGGTTTTATTAATTGCTGTGCGTTAAGGCTTTATTTTCCTAAAGGAATGTTGTAACCAACACCTACACCGATTGCACCGGCATTGTATTTTTGATCACCAATCTGTCCTTTGTCTCCTGTAAATGTTTTCTGATACTGAAGGGAGAAATTCCAGTCTTTGTTGTGGTATCCGATTTCAGGTTTAATGTAGAAACCACCGTCAGGTCTTTCAGTAGCATTGTTTGCAGCTACCTTATCATCACCAACGATGAAACCGTAACCCAAATCAGTTCCTAAATAGAAACCTGTCTGCTTTGGATAAACTCTGATTAAAGCTGCTACAGGAACAACTCCAAAATCGTTGTTATCGATGGTGCCGTTTTCTCTACCAAAGAAATGGCTGTACCCAGTTGCAATACCTAAACCGAAACCAGGAGTTACTAAATTTTGGTAAGAAAGATCTACTCCTACAGTTCCTCCAGCATTTTCAGCAGGAACAGCGATACCACCGTTAACTCCTACTTTAAGCATGTTTCTCATATCAGCACTTTGTGCACTCACTAAACCTGCGGTCATTAATCCTAATGCAAGGATTGTTTTCTTAATTGATTTCATAATTTCAAATTTTAATTTTACATGGATTCTACTTGTCAAAATCGTGCCAAATTGAATAACATTGCGCTTTGCAAACGATCGCCAAATATGCATTTAACTGAAATACAAATCGTTACAGTACTTAAAAATTTAAACATTCGTTTATATTTTTACGATAGAAATTCTGTCATTTATTACCAAACACGTACATTTTGGCAAAAAAAAATGAGCCAAGTCTTAGAACCTGGCCCATTTATAATTTTTTAAAGATTATGAAAGACTTTCTAAAGCTGCCTTCACCTCTGCATATCCACCTCCGTTATAAACATCAGTCATTCCCTGCGATTTGAAATATTCCATTGCTTTTCCGCTTCTGTTACCACTTCTGCAGAAAAAGACTTTTGTTCCACTGAGATTAAGAATCTCTTGTTTACGGTCCTCAATCTCGCCTAAAGGAATATTCTGTGCTTCTTCAATATGACCGTCCATTTCCAGTTCCATAGGTTCGCGCACGTCTATTAAATGATAGTTTTTTGATTGTAATACTTCTACTAATGACATAAATTAAATTTTAAGGGTGAATGTAAAATGATTTGGTTACGATTTACTTACTGTGATTCACAGCAAATTTATGAAATAATGTTAGTTTTGCACTAGAAAAAATGAGCACATTACCGCAAAAATATTCTGCACTGATTAAAGCCAAAGCCAAAAAATTTGGTTTTCAGAACTGTGGGATTTCAAAAGCGGGATTTCTGGAAGAAGATGCCAGGCCTTTCGAAAACTGGCTTCAGAATAATTATCACGGGCAAATGCAGTACATGGAGAATTATTTTGACAAAAGGCTGGATCCAACGCTACTTGTGGAAGGTTCTAAATCGGTAATTTCTCTTTCCTACAATTACTTTCCGGAGGAAAAAATTTCAGATTTTGATACCTTTAAAATCTCAAAATATGCTTACGGGCAGGATTATCACGAAATTATAAAAGCAATTCTGGAGGAAATGGTGGCGGAGCTGAAAGAAGAAATTGGTGATTTCCATTGCCGCGTTTTTACCGATTCGGCTCCTGTTCTGGAGAGAAGCTGGGCAAGAAAATCCGGAATTGGCTGGGTAGGGAAAAATGCAAACCTTATCACCAAACAAAGTGGTTCGTTTTATTTTCTGGCGGAAATTATCTGCGATCTGGATCTTACTGAAGATAAGCCAACCACCGATCATTGCGGTACCTGCAGAAAATGCATCGATGCCTGCCCTACGGAGGCCATCGTTTCTGATAAAATTATTGACGGCAGCAAATGCATTTCGTACGCGACTATTGAACTGAAAAACGAAATTCCTGAAAGTTTTAAAAATAAGATGGAGGACTGGATGTTCGGGTGCGATATCTGTCAGGATGTTTGCCCCTGGAACCGGTTTTCCGTACCGCATCATCAGGAAAAATTCAAACCAAATGATCATCTCAAAAACTACAGAAAACAGGACTGGCAAGAACTTTCACAGGAAATATTCTCTGAAATTTTCCGTAAATCTCCTGTTAAAAGAACGAAGTTCGCAGGCTTGAAAAGAAATATTGATTTTTTGAGTGAATAAAGCTTTTTCGGAACAATAAAACTCCGAATTAGTGAGAAGATACTTCTGCAACCATGATTTCACATGATTGAATTGAATTCTGATAAAAAGTTAAAAGAAAAAAAAAATGATCTTCCGGAAAATAAATTTTCCATAAAGATCAGTGTCTTTTCTGTGTTCTTTTTGGTGCTACTTTTACACGAATTTTTAATTTCTTCGGTGATTTAGATTTTTTTGGCATAAATGATAATATTTACGCTAATAAATTTAAAAATATTTTTCAAAAAGACGAATATTTAAAGAATAATTTAATGATAAATTTATTTTACATTTGAGAATGAAGAAATTTGTTCTCACGATTCTAAAAACATTTTGGGCCATCATCGGCATTATAGGAGTTTATCTGCTCTGCGGATTTTTGATCCCTTACATTGAAGTTCCTGCAAAATCTGTAACACAACCTAAGTATATTGATATTTACATTCTCACCAACGGTGTTCATACCGATTTGGTGGTTCCTGTAAAATCGGCGGAGATGGACTGGAGCAAAGAAATTCCCTTTGAAAATACCCGCTCTAAAAGAACCGATTTCAAATATTTATCGATCGGTTGGGGAGATAAAGGTTTTTATCTGGACACCCCGACGTGGGCTGAGCTAAAACCTTCTACCGCTGTGAAAGCTGCCTTCTGGATGAGCGAATCTGCCATGCACTGCACTTTTTACGAATCGATGACGGAAGGTGAAGACTGCAAAAAAATTACTTTAACACAACAACAGTATTTAGATTTAATAGGTTTCATCCGGGATAAATTCGACAGGAATCCGACAGGGAAACCAATTCTTATAAAAACAGACGCTGTTTACGGCAACAACGATGCATTTTATGATGCAAGAGGCCGCTACAGCTTTCTTAATACCTGCAATACGTGGACAAACAACGGACTGAAAGCTGCAGGACAAAAAGCCGCACTTTGGACGCCGAGTGACCGGGGCATTTTTCAGCATTACCAATAAAAAAAACTCCCCGTTTCCGGAGAGTTATCATTAAAATATCATGTATGATGAAAAAAGTACTGATGTCTTTAATATGATTTTTTTTAATCCTTAATCGCAAGACTGAACAATAAATCGAGTTCGTCTTTCACATACACCATCCCACCCATTTTCTTAGGAGGCACGATATTGAAATCTGAAAATTTGAGTCTCTTATTGCCTACCAAACTGTTTTTGTATTCGCTGAATTCGATATTATACTTTCTGGTAACAGTCATCATCTTTACTTCTACATTTGCCGAAAATCTGTTGGCTCCTGTTTTGGTAAAATTTAAAAATTTAATGGTAAGCACCGGATATTTGTCGGAATGTAATGTTTTACGGAAATCCGCAGTCATCATTCTGTTTTTACAGTCGAAATCGTTGACCTGTAACTGTAAATTCGGAAGCTGATTTCCTGTAAAAGAATAAATCGTGGGCGAATTTTTAAAATTAATATTGGTGCATTTAAATGTATTTACATTCGTCCATCCGTTAATTTCCACTCCGTTTTGTTGAGCGAAAAACATTACTGGAGAGATAATGAGGAGCAGTATAGCGATTGTATTTTTCATGATATTAAAGATAGAAAAGGGATTGAAAGCAATCCCTTTTCAGAAAAAATATTAAAAATTAGAAACCTATGGTTGCTTCAAACATCAACCCATTAAATTTACCACCTCTCAGTGCGCTTGTTGCACCCCAAACAGGATCGTTGTTGTATTTCTGATTCACATATTCTACTTTAGCAAGGATATTTTTGGTCATGAACCAACCACCTGCGATATTGAATCTGTCGATTTTTCTTTCTGCGGAAACGTCATCATCCTGGCCGCTGATCGAGTTATAACGTCCACCAAAATAGAACTGTTCTTTGTTACCGAATCTGTAAAGCAATTCTGCTGCAAGCTGTGTGTAATCGCCATCTGTAGGTCTTTCAGTTAAACCACTCGCTTTGTTACCGGTTACATATTCGTAAGCTCCAAAGAATTCAAGACCTTGATATTTAACGAATGGGTTTACCTGGAAAGCTTTCATTTTTTTGAATCCTGGGTTGAATCTACCGGTTGCGTAGTTATTGGTTCCCATTAAATCGTTTTGAGTTAAAAGCACGTAGTAATATCTACCACCTGCACGGTCTGCACTGTAAAGATAACCACCTGTAGACAATCCGTTAGTCTGGATGAAAGATCCTGTTAATCTTACCCTGAGGTCTTCGCTGATCTGTTTGTCGAATCCTAATTTAGCATATACTGAAGGTGAGTTCCAGTTGGTTCCTTTTACAGCAGTCTGGTTAAGTTTACCATTAGAAATACCCACCATACCGATAAAGTTGTTATAGAATAAATAACCTTCACCGAAAGCTTCTGTAGAGAAATTATCCATGATAAAGTTTCCTACGAATGGGTTATTGATGGTTTCCGCGTTATCACTTCTTCTGAAATGGTAATCACCGTAGTTAATTTCATCCATACCCACTTTTACTCTTGCGTGTTTCATGATATTTGCTGCGAAACCTTCTTTAATAAAATCAAGATCATCGATTTGGATGTATCCACCTTTAACCCAGGCTTCGTTGTGGTGACGTGCAGAAAGATATGTTCTTAAGTGCATTTTTACCCCTTTAGCAAGGTATGCATTCAAATCTAAGTTCGCTGTAGGAAGGTTGAAATCACTACCCATCACCTGTAAAGTGTTAGGAGTTGTTGTAGTACCTACGGTACCTAAAGAAGGTGCTTCTGTAGAGTGATCAAGCGACTGGAACTGTAAAGCGAAATCGCCACCAACGGAAACTTTCACACCATCGAATTCTGGAGAAGCTCCTTTTGGATCTTCAAATACATTTCTGCTGGCTTTTTCAGGAGCTAAATAATCTCTCATAGAAGTGGTAGTATCTTGTGCACTAATTACTCCGGAGAACAGTACTGCAAGCATTGAAGCTCTCATTAACATAGTTTTCATATTTTTAAAATTTAGATATATTAGTATCATTTTATTTTTAGTTGGCTGTTACATTAACCGTGATTTTAATTTCATTTCCGGTTTTCACTGTATTCATCATAAAAGAAGGCGGAGTAACCCCGTAATCGCTCATTTTAATAGTTTCAGTACCGGTAATCGTATAAGAGTTGCCTGATTTTGCTACGGTAACCGGGAAACTTACGGTTTTGGTAACATCAGTTACTTTTAATTTTCCTGTGATGGTACCTTTACCAATATTCACAGAAGTTGCTGTAAAGGTGATGTTCGGGAATTTATCCGCTTTCATCGCTTTGTACGCATTGCTGTCCATCGCACCTTTTCCACTTTTCAGGGTCTTAGCTCCAAGATTATACTGAATGTTGTTGATGGCATTTCCTGCTACTGTACCTGAAAAAGTCCCGGAAGTTGAGGTCATCGTCCAGTCGTGCATCGTAGATGTTCCTGAAACAGTAGTCTTCACCGTTTTGCTGCTGATCGCCTGGGCGCTTGCCATTCCGGAGAAAAGTCCGAAGGCTAAGAGCAAGATTTTGAAATTGGATAAATTTTTCATTGTTTCTAATTTTAATATTCTTAATAAATCTTCTCTTATTTTGTATAACAAAGGTAAAACGATATTTATTAAATCAATAATAAATTTAGAAATATTAACATGACATATATCCTAATTTCAGTTTTTATTAAAAATTTATAAAATAAAAATGATTATTTTAATTAAATAAGCAACAATAATATTATTTAGCGTATTATTAAATAACAAATCTCTTTAAAAATTAGATTTTATTTAAACAAACTTAAACACCCATTTAAAATGACTGATAGAAATCATAGATAATAAAATTAATCACGTAGAAAAATATTGTTATATTGACTTGAAAGCGAATAATTTCCAGAGAAGGCATTATGAAACAGACATAAAAAAACCTCTGAAAATCAATGATTTCAGAGGTTTGTACCCAGTGCCGGAATCGAACCGGCACACCTTGCGGTACTAGAGTTTGAGTCTAGCGCGTCTACCAATTCCGCCAACTGGGCTCGTAATTGGGTGTGCAAATATAGATTTTTTTTTAATTCTGAAAAATTATTTATCAGAATTTTTTCAGGGTTTGCACCTGAATAAAGGCTTTTTTTAATCACATATTCGAAATCAGAAATCAATTTCTAACTGATCATAGGCAAGATGTACATTCTCAGGCAACTCATTCTCAACATCTTGATGCATTCCCATGTGATGGGAAATATGGGTGAGAAACATTTTTTTCGGCTTCAGAATTTTGAACAGTTCCAAAATCTGAGGTAAAATAAAATGGGCAGGATGTGGTTCTTCCTTCCTGATGCAGTTGAGTATAAGATAATCCAGGTCCTTTAATTTTTCCATCTCTTCATAAGGAATCGCACTCGCATCAGTAATATACACAAGATTTTTAAACCTAAATCCAAAAATCGCCAATTTATGGTGCAAAACTTCTACCGGAGTCACGTACGCATCAAATAAAGTAAAGGGCCCGGAAATCTCATGCAGTTCAAAAGACGGCGCGCCGGGATATTTTATCTCTGCAAATGCGTAGGGAAAACGCTGCTTAATTTCGTCTCCTACCCTTTTTGAACAGTAAATGGGGATATCTTTTCGGCTTCGGAAGATCAGCGGCCGCATATCATCAAGACCAATCACATGATCGTTATGCTCATGGGTCAGCAGCAAAGCATCCACATGCTCTTCGTTGTTTTCGAGCATCTGCATCCTGAAATCCGGACCGCAATCGATCAGGATCTTTTTACCGGCATCTGTAGTAATCAAAGCCGAAGAGCGAAACCGCCGGTCTTTGGGATTTTGGGAAGTACAGACTTCGCAATGGCAGCCAATCACAGGAACTCCCTGCGAGGTTCCGCTTCCTAAAAATTTCAACTTCATTTTTTGGTGAGGGTATTTTAGGGGTAAAAATACTAAAATCAGCGTTTATCCTTTTAACAAATTACTGAAAGTTGACCACCGGTACAGGTTAGACAGACTAATTTCAACTCATCATTTGTACTGTAATTGATCAACAAGGATTATCCGGAACTGCTAATCATAAAGGGCCAGAGATTCAAACCGCAGCCTGAACTGATGGCATCCCGGGCAGTAGTTTCCTTCGGTGGGCAAAAGGGTGTCCCATGCCTCCAAGCGAGTGCAGGTACAATACTGGTCATGTAATCTGGGATCGGTATAGGGCACCAGTTGGGGATTCGGGGATTTTGATAAAATATCCAGCTCCACGATTTCCGCGGTCATCATACTGATTGCGGGTACCGTTCGTGAATGCTCAAAATCTGCCATGCCTGCACCGAATTTAAGTTCTTTGGTTTGGTAACCACATTTGCATATTCCTTTGATTATTTCGCCCATGATAGATGAATAAAGTTAAATTTAAAGGTAGGTATTTTTTTTGGACAGCAATTGCAGGCTTTCGTGTTCCGTTACGGTAAATAAAAACTGTTATTAAATATTTCAGGTCCGCATACTGATCCATGTGAAAAACACAGCCATGCACCAGATAACATTGGTAAGAAGAAAGGCCTGGTCTCACTTAAACACCAGAGGAACACAACTTTTTTCTTATGGCGATATGATTAAAGCGCAAATAAGCAGTACGGCGGATCGGTATATTTTTGTGTTTGCTTACCTCTTCCATAGGTGTTGCGTTAACGTGAGGAATGCAAAAGAACTTTATTTATTTGCTGCAAAACGATTGCAAATACGTTACCCGCAGGAAAGAAAGGTACGAATTATAAAATCTAATCCTCAACTTTCTTATTCACACACTTTACGGGATAACGTCTTTTAAGGTGCATTGGCAGGTAAGAGACTTTCTTTTATTTTCATTTATTTTTTCGGTGGTGTTTCATGAACTCCTCATGAAGTATCCATGAAGTATCCATGAAGCATCCATGAAGCATCTATGGAGCATCCCAGAATGCACTATCTCTGATGCCGGTTATTGCCTGTCCTGAACTCACTATACCAATTACTCAATAAATCGTGATGTAACTGTACCATGAAGAAATCCCGATCTATTTAACGGGGACTTTGCAATTTTCAGGTGGTTTGCGCTGTAAGATTTTTCTCCTTAACCAGATGATCTAATTTTTTGGTCAGAACGTTCAGGATTTCATCCATAATAATTAATTCTTCCGCGGATGACTTTCCCCTGCTGTCTGAATATTTAATATAGTAATCAATTAATTTATAAAAAGCAGTGGAAAGTTTTTCAAATAAAAATTCGGTTTTTTCCAGAGACGGATCTGCGTAAACACAAAGTTTCCATATACTGTATGCGTTTAAGTAGTGTGGCATATAATAGGGAAACGCAGCATTAATGTAGATGCGTAAAAGGCGCATGATGCTGTTTGAAAACAACTGTACAAGTCCGCAATGATTATCATGCTGCAGGTGATCCCGAAGATTAAAATACTGTTCTACAAAGTCTTTCACGGTACGATACTGCATGTTGAATTCCCAATCACTGGCCCATACAGAATCCTGCCAATGAATGGCTGGGTGGAAATCAGTGGACTGATACACTTTATTTTCATGGGTGATGATCCGCTTCATCAGCTGTTGATGTTTATTCAGATGATTCTGGAGATATATTCTGCTGTGACCCAATATCACAACATTTGTCCTGCCATTCGAGGTGTCCGACACTGAGTGCTGAATATCCTCAATGGCACTGTTTCCAATAGCGTCACCAATGACCAGCAGATAATAGATGCATTGCTTTTCTTCAGGGTTTGGAGAAGATAATTCTTTTGTTTGAAATAAGTAAATTTCTTCCGGTGCAAGTTTCGTGATCACCGTTTTTAACACCTTTTCAAAAAGAGGACCCTTACTTTCAGAATCTTTCACAGGATGATTCATCATTGGTGATGATTTTTTGAAACGAATGATATGGCTGAATTTTGAAAATCTATCAGCAACCATCTTATACAGCTGTGCTTCTGCTGATTTTACTGCACCATAAAGCTCTGAATACATATCAGATTCTCCACCGCCTTCCGCTTCACTTACTGATTCCTCCATTTTGCTGATCAGGTAAAAAGCATGTTCATTTTTCATCACAAAAACTCTCTGAATTTCCGGAATATAGCGGATCAGCTGTGTAAGTCTTGTGTGAAGGTTTCTGTCAAAGAAATTACAGCCCATGTATAAGTTTTCGAGGTATTCCACATGATGCTCAAATACGGTCAGGTAGCTTTGAAAGGCAGCCGCATACATTTGACCGGCGTGAAATTTATTGGCTTCTGTCATCAGGAGGTCATGGTCGTGGTAAAACTTCTCCTTAAAAATATTCAGCTTTTTCTTAAACGCTTTCTTTGTGGGGTACGTTTTCAGCGGTACACCAACTTCCTCATTCATCCAGACCATTGCTGAGGGATCAGCGTAATACTGATAAAAAGGATTGCCGCATTTCAACTGAAATTCTGCTTTGTGGTGATAAGCAATATGGATATTGATCTGAGCAGCTGCAGCCTTGGCGATCCATTTTCTGGCGCGCAGGGTTTCTGCCTCTTTAGGGTCTTTCATCAGGATCAGTACTTCTATTGATGAAGTGTTTTCAGGCTTTAACAAATGCAGCTGAAGCACTGAAAATTCATGAAGGGCTTGAGAGATCTGATTTCTGATGACCTCATGCGGTAAAGGAATGCTGAATTTCTGTTTCGTTTCCATCGTGTTGTATTTTTAAAGGTTATGACACAAATTTCTTCAGGGTACAGGAGCTATTCAAGTTTGAAAAGGGATATTATATTCCTCAACCTGACTATGATATCTTACTTTTGCTCTTCTAGCCGCTTTAACATCGCCCACGCGCTGTCATTCTGACGAAGGAAGAATCTCATCCCCGTCCCTCATCTGTCATCTTTTGTGGTAATCTTCTCTATTCCCCTTTCCTTCAAAAGATGCGCAGCGTCCAGCATCTTGATGAACTGGAAAAAAGGCGTCATCACATCCATGCCTGAAGGATCTATATAAGGAGACAAAGCCAGATGAACTGTTTCGCAGAGAAAAAAATCGTATTCGTCTAAACTTTTTTCGATGAATGCATTTCTAAAAACGGAGAAGGGATCCTGAAACTCCTTTATCGTCAGTGAGGCGAGGTAAAGCTTAGCACCAGCTTCCACAGGTTCAGTCTCTTTCATTTTCCATTGATCTCCTTTGAACTGCAATCTGTAGCAGGATCGCAGGAAGGAACGGAAAGCGGTGTAAAGGACGAAAATCTGACCGGGATATTCTTTGCGGCAGATTTCTTTTTTCTGCGTGAATACCATCATTTCCTGAAGTACTTTTTTATATCCGTCATGGTGGTGGAAATCGAAAAAAGCATCGATCAGTTCGAATGGGTCTGTAATACTGTCGTCCGTCCAAAAGCCCGGTTCTAAAGGAATTTTTTTATTTTTCATGAGGTAGGATTTTATGATGAAGCGAAGTTCCTGGATTGCAAAGGGATGTTCTATTCCGAAAAGGGATAATATATCCGCGGCATTAGGATTTTTACCTCAAATTTTTTAACTTTACTTTTCAACGGATAGTCTTATCTTTAGGGCTCAGAAAAAACAATACGCATGGAA
Source organism: Kaistella yananensis (assembly GCF_026107505.2). NCBI lineage: Bacteria > Pseudomonadati > Bacteroidota > Flavobacteriia > Flavobacteriales > Weeksellaceae > Kaistella > Kaistella yananensis. The sequence goes on along the minus strand of NZ_JAPCHZ010000004.1, from coordinate 250,394 downwards.
CAGAAAATACATCAGGGACGCAACGTGAAACGCTTTAGAGAAATGTTGGGCATTAAGCAGGAAGCTTTGGCTTTTGACCTGGGCGAAGACTGGAACCAGAAGAAAATCTCCCTGCTCGAACAGAAAGACGTCATCGAAGATCCGTTGCTTCAGAAAATATCTGAGGTATTGAAAATTCCCGTGGAGGCTTTTCAGAATTTTGATGAACAGTCTGCCATAAATATTATTGCTAATACAATCACCAATAATGATAACGGAGCCGTTTACAACCATCATCCGGTGTTTCAACCTATTGATCAATTGCTGAAACTTCACGACGAAAAGATCGCGCTCTATGAAAGAATGCTGAAGGAGAAGGACGAGATGATGACCAGATTAGAGAACTTGATTGAGAAGCACTGAAATAAATTATTAGATATTACTCCATTCACTCAAAAATTCGCGCTTCCTTTCCCATTCTATTTCTGCCTTATAAGAATTGATTTGATTTTCAATAAAATTAAGATGTTCCAAGTATTCTATTTTATTTAATGCTTGTATATACTTCTTCAGCTCCTCATAAACAGTAATCTCACCCCTGACTTTTGGAATTCTGCTGTTGACAGTTAAACTATCTCCTGCATAAAAATCTAATTTTTTGAAAAATTCTATATCTGAGTTTTTCTTTAGAATAATATCTAAAAAGCTATATTTTAATTCACTAAATATGGATAGCACTATATTGAATATTAATCTCATTATTCTTTCATCGAAAGTTTTATTAATTAAATAATAGAGAAAATTCACGCCATTTTCTCCGCTTTCTTGAAATACCGTCGAAACTTCTGATCGTACATTTTTGAAGAAGAAAGGAAATTTGCTCGAAAATATGATTACATATTCCATTATTTCATTTCTATTTTCTAAATCCCACAACCGTTTAAAATCATATTCTAAAAAATCTGTTGTACTGATATATGTTTTATCATTAAAGGTTGATTCTAAAAACTCATTGATAAATTTTGGATTGTTTACAAGAATTAACTTTAAAGTTCCCAAATCATAATCGAAACGTCTACCTTCTGAATTCATAGCAAGATAAATGCGTTCTATATCTTTTAATCTATTTAAAAAAATATTGTTGTATTCATTATATAAATATTTGAAGAAATCGTGGTGGACAAATAAGTTTTGCGAATGAGATTTTAAAACCAGATAATCCACCACACCATCAAGTTCTTTTTCAAGGTCAATATCTAATTTTTTTAATTTTACAAAAATATCTTCAATAAAATTTATCCAAACCGTTTTTTCCTCTTTGAAAAATTTCAGTAATATAAAATAATCTTGATATGTAATAAAATCAACTGGTAAGTGGGATAAAAAAGGCACACAACAACTCTGCGGAATTTTACTTTCAGCAATTAAACCCCGTATTTTTTTTGATTTAAAATCATCATAACTAATATCTCTAAATACCATTCCCAAATATAGATGCTCTGAATATTCATACTTAAAAAGTTCTTCGAGAACTTCGATAAATAATTTAAAATCTACGTTTGAAAGTTTTATGAGTATATGCGAAATAGACTCCTTGCTTATTGAATATCCCTCAAGAAACCCTTTTTTATGTTTACTAATTAAATCAATCTGCTTCAGGAAAACTTGATATTTGAGGAAATCAAAATTTTCTACATATAGATATAGTAATTCTCTTTTATCTTCCGCTCTTTCATTGAGTAAATGCCATAAATCTACTTCTTTATTTCTAAATTTATCGTTTAATTTTTTATTGAATTTTACTTTGTAAGAATCTAAACTTCTAAAGAATCTATGGACAATTTTTGTTTCTCGAAAATTAGGATTTGGTAAAAAGTTGTTCACAAAAAAATCAATAACTAGTTTTTCATCAAACTTGATGATCACATCATATTGAAGATAGTGATGCTCATATCTATGTTTCTCAAAGAAATCCAAAACGAATACTTTTAAAATTTCATTTTTATAACAGTTAAAAATGAAATTCCATAATTTAATTCTAAATTCTTTTTGTTCTTCAGATAAATATGTCGGAATCTGACTAGTATAAATTGTATTTCCATCCCAAACTGAGGATTGAAAACTATCAATCAAATATTTAGGTGCAATGAAAAGTATAATTTTAGAATAAAAAATATTGTCTTCGTCTTGAACTTTATTGTACAAAAATTCAAATAATTTTATTTGATTAGCATAATTCAGATTGTGATCATATTTTCCATAAGTGAATGACTGGGTAAATACTTTAAGCAATTTTGTAAAATTACGAGAACTTAACAACCCATATTTCACAAGTAAATCTAATGAAAGTATAAATCTTTCAGGAAACTGTTGAAAATTCACTAAAATTTCTACAATTTTATCATCATAGGATTCTATGTGATTATCATTGTAAATTTCAAAAGGAAGACTATGTAAATGACTAATATTTTCTGTGGAAATAAATTTATTTACAAAAATTAACGATTCAGTTGGCAAATAAAACCAAAAATCCGTTAGGAATTTCAAGCACTTAGTATCATCACTTAGAATATTCCACTTGCCTTTTATGTCATCAATGATAAGAAGTTTTATTTCTTCAAAACCATAATTATTTACAATTGGTGTAAGTAGCTTAATCAAAGAAAATTTATTTTCATCTACATACAAATCAAGAAGTAATCTGAATGAAATTTGTTTTTGCTTAATAAAAACCAAATAAAAAATATATTCCCCTAAAATTTGGTCTGCAACTTTATATGATCCATTGAATTCATCTGCAATTTCATATTTGAAAAGCAATTCTAGATTTTCAATTAATTCATTTTTTGAAATTTCAAAATATTTTTCGATTTCATCTATAGACTTGGTATTGCTAAAATCTATAGTTCTGAATAATGATAAAATTCCGGCAGTTTTAATAAGTTGACTCTTTACATTTAGTTGTAGATTAACTGACGAAAAATATTCTTCCAATATCAATGAAGCATTATTGAGCTTTTCAATTTCTCCATTGATGCCAGCAAGCGCTGCCATTATTGCTATTCTTGGATTCCCTTTCGATATGGAATAAATTTTATCTGAATAATACTCTGTAATATTAAAGTCTGAGGATTGTAAAATTTTTTTTAATTCATCTCTCTCAAAATTTTTAAGTTCAATTAGTTGGTAATTTTTAAGTTTACCCTGAATTTCTTCTTTTACATAATTTCGGACAGTAAAGATTAACTTTATTGTACCACTTTTAAAACTATTTTTAAAATTTATGATAAGGTCAAGATTGTTTTTTAATTTGTTAGCATCATCAATTACGACAATATATTTTTTCTCCTTTATAATCTGAATTTTTAAATCTTCCCAAATATCAAGAATTCCGTTGGCTCTGATATATTTTGCCTTACAATCAGAATTATTTTTTTTGAATTCTTTTACCAATTCTAATGAAAATTTTGTTTTTCCTACGCCAGCCTGTCCTGAAATAATTAGAATATCATTATTTTGAATCAAAGAACCTCCTTCGATTAATTCTCTATCTCTATTAAAAAAATGATTGGACAGTGGAGTTGAAAATTTTGACTTTTGGTATTGAGAAACAAATTCATCAACTTCAAGTATTTGACCTGTATCAATCGCTAAACCTAACTCCTTAGCTAATGACGGATACTCTTTAAATATTATAGTGGCAAGTGCATCAATTCCTATAACTTCTAAGCCAACACTAGAGCTGAAAGATTTTTTGTGTTGATTTAACTCTTCTTGAATGGCCGTTGTAATTTTGTCATTACAGATAAGAATTATTTTGAGAATTTTCCCCGAAGGAACATCAGCCTGATTAAAACAATGCTCAATATCTTGTTTTAATTTTGGAATTAATCCTTTGATCCCAGTAGTTGTGATTTCATTGAATATGTAAAAATCTTTAATCGGAATAAAATTATCAGGAGTTCCCTTTTTAGATTTTTCTTTACCTAAAACAAAGCCTGTCGAATTTATAATTTCATATTTATAGGAAAGATAAAGTCTACATAAGTTCGCAAACTTATCAGGATTACAACTTGACAATTTTTGCTCAATTAAAGTAATCATAGAAGTGTGATTTTTACTTTTTCGTAGATTATGAAAGGACTGATTTCAGCTTTCTGTAATTTTTAATAATTCTCTTATCAAAATAAAGGTGTCTCAGAATTTGGTGTTATTTGAGGGCTTTCAATTTTCAACATTACGGGCATTGGAAAATCAACGCCCATTAAAATAGCTTCTCCAGAACCTAGTACAGGTAAAAAAGCTAAAGTATCTCTATTTGCTGAAGAACAAGCATTAGCGATTGCTTCTTTATCTTGATAATTTATTAATCTATGTGCTATGAATGTACCGATTTGGCTTAATGTGCCATTTGGAATATCTCTCGGCATTTGTGTAGCTAAACAAAGAAACAAACCATATTTTCTACATTCTTTTGCTATACTGTCAAATGCGCTTAAATCTGTAGATTCAAAATATTCATCTTTTACCTTTTTGTTTAAATATTGGTGAGCTTCATCAATAAATAATACCAAGGGCTTAGTTTTAAATTTTTCTTTTCTAGCTAAATCAAGTAAAAACTTGCCGACAGCATTTGCTAATATTTCTCGAGCTTGAAAATCAAAACTAACAGACTCAAAACTTATTCTCAATAAACTAAGATCACTTTCAATAAATTTGTTAATACCATCTATTAGTTCGCCATCATCATTTTTTTGCTTATCAAACCCAAATACTTTATTAAATTCAGTATTGTTTACCAGATTATTAATCCTAAGTATTAAACTAATACAATTTGTAGCATGATTGTTATTTTGAGTTCCCCATTTATGATGATCGTTAAAATCTACATCGTTGATACATTCTTTTGCTATTTGATGTGATAATTTTTCAATATTAAAGTTTGAATTTAAACCCTCTATTTGGCTTATAAATGTTGAATAGACTCTATTAAATGGTCGTATTAATTTTCCTGCTTTAAAAATTGTTCCATCTCTAACAATTATATCTTCTCTTATTTCCTCTGTAATTTTAATAGAAAAAGTATTGTCGTTAGACTTGATTATAAAGTCGCCATCAATATTATTTTCTAAGATTCGTAAAACTTTTAAAGATTTTATTGCCTCCATTAATTTAGGTGCTTGAACTTGTCCTGAGGGTCTAAGCAAAACAAATAAATCCGTAACTGTCAAATTTGAATAATGAAAAAAAGAATCTCTGGACAATATTAAAGGCTTGCAAGTTTTATCGGCTATGTTATCAAAATTAGAATATTCTCCTGTTGGATCAATAATAATCGCTTTGTTTTTATTTTCTATTATTCCTTGCAGCAATCGACTTACTGTGTAGCTTTTACCACCTCCAGTAGTTCCTACAATAGCACAGTGTCTTCCAAATAAAGCTTGTTGAGATAACTCGACAACAGTTGATTTGTCATAAGTTAAATGCCCCAAATTAATGGTTGGAGGAGTACCAACATAATCATCTTTAACTCCAAAATTTTTGAAATAACCTTTAATAAACTCGGATGAACATATAAATACCTTTGATCCAATCATTGGTAGAGAATTCAAGCCTTTATCAATTCTTGTAGGATGAAATAACTCAAATGATAATAGTATTTCGATTTTACCAGTTGGATGGAAGTCTTTAGTACTAAAAGATTTTTCACTTAATTCAAGACGTTCCTTTTCAGGTAAACTTAACTCAAGTATTTTACCTAAGAATCCATAATTTTCACCTTCGATTACCACATAATTACCCACTAATCCTCCTTTTAGCTCTTCACCATAAAAAGTGAAAGATTTCATTAAAACTGACGATGGAAAGTGAACTTTTACATAATGTGGTAAAACTTGATTTATATAGCCAATGAAATGACTATGATTAAAGGGATTATTGCTCATCAGTATTAGAATTTAAATTGAGAATAATCTTTTTTACATCTTCTTGATTGTAAGATTTAAGATCTGGATAATTGTCTGCGAAATCTTTAAATAATTCTGAAACTAAGGTAATAATACTATGTTTTTTTGATGCTTCGAAAATAGGTCTAAATGTCGGTGATGTTTGATCAATACTCCGGTTAACTACCACTAATTGAAAACTAGGATTTTGTTCTAATGCCTCTATAATAGCAGTCACCAAATGTTTGTCATTGAAACTAAAGCCAATACACACCAGTAGAACATTTTCATTTCTTAAGTTCTGTTGAAAGCGAGACATCATTTCAAAATAAGGTTGTTCATAGGAACTTTCATATTTACTGTCCTTAGGAAATATCATTAAAGGATTTTCAACGTTTTCCCTTTGTATTATTTCATTATTTTCTTTTGTCCAGTCCACAGATCCATGTGGTTTGTAAAGATGAAAAACTTTCTGAACAAAGTTGTCTTCCTCTTTTACTCTACTTGAATTTCTGGAAACAATATCTAAATCAAAATTTCTTCCGCTGAAGGTGCGAGGATGTGAAAATGAAAAACCGTCTATAATTGTGAAATTTTTCTTTCTACCAGCTTGCTCAAATAAAGTATCATAATTTAACGTGAATACCTTTACCCTTGGTAGTGTAACTTTCCTTTTAGTTATTTTTTCGATGAATAGTAAATGAGGAGCGTCATCAGGAAGTTTTAAAGTACAATTTTCTTTAATAAGCTGCTCAATAATCTTAATGGTTTTGTCAATATCTATTTTTTTGATTTCATCAGTCTCTACTATTGGATCAACTACAAAATTTTTGGCAATGGTAGCAAGAGATAATAGTTTTTCAAGATTCTTATCATACCTTCTGTGATTTCCTTCTTCTAATTCAAATTTTGTATAAGTGACTAAATCACAGAATTTCTCTAATAAAGGTGTTGTCAATTTTGCTTCAACAGCATCCCAGAGATCAGACATTATTTTACCTGTTCTTTCAATCTCAATTTCTAAAACATCATCTATAATATTTTGCCCTATGCCAACTGAAGATCCAGCACCTGAGAGGATTACCAAATTTTCAAACTGGTTATTTAAGAGTTCTGCATATTTTTTCCGTTTTATAGCATTTGCAAAATCTAATTTATTGGGATTTACTTCGTCTCCAAAATCGTAACGATTGCCATCAATATAAACTTCTGAAACGGTATCGCCATCGTATTCTACAGCTACTGATTTATGACCATTTATGAAAAGGTATTTTTTACTCATATTTATTTTTTATCAAAGTGTGTATATTCTGAAATACAATTACTCAACTCTATCATCTAAAAGTTGGGATAAATGATATTGTTTCTATTATTGATTTCGTGTAATTGTTTTTCGGTGTAACCATATTTTTCGGAGTTGAAATTATCATATGTGAAACCTTTTGATAAAACCCAGCCAATGAATTCAATACCTTCGTAGAAGTCTAAAAATAAACCAAAAGTACCTTGAACATCAATGTACCTATACTGAAAAACTTCAGGATTACTAAATTCTCCTCTAGTAAGTATTCTTTCATCTAAATCCTCTTTAAAAGAATCCACAAGAGAATTAGAATCAATTCCTCTAAAGTGAATGTGTTTTGAAAACCATTGAATCATTCCTTCAGCAGGTTCTTCTTTGTGATAAAAATATAATGCACGCATTATTTTTTCAATAAATGAGTCAGCTTCAAAAGGTTCTAATTTGCTGAAGATGGTGGGTTTTTCATTAATGAATCCAATAGCTGTATTTTTGTTAAATGAATTCACAAAACCTTGCTTTTCTTTCCGCTTCAAACTTCTTACCACAGTATCTAGAAAATCCTTTTCTGCGACACTATTACTTCTATGCGACTTTAGATAAAATTGAAATTTTTCATCTATTTGGGAAAAATTATTATTGTGTTTTTCACAAGAAGGCACTGTCATCAAATCTTTTCTATAGCCTTTTGGGAAAAATCCTTGTGGCGGAACATGCTCTCTCTTGATAGCTGATGGTGTAAGTTCTATTCCGCACCAATAACATATTTTAGGGAGATTATTTTTCATCGTTTTTTTTGCTCCACTATTTTCAAAATAACTCAAAAATACTAATAATTACTAAAATACTAAAACCCTATCAATCTCCTTCATCAACTTGTCAGTCTCCGTCAGCGCCACAATCATCTTGTTATAGTGAAAAATATCCTCATAAGACAGTTCCCTGTCCTTCCGGTCTTTGAGCCATTTCTGGGCCGGTTGGTAGCCGCCGATATAAAAATTCCAGGCGATTTCCGGGACGTTCGCGAAATATTGTGATTCGTTGATATAAACCTTGCCGTTTTTGTAGACAGGTTTTGTTATCACATTATATCCATCTTCCGGATAAGTTGAAATAAAATCATTAACTTTTTCCGATTCCAATAAATGGAGTTCTCTAATTTGTTTTCCTAAAGCCACCAAATCCCAGAATTGTTTCTGATCCGTTGGGTAAGGCACTCTGGGGAAATCTATTTTTAGAAATTCTTTGTAGGTTTCCCGGTATCTTGGGGAATGTAAAACAGCGTAGATGTAATCGAGCAAATCGATCGGTGCAAAAGTTCCGTCATATCCTTCAGCAAGATCTACCACTAAATTTTCTTCAGGAATGAAAGCAAGTCTAAGCTGCTCCTCCATTTTCTCCACGATTTCCATGTTGAGATTGGGTACTCTTACAGGGTTTTCTTCTAATGTTGTTTGGGAAGAAGTTTTGGTGTAGAGATAGAGTGGAATAACATAACCTCTTTCTCTCGATTTATTTGAAACATATGAGTCGTCCACAATTTTATTTGTAATAAAAACATGCGAGTACGATTCAGATACTAATTGTCGACAAATATTAAGTGCGAGATTATCATTAAGCAGATGCTTCATAATATCTCTCCTATTCCTTTCTATAAATAAATCATTGTAATATAAATATCTTTTATCAAAAGGCCGGTATGAAATCGGTACAATCGAATCAGCGTCAAATTCCAAAGCTTTTAGTTTAACTTCATCTATCTTCCAAGAGGAATTTTCTTTCAATTTATATTTGTACACAATTTCATTTTTTGATAAAATAAAAAAATCCTTAACTCTATCTTCGAGTACTTTTTGATTTATATCAATTACAAATGAATCTCTCGAAGTAACAATTCCCACATTCTTCAGTGAAAATATTTCATTTACTTTAAATCCATTATCATAAACTTTTTGAACCCCAAAATCCTTTTGCACCATAAAATAATTGGGGGCAATATTCTCCAATAAATTAAAGGGTATTTTGCTGATGTTATTTTCTTTTAAAAACTCATATTTAAAATCCCGTTTTCCATATAAATCATGATGAAAAACTTGCCCTAATACACCTGCTTTTTTATTGCCTGTTTTTACAAAAAGATTAATAGAAACTCCCTGCATAATATCAAAAACATTCTGATCTACAGAACCATCGGGGGAAATTTCTTTTTTCTTAGAGTTTCCGTGTAGATCGATCGTATAAATTTTGTCAAACTCCTTTAAAAGGTTCCAGCGCATTCCGCGGAAAGTGGGATTGTCTAGGAAACCATGAGGATTAATAAAAGCTAAAATACCATTTCCATTCTTATTAATGAAATACTGTGCAAAACGGATAAATTTCACATAATCATCATTAATCCATTTAGGATTACGTTCTTTCAATTTTTCTTTTCCTCCGGGCTCCTTTTTGTAATCTTCCATAAGGTCCATAATCCATTTTCCTTTATTGGCACTTTCACCGCTATACGGAGGATTACCCATGACTACCATCACCGGTGTTTCTTTTTTAATTTTATTGGCCTGTGTACTTTCGTCCGATAACCACGAACTGAACAACGTTCCGGAATCGGGATGCGCCTCCTCTAAGGAATTGGTTAAAAATATTCTGAATCTTTGGTCATCATTCGCCTTATAACCTGTTTCTTTCAGGAGCATATCCATTTTCAGATGCGCCATGGCATACGAAGCCATGAGAAGTTCAAAGCCATTCAGCCTTGGAATGAGATCATTCTTCACATATTTGGACCACAGGCCTTCCATGCCTTTAAATTTGGAATGAATGTGTTTCACCGTTTCAGCCAGGAAAGTTCCTGTGCCGGTAGCAGGATCTAAAATCTGAACCCGGTGAACTTCCTTTTCAACCAATCGGAATCCAGTCGCGGAACGGGCATCAGGAATCTGAGATTCTACTTTAATCTTCGTTTTAGACGTATCGGCAAGTCCCTGTGATAAACCGAATTCATCTTTCAGAATATCATCTACTGCCCTTACAATAAAATTGACAACGGGCTGCGGCGTGTACCAGACCCCACGTACTTTCCGGAGGTCCTTATCATATTGAGCAAGGAAAGTTTCATAAAAGTGGATGATCGGATCTTCCATTTTGGTAGACTTCCCGAAGTTCTTCATGATCTTTTCAACATCTGTCGCCAAAAATATCTGAACCAGTTCTTCTACAATCCATACCAAACGGTCATCTAAATCGAAACCTGCAATATCCTGAAACAGTTTTCTGAGAAAAGGATTGGATTTCGGAATTAAGTTCGCTGCTTCTAAACGGGAAAAAGTTTCCAAAGTCGGATCATTGTATCGCGCAGCAAACATCCCATATGCTATGGTCTGTGCATAAATGTCGGAGAATGCCTTATTATCAATGTCATGAATCAACATTTTCTTGAACGTGATCATTTGATTTTTTAAATCAGAAGAACGTTCGTGTTCATCATCCGCATTCAGTGATTTCTCAATAATATCCGCCATCAACCTCGCTTTCCCGGCGAGCATTTCTGCCAACCGTTGCGGATTTTGTATGGTTTGAGAGACGGTCTGGACGAAGTTTTTAATCAGGCTTTCAAATTCAGAAAAATGTTCAGGCTGACTGATGATCTTACCCTCAATATTGCCTGCGATGGTGATCGTTTTATATTTTTCGCCGTCACGGTAAAACTCGAAAGTGAGATAATCTGTGATGATCAGATTGCTTAACCCCAGCCGGTAACGGTCAAACTGTTCTTTCAGTAATTTGGAATCGAGTTTAACACCAATATCTTTGGCTTCTATATAACCCACCGGAATATTATTTTTCCCTTTGGTAAGCACATAATCCGGAGCACCACATTCGATTCGAGCAGGTTCATTGGTTACTAATATTTCGGGAAGTAAAGTCGACAGAAGATTTTGTAAATCTCCTCTATAAGAATGTTCTCTCGAGTTTCCGGTTTGATATAATCTGTTCAGATTATCAATATATTGTTGAATGGTCATGTTTATTTAGTAATCTCTCAAAAATACGATAAATTTTATGAGTTATCGTGTGTAGAACTTAGTTTATGGGAAAAACTGCTTTTCCAATGTATGATGTTCAATAATGAATTATTGCACTGTTGAATGGTGTTAGACAGGTGAATATAAAAGCTGTTTGTGTATTATACTGGAAAATAACTGTTATACAAAGATTTTCCGGTCTAAAAGCTGGCCTTAACCATCGCTTCATCAAATTTAACTTTAAAATTCGATTGCTGTCCAGATGAGGGAAAAGGGATTCTTACATCTACATGGTTATATTTTTTGAGCTTGCTTTTAAGAGCATCATAAACATTAGACTTTATTGTTATGATTTTTGTCTTGGAATTTACTAAATCATCAACTTTTGCAAGAGCTTTTTCTACGGCTTTGTTTTCGGTCTCGTAACAAACTGACAGAGGCAATTCATATAGATCTATAAGAAATATTCCATCTTTTTTTAAATGAGATAAAATTATTGCCTTGATCTTTTCACTTCTATGTGATATAAGGAATTTTTCTTTCAATGCAGGATAAAAATATTCGGATATAGCTAAAAACAGAAAATCTTTTTCCTTAACATTTTCAAAATAAAAAAATCTGTTTAAAGAGTCAGGTGGAGCTTCAGCAATTAACAGCAGTTTAATTTTCTCCGGCTTATATTTTAACCTGGCATTTTCTAATTTGTCTAATAAATTTAGGTTATCCATCTCAGTGCAGTATTTTATTCACGCTTAATCCTTTCAACAAATCCTTCGTATGGACTTTTATTTTTTGTCTAAAAGTTAGAAAATCATGTAGCTGCAGAGGATTTTAATTACAGCCCTACTTCATGTCTAACTTTCAATTGTTTAATACATCCAGAACACTTACCACAAGCTAAGTTCGAGATATGACAAGAATGAGCTAAGCTGAGTAGATCAAGAGGAACGTTATAATTTTTAACCAGCTCGTGGCTATAATATTCTAATGTTGGGCAAATTATTTTAATATTACCTTCTTGAAAATTAACTAGTTCATTAATCAGCTCATAAAACATATTGGTGCCATCAGAATGAAAATTATCTGACTTTACCGATGCTAAATATAATTCAGAAACACCATCTTTAATTGCTTGCATTGCAGATAATGTTATCAATAACTGATTTCTATATGGCCACCATTCATCTGATGGCGAAAGATCGATAATTTCTTTATTTGCTAATGTTCCAGACCCAAGATTTCTACAATCAACTGTAATAACCTTATGTACAATTCCTAGTTTTTTAGCTATGTATTTTGAAACATAAATTTCTCGTTTAGCAACTGTTTGACCATAATCAATCGTATAAGCAATTTGCGGTTTTAAATTATACGCAAGTGATATTGAATCGATTCCTCCTGAAAGTAAAATTCCTCTTTTTATAGATTCCATATCGTCTTGTAAATAGCTGTAGTTAAATGATTGTAGTACTCAATAGAGGAGCCCTTTAACATTAATAGTTTATCTTCTGCACAGGTACGATGATAACCAATTATTTTTTTTCCTTTTGCTAATGAATAACCTGACTCAATCAAAGCGCCTGAATCATAATTGTCGAATAAGCAAAATATTATATCTGAATTATCAATACCCTCTAGATCGTATTTTGTAATTAATTCACTATCACCTAACCCAACATCATGAAAGGGAGAAAACACTTTTATTCCCAAAGATAGAAAAGCGGATCTTACTTTATCAACTAATATTAATTCCGATATCGCGAAAAATGGAGATGCCAAATAAACCTGCTTATTATCAAGGGGTTTAAGATGAAATTCTTTATAATCAAAACCAGCATAAGCCGTTACATCAACATATGCTTTTTTGTCACAAAATATTGCTGTAGATTTTGACGCATAAATTGCTGATACTTCTATAGAAAGATTTTTATTCATCCAATAATATCCAAAACTTGATGTGAAAATATCCCCAGAACCAATTTTAAAGACGTTTTCTGTAATATAGGAAGGGATTTTCACTTCTTTATTGCGAAAGTATAGTGTGGCCCCAAAAGGACCATCCTTAATAATAAATGCTTTAGCATTTTCTACATCGAAAAAATAATTTTTGATATCATCAATGTTTTCAGAAGCAGCTATTGCATTAGCTTCATTTCTATTAACTATATAGATCAATTCCTCAGCTTTGCCAAAGTCACTAAATTTAGTTGGTTTGATCGAAGTTTGTGGGTCATAAACTACCTTTTTTCCGTCTACATTATAATTTGATTCTAGCATTCCGAAAGCTATTATGTTGTCCTCCTTAACATCTATTAAATTAAGTTTAGAGATGTTTAAAACATTGGGGAATATTGAAGGATTATCAAGAGGAAACGTGTACTTAAAAGTTATAAGTTCATTATGCGGAGCCAGATTAAAATATAAGTTCTTATAAACCTTTTGGTTCTCTTTTAAATATGATAATATATCATTATTGCCAGCGGTTCTAAAATCAACTTCACAGCTATTTTCAAGAAGGAATTTAGCACCTCTAAAGCCAGATCCAAATATTTCAATTGATATTTCGTCATAATCAATTTCTCTATATGTACCGCCAATTATAGTAATCATAATTAAATTCTCTCTATTTTAACTCGACAAGAAGGAGTATTGATTGAAGTAATTACAGCTTCATATTCATTTCCGCTTTTAATACATTCAATTAGGTCAGCAGTATTTGTATGAATAATAGAACCTAATATCTCGCCGTTTCCATCTGATAGAACTACAGTTTCTGTTTCTGATAGTTCAACTTGTAAAATATCGCCAATATTTTGAGAAGACAGAACAGTTAAATCAACAGAAGAAACGGACGTATTTATAATTCCTGTGTTGCAATCAAATTTTGCACTTTGTGGTGGTACATATCCACCTCCACCCGATCCACTCATAAATTTTGTTTTTTTTTTAATTAATTGTTTAATTTTATAGTTAACTGTCTTTACTTATTTTGAAAAAACAAACACTGATTTATAACCATTATGATAATTTTTCCTTACTAACTTTCCAAAATTAACAAATATCTTCTTATAAAATACGGGAAACCATAAAAAACCAGATGGTTTTATTTTCACTTAGCCCATAATTTGTATATGCAGCAAAACTTTGGCAAAGTTATCCCCTACCCGATAAGCCCCTGACTCGACAATTCAAAATCCTTTAAAATGCTGGTACGCGCAACCTCATCCACCTCAGGATATTTTTCCCGCTGCTCCGCAAGAAGGTTTTTGGAGCTGCTATTTTTGGATAGTCAGTAAATTAATAAAGCGTTGATTTCATTCTTAAAGTATTTTCACCAATATTATAAGCATACACTGATGCAGGTAAAAAAGTGAAAGACAGCTCTCCTGTTTTTTTAGTCCCCTGTTTATCAATTGAGGTCACTAATGAGCTTGTGAATCCATTTGTTTTGCAGAATTGAATCAGGCTGGACAATTCCTGAGGTTTTTCAAAATATCGGTTGCTCCATTTAATCTCAACTCCCCAAATGGGTTTAAACTTTTTATCATCAACCAATACTAAATCAACTTCACCATCTTTCCAGCGGGCGTAAGTTAAATCGAGATGATCCCTGTGCATCCATTGTGACAAAATTGCAGTCTCTACCATATTTCCCATCTCATCGTCTGTTCCCTTTATTGGCGAAAACAAGGCGGTACGGAGGGAAGGATTGGTGAGATATACTTTAAAGCTGGTGATCCGCCTCAAGCGTTTTGCAGTGATATCTACTTTATGGATGACTTTGATCAGAAATGCAGATTCCAGATATTCCAAATATTTCTTTAAAGTGTCCTTTTGAATGCCACTTTCCTTAGACATCGCTTCGTAAGAAAACTCATTTCCCGTATTATAGGCAAGATAAGTAAAAAACCGGTTGAGTTCCTGAACATCTTTGATGCCATATAAACCTGGCAAATCGCGTAATAATACTTTATCTACAATATCATTCTTGATATAACGTCCCATGTCTTTCTGTATTTTTTCGGAAAGCACCACTTCGGGATATCCCCCAAAATTCAGATATTCCAAAAACTCGTCATTAAGCTCATCAATATTGACAGGAAGACAGTAAGGAATCTCCTTTCCTCCATACTGTATTTGCCCTTTGTAAATTAAGTGATTTTTATCTTTTAAATGAATAAACTCCTGAAAGGTAAGAGGTGGGAGCATAAAGTCTGTGAATCTTCCCGCACCACTTTCGGTACTGTGCCATCTTAAAGCTGCGGCAGCAGATCCCGACACTATAAATTTAGTTTCGGGGTACAAGTCTACCAATACTTTTAAATGTCTTTCCCAATCTTTCAAATACTGAATTTCATCAAAAAACACGTAGCACCCTTTTAAATCTTCTAACTGAAGAGACTCTTTACATAAATCCAGAATATCCTGTAAACTTAATTGAACGTAAATAGGATTATCGATTCCGACAAAGAAAATCCGTTGTGCATGGATGCCATCTTCCAACAGCTGTTCTACAGTATGAAACATCATTACGGTTTTACCTACCCGTCGTGGACCCATAAGTACTACAGCCCTGCGGATTTCCGTTTCCTGTACAAAGGGATAGAATAAATCAAAATACAAACGTTTAGACATCTCTTTATACAGCATTGGTATTTCCCTGGTAATCCACCAAGGGTTTTCATACTGCAAACGTTCTATAATTTTATCGGAGGGAATAAGGCGGGAATTCTTCATTATTTTGCTTATTTCAACAAATATAATAAAAATAAGCAGATTCAAATCTATCTATTTTCTGTTTTATATGTTAAATAAGACTATTTTCAGCAAAGCAACCGCTTATTTTTTCCTCTCGGTCTCCGACGAATCACGACTCGGAGCATGTCATTGATAAAACCGCGTATGATCAATTGAGTAACGTGTACATTATTTCTGGACAGGTCACATAAAAGACCCGTCTGCTTCCCCCACCCTCTCTAATGGCTCATTCACGGATCCTTCATGGATAGTGCATGAATGTTCATGAGGAGTTCCTGCAAACCGTTCGCTGCCATCAAGATGAACAGTGGTTCTTTCTTCACCGTCGTTCAGGTTCAGCTTAAAAATCCAGGTCACTAAAGTTTATATTTTTTGCATCTGTTTCAACGTAAATCTCATGGGGAAAAATGCGCCTATTTATACTGATCTTCAAGAAAAATTATGTTATTGCGCGAATAATTCTTAATTTTACGGAAAATTAGAATTGCTTGTGATCAACCAGAAATTAACCCCAAAACAGAAAGCTTTAGCTATAAATCTGGACACTAATATTTACGGAACCTTTGCCGAAATTGGTGCGGGTCAAGAAACAGTTCGTCATTTTTTCAGAGCAGGAGGTGCATCCAGAACCATTGCAAAAGCAATGTCGGCCTACGACAAAGATTTCAGTGATGCGATTTACGGTAAAGAAGCGAAAAACAGATATGTTACGCAAAACCGCCTTCGCAAAATGCTTCGTTATGAAGTGGCATTGATTGAGGAACGCCTGAACCGTGAAAACAATCCCGGCCGCAAATTCTTTTCTTATGCAAATACCGTAACGACCATTAATTTTGATAAAACACTTAAAGGTCACGGCTGGGTTGGGATTAGATTTCAGCTTGATGAAAAGGAAGATTATAATGAAATTGTTTTTCACGTAAAATTTAATGAAAACGACGCGACCTTACAGCAGGAAACTTTGGGTAGTCTTGGTGTAAACTTAATTTACGGTGCCTATAATCTCTCCGATAATCCGCGAAAACTCATAGAATCGCTTTACGACGATATTTCTACCGATAATGTGGAGATTGACATGATCGATTTCAGCGGTCCGGCATTTACCTATGTTGATAACCGTTTGATGAGTCTTCAGCTGGTGAAAAACGGAATGACGGATGCAGTAATCTTTAATCCTGAAGGAAACAACATGCTTCCGGCAGACATTCTCTATAAGAAGAATATTTTTGCTGTTCGAGGCAGCTTTAGGCCGGTAACCCTTGTGAATATTGACATGTTCGAAAGAGGACTTGAAATGTTCATGAAAGATTCCAGCTGCAGTTTTGAAGAAACTGTTGTTCTTTTCGAAATCACCATCTCAAATTTAAGAGCGTCAGGAGATATTGATGAGCGCGATTTCCTGGACAGGGTCGATGTTCTGGCAAAACTGGGTTACACGGTAATTATCTCCAACTTCTCTGAATATTTCCGTCTGATCGATTATTTTGCGAACTACACAAGCGGTAAAATAGGTGTTGCCATGGGGGTAAATAATTTGCTCGATGTATTTGATGAAAATTATTACAAAAACCTTTCAGGTGGAATTCTGGAAGCTTTCGGCAAATTTTTCAGACAGGATATGACGGTTTATCTTTATCCTTACAAAGATCCCGAAACCCATGAATTACTTACATCCAACAATTTAAGGGTTAGCGATAATCTGAAGGAACTTTACAAATATTTCAAACTCAACAAACGAATTGTTGACATAAAAGATTATAATCCGAATCACTCCGAAATTTATTCGCGCGAAATCCTAAACAAAATCGCAAACCACGAATCCGGCTGGGAAAATCAGGTACCGGAAGGTGTTGCAGAAATGATTAAAGAACGCGGAATGTTCGGCTACAAAGAAGAATTAAAACTAAAGGAGTTCTCTTAAAAAAACAAAAAAACATGTCAGAAATAAAAAAAAGACTTTCCTCCATCTTGGAAAGCCCAACTCACAATACTGAAGCTAAACTACAGAAGATCTGTCAACTCCTGGATCAGGAAATCCCCTATTTCAACTGGACCGGATTTTACTTTAAAAACGGCGACAAAGAAGAACTGATTCTCGGTCCTTACGTTGGTGCAGAAACCGATCACACCGTCATTCCTTTCGGAAAAGGTATTTGTGGACAGGTTGCGGTTTCCAACGAGACTTTCGTAGTTCCCGATGTTCATGAACAGGACAATTACCTGAGCTGTTCCATTGATACGAAAGCGGAAATTGTAGTTCCTATCATTAAAAATGGCGAAAATATCGGTCAGATCGACATCGATTCCCACACGTTGAATCCTTTCACTGCCGAAGACCGCGAAATGCTGGAATGGCTTTGCGACGAAATTGCGAAAATTATCTAATCAGAATTATTCTGAAATAAAAAAAGTGTGGATTTTCAACAGATCCACACTTTTTACTTTTATTGAAAATCTCTTATTTTCCAGCCAAATCAGAAATTCCTTTTTTATCTAAACGGAAAACCGTCCATTCATCCATCGGTTTGGCTCCCAATGCTTTGTAAAATTCAATGGAAGGCGTATTCCAATCGAGGACTGACCATTCAAAACGTCCGCAATTTTCGGCTTCTGCTATTTTTGCCAATTCGATAAGCAGCGATTTTCCGTAGCCTTTTCCGCGGTGTTCCGGTTCTACAAACAAATCTTCCAGGTAAAGCCCAGGTTTTCCAACAAAAGTGGAGAAATTGTAGAAATACAAAGCAAATCCGACTGGTTTCCCATTTTCTTCTGCCATTAAAACTTTGGCGAAATTATTCGTGAAAATATTTTGCTGAAGTTCTTCTACTGAAGTGATGACATCATTTTCGAGTTTTTCATAAACCGCCAGTTTTTTAATTAAATTGAAAATAACCGGCGCGTCGCTGGGAACTGCTTTACGGATTTTAAACATATTATTTTTTTAAAATGCAAAAATAATTAATATTAATGGAATTTTCGAGGGAATTATTGCCCCAAGCCCCACTTTAGCGGTCTGTGTAATATCTCTTTCATTTATCAGGAAATATTGGGAAGCAAAAGAGAAAAACGAGTGGTGAAAGCGGGAAATAACTTCTAAAAAAAACCTCCGGAACACGCCGAAGGTTATTGCTTATCATGAAGAGGTTTAATTTTAAATCTCGGTATTCAGATCCCAGTTCTGCAGATAATCGTGAACATGTTTCAGGAACATACCGCCCAGCGAACCATCTACCACACGGTGGTCGTAAGAATGTGACATGAACATCAGGTTGCGGATCGCAATTACATCGCCGTCTTTAGTTTCCAAAACTGCAGGTTTCTTAACGATTGCGCCAACGGCAAGAATTGCCACCTGTGGCTGGGGAATAATCGGTGTTCCCATCAGGTTTCCGAATCCTCCGACATTCGAGATGGTGTACGTCGCACCTTGTGTATCTTCAGGTCTGAGTTTTTTGTTTCTTGCGCGGTAAGCCAAATCGTTGATTGCTTTAGCAAGACCGGAAAGTGAGAGCTGATCAGCATTTTTAATCACCGGAACAATTAGGTTACCATCCGGAAGTGCAGTTGCCATTCCGATGTTGATGTTTTTCTTTTTGATGATTTTATCACCGTCCACCGAAACGTTGATCAATGGGAAATCCTGAATAGCCTTCACGATTGCTTTCACAAAAATCGGCATATAAGTAAGTTTTTCGCCTTCTCTTTTTTCGAAAATATCTTTATGTTTCGTTCTCCATTTTACGACATTGGTTACATCGGTTTCGATGAACGAGGTCACGTGCGGCGAAGTTCTCTTGGAATTCACCATGGCATCTGCGATTATTTTACGAACCCTATCCATCTGGATGATTTCGTCGCCCTCGCCTATCTGAACCGGTGCTGAAACCGGAGCGGATTGTGCAACAGGAGCTGAAACTACTGCCTGCGGAGTTGGTGCGGGAGCAGCGACCGCTTGAGGCGTCGCGCTTCTGTTGGAAACATACGCTAAGATATCTTCTTTCGTAATTCTGCCTTCAAGACCGCTTCCTTTAATGGATTTCAGTTCGGTTTCAGAAATATTTTCCTGCTGTGCAATGTTTTTCACCAGTGGCGAAAGGTACAGATCTCCAGAAAATTCCTGAGTTGCAGCGGCTGCCAAAGGTTTTTCGAGTTCTTTAATATCTTCCTGAGTCGGTGCAGGAATTTCGGTTTTTACTTCGTTATGAGATTTAGGTTCCTGCGGCTGTTCTGCAACAGTTTCACCGGCACCAGCAACTTCCATAATCGCAATTGCTTCGCCAATTTTTGCCACTTCATCTTTCTGTTTCAGGATTTTTACAATTTTCCCGGAAACAGGTGTCGGAACATCAGAATCTACCTTGTCGGTTGCGATTTCGACTACGGAATCGTCTTCCTTTACCATGTCCCCTTCATTGAACATCCAACTGATGATTGTAGCTTCCATCACGCCTTCTCCCATTGAAGGAAGTAATAATTTATATTCTGCCATTTTTAGATTTGGATTTTTACAAAGATAAAATTTTTTACGGATTAAAGAAATCTGAATTTTTACACTACATTTTTGATTTTTTTACAATCAGGAAAAATATAAAACGATTTTTAAATTGAGGAAAAGTATTTTACATTTTTTGAAGTTTAAGAATTAAATTTGCTCATTAAAATTCATAAAATGAAAAACCTTTATATCGTTGCACTCTTCCGTTTCAAAGAAAATTATCTGATGGACGCCATTGAACTGCTGAAAAAATTAGTCTTCGAAACCCGTAAAGAAGAAGGCTGCCTGCAGTATGATCTGGTAGAAGACATCGAAAACAAAGGCGTTTTTTTCATTATGGAACTTTGGGAATCCCAGGAACATCATTACAAACATTCAACAACGGAACATCTGGATCATTTCAGAATTCAGTCTTCTGGAATGATGGAAGAATACACTCAGGTTTATAAAGGCTTTAAAACATTCTGATCATGAAACTGATCTATATTTTACTTTTCAGCCTTCCTTTTTTAACATTCGGCCAGAAATTTACACCAGAAGAAATTTCCCGCATCATGAAGGGAGACGTTAATTCCTCATTGCCTATTTTTCAAACATCAGATTCGCTCCAACATACAATTTTATTAGCAAAATCCACCGATGTTAAGCCTAGGAACAAGTACACAAAAGTTTTAGTAAGCCGCATGAAATCTGCCTTGCTTTCTACCCAAGGCGGAGTCGGCATTGCTGCCCCACAGGTTGGGATTAACAGAAATATTATTTGGGTACAGCGATTTGACCGACCAGAAAAGCCTTTACAGTATTTTCTGAACCCTAAAATTATCTGGCGCTCGGAAACGCTGAATCTGGGTCCCGAAGGTGATCTTTCCATCAGTGATTTTCGGGATCAGTTTTACAGAAATCAGATAATTCAGCTGGAATATTTCGATTTAAAAGGAAAAAAACATACTGAAATTGTAGAAGGTTTTACGGCCGTCATCATCCAGCACGAAATCGATCATCTTTTTGGAATCCTGATTACAGACAAAATTAAAGAGCAAAACCTCAGAAAATATCGGCCAGTGCAGGTTTATCAGGAAATTAAATAAGAAAATTTGAACTGTAAGCGATTTTAAATCAAGGTCGCCTCAAAAACGTCCATAAAATGTTTTTTGATTTTTTCTTTTAACGCTGCTACTTCATCAGCGGAAAATTCACGCTCCAGTTCTCTTTTTAGGGACGTTACAGACTTATCTCTAATTCCGCACGGAATAATGTATTCAAAATATCTTAAATCGGTGTTCACATTCAGCCCGAAACCGTGCATCGTCACCCATTTGGAGGTTTTCACGCCCATTGCACAAATCTTTCGGGCATAAGGTTTCCCTACATCCAGCCAAACACCGGTTTCTCCTTCGCTTCGTTCGCCTTTCAGCCCGTATTCTGCAATCACGCGGATGATTACTTCTTCCAGATTTCTCATGTACAGAAAGATATCGGATTTAAAATTATCCAGATCCAGAACCGGGTAACCCACCAACTGCCCGAAACCGTGATACGTAATATCGCCGCCACGGTTTGTTTTCACAAAAGTGGCGTTAATCGCTTTAAGTTTTTCGGAATTTGCGAGCATATTGTGTTCATCGCCGGATTTTCCCAAGGTATAAACGTGTGGATGCTCTACAAAAAGCAGATAATTTGGTGTTTCTTCATGTGCACCGTCAGTTCTGTCGCGGTTTTTAAGTTTCAGATCGATGATTTCCTGCATGAGTTTCGATTGATACTCGAATGCTTCTTCATAATCCATCAAACCTAAATCCTGAAATTTCAAACTCCTGTTCTGTGTTGCTGTCATGTACTTACAATTATTTGGGCAATCCCCTGCCAAGCTACTACAGCCGCGGGGTCGGGCTTTACGTTGCAATCTTTTTTCCGCGGCGGCTTCGCCGCCGCGGAAAAAAGGATTTCCACTTCAATCCCTATTGCGGAATCAGTTGTATAACCAAAAGCCCTTTTAGAACCACAAAAATACAAATTAATTTACTATGCTTTGAATAAAGTTTGTAGCGTTTTCCTTCCAGTTCTCCTTTTCTAAAAGAATCTTCATGAAGGCAGTGCCTATAATTCCGCCATCTGAAAATTGTGTTACCTTCCTGAAATCCTCTTTTGACTGAATCCCGAATCCTATCATCACAAGGTTTTTAAGTTTCAAATCCGAAAGGTTTTTCAGGTATTTTTCATTGTCGATTTCCTTTACCGAACTTCCGGTTGTTGACGAACTCGAAACTGCGTACAGAAAGCCTGAACTTAGCGAATCTAAATATTTTATTCTTTCATCGGAAGTTTCCGGCGTTACCAAAAAAGAAAAATTCAGGTGATATTTTTGCAGAATCTGGCTGTAATTCTTCTCGAATTCAATCGGTGGAAGATCGGGAATAATCAGTCCTGAAACTCCTGATTCTGCACATTCCCGGCAAAAGTTCACGAAACCGAAACTCAGAACCGGATTGATATAACCCATTAAAATGATGGGAATTTTAATTTCAGCTTTCACCGATTTCAGCTGTTCGAAAAGTTTTGCAATCGTCATCCCGTTTTTCAGCGCAAGTTCGTGGGCTTTCTGAATAACAGGTCCATCCGCCACGGGATCCGAATAGGGCATCCCGATTTCCACCATTTCTGCGCCGGCACTTTGAATAATTTTCAGAATTTCTGTCGTGTCTTCCAACTCCGGAACTCCTGCAGTAAAGTAAATATTGAGTTTTTTGTGGTATTGGGTGTTGGATGCTGGATGCTGGATGCCAGAGGTTGGGTATTGAATGTTATTTTGGTCGGTCATGATTTTTGTTTTTTGAGTACATATTGTTAAAAAGCCTGGACCCGCGCCCCGGCCTGAGTGGAGCTCTTTTTGCGAGGAGGAACGACGAGCAAAAAAGCGGGAACGGAGGACGGAAAAAGGCGCCCAAATAAAACTACAGATTTTTAAGATAAGTTTCCATGTCTTTGTCGCCGCGCCCGGAAAGGCAAATGACTACTACATCGTCCTTTGCAAAGGTTTTTCTGTTCAAAACTGCCAAAGCGTGCGCAGATTCCAAGGCTGGGATTATTCCTTCGAGTTTGGTGAGTTCAAAAGCTGATGTGAGCGCTTCATCATCATTGACGGAGAAAAATTCTGCGCGCTCTTCTTTGAACAGATTGGCGTGAAACGGCCCGATTCCCGGATAATCCAAACCCGCAGAAATGGAATGCGGCTCGATGACCTGTCCGTCTTCCGTCTGCATCACTAGGCTTTTGCTGCCGTGGAGAACGCCCAAAGTTCCGAGAAAAGTAGTTGCGGCAGATTTCCCTGAATTCACTCCAAAACCACCGGCTTCGGCCGCAATTAATTTTACATTTTCTTCATTCACAAAATGGTAAAAAGTACCTGCAGCATTGCTTCCACCGCCTACACAGGCGATGACGAAATCTGGATTTTCACGTCCGGTTTTCTCTTTCAGCTGCCATTTTATTTCTTCCGAAATGACACTTTGAAATCTCGCCACCAAATCGGGAAACGGATGCGGACCAACGACACTTCCAATGATATAATGCGTGGTCGTGGAATTGTTGATCCAGTCGCGCAACGCTTCATTCACCGCGTCTTTCAGGGTTTTAGAGCCCGAAGTTGCGGGAATTACTGTGGCGCCCAGCATTTTCATTCTTGCGACATTCGGAGCTTGTCTCGCAATGTCGATTTCGCCCATGTAAACGATGCATTCCAAACCTAAAAGTGCGCAGGCTGTCGCCGTAGCAACGCCGTGTTGTCCGGCACCGGTTTCTGCAATGATGCGGTGTTTGCCAAGTTTTTTGGCGAGTAAAGCCTGTCCGAGTGCATTGTTGATTTTATGCGCGCCGGTATGGTTCAAATCTTCTCTTTTTAAATAAATTTGAGTCTGGTATTTTTGGCTTAAATTTTTAGCGAAATACAGTGGTGTTGCTCTTCCTACATAGTTTTTCAGCAAATCCTGAAATTCTTCCTGAAATTCAGCAGATTCGATAATCTGAAGATATTTTTCCTTTAATTCCGCAACATTTGGGTATAACATTTCCGGGATGAAGGCACCGCCAAATTCGCCGTAATATCCGTTTTCGTCGGGGTTTTTATAATTTTTCATAAAAGTTTTTTATTTTTTCGAGGTCTTTGTTTCCTGCCTCGGTTTCAAATTTAGAATTGATGTCGAGCGCAAAAGGTTGCTGCCTAATATTTTGAATATCATTAAAATTTAGTGGAGAAATTCCGCCGCTCAGAAAATAAGGTTTGGGAATTTCGAGTTCATTTAAAATCTGCCAGTTGAAGGTTTTTCCGGTTCCGCCAAATGCTTTGGAATCGGTATCGAAAAGTAAATAATCGACATCTGATTTTAAATTTTGGATTTTGAATTTTAAATTTCCGAACTCAGTCCCTACTCTGAAAACCTTTATAATTTTTATTTCTTTATTCAGTTTATTCCGCAGTTCATCAATAAAGTTTTCTTCTTCGTCGCCATGAAGCTGGATATAATTCAACGCTGTATCTTCAGCAATTGCTACAATATTTTCAACTGACTCGTTTACAAAAACTCCGACTTTTCCTGAATGTTTAATTCCGGAAATCTCGCTTAAACTTAAGTGGTTTAAAACATATCGTGGTGATTTTTTGTAAAAAATAAAGCCCAAAAAGTCAACCTTCATCGAAATTAATTCATGAATTTGATCTGTTTTTGTTAAGCCACACACTTTTAGCTTCATGTTTAAAAGTAATTTACAAATTCTTCAAATGCTTTTCCCGGATTCTGGTTTTTCATAAAATATTCGCCCATTAAAAATCCGTTGAACCCTTTTTCTTTTAAAAATCTGAAATCTTCCACGCTGTAAATTCCGCTTTCTGCAACAGACAGCGTATCTTTTGGAAGAAGATTTTTCAGGTTGACTGAATGCTGCAAATCGACTTTAAAATCTTTCAGATTCCGGTTGTTGATTCCGACCAAATCGATGTCTTTATTAAAATGATTAAGTTCCGCTTCCGTGTGAATTTCCAATAAAACTTCCATTCCCAAGTCGTGAGAAAGACTGGTGAAATCTTTTACCTGTGAAGGTGAAAGACAAGCGGCAATCAGTAAAACTACGTCTGCGCCAATTGATTTTGCTTCGTAAAACTGGTATTCGTCTACCATGAAATCTTTTCGCAGGACGGGAACGTTAATTATGTTTCTGATATTGAGAATATCCTGAATGCTTCCGCCGAAAAAATGAGTATCGGTAAGAACCGAGATTCCACTGGCACCGCAATTTTCATAATATTTGGCTACTTCCAGAACATCTGCCTCGTCATTAATTAACCCTTTGCTTGGAGATTTTCTTTTGAATTCTGCAATAATCCCGGATTTTGCTTTCAGAGAATCTTTTAATGACAACTTTTGGCGATGAAAAAACTCAGAATCCTGCAGTTTCTCCACCGTAATCTTCGATTTTGCCGCTGAAACATCCTGTTTTTTTCTTTCTATGATTTGGTCTAAAATATTCATTCCTCAATTTTAATTTAAGATATTTTTCAAGCACTGCAAGGCTTTCCCACTTTCCAGGCTTTCCTTTGCCAGAAGTAAACAATCTTTATATTCGCCGAATTTTCCGGTATTCTTTAATGCAATCGCAGCGTTTGCCAAAACCACAGAATTTTGCTCGTATGTACCATTTGCTTCGAGAATATTTTTGAAAATATGAGCTGCATCCTGTTTTGTATTTCCGCCAAAAATCTTGTCGGGATCAATATTTTTAAATCCTAATTCTTCTGCTGAGAAAATATATTCTCCGCTTTTATCAAAGATTTTGGTGTCGCCGGTAAGCGAAATTTCATCGTATCCGTCGAGCGCGTGCACCAACAGAAAGTTTTCGTTTTTTTTCTGTAATAAATACTGATAAATACGTGCTATTTCCAAACTGTAAACGCCAATCATTGTATATTTCGGCTTTGCAGGATTAACCAGCGGACCTAAAACATTGAAGAAAGTACGCAAACCCAAACCTCGCCTCAACGGCGCTACAGATCGCAATGCCGGATGAAAAAGTGGCGCATGAAGGAAGCAAATATTTCCTTTTTCGAGATCTTTCTGTAAATCTTCAGTATTTGTTTTGAATTGATAACCAAGTTCTTCCAGTACATTCGACGAACCTGAAACGGTTGAAACACCGTAATTGCCATGTTTCGCGACTTTCTGGCCGGCGCCGGCAACCACAAAACTTGCCAATGTGGAAATATTGAACGTGTCTTTTCCGTCACCGCCGGTTCCCACGATATCGATCAAATCGTCGGTTCCCAAATCCGCAGGAACTGCAAGATTCAAAAGCGCTTCGCGAAAGCCTTCCAATTCCTCCAAAGTAATGCTGCGCATGAGGAAAACGGTTACAAAAGAAGTGACCTCATTTTCATTGAATTTGTTTTGGGCAATTTCTGTGAGAATGGCTTTTGCTTCCGCTTTTGAAAGCGTATTATGGTTGAATAAATATTGTAAAATCTGTTTCATTTTTTTGATTTTAAGAAGTCAGAAAGTTTTCTAAAATCTGTTTTCCATGAGGTGTTAAAATGCTTTCCGGATGATACTGAACGGCGTGCACATCGTAGGTTTTGTGTTTCAGACTCATAATCATTCCGCTTTCATCCACGCTTGTAATTTCAAGTTCATCTGGAAAATCTTCAGGATTTACGGCCCAGGAATGGTACCGTCCAACTTCAAGTTTTTCAGGTAAATTTTTGAAAAGTTTATGGTCTCTCAGTTGAGTTGCTTCGGTTGCAACACCGTGGAAAATCTCTGAAAGATTGATTAAACTTCCGCCAAAAGCTTCCGCAATCGCCTGTTGACCGAGACAAACACCGAGAATTGATTTTGTAGGAGCATATTTTTTAATAACATCCAGAAGAATTCCGGCTTCCTGGGGAATTCCGGGACCGGGTGAAAGGATGATTTTGTTGTATTTATTGATGTCATCCAAAGAAATCTGGTCATTGCGGAACACCTCTACTTTTTCACCCATAATCTGCTCAATCATCTGAACAAGATTGTAGGTAAAACTATCGTAATTATCTAAAACTAATATTTTCATGAGATATTTTAAACTAATTTTTCTGCTTTAAGAATTGCTTTTTTCAGTGCGCCTAACTTATTATTGACTTCCTGCAGTTCATTTTCTGAAGAAGATTTGGCCACAATTCCGGCTCCGGCCTGATAAAATAAAGTATTGTTTTTACTTAAAAAAGTGCGGATCATAATCGCTTGATTGCAGCTTCCGTCGAATCCGACAAAACCGATTGATCCACCATAAAAACTGCGCGAAGTTTTTTCATAATCATCAATAAGCTGCATCGCGCGGTATTTCGGTGCTCCGCTTAAAGTTCCCTGCGGAAAGGTGGTTGCAATCATTTCATATGGATTCTGATCTTCTGAAACATCGGCAGTAACCTCTGAAACCATGTGAATGACATGAGAAAAAAACTGAATTTCCTTGAGTTTTGAAACCGTAGTATTTTTTCCGATAATGCTTAAATCATTTCGCGCCAAATCAACAAGCATCGTATGTTCGGCATTTTCTTTTGGGTCTTTTCTGAGTTCTTCGGCAGATTGTAAATCTTCCCCGATATTTCCGGTGCGTTTGAATGTTCCTGCGATGGGATGAATAACGGCTTTCTGGTCTTTAATAATCAACTGACTCTCCGGACTGGAACCCATTAATTTATAATCTCCGTAATCGAAGAAAAACAGATAAGGTGAAGGATTGATGTTGCGCAAAGCACGATAAACATTGAATTCATCACCGATAAATTTCTGCTGAAATCTTCGGCTTAAAACCAACTGGAAAACATCGCCACGGAAACAGTGTTTTTTAGCAGTTTCTACGCCATTTCTGTATTCTTCGTCTGTTAAATTCGATTCTTCAGAACCTGTTTTTTGAAACGGAAAAACCGGTGCATTTTTTTGCTGGATTAAATTTTCAACCACTGAGATTTCTGATTTTAAACCCACAATTTTGTTTTCGATCAGAAACATTTCATCGTTATGATGATTGATCGCAATAACATACTGGTAAAGACGGTAACGCAAAAGCGGAATTCTGTTTTCCTCTGAAAGCTCCTTGAATTTTATATTTTCAAAAAACGGAATGGCGTCGTAAGAAGTGTAGCCAAAAAGTCCCTGCGCTGATTTGGCAATTTCGTGATTTGCCAGTTCACATTCAAAAACTTTTGAAAAATTCTGAAGTAAATCTGTTAGTTTTTCATTTTCAATATTTAGGGTTTGGGGACTTTCTAACGGGAATTTAATCTGGGCTTCAGTGTAATTTTTAATTTCAATTCCGGCGATTGCATTTACTGCGATGAAGGAAAAATTATTGTCGGTATTTTGATTTCCGGCACTTTCAAGAAGAATGGTATCGCGGAACTGGTCCCGAACTCGAAGGTAAATTCCGATGGGAGTAAAAAGGTCGCTCAGCGTCGATTTTACGGTGGTTTTGAGTTTTATTTTCTGATTGAAATTCATTATTTGGTGAAATTTTTAAATAAAAAAAAGACTTTAACATTACGTCAAAGTCTTTTCAATTTTTTGATAAAATATTAATTTTTACACAAAAGAGCAGTGCTCAAGACTTTGAAAGTTTTGAGGCCACCACCAGTTTGTATTGTTGTTCGTTTTCATTGTTGCAAATATATAAATCATTTCTAATTTAAAAAGAAAAAAATTAAAAAATTTATTCTTCAACATTTTTCAGTGCCATTAGCAAATGATATGCTCCTTTGGTTACGAAGGTTTTATTGGCATTTCTAACGTCAAAATTAAGCAGTTCGGTTAAGCCGTTTTCAGCATTTCCTATCGTTACGGGAAACATTTTGTACGTTTTCGGTTTTATCTCTTCAAAAATATACTGTTTGCCTTCCCAGGTTACGATGGCATCGTCGGGAATCACAAAACCTTTCTCTGCATTTACTTCAATCTCTGCATTCATAAATGTTCCCGGAATAAGGCTTTCGTTTTTGTCTATCAAATCGCAGTGAATCAGAACACTGCGGTCCGGCGCGAAATCTTTTCCGATTAATTTCACAACTGCTGCGTACTTTTTTTGAGGATTCTGGTTTGTGAATGCATAGACCTTGTGTCCGACGGAAATTTTATTAAGATCTTTTTCAAACACTTTCAGAGCCAAATGCGTTTGGGCGTTATTTACGATTTCATACAAAACATCGGCGGAAGAAACATATTGGCCAATAGTCGCATTCACTCTCGAAATATAACCTGAAATTGGTGCGACCACTGCCACCGACTTCCTGAGATTGCCGGAACTCACACTTCCCGGACTGATACCATATGAACGAAGCTGAGACTCAATTCCACGGACGGCAGCGCTCTGCGACTGGGCTTCGCTGGCGGCTTTCTGTGTGACCTTATCAGAACTTGCCTGATATTTATTCAGATATTTTTGGCGGTCATAATCTTTCTGCGCATAACCCAAATTCGATTTTGCCTGAAGATATTCCTTCTGAAGCCTTGCCAATTCAGGATTTTCAACTACCGCCAAAGTCTGGCCGCGGGAGACGAAATTTCCCGGCACAAACCGTGCGGTTTTTATAATTCCTCCGGTAGAAGATGATACGCCTGCCATTCCTGTTGGCGGCACATTGATTTGCCCGGTAAGCAGAATTTTGTTGGCAATATTTTCGTTACTAAGGGTTGTAGTTTCAATGCCGGCGGTTTTTTTCTGCAAATCGGTCAGCGTGATTTGGTCGCCGGAAATGGCGTATGTTTCCTGGGTTACCGTTTCCTCCTTTTTAGAACAGGAGAACAACAGAACACCGGAAAGTATTACTATAAGTGATTTTTTCATTTTTTTAAATAGTTTTTAAACAGATTTTTAACGTACACAATGCATTGCAAAAATTCTTTATTTATTTTTGAGATTAATGAGTTCTATAATCTGTTCATTCAACATCTTTTGTGCATCGATGTACTTATTCTGAATATCAAGCGACTGATTCACCAAAATCGTATATTCCAGATAGTTTATTTCACCTTCTCTGGACAGCAAATCTGCGGTAAACATGATGGTTTGTGCGTTTTTCAGACCTTTGGTTTTGTAATAATCGATTTCAGATTTAAGTTTCTGATATTCTGCAAAGGTTTTCGCGTACCTGCTTTTAAATTCACGGACGGCGATATCATAATTGTTTTCAGCAATCTGCTGGTTGATTTTCTGGCCTTCGATCAATGATTTCTGCGCCGCATTAAAAACCGGAAGCGCCAGCCCTATCAAACCACTTTGGAACCGGTGAGTTCCATTGTAATATTTATCATCGGATCCGGTGCCCTTCATGGTTGTAGAATTAATCCCGAAATTGAAACTCGGTAAAAGTTTAGCTTTTTCAGCTTCAAGTCTTGCATTTTCAATGTTTTTCTGATGCTCGAGTTGCGACAGAACCAAAGGATTTCCGTTAAAATTTTCATCAAAATCCAAATTCAGAAGATAAAAACTGTCTTTTTCATTCTGATACATTTCACCGTCATTGATAAGATAATTGAACTGATGCAGTGAAATTTCGCGGTCCTTCACCAAATTTTAGAGCTGAATTTCGGCCTGGCTTCGGTAAGCTTCAGCGGTGGTTTTCTCCAGAATGTTGCTTTCACCAGCTTTCAGTCGAATTTCGGAACGTTTGTAATAATTTGAATAAATGCTGTCGGCTTTTTTCAGGAGGTTCTGTTTTTCGTCCAGATAATTCAGATTATTGTAAACCAAAGCGATTTCCCTTTTCAGTTGCCATTTCTGAACATCCAGACCCAGCATTGCATTTTTCCACTGTTCCGTCAAAACCTGTTTTTGAGTTTTATAGAATTTCGGCAACCGCAGCGTTTGGTTAACGGAAAAAGCATTGTCCACATACGCAGAATTAATTTGTCCGATTTCTGTATTGATATTCAAAGGATCTATCGCTAGAGCAGAATTTTGGATGCGGTTCTGATAATCAACTTTCAGCTGGCCCGACTTTAAATTCAAATTGTTCTGAATTGCTTTGTCGTACGCATTTTCCAAAGAAATTGGAGTTTGCGAAAAGCTTTTCAGAAAAAACAATATTAAAAACAGACTGAAGTATTTAGGTTTCATTATTTTAAAATTATTCATCTAGATTAATGTTTTTTTTACGTTGAGGAAAATGTTTTTCAAACCACATATATACGGTTGGCAAAATGAAAAGCGTAAGGAAAGTCGCGAGAAGTAAACCACCGATCACTACTGTTGCGAGTGGTCTTTGTACTTCTGCACCTTCACCCTGGCTTATGGCCATCGGTAAAAATCCGAGAGAGGCTACCAAAGCGGTCATCAGTACTGGACGGAGCCGCATTTTACCTCCGATTCGCACTACTTCGTTCAAATTTGAATGAATTTCCTTCTGCCGGTTAAACTCTGCAATCAATACAATTCCGTTAAGCACCGCAACCCCGAAAAGAGCGATAAAACCTACACCTGCAGAAATACTGAAGTTCATTCCGCGCAGCCAAAGCGATAAAATTCCGCCAATAGCCGAAAGCGGGATTGTGGTAAAAATAATCAGGCCGTATTTCACGGAACTGAAAGCGAAATAAAGCATGAGAAGAATTAAAGCCAAACTGATAGGAACCGCGATACCGAGACGTTGCTGCGCCTGCTGAAGATTCTCGAACGTTCCGCCGTACTTGATGGTATAACCTACGGGAAGTTTTAAATTCTTATCGACCATTTGCTGTAAATCCTGCACAGTAGACTGAATGTCGCGCCCTTTCACATTGAACCCAACGACGATTCGGCGGTGTGCTTCTTCGCGCTGGATCTGGTTTACACTTTCCTTTAATTCCACCTGAGCTACTGCGCTTAAAGGAATTTCAACACCAGTGAGCGTGGGAATCAGAAGATTTTTTACATCTTCGAGATTTTTCCTGAGTTCCCCATCCAGACGGACTACCAAATCAAATTTTTTCTCTTCTTCGAAAACGGAACCCGCGCTCTGGCCTGCAAAAGCGGTATTTACCATTTTATTGACCTCACCGATGCTTAATCCATATTGGGAAAGTGCTGCGCGGTTATATTCAATTAAAATCTGGGGCATTCCGGAAATTGGTTCCACATAAATATTTTCTGCTCCATCGATTTTCTTGGAAATTTCGCCCAGTTTTTCAGCGTAAATCTTTAAAGAATCGAGATTTTCACCGAAAATTTTACATACAACATCCTGTCTTGCACCGGTCATCAGTTCATTAAACCTCATGTTAACCGGATATTGGAATGAATAGGTAACGCCCACGATATTTTTCTTGAGCTCTGCAGACATTTTTTCGGCGAGTTCGTCATATGATTTTGCGGAAGTCCATTCTTTACGTGGTTTTAGGATAATCATCATGTCGCTCGCATCAATCGGCATTGGATCGGTGGGTATTTCGCTGCTTCCGGTTTTCCCTACAATTTTTTCAATTTCAGGGAATTTTTTCAGCAGGATTTGTTGGCTTTTTAAAACTGCGTCAGTTGAAGTTTTAAGGTTACTTCCCGGTAAAACCCTCGTATCAACGGCAAAATCGCCTTCGGGAAGTGTGGGAATAAATTCTCCACCTAATTTAGTCATGATAAAAACCGAAACGAAGAAAAGTCCTAAAACACTGAAAAATAAAGGATTCTGAAATTTCAAAACTACCTTAAGAATTTTATCATAAACCGCTTCAAGCTTATCCATCATCCGGTCGGCATAATTTTTCTTATGAGTAATTTTCTTGGACAGAAACAATGCACTCATCATCGGGACATAAGTTAAAGACAGGATAAATGCACCTAAAAGTGCAAAAATCACCGTTTGCGCCATCGGTTTGAACATCTTACCTTCCACCCCTTCCAACGTAAGAATAGGTAAATAAACAATCAGAATAATAATCTGTCCGAATACCGCAGAATTCATCATTTTACCAGCTGAACTCTCCACGGTTTCGTCCATTTCTTTTGCGGTAAGGAAGTTTTTGTTGGCGAGCGTTGGGCCATGAAGCCTGTGTAGAATGGCTTCCACAATAATCACAGCACCATCCACAATCAAGCCGAAATCCAGCGCGCCTAAACTCATGAGATTTCCGGAAACCCCGAAGATATTCATCATGATAAACGCAAAAAGCATGGAAAGCGGAATGACAGACGAAACGATAAATCCTGCTCTAAGATTTCCGAGGAAAACTACAAGAACAAATATGACGATTAACGCGCCTTCAAGAAGGTTTTTAGAGACTGTGCTGATCGCATTGTTTACCATCTTGGTCCGGTCGAGGAAAGGTTCGATGATTACGCCTTCAGGAAGGGTTTTGCGGATTTCGTCGATACGGATTTTTACGTTTTCAATAACTTTATTGGAATTGGCGCCCTTCATCATCATCACCACCGCGCCGGCAACTTCACTTTTTCCGTTATAGGTCATGGCTCCGTAGCGGATGGCACTTCCATACTGCACTTTTCCAATATTTTCAATTAAAACAGGCGTTCCATCGGGAAGATTTTTTACGACTGTTTTTTCGATGTCATGGATTTTACCCATCAAACCTTCTGTCCTGATGTATAGAATTGTAGGACCTTTTATATGCACCACCAGTATTCTGGTTATTGTTTTCCAGAGCGGTGAAAACCTCCTGCATCGTCACTCCCATCGCTTTAAGTTGCGCAGGATTTACTGCAACTTCATACTGCTTCAGGTTTCCGCCAAAACTTGCAACATCAGCAACACCTTCTGTACCCAGAAGTTGACGTCTTACAATCCAATCCTGAATGGTACGAAGCTCCATAGCAGTGTAACGGTGCTCGTAACCCGTTTTCGGACGAATTGTATACTGATAAATTTCGCCTAAACCTGTGGAAATTGGTGCCATTTCGGGGACTCCAAGCGTTACAGGAATATCTTTGGAAACGTTTTGTAACCGTTCGGAAACCTGCTGCCTTGCAAGATAAAGATCTACGTCTTCCTCGAAAACAATGGTAACAACCGAGAGTCCAAAACGCGAAAAACTTCGCATCTGTTTGATTCCCTGTATATTGTTCATCGACTGTTCTAACGGAAAAGTAATAAACCGCTCCACATCTGGGGCGCCCAAACTTGGCGACGAAGTAATCAACTGTACTTGGTTATCGGTAATATCCGGTACGGCATCAATGGGCAGTTTCCGGAGTTCTATAATTCCGTAAATAATCCAGCCGAGTGTCATCAGGATGATGATCAGCTTATTTTTTATGGAAAAATTTATGATTTTATTAAGCATTCTTATTTTGAGTTAAATAATTAGAAGTCAATAGTTTTCACTATTAAAGTTACGGAGAAAACAGCCCGCAAACAGAAATTCCGCGAGCTATTTTATCATAAATGATATCAGTCATCATCGCTTTCGCCGGAATTTTCTCCGGCATCCTGAATGGCTGCCCCGCTTCGGATTTCGGTATGACGAATTTCCCCACCGGTTCTGCCAGCTTCCTGAGCGAAATACAGAGAAACTCCCGCCACGATTACTATCGTAACCGGCATCAGCTTATCCACAGAAAAATTCCGGTAACTTGTAAGTAGGCCAAGAAGAGAAATAACTCCAAGGAAAAATGACATTCCTGCGAAAATTTCTGCAGCTTCTTCGTGATCGTGCATCAGTTTTTCGGAAACTCCCTGGATATTTTCGATGGCGTGTTCGGCGCCTTCGCCGGTAGCTATAGCTGCAACAGATGCAGCAGCACCAAGAACAAATACGATATAAGCGTTACGTTTTGAAACGTCGGATTTTGTAATAATCCCTATGAGTAAAATAATTACTCCTACAACAGGAAATATGATTGGCAAATGGTTAACAACCAAATGCAGATGTGCGTTATTCATTTTGATTTAATTTAAAATTACACTTTTACGTAAGTATAAATAAGCCTAAACCGATGGTCAAGAGCTTATTTTATCTTTGATAATTCTTAAATTAAATTTTAGGCGGCTGCCAGATTTTCTGGAAAACAGAGGGAAAGAAATTTTCAGAATAGGCAAAATTCTGCTGTTCACCAATGTCGAGAGGTTTATGCTCGAAATTGAATTCTATTTTTTTTTCGGGGGAAACACAAAACTGAAAACATTAACCGAAACATCATGTGTTTTGAACGGAAGTTTCATATCCTGATGATAATCTCCATCAATGCCGTGATCCTCGAGGTAGTGCATTTTAATAAACGAAAAAACCGTAGTTCCGTTATCGATGATTTTATGGGAAATGTAATGTTCAATAAGATTAGGCATTTTCAAAATCTGCCTAACCTCTGAAAAAGAAAAGAGGTAAGTACATATCAAAAAGTAAGTAATGTACTTTTTCATAGTGCAAAATTACTCAAATTCCAGAGAAAATGCTAGAGAATCATCAATTTATAACCGGTATAATTAAGAATAACCTTCCGAAGGCTGGATGATAAAATTTATACAAACTTGCAGTTCCTTTTGAAATTTCTATTTTTGCCCAAATTAAATTTACAATGAAAAAATTATTCGCATTTGCATTCATCGGCGGTTTGGTATTGGCTGGATGCTCAAAAAAAGAAACTTCAACGGAAAGCAACAGAATGCTGGAAGAGCCGGAAGCAGAAGTTACCGTTACTGCTCCAGCAGCAACACCAGTAGCTGCTGATTCTACTGTAGTTAAATAACCCAAAGGTTCAAATGATTACAGGCAGTCGGCAACGGCTGCTTTTTTTGTTTATATTCATCAAAAAATCACTAAATTTGCGCTCTTAAAAAGCAAGAAAACATGCAGTTATCAGAACAGGAAATTATCCGGAGAGAAAAGTTAGCCACTTTACAGAAAATGGGGATCGATGCTTTTCCGGCCGAAGAATATAAAATCACAGATACCACAAAATCCATCAAGGAAAATTTTACAGAAGGCAAAAAAGTACAGATTGCCGGAAGACTGATGAGCCGAAGAATCCAGGGGAAAGCAAGTTTTGCTGAACTGCAGGATTCCGAAGGCCGAATTCAGGTGTATTTCAACCGTGATGAAATCTGTACCGGTGAAGATAAAACCCTGTATAACGAAGTTTATAAACACCTTTTAGACATCGGTGATATCATCGGCATCGAAGGCGAACTTTTCACCACCCAGGTTGGTGAAATGACCGTGAAAGTTGAGAATTTTAAAATCTTGACCAAATCTTTAAGACCGCTCCCGCAACCAAGAACTGATGAAAACGGTGTAGTTCACGATGCTTTCAACGATCCTGAACTCAGATACCGCCAGCGTTATGTAGATTTAACGGTGAATCCTCACGTGAAAGAAGTTTTTGTAAAAAGAACAAAACTCTTCAATGCCATGCGTACATTTTTCAATAACGCAGGCTATTTTGAGGTAGAAACCCCGATTCTACAGTCAATTCCTGGTGGCGCTGCAGCCAAACCGTTCATCACGCATCACAATGCTTTAGATATTCCATTATATTTAAGAATTGCGAACGAATTATATCTGAAGAGACTTATTGTAGGTGGTTTTGACGGAGTTTATGAATTTTCGAAAAACTTCAGAAACGAAGGAATGGACAGAACCCATAATCCGGAATTTACTGCAATGGAAATCTATGTCGCGTACAAAGATTACAACTGGATGATGGATTTCACCGAAAAACTTTTGGAATTCTGCGCCACACAGGTTAACGGAACTTCCGAATCTACTTTTGGCGAGCACACCATCAACTGGAAAGCGCCCTACCCTAGAATTTCGATGACAGAAGCCATTCAGAAATTTACAGGTTTCGACATCACCGGCAAATCCGAACAGGAACTTTTTGATTTTGCTAAATCTATTGGCGTTGAAGTGAACGAAACCATGGGTAAAGGAAAATTAATCGACGAAATTTTCGGTGAAAAATGCGAAGGAAACTTCATCCAGCCGACCTTCATCACCGATTATCCGATTGAGATGTCGCCTTTAACCAAAAAGCACCGCAGCAAAGAAGGTTTAACCGAAAGATTCGAATTAATGGTTTGCGGTAAAGAAATCGCAAATGCTTATTCGGAATTAAACGACCCTATTGACCAAAGAGAACGTTTCGAATCGCAAATGGCACTTTCAGAAAGAGGCGATGACGAGGCCATGTTCATCGACAACGATTTCCTGCGCGCATTGGAATACGGAATGCCGCCAACATCAGGTTTAGGCATCGGTATGGACCGTTTGATTATGTTTTTAACCAACAATCCGTCGATTCAGGAGGTTTTGTTCTTCCCGCAAATGAAACCGGAAAAAGCAGTTCCTCAAATCGAACTGGGCGAAGACGAAAAGGTGATTCTCGAAATCCTGAACTCTCAGGAAGAACCAATGGATCTTGCAGAAGTAAAAACAAGAAGCCAGCTTTCAGGAAAAAAATGGGACAAGGCGACTAAAAATCTTACCAAATTCGATATGATTAAAGTTGAGAAAAGTGAAGAAGCAGTTCTGATGAAACTTCTCTAAAAAGTTATTTTTCAATACATAAGTCTCCGCAAATGCGGGGGCTTTTTTGTGGAAAACTTCTACATTTTTAATTGCTTTTCCAGCTTTCATAATCCGATTAAATTCAGTATATTTGTTGGTCTTTTTGAAGAACCGGAAAGATGGAAATTCAGAAAAATTAAATTGAAATTTATTGCAGCCAGCACCAAATTTTGTTGGCAAAAAAGAAGATATGAGTCAAAAAGAATATACAGCGAGTAGTATACAGGCGTTAGAAGGAATGGAACATGTGAGGTTAAGACCCTCCATGTATATCGGTGATGTCGGATTAAGAGGACTTCACCATTTGGTTTACGAAGTGGTAGATAACTCTATTGATGAGGCATTGGCAGGACACTGCGACACTATTTCCGTAACCATTCACGAAGGAGAAGCAATTTCAGTGAAAGACAACGGGCGTGGTATTCCGGTAGATTTTCACGAAAAAGAACAGAAATCTGCACTTGAAGTGGTAATGACCAAAATTGGTGCAGGTGGTAAATTCGACAAGGACTCCTATAAAGTTTCCGGTGGACTTCACGGGGTTGGGGTATCTTGTGTTAACGCACTTTCTACTTCCCTGGTTGCTACGGTAAACAGAAATGGAAAAGTCTACCAGCAGAAATATTCTGAGGGTAAAGCTTTAACAGAAGTTAAAGAAATTGGAACCACTGAAGAAAGAGGAACCGAAGTATTTTTTCAGCCCGATCACACCATTTTCCAGGAATTGGTTTACAATTACGATACCCTAGCAGCAAGATTAAGAGAACTTTCTTTTCTTAACAAAGGTATCACGATCAGCTTAACCGATGAAAGACAGAAAAACGAAGACGGTACTGCCGTTTCCGAAATTTTTCACTCAGAAGGCGGTCTGAAGGAATTTGTAGAATACATCGACGGAAACCGCGAATCGATCATGAGTAATGTGATCTTCATGGAAGGTGATAAAGACGATATTCCGGTAGAAGTAGCGATGCGTTATAACACTTCTTATAACGAAAATCTTCACTCTTATGTGAATAACATCAATACCCATGAAGGAGGTACGCACTTAGCAGGTTTCAGAAGAGCTTTAACAAGAACTTTGAAAAAATTTGCTGATGAGCTGGGCATTCCTGCCAAAGAAAAAGTTGAAGTAACCGGGGACGACTTCCGCGAAGGTCTTACTGCGGTTATTTCTGTAAAAGTGATGGAGCCTCAGTTTGAAGGGCAAACCAAAACAAAATTGGGCAACTCTGAAGTTTCGGGTGCGGTGGATAAAATCGTGGGCGAAATGCTGACGAACTTCTTAGAAGAAAACCCGAACGAAGCCAAATTAATTGTTCAGAAAGTTGTTTTGGCGGCAAAAGCAAGACAGGCAGCAAAAAAAGCAAGAGAACTTGTTCAGAGAAAATCGCCGATGGGTGGAAGCGGACTTCCGGGAAAACTCTCCGACTGTTCCTCAAAAGATCCTGAAATTTCTGAAATTTTCCTCGTGGAGGGAGATTCTGCAGGTGGAACTGCAAAACAGGGCCGTGACCGTCATTTCCAAGCCATTCTGCCGTTGAGAGGTAAAATTCTGAACGTTGAGAAATCAATGCTTCATAAGGTTTACGACAACGAAGAAATCAAAAATATTTATACCGCTCTCGGTGTTTCCGTAGGCACCGAAGAAGACAGCAAAGCACTCAACATGAGCAAACTCCGTTATCATAAAGTTGTAATTATGACGGATGCTGATATCGACGGATCACACATCTCTACCCTAATCTTAACCTTCTTCTTCCGTTACATGAAGGAACTTATAGAAAACGGCTATATCTACATCGCACAGCCGCCACTGTATCTTCTGAAAAAAGGCAACAAAAAAATCTACGCCTACAACGAGAAAGAACGGGAAGAATTTACTTTAGAAATGGCTCCGGACGGAAAAGGTGTTGAAGTACAGCGTTACAAAGGTCTAGGGGAAATGAATCCAGAGCAACTTTGGGAAACTACCTTGAATCCTGAGAACAGAATCCTGAAACAGGTAACCATCGACAGTCTGGCAGACGCTGATAATGTATTCTCGATGCTGATGGGCGACGAAGTGCCACCACGAAGAGAGTTTATCGAGAAAAATGCAGTGTATGCAAAAATCGATGTTTAATTCATAATACGATAAACTGAACAAAAAAACTGCTCAAAATTGAGCAGTTTTTTATTTTAAAATAATTAATTTTGAGGATGAAAAATATTTCTGCAGTTCTTTTTTTAACATTTTTAGCTTTTTTCAGTTGTAAAAAAGCCGAAAACCCTGACGCAAAAACATCTGAAAAATCCCTTTCAAAAGAAGTTCCGGTAAAAGTTTTAGCAACCGATTCCTTAGCAACGGTCGATTCTTTAAAAATAAACGAAAACCTTACTGCAATTTTCAGGTCAACGGTTTTGGTTTTTCCTAATCTGAATAACAAGTCGCTGCTCGACAGTATTTATGCTCCGCTAAATCTTAAGCTGAAAGAATATTCCAAAGAAAATATTGAAGCCGAAATTGAGACTCAGAAGAACGAATATTTTGCAGACACCAAAAAATCTCTGGAAGACTGGAGCCCCGATTTCCCGCAAACCTGGGAACAGAATTCTTACATGAAAAAGTTTTCAAAGCTAAATGATTTCATGACCATTCAGTATAAAAGTGATGGATACACGGGCGGTGCTCACGGCTATTATAATGAGCTATACAGAGTTTTTGATGTAAAAACGAACAGGCAGGTACACCTGGGAGATATTCTGAAAGTGCGTGATGCGAAAATATGGAGCAGAATTCTTATGGATCATTTCCTGAAAAACGATCTGGACAAAGGGCAAGCGCAAATGCTTTTGGTAAAGGAAATTCCGCTTAACGATAATTTTTATTTTGATCAGGAGCATCTTTATTTTCTGTACAACCAATACGAAATTGCAGCGTATGCAGCCGGTCCCGTGCTTATAAAAGTTCCGTACAGCGAAATAAAACCTTTTCTGACTGAGGATTTCAGAACAAAACTGAATTTAAACTAATTACGTTTTCTATTTTCTGATTTATATGATGCGAAACGTAGCCTTTATTATCAATCCTTTTTCTGCAAAAAAAAACTATCACCCGTTTCTTCGCGCCCTGAAAAAAAGGATTTCGGATCCGGTTTACTATATTTCAGAGTCTATAGAAGATACGTATCATTTTATTGACACGCATTTTTCTGATACCGATATTTTCGTTGCGGTTGGCGGCGATGGCACCATTTCTACAGTGGCGCAAAAGCTTATTAATACTGATAAGATTCTTGCAATATTTCCCGCAGGATCAGGTAACGGGTTTTCAAATGAGACTAAATTTTCTAAAAACATTGACGATCTTTTAACTAAAATTAAAAGCAGAAAAACCAAACAAATCGATACCTTCACTGTCAACGGAAGACTTTCTATCAATGTTTCCGGGACCGGTTTTGACGGAAAAGTGGTGAAAGAATTCGAAAAAACAGAAAGAGGCTTCAAGAATTACATTAAAGTTTCCATTAAAACCTTCTTTAATTACAAACCTGTTCAGATTAAATTTTTAACCGACAATTATCAGCAGTATAACGGGAAATATTTGATGCTAAATATTGCAAACACTCGGCAGTTCGGCAACAACGCCTACATCGCACCGAAAGCGAGAAAAAGTGACGGTCTTGTTGATTTGGTTTTGGTAAAAAAATTCCCGCTCACCTACTCGCCTTTTTTCGCCTTCAGAATGTTCACCAAAAGGCTGAAAGATGATCACTATGTCACCTATCTTCCGGTTTCTGAAATAGAATTTGAAGTGAATACCAAAAACTGGCACCTTGACGGGGAATTCAATAAAATAACGTCGCCTATAAAAGTGAAAGTGCAGCCTAAAAGCCTCAACATTTTACAGTAATTCCCGGAGGCCCTTTTTATAGGTTTCCAGCGCTCTTTCCCTGGCAAATTTATGATCAATCATCGGTTTCGGATATGAGGAAGTTCCAAATTCTTTTACCCATTTTTTAACATACACAACGTCGGGATCAAATTTTTTCTGCTGCTCTTCTGGATTAAAAACCCTGAAATAAGGTGCCGCATCACAGCCCGAACCTGCGCTCCACTGCCAGTTCCCGTTGTTGGCCGATAAATCATAGTCAAGTAATTTTTCCGCGAAATACGCTTCCCCAATTCTCCAATCGGTCAACAGATGCTTGGTAAGAAAACTTGCACAAACCATTCGGACTCTGTTGTGCATGAAACCGGTTTCGTTCAGTTCGCGCATTCCTGCATCCACCAACGGAAAACCAGTTTTGCCTTCCTGCCATTTTTTTAAACTTTCTTCGTCAGAAAGCCACTGGATTCCATCATATTTTGTTTTGAATGAATGATGCACAACTTTAGGGAAATGATACAGGATTTGCATAAAAAACTCCCGCCAGATCAGTTCTTTCAAATATGTTTCGTTCAACTGTTTTGCGATTTTGGCCAATGCGCGAACACTAATGGTTCCGAAACGCAGATGCACACCCATTTCTGAAGTTGCCAACGCCGGAAAATTTCTTGTTTCGTGGTAATGTTTTAATATTTCAGTATTCAAGGATGGACTTTGATAGCGATAACCACTTGGCTGAAAACCAATATCCTGTAATGAAAAGTTCTGTTTTTCAGCATCAATAAAATGGTTCAAAAGTTTTTCGGAAGGATAATTTTCGGTTTCCTGAGTGTTGTATTTTAAAAGCCACTGTTTTGAATAGGGCGTGTAAACGGTATAAGGCGATTTGTCGGCTTTCAGAATATCATTCTTATGAAAATGAACCTGATCTTTGTACGAAAGAAATTCAATATTGTTGAGATGAAAAAGATCCTTAATCTCAGCGTCCCTTTGAATGGCAGAGGGTTCGTAATCCTCATTGCAAAAAACTTTTTCAACCGGATAAGTTTCAATAATTTTCCGGAAGACTTCTAAGGGTTTCCCGTGATAAATTTTAACGCATTTCCCGTTCTTTTCTAGATTTTCATTAATGTTATTTA
The DNA here is from genome assembly GCF_026107505.2 of Kaistella yananensis. NCBI lineage: Bacteria > Pseudomonadati > Bacteroidota > Flavobacteriia > Flavobacteriales > Weeksellaceae > Kaistella > Kaistella yananensis. Next base: position 207,375 of record NZ_JAPCHZ010000004.1, on the reverse strand, counting down.
ACGCCTGAAAAATAAAATCTACTCTCCTGTCCTTTGAATTTTCGAGTTTCGAAAGAATATCAGTATCAAATATAAAGACCGGCAACACTTTATTTGGGGATTTCAAAGCCTGCATAAGACCATGATTATCACTCAAGCGTAAATCTCTTCTGAACCAGAAAACAGAAAATTTTTCAGACATATTATATTAATTTTTAGGTTTCGGGAGTATTTTTTTTATTAACTTTATTAAAAACATGATGGTCAAAGTCTTTTTCAAAGAACTCAAAATTTTTTTTTCTCAGTATTCAGTTGTAAGCCATCATTTCTTGGTGACCCAAATTTTTAAATATATTTACTATTGATAATTTGAATTACAAAATTAGTATATTTATTTTCTAATTTGAAAATTAAAGTATACTTTTGTTCTATTACTTCAGGTTTATGAAAAAAGTCATTATTATTGGTTCAGGTTTCTCGTCGATAGCATCCGCATGTTATATGGCCAGTGCAGGCTATACCGTTACTGTTTTAGAAAAAAATGAACAGGTTGGCGGGCGTGCATCTTTGCTGGAGATTAATGGCTTTAAGTTCGATATGGGACCGAGCTGGTACTGGATGCCTGATATTTTCGAAAGGTTTTTTGCAGATTTCGGTAGAAAAGTGACAGATTACTATCAGCTGGAGAAACTTTCGCCGGGCTACAGAGTATATTTTGGCAAAGATAACTTCATCGACATTTCAGACAAGCCGGAGGAAATCATCGAAACTTTCGAAAACATCGAACCCGGAAGTGGCAAACACTTAAGAGATTTCATGAAAAAAGCCAAAGCGAATTACGAGATCGCAATGCAGGATTTGGTTTACAATCCCGGCAGATCGATTCTGGAGCTTGTAAGTGTTGAGACGGCCAAAAGACTTCCGCTTTTCGTGCAAAACATTTCCCAAACCGTGCGAAAAAATATTAAAGATCCCAAACTAAGAAGCATTCTGGAATTCCCCGTATTATTTTTAGGAGCAAAACCGAATAATACGCCGGCTTTTTACAATTTTATGAACCATGCTGATTTCGGGATGGGAACCTGGTATCCAAAAGGCGGTTTCAATGCTGTAGCAAAGGGAATGCATCAACTTGCAGAAGAGTTGGGCGTAAAATTTAAAGTAAATGAGGAGGTTACAGAAATACGAACAGAAAATAACAGTGCAACTGCAGTAGTGACTAAAAACGGTGTTTTTAAAGCAGACATTGTAATTTCAGGAGCAGATTACGCCCACACCGAAACCCTTTTGAAAAATACGGTGCAGAATTACAGCAAAGATTATTGGCAGAAAAAAACCTTTGCACCTTCTTCCTTTTTATATTATGTAGCTTTTGACAGGAAAGTTCCGCAGCTTCAGCATCATAATTTATTTTTTGATACTGATTTTGAACAGCATGCGGAAGAGATTTATGACACCAAAACACTTCCTAAAAAACCGCTTTTTTATGCCAATTTTTCGAGTAAGACTGATGACGGCCTTTGTCCAGAAGGTAAAGAAGTCGGCTTCTTCCTGATCCCCGTCGCCGTAGATCTTGAGGATTCAAAGGAAATTCACGATGTGTATTTTGAGTTGATTATGGACAGAATTGAAAAAAACACTGGAGAAAACCTCCGCAATTCGGTTATTTTCAAGAAAAGTTTCGGCGTAAACGATTTTAAAGAACGTTATCATTCTTGTCGCGGAAATGCATATGGACTTGCCAATACATTGTTGCAAACTTCAGTTTTAAGACCAAGAATTAACAATAAGAAAATCAAGAACCTATTTTACACCGGTCAGCTCACGGTTCCGGGACCCGGCGTTCCACCGGCATTAATCTCCGGAAAAGTAGTTACAGATTATATCCTTAAGAACACAAACCGAATTTTATAAAAGCAGAAACGATGAATAACTTAGAAATTTTCAACAAAGTGTGCGGGCAATCCTCGAAGTTAGTGACTGAAAAATACAGCACCTCATTTTCCAGGGCTTCTACCCTTTTTCAGCCTGAAATTCGACAACACATCTATAACATTTATGGTTTTGTGCGTTTTGCGGATGAAATTGTAGATACCTTCCACGATTATGATAAAGCGAATCTTATGGAAGAATTTGAGCAAAGTTACCGCTCAGCACTCCAAAACGGTATTTCTCTCAATCCTATACTGCAATCTTTCTGTTTAACGCAGAAAGAAAAAAACATTCCGCAGCATCTGGTGGATGCTTTTCTCCATTCCATGAAAATGGATTTGGGCGATATTAAAAACTTTAATGATGAAAAGTACAACGAATACATTTACGGCTCAGCCGAAGTGGTAGGTTTAATGTGTCTGAAGGTTTTTGTGAATGGTGATGTAGAAGAATATAACAGATTGAAGCCTTACGCACAAAGTCTCGGCGCAGCGTTTCAGAAAATAAATTTTTTGAGAGACATCAGCGCAGATTATAATGATTTGAACAGGATGTATTTCCCGAATGTAGATTTCAGCAAATTCAGTTCGCAGGCTAAGCAGGAAATTGAAGCCGACATTGCAAAAGATTTTGCGCATGCATTCATCGGAATCAAGATGCTCCCTATTTCCAGCAGAATTGCAGTTTTCATGGCGTATAAATATTACATCAACCTCTTCAAAAAAATACGCAAAACAAAACCCGAACTCCTGCTAACGAAAAGAATCAGGGTTTCCAACGCGCGAAAAATATATCTTTTCGGGGAAATGGTCCTTAATAAAAACTTAAAATTAGTTTGAAAATTTCAATAATGAAAAAAGTTTTTTTAACCTTGGTTTTCTTTTTTGCTATGATGTGTTACGGCCAGGATTTATCAGATTTCAGATTGCTTTTACAGAAAGGAGAAAATTCTGAAACTGCGACAAAAACCTTAATCGCAACCTCCCAGGAGGCTTACACCAAAACTAAAAAACCAATTTACGAAGCCTTTTATGCAGTCGGTAATTTCTTTATGGCGAAACATGCAATGAATCCGCTCAGCAAGTATTCGTATTTCAACAAAGGTAAAAAGGCACTCGAAAATGCGGTAAATAAAGATCCTAATAATCTGGAAATTCGCTTTATGCGATATATTTCACAGGAACAGACGCCGGCTTTTTTAGGATATAACAAAGATCTGAAAAGTGATAAAACCTTTATTTTAGCAGAGTACAAAAAATCGAAAGACGAAGATCTTATCAAAAGAATTAAAATGCACCTAAAACTTTAAAAACAATGGAAACCTTACTTTATATCATGATCACACTGCTGGTTTTCGTTTCGATGGAAGGCGTTACATGGCTTACACACAAATATATCATGCATGGCTTGGGCTGGTATTTTCACGAAGATCACCACCAGCCGGGTTATCCACATATTTTCGAAAAAAACGATTTCTTTTTCGTGGTTTTTGCGATTCCGAGTATTCTGTTGTTTTACTTTGGAACCCGTGGCGAAATTAACTGGATGTTTTTTGTAGGATTGGGGATTTTACTTTACGGAATGGGCTATTTTTTAGTTCATGATGTCTTGATTCACCGCCGTTTTAAATGGTTCGACAAAACCAATAACTGGTATTTCAGGGGTTTGCGTAAAGCCCATAAAATTCATCACAAACATTTAGGAAAAGAAGACGGCGAATGCTTCGGAATGCTTTTCGTTCCGTTGAAATATTTCCGGGAAGCTAAATTATCAACTTCATAAAAACTAAAATCTTGCAGTCTTATTACTATTTATTACTCGATATCCTAAGCTTTTCTGTGCCTTTTCTCTTCAGTTTCGAGCGGAAAAGAATGCACTTCATCCAGTACTGGAAAGCTTTTTTCTCAGCAATCTTATTGGTCGGATTGTTCTTCATCGCATGGGATATTTATTTTACGCACGAAAAAGTCTGGGGTTTTAATGATGAATATTTAATCGGATTCAGAATTTTCAATATGCCGCTGGAAGAATACCTTTTTTTCCTGCTCATTCCCTACGCCAGTGTTTTTATTCATTACTCTCTGGAGTATTTTATTCCTAAAGTTATTCTGAATGAAGGCATTACCAAATGGATTACGTACATCCTTTTTGTGGTGAGTTTTTCTGTTGCTGTTTTAAATTACGACAAAATTTATACGGTATGCAGCTTCGGTCTTTTTGCTTTACTGATGCTGCTCCAGATCATCTACAAATGGAAGGATGCGCGACGGTTTTACCTTAGTTTTATCGTCATTTACATTCCGTTTTATTTTGTTAATAATGCGTTGACAGGCAATTATTCCGAAAATCCAGTCGTTTTTTACGATGATACTGAAAACCTCGGAATCCGCGTAGGAACCATGCCTCTGGAAGACAGTTTCTACTGTTTCACCCTTTTGTACAGTATTGTTTTAGTTTTTGAATATTTTAAAAGAAAATGGAAGTATCCGCCAGCACCCAGCAGAACAGATGAAAATTAAAATCACCAAACAGTCGGGAATTTATACACTGACTTCAGAACAGATTCTCCCTATTTCGCTGAAAGAAGCCTGGGAATTCTTCACCGTTCCTACAAATCTGGATAAAATTACTCCTGATGAAATGAATTTTCATATCACAAATAATCCAGGTTCAGAGACCTATCAGGGACAGATTATCACCTACAAAATCGGCATTTTTCCTTTGGTAAAAAGCAACTGGATTACGGAGATTACGCATCTGGTGAAAGAGAAATTTTTCGTAGACGAACAGCGGTTCGGTCCGTATGCGATGTGGCATCACGAACATCATTTCGCCGAAATGCAGGACGGAAAAGTAAAAATGACAGATATTGTGAATTTTAAAATGCCTTTGGGCCTCTTTGGTGATTTAATTGCAGGAAAAGCCGTACGGAACAAGGTGAAATTTATATTTGAAAGCCGCTATAAAATTTTAGAAGAAATCATTAAATAATGAAAATATTACTCACAGGCGTTACAGGATATATTGGCAAAAGACTTCTGATACAGTTACTGGAAGAAGGTCATACCGTAGTTTGCTCTGTGAGAGACAAAAAAAGATTCAGTACGAAACTTTTTCAAAACCATCTGCATCAGTTAAAAATTATTGAAAATGATTTTCTGAATGCGGCTTCTTTAGAAAATATTCCAAAAGACATTCATTACGCATATTACCTGATTCATTCCATGTCTTCCGGCGCAGAAGATTTTGAAGAAATGGAGAAAATTTCGGCAGAAAATTTCAGAAATGCGTTAGAGAAAACGGCAGTAAAGCAGGTTATTTTCCTTACCGGAATCATCAATGAAGAAAAACTATCAAAACATCTTCAGTCCAGAAAAAACGTAGAAGAAGCACTGAAAAGTGAGAAATACGCGTTTACGAGTCTCCGCGCAGGAATAATCGTAGGTTCCGGCAGCGCGTCTTTCGAGATCATCCGTGATTTGGTTGAAAAACTCCCGGTGATGATTGCTCCGAAATGGCTGAAAACAAAATGCCAGCCGATTGCAATCCGAAATGTGATTCAGTTTCTTGTAGGTATTTTAGGGAAAGATTTTACTTACAATAAAGATTACGATATCGCGGGAACAGATATTTTAACTTATAAAGAAATGCTCCTGCAGTATGCGGAAGTCCGCGGTTTGAAAAGAACAATTTTCACGGTACCTGTAATGACTCCGCAACTTTCTTCGTATTGGCTTTATTTTATTACCAGCACCACATATTCTTTAGCTAAAAACCTGGTCGATAGCATGAAAATAGATGTCATTGCCAAAAAAAATACGTTAGCACAAGATCTCGGGATCGAATTATTTTCTTACAAAGAAGCAATTCGCCAGGCTTTTGATAAAATCAAGCAGAATGATGTACTCTCGAGTTGGTACGATTCCTTCAGCAGCCCATTTCATGCCAGAAACGTATGGCAATATCTTGAAGTTCCTACTAAAGGCTGTTTTAAAGACATCCGCGAAATGAAAGTTGATGATGAGGAATTATCCGCGGCAAGGGTTTTCAGCATCGGAGGGAAAACGGGTTGGTATTACGCAGATTTCCTCTGGAAGATACGGGGATTTTTGGATAAACTTTTTGGTGGTGTTGGGCTACGGCGCGGACGCAGAAATCTTAATTCACTCGAAGCTGGCGATTCTGTAGATTTCTGGAGGGTTCTGTATGCTGACAAAGACGAAAAACGTCTGCTCCTTTTTGCCGAAATGAAAGTCCCCGGGGAGGCTTGGCTCGAATTTAAAATCAAGGACGGAATTCTTCATCAGGAAGCGACGTTCCGCCCGCTTGGTTTATCAGGTAGACTTTACTGGTATTCGGTTTTACCATTTCACGGTTTAATCTTCAACGGAATGCTGAGGAAACTTGCCGGTAAATAATCTATTCCACTGCTACAGAATCATCACCACGCCCGTCGGCTACGGCAGTAGCATTTCCGTTTTCATCAATTACAATCATTTCTGTACGGCCTATTTGCGGAACCCTTTCAATTTTATAGTTTTTCTTTTCGAGATTCTGTAGGGTTGTTTCAGGGAAATTATTTTCTACCATTACCGTTTCAGGCAACCACTGATGATGGAATTTTGGTGCGTATACAGACATTGCCGGACTCAGTTTAAAATCAATAATATTTACAATCGACTGGTAAACTGATGTAGGAATCGTAGTTCCACCAGGTGTACCCACAATAATGTAGGGCTTGCCATTTTTCATAACAATCGTTGGAGTCATGGAACTAAGCATTCTTTTTCCAGGTTCAATTTTATTCGCTTCTCCGCCCACAGCGCCAAACATATTAGGAACGCCGGGCTTTATTGAGAAATCATCCATTTCGTTATTCAGGAAAAATCCGGCTCCGGCTACCACTACTTTACTTCCGTACAAACCGTTGAGCGTTGTAGTGACTGCAACAGCATTACCTTCTTTATCAATCACCGAAATATGTGTAGTTTCAGTGGATTCTTTAGGTTGCGGTGTTATTTTGCCAACTTCAGAACTTGGCGTAGCTTTATTTATATTGAAACTCTTCCAACGGTTTTTTAAATACTCATCGGAGATAAGCATCGAAGTTTTGTCTGTAATAAATCCCGGGTCGCCCATAAATTCTGCCCGGTCGGCAAAAGCACGTCTTTCCGCTTCTACCATAATCTGCACGGCTTCGGTGGAATTCTGCTGATATTTCTCTAAATTTTCGTAGCCCGACATTTTCAGCATCTGAGCCAGTAAAATTCCGCCACTTGATGGCAAAGGCATGGAAACGATTTCGTTGCCTTTATAATTGAAAACGATGGGTTTTCTTTCTGCAACTTTATAATTTTTAAGGTCATTTAAAGTAATAATACCGTTTCCGCGTTTCATTTCTGCGACGATCAGTTCGGCCGTTTTACCTTCGTAAAAACCTTTTGCACCATTTTTCTGAATCAGTTTCAGCGTTTCAGCCAAATCTTTCTGAATCAGAATATCACCTTGTTTCCAGGCTGTAATTCTTTGGAAGACTGTAGCTACTTTATTGTGATCATTAAAATACTTCATTTGATTATTAAGCAGACTCGCTTCTTTCTCGGTAATTGCAAAACCCTGTTCTGCCAGATCAATCGCAGGCTGAATAAGCTTTTCCATGGGAAGATTTGCATGCTTTAAGGTTGCATAAAATCCGGCAACAGATCCCGGAATTCCCACGGCCAATCTTCCGTTTTGAGATAAATCGCTGTTCGCATTTCCTTTTCTATCGAGGTACATATCTTGGGAAGCTTTTGCAGGCGCAGTTTCCCGAAAATCGATGGTAAATTTCTCACCGGTATTTTTTACTCCAACTAAAAATCCACCGCCACCGATGTTTCCTGCCTGTGGATAAACCACTGCCAAAGCGTATTGCGCAGCGATTACTGCATCAAAAGCATTTCCTCCCATTTTCATTACTTTTGCGCCGGCTTCACTTGCCAGTGGGTGTGCCGAAACGACCAAACCCTTGTCTTTGGTACGGATTTCTTTAATAATATTAATATCGGTGAACTGAGCAAATGCAAAGTTGGAAGAAATGATGAGAAGAAACAGCGTTTTTTTCATGTCGGAAATTTCCTCAAAAATAAGAAAATGCTTTCAATTCCGAAAAGCTGTTTGATATCGTCAGCCGCGAACCTTTCAGTTGTATTCCTTTTATGCAGCGAAGTATAGCAAATAACAGCAACAGAAAACGGAGAATGTTGCCTACAATAATATTTAGCGAATTCTGGCGGGAAAATTCTTTTAATTTTTTAAATTTGCTCAAATCAATTTCTAAATTCTACAAATGGAATCCTACACGGAAAAAATTCTTATCACCGGTGCGCTGGGACAGATTGGCACCGAACTCACCAACAGATTAGTTGAAATTCATGGCGCTGAAAATGTAATTGCTTCGGGACTCGACCGTTGGGACAAAAACCTTACTACAGCGGGTTTTTATGAAAGAATGGATGTTTCGAATACGCAACTTGTGAGACAAGTGGTAAAGGATTACGAAATTACAACCGTGTATCACCTGGCGTCTCTGCTTTCCGGAACCTCTGAAAAACAGCCGCTTTTTGCCTGGAAACTCAATGTAGAACCGCTTCTGAACTTCTGCGAGATGGCAAAGGAAGGATTGGTGAAAAAGGTGTTCTGGCCAAGTTCGATCGCAGTTTTCGGGAAAGGAATTCCGAAAGAAAATGTGGGTCAGGATGTGGTTTTAAATCCTACCACCGTGTATGGAATCTCGAAAATGGCCGGTGAAAAATGGTGCGAATACTATCATGACAAATTTGGAGTAGATGTGCGAAGCATCCGTTATCCGGGTTTAATTTCCTGGAAAACTCCCGCAGGTGGCGGAACAACAGATTACGCAGTAGAAATTTTTTATGAAGCCGTAGAACAGGGAAAATACACCAGTTTTATCTCCGAAAACACAGCGATGCCAATGCTTTACATGGATGACGCTATTAATGCAACTTTGAAATTAATGGAAGCTCCAAAAGAAAATTTAACTGTTCGTACTTCCTATAATTTGGGTGGATTATCTTTTACACCTAAAGAGCTTGCAACTGAAATTAAAAATGAAATGCCGGATTTTGAAATTGATTACAAACCTGATTTCCGCCAGGCTATCGCCGACTCGTGGCCGGCTTCTATTGATGATTCTATTGCGAAAAAAGACTGGGGTTTAACTTATGAATTCGGGATTACCGAGATGACCAAAGACATGCTAAAAAATCTTAAAGTAAAACTCGGCAAATAACTTTTAATGATTTTATTAACCTTCAACATCATTAATAATAAGCGTGATTTTAAAAACAATTACCGGCTTAATGATGGGGAGATTACAGAAATCACCATCGATAACGTTTCTTCAGTTCTGAGGATTTTAGAAAATAATAACATTCTGGCGACTTTTTTTATAGAAATTTCGTTGGTGGTTACTGTACAGCCTTTGATAAAAAAAATAATCAGCAAAGGTCATGAAATTGCTCTTTATAACGCAGATTCCAACATCACAGAAATTGAAACTGCTAAACAATTAACTGAGGCTTTCACCGAAAAACTTATCCGTGGAATAAGACAGAAAGAAGTCAACCTTTCTGTAGATGCACTGAAAAAACTAGAATTCAGCTATATTTCGAATATCGAGAATGCCAACATACTTTTCCCACTGAAAAGGCTGCAGCGAAGCACTGAAATCATCGAGGAAAATGGCGTAAGCATTATACCGGAAAGCATCTCGCCCTATTCGCAAATACCATATAACGATTTTGTTTTCCAGATGGTTCCGCTGAAATTCTATCAGAACATGGTCACTGAAACATTGAAGAATGAAGATTTCATTCTTATTTACCTGAATTCCTGGCAGTTTACCGACTTCGAAAAATATCAATTCAAGATTCCGTTCTACCGGAAATACAATTCAGGCAGAAAGATGGAAGACAAGCTGGAACATTTTTTACAATGGTGTAATACCAACGAATTGGCTTGTGCTCGGATGAGGGATTTTATTTTTTGATTGCGCGCGCAAGGTATGATCCAAATCATAAACTCGTATGAAACTAGTAATTATTAATCAAATTTAATATGAATTTGCAATAAATAATCAATTTTTATTGGTGATTTAATTTTTTTATACTTAACTTTGAAGGTAAGTTTAACCAAATTAAATTTCTTATGAAAAAAATTCTACTATTTGCCTCCTTCTTGGCAATCCCATTCTCTGGAACCGCGCAGGTTTTTCAGGAAAATTTTGACGGAGCCGGCCCTGGTTTTGGTGCCTGGACATTAATTGATGTTGATGGACAAAGCCATGCTGAAGCTGTATCAGATTTTGACGCTGGTGCGTGGATTAGAAAGAACAGAGGTGGGCCAACACCTAATTACGGTGGACCAGACAATGATTTTGCAGCAGCAAGCTCCTCGTGGTATGATCCTGCCGGAACCTCTAATGATTGGTTGGTATCACCACAAATCGTTCTTCCTGCCGGGAATACTTTCCTTCAGTGGGATTCCAAAGCTCAGGATCCTGCATATCCGGACGGATACAAAGTAATGTTGGCGCCCAACGGCGGAAATACGGTATCGGATTTTACCATAACATTATTCGATACTGCCGCTGAAAATCCTGCATGGACTACCAGAACTGCAAATCTTAGTGCATATTCAGGAACTACAGTTCGTGTTGCTTTTGTGAATAATTCAAATGACAAATTTGTATTGTTGGTAGATAATATTTCGGTGCAGCTTGCTCCTACTTCGCCACCAGATTGTCCTACACTTGTTTCTCCAGCCAATGCAGCTGCAGGTATAGACTATACCGCGCCTGTCACTTTAACTTGGACAGCAGCTACTAGCGGTACGGCAGCAACCAGTTACGATGTTTATCTAGGGACTTCTCCTAATCCAACAACTTTATTAGGAAATGTGCCGGGAACAACCACTTCTGCTACTGGCTTAGCACCTTCAACCACTTATTACTGGAGGGTTATTTCTAAAAACGGAGCAGGTGATGCTACAGGATGTACAGAATTCTCATTCACAACCGCAGCAAACCCGTTCGCCCCTTACTGTGGCCCTGTTTCTATAACTTCGAACACAGAGCCAATTACTTTAGTAAATTTTGCAGGAATCAATAACGAAACATCACCTACCCTCAACGGAACTCCGGATCACGAGAACTTTACAACTATCGTTGGAAACGTGACTCAGGGAAGCTCTTATGACATCACCCTGAAAGGAAATACCGGCGGAAACTGGGTCAACAGATTCGCAGTGTTTATTGACTGGAATCAAAACGGTATTTTAAATGATGCGGGAGAAGTATATCAAATTACGCAAACCATTACCAACTCTACAGGAACTGATAACGTACAGGCAGTACAGTCACTGGCCGTTCCTTCCGATGCGGTACTGGGTAACACCAGAATGAGAGTGAAGAAAATTTTCGGAACTACAAATTATCTGGATCCTTGTGCTAATGCGTCATTCGGACAGCTTGAAGATTATACCCTAAATGTGACTTCACTGGGCGTAAACGACAATATGAAGAATGCAGTGAAAATTTATCCGAACCCTGTTGTTGAAATGTTGAATATAGAATCTCCTAACAAAGTAAAATCTGTATCAGTATTTGATGCTACCGGAAAAGTTGTTTCTACATACTCACTGAATGCTTCTAAGTCGCAGATTAACCTATCTAAACTTGCACCTGGAGTTTATGTGGTAAATATCGAAATGGAAAATGAAACCAAATCGATTAAGGTAATCAAGAAATAGTAAGAAACTTCATCAATATTAAATTTAGGTCTGCAGCAATGCAGACCTTTTTTATTTATTTTACTGAAATATTGTTACTTTAGGAAATAATTATTACTTTTGCACCTCGAAATAATTAACAAATTTATTTAACATTATGAACAATTACGAAACTGTTTTCATTTTAACTCCCGTTCTATCTGACGCACAGGTGGAGGAAGCAGTAAAAAAATTCGAAGATCTTTTGACTTCACACAATTGCGAAATCGTTGCCAAAGAAAATTGGGGACTTAAGAAATTGGCTTATCCAATCCAATTGAAAAAGAATGGTTTTTACACTTTAATCGAATTTAAAGGCGAAGGAAGTGTAGTTGCAGATTTAGAACTTGCTTTCAAACGTGATGAAAGAGTTATCAGATTCTTGACTACTAAATTAGACAAGCACGCTGTAGACTACGCAGTAACAAGAAGAAACAAAGTAAAAACTGCGAAAGCTTAATTTTAACCCTCTAAAAATTTACAACAATGGCAATAGATGATATGGCTAAACAAGCCTCTGCTGGAGGTGAATCTGAAGTAAAATTTCTTACTCCACTAGATATTAACACAAAATCTGAAAAAAAATACTGTAGATTCAAAAAATACGGAATCAAGCATGTTGATTATAAAGATGAAAAATTCCTTCTTCAGTTCGTAAACGAGCAAGGTAAAATTTTACCAAGAAGATATACTGGAACTTCTTTGAAATACCAAAGAAAAGTTTCTGCTGCAATCAAAAGAGCAAGACACCTTGCTTTGATGCCTTACGTAGCGGATTTATTAAAATAATTATAAAACAAAATAGTTGTTGGTTGTTTTACAAAAACGCCTAACTTCTAAATAAAAAAGGACAACAACAATGGAAATTATTCTAAAAAAAGACGTAGAAAACTTAGGATTAGAGTTTGATACGGTAAACGTAAAACCAGGGTATGCAAGAAACTACTTGTTACCACAAGGTTTAGCTCTTTTGGCTACTCCAAAAAACAAAGCTAATCTAGAGGCAACTTTGGAAGCTAGAAAAGAAGAAGAAGCTAAATTGATCGCAAACGCAAACGCTATCGTTGAGCAGTTGAAGAAAACAAACATCACAATTGCTACAAAAGTAGGCGCAGGTGACAAACTTTTCGGATCTATCAACAACGCAAACCTTTCTGAAGAATTGGCTAAAGCAGGTGTTGAAGTAGACAAAAAATACATCAAAATCCCTGGAAACACCATTAAGAGAACAGGTAAATTTGCTGCTCAAATCCGTTTACACAGAAATGTAGAGCACACTTACGAATTCGATATCGTATCTGACGCTCCACCAGCACCGGCAGCCCCAAAAGCAGCCCCAGCTCCAAAGAAAGTTGAAGAAACTCCTGCTGAAGAAGCATAAGATTTCTAAACATATTTTTAAGAATCCGGTAATTTATTTTACCGGATTCTTTTTTTTAACGCTATTGAGTCATTTTTATATTGAATATAAAATGATAAATTTGTTTAATGCACCCAATCTTTGTTTATCTGCGACACAGTATTAAAAAATCTTTTGATAACCTCCAAAATGAAAAACTGAAACATAATCTGCTGCAGGCGGTTCCGTTTTGGATCGGATCACTGATTACCGGAGTCTTAGCAGTAATGTACGCGAAACTTTTCACCTGGGGAGAAAAACTGATGAATTTTATTATCGATTGGAATGCGTGGATGATTTTCATTATCGCTCCTATTGGTTTCGTATTGTCCTGGTGGCTTGTAAAAGAATTTGCGCCATATTCAAAAGGTAGCGGAATTCCGCAGGTTATGGCTGCTGTAGAACTCGCTAACCCAAAAGAACATACCAAAATCCGTCATCTTTTAAGCCTGAAAATTATTTTATTCAAAATTTTATCGAGCGTGGCGTTGGTGATCGGTGGCGGAGCAGTGGGTCGTGAAGGTCCAACGATTCAAATTGCCGGTTCTGTATTCCGGAAAGTCAATGAATATTTGCCAGAATGGTGGCCAAAAATATCCAAAAAAAATATGATTATGACGGGTGCGGCGGCAGGTCTTTCGGCGGCATTCAATACGCCTCTTGGTGGAATTGTATTCGCTGTAGAAGAACTTTCTAAAACCCATATCAACTATTTCAAAACTGCACTTTTTACGGCGGTAATTATTGCAGGATTAACAGCGCAAACACTGGCAGGTTCTTATCTTTATCTGGGGTATCCTAAAACTGGCGATGTAAGTCTTATGGTGATGTTTCCTGTCATTTTGGTGGCGGGAATTTCAGGAATTTTAGCCAGTCAGCTTTCGGTTCTGATGCTCGCCATTAATTCATGGAAGAAAAGATTGAAAACAGACCGCAGCAACATTATCTTTCTTGTAATTTCTGCTTTAATTATAGCCTCTTTAGCATTTTTTGTAAATAGGGAGATTCTGGGTTCAGGAAAAGAAATTATGGAAAGAACGCTCTTCACCGATGATAAACATGAAGCGTGGTATATGCCCATTTTCAGAATGATTGGGCCGGCTTTGGCTTTCACTTCTGGTGGCGCAGGCGGAATCTTCGCACCCGCACTTTCAGCGGGAGCCAGTGTAGGATCTGTAATATCGGGCTGGATTCATTTAACACCCAACGAAACCAACGTGGTAATTTTGGGAGGAATGGTGGCATTTCTTACAGGAATTACACGAGCTCCATTTACCTCGGCAATTATTGTCCTCGAAATGACTGACAGACATTCGCTTATCTTCCATTTGATGCTTGCAGGCATGGTTTCTTCACTCATCTCTTTAATGGTAAGCAAGAGATCACTTTATGACGCTTTGAAAATATCTTATCTCGAAGAACTTCGCGTTGAACGGAAATCATAAAAAATTCCGGTAAAATTATTTACCGGACTTTTTCTAAATTTCACTTAATTAATAAGGTGTAGATTTATGCTTTACATTTCCCAAAATGTCCGGGAAATAAACATCCGACAGATGATCGAACTCATCGCCTCTCATAAACATTGTAGCATCCACCTCATCATAAGAATCTTTTCCGGCAGCTGCAATCAGCTCGTTGCAGGTATGAAGTGTATTTTTATGGAAATGATAAACTCGCTCGCTTTTATCCGTAACATCCAGCCCTTTAATAAGCATCTTGTCCTGAGTTGCAACTCCTGTAGGGCAGTTGTTTGTATTACATCGTAATGCCTGAATACAACCCAGCGCAAACATAAATCCACGCGCATTGTTGCACATATCTGCTCCCATTGCGATCGCTCGTAAAATATCAAGGGAAGTAAGAACTTTTCCGCTTGCAATTATCCTTACCTTATCGCGGAGGTTGAAATTTTTCAGTGTTGTGTTTACAAAAATCAAAGCGGGTTCCAGCGGCATCCCCACGCCGTCAGAAAATTCCGGAGGTGCGGCTCCTGTACCCCCTTCTGCGCCGTCAACAGTGATAAAATCCGGATAAATTTTAAGCACATTCATCTGTACGCATATATCTTCAAATTCTTTAGTATCACCAATACAAAGTTTAAATCCTACCGGTTTACCACCCGAAAGGTCTCTCAGCTGCTGAATAAATTTCAACAGTCCGGCCGCATCTGAAAACGCGGAATGGGAAGGTGGAGATATAATCGTCATTCCCGGACGTACATGGCGAATTGCAGCAATCTCGGGTGTGTTTTTAGCGCCTGGTAATACACCACCGTGGCCTGGTTTTGCTCCCTGTGAAATCTTGATTTCAATCATTTTCACATTAGGGATTGTCGCATTTTTAGTGAAAATTTCAGGGGAAAATTTCCCTTCCTCATCCCGACAACCGAAATATCCCGTACCGATCTGCCAGCATAAATCGCCGCCTTCCAGATGATAAGGTGAAATTCCACCCTCGCCTGTATTATGGTAAAAACCGCCTTTCTTTGCTCCTCTGTTCAGCGAGATCTGCGCTCTGTCACTAAGAGAGCCAAAACTCATGGCGGAAATATTAAAAAGTGAAGCGTGATATTTCTGGGTACACTGCTCACCGCCTACCCAAACTTTTGGCAATTCTTCTTTTGGTGATTTGGCGTAGATTGAATGTTTAATTCCCTCGTATTTCCTCTGATTAATCTCTAACTGAGTACCAAACGGTACGGTGTCGCTGATGTTCTTTGAACGGCGGTAAGCTGCAGAGCGCTGGTTTCTGGGGAAAGGTTTTCCATCGGTTTCCCGTTCGATGAAATACTGTTGCATTTCGGGTGAAATTCCTTCAAAGAAATATCTGAAATATCCCAGTACAGGGAAGTTACGGAGTATGGCATGTTTTGTCTGAAAACTGTTATAAATTCCCAAAGCATAAATTGCCGTTAATAAGATTGGAATCCAGTAGTGCGCTTTTATCAGCAAAGCAGTTACCCAAACC
Organism: Kaistella yananensis; assembly: GCF_026107505.2. NCBI lineage: Bacteria > Pseudomonadati > Bacteroidota > Flavobacteriia > Flavobacteriales > Weeksellaceae > Kaistella > Kaistella yananensis. Next base: position 191,267 of record NZ_JAPCHZ010000004.1, on the reverse strand, counting down.
AAGATGAGGATGATGCTTCCCCACTTAATGAATTTGTCTCTCATTAGAATTTTTTTTATAAAAATTGACCTCAAATTTAACAATAATAAACCGACAAAAAAAACCGCTTTCATTTATATGAAAACGGCTTTAGCAGAGCGTATTTGCTACTTGCTCCAGTAAATTTTTGTATGCTGAACATCTGCCGAATTGGTGCCTATCATCACATCAAATTCGCCTTCTTCCCAATCATACTTCAGTGCGTTGTTATAAAACTTAAGGTCTTCCGGAGTAATGGTGAACGTTATTTTTTTGCTTTCTCCTTTTTTAAGGAAAACTTTCTCGAAGCCTTTCAGCTCTTTTACAGGTCTTGTGATACTTCCTACCATATCACGGATGTAAAGCTGTACCACTTCTGCCCCATCATAATTTCCGGAATTCTTTACAGTAACTGAAGCCTGAATAGACTGGTTTCCTTTTGGATTCGTATTTGAAACTGACATATCCGAATAGGTAAAATTTGTATAACTCAACCCATACCCGAAAGGATAAAGCGGTGTGTTGCATTCATCCATATAATTGGCGCGGAACCTGTCGTACTCACATTTAGCAGTTTTTTCTGCACTTAAGGGTCTGCCTGTATTTTTGTGATTGTAATAGATAGGAACCTGACCTAAACTTCTTGGGAACGTTACCGGCAACTTTCCTGAAGGGTTTATTTTCCCAAACAGTACATCTGAAATTGCATTACCTGCTTCCGTTCCGGCAAACCACACATTAAGGATCGCCTCAGGTAAGTCTTTCACATTGGTTAACGCTAAAGGTCTTCCGGTGAAAAGTACCATTGCGATCGGTTTTCCGGTTTTTTTGAGTTCATTGAGCAAATCAACCTGAGACTGCGGAATAGTGATTTCACTTCTGGATGATGATTCGCCGCTCATTTCAGCAGATTCGCCAATCGCAAGAACGATAACATCGGCTTTGTTTGCCACGTCTAAGGCTTCTTTCAGAATAACTTCTTTAGGGCGATTATCTCGGTCAGTCAGTTTTCCGTGGGCTGCGTAAATACTTTCAAGTTTCTCGCTGTAATCAATATTTGCACCTTTAGCAGAAATGAATTTCACTTCTTTGCCAAAATTATCCTGCAGACCTTTCATTAGAGAAATTGCATTGGCATGCTTTGCTCCCACACTCCAGGTTCCGGCCATATTGAGTGAATTATTCACTAACGGACCGATGACGGCAACGGTTCCGGATTTTTTCAAAGGCAGAACATTATTTTCATTTTTCAATAATACCATAGACTGGGCTGCGGTGTTTCTTGCAATATTTCGGTTTTCGAGACTGTTAACTTCTTTTGCTGCCAGTTTTACGTCTCCATATCGGTAAGGATCTTCAAAAAGTCCTAAATCATATTTTGCCTCCAGAACTCTTTTGGTGGCCTGATCGATTTCAGCCTGGGTTACTTTTCCTTCTGCTAAAGATTTTTTCAATGTTTTCAGAAAACCTTCGCCCACCATATCCATATCGATACCCGCTTTCAGCGACAGGGCAGAAACCTGCTGAAGATCACCCATTCCGTGATCAATCATCTCGTTAATTCCGGTGTAATCACTCACTACAAATCCATTGAAGCCCCATTTTTCACGTAATATTTCGGTTTGCAGCCATCTGTTTCCAGTTGCAGGAATTCCTTCAACTTCATTAAAGGAAGCCATTACCGTCCCTACACCGGCATCTACGGCCGCTTTATAAGGTGGAAAATATTCATTAAACATGCGTACCCGACCCATATCTACGGTATTATAATCCATTCCGCCTTCACCGGCACCGTAGAGTGCAAAATGTTTCACACAGGCCATAATGGTATTGCTGAGAGATAAATCTTTCCCCTGATAACCGTAAACCATATGTTTGGCAATTTCGCTGCCCAGATACGGATCTTCACCAGATCCTTCAGAAATTCTACCCCATCTCGGTTCGCGGGAAATGTCTGTCATGGGTGAGAATGTCCAGGAAATTCCGTCTGAAGAAGCTTCCCGCGCGGCCACTCTTGCAGACTGCTGAATTAAATTCATATCCCAAGATGCAGCCAGGCCTAACGGAATCGGAAAATTGGTTTCATAACCATGAATCACATCCATCCCGAAAATTAACGGAATTTTCAGACGGCTTTTTTCTACGGCAACTTTCTGTACGGCTCTTATTTTTTCGGCTCCTTTAATATTGAAAAGTCCGCCGACCAAACCATTTTCTATCTTCTTTCCGATATCAGAATTCTGTGCCTGCCCTGTTGTGAAATCCCCCGCACTGGGAAGATTGAGCTGACCAATTTTTTCGTCAAGAGTCATTTTCGCGAGCAGGGCATCAACAAAAGCCTTTTTCTTTGCATTGTACTGTACCGTCTGGTAAGACTGTACCGGTTTAGTCACCATTTCCTGGGCTAAAAAGCATGTTGAAAGTGCCATAGCAGCAACTAAAACTATTTTCTTCATAAACTTCTACTTTATATTATTTGAATTTTTTTGAGCCAGCATCCATTCATATAATTTTGGATTGGAATACGCAGAATCCCACGAGTTGTGATTATCATCCGGAAAAATGGTGAGCTCGATGTTTTTATTTACTTTTTTGATCGCCTGATAGATTTCTATTGCATTCATCGGAGACACAACATCATCATTGGCGCCATGAAAAATTTTCATGGATAAATCTTTGTACTGGGTAGCCCGCACTTTCATCAAACGGTCGACCGGCGGACAAACCGATACGACTGCCGAAAACAATTCCGGGTGTTCCATGGCAAGCTTCAATGAACCCCAACCTCCCATCGAGAGTCCTGTAAGCATGATTCTGGATTCATCGATTTTATATTTCTGCTGAATTTCTTTAATAAGATGATAAAGGGTTTCCGTGTCCCACCAAACTCCGTCGGGACATTGCGGCGCCAGAATAGCAACCGGTTCTTCGATTAAAGTTCTGTAGTTGAAAGGCCCGTTGGCTTTTACTTTTTCGAGATCAGTTCCGCGTTCGCCGGAACCGTGAAGAAAAACCATGAGCGGAACTTTGCCTTTTGTTTCTTTCGGATAATCTAAGATATAGGAGATTTTCTGAATCTTTTTTGTTTCTTTAATCATCTCAGCTTTAATCTCCTGACCTTTAAGATTAAGAGCAAAGCAACACGATACCGTAAACAGACATGTTAATAATATTTTCATTAAAAATTATATTTTGTGGATTTGAAATCGAGTTTCCTGAGACCGTTTTTAATTTCCGGAGCGTTCATGAATAATTTCCAAAGCAATCCGGTTCTGTAATTTTCGATCATGGGTGCAATGGTTCCCTGATCGATGGCCAGATATCTCGGTGTAAACCAATTGCCGTAGTGGATTGAAGTAGCGTCATAAGGCCCTGCTGAACCTATAAACTCAGGTTTTTCAGTATAAAGAAATCTTAAAACATTCATTGATTCTTTCGGAGTGTACGGAAAACTGCTGAGTGCGGCGGTTGGCGTAACAACACCGCGATCATTCTTAGGGTTATGGGCATCGTAACCCACTGTACCATCCTGATTTCTGGTATAACTCGCGGTGAATCCCCAATAATTCGGGCCATAACCTTTCCATTGCTTAGAGTTTTCGACACTGTAACTGTACTGAATCATGGCGTGGCTGCGGTTCAGATCAAAATAATTCTTCACCAATCTGTCGGATAATCCTGTAGGATCGAGGCCGAGGTAAGAATAATGCGCCCAAAACATAGGCCCGCCATACTCTTCGGCTCCGTTATGTTTTACGTAAAGCGGATAACCATATTTCTCTGCCGTGGTAGTATAAGTTCCGTTTCTAGTCCAGCCTTTGTAGAAAGTTTCGGCATCAATGGGATAAGTTGGTGAGGAAGCTGCGAGGATGTAAGTGACTAAAGTCTCATCGTAACCCTGAAGTTTATGATTCATTTCCCAGCCGTTTATGGGCGACCAATGCCAATACAAAACTTTTTCGCCGCCTTTGGTGTACCAGTTCCATTCTACTCCTTTCCAAAGTTCATCCATTTTTTTCGCCAGTTCTTTTTCTTCGGCATTACCATTTTTGAAATATTCGCGAACGGTGATAATTCCTTCAACAAGAAACGCGGTTTCTACAATGTCGCCACCGTTATCTTTTTTCCCGAAAGAAACTGTTTTTCCGTTCTCACCATCAAGCCAATGTGGCCAGGCGCCGTGATGTCTCTCGGCTTTCGCTAAAAAATCGGGTACCATACCCAATCATCACTACCTCTTCAATCTTTTGTTCCTTAACCACGGTATCCCGTGGAATTTCCTGTGCATTTACATTCATTCCGAAGTAAAATACCGCAATTAAACAAGGAAATTTTAAATTACTGTGTTTCATATAGTAGGTTTTTTTTGTAAAAATGTGTGTAGCAGATCACCTCGCGGGCTTATTATCTCAAAGTTAGAAAATATATTTAGAATTTGTTATCCCTCATAATATTTTTCAAAAATTGTTAATTAACGTTAACCTAAATTAGTATTATTGTTTGGCTTAATATTTGAAAATGATTGCATTATCATTAATTTTAATATCATGAGAAGAAATACAATATTGGTGGCAACTATGGCAGTTGCAACATTAGGAACAACGACCCAGTCTTGTTTGGCTCTTGCAACTTCAAGCGTAGGGTTGGCTGTTCTGAAACAGATACTTCTGGGAGGAATTACAAAAGGGCTCAATATTTTTAGCGATAAAGATAGCTTTATGGCTAACCAACTCATCGATGCCGCATTGCCTCAACAATTGAAAGATCTTAATAGTACTTTACAGAAATTAGGATTGAACAGCCTTGTTCAGAAAGAGAAACAATATATTGCTCAGGCTGCTGCATTTACAGTAGATGTGTCGAGACCGATTTTAGTAAATGCGGTTAACAGTTTAACTGCAGAAGATGCGGCCAGAATCGTACAGGGAGGAAGTGGCGCCGCAACTCAAATCCTGAAAGAAAGAACATCAGAGCAACTTATGGCCGCCATAGCACCAAAAGTTGACGCTAAACTGAATGAATTCGGGTTGGTGAGTTCGTTAAATTCAGCATTGCAGGGATCAAATATATTAGGAAACATTCTTGGTGGGCAAAATTCCACCAATTCACTCACCGGAGGAATCAGTAGATTTGCCTCGCAGCAGATGGTAAACGGATTGTTCAACATCATCGAAAACCATGAGCAGCAAAATGCAACGACTATTATGAACTCCCTGAATGGCATGAAATAAGGAAATAATACTTAATTTTGAATTCCGGTTTGCCCGGAATTTTTTTTAACATTAAAATTACAACGAGATGATTAATATAGTTGACAATCAGGAAAATGTGAACCCAGAGGATTTCTATGCCTCACTGAAAGAAAAACTCGAGGCTACTCACGACTTTCCTCAGGATTATCTTTTCAAATTTATAATCACCAACGAAGAATCGAAACAAACTGAAATTTACAGGGTTTTCGACAACGTGAAATACACCCTTTCAACCAAAGACAGCAAAAACGGAAAATATACTTCATTAACAATGAACGCATTTGTTTTGGATGCAGACCAGGTCATCAGCATTTACAAGGAAGTAGGTAAAATTTCAGGTGTAATGATGCTTTAATTGAATATCATGAATGTTTTAATCACAGGCGGAACCGGATTAATCGGTAAAAAACTGGTTCACAAACTACGGGAGCGAAATCATAATCCAAGAGTATTAACAAGGAAAAAAACCAATAATCCTGACGAATTCTACTGGAACAGTGATGAAAAATTCATCGATCCCAAGGCGTTTGAAAATCTGGATTCGATCATTCATCTTGCTGGTGCAAATATCAGCCAGAAATGGACTGCTGAGTATAAAAAAGAACTTTTCTCCAGTAGAATTGAAACTGCGAATCTGCTTAAAGACTATTGTTTACGCCAGAACGTTCGGATCAATTCATTTATCTCTGCTTCGGGAATTAACTATTACGGCACTTTTACTTCGGAAGAGATTTTAAAAGAAAGTGACGGAATTTTAAAACAAGATTTCCTTGCTAAACTTTGCGACGAATGGGAAAATGCTGCTGAAAATTTTTCATATTCCATTTCCCACAGAACTGTTTGTTTACGCACCGCAATGGTTCTGGCAAAAAATGGCGGTGCTTTTCCGATGCTGAAGAAAACGGTAGATTTTAATATAGGTTCCGCGGTGGGCTCAGGAAATCAATGGATGAACTGGATTCACGAAGATGATTTGGTAAACATGTACATTTTCGCTCTGGAAAACCCGGAAATCGAGGGAAAATTCAATGCAGTTGCTGATCAAATACCGACCAACGAAAATTTCATGAAAGCACTGGCAAAAACCTCCGGAAAGCTCTTTCTTCCGGTAAATGTTCCTTCGTTTGTTATGAAAGTGGCTTTCGGGGAGATGAGTTCTATTATTTTGGAAGGCACCCGTGCATCCAACAAAAAAATCAAATCGCTGGGATTTGATTTTAAGTTTTCAACGCCTGAACAAGCGTTTGAAGATTTAATAAAATAGTCTGAATTATTTTTCAATAAAAAACCTTACATTTTCGATAGGTCTTCCGACCATTGCTACAGAACCTTTAATAAGAATCGGCCTCTGGATCAACGAAGGATTTTCAACCAAGATTTTTACCCATTCGTCTTCACTGAAATCTTTCCCCATATAACGTTCCTGATAAAGCCTGTCGTTTTTTCTGATAAGTCCCTGTACATCTGTATTGAGCTTTTTCAGAAGCGTTTTAAGTTCAAGTTCGGTTAAGGGCGTTTCTATGAAATCGATAATTTCAAACGGTACGTTATTCTCATCCAAATGTTCCAGAATCGCTCTAGATTTAGAACACGTATTGTTGTGAAGTACTTTAATCATTGGTGGTTGAGTTGAAGGTTATAACATTTTTACATTCATCTCATGCCCTAAATCTAGAAAAGTCCGTGCATCTGGTTTTCAATTCTTTCCAGAATATAACCAAAATCTTCGGGCCTTTCCACGAAATCTAAATCATCAACTTCGATCACGAGAAGTTTACCCTCGTTGTAGGTCGATATCCATTTTTCGTACTTCTGGTTAAGCTTAGAAAGGTATTCGATAGAAATTGTAGCTTCGTAATCACGGCCTCTTTTATAAATTTTCTTTACCAGATTCGGAACATCAGACTTCAGATAAATCAGCAAATCCGGTGCCGAAACGAAACTTTTCATCAGATTAAATACTGACGTATAATTATTGAAATCCCGATCAGATAAAAGATTCATATCATACAGGTTTTCGGCGAAAATATGGGCATCTTCGTAAATCGTACGGTCCTGAACAATGTTTTTACCACTTTCGCGGATTTCTTTCACCTGGCGGAAACGGCTTCCTAGAAAATAAATCTGCAGGGCAAAACTCCACTTGCTCATATCTGCATAAAAATCCTCTAAATACGGGTTATGATCTACATCTTCGAACTGTGCATCCCAACCGTAATGTTTGGACAGCATGGTTGTTAAAGTTGTTTTTCCCGCGCCTATGTTTCCTGTAACCGCAATGTGCATTGTTAAAAATTGAATGATTAAAAAATGAACCGAAACGACTGAAAGTTTCCCTTCAGAACCTTATTTATTGAGCGGGTAAAGATAAAGTTTGTTGGCGTTGATTACAAAATACGCGGCAGAGTTTTTATCCACAATCTGCGAATTTTCAGCATTGAAAATTATTCCCAACATACGGTCCTGCAGAAAATAAATGGTGTTTTTTCCGATGACCAAAATATTCCCGTTTTCGCGTCTTAGGCGTTTGCCTTCAGTGAGAGGAAATTCAAACATTTTATTTCCGTTGAAATTATAAACTGACAATTGCGTTTTTGTAAGCAGATAAACCTGACTGTTAAAAACCAATATGTCGGTTACGTTTTCAAAATCGATATCAAAAGGATAGGAATTGATGATTTTATCTTCGCGGAAATTATACTGGATGAGGCGTTTTGTACTTTCATCGAGCAACCAGATCTGCTGCAAATCTTCGGCATACACCATTTTTATAAAACCAAATTTCTGCCGGAAATTTACAGTTTGAATTTCATTAAGATTCTGATCGTAAAATTTAAGTTCCTGTGCATTTTCGGAAAAAGACGCAATGCTTAAAGGATTCTGTACAGACTGAATTTTAAACGGCAGCGTGAGCATCAGTTTTCCTTTCTGCTGGCCAAGCGAATCATATTTTGTAAAACTGAAATCCTTGTTTTTGTAAAGATAAATATTGCCGTAATCGTCAACCAGCAAATCTTTTGCATCTTTGAGTTTTATAGAATCAAAAGCCAGGTTTTTCTGCGCAGAAACTGTACAGAAAAAAAATAAAAATATGAAATGGAATAATTTCAAAAAAATAGGTTTATCAAATTTATAAAAAATGACGTTCAGTGAACGTCATTTTCGATATTAAGTTTTCAGTTTACTTCATGGAAACTTCGTAAATTTTGTTCCAGTTTTTGCCGGTGACCAACATATTATCACCTTTGAAAGCAATACCATTCAAAACATCATCTGAATTGGTGGTATGCAGTTTTGCAATTTCAGTAAAATCAAATTTTCCAACGACTTCACCGTTTGCAGGATTTATTTTAAGAATAATAGGCTTCTGCCACACGTTGGCGTAAATAAAACCTTTGTGATATTCGAGTTCGTTCAGCTGGTCATAAGCTTCGGTATTACCGGCAACTGAAATATAACGCACAATTTTCGACGGATCTTTCACATCAAGAAAGTAAATATTCTTGGTTCCATCTGAAAGAATCAGATTTTTGTTATCGTAAGTTAAGCCCCAGCCTTCGCCGATTACGTTTGGATAAGCAAACTCGCTGATCAGGCTTAGGTCGCTTTTGTTATAGATAAAACCTTTTTTGGTTAACCATGTTAATTGATAAACTTTATCCCCTACAATGGTTAATCCTTCAGAAAAATATTCTTTGGGTTGCTTTGTGAAAACAATAGGAGTTGTACTTCCTAAAGTATATTTCAAAATTTGTGATGATCCTTGTTGTCCATCAGATTCATAAACCGTATTTCCTTCTAACTGAAAACCTTGTACAAAATTCTTGGGATCGTGCGGATATTCTTTTACAATTTCATAGTTCAATTTAGCTTCGGGAGTTTTAGCAAAAACATTAATCGTGGCGTCCTGCGTAATGATTTCGCCGTTCTTCTTTTTAATATTGAAAGTTACCGCGTTATCTCCCAGCGTGAAATATTCAGGATCGATCACCAGATTTGAGGTTTCTTTATCACCAAAACTTATCGAGATGCTTTCTGCATTTTCTGTCACATCTTTCGGCAGTGTCAAAGCGTCACCAAAATGGTAGCCTTTGCTCTCCATGGAAATGTTGTAGTCGTTTAAAGTATTGAGGACTTCTTTGTCTTTATTACAGGAAACCAAGATGGTAAAAGCAAAAACTGCGATAAGAGTTCTGATCTTCATGTGTGGATTTTTATTTTTAATTTCAAACTGTTGATTTGAATTGAATTATTTTTCAAAAATACTGAATTTTAACAACACAAAGCGAGCCAACAGTAAATTGGCCCTTTTACCATATTTAAAATAATTATATTTGTTCTATTAAGAAATTACTTTTCATGAAAAAATCATTTTCGTTGCTCATATTGGCTTCTGCAGCACTTTCTGCCCAAAATTTCAGTAAACAGGACACTTTAAAAGGTTCGGATACCATGTACAGAAACTTTTGGGATGTAAAAAAATATGAAATTTCTGTAGAACCGAATATTCAGAACAAATCGGTTTCGGGAACCAACAAAATAACCTTCGAAATCACAAAAGACATCAAAAATCCTGTTTTCCAGATTGATTTGCAGCAACCGATGCAGTATAAGATTATTGATTCTGATGAAAAACTCTGCAGCTCAAGACGCGACGGTGATTTTATCTTTATTGAAACTAAAAAAGAATACAAAAAAGGCGATACTCATTCGTTCACCATTCAGTATTACGGCAATCCCACAATTGCGAAAAATGCTCCCTGGGATGGTGGCTGGGTTTTCAAGCAGGATGATAACGGAAATCCTTTCGTAAGTGTTGCTCAGGAAGGCATCGGTACTTCGGTTTGGCTTCCGGTAAAAGACATCTGGAGCGATGAACCCGATCATGGGATTGTAATGAAAATCATTACGCCAAAAGATTTAGTTGGTGTTGGGAACGGACGGCTGATTGCGCAGACTTCAGAAAAAAACAAAAACACCTTCACCTGGGAAGTTAAAAACCCCATCAACGCCTACTCTATTGTTCCCAGCATCGGAAAGTATGTGAATTTTAAAGAAACTTACGATGGCGAAAAGGGAAAACTGGATCTTGATTATTGGGTTTTAGATTACAATCTCGATAAAGCTAAAAAACAGTTTACGCAGGTAAAACCGATGATGAAAGCATTCGAATATTGGTTTGGGCCTTATCCTTTCTACGAAGATGCTTACAAACTGGTAGAAACTCCGTATCTGGGGATGGAACATCAGAGCAATGTAGCCTATGGAAACAAATACAAAAACGGTTATTTGGGGAGAGATCTGTCCGGAACCGGAGTCGGTTTGAACTGGGATTTCATTATTATTCACGAAACGGGCCATGAATGGTTTGCCAATAACATCACCGCAAAAGATCAAGCTGATATGTGGGTTCACGAAGGATTCACGAGCTATTCTGAAACACTTTTCACTGAAAATTATATGGATAAAAACTCAGCTGAAAAATACGTTCAGGGCATCCGCCATAATATTAAAAACGACATCCCCATCATCGGTCAGTATGGAGTAAGAAATGAAGGAAGCGGCGATATGTATTACAAAGGCGCAAATATGCTGCACACCATTCGCCAGGTAATAAATGATGATGAAAAATTCAGACAGATTCTAAGAGGACTGAACAAAGATTTTTATCACCAGACCGTTACCACACAACAGGTTGAAAATTATATTTCACAGAAATCAGGCATTGATTTTTCACCGGTTTTCAATCAGTATTTACGGACTACTAAAATTCCGGTCTTAGAATATTCCCAAAAAGGAAATGCGTTGAAATTCCGTTACAGCAATGTAATCGAGAAATTTTCAATGCCGTTGCGTCTGAAGAGCAACCAGCTTTTAAATCCGACTTCCGCCTGGCAAACAGTTACATTAAAGGATGCCAATCCTGTGGAATTTGACGCGAATTATTATGTAAATTATTTACAGTTAAATTAAAAAGTTTCGGCGCCTGCGGCGCCGAAACTTGTTTTAAACATTCTTATAATTCTTCAGAAACAATTTTAGTTCAGAAAAATCTAACTTTTAATTACAATTCAGCATATCCGATAACATGAGTCTTTGGCTGGAAGTATTGGCAGGTACCGCAACCTGATCCGAAGGAATAAAACTCACCGACGTCAAGTTCTCTGGAACAAATATTTTTACTGTCATTTCTCTGTAGCCGTGAGGTTCGTACGCTACCCAATATCCGTCCGGATGCAGTCCCCATGTTCCGTACTGAATTGCAGATTTTTCAGGGTTAACGCCTGAGATCATGGCAAGTCTTTCAAGGTCAGCATAACTTGAAGAAGATGAACTGAAGAAATTCCGTATTTTATTTTCAGCATCCAGCGCGATCTGTACAGGCTGCGGAAGATTACTTTTAGCCTTACTCATTATATCTGCCGGTATAAAATCCAAGCCCATTTTAGATAATTTCAGCAACTGATCTTTGCTTAAAAGTCTGGCGGCAACCAGTTTACTTTCGGTATTCAGGTTTTTAAAGCTCGATTTAGCAATTACCGCCCACACCAGAGACTGCACCTGTTCCTGGGGAATATCCTGATGATTGTACCAATTTTTCACCAAAGCATTGATGATTTCTTCTTTAGGACCTTTTAGAGGAGCAAAAAGGTAACCGTCGCCTTTGCTTGGTGCGTAAGTTCCGGCCTTAAGACAAAAACTTTTCAGTTGAATCTGATAATAACCTGGGGTAAGAACATAACCGGTATCCTTATTAAAAGACTCGCGGCAGAGACTTACAAAATTCTTGCCCGATGCAAATTCGGGTTGCTTTATATCCACAGTGTTACAATCTTTAAAATTGGTTGTAATAGCTTCTGTCGTGATTGCATTTACTACTTTGTCACCTGCAAAAGACATGGTTTTGTCTTTTACTTTGTCTTTAATCATGTTTAAAATCTGGGCGTTTCCCAGCGTAGCTGTAACAATGAACAGCGTGAGCATAATTTTTTTCATTTCCATGGTTTTTTGTACCACGAAATTAAGAAATAGTTGGCAATTATACATCACCGAACTTTACATTATAAAGTTATGGTTAACTGTTTTTCATGATAATTCGGAAAGTAGTTCCCTTCCCTACTTCACTGTGTGCGATTTTTATATCGCCGCGGTGATATTCTTTAATCACCCTTTTCGCCAGCGAAAGTCCAAGACCCCAGCCGCGTTTTTTGGTGGAATATCCCGCTTTGAAAGCATTCGCTGCCTGGTAATTTGTCATTCCGGAACCGGTGTCTTTAAAATCGATTACAATATGGTTATTTTTTTCGTAGAGATCAATCTCCAGATTACCTTCACCTTTCATAGAATCCACGGCATTTTTAACGATATTTTCGATGACCCAGCTCAACAGGATTCTGTTGTGCGGAATAAGCAGCTGATGTTTCGGCAATACCAGCATAAAACGGACTTTAGACGAAATTCTGGATTTCAGATAATTGTAATTTTGCTGTAAAGTTTCATTGATGTTAAGGTCATTAAGCTCCGGAACCGAACCGATTTTTGAAAATCTTTCGGATATGGTTTTCAGCCGGTTAATGTCGTTCTCAATCTCTTTTACACCCTGGCTGTTTTCATTTTCCATCCGAAGAATTTCAATCCAGCCAATCATTGATGACAGCGGCGTTCCGATCTGGTGCGCAGTTTCTTTTGCCAAACCGGCCCAAACGTAACCTTCGTCGGTTTTTTTAATGGTTCTGAGAAACCAGAATGAAAACGAAATATAAGCTACAACAAGTAATCCCAGGATATAGGGCGTGTACCGTAAATTATTAAGAAGTTTGGAATTTGTGTAAAAAACGTACTGGTTATTCCCATCCGGCATCTGTAATTCAATCGGTTTGTACGAGTTCTCCATATTTTGAAGAAGCGAACGCATTTTTTGGGGATCTTTCGCAACATTCTCCGGAATATTCCGTTGAAAATCTGGGCCGAGCGGTTTTTTATTACGGTCGGTTACAATAACCGGAATTGTATTGTTGGTATTGTTGATTTGAAAAATCAATTCCAGTGTGTTGGGATCTACAATAATTTCTTCCTGCTGCTGAAATTTTATTGCGGTTGCAAAAAGCTCGATTCTTTTAATTTCTTCTTTTCTCAGGTAATTGATGAGAATAACCGAAGCCACCACTACGCCCGTCACCGCAAGTGTGAGCAGAATGTAAATAACCCAGTTGTTGATTTTCGAGAGAAAGCTTCTGCGTTTCATTTTAAATTTTTAGGTTACTTTAAAACATTTAAAACTTTATACAGTGCATCACTCAGGTTTGAACTCTGATAATTATTAATAATGATCGCAAAAACATACTTCTTGCCGTCTTTGGAAGTATGATAACCTGCAAAAGATTTGGTGTCTTTCATGGTGCCGCTTTTCATTTTCATACCATTGGCCTGGGTAGGAAATCCTTCAAAAAACTCATTAAACCAAGTCTGTTTTCGGCTCCAAAGCAGGGCCTGAACTTCTGCTCTTGCGGAGACATAATTCTGAGGCGAAAGACCGCTTCCATCAGCGAAATTAATCATTGCCGGGTTAATTCCTTTACCTTTCCAGAATTCTTTCAGATAAGTGATTCCTGCCTCAAAACTTCCCTGATTTTTCTTCTCTTTTCCTAAAGTTTTAATTAAAGTTTCACCATAAAGATTTACACTTTTGCGCATAAACCAATACACAATTTTATCAAGAGTCGGAGATTTGTGCTCGAAAATAACCGTATTTTTTGGCGCAGTGAGAATTTTTTCACCATTAATTCTCTGCATGGAAGTTGAATTAACTTTTCCGCTAAAACTAATGCCTGAATCCTGCAGCCATTTTTTTATTTCTGTACCTAATGTTAATGGCGGATTGGGTGTTGCACCGGAAACCGTTATTGCTTTGGCAGGAAGTGTTCCGTTAATCAGCGCTACATCCGAATAAGGTGCGGTAAAAATCAGGCTTTGATCGGAAGTTCCGCCCGTTTTCAGGTCGTTAACCCAGTTTACATTAGGAAGATCAACATTCAAACCTTTCATTTCCTTCCCGTTCATACTTATGTCGAACTGGTTTTCTCGCCAGTTCACGCTCCAAACTCCGGCTCCGTAATAATTCCCCAAATCATTCCAAGGCCAGCCGCCAGGAACCGTCTGAAAATCAAAATAAGAATCATCAATAATTAAATCTCCTGAAATCTTCGAGATTCCTTTTTGTTTTAAAGCTGCCAGAAATTTCTGTCTGAAGTTTTCAGGTTTGTAATTTTCGTATCTCCAGCTTCCTAACGTGGGATCACCATTGGAATGGACATAGAGATTTCCCGACAGATTTCCTCCAGAAATATCTCCGGAATAAGAAGCCGTGGTAGTGTACTGATAATTTTTTCCTAAAGTTTCCAAAGCAGTTGCAGCTGTAAAAATCTTTTGAGTAGATGCAGATGAAAGTCCGCGGTCGCCGTTATGTTCATAAATGAAATTTCCGTCTTCATCTGCAACATATACCGATAAATTGGCAGCGTATGCAGAAGCTGAATTAAGCAGATTTTTTGTTGCAACATCTAATTTCTGGGCAATATTTTGCGCCAAAAAAGTCTGTGAACTGAGCAGAAGTATGGCAATGAGTCGGGTCATTTTCCTTTTTATTTTCAAATATAACGAAATAATCCTTTTTATTATGAACAGAGAGTAATAGATTTGGTATTTAAAATTTATACGATTTAAGGTTTATCTATGGCTTTTTTTCAATAAACAGCCCAATAATTATGCATTTTTACTTATTTTCGTAGCTCTTAAACAGTTTTGTTACATGGTATACGATTTAGAACAGGAAAATAAGGAAATTCTCGCGCGTTACAGGGATTTAATTTCCAACACTTACCGGACTCTGGATGAGGAACAGAACAAAGTTATCCGGAAAGCGTTCGATATTGCCCTGGATGCGCACAAAGACCAGCGCCGCAAAACCGGTGAGCCTTACATTTATCACCCCATCGAGGTAGCAAAAATTGTCGCCAACGAAATCGGTTTGGGAGCCACTTCTATAGCTTGTGCGTTGCTTCACGACGTCATCGAAGATTCGGAATACACTTATGAAGACATCAAAAAAATATTTGGAACAAAAATAGCAGATATCGTCAACGGACTCACGAAAATTTCGGTGATGAACCACCAGAATATTTCGATTCAGTCTGAAAACTACCGTAAACTGCTACTTACCCTTTCGGAAGATTTCCGGGTCATTCTCATTAAAATTGCCGACCGGCTTCACAATATGCGGACGCTGGAAAGCATGGCGCCGGATAAACAGAAAAAAATCGCGTCGGAGACAGTATATATCTACGCTCCTTTGGCTCACAGGCTAGGTTTTTACAACATTAAATCTGAACTCGAGGATTTATCTTTAAAGTTTAATAATCCCGATGTATATTTTGATATTGCAGAGCGCCTTGAATTAGCCAAGGAAAACCGCGAAAAATACATTGAGGAATTTAAAAAAGAAGTTTCTGAACAACTGCTGGACGAAGGGTTGAATTTCTCGATTAAAGGCCGTGCAAAAGCAATCTCTTCGATTTACCGCAAGATGCTGAAGCAGAATGTAACTTTTGATGAAGTTTTCGACAATTACGCGATCCGGATTATTTATAAATCGGATGCTAAAAATGAGAAATTCCTTGCCTGGAAAATCTATTCTATCGTAACCGACCTTTATCACAGCAATCCCCAACGGATGCGCGACTGGATTTCGCAGCCGCGTTCTACAGGTTACGAAAGTCTGCATTTAACGGTTTTGGGACCCGATAAAAAGTGGATCGAAGTACAAATCCGTTCCGAAAGAATGGATGATATTGCTGAAAAAGGCGTTGCCGCGCATTATAAATATAAAGAAGGCTTCAGTAAAAACAGCGACGAAAAAAACTTCGACACCTGGGTTACGGAAATCCGTGAGGTATTAGAAAATCAACAATCGCTTACCACGACAGAACTTTTAGATAATATTAAACTCAATCTTTATTCGAAAGAAGTTTTTGTTTTTACGCCGAAAGGCGAAATTAAAATTCTGCCCATTGGCTCTACTGCACTCGATTTTGCATTTTCGGTTCACTCAGATTTAGGAACAAAATGTCTGGGCGCAAAAGTTAACGGAAAACTGGTTCCCATTTCTTATGTACTTCAAAACGGCGATCAGGTAGATATTCTCTCGTCCCAGAACCAGAAACCAAAATCCGACTGGCTCGATTTTGTGGTTACTTCTAAAGCGAAATCGAAAATTAAAGCGATTTTAAATTCAGAAAAAAATCAGTTGGTAGAAGAAGGCAAAGAAATTCTTCAGAGAAAAATGCGCCACGCAAAACTGAATTTCAATGATGAGGAAATCAATAAAATGCAGAAATTCTTTAATCTGAAAACTTCTCAGGAGTTGTTTCTGAGCTTCCAGAACGGAAATCTGGATATTGGTGATATTAAGAAGTACACTGAAGGCAAAGGTCTTTTCAGCAATTTAATTCAACGGTTCCGAAAATCGCCTACAAAAAACACAGAGTTTACCGAAATACCCGACACTAATCTGGATCTTATTGTTTTTGGTAAAGATGAAGAAAAGATGAATTATTCTTTTGCGAAATGCTGTACGGTGATTCCGGGTGACAAAATTTTCGGTTTCATTACGATTTCTGACGGAATTAAAGTTCATAACGATGGCTGCCCTAATGCCATAAACCTGCGTGCACAATACGATTACCGGGTTTTACCTGCAAAATGGGTGAACGAAGAAAGCTTCAAAAACAGAATTAAAATTGAAATCGAAGGACTCGACAGGATGGGGATGATTAACGACATCACAGCCGTGATTAGTAACTCCATGAACATGGACATGAAAAGTATGTCCATAGAATCCAACAACGGTATTTTCCTCGGCAACATCAACCTCGAAGTCCGGAACAAAAACCAGCTGGAAGAAACCTTCAAACAGCTGAAAAACATCAATGGAGTTTCCCGCGTTAAACGTCTTTAAAAAAAATTTATGGTTATTACTGATTATTTTAGAAAATTTATTCACAACTCCCAATCTTCAGGGATTTTACTTATTATCTGCGTTGCTGTTTCACTTCTGATCGCAAATTCGTCACTGGGCCCTGCGTTCCAGAATTTGCTTGATACTAAAATTGGGACCGAAATGTTCGACCTTAATTACTCTGTTAGTATTTGGATTAATGATGGTTTAATGGCGATATTCTTTCTGCTTGTGGGTCTGGAAATTAAGCGGGAAATTGTAGAAGGTGAGCTCTCCAGTCTGAAAAACGCCTCCCTGCCCATCGTAGCTGCGGTGGGAGGAATGGTAGTGCCTGCATTGATTTATTTTTTCTTCAATAACGGTACAGAATATGCAAACGGATGGGCAATTCCAATGGCGACGGATATTGCATTTTCTTTGGCAATTATTTCGCTCCTCGGAAAAAGCGTGCCTGTTTCTTTAAAGATTTTTCTTACTGCATTGGCAATTGTTGATGATTTAGGAGCCATTATGGTAATTGCAATTTTCTACACAGACCAGATTCATTGGACTTATTTAGCTTTAAGTGCTTTGATGGTGCTGTTTTTGGCACTTTTGAATTTCTTTAATTTCAAAAAACATATCTTTTATCTTATTCCCGGAATTTTGCTGTGGTATTTTATGCACCATTCCGGCATTCATGCGACTATTGCAGGGGTTTTACTGGCCTTTACAATTCCTACGAATGTTTCTGCAACCGAAATCTCGCCTCTGGAAAAACTCGAACAGAAACTTCATCTTCCCGTGAGTTTTCTGATTATGCCGCTTTTTGCGCTGGCGAATACCAATATCACTTTTAAAACCGGAATGGTTGACGGACTTTTCAGCAGTTTGGGTTATGGAATTATCCTTGGCCTTTTTCTAGGCAAGCTGATTGGAATTAATTTATTCTCCTATATTTTTATCAAACTTAAAATCAGCAGTTTACCGTATAAAAGTACATGGCCGCAAATGCTGGGAACCGGTCTTCTCGCGGGAATTGGTTTCACCATGTCGATCTTCATCGCCCTGCTTTCATTTAAAGGACATTCAGAAATTCAGGACGAGGCCAAATTTGCCATTCTTATTGCATCGCTTATTTCAGGAATTTCAGGTTATCTGATCTTGAAAAATTTCCGGAAAACAACTCTTGATCAGGATTAAAATCCAGACATTAAATTTTAAGGGTATGGGTATCATCCGGTTCCTCTAAGTCCGGGAGAAGTTCTGCATCAAACTGATGGGCATTATTTTTCATCTCATCGGCAATCATTTTCTCTACGCGCACTTTTTTAATGGCGATATTCAGTTCATTGCCTAAAAGAATCAAAATAATATTGAGGTTTACCCACACCATCACTAAAATAATTGAACCAATCGATCCGTAAATAACGTTGTATCGGGCAAAATCCCGCACATAAATTGCAAAGATATATGTAAGCAGCACAAAGAGAACCGTGGTAAGAACCGCGCCGGGAATGGCCTGTTTAAAAGTAGTAATCTTAAGACATCCTACCCAGTAAAAGAGAGCAAGTAAAATAAAATAGAAAACCGGAAACGAGAAAAATCCGATAATTTTCGACATATTTTTTACAAGCCACGAAATATTGCTTTCAGGAGTAAAAAGCTTCAAAACCACCTCGCTGTAATAAACGCCGAGCAGAGACGCGATGATAAGGATAATAAAGGCGATGGTGATAAAAAAAGCCACGATGTACTCTTTCACCACGCCACGCTGCAGATTGGTATTGATATTAAATCCGTTAATTAAAGAGTGTGTGCCATTTACCGCAAAAATCATCGCAAAAAGAATAGTGAGATTGCTGATGTTTTTCATGTTCGGAATGATGAAAGTCTGGATATAATTCGAAACATCCTGCTGAATATGCGCAGGGAAAACATTATGCATCAGCACCTCGAAAATGTAAAACTGCAGTTTGTCGTAATGCGGAAGATAAGGAAGCAAAGACAGTAAGAAAAGGATAAAAGGGAACAGACTAAGGAAAAAACTCCACGAAATACTGGCCGCACTTCGCCCGATTTGCATTTTAAAAACACCCTGCCCGTAAATTTCAAACATTTTCCAGAGCGAAATTCCCAACACCGGGATATGAATATTATCCAGATACCGATGGATTTTGAGAAGGAATTTAGGAGTTTTAATACCCATTAATCTATATTTGCAGAACAAAGATAAGAAATGAGAATCAATTTGCTTTGCATTGGTAAAACCGACGATAAAGAAATCGCCAGTCTGGTAAAGTACTACCAAAACCGGCTTCCGCGACACTGGAATTTTGAAATTACCGAAATTGCCGATGTAAAAAATGCAAAGAATCTTTCACCCGAACTTCTGAAAAAAGAAGAAGCCAAACTTTTTCTCAGCCACACCGAAAACAGCGATTTGGTGATTCTTCTCGATGAAAACGGAAAGCAGTTCACCAGCCGAGAATTTGCCGGAAAAATCGACAACTGGATGAATTTGTCGGTTAAAAAAGTATCCTTTTTTATTGGCGGAGCGTATGGATTTGCCGATGAAATTTACCAGCGTGCGAACGAAAAAATGTCGCTATCGAAAATGACATTCACGCACCAGATGATCCGGCTATTTTTTGTAGAACAGATTTACCGCGCCGACCAGATTCTTCAGGGAAAACCTTATCATAACGACTGATGCATCAGATTCAATTCCCTTGGAATATCCATCAGCACATCAACCTTTTTCGTATTTTTGTTTTATGACTCAGGATTTAAGTTTACGCACGGTTACCGTAATGCGTTACATTTTGCCTTTAAGAGAAGGCGGCTCGCTTCCCGCTTTGGCGGAAGCCGATGACGATTTTAAATATGTGCTGAAATTCCGTGGCGGCGGTCACGGTGTAAAGATGCTAATTTCTGAGCTTTTGGGCGGAAAAATCGCAGAAGTTTTGGACCTTAAAATTCCAGAACTTGTTTTTGCAAACCTGGATGTAGATTTCGGCAGAACCGAAGGCGACGAAGAAATTCAGGATTTATTGAAATTTTCAGAAGGTTTGAATCTTGCGCTGCATTTTATTTCTGGAGCGATTGCGTATGATGGTTCCGTAAAAGTCGATCCTTTGCTGGCTTCAAAAATTGTGTGGCTCGATGCCTACATTACCAATATCGACCGTACCTTCAAAAACACCAATCTGCTGATGTGGCACAAGGAACTTTGGGTGATCGATAACGGTGCGTCGTTCTATTTCCATCATTCGTGGATGAATTTTGAAAAACATGCGTTGAGTCCTTTTGCGTATATAAAAGACCACGTCCTGCTTCGCCAGGCTTCGATGCTTGATGAAGCCGATACTTTTGCCAAAACAGTTTTAAATGAAACTATTCTGCGCCAGATTGTAGAACTTATTCCTTTGGATTGGCTGCATTGGAACGATACAGATGATTCACCCGAAGAAATTAAAGAAGTGTATTTTAATTTCCTGAAAACGCGACTCGAGAATTCCCATAACTTTGTAAATGAAGCGAAAAATGCAAGAGGTTAAAATTTACGAATACGCGGTGATAAGGCTGGTTCCCAAAGTTGAAAGAGAAGAATTTTTCAATATTGGACTTGTTTTGTTTTCTAAAAGGGAAAAGTACATTCGTGTTGAATTTCATCTGTGTCCGAAAAAATTTGAACTAATGCAGTGTGAAATGGATTACAATGACATTCTTCAGAATCTGGAAAATTTCAAACATGTAGCCAGAGGTGAAAAAGAAGGCGGAGAAATTGCAGCTTTTGATATTCCTGAACGTTTCCGGTGGCTTACAGCAGTACGGAGTTCGGTAATCCAGACTTCACGGCCGCATCCAGGAAAAACAATGGATTTGGATGCAACTTTTGAACGGTTGTTTGAGGAATTGGTTAAATAAAGAGAAATTTTCAGATAGCAGTTATGAAAAAATAGCGTTCCTACGGAACGCTTTATTTCTTTAAAACATTTGTTCTACACATATCGCGGTCCTACGGACTGCGCTATTATTTGCCTATTTCTGCAAGATATATTACACAACTATAAAAAACCGACTTGCTTTCTATCTATTCCTAACCTTCAATTAATCGAACTATTCTGTCGGGGATTCAGCTGATGCACTATCAAAAGCTTCCAGCTCCCGTCTTCCCTCTCCTAAATCTTCGTCAGCTTGGCAAATTTCAGGATCAGGTTTTTCTCCCCTTCATGCTGGAATTTAACTTTAGCTTTAATGTTTTGGGGATCGGTTCCGTCTAAAAACAAAACTTCGCCTACCCCAAATCTGTCGTGACGTACTTTGTCGCCGACTTCAATATTTTCCGACGAGGTACCGCTGGGATTGGTGATTCTCGCGGTCGCCACAGGTTTCAGATTCTGAGGTGGTGGCAACGGTTCGTTTCGCTGAATACTTTTCTTTTCTTCTTTCTTTTTGAAAAATTTGGGAACGGCAGGTTCATCATCAAAAATATTCGATTTGAGACCGGAATGGTTCACAAAACGACTCTCCATCGCTGGATTGATGAATTCCAGATGCTCAGCATCCATCTCGCTTAAAAAACGCGAAGGTTCGGCATCTGTGATTTTCCCCCACTGAAATCTGGAAACTGCATAAGAGAAAAACGCCTGTTTTTCGGCCCTCGTAAGCGCTACATAAAACAACCTTCGTTCTTCTTCGAGTTCTTCACGGGTGGAAGAACTCATGAAACTCGGGAAAAGATTTTCTTCCAGACCAACCAAATGAACCACCGGAAATTCAAGACCTTTTGAGAGGTGAATCGTCATGAGTGAAACCTGGTCGCCATCATCTTTTTTATCGTTCTGCGTATCAGCAGAAAGTGCAATATTTTCTAAAAAACTTGAAAGCGAGGGGTCGCCGTCTTCCAGCTGCTGCTGTTCTTCGATGAATCCCTGCATGGAGTTCATTAATTCCTGAACGTTTTCTACCCGTGAAATTCCTTCGGGAGTCTGGTCGTCTTTCAGGAACTTAATGAGGCCGGTACGTTTTGCTACTTCCATGGCAACGGTGTAGGCATTTTCGGTTTTCAGCATCACCTGGAAAGCTTTGATCATCGCCCAGAAATCTGCAAGTTTAGTAAGGATTCCGTTATTTAAACCCAACTGCGGAGCATAGATACCCAGATTATCTAAAACGCTGCTGATGGACACATTTTGGGAATCTGCAAAAACAATGAGTTTATTTTGGGTAGTTTCGCCAATTCCACGTGCCGGAAAATTGATGATTCTCGTCAGCGCTTCGCTATCGTTTTCGTTGATGAGCAGACGGAGATAAGCCACCAAATCCTTCACTTCTTTTCTTTGGTAAAAAGACAGGCCGCCAAAAACTTTGTACGGAATATTCTTTCGGCGCAGCGCATCTTCAAACGCTCTGGTTTGCGAGTTTGTACGGTAAAGAATTGCAAAATCGATAAATTTCCTTTGCTGGGAATTATGAAGTTCCCAAATATTTGATGCTACAAAATTGGCCTCATCAGCATCTGAAAGCGACCGGTAAACCTTGATCTTGTCTCCTTCTTCGTTATCGCTGAATACATTTTTCTTGAACTGCTGCACGTTTTTGGAAATCACCACATTGGCAGCATTTACGATATTTTGGGTCGAGCGGTAATTCTGTTCCAAAGAAACGGTTACGGCATCCGGATAATCTTTTTTGAAGTTCAGGATGTTGTAGATATTCGCACCCCGGAAAGAGTAAATCGACTGCGCATCATCACCAACAACACAAATGTTTTCGAATTTTGAAGCCAGTGCTTTCACAATTAAATACTGCGAATGGTTGGTATCCTGATACTCATCAACTAAAATATATCTGAAACGGTCCTGGTATTTCGCCAGCACATCGGGAAATCTTGTGAGCAGTTCATTGGTCCGCAGAAGCAGGTCATCAAAATCCATCGCCCCGTTTTTGAAACACGCTTCAACATACTTCTGGTAAATCATACCCATGTGCTTCATGTTTGCGCGCTCATCATTTTCAATAAGTTCGGGATTGTTGAAATATGCTTTTACGGTGATGAGATTGTTTTTGTAGTTTGAAATTCTTGCCAGAACTTTCTTCGGTTTATAAAGGTCTGCGTCGATGTTGAGTTCTTTCAGTACTTTTTTCAGCACGTTCAGAGAATCCTGGGTATCGTAAATGGTAAAATTTGACGGGAAACCCAAAAGATGTGCTTCGCTCCGCAGAATTCTTGCAAAAACAGAGTGAAATGTCCCCATCCATAGTGAACGGGCTTCGCTCTGCCCTACTACTTTTGCAATTCTTTCCTTCATTTCTTTCGCAGCCTTGTTGGTAAAGGTGAGCGCAAGGATATTGAAGGGATCTACCAGATTGGTAATTAAATGGGCAATCCGCATGGTAAGCACACGGGTTTTGCCGGAACCTGCGCCTGCAAGTACCATGAGTGGACCTTCTAACGTAGTTACGGCTTCATATTGTGCTTCATTCAATCCTTTCAAATAATCCATCTGGGCAATAAGTTTTGGGGAACAAATTTAAAGAAATATATACGGAACTCAAAAGGTGGTTTTGCTTTCTGCATAAGTAAAGTTCAGTTCCGTCATTAAACAAAAATAAAGCCCCGTTTTCGGAGCTTTACATCAATTTTTATAAATGTGAACGCTTACGCTAATTTTACATTTACAGCGTTAAGTCCTTTGTTTCCTTGCTGAACTTCGTAAACCACCAAATCGTTTTCGCGGATTTCAGATGTTAATCCGGAAACATGAACGAAGATGTCTTCGCTACCGTTTGATGGAGTGATAAATCCGAAACCTTTTGTTTCGTTGAAAAATTTTACTGTGCCTTCTTGCATTGTATTGTTGTTAATTATGTTATTATTTTACGAGCTGAATGTTTACAGCTGAAAAACCTTTAGGTGATCTTTCTTTTTCAAAAGAAACCTTGTTGCCTTTCTTCACCGCGTGTGCACAGTTGTTCTCGTGGAAGAAAATATTTTCCTGTGTACCATTTTCAGCGATAAATCCGTAGCCTTTATCACTTAAAAAAGTCACAATTCCTGTTTTTAAAGTTTCTTCAGCCTCAATTGGCGCTGCGCCAAGCTGAATATCGTTAAGATCAATACCTTCGCGGTTTTGTTCTCCTGGAGGCGTTTCTGTCAACTGCCCGTTTGCATCAACGTAAAGGAACATCTCGTCTAAAGCTTTCCCTTTGTTGTTGTTGTTTTTGCGCTCTTCACGCTTTAAAGATTTCTCTTTTTGTTTTTGAAGTTTTTTCTTGAAATTTTCTTTTTTTGAGAAAGAATCTGCCATATATAATAATCGTATTTAAGTTTATGATAACCATTTCGGCTCACTTTAGCCTCTAAATTTAACCTGATAATGAAATCTGAAAGCGCGTTCCCACAACACAAGAAATCAAAAATTCGGGTAATAAAGTATAAAAGCAGCTGCGAAATAGCGAAAACTGATAAGAAAAAATGTAGATTCTAAACGGTATTAGATAAAGCAAGGCAGTTGCCTCTTATAAATTATACTACAAAGATACAATAATTAATCGGAGCAGACAAAAATGCTTACTATTGTAGAAATCTGCAATTCTAAATATTCAACAGAAATATAATTATTAAGTGAAAGAATGTAACAAATACTAATTTCATAAGACTTATAACCTAAATTTTAAAGATAATATGAAAAAACGACTCCTTTCTGCTGCTGCCGTTTCGTTCCTTGGAATGATCATCAACGCACAGCAAATTAAATTCGAGGAATATGATCTTCCTAACGGTCTGCACGTAATTCTTCATCAGGACAACACCGCTCCTGTAGTGACAACAGGTGTAATGTATCACGTAGGTGCCAAGGATGAAGCGGTGGGAAGAACCGGTATGGCGCACTTTTTTGAGCATTTGCTTTTTGAAGGCACCAAAAACATCAAACGCGGCGACTGGTTCAAAATTGTTTCGTCTAACGGCGGAACCAACAATGCCAATACCACCAACGACAGAACTTATTATTATGAAACTTTCCCATCGAATAACGAACAGCTTGGTTTGTGGATGGAAAGCGAAAGAATGAAAAGCGGCACTGTAAACCAAATTGGTGTAGACACCCAAAGAGAAGTTGTAAAGGAAGAAAAGCGTTTGAGAATGGATAACCAACCTTACGGAAACCTTTTCACCGCAGTACAGAACAATCTTTTCACCAAACATCCATATCATTGGTCAACCATTGGTTCGATGGAGGATCTGAATGCTGCTACCCTATCAGAATTTCAGGATTTTTATAAAAAGTTCTATGTTCCGAACAATGCGACTTTAGTTGTAGCCGGCGACATTAAACCTGAGCAGACAAAAAAATGGATTCTTGAGTATTACGGCGACATCCCAAAAGGAACTGTGTACCCGAAAAATTTCCCTAAAGACGACCCAATTACTAAGGAAAAAGAAGTAACGGTTACCGATAAAAACATCCAGCTTCCGGCTTATGCTTTTGCGTACAGAACACCTTCAAACAAAGAAAAAGATGCTTATATTCTCGATATGCTTTCGTCTTATTTAAGCAGCGGAAAATCATCGGTGCTTTATAAAAAATTAGTGGATCAGGAGAAAAAAGCGCTTCAGGTTCAGGCTTTCAACCAAGGTCTTGAAGATGCGGGAATTTTTGCGTTTTTCGCTATTCCAATGGGTTCTACCACGAAAAGTACGCTTCAAAGCGACATCGATGCGGAAATTAAAAAGCTTCAGACTACCCTGATTTCTGAAGAAGATTACCAAAAACTGCTGAACCAGTTCGAAAATCAGTTTGTAAACTCAAACTCTTCAATTCAGGGAATCGCAAGTTCTTTGGCGACCAACCACGTATTGATGGGCGACACCAATCTCATCAATAAAGAACTGGACATTTACCGTTCTGTATCAAGACAAGATATTATGAATGCCGCAAAAAAATACCTTAACCCAAACCAAAGAATCATCATCAATTACTTACCTGAAAAAAAATAATCCATGAAATACAACTTTAAATATATCGCGGCCGCATTTTTAATTTCAGGAATGCTGTCTGCACAAAAAATCAATAAGGACG
Source organism: Kaistella yananensis (assembly GCF_026107505.2). NCBI lineage: Bacteria > Pseudomonadati > Bacteroidota > Flavobacteriia > Flavobacteriales > Weeksellaceae > Kaistella > Kaistella yananensis. The sequence goes on along the minus strand of NZ_JAPCHZ010000004.1, from coordinate 164,916 downwards.
AAATGCCTAAACCAGGCCCTACTCCTACAATCAACATAACGAAACCGAAAACTTTCACCCTGAAAAACGGACTTACCGTAATGGTGGTTGAAAACAATAAATTACCAAGGGTAAACATGAGCCTTTCTATAGACAGGCCGCCGGTTTACGAAGGTAAAATTGTTGGGGTAAGCCAAATTATGGCAGATCAGCTCGGCAGCGGTACATCATCAATGAGTAAAGAAGATTTCAACAAGAAAATTGATTTTCTTGGGGCAAATTTAAATTTCTCTGCAGCCGGTGCAAATGCCAACACGCTATCGAAGTATTTCCCTCAGGTTTTAGGTTTGATGGCGGATGCGATTGTAAACCCTAAATTTTCTGAAACAGAAGTAAAAAACTCAAAAGACAGAATGATCGAAGGTTTGAAAGCCGACGAGAAAAACGCAAGTTCAATTGCGAACCGTGTTTCCACCGCGCTTACGTACGGAAAAAACACTTCCAGAGGTGAGTTTGAAACAGAGGAAAGCATCAAAAACATTCAGCTGGTTGATGTGCAGAATATGTACAATAAGTATTACACACCCAACAATGCATATTTGGTTGTAGTTGGTGATGTGAAATACAACGACGCCAAAAAAATGATTGAAAAGGCCTTTTCAGGCTGGAAAAAATCGAGCACAACTTTCAGTCCGTTAGAACCGGCTTCTAATGTTGCTGCAACAGAGATTAATGTTGTCGATGTTCCAACCGCGGTTCAGTCGGTGGTGTCGGTCGGAAACATCAATAATCTGAAGATGAGCGATCCTAACTATTTCTCGTCAATGATCGCCAATTACATTTTAGGCGGCGGCGGTGAAGCGAGACTTTTTATGAATCTTCGGGAGAAAAACGGATTTACGTATGGCGCTTATTCATCAATGACTGCAAGTAAATATTCGCCAAGTTTTTCTGCAAACTCAAGCGTAAGAAATGAAGTTACCGATAAAGCGGTAAAAGAATTCATGAACGAGCTGAATGCAATTTCTAAAGTAACTCCGGAAGAACTTGCCAATGCAAAAGCAAAACTGAAAGGAGACTTCATCCGTTCTTTGGAAAGACCGGAAACCATCGCAAGATTTGCACTCAGTGAAAAAGTACAGAATTTGCCTGCAGATTTCTATACAAACTATCTGAAATCAATCGATAAAGTAACTGCAGCAGATGTTTCAGCAGCAGTGAAAGCCACAATTTTGCCAAACCAAAGCCGCATTTTCGTAGCAGGTAAAGCTGCAGATATTTCTGAAGGTCTTGAAAAATTGGGTTATCCGGTTAAATATTATGATAATGAAGCCAATCCAACCGCAAAACCTTCCTCGCAGAAGATGGATGCAAGCGTGACGTTATCTACGGTTGCAGAAAAATATATTGCTGCCATCGGTGGTTCAGCAGCGGTTGAGAAAATAAATTCCATTACCACTGATGCTTCGGCAAAAGTACAGGGAATGGATCTCGACATGAACATGATTCAGGCAAAAGGCGCTAAAATGAAAATGGAAATCAAAATGATGGGCAACACCTTCCAGAAAATTGTTTTCGATGGTAAAGATGGTTTCATGGAGATGCAGGGACAGAAGACACCCATGCCGGAAGAAGCTAAGAAGGAACTTGCCGCTTCTACAGAGCTTTTCCCGGAGCTTGGTTTTGCTAAATCTGCAGATTACAAGCTTACAGGAATTGAAAAATTCGAGAATGAAGATGCTTACGTTGTAAAAAAAGATAAAAATACGTATTACTACAGCGTGAAAACAGGTCTGAAACTTGGCGAAACCAAAATGCAGAAAGGCCCTCAGGGAGAAATGGCAGTGCCTACTGTTTTCGGTGATTACAAAGTAGTTTCAGGTGTAAAACTTCCGTACAAAATGTCGCAGAATATGGGCGGAATGCCGGTAGATTTCACCGTGAAGTCTTACCAGATTAACCAGTCCAAAGATTCGGACTTCAAATAACTTTAATTTAATTATTTATAAAAACGGCAGCGGGAGTTGCCGTTTTTTGTATTAAAAATCATCATCTTTTACGGAAATCAGAACGTTATCAACAACAGTTATTACAAAAGGCACAATAATTGTAAATATTTTTACATCAATCAAAAAAAATAAAAAGCCATGTCAGAAAATATACTTTCTTTAGAAGATCTGAAATTTTTGGAAAAACTTCATTCTCATTACGGCCTAGAATTTATCAGATTTGATGATGCCGGAATTAAAATCAACAATCAGGATCTTCTTACTGATGATCTTTCGAACACCGATCATTTCAACCTTTTAAACGAAATTTCGAAAAAACTGAAGTACAGATTAAATTCTAATTTCCAGATGAATTTTACAAGTTCTTTTAATTTCGATGTAGTTCGCGTTTAAACTTTCACTTTCATATAACACACAAAAAAGACAAACTTCAGGGTTTGTCTTTTACATTTATAGCTTTAAATAAAAAATTTATTCAGTCAACTGATGAAGTTTATCCACCACTTCATCTATCTCGAATGGTTTTGCGATAAAAGCGTTGGCACCAGACTGTATTGCGGTATGCTCTAACCCTCGGCTGGCCGACATCATGACCACGGGAATATACTTCGTGATTTCATTTTCTTTTAACTTTTTGCAGATATCTCTTCCGTCTTCCCCGGAAAGCCACATATCCAGAAGAATGATATCGGGCTTCGAAATTGATTCTACATAACTGAAAATCTCGGAACCGCGTTCGAAAGCGTTGACTTCGAAGCCTTCGAAATCGAGCATAATTCCTAAAGAATCCAGAATCGATACATCATCATCAACAATTATTACTTTTTTTGAATTCATTTTCTTAATTAATTTTACGGTCTACAAGAGGAAGCGAGAAACAGAATGTGGATCCTTTTCCTAAAGTACTTTCCACCCAAATTTTTCCGTTCGAGCGCTCCACAATTTGCGCTGCAATGTAAAGCCCTAATCCAAGTCCGGGGAAAGTATTCTGTTCATCCCCACTTACGCGGTAATACTGTTCAAAAACTTTTGCTTTTTTATCTTCCGGCATCCCGATCCCAAAATCCTCCACAGTAAAAATGGCAAAATTGCCCTCATTTTTTATATCTACAAGAATTTCTACGGCATCAGGAGAATATTTGATTGCGTTTGAAATTAAATTGGTGATTACCTGGCTTATACGTTCCCTGTCAGCAAAAACTGTTCCTACATTTTCAGTTTTAAGTTTTATTTTATGGAGGGTCGACATCTGCAGTTCTTCAACAGTCTCCAGCACGAGTTTCTCAAAATCGAAATCGCTCTCATTAAGGTGTATTTTTCCTGAGTTAATTTTGGTAACATCCAGCAAATCGCCGATTAAAGAAGTAAGCTTCACCACCTGAAGATCCATTTTTTTGGCAAATTCAGCGTTTTTTTCGTCCCCTGTTTTCTTCAGCATTCTTTCTAAAACCTGCGCATAGAGTTTCAGTGAAGTTAAAGGAGTTTTCAGTTCATGGCTTGCAATACCTAGGAAAGTATCTTTCTGAGTAACCAGATTCTTGAATTCGTTGATATCGGTACTTGTTCCGATCCATTTTAAAACTTCGCCGTTTTTTAGTACCGGTAACGCACGGGTTAAAAACCAACGGTATTCCTGTTTTCCAGCATCGAAAATACGGTATTCAATTTCGAAGCCTTTTTTGTTTACACAGCTCTCGTCCCATACTTTAGATAATTTAAAAGCATCTTCGGGATGAATAATCTTCATAAAACTGAAATCTTGATCTCGTTTTTCTTCCGGAGTGAGCAAATTTAGCATCTGCTCATTACAATACTCCACCTTACCTTCTGCATCTGTTTTCCAAACCATTTGTGGCATTGCTTCGGCAAGATTTCGGTATTCGTCTTCTTTTGCCTGGCTAAGGTTTTTGGCATTCACTAATTCGGTAACATCTACCGCCACATTCATGATCGCATAAATTTTCCCCTGTACGTCGTAGAGCGGTTTGTAAGAAAAGTTATAATAAAAAGTCTGCAGCACGCCGTCGACAACAAGATCTACTTTATCTTCTTTTGCGGTATATGGAATGCCTGTTGCGAATATATTTTTTAAAATATCAATAAATGGCTGGCCTTTCAGTTCCGGCAACGCTTCTTCAAGTCTTTTGCCAATTACAGACCGGTCTTTACCCCAGGTTTTTATCATCTGGTCATTGGCAAAATCGATGATTAGGTCTTCACCAAGATAAATAGCAGTTGAATAATCTGAAATCTCCATGAGTTCCTTGAAGCGAATTTCGCTTTCCTGAAGCTTTTTTTCAGAAAGCACTTTATCGGTAACATCGGTGGCTACAACGCTCACTCCTGTTATTTTACCTTCAAAAAAAACCGGTGAATATATAAAGTCAAAGTAACTGTCGGTAAGCACCCCGTCTTTCATTAGCATTGCCAAAACGCTGTTGCCTTTATAGGCAATACCTGTGTCATAAACATTCTTTAATATCCGTGGAAACTCCTGATCACGGATTTCCGGAATTGCCTCAAGAATCGGAAGCCCGATTACGCTTGTATCTTTTCCCCATAAATCTAAAATCTGTTTATTGGCAATTTCAACCACCTGGTCCTCGCCCATCAACATTGCCAAAGCAACAGGAGCTTGACTTAAAAGCGTGGTTAAAGAGTCTAAACTCACATTATTAAGGAGAAAATTTTTCATTGCTGCAATTTAAAAAAAAATATAGTTCATGGATAAAATTCTTTAAACTAAATACTTATTTTTTATTTCTGCCGAAACGTCTTTTCCCTCAGAAAATCTCAAAAAAAACTGAATCAAGACGGGTAAGAACTGAATAAATTTATATTTTTTATTTGAAAATATTAACTATATTTGCACTTCTTAAACTTAAAAATAAAATGAGCACAATATTTACCTTATTCATGATCCTGATCATGATTTTAAGTATTTTACTAATCATCATCATTATGGCCCAAAATCCGAAGGGAGGTGGTCTTTCAGGAACTTTCGGGGGTACATCTTCCGCACAGTTCGGTGTTCAGAGAACAAATGATTTTATGGAGAGAGCGACATGGATTCTTGGTGGTGCTATTGTGTTCTTAATTCTGTTAAGCGTAATTTTAACAGCGAAGCCTACCCCTTCAATGCAACAGGTTCCTGCGAGAACTGAAGCTCCGGCTCCGCAAACCGCTCCCGGTACAAACAGTACAACTACATTGCCTGTTCCGGCTCCGGCAGGAAAATAACATCAGCATAACAATATAAAAATCGGTTAAGAAATTTCTTAACCGATTTTTTTGTGGAAAATATTTAAGAATTAAAGTCCTTCTCCGCAATTCCCCAAAACTCATCCTGGTGCTGAACAAAAAGGCAGTGAATCCATGAATCCAGGGATATCTTCTCGATAACCTCATTATCTATTTTTTTGAATTCAGTATTGAAAAACTGTTTTTCGACATTCAAATCATTCCGATTAAGGATAAGAATGTTTTCTTCGTTATAAAAAGGATAGTTCTTGATATTGCAATTGGTTGTAATTAATTTTTTACCTGCTGCCAAAGCCTCGAAAGTCCTCATGGTAAGCCCATTTTGAAATGGCTTGTTAATATCAAGTACCGCAAAAGCTTGATCATAAATTCCGCTAATTTCAGTATGTGACAGTTTTTTGAAACTGAGCTTTTCCATATCGAAATTCATCATATTTTTATCGAAAATCTTTTTAAGCATGAAAGCAACTCTGCCGGGAGCATAGTAATAAAAAAAAGTTTTCAGCTTTAAATTTGTACATCGTTCCCTTATTTTTTCGCCTATTAAATAGCGGTCTGTATGGGCACTGCCGATAAAAACGAGATCAAATTTGGGTTTTGGATTTTGGTTTTGCTTTTTGTATTCATTTAAAAAAAAGAGCGGCCGGAAATGCAGATTATACTTTTTTGCATCTACAGGTTCGAAGGTAAAATTATGATCAAAAAAAGGAAAAAGCTTCAGAAATTTGGGATATTCTGTCACTGCATCGTAAGAATAAAAAATCTTTTTTGTCTCGGGATTTGTGTCTGCGAATTTCTTCAAAAAAAACAGGGGTACAGATTCACCTTTAATCAAAAGAAAATAATCGTATTTCGTTCCTTTAATCTGTTGCCAAAGTTTTTCATAATACCGGTTTACTTTCTTTTGGAACAATCTGCTTTTCACCCTGATCATCCCTTTGGTGAAGACAGAATCTGAGGGTCTTTCGTTATGGAAATCTACCTCGGCTCCCAGTTCACGCAACCGGTTGCAGATTGCAGCTTCGTAACCGAAAAAGTTGGCGGAGAGCAATAATATTTTCTTCTGGCTAAAATTCATGATTTCAGAAATCCTTTTTGCTTCATTTCAATAAGGGAATTTTGAAAATTATTTTCATGAACCGGCTGTTTTAACACCCAATCTGTAAAATCAGAAATTCCCTGCTCGAAACTCACTGTCGGTTCAAAATTCAGGATTCTTTTCATCTTCGAGAGATCCGCGAAGTTGTGTCGTATATCTCCAATTCTGAAATCCCCCGAGACATTGATTTTCTCTTGTTTCCCATACATTTTCGCCAGCATTTTCGCTACAGAAAGTACCGACGTTGGATTTCCGGTTCCCACATTTATAATTTCGTTGTTGGCGAGATCATTTTTTAAACTTCTGAAAGTGGCTTCTACCGTGTCTTCAATGTTGATAAAATCACGGCTTGGCAGACCATCTTCGAAAACATTTGTCTCTTTCCCACTCAAGATCTGTGTTGAAAATATAGATAAAATTCCGGTATAAGGATTAAGTAAAGACTGCCCCACGCCATAAACATTCTGATACCGAAGAATCACAAAGGGAAGCGCAACTGAAGAGCAAACCAGCTTTACCATTTCTTCCTGCTGGAGTTTGGTTAATCCGTAATAAGAAGTTGGGTGTAGTGTTGATGATTCATCGGTAGCAACAGGCGTCAACGACCGACCTTTATCATCTGTCATCTCATAAAATCCCTGCTCCATTAAAGTTAAAGTTCGGTTTTCGGGATACACCGTTTCGTTATCAGCATTCCGATATTTCCCTTCACCATAAACGGCACGTGAAGATGCAAGGACAAATTTCTTTACATTGTGGGTCTTATTCACCAGGACATCAAGCAGCAAAGCAGTACCGGAAACATTCACATGATTGTATTTTTCGATCTCATACATGGATTGGCCCGTGCCGGTTTCAGCCGCAAAGTGAATTACCGCATCAGCTTTCTCAAGAGCTTTTTCCAAATCATGTCTGTTGGTGATGTCGCCTTTAATGAAATTTACTTTACCAAGAATACTTCTGTACAGCGGCGAATCGATCTCAGGATTTTCGCCATGAATCTGGGGTGAAAGGTTATCGAGAACCGTCACAAAATAACCTTCTTTTAACAACCTCAACGCCAGCTGGCTTCCGATAAAACCAGCACCGCCGGTAATCAATATCTTTTTCAACTTATTCACCTGTTTTTTCCCAAACTTTAGTTTGGGGATTATATTTTTTTACAATTTTCGCAGGCGATCCAACAATCACACAATAATCGGGAAAAACTCCCCTTACTACAGAATTTGCACCCACAATACACTGTTTCCCTAGAATGGTTCCAGCCATAATCGCGGCACCCATTCCTATAAAACAATTGTCCCCAATTTTGGTTTCTTTTACCAATATTTTCTGTTTAACTACATGTGCGCCAATTTCTGTATAATCGTGATCGATATTGGTAATGAAAACATTCGCCAAAATAAGGGAGCTTTTCCCTATTTCAAGAGTTCCGGCAGAAGTAATATGTACATTCTGCGAAATCACGACATCATCTTTAATGTGAATGCTTCCTCCAGCTAAAGTTTCCATCCGGAGGTGAGGAAAAATCCTCACTTTTCTTCCGATAAAAACATAGCGGATCCCTTTCAGAAAGATGGGTTTCCCAAGATAAGATGGCAACCCAAATTTTCCGAAAAAAGCCGAATAGCATAATGCTCTAAATGCCCAAATTAGTTTATCCATTAAATTTAGCTCTAAATGGCCTGATAAAATATTTCAGCTTTGAAAATACAAAATAAAAAAGATATTCGGGAAAGTTTATACGGTTGGTTAGGTACATTTCCCTGATATTTTTTTGAATTCCTTTTTCCATCTCCTTTAAATTGGCTGAAAGTCCGGAGATTCCAAATGATTTTTTTCCGCCACCAGCATAAACACATCGCTGAGGGAGTAAGTACATTCTGTTATGCTTTGAAATTCTCATCCAGAAATTGGCATCTTCTGAATATCTTTGGCTTTCATCAAAGTATCCAGTATTTTCCAGAATCTTTCTTTTAAAAATTGCCGTTGAAGTTTGTCCGGTAATTTTTATCAATAATCTTTTAAGAGTGATTTCAACTAATTGGTTTTCTGGATTAACAGCATAAGGAAAACCAACTTTTTCATCATTCCATAACGACGCCACAAAGTCAGCATTCAACTGGGCATCCATAAGAATCTTCATCTGTCTTGTCGTTTTTTCCGGCAGCCATTCATCATCAGCATCCAGAAGCGCGATAAATTCTCCTTTTGAAGTCCTCAAGGCACTATTTCTTGCTTTAGAAACACCTGCATTTTCCTGATTGATGAGGATGATGTTCATTTCTGGATTTTTCTGACGGTAAATTTCTACAATTTCCTGGCTTCTGTCCGTAGATCCGTCATTTACAGCAATAATTTCAAATTCGCCATTCCAAGTCTGATTTTTAACAGAATCCAGGGCTTTGCCAATCGTTTTTTCGGCATTGTAAATGGGGATAATTATGGAAATCACGTTTGAAATTATTAAAGATAAATATGATCTAAATGCAGGTATGACAAATTAAAATTAGTCTTTCTCATTATACGGCAGCCTGTTCTGTATCGAGCGTCCCAGCGAAATCTCATCGGCGTACTCCAGTTCATCACCCACAGAAATTCCGCGGGCGATGGTTGAAAAATTTACTTCAGAATTTTTGAATTTCTTATAAATATAATAAGCGGTGGTATCGCCTTCCATGGTCGCGCTGAGCGCAAAAATAAGCTCTTTGGTGACACCGTTTTCCAGCTTTTTTTCAATAGAAGAAATATTAAGATGATTCGGACCGATTCCTTCCATCGGAGAAATTTTTCCGCCCAAAACCAAATATTTGCCCCTGTATTTGCCGGTATTTTCAATCGCCATCACATCACGTACATCTTCCACAACGCATATAATTTCCTCATTGCGCTTTGGATTGGCGCAAATCTCACAAATTTCAGAATCCGAAAAATTATGGCATTCTTTGCAGTATTTGATGTCGGTAACTAACTTTTTCAGTGAATCTCCAAGTGCGATCGCCTGACTTTCCGGCTGTTTCAGAAGATGCAAAGCCAGCCTCAACGCAGATTTTTTACCAATTCCCGGCAGCCCGGAAATCTCTTCTACAGCTTTCGCCAAAACTTTACTCGGATAGTCCATTCCACAAAAATAAAATTTAATCCCTCAAGATGCAAGTTTCGCCCCTTTTATTATCTTTGGGAAAATTAAATTAATGGTTCTGAAAAACTTAAATTATCCTCTCAATTTCACCTTTAAAATCACCACACTTTCCAGCGATTTCAATATCACCGACAGAAACGGAAACTACGTCGCCTATGTGCGTCAAAAAATGTTTATACTGAAAGAAGATGTTATCGTTTTCAATAACGAAACCAAATCTCAGGAACTTTTCAGAATAAAAGCAAACCAATGGATCGATTTTAACGCTTCTTACGCCATCACCGATGTGCAGTCCGGACAAAATTTCGGAAATCTTGCCCGAAGAGGCATGCGCTCTTTGTGGAAATCCCAGTACGACATTGCCGACGAAACCGGCGCAACAAGATACCAAATTAACGAAGACAACGGCTGGATCAAGGTTTTTGACGGACTTATCGGTGAAATTCCTTTGGTGGGAATGCTTACGGGATACTTCCTGAACCCTTCGTACACTGTAAAAGACAATGCCGGGAAAGAATATTTTAAACTTAAAAAAATGCCTTCACTTTTTGGCAGGAAATTTCAGCTCGACCGGATTATCGATATCGACGATGAAGACGAATCCCTTGTAGTTCTCAGTTTTCTGATGATGGTGTTGTTGGAAAGAGACCGCGGTTAACTTATAATTTTATGAAATGAAAAAACATATTCTATTTTTTGCACTATCCACTTTAATCTTTCAATCCTGTAAAAAAGAAAGCGTAAACTTAAGTGAAAACACCACTTTAGATGCCACCGTAACAGTTCCCGAAACTGCCAGTGATACGATAAAGGTTGATTCAGGATTAAAACCCGAGTCATTTCCGATGCCAGCTGAAGTTGAGGGCTGCTCGTGTTACTTTGGCGAAAACAAAGAACAGTTTGAAAATGAAAACTATGTATATGTGGATGATTATGGTAAAAACGCTTACTTCAAACTGGGTGGAAAAATAATTAAGATCCCCATAAAAGACGACGGTTTTGAACCTGAAAATTTCAGCAAAAATTTTGAAAATGCCGATTATAAAGTCTCCATTACCGGCAGAAAAATAAATGAAATGGATGAAACCATGATGTTCCAGGGATCAATGACGGTGGAAAATATAAAAACCGGTGAAAAATCAACTTCCCCAATTTATGGCGAGTGTGGCTGTTAAAAAATCTATAAAACGTGAGATTCACGCTTCCAAAAATTTTGGGAGCGTTTTTTTATTAGTAAATTTGAGAAAAATTATACGATATGGCACTTTCACAACTGGAACCTCAGTTGATCTGGAAAAATTTTTCAGCGTTAAATGCGGTTCCAAGACCTTCAAAAAAAGAAGAAAAAGTAATAGCATTCATTAAAAATTTTGGCGAAAATCTTGGTCTGGAAACTACTGTAGACGAAGTTGGCAACGTCATCATCAAAAAACCGGCAACACCAGGCATGGAAGACCGCAAATCTGTCGTTCTGCAGTCTCACCTCGATATGGTTCATCAGAAAAATAACGATGTAAATTTCGATTTCGAGACCATGGGCATCGACATGGAAGTTGACGGTGACTGGGTAAAAGCCAAAGGAACTACTTTAGGCGCTGACAACGGTTTGGGCGTTGCCGCAATCATGAGCATCCTGGAAAGCAATGATATTCCGCATCCCGCTCTGGAAGCACTTTTTACCATTGATGAAGAAACCGGAATGACCGGAGCAATGGGACTGAAACCGGGACAGCTTCATGGCGAAATACTCTTGAACCTCGACACCGAAGAAGATGATGAAATCGATATCGGCTGTGCGGGAGGAATTGATGTAACCGCAACCCAAACTTACGGTTTGGAGGAAGCAAAAGGACAAATTGTAAAAATTGAGGTAAAAGGTTTACAGGGCGGCCATTCAGGAATGGATATTATTAAAGGTCTTGGGAATTCAAATGTAATTTTGGGCAGACTTCTGTATACGGGACTTTATAACCAAAATATCCAGCTGATTTCCATTGACGGTGGCGGATTGAGAAATGCAATTCCACGGGAAGCTAGCGCGGTTTTATCCGTTCGTCATTCCGTAGAGTTTATCGATCAGGTTACCGCTTTGAAAAAAGAAATTCTGGACGAATTTGCGAGCGTAGAAAAAGATTTACACCTCAATATCGAAACGTTTTCATCTGCTGAAAAAGCTCTTTCCGAAGAAGATTCCAGGAAAATTATTTTAGCTTTAAAATCCGCACATAATGGGGTATACCGAATGAGTCCGGATGTTAAAGATTTGGTTGAATCTTCTAACAATATCGCTCGTGTAGAGCTGAAACAGGGCGAGCTCAAAATCCTTAATCTTTCCCGTTCTTCAGTGGAATCTACGAAATACGCTGTAGCAGAACAGTTGAAATCTGTATTTGAACTGGCCGGAATGAATGTTGAATTCAGTGGTTCTTATCCAGGCTGGAAACCAAAACCGGGTTCCGAAATCGTGAAGCTCATGGAAAAAATCTACGAAAAAGATTTCGGCTCAAAACCTCAGGTGGTTGCCTGCCATGCAGGATTGGAATGTGGAATTATCGGTGCCAATTACCCAGAAATGGAAATGGTAAGTTTTGGCCCAACCATCCGCGGGGCACATTCCCCGGATGAAAGAGCAAATATTCCTTCAACACAAAAATTCTGGAAGTTTTTAAAAGAAATCCTTGCAGAAATTCCCAAAAAATAAACTGGAACTTAATATCCAAAATGCGAAAGTGTTTTGGATATTTTTTTAGAATAGAAAATTTTAAATTCAGATTTTGCTAACTTTAATTCAAAATTAAACCGATGGCCACTTTGAAAATTACTTCCAAAGAAATGCTCTCTACTTTACAAAAACGTTTCCTTAAGAACATGCACCGACACGCGGAGCTGGACTGGCTGAAAATTCAGCATAAACTTGAAATTCATCCTAAAAAGCTTGCTGTTCTTCAGAAAATGGAAGAAACCGGGGGCGAACCTGATGTGGTAGATTTTGATGAGAAGTCTGACGAATATATATTTTTCGACTGTGCTGCGGAAAGTCCGAAAGAACGAAGAAGTTTCTGCTACGACCGTGACGCGCTCGAAAAAAGGAAGGAAAACAAACCTAAAAACAACGCACTCGATAAAGCTGCTGAGATGGGAATCGAAATGCTGAGTGAAGAAGATTACCGTTATTTACAGACTTTAGGCAGCTTCGATACCAAAACTTCAAGCTGGCTGAAAACACCCGATAATATTCGTAAACTTGGCGGAGCGATTTTCGGTGATTTCCGTTACGGAACAGTTTTCATTTACCACAACGGCGCAGAATCCTATTATGCAGCGAGAGGATTCCGCGGAAAACTAAAAGTTTAGGAAATTTTTAATTAAGGATTTTCGCTGATTGTTCAGATTGGCAGATTTTTAAAGAGAAAAAATCTGTGAAATCAGCGAGAGCAACAATAAAATAAACCATAATCCACGAGCCAAAAAAATCCCGGAGACTGTTTCCGGGATTTTTTTATATCAGTCTATTGAAAAACATTATGGATAAGGCGCAATTGCCACTTCAAGACCATCAATTTCTTCTGTAATATGAATCTGGCAGCCCAGTCTGGAATTATCCTGAACATGAAAAGCCTCAGAAAGCATGGCATCTTCTTCATCACCCATTTCCACCAATTTTTCTGAACCTTCCAAAACATAAACCTGACAAGATGCGCACATGGCCATTCCGCCGCACACACCAATGGTTCCTTCTTCTGCGAGTTCATAAGACCGGATGACTTCCATGAGGTTCATCGACATATCCGTAGGCGCCACCACCTCATGCGTTTCGCCGTTTCGGTCCGTAATTTTCAAATTGATATCCTGCATGGTTTCTTAATCGATTTTTTTAACAACAGCTTTTTCAGCTTCTTTACGGCTTCCGTCGAAACCGTCTACTCCACTTACCGTTGTATATTTCAATACGTATTTTTTACCTGGATTCAGCATATTGTAAACACTCTGGCACATCAAAGTCGCCTCATGGAAACCACATAAAATAAGCTTCAGTTTTCCGGGATAGGTGTTGATGTCACCAATCGCGTAAACGCCGGGAATATTCGTCTGATAATCGAGTGCGTTGTTCACGACGATTGCATTTTTTTCGATTTCTAATCCCCAGTTGGCCAAATCTCCAAGTTTTGGCGTAAGACCGAAAAGTGGAATGAAATAATCCGTTTCGATATCAAAAGTTTCTCCTTCTTTTTCAACAGTAATCGCAGAAACCTGGCCTTCACCTTTAATTCCGGTCACTTCGGCTGGAGTTACCAATCGGATTTTACCCTGATCTTTCAGTGCCTGAACTTTTTCAACAGAATCCAGCGCACCTCGGAACTCATTTCTTCTGTGAATCAAAGTAACTTCGCTTGCAATATTGGCGAGGAAGATACTCCAGTCCAGCGCAGAATCGCCGCCCCCGGCAATGACCACTTTTTTATTTCGGAAATGTTCAGGTTCCTTTACAAAATATTCAACCCCTTTCTCTTCATAATCACCAATATTGTTGATGGTAGGTTTTCTAGGTTCGAAAGTTCCCAATCCGCCAGCAATCGCTACGGCTTTCGCACGGTGTACCGTTCCTTTGTTGGTTACAACTTCAAAAGTTCCGTCTTCCAGTTTTGTTAAAGTCTGCGCAGTTTCCCCTAAAGTGAATCCAGGCTGAAACTGCTTGATCTGCTCCATCAGATTATCTACAAGATCCCCGGCATTAATTGATGGAAATCCCGGAATATCGAAAATAGGTTTTTTAGGATAAAGCTCGGTTAACTGACCGCCGGGTTGTGGCAACGCGTCGATTAAATGACATTTCATTTTAAGTAAACCTGCTTCAAAAACAGCAAAAAGCCCTGTAGGTCCCGCTCCTATGATCAATATATCGCTTGTAATCATTGATGATTGTTTAAAAAAATTAACTTGGCAAATTTAAGAAAAATAAAAGAACAGCGGGTTGCATAAGAGTGAGAAATGTCAGTTTAAAAGCTATTGAAATCAATGTTTTATATTTGTGGCAAATTTTTTGCAAAACTATCCGCATGAAAAAGATTTTAACTGTATTCTCACTCTTATTTTTGGTATTGGGTTTCTCCCAAAAACTCGATAACATACAGTCCGGCGAAGTCTTAAATTATCGCATACATTATGGATTACTCAATGCAGGTACCGCTACATTAAGCACTTTAAAAACTACATACAAAGGCCAACCCCATTTCCATGTAAAAGGATATGGACGCACTAATGGGGCAGTTCGTGCATTCTTTAAGGTGGAAGACCGCTACGAAAGTTATATCAATTACAACACAGGACTCCCAAGTTTTTATGTAAGAAATGTACAGGAAGGCGGTTATACCCAACACCTCGAAGCACTGTTTAATCATAATAATTACACCGTTTTACTTACGGACAAGGAAAAGAACACCTCACGGAGTCTAAAATCTGTGAAAGGAGTTCAGGACATGCTGTCTGCTTTTTATTATTTGAGAAGTCTGGATTCCACCGATCTGCGAGTTGGGAGCGTAAAAAAACTTAATGTTTGGATTGATGATGAAATGTTCCCTTTCCAGATTAAAGTGGTGGGCACAGAAAACATAAAAACCAAATTCGGAACCATCAACACGCTGAAAATTGTTCCTCAAGTAATGAGCGGCCGGGTTTTTAAAGACAAAGAGGGGGTAACCCTATGGGTAAGTAACGACCGAAACTATGTTCCAATAGCTATTAAAGCGGAGCTGGTCGTAGGTTCGCTTAAGGCAAGTATTGATTCTTTCAGAAATGTAAAATACCCGCTCAACTTTACAAAATAGACTTCATAAGTACATAATAAACCGGAGAAATCCGGTTTTTTTTTGCTTTTTCATGTAACAAAAGTTCTGTTTTGGGTGTCTTATCTCTAAACAACTACAACTCCATGAAAACCCGAATTCTCAGCGCCTTTCTGATCCTTACTTCCGGACTGATTCTCTCACAAAATACCGCTAAAGACAGTATTTCGAGAAAAAAAGCAACGGCCGTAAAAATCACTAAGTCACCCAAAATTGACGGAATTCTGGATGAGGGAGTGTGGGAAAACGCACCGTCAGCAGCGAATTTTATCGAACGCCGCCCAAACAACGGAAAACCCGCCGTTGAATCCTTAAAGTCAGAAGTAAAAATTCTTTATGATGACACCGGAATTTATTTCGGGGCTGTACTTTTCGACAACGAACCTACAAAAATCGCTAAAGAACTTACTGAACGAGATAATATAGAAAATGATGATATTTTTGGTGTCACTTTAAACGGTTATAATGACCACCAGCAAAGTCTGGAATTCCTTGTTACCCCAGCGGGAGTTCAGGCGGATGCGAAACTCACCAACGATTTCGGTGAAGATTTCAGCTGGAATGCCGTTTGGTTTTCTGCGGTAAAAATAACAGAAACCGGCTGGGTTGTTGAGATGAAA
The DNA here is from genome assembly GCF_026107505.2 of Kaistella yananensis. Classification (NCBI taxonomy): domain Bacteria; kingdom Pseudomonadati; phylum Bacteroidota; class Flavobacteriia; order Flavobacteriales; family Weeksellaceae; genus Kaistella; species Kaistella yananensis. The sequence goes on along the minus strand of NZ_JAPCHZ010000004.1, from coordinate 148,963 downwards.
ATTCCATATTCTGAACTGAGGTTCCCGAAGAAACAGATACAGGAATGGGGAATCAATATTCTGAGGTTGGTTAACAGAACCAGCACCACCTACGACTGGAATTTTGTTGATAACAAGAAAGGCAGTTACATGCTCTATGACGGAGTGCTAAACGGAATTGAAAACATTAATCCGCCCACAAGACTTTCATTTCTCCCCTACTTTTCAACCTACCTGAACAGTTTTGATGGCACGACGGACGCAAACTTCAACGGCGGGATGGATTTAAAATACGGGATTAATGATGCCTTTACGCTGGATTTAACTTTAATTCCGGATTTTGGGCAGACTTCATTTGACAAATCGGTTTTAAACCTTTCACCTTTCGAAGTTCAGTTTCAGGAGCAGCGTCCGTTTTTCACAGAAGGTACGGAGCTTTTTAGCAAAGGAAACCTCTTTTACTCCCGAAGAATTGGCGGCCATCCTTCCCTTAGCCCCTCTTTAAATAATGATGAAGAATTTGTGGAGAATCCTGACAAGGTAAAATTATTCAATGCTGTAAAAGTATCAGGAAGAACGAATAAAGGTCTGGGAATTGGCTTTTTCAATGCTGTTACAGAAAAGATGCACGCGGAAATCCGTAATATCAATACCGGCGAAATCCGCAAAGAAGTCATCGAGCCGTGGGCAAATTATAATGTTTTGGTGCTGGATCAGCGTTTTGGGGGAAATTCCTCGGTTTCACTTGTGAACACCAATGTTACACGGGATGGTAATTTTCGCGACGCCAATGTTACGGCTTTGCTTTTCGATGTGAGAAATAAAAAAAATACGTACCGTTACTTTGGAAGCACAAAAGAAAGTCTCGTAATGAACGGCGAAACAAAATACGGCAACGAATCTTCTGCAGGATTTAATAAAGTTTCCGGCGTACACCGTTTTGGCGCCAATTATTTTATGAGAACCAGGGATTACGATATTGGCGATTTGGGTTATTACGACCGCACAAACTTCCACAGCATCAATACCAATTATTCCTACCGCTATCTTCAGCCAAAAGGTGGTTTGAATGTTTTGAATTACAATCTAAATATTTCACATAACCGAAGGCTGGATGAGGATTTATTTACACAATTTGTAATTCACAACAGCATCGAAATGCAGACGAAAAGTTTCTTCAATTTCGGTGGCGGACTTATGATTTGGCCACTGGGTGAAAACGACATTTACGAACCCAGAACTGCCGGACGACATCTGGATGTTCCCGCGATGATTAACCCATGGATTTTCATAAACACCGATAACCGGAAGAAATTCCGCATCAATACCTATATCGACTACTATGCTTTCGACGAAAAAGGACGTTACCAGTTGATTTATCAGCTGAATCCGAGCTATAAATTTTCCGATAAACTGCGTCTTTATTATGATGCGAACTTCAATTACCAAAATCACGACCGCGGATTTGTCGGTAAAGATGCTAATGACATTTTTATGGGAACCCGAAACCGCTTCACCGTAGAAAACGGAATTTCATCCCAGTACACTTTCAACAACAAAATGGCGCTGAATCTTTCGTTCCGCCACTATTTCTCAGAAGTTACGTACAAAGGATTTTCAACTTTAAATGCCGACGGAAGTGTAAAAGACACCAACATTTTCACAGAAAACCGCGACGGAACTTTCAATTCATGGAATGTAGATTTAAGATATTCCTGGTGGTTCGCCCCCGGAAGTCAACTCACTTTGCTATACAGAAATGCTGTTGGAAGTTATCTGGAAGAATCCCGAATCGGCATCAAAGAAAATTTCACCAGACTGTTTAATGAACCAATGGTTGATAATATTTCGCTGAAACTTACGTACTACATCGACTATAATCAGGCAAAAAACTGGCTGAAGCATAAAGGCTAAAAACAAAAAAGACCATTTCGATATTGAAATGGTCTTTTTTTATCTTGATTTTTTACAGCGATTTAAACTGTTCGAGCATTCTTTTATCGTTTTCGAAGAACATTCGGATGTCGCTCATTTGATAAAGCAGCATCACGATTCTTTCGATTCCCATCCCGAACGCATAACCCGAATATTTATCCGCATCGATGTTAACGTTCTTTAAAACTGCAGGATCCACCATTCCGCAACCCATAATTTCTAGCCAGCCGGTTCCTTTGGTGATTCTGTAATCGGTTTCAGAATTCAATCCCCAATACACATCCACTTCTGCACTTGGTTCGGTGAACGGGAAATAAGATGGTCTCAATCTGATTTTAGATTTTCCGAAAAGTTCTGTAGTAAAAAACTGAATCGTCTGTTTCAAATCTGCAAAACTTACGTTTTCATCAATATAAAGTCCTTCGATCTGGTGGAAAATACAGTGCGAACGAGAAGAAATTGCCTCATTACGGAAAACCCTTCCTGGGGAAAGAATCCTCATCGGCGGCTGGTGTTCTTCCATGTACCTTATCTGTACTGAAGAAGTGTGAGTTCTTAAAAGAATATCCGGATTGGTTTCGATGAAAAAAGTATCCTGCATATCCCTCGCCGGGTGATATTCCGGGAGATTAAGGGCGGTGAAATTATGCCAGTCGTCTTCAATTTCCGGTCCGTCAGCAACGGCAAAACCAATGGATTTAAAGATTTCGATAATTCTGTTTTTTACCAGATTGATCGGATGGCGGGTTCCCAGTTCCGACGAAAATCCCGGACGGGTTAAATCTTCTTTTTCCAGGATAAGGTTAGAAGAAGTTGCGTTTTTTAATTCCTCGAGTTTGGTCTCTACAGCCTGTTTCAGCGTATTGATCTTCTGTCCGAATTCTTTTTTCTGTTCATTCGGAACTTCCTTGAATTTGGAGAAAATATCGTTCAGAATTCCTTTTTTTCCGCTGAATCTGATTCGGAATTGCTCAATTTCATCTTTATTTGCTGAGCTGAAATTGCCTACCTCAACCAATAATTCATCAATCTTTTCTAACATCTTTAATATTTATTGAACTGCAAAAATACAATTTTTAACTGAAAATTTCGGCGGTAATTTCAGTCTTAAAATTTTAAATCAGCAGTTTTTTTTCTGCTTTGGTTTTTAGGTATTGAGGAAATTCAGAAACTTTTCGATCGCTTGTTTGCGGTGACTAATCTTGTTTTTATCCTCGGCTTTCATTTCTGCAAAAGTAATTTCATGGTTTTCCGGAACAAAAATAGGATCATAACCGAAGCCTTTTTCCCCACGGATTTCGTGAATTAAATTACCGTAAACCCTGCCTTCAAAATAATATTCACCGGTTTCGTCCACAAGACACATTACGGTTACAAAATAGGCTTTGCGGTTTTCTTCGTTTTGCATTTCCTCTAAAACTTTGGCCATATTTTTACCAAAATCGTGGTTGCCAGCATATCGTGCGGAATAAATGCCGGGTCTGCCGCCCAGACTTTCCACTACCAAACCAGAATCATCGCCCAGACTTGGTTTTCCGGTTCTTTCGAAACAGTATTTTGCTTTGATGAGTGCATTTTCATGAAAGGAAGTTCCGTCTTCCACAATTTCGTCGTGAATATCGTAATCCGTTAAGGAAGTTACTTTAAAACCATCGCCCAAAATCTGCTGAATTTCTTCTTTCTTGTGCTGATTGTGGGTCGCGATGAGTATTTCTTTGGCCATATTATTGAGTACTAGTAATTTATTTTTCAGAGTAATGAACGCGGTATTTCCGTGTAAAAAGGTAATAGAACACTGTAAAAAGCAGAATTCCGATTCCAAGAACAATCCATTCGGAAATATGGAGTACCTCAGCGAAACTTTCGGTATCGCCGTAAAAAATTAAAATCGAGGAACACAGATTATTAAAGGCATGCAGCAAAACAGGTAGCAGCAGTGATTTTGTCTTATAATAAACAAGTCCTAAAACGCATCCGAGCAAAACCGCACCCACAAACTGCCACGGATTACCGTGAACCAACCCGAAAACTACTGATGAGATGATGATGGCGGTTGCAGGATTCATCCCTTTGTTGATTAAACCTTTCTGAATAATTCCACGGAATACAATTTCCTCAAAAATTGGGGCCATAATAACAGCCAGAACAATCATCGTAGCTTTATCATTCGTCATTTGCTCCATCAAACGGGAGAAAAACTCATAATACTTCCCGAAAAAAGGTCCGGTAATAGGAATTTGTCCGGTAATAAATTCAGCAATAAACATCATTCCCAGCATCATCGGAAAAATCAAAAGATACGTTCCGGCATTCGTAGGAGAAAAATTAAAGTTGAGATTTTTGCCGGTCTGCGGTCTTGCAATAAAATAATCAAAGGCGAAAATCGCACCCAGAAAACCCGCTGCATTTGCGATGACTAGATAGAAATCCGTGTACTGAAGATTGACATTAAAAATGAAAATGGAGATCACATTGAGCAGTGAAACGAGGCTGGTAGCGACAATCATTCCGCCAATAAGCGCAAAAGCGCCTTTCCAGTCGAAAATATATTTTTTTTCCGGAGAATTTTCTGCCATAAATTTTGTTTCAACAAAGATAAATCAAAAACATAAAAAAGCGAATTTCAGTACGACAAAAACTCGGTTTTCATTTTCCATAAAAAAACACGATTTTTGCAAACTCAAATATCATTATGTCTGAACTCATTAAAGAAATAGAAAGAAGAAAAACCTTCGGAATTATCTCGCATCCCGATGCCGGAAAAACTACGCTTACAGAAAAGCTCCTGCTTTTCGGTGGTGCAATTCAGGAAGCCGGTGCGGTAAAATCCAACAAAATTAAAAAAGGAGCCACTTCCGATTTTATGGAAATCGAGAGACAGAGAGGTATTTCTGTAGCAACTTCGGTTTTGGCTTTTGAATACAGAGACCATAAAATCAACATTCTCGATACGCCCGGTCACAAAGATTTCGCGGAAGATACTTACCGTACATTAACCGCTGTAGATTCTGTTATTGTTGTCATCGACGTGGCAAAAGGAGTTGAGGAACAGACCGAAAAACTTGTTCAGGTATGCCGTATGAGAAATATCCCGATGTTTGTTTTCATTAATAAATTAGACCGGGAAGGTAAAGATGCTTTCGATCTTCTGGATGAAGTGGAACAGAAACTTGGCTTAACCGTTTGTCCGCTTTCTTTGCCGATCGGTATGGGGACGGATTTTCAGGGAATTTATAATATTTGGGAAAATAATATCCAGTTATTTTTAGAGGAGAAAAAACAGAAAGTTGGCGAAGCAATTAAATTTGATGACATCAATGACACAACAATCGATGAAGTTATCGGAGCAAAAGCTGCAGCAACTTTACGGGAAGAGCTGGAACTGGTTCAGTCGGTTTATCCGGAATTTAGCCGCGAAGATTATCTTAAGGGCGATCTGCAGCCGGTATTTTTTGGGTCTGCACTAAATAATTTCGGAGTTCGCGAACTTCTTGATGCGTTTATCGACATCGCTCCAAAACCGCAGCCCAAAGAAAGCGAAACAAGGCTTGTAAAACCTGAAGAAAAAGATTTCACTGGATTTGTCTTTAAAATCCATGCGAATATGGATCCAAAACACCGCGACAGACTTTCTTTTGTAAAAATAGTTTCCGGAACTTTTAAAAGAAATGAAAATTATCTGTTGGTAAGAGAAAACAAAAAAATGAAATTCTCTTCTCCAAATGCCTTTTTTGCTGATAAAAAAGAGGTGGTTGACGAAAGTTTTCCGGGCGACATTGTAGGACTTCACGATACCGGAAACTTCCGGATTGGAGATACTTTAACTGCTGGAGAAAAAATAAACTTCAAAGGAATTCCAAGCTTTTCACCGGAACATTTCCGATATATTAACAATGATGATCCATTAAAGGCAAAACAACTCGCAAAAGGAATTGATCAATTGATGGACGAAGGTGTGGCGCAACTTTTCACCCTGGAAATGAACAACCGAAAAATTATCGGAACAGTGGGCGCACTTCAGTACGAAGTCATCCAATACCGTCTGGAGCACGAATATGGCGCAAAATGTACCTACGAACCCCTTTCGATCCACAAAGCCTGCTGGATTGAAGCAGATGAAAAATCCGAAGAGTTCAAAGAATTTGCGAGATTGAAGCAGCGATTTATGGCGAGAGACAAGTTCGGACAATTGGTATTTTTAGCAGATTCATCATTTACCATTCACATGACGCAAGAAAAATTTCCGAATGTGAAACTGCACTTCATCAGTGAATTCCGAAATAAACAGTAAATTTAATCTCCGGAAGCTCCGGAGATTTTTTTTGTAAATATTTTGTAAATTGATTTGCAATTCATTTATTTACAGTTATTTACCGGAATACTCATCAAAATCTGGTGTTTTGAGGAATACATTTTGATTCTTTTCCGGCGTTTACCAATAAAATCAATTCATGAAGAACTTATTTTTTATCATAATTGCCACTGTTGCCTTAATCTCATGCGACAAAAGTACGATTCAGCAAACAACGGATAATATCAAACGGGCCGACAGTCTTTTTACCAAAGCCAACGATGGAATTAAGACTTTGGATTCCATCTCAAAAACCATTACAGATTCTGATGGGATTACCAAAAAAGTAATCATTCCGGAAATTGAAAAACAAAAAAAATCCATCGACAGCACCATAAAATCAGGCGGCTGGCGAATCGATTCGATTAACAAACAGATCGAAAAAATCACAAAAAATGTAGTTGTCGGAACTGAAGTAGTAAAGACTTTAGACTCTGCCAATAATGCATTAAAAAATGGCGAAAGCACCATAAAAGTCCTAACCAGAACCGCAGATAAAATCCTAAAACAGACTAAAAAGCAAAACCCAAATCCCGATAATTCAGCCGCTGAAAACCGTGCAACTCCCCAGGAACAGAATAATCCTGTGATTGTGCCAGCTGTAGTAGAAAAAGATCCGATAGTAAAAACCGCCCGACTTGAAATTCAGGTCGATGATCTTAATGCTGCAAAAGCGCTGCTGAAACAGAAAATCAGAGAAAACAATGCAGATTTGGTAACTGAAAATTTTAGTCAGAATGAAGGCATCCAAAAAGAATATATCACAGCAAAAGTCCCGCTTCAGAACTTCGATCAGTTACTTTCGAATCTTTCCGGACAGCTGGGCGACGTAAAATCTAAAAGCACAGAATCTGAAGGTAAAGATTATATCGCCTCGCAAATGTGCGACATTGAAATCACGCTGCTCCAGAACGAAAATATCGCAGATACAGCTTTAACCAAAGACGATAAAGAAGATACAGACAGCTTCAGCGGTGCTTTTATGAAAGGTTTCAAAGTTTTGGGTGATGCCATGCTCTTTTTGCTTCCGTTTTGGCCACTGTTTTTGATTGGCGCATTGGTTTGGTATTTCATCAGCCGTAATAAAAAGAAAAAAGCGGAGGAAGAATTTGAAAGACAGCAAATCCTGAATCAGCAGAACGCAGCGGCTTATCCAACCCAGAACCAGACTTCCACCGAACCTGTTCAGGAAGATAAACCTGCAGAAACTCCGGATACAGATTATTCTAAATATCTTCCGAAGAATTAAAGTTGAAATACGCTCGCTGATTGAGTTAATAACGCTCATCTCATTTAAGATTTGATCTGCCAAAATTGCTGAATCTGCGAGAACAATCACCCATAATCTAAAGATAGCAATTAAAAAAGCCTTCCGTATTTGGAAGGCTTTCTTTATTTCATATTCACAATACGGTCCACAATATAAGTTGTGTTTCCGCGCCATGGCAGCGCCCCGTGGTATTCTTTATAATGGAGATCAAACGTTTTTCCGTTATTGATTTCGAGCTGTCTGAATATTTCTTCATCTTCAATTGAAAATTCGAATTCATAACTCATTAAACTTCCGGTACGCGCATTGGTTCCGAATCCCTGCTGTATCAATTTGCCTTCGTAGGTTTTAAAGATATTCCCCTTTTTTACTGCGTAATTCAGAATTCCGGATTTTACACCTTCCCCGAAAACAAAATAATACCGGTAATAAACGATGCCACTCAGCAGTAAAACCACTGCAATAAGAGTAATCCACAGATATTTCATGACTGGATTTTAGTGATTAAAAATTATTTGGCAATACTGCGGGAAATTACAATCTTCTGGATTTCTGAAGTTCCTTCATAAATCTGGGTAATCTTCGCGTCGCGCATCATTCTTTCTACATGATATTCTTTCACATAACCGTAACCACCGTGGATTTGTACTGCTTCAACTGTAGTATCCATTGCAACTTGTGATGCATAAAGTTTTGCCATTGCACCGATTTCGGAAATGTCTTTACCTTCATCTTTTTCAACAGCAGCTTTGTAGCACAGCATTCTTGCAGCCGTAATCTGCGTTGCCATATCAGCTAATTTGAATGCGATCGCCTGGTGATTGATGATTTCGGTTCTGAAAGCTTTTCTGGTTTTTGCATATTTAAGGGCCAGTTCATAAGCTCCGGAAGCAATTCCTAAAGCCTGGGATGCAATCCCGATTCTACCGCCATTCAATACCGCCATTGCGAAATTAAACCCGAATCCGTCTTCACCGATTCTGTTTTCTTTGGGAACTTTAACGTCGGTAAAGAGCAAAGAATGCGTATCACTTCCGCGGATTCCCAGTTTGTCTTCTTTCGGGCCGATTTCGAAACCTTCCCAACCTTTTTCTACGATGAAGGCATTAATTCCTTTATGTTTTTTCTCTGGATCTGTCTGTGCGATTACAATATAGTATGTTGCGTTTCCACCGTTGGTAATCCAGTTTTTAGTCCCATTCAGCAAATAATGGTCGCCCATATCTACCGCTGTGGTTTTTTGTGATGTCGCATCAGAACCTGCTTCAGGCTCAGAAAGAGCGAAAGCACCTATCACTTCACCACTTGCCAGCGGTTTCAGGTATTTCATTTTCTGCTCCTCGTTACAGTATTTCTCCAGTCCGGCGCATACCAGCGAATTGTTTACCGACATTACTACGGCTGCGGAAGCATCAACTTTAGCAATTTCTTCCATGGCTAAAACGTAAGACACACTGTCCATCCCGGCACCGCCGTATTTGGGATCCACCATCATCCCCAGAAAGCCCAGTTCTCCCATTTTCTTCACCTGTTCGTGAGGAAACTTCTGTTCATTATCTCTTTCTATTACGCCGGGCAAAAGTTCTGTGTTGGCAAAATCTCTTGCAGCCTGCTGAATCATTAACTGTTCTTCAGATAAATTAAAGTCCATAAAGTATATAAATTGTTTGCCTGTAAATCTACAATTTTTCTAAAAATTAAAAAAACTAAAATCCCGTGGTTTAAATTATTCATGAATAAATGAGATTACAATTCTATATGCCGGGAATAATGTTTATTTTGTAGAAAGCTTGTAACAATTAACAGAATATTGTCTGTTTGAAATAAAAATGATATTTTTACGATAATCAATATTATTTATCCGTAACATTACCAGAAATACTCATTAAACAAAAAAAATATGACAATAAAAAGGATTTTCGATTTTGCGCGCCATGCTTTGGAAAACTATCCTCAGGACGATATGTTTATCACAAAATACCATGGGGAATGGCAAAAAATTTCAACAAAAGAATTTGTTGACCAGGGAAATAAAATATCCCGCGGTTTACTGAAACTGGGAATTAAACCAAGTGACAAAATCGCCCTCATTACGACAGCAACTCGTACAGAATGGGCAGTAATGGATTTCGGAATTTCTCAGATCGGGGCAGTCTCGGTGCCGGTTTATCCTACGATTTCGCCCGAAGATTACGAATTTATTTTTAATAATGCAGATGTACAGTACTGTTTTGTGTCAGACCGCGAACTGCTGGATAAAGTGAATAAAATTAAACCCAATGTATCTTCATTGAAAGGTGTTTTTACATTTGATCAGGTAGATGGTGCAGCCAACTGGAATGAAATTTTGGATCTGGGCAGCGATGAAGCAACGCAAAGCGAGGTAGATGATCTCAGCAACAGCATCAATACTGAAGATTTGGCAACGATTATCTATACGTCCGGAACTACCGGAAAACCAAAAGGCGTAATGCTTACCCACCACAATATTGTGGCGAATGTACTGGCTTCAGACCCCAGAATTCCACGGGTTAAAGGTCTTCAGAATACCGAGATCAGAATTTTAAGTTTCCTCCCGATCTGTCATATTTTCGAGAGAATGCTCTTCTATCTTTATCAGTATAATGGCTATTCTGTGTATTTTGCTGAAAGCATTGATAAAATGGGCGACAACATTAAAGAGGTGAAACCGCACATCATGTCTGTAGTACCAAGACTGATCGAGAAAGTTTACGACAAGATTTACGATAAAGGAACCAGCGCCGGCGGCCTGAAATCTAAAATCTTCCTTTGGGCTCTTGGAGTAAACAAGGCCAAGCAGAATATTGGTAAACCATCCGGATTAATGGAGATGATTGCGGATAAACTGGTATTCTCTAAATGGAGAGAAGGTTTGGGTGGAAACATCATCACGTTAGTCTCCGGTTCGGCAGCACTGCAGCCACGACTTAACAAAATGTTCCAGAACGCGGGAATCCCCATTTTAGAAGGATATGGCTTAACTGAAACCTCCCCGGTGATTTCAGTAAACAGTTTCGGCAAAGTTAAAGTCGGAACCGTAGGCCATGTGCTTGAAAATCTTGACGTTAAAATTCAGGAAGACGGCGAAATTACCGTAAAAGGACCTTCTGTATTTAAAGGATATTTCAAGAATGAAGAAATGACCAAAGAAGTTTTCACAGAGGACGGCTATTTTAAAACCGGCGACATCGGACATATCGATGATGAAGGTTATCTGCATATCACCGACCGTAAAAAAGAAATGTTCAAAACTTCAGGCGGAAAATATGTTGCGCCTCAGGTCATCGAGAATCAGGCAAAGGCTTCGAAATTCATCGAGCAGATCATGGTGGTGGGTGATGGCGAAAAGATGCCTTGCGCATTGATTCAGCCCGATTTCAATTTCGTGCAGCACTGGGCAGAACGTAAGCAGATCAACGTGGGAACAACTCCGGAAGAAATGGCCAACAGTCCTGAACTTAAAGAAAGAATTGGTAAGGAAATCGACTATCTCAACACTAAATTAGGCAGCTGGGAACAAATTAAACGTTTCGAGCTCACCCCGGAAGTTTGGACCATCGATTCCGGCGTACTCACACCAACGCTTAAACTGAAGCGTAAAGCGGTGAAAGAGCGCTATATAAAACTCTACAACAAAATGTACGGCCACGAGGCCTAAACTTTAAAAGCACGGTTTGTATGGCCGTGCTTTTTTATTTTCCGTGAGCTCTCCTACCAAGATTGCAACTATTATAAAAGTATATCAAAGCGGAAAACTGCGCGACTTGTCGTTTCTTTCTCAAACAACTATTTTTGCAGCATTAATTTACCGATGAAAGCTGCTCTGAACTTGTTCAATTTTTCCCAGAAAATAAACTACCGCACCGAAATCCTGGCCGGACTTACCGTGGCAATGACCATGATTCCCGAGTCGCTTTCTTTCGCGATTCTCGCCGGATTCCCGCCACTGGTTGGGCTTTACGGCGCATTTATTATGGGACTTGTTACGGCAATATTCGGCGGAAGACCTGGACTGATTTCCGGCGGTGCAGGTGCTACAGTAATTGTATTGATCGCACTGATGAAGTCTCACGGTTTGGAATATGTCTTCGGAGCAATCGCCCTGGCGGGTATCATTCAGATTTTCGTAGGACTTTTAAAACTGGGTAAATTTATACGGCTGGTTCCGCAACCCGTGATGTTTGGTTTTGTAAATGGGCTGGCGATTGTCATTTTCATGTCTCAACTCGAACAGTTCAAAATAACCACCAACGGTCAGACCGAATGGCTCAGCGGCACGCCTTTTCTTATCATGGCAGGGCTGGTAGCGCTTACGATCGGCATCGTCATTATTTTGCCAAAATTCACGAAGAAAATTCCTGCTTCCCTGGCAGCAATTATGATCGTTTTCGCCATCGTGATGATCTTTGGAATCGAGACTAAAAAGGTGGAAGACATTGCTTCTGTAAGCGGAAGTTTACCGCCTTTTCATATTCCCAATATTCCGTTCGATCTGGAAACTTTAAAAGTTATTTTTCCATACGCATTGATTATGGGAGCTGTAGGTTTAACGGAAGGACTCTTAACCCTGAATCTGGTAGACGAAATTACCGGAACCAAAGGCAACAGCAACCGCGAATGTATCGCTCAGGGCGGCGCCAATATCCTGAACGGTTTTTTCTACGGAATGGGCGGCTGCCCTATGATTGCCCAAACGCTTGTAAATCTTTCTGCGGGTTCCCGCGCCAGACTTTCGGGGATTGTAGCAGCTTTAACCATTTTACTTATTATTTTAGTAGGCGCACCTGTAATCGGGAAACTACCAATGGCTGCGCTAACTGGCGTAATGATCATGGTCGCTATCGGTACGTTCGAATGGGCAAGTCTGAGGATTTTCAAACGCATGCCAAAATCCGATATTTTTGTGATGATTGTGGTGACTTTAATTACCATATTCCTTCATAATCTGGCATTGGCAGTTTTAATTGGAGTAATTATTTCTGCACTGGTTTTTGCCTGGGATAATGCGAAAAGGATCCGTGCCCGAAAACATACCGATGAAAACGGTGTGAAGCATTATGAAATTTACGGCCCTCTGTTTTTCGGTTCAGTTACCGGTTTCGCGGAAAAGTTTGATGTAGCAAACGATCCGCAGGAAATCATCATCGACTTCGCTGAAAGCCGTGTCGTGGATATGTCGGCGATCGAAGCGTTAAATGCGATCACCAGCCGTTATCACAAAGCCGGAAAAACAGTCCGTCTTCAACATTTAAGTCCGGATTGCCGCACGCTTCTGAAGAATGCTGAAGCCATTATTGAGGTGAATATTCTCGAAGATCCCATGTACCTTGTGACTGAAAAAACTTAATTGCTTTCAATAGAAGCAGGAAAAATAGCTGGAAAGGAAAACGGCTTAATTATTTTACTGTCTGCCATTTATCGGCACAAAATTGGATGCCATGCTATCCATAAAAAACATTTTGTATTGTTAATGGCTGCTTTACGTTTCTATTCTGATAAAATCCTGGAATCATGGAAAATCCACATCAAAACGACGGCTATAATTTTAAACCGTTCACCGTTAAACTCCAGAAAAACATTACGCAGATTTTTTTCTGAAAGCCTAAAAGAACTGTATTTCTCCGAAAATATTATTTTTACTGAATTCGGAAAAATCAGCCATAAAATTAAATCAGAAAAGCTTAAATTTATCTTAAAGAATCATTTGATAATCCATCTAAAGCACAAAGAGCGGCTGGAAAAAATTTTTCAAATGCAGAATGAATCTCTTAAATCGAAAGAATGTGCAGCCATTATTGCTTTGCTGAATGAGGCAAATAAACATTTTACCATATTTTCAGATGATATTGTAAACTGCGAAATTGCCCTCATCCTTACTTCCCGTAAACTCGCCCATTACAAAATAGCCGCCTATGGATCTGCTGCCCACCTAGCAATAAATCTGAATGATCATGCTGCTGCCACGCTTCTTGCAATAGATGTTCAGGAAGAAGAAGAATTTATTGAACGGTACTTGAATGAGATTACCTACGAATTCCTGAAGCCTTACCGGCCGTAAAAAACATTAGTTTAACTCACCGTAAATCCGCATCCGTTTTTCCAAAAATTATTGAAAAAAGCAGGTGTTATTTCTCCCGTTCTTTTAAAATCGACTCAATTTCTGCTAAAGAAAACCCTTTCGCTTTCAACAGAATTAAATAATGATACAATAAATCTGCTGCTTCGTTTTTAAAAAGTTCTGCATTGTCGTCTTTTGCTTCTATCACAAGTTCCACGGCCTCCTCGCCTACTTTCTGGGCGATTTTATTAATTCCTCTTTTGTACAGTTGATTGGTGTAGGAATTTTCCACATCCTGATCAATTCTTTGATGAATGGTTTGCGCCAGCTGATACAAAAATCCTTTTGCAGTTTCTGTACGGAAACAGGAAACCGTTCCTTTATGACAGGTCGGCCCTTCCGCTTGCGCGAGAATGAGTAAAGTGTCGTCATCACAATCGAGCCTGATGTCTTTCACACAAAGAAAGTTTCCGGAAGTTTCGCCTTTTGTCCAGAGGCGGTTTTTGCTTCGGCTGAAGAAAGTTACTTTCTGCTCTATCACAGTTTTTTCGAACGCTTCTTCGTTCATATATCCCAGCATCAGCACTTGCAGGCTCACCTCATCCTGAATAATTACGGGAATCAGGCCATTTGATTTATTAAAATTGGGTTTCATATTCTTACAGGGATATTTTGAGTTTGTAAATACTTTTTAAGTTGAGGAATCGGGATCTGTCCGAAATGAAAAACACTTGCAGCCAATGCCGCCGTGACATTCGTTCTGTTGAAAACCTCCGCAAAATGTTCCATCGTTCCCGCTCCTCCTGATGCAATCACCGGAATGGTAACTGCTTCAGAGACTGCTTTGCTGATGTCTATGGCGAAACCGTTCTTTGTGCCGTCATTATTCATCGAAGTCAGGAGGATTTCACCGGCTCCAAGTTCGGCGCCTTTTTTTGCCCAATCAACGGTTTTTAATTCTGTAGAAACTGTCCCGCCACTGCGGAAAACCTTCCACTCATCATTCACAAATTTTGTATCGACTGCCAAAACGACGCACTGGTTTCCAAATTCACGCGCGATCTCGGTAATCAGTTCTGGTCTTAGGATTGCTGCAGAATTCAAACTGATTTTATCTGCACCGGAATCTATTATTTTTTTTGCATCTTCTAAAGTATTAATGCCGCCTCCGACCGTAAACGGAATATTGATTTCCGAAGCGATTCGGGTTACAAGTTCCGTGAGTGTTTTCCGCTTTTCGAGCGTTGCTGTGATATCAAGAAAAACCAGTTCATCTGCGCCTTCGTCAACATATCTTTTGGCAAGCTCCAATGGATCGCCGGCATCCTGAATATCAACAAAATTGATTCCTTTTACCGTTCTTCCGTTTTTAATGTCTAAACACGGGATGATTCTTTTCTTCAACATAATTCGGATAATTCTTTGAGGTTAATGGTGCCTTCATAAATGGCTTTGCCGATAATCGCGCCTTCGCAGCCAATATTTTTCAACTTCTGAACATCTTTTATTGTGGTGATTCCGCCACTTGCAATGAGACTGATGGTGGTGTCTGTCAAAATCTCTTCATACAGTTCAAAAGCCGGTCCCGAAAGCATTCCGTCCTTATCGATATCGGTCACGATACTGTATTTTGCACCTTTGTTCTCGTAGTCTTTAATAAAAAAAATCACATCAAGATTACTGTTTTCGAGCCAGCCATTGGTGGCAATCCTCCTGTTTTTACAGTCGGCGCCCAGAATAATTTTCTCAGCCCCGTATTTCATGAGCCATTCCAACATCAAATCCTGATTTTGGGCGGCAATACTTCCCACAGTAATCTGCTTTGCACCACATTCAAAAGCAGTTTTAATATCGTTTTCGGATTTAATACCACCGCCGAAATCCACATTCAAATTCGTTTGGGAAGCCAAAACTTCCAATATTTTATAATTGACAATCTGTTTGGCTTTTGCACCATCAAGGTCCACAACATGTAGATATTGGATGCCTGCATCTTCAAATATTTTAGCCATATCCAGCGGGTTTTCACTGTATATTTTTTGGGTGAAGTAATCGCCTTTGGTTAATCTCACACATTTTCCACCGATGATGTCGATGGCCGGTATAATTCTCATAAGTTTAAAAATTTTTTTAAAATCTGTATTCCTGTTGGCGCAGATTTTTCGGGGTGAAACTGGGTAGCGTAGAAGTTATCTTTCTGTAAAGCCGCGCTGAAAGGCAAAATATAATCAGTTACCGCCACGGTTTCATCACTGATTTCTGCGTAATAACTGTGAACAAAATAGCAGTTTTCTTCGATGTCAACATCTTCGAACAATTTTCCTTTTACTGAAGTGAAATTATTCCAGCCGGTGTGAGGCACAAGATCTTCGGGCGGAAACTTTTTTACTTTTGTTTTAAAAATTCCTAAAGTTTCAGTTTCACCTTCTTCCGAAGACTCACAAAGCAGCTGCATCCCGAGACATATTCCGAGAACCGGCTGTTTCAGGGATTTAATTACTTTATCGAGTCCCTTTTCTTTCAGATAATTCATGGCAGAAGCTGCTTCTCCAACTCCCGGAAGAATTACTTTTTCAGCACTTTTCAGTACTTCCGGGTCATCCGTAATAACTGTTTCGTAGCCGAGCCGCTTCACCGCATTTTCCACGGAAAGCGCGTTTCCTGCATTGTATTTCAATATTGCGATCATAAAATTCCTTTGGTGCTAGGGATGTTATAGTTTTCGGTTTTGCTCACCGCCATTTTCACTGCTTTTGCAAAAGCTTTGAAGGTTGCCTCGATTTTGTGGTGTTCATTGTCGCCTTCAGCTTTAATATTGAGGTTACATCTTGCCTGATCGCTGAACGATTTAAAGAAATGGAAAAACAGTTCGGTGGGAACATCTCCGATTTTCTCTCTTTTAAATTCCGCTTCCCAAACCAGCCAGGGTCTTCCACCGAAATCCACAGCAACCTGAGCCAGGCAGTCATCCATCGGCAATAAAAAGCCGTACCGCGAAATCGCTTTCTTGTTTCCGAGCGCCTGTAGAAAAGCGTCGCCCAAAGCGATCGCAGTGTCTTCAACCGTGTGATGTTCATCAATTTCAAGGTCGCCTTTTACCTGAACTTTCAGATCGAGGTTGCCGTGTCTGGAAATCTGCTGCAACATATGATCGAAAAAAGGCAAACCCGTATTTATTTCTGAAACGCCGCTGCCATCGAGATTCACTTCAATATTGATGGAAGTTTCCAGGGTTTCCCTTTTCACTTTTCCGATTCTTGGGACCGATTTCAAATACTGATAAATTTCGTTCCAGTCTTGGGTGACAAAAGTTGCCAGCGTATTTTCTTCTTCACCGATGAATATGGATTTTGAGCCTAAATTTTCCGCAAGTTTGATATCGGTTTTCCGGTCACCAATGACGAAGGAATTTTCTATATCGTACTTTCCGTAAATATATTTGCTGAGCATTGCGGTTCCGGGTTTTCTGGTGGGTTTATTTTCGTGCTCAAAAGACGGATCAATAAAGATTTCTGCAAAATTTACGCCCTCATTTTTTAAAGTATTGATGATGAAATTGTGCACCGGCCAAAATGTATCTTCCGGAAAAGAATCTGTTCCCAAACCGTCCTGATTGCTTACCATCACCAATTCATAATTGAGTTCTCTGGCAATTTTTGAAAGACTGCTGATCGAATTGGGCAAAAATTCGAGTTTTTCAAAACTGTCGATCTGAAAATCTTCAGGTTCACGGATGATGGTTCCGTCGCGGTCTATAAATAAAACTTTCTTAGTCATTGCTGAATTCTTTTAATGCATTTAATAATTCTTGATTTTCCTCCGCCGTTCCTACAGAAATACGCATACAGTTTTTGATGACAGAATTGCGGTTTCTGATGATAATTTCTCTTTCAATAAGCTTTTCATAGAGTTCATCAGCATTTTCTACTTCTACCAGAAGAAAATTGGCATCGGAAGGATAAATTTTTCTGATGATTTTTAAACCGGAAAGGTTTTGGATGAGTTGTTTTTTTTCAATTAAAATATTCTTTACTTTCTGATTAAATTCCGATTCTTTACCTAAAATTTCCAGGGCTGTATGCTGATTGACTGTGCTGATGTTGTAAGGTGCTTTCACGCGGTTGAAATAGGAAAGAATTTCTTCATTCATGTAACCGATTCCGAGACGGATTCCGGCTAATCCCCACGCTTTGCTTAAGGTTTGAATCACGATTAAATTGGGATATTCGTTGATTTTCTGAATGAAAGAAGGCTGATCGCAGAAATCAATATACGCTTCATCGATGAGTACGATTCCGTTAAAGTTTTTAAGGATAAACTCAATGTCTTCAGTCCGCAATAAATTTCCGGTAGGATTATTGGGCGAACAGATAAAAATCAGTTTCAGGTTTGGATCCGAAAAATAAGGCTGTAAAAGATTTCTGTCCATCTGAAAATCCTCATCCAAAGGAAGTTTAATAAGTTCCACATTGTTGATATTTGCCGAAACTTCATACATTCCATACGTCGGAACAAAAGTCAGCGCTTTATCTTTGCCGGGTTCACAAAAAATCCTGAATGCCAGATCGATTGCCTCATCACTTCCGTTCCCGATAAAAATCTGCTTAGTCGAAATGTTTTTGAGTTCCGCCAATTTTTCTTTTAAAGCCGGCTGATAAGGATCGGGATAACGGTTGTAGATCCCGAACGGGTTTTCGTTGGCATCCAGAAAAATGCCTTCTTTTCCCGAATATTCATCTCTCGCGCTGGAGTACGGAGCCAAAGCCTGAATGTTTTTTCTGACGAGCGCCTGAATTTTATTTTTCATCCTGTATTTTTTTTAGTCTTATGGAAACCGCGTTTTTGTGTGCCAAAAGCTGTTCTGCTTCTGCCATCACCTCAATTGATCTGCCAATCTTCTGCAACCCCGATTTACTGATATTCTGGAAAGTAATTTTTTTCACGAAACTGTCTAAAGAAACGCCGCTATAATTTCTGGCATAGCCGTTTGTAGGAAGGGTGTGATTGGTTCCGCTTGCATAATCGCCTGCACTTTCGCAGGAATAATTTCCGAGAAAAACCGAACCGGCATTCTGAATTTGGTCAGCAAATTCTTCAGCCTTTTCAATGGCAAGGATTAAATGTTCCGGCGCATATAGATTACTGAAATCTATACATTCGGTGATGGAATTTAACACCACAGAAAAACTGTTTTCGAGTGCTTTTTCAGCAACAGATGCTCTGGGTAAAACGCTCAGCTGCTCATTCAAAGCAATTTTCACTTTCTCTACCAGTTCCACAGAATCTGAAACCAAAACAACCTGACTGTCTGGTCCGTGTTCTGCCTGAGAAAGCAAATCTGAAGCTACGAAATCAGCATCAGCAGTGGAATCTGCAATTACCAGAACTTCACTGGGTCCGGCGGGAAGATCAATCGCGATGCCGTTTTTCTGAACCAATTCTTTGGCTTTGGTAACATACTGATTTCCGGGCCCGAAAATTTTGTCAACTTTAGGAACTGTTTTTGTACCGAAAGCCAAAGCTGCAACCGCCTGCGCACCGCCAACCTTATAAATTTCGTTAATGCCAAGAAAAGAAGCGGTATACAAAACTGCAGGATTAATGTTGCCGTTTTTGTCGGGAGGAGTACACAATACAATTTTCCCGCATCCGGCAATCATGGCGGGAATTCCTAACATTAAAACCGTTGAAAACAAAGGTGCAGAACCGCCGGGAATGTACAGACCGACCTTTTCAATGGCAACACTTTTTCTCCAGCATTTTATTCCGGTCATGGTTTCCACGGAGGGTTCTTTCACTTGCTGAGCGGAATGAAAAATACGGATATTGCCGGCCGCTACCGCAATAGCTTCTTTCAGATCGTCAGAAACTTCGGACCCTGCTTTTTCAATCTCCATCGCGGAAACTTTTATATTTTCTACCTCTACTTTATCGAAAGCCAAAGTCAGTTTTTTCAATGCCTTATCGCCTTCCAGACGTACTTCCTCTAAAACAGCAGCAACTTTTTCCTCCAGGTCTTCGGCAGGAAAAGAAGGCCGTTCACAGTATTCAGCCCAATCGGTATATGGTGGATTAATAATGGTTTTCATTGGATTAAATTTACGTGTTTTAAAGAATCATTTTTTCAATTGGGACTACCAGAATTCCTTCGGCACCAGCTTCTTTGAGTTCGTCGATAATATCCCAGAACTTCTCTTCACTGATGACGGAATGCAGGCTGCTCCACCCTTCTTTTGCCAATGGAAGTATCGTGGGGCTGTTCATTCCCGGAAGAATCCCGATAATTTTTTCGAGCTGATTATTCGGCGTATTGAGAAGAATATATTTGTTTTCTCTGGCCTTTTGAACGGAACGGATCCGGAAAAGTAATTTATTTAAAACAGACTGTATTTCTTCATCCAGATTTTGATTCGATACCAAAACCGCCTGGCTTTTAAGAACGGTTTCCACTTCTTTCAATCCATTGGAAAGCAAAGTAGATCCACTGCTTACAATATCGCAGATTCCGTCGGCCAAACCAATTCCCGGTGCGATTTCTACACTTCCGGAAATTACTTCTACCGTTGCGTTAATGCCATTTTCTCGGAAATAATTTCCCAGAATATTCGGATAAGAAGTGGCTACTTTTTTATTATTAAAGAATGTCAGCCCTTCATAATCAGTTTCCTTTGGAACCGCTAAACTTAAACGGCAGGCCGAAAAATTCAGTTTTTCAACGATGGTGATTTTTTTTTCGCTTTCGAGAAACACATTTTCACCAATGATGCCGATGTGGGCGACATTCTGCTCCACGTACTGCGGAATATCATCATCGCGTAGAAACAGAATTTCCACAGGAAAATTACTGGATTCGGTGATGAGTTTTCCGCCTCCGTTGGGAAATTTAAGACCGCATTCTTCTAAAAGCGCAATCGATTTTTCACTGAGCCGGCCACTTTTCTGGATGGCAATTTTGAGTTTACTCATATAATTTGTTTTAAAAATGCATGAGTAAATCGAAGGGAAAAAAAAGAACTTGAAAAAAGAAAATCCCGACTGATTTACTCAGGCGGGATTAAATATTGGTGATCTACAACATATCATAATCAGCTCGCGAGAGTGCAAGTATGAAAATGATGATGATGTAACTGATTGAACATTCTGTTTGTTTTGTGAGGACAAATGTAGGAACTATTTTTTATTTACACCGTAAAAAAATAAAAAATATTTGAATTTAAAATATATCCGGTTACAAACGGATAATTCTTTATATTTGATTATCAAAACTTTAAGTATGGAAAACTGTCTGGAATGTGGCGATAAAATTATCGGAAGAAGCGACAAGAAATTCTGCAACGACGGTTGCAGAAATTCTTACAACAATAAACACAATAAAGATTCGACAAACCTGATGCGCAACATTAATAATAAACTGCGCAAAAACCACCGCATCCTGAGCGAACAGAAATTCACCGAAGGTAAAGCCAAAACTACCCGAAATAAACTTACCTCCGAAGGTTTTGATTTCGAATATTTCACCAGTTTGAAAATTTATAAAAACGGCGCAGAATATCGGTTTGTCTATGACATTGGTTACAAACTTTTAGAGGAAGACTGGATTTTGTTGGTTAGGAAGGAATAATTTATATTTGAGGATAATTTTTTTAATGAAAAAACCTCTACTTCTCGCCTTTTTCTTTTTTCTTTCCGCTACATTTTTTAGTCAAAAACTCAAAACAGATTCTGACGCTTTTTTCTACGAGAACAAGGGCCAGATTATTGATCAGAACGGTAATGCGAATCCGAACGTAAAATATCTTTTAAATGTTGGTGGATTAAATGTTCAGATCAAAACCGATGGTTTTTCTTACGATGTCTACGAAGCTAAGAGAACTTTAAAGACTGACTCAAATAAATACGAAAAAGAGCCGCTAAAAAGCACGAAAAAACGTCCGGAATATGATATCGAACAGCAGTTTCACCGTGTTGATATCACCTTTGTGGGTGCAAATAAAAATCCTACAATTATTGCAGAGGGTAAATCGGCTGACTATGATAATTATTACAATCTTCCTCATCGCCCAGCAGGAGTGGAAAATGTTCACCGCTTCGAAAAAGTTATCTATAAAAACTTATACTCCAATATCGATTTATTTTTTTTCAAGCCGGCGGACACGCTGAAACCGGTAGAATACAATTTCATCATTCATCCAGGCGGTAAAATTTCCGATATAAAACTGCAATTTAAAGGAGCACAAACCCATTTAAAAGACGGAAAAATATCAATGAATCTGCGGTTCGGCGAAATGCAGGAAAACATTCCCCATTCGTGGACCGACATCAACGGCAAAAAAGAAGACCTTACGGTGGAGTATGCGGATTTGGGAGATGACACTTACGGTTTTAAAACCACTAAAGATACTTTCAGCAAAACGGTAGTTATCGATCCTGTTCCGACAAGAATCTGGGGAAGTTATTTTGGTGGAAACGGGGATGAATTTGGATGGTTAAAACCTGATCGATTTGATAATATTTTTTTACACGGCTATACATCAAGTACAAACAATGTGGCCACTTCAGGTTCCCATCAACCAACAATTATGGGCGGATATGATACATTTATCAATAAAATTTCTAAAGACGGACAAAAGTTATGGGGTACTTATTACGGTGGTAATTACTCGGATGCTTCCGGCGGTTTAGACTTTGACAATAATGATAACATTTTTGTGGTAGCAGATATAAGCATCCCTAATCCTATGTATCCGGGAAATACATATTATTATTTTGCACAGCTCGCCATTTTAAAATTCAAGCCGGACGGAACTTTGGTTTTCGAAAAAATATTTGGAGGAAAAAGTAAAGACATTTCTTATGACTTAAAATATTATAATAACAACATTTATATTATAGGAGAAACTTATAGTGATGACCTTGCGACACCCGGTGCTTTTCAAAATAGCATTACAGTAGGTATGCAGGCTGGATTTGTTGGCAAGTTTAAAGCTTCTGACGGAAGTACGGAGTGGATTTCCTATATAACAGGTAATTCCCATACAACAGTGGGAAAAATCTTCAGTGCGAATAGTAATGGTATCGAAATTATTGCCACCACAAGAGCTACTGATTTTCCAATGGTGAACGCATTTCAGCCAACTAGTCATATAGCTCCAGGCAGTACCAACAACAATGGTTTATACCTGAATTTTTCCGAGAACGGCGCCTTGCTTCGCTCAAGTTACGTAGGCGAAAATCATTCTTACTATTTTGAAAGTGCGCGCAGGTTTGGCGATGAAATTTTCTTCGGCGCTCACGTCTACACTAAAAGCCAAGCAAGTTTTTTTGTTGCAAATCTTCTGACCAATACGGTTGTTGAAAAAAATATTCCAGTTGTATATGGATTGCAGACATCAACATATATTGATACTGGCCGTAATCTATTCGTCGCGAATTATGCCTGCCAAGGTGACGCTGGATTAGATCAAGTAGCAACACCCGGTTCGTTTATGGAGACGAGCGGCCCCGGATGCACCTCTCATTTTTTGAAGTACGACGAAAATCTTAATAAAATATGGGGTACTTTTTATCCCGGACATACGCAGATTCCGCTTATTACCAAAGACAACAGTAACAATATTTATTTTTGGGGCTTAAATTTTGGCACCACTCCCGGAATGGTAACTCCTGGAACATTTCAACAAACAGCTTCTGCAACGAATGACGAAATGTTTATCGCAAAGTTTGCAGACTGTAAGTCGACTGCTAACATCTCATATACCCCTACCTGTATTGGCCAGAACTTGCAGCTAAATGCCTCAGGCGGATCAACTTATGAGTGGTTCGGACCCAATAACTATCATTCAACACTACAGAATCCTGTTATAAATAATGCTCAGACAATTAATTCCGGAGAATATTTTGTAAGAATAACTGGTGGACAATCCTGCGGCGGAATTTTTTCACTAAATGTTAATATAGGAAGCCCAACCGGACCTGTTTTAGACCTCGCTGTTTTACCCAATTTAACAAGAGTTTGTAGCGTTACAGTTACGACTATACCTACAGCAACGACCGGTTGCGGCACCCAGATTATTGGCACCACGGTCGATCCTCTTACTTATACAATTCCCGGTAGTTATGTAATTCACTGGATATTCGATGACGGTCACGGTACTATTTTAACTCAAAATCAAAACGTTACAGTGACGGGTGTTGCAAAGCCGGCGGCCCCTGCAGCACAAAATTTCTGCAAGATCATTTCACCTAAAATTTCCGATCTTCAGATTACGGGAACATCCATTAAGTGGTATAATGCCGCCGGAAATCCTTTAAGTTCCAACACCGTTTTAACTGATGGTACAAAATATTATGCAAGCCAGACGCTGAATGGCTGTGAAAGTGCCAAAACAGAAATTACGGTAACGCTCAATGATCCTACGGCACCGACAGGAAGTAATCAGCAGGATTTCTGTTCAGCCCAGAACCCTACTATTTCTAATTTGACGGTAACGGGTCAGAATATAATTTGGTATGATTCAACAGGCACGATACTGACGGCTTCTACTCCACTTTCGGATGGTAAAACTTACTATGCAACCCAATCTGTAAACGGCTGCGAAAGTACAACCAAACTGGCGGTAAAAGTTGCTGTTGCGAATGGCGGAATTCCGGCAAATAATTACGCAACCGCTTTTTGTAATGATACTACAGCAACTACCAAGATTGTAGATCTTAATAATTACAGAACAAGTCTTATTGCCAATACAGCAGGTTTAACTTTCGAATTCTTTGATTCCGCGAATCAATCAATTACTAATCCGGCAAACCAAAAACTGAACATCGGAGCAAATGTGTTTGATGTGAAAATTTCTAACACACTTGGCTGTTTTGTCTACGTAAAACTGGATTTAACTTTACATCCAAAACCAACACTGAATCTCCCTGCGAGCGCGGAATTTTGCTCAGGACAATCAGTGAATTTAGATGCAGGAAGCGGATTTTCTTCTTACGAATGGACGAAAGACAGCAATCCAACTGTAATCTCGACAAAACAGACGCTTTCGGTTTCTGAGGTCGGAAAATACACGGTAAAAGTTAGAAATATTTTTGGATGCGAAAATACATCTTCTGTTATGGTAACGAAGTCATCTTTCGGAACGATTACGGGAGTTCAGATCGTAAATAATACGGCAACAGTCATTATGTCGAATTCTGGGGATTTTCTCTATTCTTTGGAAAATGCTGTTTGGCAAACGTCAAATATATTTAGCAATCTGTCCAACGGAAGTCATACGATATTTGTAAAAACCTCCGGAAACTGCGTGATTGGGCAGATGAATTTCACGATTTTCAATGTTCCGAACAGTTTCACTCCTAATTCTGACGGCATTAATGATACATGGAAAATAGACGGAATGGAAATTTACCCGAATTCTGACATTAAAGTTTACGACAGAAACGGAAAACTGGTCCTGTCAAAAATAACCGCCGGAACTTTTGAATGGGACGGAAAATTTGATTCCCGTGCCCTTCCAACCGGAAGCTATTGGTATATCATTAAAGTTTCTGACGGGCGTATTTTAAACGGTTGGCTATTGATAAAAAACAGGAATTAGAGATGAAATTCATTTTGAAAATCACGTGCGATTCCTTATTTTTGCACCTGCGTTCGGGATGTAGCGCAGCCCGGTAGCGTACTTGCATGGGGTGCAAGGGGTCGCTGGTTCGAATCCAGTCATCCCGACAATAAAAAGAGCAGTTCCAACATTGGATTCTGCTCTTTTTTTTTTATATTTTGGCTAAAGCCGTCTTGGTTTTTAATAAATAAAGCGGGCTAAAGCCCGCTCCTATTCATTTTCCTATTATTCTCCTTCTTCCAAAAGGCGGATTTTATCTTCTAAAATTTCAATTTTTTTATCCCGGTACAATCCGCCGATGGCTTTCTTAAAATTCTTTTTGCTCATCTGCAGTTCCTGCTTTATTTCTTCTGGTTCGGACTTATCGGAAAGATAGAGTAAACCGTAGTTTTCATTTAATTTATCAAGAATTATTTGCTGAAATTCATCATTGTTTTCGTAACCTTCGGGTTGTAGGGAAACATCAATTTTACCATCTTCTCTCACAGATTTTATGTAACCAATTTCTTCGGAAAGCGGGAATAATTTTTTGTAAACATCGGAGGTGTAAATAAGTCCGATGTATTTTTTATTCACAATAACATTCCATCCCAGTTCGCCTTCGCCCATCAAAATCAGATTTACCTTATCGCCCTTTCGGAAAGGCAGATCTTCGTATTGCGGATTTCTCTTGAACCGTGTTGTACCGGTGATTAATCCTAAAAATTCATCAATATAAACATGCACCAGATATCTTTTGCCTTCGACAATTTTCTGTTTCTGCTGTTTGTACGGAATGAACAAATCTTTAATAATTCCCCAATCCATAAAAGCGCCGCTAGGGAGGCTCTGTACGCAGGTCATTACGGCAAACTCTCCTACTTCGGCGTTTGGTTTTTCGGTGGTTGCCTTCAGTCTGTCATCATCCTGATAAACGAAAACCTCCATTTCATCGCCAATTTCAGCATCTTCGCTAGCGAAAATTTTAGGAAGAAATGCTCTTCCTCCGTTTTCATCTTCCAGGAATAAACCTGAATAATTTTTTTCTGCGATTTTTAATAATTGAGTTTTGCCGAGATTCATAGGTTAGCGTGATAAATAATTGACTGCAAAGGTAAGAAAACTAAAGGAACGGATATTGATGAAATGGAATTATGCCCTCATCAGTCATTAGAAAATATTTTTATAAGCCGGAACTCCAGATCCTGACCATCGTTTATGTGTCCGGAGCGGTCTACAATTATCTCGACGTTCCGCAGGTAGTTTTTGATGACTTCCGGGCGGCATTTTCTAAGGGAACTTATCTCAACAAAAAGATAAAACCTTTCTTTAAATACGAAAAAGTAAGTGATATTTAAACAAAATCATCTCCGCACAAAACGAAGCAGCAGGCATCAGAAATGATTCCGCAACGTACATAAATGGTTCCGCAACCTTCAGAAACGGTTCCGCGACCTACAGAAATGATTCCACAACCTTCAGAAATGGTTGCGCAACGTACAGAAATGGTTACGCAACCTACAGAAATGGCTCCGCAACGTACAGAAATGATAAAACGACATTGCGGAACGATTTCTGCGGATGATCATTCAAATATTACACACCATTTTACAAAATTTACTATTAAAATTATGTTTTAATTATTAAATTAATAAAGCAAACACTTGATTTTTTTCTGATCAATGATTATCCTAAAAATTTACGAATCCCTCGTAATGGTAAGATTAATCACAAAAAAAAGAGAAGCCGAAACTTCTCTTTAAAATATCTACAATTTAGATTCTTCTCTTTACATATGAAGTGCAATTTTTCCGGTTGCATCCAAAGCTGCTTCTTTAATCGCTTCTGCAAAAGTTGGGTGTGCATGCGACATTCTTGCGATATCTTCAGCACTTGCGCGGAATTCCATCGCGGTTACCGCAGCGGCAATCATATCGGCAGCTCTCGCACCAATCATGTGCACGCCTAAAACCTCATCAGTTTTTTCGTCTGCAATGATCTTGATGAAACCATCCACATCACCGGAAGCACGGCTTCTTCCCAAAGCTCTCATGGGGAAATTTCCTACTTTTATGGCAACGCCTTCTGCTTTCAATTGCTCTTCTGTTTTACCCACTGCAGCAACTTCCGGCCAAGTATAAACAACACCTGGAATTAGATTGTAATTGATGTGTGGTTTTTGTCCCGCAAGCTGTTCCGCAACCAAAACTCCTTCTTCAGAAGCTTTGTGTGCCAACATAGCTCCGGCAACTACATCACCGATTGCGTAGATATTGGAAACATTGGTTTGCAAATGTTCATTGGTTTTTACTCTTCCTCTTTCATCCAGATCGACACCTGCTTTTTCTATGGCAAGTCCGTCCGTGTAAGGCTTTCTACCTACGGAAACCAAAACATAATCACCTTCAACAACTACTTCTTCGCCTTTTTTATCTTTTGCGGTAACTTTTACGGTGTCGCCGTTTCTTTCGACAGCCTGAACCGCGGTAGAAAGCATGAATTTCATGCCCTGTTTTCTTAAAACTTTGTTGAGTTCTTTCGATAAAGCACCGTCCATTGTTGGGATGATTTTATCCATAAATTCAACAACGGTAACTTCAGAACCTAATCTTTTGTAAACAGAACCTAATTCCAAACCGATTACACCGCCACCGATTACGACAAGATGTTTCGGAATTTCTTTAAGTTCTAAAGCTTCGGTAGAAGTAATGACTCTTTCCTTATCTAAAGTAATGAAAGGCAGCGAACTTGGTTTGGAACCTGTCGCGATGATGATATATTTAGAGTCGATGATCTCCGATGAACCGTCGTTTTTGGTTACTTTTACCTGGGTTGAAGATTCGAAACTTCCAACACCTTCGAAAACGGTAATTTTATTTTTCTCCATTAGGAACTGAATTCCTTTGGTAGTTTGATCTACCACTTCGTTTTTTCTGGCAATCATTCTTGCCAAATCTGCTTTTGGCTCGTCGATGATAATGCCGTGGTTGGCGAAATTATGTTTTGCGTTTTCGAAATGTTCAGAACTGTCGAGCAAAGCTTTTGAAGGGATACATCCAACATTCAGACATGTACCGCCCATGGTAGGATATTTCTCTATAATTGCAGTTTTCAAACCTAACTGTGCGCAACGGATTGCCGCAACATAACCACCAGGACCGGAACCGATAACGGTAACATCGAATTGACTCATTTTTATTTTTATTTGATTGATTAAAAATTAAAGGTGCACAAATTTACGGATTTTTTGTGCATTCGCGGCACGGAAATTCTGAAAATCGACTTCAGATTTAACGAGTTTTAAAACGAAAAAATGTTAATCAAATTCATCGTTAAATTATCCACACTTCGAGCTTCCACAATTCTTACAAATCAGGCAGCCTTCCTGATACACCACCTGATCCGATCCGCAGTTCGAACATTTGCCCGAAGCTTCAGTTCCGTCGGCGATATAGCGTTTCAAGGCCCGTGCAACACCGGCTTTCCAGTTGTTGATGGATTCGGAATCGAGTTCGAGACGGTTAATCAGTTCCACCACATTTTCAATCGGCATTCCATGTCTTAATGTCCCTGAAATCAATTTAGCGTAATTCCAGAACTCAGGATTAAATTTATGTGAAAGCCCTTCAATTGTGGTTTTATAGCCACGCAAATTGGTAAACTGAAAATCGTAACGGGATTTGCCGTCTGCATCGCGGTTTTTAATAATCAGTCCTTCGTTTACCCAGCGCGGAAGGGCAATTCCTTCTTCATCGTCTGCTAAACCGGTGAAAATTTCATAAGGTTTTTTGTCTATGAGACCAACAAAGGCAATCCATTTGTCTTTATTATTCTGGAAACGTACCACATCAGCTTCCAGCACGTGCGGTCTTTTTGTTGGAAAAGCAGGTTGCAGGATTTCAGTTTTTTCTTCTTTTTTCTCGTCATTCGAAATCAAAACTCCGGAACGCGAGCCGTCACGATACACGGTAACTCCTTTACAGCCTACTTCCCAGGCTTTGATGTACAACTGATTCACCAGTTCTTCAGTCGCATCATTCGGAACATTAATCGTTACAGAAATCGAATGATCTACCCATTTCTGGATGGCGCCCTGCATTTCAACCTTACTCAGCCAGTCCACATCATTGGAAGTGGCTTTGTAATAAGGCGAAACTTCGATGATTTTATTAATTTCTTCCTGAGTGTATTTTTTATCGGTATCGATTCCGTTAATTTCCATCCACTGTCTAAAACGGTGATGAAAAACAAGATATTCTTCCCAGGAATCTCCAACCTCATCTACAAAATCTACCCGTACATCTTTGTCATTGGGATTCACTTTTCTTCTTCGCTTGTAAACCGGAAGAAACACAGGCTCAATACCAGAGGTGGTTTGTGACATCAGTGACGTACTGCCTGTAGGCGCAATTGTAAGTAATGCAATATTTCTTCTTCCGTATTTCTTTAAATCTCCATAAAGTTGGGGATCTGCCTCCTTCAGTCTTAAAATGAACGGATTTTTCTCTTCTCTTTTCGCATCGTAAATCGCGAAAGCACCTCTTTCCTTCGCCATTTCAACAGACGAGCGGTAAGCTGCAAGTGCTAAAGTTTTATGAACCAAAGTAGAAAATTCGTTACCTTCTTTGCTTCCGTACTGAATATTCAAAGCGGCCAACATATCGCCTTCGGCGGTAATTCCCACTCCTGTTCTGCGGCCTTCAATGGTTTTTTTGCGGATCTTGATCCAAAGATTTTTTTCAGTGGCTTTAATTTCATTGCTTTCAGGATCTGAGTCTATCTTATGAATAATCGCATCGATTTTTTCAATTTCAAGGTCGATGATATCATCCATCATTCTTTGGGCAAACCCTACATGTTCTTTGAAAAGCTCAAAATTGAATTTCGCCTTTTTGGTAAAAGGATTTTCAACGTAAGATAATAAATTCACCGCCAAAAGTCTGCAGGAATCATACGGACACAGTGGAATTTCGCCGCAAGGATTGGTAGAAACCGTTTCGTAACCTAAATCTGCATAACAGTCAGGCAAGGATTCTTTAATAATGGTATCCCAGAAAAGCACGCCCGGTTCCGCGGATTTCCATGCATTGTGAATGATTTTATTCCAAAGATCGGTCGCTTTAATTACTTTGCTGACTTTAGGATTTTTGCTGTGAATCGGATATTTCTGAACGTAATCTTCCTTCCCTACCACGGCTTGCATAAATTCATCATCAATACGTACCGAAATATTGGCGCCGGTGATTTTTCCCTGCTCAAGTTTGGCATTTACGAAATCTTCAGAATCGGGGTGATTTACAGAAACAGAAAGCATGAGCGCTCCTCTTCTGCCATCCTGAGCCACTTCACGCGTAGAATTGGAATACCTTTCCATAAACGGCACCAAACCGGTTGAAGTGAGCGCAGAATTTTTCACGGGAGAACCTTTCGGGCGAATGTGTGACAAATCATGACCAACGCCGCCGCGTCTTTTCATCAGCTGCACCTGCTCTTCGTCAATTTTCATAATGCTTCCGTAGGAATCACTGTCGGTACCGCTGCCGATGACGAAACAGTTGGAAAGTGAAGCGATTTGAAAATCGTTCCCAATTCCCGTCATCGGGCTTCCCTGCGGAATAATATATTTGAAATTTTTAATGAGACTGAAAATTTCCTGTTCAGAAAGCGGGTTTGGATATTTGGCTTCAATTCTGGAGATTTCCGAGGCGATTCTGTGATGCATATCATCCGGTGTTCTTTCGTAAATATTGCCATCTGAATCTTTCAGCGCATATTTACTTACCCAGACTTTTGCTGCGAGATCATCGCCTTCGAAGTATTGTAACGTACTTTCATACGCATCTTTATAAGAATAAACCTTTTGTTTCTTAGTAATTTTTTCAGCCTCCATAAATATTATTATTTTCGAAATAAATTTACAGAAGATAATCTAAATAAAAAAAAGTTTACAAATTAAATTATTTAAAATACTGACATTCAATATTAAAAATATTTATAATAGGTGAAAAGTTTACAAATTTTTAAAATTAACTTATGATTAAGATCATAAGTTATTGAAAATTTTTTCGTAATGGCTAAGAATTTTATCTTTTGAAAAACGAGAACGGACCGAATCACGAATTAACTCACTTGGATGCTGTTCCTTTAAAATCTGGATCATCTTTTCGGCAAACGCTTCATGGTTTTCGATGGTGAATATTTCACCGTTAACTTGAGGCTGAATAATTTCGTTAATGCCACCCGGACAATTATTGGCGAGTGAATAAATTCCACATGCTCCGGCTTCCAGAAGTACATTCGGAAATCCTTCATAACGTGATGAGAGTACAAATAAATCCGCGAATTTCAGGAACTGATAAGGGTTTTTCTGCTGACCGTGAAAAATTACGTTTTCCAAGCCAAATTCCTCCTTTTTCTGATGCAGCAAAACCTTGTCTCTGCCATCTCCGAGAATATGCAGCAGAATTTTTTCGTTTTTTAAATGCGAGAAAACTTTTAAAAGATTATCAAAACCCTTTCTGGAAGATAAATTTCCGATAGCAACGACATTTTTAAAATCAGATTTGAAACTTTGCGGCCGTACCGAAAGTTCCAACTGTTTTTCAATAAAACCGAAATCGACAGGATTGTTGATTTTAATGATCTTATGAGGTTTTAATTTAAAATTATCGATAAGATCATTCGCCATGTCGTCGCTCTGGCAAATAATCCTGTGATAATTGCTGTAAAATCTGTAGAAAAACCGAATTTCCTTACGCTTTACATGCTGGGAAACAACATTGGTTTCTCTGGCAATGAATTTCGTTTTCGGAAAAAGCGGAATAAATAATGAAAGATAGGCGTTGATTTCGCCAAAACCGCAGAATACGATATCGGGTTTTCTTTTCTTGATTTCGAGCAGGATAGGTTTTAAAGAGTGTCGGATGCGTGGTGTTTCCAGGTCGATGACCTCCACATCGTTTTTCAGGATATCGAGATAACCGCCTTCTTTTCTCAAAAGCATTATTTTTGGCACAAAAAATTCCCGGGGAAGATGATTGGCAATGGTGGTAACAATTCTTTCAGCTCCGCCGGTTTCGAGGTCGGGAAGGATGAAGATGATCGTCTTTTTTCTGGAAACCGAGGTCAATCTAAAGCAATTTAACTGTTAATTCGCAACATCGCTGATGAATTTAATCCTTAACATGCGTACTTCTTCATCACTTAAATCATCACCAAATTCGGCCAAAAGAACTTTCATGCTGTCACTGTCGGAACCGCGCATAAAATCCATGAATTCATCTACAATGTCTTCATCGAAATTTTCATCAATATAATAATCGATATTCAGCTTGGTTCCCTGATAAACAATTTGCTCCATTTCCTTAAGTAAATCTTCCATCGAAAGATTTTTTGCCTTGGCGATATCCTCCAGATCAATCTTTTTATCGGTACTCTGGATAATGAAAACCTTGTGACTGGATTTATTGGCCACCTGTTTGATGACCATATCCTGGGTTCGCTCTATACCGTTTTCTTCAACATATTTTTTAATAAAATCTGCAAATTCTTTTCCGTACTTCTTCGCTTTCCCTTCACCAACTCCGTAAGTTTTCCCGATTTCTTCGACGGTGACAGGATACTGCACGGTCATATCCTCTAAACTCGGATCCATGAAAACTGTGTAAGGCGGAATGCCATGTTTTTTGGCTACCGACTTACGCAATTCTTTCAGCTGAACAAAAAGATTTTCGTCTAAACCGCTGTTTTGCTGCACCTGAACCTGCTGCGAATCTGCTTTGGTTTGGGCAAGATCGTATTCGCGGTCTTCAGCGATGAGAAATGCAGTTTTATCTTTTCCGTCGATAACTTTTCTGCCTTTTTCTGTTACTTTCAGCACACCGTACGTTTCGATATCTTTCTGAAGATAATCCTGTACGGTTGCCTGGCGAATAATCGATTTCCAGAAATTTTCAGCTTCATTTTTTCCGAAACCGAAATACTTGCTCGTTTCAAGTTTATAAGATTTTGTAACCGAATTTTCTTTCCCGACAATAACCGAAATCAAATCTTTAGTCTTGAATTTCTCTTCGAGATCTTTTACCAGTTTCAATACCTGATTTAGTTCTTTGGTCGCATCTTTCAGCGTAGGTGGATTTACAGAATTATCGCACATTTGTGCGCCAGCGCCGTTTATTGGATCGAACTGTTCCCCGAAATAATAAAGAATATATTGGCGGCGGCTCATGGAAGTTTCAGCATAACCCACCACTTCATTCAGGAGCTGAAGGCCAATTTCGCGCTCAGAAACGGGTTTCTGTGCAAGAAATTTTTCAAGTTTCTCGATGTCTTTTGGATCATAAAATGCGAGACAGTAACCTTCTCCACCATCTCTTCCGGCTCTTCCGGTTTCCTGATAATAACTTTCGAGAGATTTTGGAATATCGTAATGAATCACAAACCTTACATCCGGCTTATCGATTCCCATTCCGAAAGCAATGGTAGCGACAATTACATCACATTCTTCCATCAGGAATTTATCCTGGTTTGCAACACGGGTTTTTTGGTCAAGACCTGCGTGATACGGCAGCGCATTGATTCCGTTCACCTGCAGCAGTTGCGCAAACTCTTCAACTTTCCGCCTGCTGAGACAGTAAACAATGCCCGATTTTCCTTTATGCTGATTGATGAATTTTACAATTTCTTTGTCGATATTAACTTTCGGGCGAACTTCGTAAAAGAGGTTCGGACGGTTAAAGCTTTCTTTAAAAACCAACGCATTCGTCATTCCCAGCGTTTTCTGGATGTCATCCTGAACTTTTGGCGTTGCGGTTGCAGTTAAAGCAATCACCGGAACATCTGCAATTTTATCGATAATAAGCTTCAGGTTTCTGTATTCCGGGCGGAAATCGTGTCCCCATTCCGAAATACAGTGCGCTTCATCAATGGCTACAAAAGAGATTTTCACATCCCGCAGAAAATCCAGATACTCTTCCTTAATCAGTGATTCCGGGGCAACATATAGCAGCTTGGTGCGTCCGGCTTTGATATCATCGAAAACCTGTTTGGTCTGGGTTTTATTGAGGGAAGAATTCAAAACATGGGCAACGCCAAGATCGGAAGAAAGCCCGTTAACAGCATCTACCTGGTTTTTCATCAGCGCAATTAATGGCGAAACCACAATGGCAGTTCCTTCGGAAATAAGCGCCGGCAACTGGTAACACAACGATTTTCCGCCCCCTGTAGGCATAAGTACAAAGATATCTTTCCCGTCGAGTAAATTTTTTATAATCGCTTCCTGCTGACCTTTAAATGTTGAGAAGCCGAAATATTTTTTGAGTTCTTTTGATAAATCGGCGTTTTTTGTTTTCATCTTTTATTATTCATTGTATCGCTAAAGAAAGAACTTTATTTTATTGTTTGAAAATTCTTTATCTCTGGCAGTCTGTCTTAAATTCTTTACTAAATTTGCATTTTACCCAAAGTTAGAAAATAAAAATCAAAATTAAAAAATACACCTTTAATTTTGAGCATCAGAAAAATAAAATATTTCCGTATATTAATAGGATTAAAAATTTCCTTTTTTCAAATCAGCACCGATGAATCATCCTGAAATTCTACAAATAGCGAAAAATGCAATTTCCATTGAAATTAAAGAACTTGAAAATCTGAAAAACCGCCTGGATGAAAACTTTCTTAAAGCGACAGAACTCATCAACTCGGCGGCGGGAAAACTCATTATCGTCGGGATCGGAAAATCTGCCCATGTAGGCAACAAAATCGTCGCAACGCTGAATTCTACCGGAACTCCATCACAGTTTCTTCATGCTTCTGAAGCGATTCACGGAGATTTGGGCGTTATTCAGAAAACTGATGTGGTGCTTTGCATTTCCAATTCGGGAAATTCGCCGGAAATTGTAAACCTACTTCCCTTTCTGAAAGACTATTCTTCCGCATTAATAGGAATGACGGGAAATATGAACTCGAAACTGGCCGAGTTTTCGGATGTTATTTTAAATTCTTCGGTAGAAAAAGAAGCCTGCCCGATAAAACTAGCGCCAACCAGTTCCACAACAGTACAAATGGCTTTGGGCGACGCTTTGGCAGTTTGCCTTATGGAACTGAACGGCTTTAAAGAAAATGATTTTGCAAAATTCCATCCGGGGGGCAGTTTAGGCAAAAACCTTACGGCAAAGGTAGAGCAGTTTCTTTCCTCTCAAAAGCCGCAGGTTTCTGAAAATGCCAATATCCGGGAGATTATTATTTCGGTTAGCGGTTCTTCGCACGGAATTACGGTAGTAACAGATAACGAAAAAATTACTGGCGTGATTACCGATGGCGATCTTCGCAGAATGCTGCTCAGCGAACAGGATCTTTCTAAAATTATCGCAAAAGATATCATGAGCGCTCATCCAAAAAGTATTGATAAAAATGCACTGGCCAAAGAAGCCATGCAGATTCTGAAAGACAAAAATATCGGCCAGCTCATTGTGACCGAACAGGGCAAATACCACGGAATTATTGACATCCACCGACTACTGGATGAAGGAATTAACTAAAATCCAGGAAAATTTGGTGCATCGCATCCACAGAAATACTGAGATTTTAAGGCGAAATAGTTTTCGCCCGGTTTCCCGTTTTACGCAATAATTCAGTAATTTCGCAATCTTGAATTTTAAATCTTGAATTTTTAAAATGAGTGAGGGAAAAGAAATGTCATTCTGGGGACACATCGGCGAATTGAGAGGACACCTGATCCGCTCCATCATTGCCATTATTATAGGCGCCATTGTAGTGGGACTGAATGTAAACTGGATCATGGACCATATTTTTTTCGGGCCTACACGCAACGACTTCTTTACCTTTAGAGTGGTAAATCATTTTTCCCGCGAACTTATCGGCGAAGACAGTATTACCCTGCCAGAACATTTCGCGGTGCAGCAGAAGAAACTTTTCCAGCAGTTTAATGTAATGATGTCGGTTTCTATTTTCGGTGGAATTGTTGCGGCTTTTCCTTATATCATATGGGAACTTTGGAGATTTATTTCGCCCGCACTACACCCAAACGAGCGCAAAAACTCAGTTTTCATGATTAATTTTGTGTGGATTCTTTTTGTCGTAGGAATTTTATGCGGATATTTCCTCATCCTTCCTTTTGCGATTAATTTCGGGTTATTGTTTACGATTTCAGATTCAATCACTCAGCTATTTGATCTCAGTGATTATACTACCCTTTTTATGCAGGTTGTGCTTGGGATGGGGCTTGTGTTCCTCTTTCCGGTGATCGTTTATTTCCTGACTTCAATAGGAATTTTAACGCCACAGTTCATGCGAACTTACCGCCGACATGCGATTGTTTTAATTATGGTTGTTGCGGCAATTATTACTCCGGCTGATGTACTGAGTATGCTGATGGCAGCGTTCCCTCTTCTTCTGCTGTATGAATTCAGTATTATGATGAGCGCTTACACCTACAAAAAAGTGGAGCAGCGTGCGAACCAGCAATGATAGACTTTAAAATCAAAGACACCAAAAGCTTTTTTTCATTTTTTTTAAATTTAAATTAAACATCTGCAAACATTGTTTAAAAAAACAAAAACACGCCTCTCGGCGTGTTTCCCTCAATCAATATTAATCTATTTTTCTATAAATTCTTTCAAGCTCTGCCCTAAAATTCCATTCCAGCCGTTTTCGAAACTTTCTTTCTGAAAGTCTGTACCCAAATGGTTGAAATTCTCCAAACCTTTATGCGTAAGGGTAATTAAAGTGCCTCCGTTATCTTCTTCCAGCTCCCATCTCACAATCGTCTGCTCTTTAGAGATTTCCGGATAAGACCAGGTATGCTTAAATTTCTGATTTGGAATTACTTCCAGAATCTTACCATGGTGATGATACTTATTTTCACCTCCGGGTTCAAAAAAATTGAACTCATTATGAAGTCCCAGCTCGAAATCAGGGATATCAAAATACCATTCCTTCATCTGCGCTTTATCGGTCAAAGCGTTCCAAACCTTTTCTACAGGCGCGTTCACTCTTTGTTTAATGACTACATTTTCGTGCATAATATTTAATTTTTTTGATTGTACTAAAGTTAACACTTATTTCAATGATAGATAAAATTATTCCCATGATTTTATTCATTCCTTTAATTTTAATTTACATTTGCAGGCGTTTGTAAAATAAATTCCATACTGGTTACTCGACTTAAAACCAGTGAAACCCGAATAAAAATGAAGATTCTAAAGAAACTTATGATTATAATTCTTATGCTGGCGGTTGCTGTAATGGTGACAGCTTATATTGTCTTAGGACAGGCAAAATTTGGTAAAGCTCCTTCCGGTGAACGACTGGAAAGAATTTTAAAATCTCCTCATTACAAAAACGGACGCTTCGACAACTTAAATGCTACTCCGCAATTGGCAGAAGATACCTCGATGCCGGAAGTAATGTTCCGCTTTCTTTTCGGAAAATTTCCCAATAAAATTCCGCAAAGACCTTTTAACTTTGAAAAGACAGATTTGAAATCTTTGGATCCCAACGAAAATGTATTCATCTGGATGGGACACTCGTCCTATTTCCTACAAATTGACGGTAAAAAAATCCTCGTGGATCCCGTTTTCAGCGGTAATGCGTCGCCCTTCTCTTTTACAACAAAGGCTTTTGAGGGAACAGACCTTTATACCACAGATGACTTTTCGGAATTGGACTATTTGATTATCACTCACGATCATTGGGATCATTTGGATTACGAAACTGTTCTTAAGCTTTTTCCGAAAACCAAAAAGATCATTACCGGCCTTGGTACCGGTGAACACCTAGAGTATTGGGGCTACAATCCGAAAAACATCGTTGAACTCGACTGGTTTGAAAGTTCAGATTTAGGTGAAGGATTTAAAGTTACTGCAGAACCGGCAAGGCATTTTTCCGGGCGTGGTTTAAAGCGTGATCAGGCGATTTGGGCAAGTTTTGTATTTGAAACACCAAACCAAAGAGTGTACATCGGTGGCGACAGCGGTTACGATAATCATTTTAAAAAGATTGGTGAGAAATACGGAAGTTTTGATTTGGCAATTCTTGAAAACGGACAATACAACAAAGATTGGCGGTACATCCACATGATGCCCGGAGACCACATCAAGGCGATGGAAGATCTCAATGCCAAAAGAATGATTCCGGTCCACAACTCGAAATTCGCTCTGGCAACACATCCATGGAAGGAACCGCTTGAAAAAATAATGGAACTTAATACCGAAAATAAGAGAATCCTCACCCCGAATATTGGCGAAAAAACAGATTATCTGAATGATGATGAAAACTATGACCAGTGGTGGAAATCCTATTAACAGACTGATAAAATAAAGGGTCGTTCGCGACTCTTTTTTTAATTTTGTAATTTTGTAAAAACGTTTTCGAAATGAAATTAGCATCCATGTTTTCTTCCATTTTCTTGATTTTCAGTGCATTTTTCAATGCACAAATTCAGCCAAAAATTGAGGCTTTGGATTCAGAACTATCTACAGTGCAATATCCTTTTCCGGTTGTTTTTAAAATATTGAAAACACAGGGACAGGATTTGAAAATGGCTTTCATGGATGCCAAACCTGCGAAACCGAACGGTAAGACCATCGTTTTGCTTCATGGCAAAAATTTTAACGGATACTATTTCGAGCAAACTGCAAAAGTCCTTTTAAAAGAAGGTTTCAGGGTGATTATGCCGGATCAGATCGGTTTCGGAAAATCATCGAAACCCCAGCAGTATCAGTTCAGTTTTCAGCAATTGGCAGAGAATACGAAAACTATTCTGGATGATTTAAAAATAGAAAAATTCATTCTTTTAGGACATTCGATGGGTGGAATGCTCGCCACGAAAATGGCCGTAATGTATCCCGACAGCATCGAAAAGCTGATTTTGGAAAACCCAATAGGTCTGGAAGATTACCGGAAATTTTCACCTTATCAAAACATCGATAAACTCTACGCTTCCGAGCTGAAAAACACCTATCAGTCCTACAAAGAATATCAGTTAAAATTTTACTATGACGGAAAATGGAAACCCGAATATGACAAATGGCTGAATTTGCTCGCAGGGTGGACGATTCATCCGGATTTCGCGAAAACCGCTTGGAATGCAGCAGTTACGACCGATATGGTGTATACACAACCCGTGGTTTACGACTTTGAAAACATCAAAGCCCCCACTCTACTTATCATAGGAACACGCGACAGAACAGCAATTGGAAAGGCAAATGCACCGACAGAATTACAACCTTTGATGGGACTTTACCAAAATTTAGGCAAAGAAACCCAAAAGAAAATCAAAAATTCAAAATTGGTGGAACTTGAAAACGTGGGTCATTCGCCACATATCGAGGTTTTTGATCGGTTCATTATACCTTTGCTCGAATTTGTTCATTAAAATTCTAATATCTTTTTAAAGAAAATAATTTCCCTATTCCTACATTTTCAGTTTTCAACAATTTTTATTGATTGAAAAGTCCGAAGATGGTAAAATTGAACCTCTAGAATGGTTTGTTAGTCCTTCAGTGGACGGCCGCTTCATTGGCATATTGGTTACCATCATTTTTTTGTCCTTCATTAAGTTTTTCCAAAAGCAAATCGGAAAATGGTAATACTGAAATTCCGCAAAAACAGGAGAACGTTTATCAAAAAATAAATAAAAAGCGTATCTTTTTACCCATAAAAAAAATGAACTTGAAATGAGTAAAGAAGCATATATTATAGACGGCACTCGCAGTGCAATCGGAAACTTTAAAGGTAG
Organism: Kaistella yananensis; assembly: GCF_026107505.2. Classification (NCBI taxonomy): domain Bacteria; kingdom Pseudomonadati; phylum Bacteroidota; class Flavobacteriia; order Flavobacteriales; family Weeksellaceae; genus Kaistella; species Kaistella yananensis. The sequence continues at coordinate 108,997 of NZ_JAPCHZ010000004.1, read as the reverse complement.
CCTCGCCGCCGTGAGAACTGACGATTTAATAGCTTCCGTCATTAAAAATCTTATCGCAAAAAATCCGGAATTGCCTTTGGACAGAATAGATGATGTGATCATAGGATGCGCCAACCAAGCCGGGGAAGATAACCGAAATATCGCAAGAATGGCGGTGCTTTTGGCCGGACTACCGGAAAGTGTCCCGGGAGAAACGGTGAACCGACTTTGCGCCTCGGGAATGAGTGCGGTGGCACAGGCGATGCGGGCGATAAAATCCGGTGAAGGCGATCTCTTCATCGCAGGAGGCGTGGAAGGAATGTCCAGAGGTCCGTTTGTGATTTCTAAGGCGGAAAGCGGGTTCGCAACCGATCAGAAAATGTACGATTCCAGCTTCGGATGGCGTTTTGTAAATCCGGAAATGGAAAAAACATACGGCGTAGAAGCGATGGGAAAAACCGCTGAAAACCTCGCTGAAATGTATAAAATCACGAGAAAGGAACAGGATGAATTTGCCTTGAATTCTCAAATGAAAGCCACAAAAGCACAGGAATCCGGGAGATTGGCGGAGGAAATTTCCGACATCCAAATTCCACAAAGAAAAGGCGACCCGATTCTGGTAAACAAAGATGAATTCATCAAACCGAACAGTAGCTTAGAAATTTTAGGAAAACTTAAACCTGCATTCGTGAAAGAAAATGGAACGGTAACGGCAGGAAATGCTTCCGGACTGAACGACGGAGCTGCTACAATGATCATAGCTTCGGGGGATGCAGTGAAAAGTTATGGTTTAAAACCCTTGGCGAAAATTGTTTGTTCTGCTGTAGTCGGTGTAGAACCGAGAATCATGGGAATTGGTCCGGTTGACGCAACAAAATTAGCTTTAAAAAGAGCTGGCTTAACATTGGATCAAATTGATATTATTGAACTTAATGAAGCCTTTGCCGCACAAAGTATAGCGTGCTTGAAAGAACTCGGAATTGCGAATGACGATCCAAGAGTGAATGTAAACGGTGGCGCTATCGCATTGGGGCATCCACTGGGAATGAGTGGATCACGAATAACCTATTCCGCAGCGTTGGAACTGCATAAAACCGGCAAAAAATATGCGTTGGCAACGATGTGTGTTGGCGTCGGACAAGGCTATGCAGTGATTTTGGAAAATGTAAATATTTAATGATTTTCGAATAATTAGAGGCCTAAAAATAAAAACCCTTGCAGTTGAAAGGGTTTTTATTTTTTTATAATCGCTGCTGATTTTTGAAATCTATGATAAAACACCTGAATGCTGTTTTAGCCCCGATTGGAGCAATTGTTTGAGCTCTTTTCAGCGGCGGCTTCGCAGCCGCCGAAAAAGCGAGTGCGGAAAGCGGGACGGGTTTTCGGAAGAGCTACGAGTTTTCTTGCTCCGAAAAAAATTAGTGCTGTTGCTTTGCCGGGTCGTCGTAATTCACCATCCAATTGATGCCAAATTTGTCGGTCCACATCCCGAAATAAGCGCCCCAAAAGGTTTCAGCAAGAGGCATGGTGACTACTCCACCTTCGGAAAGTCCGCTGAAAAGCCGGTCGGCTTCTTCCCTGGAATCGGTGTTGATGGAGAGGGAAATGTTGTTGCCCGCATTGAATTGGGAAGCCCATTCGCCGGCGGTATCGCTGCCCATAAGCACGGTTTCCTGAGAAATAGGAAGCGTTACGTGCATGATTTTATTTTTGTCGGCTTCCGGAACGTCTTTACCATCCGCGGGCGGCATATCTCCGAAACGCCCCATATAAGGAAATTCTCCGCCGAATACGGATTTGTAAAAATTGAAAGCTTCTTCGCAGTTTCCATTGAAGGTTAAGTACGCATTTACCTGTGCCATTTGTTTAATTTTTCGAAGTTAAAAATCAATTTTTCCAGTTGGTTTTATAAGTTAAAGTTCCATCGTAGCTTTTCCAGTTCCCTATGAATTCGATGAACTGGTTGTCGATTTTCTGGGTCTTTTTATTCCACATAAAAGTGTAAATAAATTTACCGGTGAAGATGCCAGAATGCTGTCCTTTCGGTTCTTCTGCCAATTCATATTCACCGAAAACGGTGCTGCGCTTTTTACCGTCCCGGTATTGGTTTATTTTAAGTTTACCTTCAAATTTTGAATAGTTCTTTTCAACCATTGAATATCCTGCAAGAAAATATTCCTGATCATTTTTTTTGTTCTGCTCGGAAATATTAACTTTCACTTTTATTTCCTGTTTCCCGTTGCCAATTACTCCTGTGTAAGGCTGCGATTTATTCATCCACACCTGTTCTATATTAGGCATTTGGGAAAATGCGAAACCCGACATAAAAAGAAATAAGAGAAGAAATTTTTTCATCAAGTGTATTTTTAAGGTTAAACGCCAAATTGATCCAAATGATGATTGAGGTGTTTCGCCAACATATTGTTCCATTCCTGAGCCGTAAGTTTACCGAAAGAATGCGACATTTTACCGTCAAAAGCTTCTTTGCCGAGTTGTTGAACGCGCTGAATGTTTCCAATGAGCTTTTTCTTTTCTTCTTCAAAATTTCTCTGATCGGCAATAATGAAAACAGGCGAAGTTGGTAAACTTTGTTTGTATGGTTTATCGTTGACGATTTTCGGTTTCACAAAATTGGAAAGCAGAAATTTTGCGATGAAAGAAGGTTTTTTATGTTTTTCCGGTTCGAAAATAAAGGAATAGGCAACATTAAGGTGCGCCAAAACCTGATCAACGCTCATTTTGCCCCATTTTCTTTGGGTTTCTGGTGTTAAGTTATTGATTCTGTTGATGTATTCTTGCGCGACTTTTGCATCAAATATATTTTGCATGGAATTTATTTTAAAAGTAATATAAAATTAATTGAAACTTCTAAAACTTCAGCAAAAACAGGATAAAAAAATATAATAAAATTGGGAAGATGTGAACATCGTTTAAATTTAAATATCACTTCTAATTCGGCTTAAAGTCTCTTGTGAAATGCCTAAATATGAAGCAATCATACCAAGTGGAGCTCTGAGAATGATGTTAGGATTTTCTTCTAAAAGTTGGATGTACTTTTCTTTTGCCGTCATAAATTGCAGCGACGAAATTCTGTGAGACATCTCTATCATTAAATTTCCTAAAATATATCTGCTGAAATTTGCCGCAGTAAGCGAAACCGAACATAGTTCCTCTAATTTGTTGAAATTACAGGTGGTAATGACCGATTTTTCTAATGTTTCAATGTTATTTCGAGTAGGTTGGTTTTTAAAAAGCGTATCGATATTGGCCGTAATCTTGCCTTCCGAATAAAAATTGGTGGTGATATCTTTTCCGTTTTCGTAGTAAAACATTCTCAGCAAACCATCATCTACAAAGAAAACAGTATGGTTGTATTGATTTTGCTTGCTCAATATTTCACCTTTATCAAAGACTTTTGTTTCACATTCTTCATTTAGAAAACGCTCTATTTCTGCATCTACCTTAATGTGCTTATTAAGTTCTTGAATTAGTTTCATGCATACTGGATTTATTACAAAAGTAAACAAAAAAGGCGCTTCAGTAAACTGAAACGCCTTCTCCTAAACATTAAAAAAAAACTATATTGATTTATCGAAATTTTCCTCTTCATAATCTTCGGGCAGATTATATTCTTTGAACAGCATTTTAATTTTGATTTTCAAAGCTATCCAACCTAAAAGAAAATAAACCCAACCGAGAATAAATAAGTGCCAGAAATATTTTTGGGTTAAATAATCGGAACCTTTTTCTACCACCATTATTTTCAGCGCTTCCAAATATGGAGTTAAAGGAATAATTTTGGTAAAGTAGGTAATGAAATCCGGCATGGCATAACTAGGCCATGTAAATCCACTGATGATGAACGCAGGCGAAGCAATTACCATTAAAATCTGCGTGGCCTTCAAAGCATCTGGAACTAATATACTTACTAAAACGCCTAAATTGGTTGCTGCTACTACAAAAATTGAAGTTACCAAAAAGAAATTCATAGCGTTTTCTGGAGCTGGAATTTTAAAATACAAGCTGCACAAGTAAAAGAATAAAATATGTAAATTGGATAAAATCCAAACAGGTAAACATTTAATCGCCATTACCAAAATTGCATATTTGTGTTTCCCTGCGAAATCTTTAATGAAAGAATCCCGCTTAAATTCTTCCGAAAACGTAACCGCCATTGCCAAAAGAATCACTTGCTGTAAAACCACCGCCATCATTGCTGGCCACATAAAAATCAGGTAATTACTCGTGGTGTTAAAAAGCGTAATATAATTCGCTTTAAAGGGTTCGATATTGGCCTTGGCTTGGTCTGCATTCATTCCTTTTTTTTGCAAAGCTTTCATTTCGGCACCAGCAGAAAAAGTTCCCAAGGTAAGCTGAATTGCTTTTGAAGCGAAATTAGCCGTCAACACATTCGACGTATTGACATAGACGTTGATTTCGGGATATTTCTTTTGCAACATATTGGCTTCGAAACGCTCTGGAATAATCACTACTGCTCCTGCTTCTGTTTTGATGACCTCATCTTTCAAAATCGCCGGTTCTTCTACATAATTCAGCACCTTCAGGGTATTATTATCCCCTAACATGTCTACAATTTGGTTAGACAAAGGAGTTTGGTCATGATTAATCACAATCACAGGAATATCCGTTACTTTTCCCTTTTCATAAGTAAAGCCCAAGAGCAGCGCGTAGAAGATGGGCGCCATAAAAAATACAGAAAGCATCGTTCTGTTCGTGAAGAACAAATGAAACTCTCTTTTTAAAAGGTATCTTAACTGTTTCATTTTTATAAATTTTTAAGTCAAGATTATTTTAAAGTTACGCTAGAATTCACCAAGATATTATTCACTTTCGCTCGATCGGTAGGAATTACCTTAATTTCATACACTGCATCTTCTGGTTGATAATCTGGGAATGCTGTGGTAATATCTGCATATTTTGTCAATTGTTTGATGGAAACTACTTTTCCCGAAAACTCCTGATTACCGTAAATAGATTTCATATCGACGGTCATTCCTTTTTGGTATTTTGAAATTTTACTTTCCGGAATGGTAAATCTAAAATAAGTTGTATTCGGAATATAGCCGTTGAAAAGTGCATAACCGGCAGTTGCCAATTCGCCTACATTTAGAGAAATGGTTTCAATTTCCATATCATTGGTTGCGATGATATATCTTTCAGAATACGCTACATTGGCTTCCTGGAGAACTCCTCTGGCTTGATTTTCCTGGCCAATTGCCATTTCTATTTTTTCTAATCTTGTACCAACTTCCACATCGTGAAGTTCTGCATTCACAGCGTCGTATTGGGCTTTTGCACCTTGTAATTTTGCGAAAGCCTCATCATAATTTTGTGGAGAAAGCAAACTGTCTTTATACATATTTTGGGCTCTTCTAAAGGATTTTTGGGCATACTGATATTGTTCTGCTAAACCCTTTTGTTTGGCTCTTAACTGACGAAGTTGGTCTGCAGTTGCGCCATTTTTCGCCATCTGTGCTTGTGCGGCGGCGGCGGCAGTTGCGCCCTTTGCTTGAGCAATTTTCGCTGTAACTTCGGGCACGTCTAACATTGCGAGGGTATCTCCTGCTTTAACCGTTTGTCCTTCTTCTACATAAATTTTTAAAATTCTACCGGTAACTTTTGGTGCGAAAGAAACAATTTCCTTTTTGGTTTTACCTTCGGTTAACTTTTGCGGAGTTTCATTTTTACAAGCTCCCAGAGAAAGTAAGGCTACTAAAAATAAAGATATTGCAATATAGTTTTTCATCGGATTAATATATTTATTTGTTTAATGTTTATCGTTTTATAGTTTTTCTGCGTTTAAATTTTGTGTAGACTTCATCACTTCAATCGCTGCCCTTCTTTGGTTGAAAACAGCAGTTTGATAGTCCAATTCTGCGACTTCCAAATCATTTTCCGCTTCAATTAATTGGGTTGCTTTAATCAAACCATATCTGAATTCTTTTTCGGCTTGTGTCAATGCATTTTTAGCAATTTTTTTCGCAGTCGCTTTTAGGTCAACCTGGGCATTTGCGATGTTATAATTGGTTTGGTTATTCGCTAAATTGAGTTGCAATTTTCTTTCGGCATCAGATTTTTTACTTTCTAAAATTTCTCTATCAATTTTTGCTTTTTCTACTTCATGTTTTCCTTCATTTCCATCAAAAACATCCCATTTAAAACCAATTCCCGCTTGAAAAATGGGCAGTAAATTAAGATTCGTCAAGTCATTATCTAACTTTGCACCAGTTCGCGGCATTAATACTTTAGAGGAAGAAATATTGGTGTTATAAAATCCCATGTATGAAAGAGAAGTCATCGCTTGAACTTTCGGAATCCACCACGTTTTTTCTGCTTTAATTTTCGCATCAATCGCTTTCATACCAAAGTCCAAAGCTTTCAATTCCGCTCTGTTATCGATGGTTTCATCGGTTACCAAATACTCAATTTTTTCTAGATTCGGGTTGATTAAGGCAATTCGCTCTTTATCAATTCCTGTTAAAAGATGCAATTGCGTTATCAGCAACTCTTTTTTGCCTTCGTATTCTACCATTTTAGAATCCAAGGTAGCTTGGGCCAGTTCTATTTTTTTGTAATCGTACGGGGTGATTAATCCATAACCAAGAGCTTTTTCAGCTGTTTTTTTATTGGCATCGAGACGTTTTTTGCTTTCGTCCAACACATTTTTCGACTCTGCTACCAGTGCAAACTGATCATACGCTTTAGAGATCTGCGTAATTACTTCGTCTTCATTTTTAACCTGCAATGCTTTATTGGCATTGTCTTTTTCAATCAAAGCTTGCTTCAGATACTTTACTTTTCCGCCAGAATAAAGAACCGCTGTTGCTTCGATTTTTGCCGCGGCATCAAAACCTGACAAATTAAAATTATTGTTAAAAGTTCCTTCCGGGAAAACGGCACCGGGAAAAAGAGGGGTAATTGCAGGAATCGCAATTTCTGGGGAAACTACCTTTGTCGTAGCGTTTAAGTATCCAGCTTTACCAGAAATCTCCACCTTTGGCAAGAAAATATCTTTAAGTTTTTCTTGATCTAATTCGTTTGCTTTAGATTCTAAATTTTGTTGTTCTATGGCCGCATCTTTAGTCATCGCAGCGTCTACCAATTCCTGGAAGGAAGGAGCAATCTGCGCTGAGAAGGATAGCGGAAACCCAAGTATGGCAGCAAAAAATAATTTTTTATAATTTTTCATTTTTAATGTTTGTTTACAGATGCAAAGTTGCGAAGAATGAAAAAAAAATGCTTTGACATTTGTCAAAAAAAAAAATCGCCCACAAATTTTTTGTGGGCGATTTTATTTTCAATTATTCAGAAATAGAAACTTTCGTTCCCTGTGTATGCGCATTCATTTGCGGCGCGTAATAATTCTGCAAGGTGGTAATTCCGTTGCTGAAAGTTCCCGCTGCATTACAAATATAATCATAATCGAAAACGTATTTTCCTTTCGGCATATATTCGATGTAGAAATTGGTAGAAGCATCTTTGGTGACTTGATAATAGCCCAAATTATTTTTCCATTGATAGCCAGAAAGTACGTCAACCGGTTCAAAACCTGCGGCTCTCATATCTTTAAGGTGAATAAATTCCATATTTCTGTCGGTGTTCAGAATCATTCTTACCGTTACTTTATCGCCGATTTTCAAAGGTGAATTTCCTGTAATTTTTTGCAATTCTTCACCATTTACGGTTTTTACTTTTTTGTACAATTCTTTGGTGATGGAAATATAAGTTTCAGAAGATTTAATTTTGTCTAGATCCTCATAATATTGCCAAAATAAACCACCCTGCACAATTCCAGCTCCTGGTTTTGTAATCGTAACCGTTGCCAAATTTTTATCTAATTTATCTGAATTTACCGCAGATTTTACGTAACCAGTTGCTTTTGTATCAGGATTGGTGAGTTCTTCTCCGCCCCAAATGATGGTGGCTTTATCAGATTCCGCAGAAGTCCAAGATTTACCGGAATTGAGAATCGTGTAAATCACTTCGGCTGTACTTCTAGAAGTATCCCAATTAGAAACTTCTTTCTGCGTAATCAGCCAAATTTTCATTTCTTCTACAAAATTTTGGTCAGATGTCAATTTATTAAACGCTTCCAAAGCACCAGCGTGATTTACGGTTTTAGAAGAATACCAACCCCAATCGTTGAGATTTTGTTTCCAATACACCCCTTGAGTTTCGCTTTGCACGGAAGTTTCTTTCAAATAAGTCATCAATTTTTTAGAAATATCTTTTAAATGGTAAGCATCAAAAAGTAAAGCTGCTCTATGCAAACCAAAAAAAGTAAAATCAGAAATTTTTGCAGTTTTGGCTTTTGAAATCACTAAATCTTTCATTTTCTTGCCATCACCTTTCAGCGGATATTCTTTTTCCCAATAATGACGGGTATCCAAATAATCTAACACATAATTGCTCCAAACATTTTCCTTTTTCACTTCATAATATCTACTCACTTCATTATCCACATATCTCACCAACTGAGCAACCATTACTTTTTGTTCAGAAGATTGATAATCTGCTAAATTTCCTGTCAACCATTCATTAATTCTGCCTAAATTTTTCAAAATATAAAGCGAATTGTAGTAAGAACTTGGGTAACCAGCGTACCACGAAAAACCACCATCAGGATTTTGCAGTTTTTTCAGTTCGCTCCAATCATCATTGATTGAATTTCGCATGGAATTCGCATCAAACAATCTTGCTAATTTTGCCATTTGTTCGGTTTCGTTTTTAGCATCCAAAACCCAAGGTGTTTCTTCCAATAACAACTGTTTCAATTCTTGGTTTTTCTCGAGATTTGAATTCAATAAACCTTTAGATTGATATTCATCAAAAACAGTTTTCATTTTCGGATTGGCTTTGAAAATTTCAGACGCCAAAACATCGGCAAACCATTTATTGAAAACCACATCCGCAGAAAGATTATTATCATTCTTAAGACTTGGCAACGCAAAAATCACTTCCCAAATTGGATTGGTAGTGAGTTCTAATGTATTGGAAACATTGGTCGCTGTTTTAGAAGAATTATTTTTCAGATTTTCTAAAACAAAGGTTTTGGTTTGACCTTCCTTCACAAAAACCGGAACGGCATCAGTCACCAACATTCTGTTTGGAAGAACCGCAATTGCTTTTTGTTCGCCATCCGAAAATTGACCAGCTTTCGCAACATTTTTAATGATGATAGAGGAAACTCCGTTCGGAACTTTTACATTCCATTGAACAGTTGTGCTTCCGTTTTCTTTTAATGTAAATGATTTTTGAATCTCTTTTAAATCAAACTGAGAAGAAATATCTTCGTTGGTAAAAGCATCTAATATTTGCAAATTCGCAAAACCGTTGAGTTGTTGATTTGTTAAATTGCTCAATTTAGATTTAAAAATCATTTCATCACCTTCACGCAAAAATCTAGGATAATTAGGTGTTACCGAAAATTCTTTCTGCGTAACCACTTCTTTCTCCAAAACAGCAGCTCTCGCATCTTTGGTATGCGCCAAAAACATCAATTTCCATTGGGTTAAAGCTTCCGGAGAAGTAAATTCAAAAGTGACATTTCCGTCTACATCCGTCATTAAATTTGGATAGAAAAACGCGGTTTCGTTGAGATTTTGACGAACCTGAAGATCGTCTAAATTTTCCTTACTATTTGGAGGCGGAGGTGTTTCAACTTTTGGCGCTTTAACAGGTTCAGGAACTATATTTTGAACAACTTTCATTGCAGAATCCGAAAGTGATCTCACTCCTCTGATAACTACATTACTTTTTTCCATTTTCGCTTCTTCAGCATAAGCCGTAACCATTTGCTCACGAACAATTCTTCCATAAATTCCACCATCAAACCAATTAAAATTAGGGAAATTCACACTTTTCTGCTTTAAATACGGAACTCGTCTGTTGTAAAATTCCTGAGCAAGATTTTCATTAATTCCATAAGAATTCATCAGAAAATATCGCTGATACAACTGCTGCCACGAATAAGAATTGGCTGAAAACTGATCCAAAGATTTGTCGTACATACTGGCCAAAACTTCAGCATTGATTTTCTCTTTATCTTCCCCGAGAATTTTTACCGTCCATTTTTCTTTTGAACCAGGTTGCAGTTTATCGCGAAAAGTCTCCGTTTCAATTCTCAAAGGCTTTTTATCAGACTTAATTTTCAGATTCACCGATTCAGTTTGCACATCGTTGAAAGCTACCAACTGAAACTGAACATTGATCTGATCGATGTTTTCGTCTTTCGGGAACGCTACTTCGTACGGTAAAACTCCATTTTTGAAAGTTTTCTGTTCGGTTACCGTCTTTCCATTTCCATTCTGCACATAAATGTAGACCAACGCATTTGGAATTGCCGAATAAGCGTAGATAGTCGCCTTTTCATTTCGGTGAAATTCCAATTTTGGTTGAATGATTTTCAGGAAAGGTTTTTGAGAATCGGTGAGGAATCTTTTATCGAAAACCTCGAAAGTTTTTTCGGTTTTTATCGTGTCTTTTCCTTCGATGTTATAGAGCTCGAGTTTGTATTTTCCTGCTGATAAAGAGCCAAGATTCAAGACACTAGAATCAAGATTTTTTAATTCCGAAGCATCGGTTTTCGGTTCTTGATTTTTTTCAAAAATTACTTTTTCTACTCTATTTTCTTTCTCCGATTTGTCAAAATAATCATGTGGGAATTTTTGCATAAATTCTGCCTTCGAAAGTTGCGGCAAATCCTGAATCTCATTCTCGAAATTGCTTCGGAAAATTCTTTCTTTCGGTTGCAGTTTCGACAATTTTACCTGATATGATTTATTTAAATTCTGGTCATTGTAATTTTTGGTTTCAACTTTAATTTTCAAATTCTCACCGGCAAATGTATCTTTCATATCATCAACTTTGATGTAGTGTGAAACCGAAGCCACTTTCAGATTGGTTTGATCAGATTGCGTTTCGCCGTTAATATCGGTAACCGAAGCATTAATTTGATAATTATCAATCTGAATTCCTTCTAAAGTTTCATCTTTTTTAAGGTGTAGTTTTATGGTAAATTCACCTTTTTCATTCGTTTTTACTTCGCCAAGAATTGAGTTTTCATTGTCATTTCCACGAGGATACCACCAGAAATATCTCCAACGAATATTCTGTTTTTTGATTTCGTAATTTACGGTTGCATTACTCAATGGAACTCCGGAAAACATCATTGCTTTTCCTTTCAGTTCAATGGTTTGCCCGTATTTATATTCATCTTTTACAGGCTCAAAAGTCACTTCAAATTTTGGCCTTTTGTATTCTTCAACTTGGAATGATTTGTAGGAATCTATATTATTTCCTTCAACTTGAAGAGAAAAACTGCCATTTAGTTTCCCGTTGGGCAAAATAAAATTTCCATTGTATGAACCAAATTCATTGGTTTTGAAATTCTGTGAAGAAATTTCCTCATCGTTTGCATCGTAAAGTGTGATTTTTTGTGAAATTCCCGCGGAAATACTTTCTATTTCTTTATTGATTTTCGTATTAATTACCTTAAAATAAACGGTTTGTCCAGGTCTATAAATTGCTCTATCTAGGAAAATTTGTGCCTGTTCTCTGTCCTCAATTTTATTTTCTCCGTAGTATTGATTTCCATAAGCTTGAATCAAATTGTAATCGTTGGTTTTCGGTTGTTGTACCAAAAAATAGCGATAATACTCTTTATCTTTAGAAACCGGAAATTTGAAATTCGCAGCATTATCGGAATTGATATTATAGGTATTGACGGTTTTTCCACGAGAATATTCGAAGATTCTCAAACCTTCATTAGAAATCGGTTTTCCGTTTTCCCGATGGACTAATTTTAGTCGATCTTCAATGGATTTTCTCTCATCTTTTTGGTCGTAAATCAATCTAGAAGAAGTCGCAATAAAGTAAAAATGTTCCTGAATGGCGTTTTCTACAACATATTCCACCAAATAAATTCCCGACGGGAGGGGCTTTATTTCTAATGAAGTTTGGTGATTTTGGAAATCATTCAAGTTCGGAAGTCTGAAAATCTCCTTTCTCACCAACGATTTTTTAATTGCTGAAAAATTATTTTTATCATAAGAATTTGAAACGTACTTCAGGAAGTTGGTTACATCATCTTTCACCTCATAAATATTTAAGGAAAACTGATTTACATTTTTCCCTGTAGCAAGCAAATGAATCGGCAAATTTGCCTGCGTATGTTTCTCATATTTTATGGCTAAAGTAGGATTGATAATCTGATTCTTTCTGTTTTCCAAATTGTTATAAAACTGCGATTTTGGATACTGTTTTTTCCCATCTTCAATCCATTGCAGCGCTTCTGCGAATTTTTTATCTGCCGTTAAAAGATCCACAATATCCGCAATAATCATTAACTTGTAATCGCCTTCAATATTGGATTTCGCAAGGTTTTGCAGCTGCAAAAATTGGTTTTTGCAATTCGTAAATCCGCATTCATCATTCAGTTTTTTATGCTGAAAATAGAGTTTTGAATTCCCGGAATTTATGGAAATCAATTCCTCATAATTTGATAAAATTCTGGCTTGATTTTGTTTTAATTCGTTCGGAGTGAAAAGATCATTGTTTTTTAGAAATTCAATTTCATTAGAAAAACTCCAATCAAATAAAGTTGGAAAATATTCCAAATCATTTTTATTTTCGAAAATTTCTTTAATATCCGAGGTTTTTATTTTCTTTAAATGATCTTTTTCTGCATTTAAAATCGAAAAATTTTTAGTTAGAAAATTTTTAAAATCCAATTTGCTCCAGGTTTCGATTTGTGCAAAATCTTGGTTATCAAAATTCGTTCTTTGGTTGATTTCCCAAGAATTATTTTGGTAATAATCCCAAAAAAATTCTCCCAATAAAACCTGAAAAACCAATTTCTGATCACCTTTCAGTGTTTCCCCGAATGTTGAAAGTTTCTTGAAAAAACGGCTCGTAGCATCATTGTCACCATCATCATACGTTTGGTTGGAAATACTGAATTCCGCCTTCAGCGAGCGGATCAATTGGTTAATATTTTCATCTTTCATAGCTTGTTTCTGGATTTCTAAAATAATGGGAAGGTTGGATTTGTACTTTCCGGTTTTGTAATTATCGCTGACTTTTTTCCACTGGTCATCATAATACTTCTGTCCAAAAAGCGGCGCAAAGAACATTATCAAAAGAAAAAAACTGAAGATTTTGGTGAGATTTTTCATAAAAAATTGGTGCTAATTAGCTTTAGGATGGCGAAACAATTTATTGGTTAAATTTGCGCAGATGCAGATTCTAAATTTACTGAAAAAATATATCATCGACAGCCAAATTTTTGTTTCATTGATGGGAACGCTTTTGGCAGTGTTTTTTATGCTCGAGCAAAACTTGTTCCGCTTGCCTACGGTGATTTTAATTTTCATCACTTATTTCAGCGGCTATCTTTACACCAAATACCAACACCATAGGTTTTTCTGGAAAATATTGGTTTTCAATATATGTTGTGGCATTGTTTCAGCGGTTCTTATTTTATTGAATCACAATGAAATTCGGCTTGTAAAATGGTTTTTAATTGTAATTTTAGGCTTGCTTTACAACACCTCTTTTTTAGAAAATTATATCCGGAAAATTCCACTGCTAAAGGTTTTCTATGTAGGTCTAACCTGGGCTTTAATCAATTCTTGGCTTATCGTACCCGAATTTAAACCAGAGATTTTTTTTATTAGTTTATTCTTTATAACAGCACTTGTTTTGCCATTTGACATCCGCGATATGGAAGACGATCAAGTGATTACCTTTCCTATTTTAATTGGTGTTGAAAAAACTAAATTCCTTGCCTATCTTCTGGTTTTTTTTAGTTTGTTGATAGCGATTTTTACACTTAAATTCAATTTTGCTATTGCTTTTTTTCTTACTTGTGCCATTACTTTTCTTTTCATTTATTTTTCTGAAAATCAAAAGCCGGATGCGTACTTTTCGTTCGGTGTGGAAGCATGTTCCGGATTGCCGCTTTTATTTCTGATTTTAATGAAGTATTTTTGACAAATGATTATCCAGAAACTTCATTTAATCAATTTCAAAAACCATCCGGAAAAAACCTTTGAATTTTCACCACAAATCAACTGTTTTGTAGGCAACAACGGCGTGGGAAAAACAAATGTGGTAGATGCATTGCATTACCTTTCCGTGGCCAAAAGTTTTCTGGGAAATACCGATATCAACAACATAAAAAGCGGGGAAGATTTTTTCACAATCGAAGGTGAAATTTATGATGGTGAAAAGCAAAATATCATTAAAATCCAGATGCCGAAAGAGGCGAAGAAAATCATCAAAAAGAATGACAAGTCTTACGACAGGCTGGCGGATCACATCGGTTTTTTGCCGAGTGTCATTATTTCTCCTTACGATTCCAATTTAATTTCCGATTCGGGTGAAAGCAGAAGAAGATTTCTGGATGCCATGATTTCTCAGACGGATGCCGATTATCTTTTTAATCTGATTCAGTACCAAAAAACCGTGCAGCAGCGAAATGCCTTATTAAAAAGCTTTGCTAAAAACAGGTATTTTGATGCCGAAAATCTGGAGATTTACAATGAACCTTTAATTAAATTCGGAACGCGGATTTTTGAAAAAAGACAACAGTTTACAGACTCCATCGTGCCGCTGATTCAGAATTATTACGAAATAATTTCGAACGGAAATGAAAAAGTATCGGTAAATTACCACTCAGATTTACAGGAAGACAGTTTCGAGAATCTTCTGCACCACACTAGCGAAAAAGACCGGATGCTTACTTATACCTCGAAAGGCATTCATAAAGATGATCTTATTTTTGAAATGAATGGTAATTCGCTAAAAAAAATCGGAAGCCAGGGACAGCAGAAATCTTTTTTAATCGCACTGAAACTATCACAGATGAACAGAATTAAAGAACTTACGGGAAAAACACCGGTTCTTCTGCTGGATGATATTTTTGATAAACTCGATGACACGCGGGTTTCACAATTAATAGAACTTGTTAACCAGGAGCATTTCGGCCAGATTTTTATCACCGACACGAACAGGGAACGTACGGAAAAAGTGGTGAAGAAAATTAATGAAGAAAGCAGAATTTTTGAAATTGAACCATGAGAAAGAAAAAACGCGAATTTCAGTCATCCGAACTGGTGAAATCCTTTGCCCGAATTTATGGTTTTGAGGATAAGCTGCTTGCTTTTGAGATAAAGGATTTTCTGCATGAATATCTTAATGACGCCTTGTTCAGCGAAATTGAATCGGTAAATCTGAACAGGAAAATTTTAGAAATCCGCATCAAATCGCCACTGCTAAAAAATGATTTCCGGATGCGTAAAAGCTTCTTCCTAAATAAATTTAAAGAGAAATTCGGCGAAGAAAATATCAGCGATCTTCAGATTTCGTAGCTACCGTATTTTCTACCATTTCCTTTGCGCTGCTGTCGAGTTCTGAACGGATGGGCAGGAAAAACTGTAAAGGATTTTTCATAAAATACCTGAAAATTTCTTTGTAAATTTCAGTCACTTCCCCAAAATTTACTTTTCGGGACCGGAAAGCCAGAACCATAGAAAGTCCGAAACTCACCGCAAAATTAAAGAATCCAATCAAAAATACGGTGATCACAGAAATCACTACGGTATAGGTATGAACCTCAAATCCTTTTCCATAAAAGCCCAGTGCGATATTCCCGGCGGCAAATGTAATGTGTCGGATGTCCAGATCCAGACCCAGAAAAAGGCCAACAGGACCGGTAATCCCAAGGAACACGCCAAACCAGAAGTTCGAAATAATTCCGGCGGCATTTTTTGCGTAATAATCTGAAATATTTTGTGCTGATTTTTTGCCAAGAAAATAATTCAGGAAAGGATTTTTGGCAATTCTTTTCGGAATATGGTAAAACACCGAACTGTTTCCGATATTTCCCGAAATAATTCCCGAAATGAAAAGGAAAAAACCTGCAATACACGCATGGAAAATAGCTTTGGATTTGAAAGGATCGTGATCCTGAAGTATGTTTGAGGCTTTTTCTGCTGCAAAATTTTGTTGAAAAAGCACATCAAGACCGTAAATAATGGCAAGCGCTACAGGAAAAGCCAGCGCCACATTTCCCATAAAAGCGATAAACTGAGAACGGAAAACTTTAGAAACAAGATGCGCAAAATCCACATAATTTTTCTGGGTATTTTCGCCTTCAGAAAGTACTTTGGCCATGGTTGCGGCCGTCATTGCCGGCTGTTTTGTGGCTAAAGTAAAACTCATCAGATAAATCATAATGAATCCCATCGCGTAATTAAAGGCGTATAAGATTCCGTGAGAAAAATCGCTACCCGGAAGTGATCCGTAAAAAAGCTTTAATACCACCAGACAGCCCACGATAATTCCGCCGCCACTGGCTTTCAGGAACATGCTCATATAATCCCGACGGGAATTGGTGATATAATGCGTTCCTGTTTCTGCCGTATGGTTGGTAATTAGGTGAGACATCAGCCGGGTGCTGTCAGAAACCAAATCCAGCAGGTTATTCTTGTGAGATTTATAATTCAGGATATTGAAAAACAGCTGTTTAGATTTACGCACCACATCATCTTCCTCATCAATCACCATCACCTGATGAATATCGCTCATGCGGTTCAGCTGCTGCCTGATCTTGAGCAGCGACTGGTTAATTTTACTCGATATCCCGTATTTCGCTGAGTTTTTAAAGGCTAAAGTCACAAAATCGAGACATTGCTCGAGATACACTTTAATCTGCTTATAATGTACGTCTTTGGAATTCAGGATAAACTCAGGATTTTCAGCGAAATTTTCATTCAGGCGGTCGAGTTCATTCTGCAGGGCCAGAAAAGGATTATCGAATTTGCGGTATTCCGGCGCCATATTTACCACTTCCACGTCCATTGCATTTCCGATGACTCGCCAGGCAAGAATATTCATGGAAAAAAGCAACTCATTTTTCACCTTAGGACGGATGATTATATCATCGATCCTTAGCAGTTGGAAAAATTCGGTGAGCTGTTCCTCCGGGATACTTTGGAAATACTGTAGGTCTTTGCCCGTTCTTACCGAAATCGCATCGACCAGAAACCATACCGTATTTTCGTGTTCTACTGCAGGCAGAATTTTGTTCAGGAGTCTTTTTTTGAATTCCGGAAAAAAAGCGTTTTCAGATAAAATATTAGCTTCTGTAAGGGAAAGATTAAAGGGTTTGCCTTCGAAAAGATAGTTAATATAGTACCCGAAATTCTCTGTGACATCGGGATTGGTACGCAGAAAATCAAGAATTTCGCCAAAATCAGATCCGCGGAGATTCATCAGCAGTTCAGAAAGAGGTTCCAAAGATTTCGTCTCGTTCCGGAAACTGAAATATTTGGAAAGTACGGTGTTAAAACCTGTTTTATTTCTTTTGTATAAAGACATATTGCCTACAAAGATAATTTATTTCAAATTGACGTTATTCATCTGACGCATGATCCAGCTGTGTTTTCGCTTAAGATAGGCCGATGGATTTTTGGGATCGTATTTCTTTGGGTTCGGCAGAATCGCGGCAATCCACGCGGCTTCACTTTTGGTAAGGTTTTTTGCGTTTTTGTTGAAATAATATTCGGAAGCTGCTTCTACACCGAAAACACCGCGCCCCATTTCAATAGAATTCAGATAACGCTCAAGGATGATATCTTTGCTCCACACCAGCTCAATAATAAATGTATAAACAGCTTCCAACCCTTTACGGATCCAGCTGCGGTCCTGCCAGAGAAACACATTTTTAGCGGTTTGCTGGGAAATGGTGCTTCCGCCTCGCAGTTTTTTGCCCTGTTCGTTATGTTTCATCGCTTTTTCAATCGCCTTATAATCGAAACCGTTATGGCTGAAAAATGCCTGATCTTCTGATGCGATTACCGCTTTTTTCACGTGGGTTCCCATTTCACCGTAAGAGATATAATCTCTTTTAAGTTTTCCGTACTCCAGCAAACCTCCGATTTGGGTCAGCGTAATGGGCGGATTAAAGAATTTTCCCCAGACAATGAACAGAATGTTGGCGAGGATTAAGATAAAAAACAGTTTTTTGATTTTCTTCCACATATTTAGCACAGATAATAGCCTGCAAAAATAGAAATATAAATTATTTAAGCGCTTTCAGGTATGTTAAATTATAATCGGGCAGCAATTCGGGATGAAAAATTTTGATGTAATCTTTCAGAATTAAATCAGAACGGACTACTCCGCTTTCGAAAAAATCATTCGCACTTCCCTTCTCTCTCCCGCTCACGGTGTAGAGTTTTCCGTGATGATATACATTCATTTTCGTGTAATTCGGGTTGATCTGCAATAGTTCTTTCTTTGTCTTATGGTTTCCCACATTCACCCAAAATTCAGCGTTCTGCGACTTAGCGAAAACCTCTTCAAAACTTAAAGGAACCGCATTGGAATCGGAGTTTTCAGCGTTAATATATTTTGCATTTGCATCTGCAATCAGGGTTGCTGAATTTGTTTTTCCGCCGGGTAAGAACCATTGGTTTCCGTACATTTCATTGGCAAGAACAACAGGTTTGTTCTGTGCTTTTTGTGCCAAAGCTTTCAGTGAATCATAGGAACTCTGAATCTCGTTAAAACGCACAACTGAAGCTTCTTCGGGCCCTAAAAGTCTTCCGAAAACCATAAGATATTTGGATTTTTCCAAAGGATTCTGCTCCAAATATTCATCTAGAAAAATAATTTCGATTCCGTTTTTTCTAATGAGATCGTAGGTATTATCGAAACTTGCAATATAATTCGTAAAGACCGCGTCGGGTTTTAATGCGATAATTTTTTCGACATCATATTTCTGCTCGTTTCCGATGTTCTGAATTTTTCCCTCTGAAATGAGACTATGAATTTTCTCCGAATAAATATATTCCGGACTGGAGATTCCGATGATTTTATCTTCTAAACTCAATTCTGTAAAGTACCCTACCAAACTTGCATTAAGCAACATTACTTTTTTAAAAGGCAGTTTCGAAACAGGAATATTGTAATTAAATTTACCCGATTTTAACTTTACAAAATCGCCGACACTTTTGAATGCGACATTTTCCGAAATTTTTTGCCAGTCGTTAAGCGTATATTTTTCCTCCTTTTTACACGACAAAAGCAGAAATAGAAATAAAAATGCAAAAAAAGTACGTTTCATTTTTTGAAAGAAATAAAAAAGTGTTATATTTGCAGACCTAAAAAAAGGCCTCGTGGCGCAACTGAATAGCGCATCTGATTACGGCTCAGAAGGTTACAGGTTTGAATCCTGTCGAGGTCACAGAAACCCTGCATTGCGCAGGGTTTTTTATTTTTCAAGCAGTAAAGAAACCCATTCTTCGCGCTGCAGTTTTCTTTTTAACGTGAGTTTTTGTTCATTACAAACCTCCATGATATCATCAACATCAAAGAAACATAATCCGGAAAGCACGAGCTGTCCGCCGTTATTTAAAACTGAAACGTAAGTCGGAATATCTGAAATCAGGATATTCCGGTTGATATTCGCCAGAATAATATTAAAATTTTCGGCACCTAAATTATCCGCAGTTCCCTGCGAAATCTCAAGTTCTACATTATTTCTTGCTGCATTTTCTTTTGAATTTTCTACCGACCATTCGTCGATATCGATGGCAACGGTTTTTCCGGCTCCTTTTTGTTTCGCGAAAATGGCAAGAACCGAAGTTCCGCAGCCCATATCGAGCACGGTTTTGTTTTCAAAATCCATGTCGAGCATCTGCTGAATCATGAGATAGGTCGTTGCGTGATGACCAGTTCCAAAGGACATTTTCGGCTGAATGATGATTTCGTGCGGAAGATTTTGGTTTTCGTGAAATTCTGCCCGGATCGACAACTGATTTTCTACATTAATCGGCTCGAAATTCTTCTCCCACTCTTCATTCCAGTTGATATTGGGCATTTCCTGATAGGTATAGGAAATTTCTACTGCTTCATTTGAAAACATATTAATTTCCTGAAGTTGCTTTTCATTAAAAAGGTTTTTCTGAATATAGGCCAGAATTCCCTCGTGTTCCTCCGTAAAACTGTCGAAACCGATTTCGATGAGTTCTGCCATCAGGATTTCGTTCCAAGGCTGAAGCGGCGATATCGTGAAGTTGAATTCTAAATAATTGTTCATGGTGAATTTTTTGTAAAAATAACTATTTTTCTATTGATAAGGGAACTGCGCCCCGGATTGAACGGCATGTTTGAGCTCTTTTTCCGGCGGCGGCTTCGCCGCCGCCGGAAAAAAGCGAGTAGTGAAAGCCGGAAATGTGCGCCCAAATTAATTCCTGTGAAAATGAGAAGGAAATGCATCCTCCGGTTTCTGACGGAAAATATTGAGCAGAATCCACGATTTCAGGAATCCGTAACCGTAAGAAAACATCTGGATATAGGTGGAAATTACAGCAAATGAAGCGATGCTGATATTTTTGGTCTTATACAGCGCATGAAAAAACACAAGCACAGTATACAACCCGTACATCGTAAGGAAAAGTCCTTTCTGAAAGAGAAAGTATTCAATAAAACCCAGAATGTAACCGATGAGAAAAACTGAGGGAAATGCAAACGAAATCTTCACATATTTCGGGTGACGCTGGTTAAGAATAGGTCTCGCGCAACCGAATTGGTAGACCTGTTTTGAGAATTTCCCGAAATCGACGCGCCGCTTATGGTAAACCCCAATATCATCAAAAAAGGCCGTTGTAAAACCGTTTTCCCAAAGCGTCATCGAGAGATCCGGATCTTCGCCAATCCGCATTTCTGAAAATCCGCCAACAGTTTCGAAGGCAGATTTTCTCACCCCCATGTTAAAACTGCGGGGCTGAAATTTGGTGACCGCTTTCTTGTTTCCGCGAATTCCGCCTGTAGTGAAAACTGAGGTCATGGAATAGGAAATCGCCTTCTGCATCAGGTTGAAACCTTTGTGAGCTTTATCGGCCCCGCCAAAAGCGTCGCAGGGAATTTCCGTAATATTTTTTTTGATGTTTTCGATATAATCTTTTTCGACAATCACGTCGGAATCTACAAAGACAAGCCAGTCGTTTTTTGCTCTTCTTGCGCCATAATTCCTGCTCAAACCTGGTCCGGAATTGTCTTTTCTGAAAAACTGAATATTTAAACTTTCCTGAAAAAGTGTGGTCGTTGGCCGCAGATCAATCTTGGAACCATCATCAACAATAATGATTTCAAAATCTTTATCGGTTTGATGAGACAATGAATTGAGCAGCTCGAAAAGTTCGTCTTTGCGGTTATAAATGGCGATGATGAGCGAGATGGAATTCAATGGACTGATTTCTGAATGATTTAGCGAGGAACTTTTACTGCTTTTCGAGTTTATGAATTTTCTTTGTGCCTTCATACATTTCAAACTGAAGAAAGCGACATTCCAGCTTTCCATTGAAGAGCTTTATTCTTCGGGAAGGTCTTAAACCAACTTTTTTGGCCGCATCAAGGTCTGAAGAAATAAACCACGCCAAAGTATTTGGATAATTTTTCTTGAAAGTATCGCCGATTTTCTTGTAAAATTCATTATCCTGAATTTCAATTCTCTCATCATAAGGCGGATTGAAAACCATCATCAATGGGAATAATTCTTTTTTAGACTCGAAAAAATCTTGTCGTTTTACTTCGATTATATCTTCCATTTCTGCAGCTTCTATGTTGAGATGAGCCGCGTTCAACATTTGAGAATCCAAATCGTAACCTACAATTTTGCCGGTGAATTCTTTGATTCGGTTGATTCTTACTTCTTTTATTTTCTGGAAAAGTTCTGCATCATAATTTTTCCAGTTCTGGAAAGCGAATTTCTTTCTGAAAATCTGCGCAGGCAAATCCATGGCGATCATGGCTGCTTCAATCAGCAAAGTTCCGGAACCGCACATGGGATCAAGAAAATTCCCTTTCCCTTCCCAGCCTGCCAGCTGCAGCATTCCGCTGGCCAACACTTCATTAATTGGAGCTTCACCCTGTTCTTTTCGGTAACCACGCTTGAATAAAGGATCACCTGACGAATCTAAAGAGATTGTCACCAATTCTCGGTCGATATGCAGATGGAACTTAATATCAGGATCCTGAGTGTCAACATTAGGGCGTTTTCTGTGCTTGAATTTGAAATAATCCACAATTGCATCTTTCATTTTCTGCGACATAAACTGAGAATGTCTGAACCGATCGGAATAAACCGTCGCGTCGATTGCGAAAGTTTGGTCCACATCCATATATTCATCCCACGGAAAAGCAAAAAGTTTATCGTAAAAACGGCTTTCGTCCCAGGCTTTGAAGGTGAGCACCGGAATCATTATTTTCAGCGCGGTTCTCGTGGAGTAATTGATTTTATATAGAAAACCCAGATCACCTTCGCAGTTTACCGCACGGTTTTTAATTTCCACGTTCGTACCGCCGAGTTTCTTGATTTCCTCTGCCAACACTTCTTCCAGTCCGAAAAAAGTTTTAATCTGTATCTGTAAATTTTCTGTATTCATATAAGTCTGGGTATCTAAACCCTAAAGTTGATTGGTAATGATTCCTGGGCATTTGAAATTCTGCATTTGCCTTTTAAAGAGAAATCTTTTATGATTTGTAGTTTAAGAAATGCAAATTTAGTTATTTTTGCACAATGGCATGGTTTGAAACGTGGTTTAATACCCCTTATTATCATATTCTTTACAAGGACAGAAATTTCGAAGAAGCAGAATATTTCATATCGCTGCTAATCAACGATTTGCAGATTCCGAAACATTCAAAAATTATTGATTTAGCCTGCGGAAAAGGCCGGCATTCTGTTTTTCTGAATAAAATGGGTTTTGAAGTTTTAGGACTCGATCTTTCTGAAGAAAGTATTTCGCAGAATAAAATCTTCGAGAACGATAAATTGAAATTCAAGGTTCATGATATGCGGGACCCCATATATCCGGAAATCTCGAAGATGAAAGTTGACGCAGTTTGTAATCTTTTTACAAGCTTCGGATATTTCGAAAGTGAAGATGATGACAAAAAAGTCTTTAGATCTGTTGCTGATGTACTGGAAGATAAGGGATTTTTCGTTCTCGATTTCCTGAACGAGAAGTGGGTAAAAAATACGTTGGTCGCGCAAGCGGTAACCACAAAAGGCAACATCGATTTTCATATTTCCAAAAGAATCGAAGACCAACATGTTATAAAAGATATTGTTTTTAAAGATCAGGGTGAGGATTTCCACTTTTTCGAAAAGGTGAAACTTCACACTTTGGAAGAGATTGGTTCTTATGCCGCGGAATTTGGATTTGAAAGGGTAAAAACTTACGGAGATTATAATCTCGGAACTTTCGATCGGGATACTTCTCCGCGTTGTATTAACGTTTTCAGAAAACTTTAAAAAGATTTCGAACTAAAAATTTTTAGCGGTAATTTTATCACAAACCACAATCAGAAAGATTCATGATTATTTTTCTTTTAATATTAAGTGTTCTGGCCGGAGTATTTCTCGGAAAATATTTTGGTGTGAAACAGAAATTTGCAAAAAATCTCTTGATTTTAAGTGCCGGTTTTCTAATTACCATCTGTCTTAATGATGTTTTCCCGGAAGTGTATGCCGAAGGAAATTCCAACATCGGTATTTTTGTAATCGCCGGAGTGCTTTTGCAAATGCTGCTTGAAAATCTCACAAAAGGATTCGAACACGGCCATTTTCACCATCATCACGAAGAGAAAAACATTCTACCGGTAGCACTTATGGTCGGGATGTTTATTCATGCCTTTTTGGAAGGAATTCCTCTGGCAAACGAAACCGATGTTTTCAATCCTTATTTAATGGGAATTCTTTTTCACAACCTTCCGATTTCCTTTGTTTTGGGCGCATTTCTGATTCAGAAACAGAAATTTACGACGACTTCCTGGCTGATCATTGCCTTTTTTGCAATTGCGTCACCTCTGGGATTAATTACGGGAAATTATTTTAACCCCGATTTTAAAGTCTATTTTCTGGCTCTTGTAGGCGGAATCTTTCTTCACATTTCCTCGGTTATAATCTTCGAAAGCAACAAAAATCATAATATTGACTGGTGGAAAATTCTTATGGTGATTTGCGGTGTAATTTTAGCGCTGGTGGGACATTTGTTCCATGATCATTAATAAATAAAAAGGCTCCGGATTTCTCCGAAGCCTCCCATCATTATTTCACTTAATTCCGGAAATTTAGAATTTCCAGCCTAGTGTTATAAAGAAATTGTCTTTTGTATTTTTTACGTTTGAAACTACTGATGCATCAGATTCAACAATATAATTGTTTGAAAAATATCCCATATTATTTGCTGCAGAACCCCGTAAAAACGGGCTGCTATATTCTGAATTTACATTCTGGTATGCTGCGTCGATAAAGAATGATTTGAAATCATAACCAATCCCAGCACCCACGGTATTTCTTTTTCCTAAAATCAAATTGTCGTAAGATGTATTTGCTGATGTTCCGATATCCGATAATGTACTGATCGACATCGAATCAAATGGACTTGACGCAAATCCGTAACCTCCTCTCAATCTGAAAGCAGCAATACGGTATTCTGCACCTACTTTTACCTCCGAAAGATTTTTAGAGTTTTGATCAAAAAAGCTGTTCAATTCCGTTTCAGCATCGCCATACACTTTATATTTAGGTTTTGTAAGTCCCAAAGAATAATCTACGTTGATAGCAAAATTTTTGTTGGGTACGTACGCTGCACTCAAAGTTGCTTTCATAGGTGAAGAAAGTCTGCGGTCTTCGGTATACGTTCCGTCTACTGGATTTTCATATTCGCTGTAAACTCTTGCAATGCTCCACCAGGTGGGTGTTTCGATTGAAGCACCTAATCTGAACTGTGGATTAATCTTACCGATTACTCCGACAGAAGCCGAGAAACCGTTGGCAGACTCCGAAAAAGGAGTATACTGTTTGTCATAAACATCAGTTACATTGGTATTGTCTGTAAAAGCTGCGGAGTCATACTGATCGAGCACCGAGTTGTGGAAATTCAATCCGGCACCTACATACAGTCTGTTATTATAATTTCCCCCAACACCGATACTCGTTTTGGAAAGATTACCGTATCGGTTATAAGCGTGGCCGGCAAAAGCAAGTTCATCAACAAGCGCATTGTCCGCGTCTCTGATTTCATAAATAAGATTGCTGTTTCCCGGAGTTTCGGAGTAATTCTCAATCGACTGATTCGAATAGTTTACACTTACATTCACAAATTTCCATGGCGTAGAGCCGCTCACAGGAAAAACGGCCACACCTCCAACATTTCCTAAATCAGTATTATTGACCTTGTAATCTGCAGATTTGCCTGCATATGTAGTGGTATTTTTATTGGCTTCTATCCCTAATGTTCCCGAAAATTCACTGGCGATACTCACACCAATACCCGCAGGGTTAGAAGTAAGTGTAGAAAAATCTCCTCCCAATGCTCCCATAGAACCTGCCATAGCATTGTATTTTGATGAACCGTTCAGTGAGCTGTTTGAATACACTTCAACTGTGTTTCTAAGGGTTGAAACATCCTGCGCATTTACAAAATATGCAGCAGAAAGGCTTAAAACTATTAAAGAATTTTTAATCATTTTAAAATATGAGTTTTTTAAGTTATCTTCTGAAACCGCCGCCTGACCGAGATGACCCTGAACTTGTATTGGATGAGCCGCTGTTGAATCCGCCACCGCTGCTTCCTGAACGGAAGCCCCCGTCATTTGAATTGCTTCTGATTCTCGGCTCACTATAGCTCGGAGAGCTTTGTCTCGGAGTAGTCTGTCTTGGACTTGAATCAGGCCTTGGAGTTGCTCTCAATCGTGGCTGAGTACTATTTTCAGGCCGGTTATATCTCGGATTGTTGGGTTGTGTAGAATTCATTCTTGGCGTATCATTTCTGAAGCCGGAATTATAATTATTATTTCTAATGGTAGAATTTGGAGTGGAGTTTCTTAAAGAATTCCTGAAACCACCGTCTGCACCGCTTCTCTTATAGGTAAATCCGCCATTATAGCTGTTATATCCCATTCCGTAACCATATCCGTAAGGGGAATAATATCCGTAAAGACTGTAACCGTAATAAGGATTATAATACCCGTAATAAGGACTGTAGTATCCATACCATGGGCTGTAATAACCGTACCAAGGATTATATCCCATGCCCCATGGACTGTAATAACCTCCGTAACCCCAGTAAGGTCCGAAACCGAAATTCAGTCCCCAACCTGAATACATTCCGTACGGATAGCCCCAGGTATCATTATAGAAAATATCGGTACCTGCATAATTTCCCCAGTCGGAATTCTGGTCTTTCCAGCTTTCGTTTCTGTTTTCAGAATTGAGGTATTTATTCTGATCATCTGTTGCCTGATAATCATAATATTCACCTACCCTGTTGCCACTGTTCATCACAGTACCTTCAGGCAGTGTATCTCTGTTTGGGTCGTAATATACTCCGTCGGTTTCGCTATAACCACCCATCTGCGAACCGCAGGACATTAAAATTAAACCTCCGGCAAGCGCTAAAACCACTTTAGATTTCAGGATCTGAGGTAAATTTTTATAAGTAATTTTTTCCATGATAAGGTGAAAAGTTTTAATTTGAATTATATTTGCACTTTATACCAAAATTATACCATTAACAGTGGTAAATTTTTGAGTAAAAATACACTTTTTAGAATTAGATACAAGTACTACACAAAAGTTAAATCAAAGATATAATATAATGGCAAAATTAACTTCAAGAGCCGAAGATTACAGTAAATGGTATAATGAATTGGTCGTAAAAGCTGATCTGGCAGAAAATTCCGGAGTTCGCGGCTGCATGGTAATTAAACCTTATGGCTATGCAATCTGGGAAAAAATGCGCGACGAGATGGACCGTAAATTCAAGGAAACAGGTCACGAAAATGCTTACTTCCCTATCTTTATCCCGAAAAGTTTATTTGAAGCTGAAGAAAAAAATGCCGAAGGTTTCGCAAAAGAATGCGCTGTAGTTACCCACTACAGACTGAAAACCGATCCGGAAGATCCTAAAAAACTCATCGTTGATCCCGAAGCTAAACTCGAGGAAGAACTTATCGTACGGCCAACTTCCGAAGCCATCATCTGGAATACCTATAAAAACTGGATCCAGTCCTACCGTGATCTGCCTATTCTCATCAATCAGTGGGCGAATGTTGTGCGTTGGGAAATGCGAACGCGTCTGTTTTTAAGAACTGCAGAATTCCTCTGGCAGGAAGGCCATACCGCACACGCTACCAAAGATGAGGCGATTGAAGAAACAGAAAAAATGCTCCACGTATATGCAGATTTTGCTGAAAACTTCATGGCGATACCTGTAATCAAAGGACTTAAAACAGAATCTGAAAGATTTGCGGGTGCTGATGAAACCTACTGTATCGAAGCGTTAATGCAGGATGGGAAAGCCCTTCAGGCAGGAACTTCTCACTTCCTGGGACAGAATTTCGGGAAAGCTTTTGATGTTAAATTTACCAACAGAGAAGGTAAAATCGAGCACGCCTGGGGAACTTCCTGGGGAACTTCTACCAGATTAATGGGAGCATTGATCATGACGCATTCCGATGATTTAGGTTTGGTTTTACCACCATCTCTAGCACCGATTCAGGTAGTAATTGTACCGATTTTCAAAGGAGAAGAACAGCTGCAGCAAATTGACGAAGTTGCATATGAAATTCAGTCTAAATTGAAAGCTAAAGGAATCTCAGTAAAATATGATAACCGTACAGAGAACAAACCAGGCTGGAAATTTGCCGAGTACGAACTGAAAGGTGTACCCGTTCGCATCGCGATAGGCGCCCGTGATCTGGAAAACAAAACGGTGGAGATTGCCCGACGAGATAATTTAACTAAGGAAACTAAACCGCTTGAAAATCTTGATGTCTATATTGAAAATCTGCTGAAAACCATTCAGGAAGATATCTATAGAAAGGCAGCAACCTACCGCGACGAACATATCACAAAAGTAGATTCTTACGAAGAGTTCAAGCAGGTTTTAGAGAAAAAAGGTGGATTTATTTCTGCTCATTGGGACGGTACTGCGGAAGAAGAAGAGCAGATTAAAAATGAAACCAAAGCGACCATCAGATGTATTCCTTTAGACAATCAAATGGAAGAAGGTATTTCAATGATTTCGGGAAAACCATCAAATCAGCGGGTAATATTTGCAAAATCATACTAGTTCTTTGGTTTATTATTAATAATGATGTAATAGAATGTTAATTTTAATATAAACAACACAAAATACAACTCTTTTGGATTGATATTTGCTTTTGTTGTTAAAGTTAAATTTAAAAATAAACTATTATGTCATTAAACGTTATCGATCTTATCAAGGGACAATTGGGTCCGGCATTAGTATCTCAGGCTGCCACGCAGTACGGAGAAAGCGAATCGGGTATTTCAAAAGCAATAAGTGGTTTGTTGCCGGCGGTTGTAGGCGGAATGGCCAATAACGCTAATCAGCCAGCTTTGCTGGATGCAATTACTGGGTCGCAATCCACAGGCTTGTTGGGAAACCTTTTAGGAGGCTCTTCTAATAATTCATTGGTTAGCAGTGTACTGTCTGCAATTTTTGGAGATAAAATCAATGGACTGATTAATGCGGTATCAGGCTATTCAGGAGTAAGCAATTCAACTTCAGGTTCATTATTGAATATGGTTGCTGGTGCTGCGTTAGGCTCACTGGGCAAATATGCTGCAGATCATAATCTCGACAGAAACAGCTTGTCAGGCCTGCTTTCGGATCAGAAAGGAATAGTGTCTTCTTTACTTCCGGCTGGGCTTTCGTTAGCTTCACTTGGTTTAGGAAATTGGGGAGGTACTCCCGATCTTGCCACTGAAAAAGTGAAGGTAACTTCTTATGATGAACCGAAAGTGGAGGTAAACAGAGGAGGCAACACCCACGTAAATGTTGACCGTAAAGATGATAACGAAGCGGGATCTATCTGGAAATGGCTTCTGCCTTTATTACTGCTGGCACTTGCCGCGTGGTTCCTTTGGAAACAGTGCAACAAACCTGCAGAACAGACAACCGCAACAACAGATTCAACAGCTGTTGTAACAGATTCTGTTTCCACGATGATGCCTACAGATTCCGCAATGGTTAGCACAAACAAAGTTGATGAAGATATTGATCTGAATGGTGTTGCACTGAAAGGATACAGAGGCGGGATGGAAGATTCAATGATTTCTTTCCTTAAATCCGGCGGATACACCAATGCCGCAGATGATGCTGTACTGAAAGACACCTGGTATACTTTCGACAAAGTAAATTTCAAAATGGGCTCTTCTACAGAACTTGAAGCGGGCTCGCAGGTTCAGCTAGATAACCTTGTAGCAATTTTCAAAGCGTATCCTGATGCAAAAATTAAAGTGGGCGGGTATACAGATAAAGTTGGCGACGAAGCAAATAATGTAAAACTTTCTACTGCAAGAGCAAATTATATAAAATCTGCTCTGGAGAAAGCTGGTGTTGGCGCTCAGGTGATTGGTGCCGAAGGTTACGGAAGTAAATTCGCTACCGTTGCAGCTACTGCATCTGACGCTGAAAGAGCAATCGACAGAAAAATGGCGGTGAGATTTGCGAAATAATCTTCCTCAAATTATACCAAATCCCGGCAACTTGTCGGGATTTTTTTTATTCTAGGTTTGGAAATTAGATATATTTATTTACTTTTGTTAGCCTAATCTAACATTTGTGAAAAACATCAATAAAGGCTGGCAAAGAGAAAAATACTCAAACTCGCTCCCAGAAGTATTTTCAAGTATCAATATTCCAAAAGATGCCGGTTTTTGGCGTAAGCTTTTCGCCTTTGCAGGGCCGGGACTTATGGTCGCAGTAGGCTATATGGATCCCGGAAACTGGGCGACCGATATCGCCGGAGGTGCTCAGTTTGGTTACACTTTATTGTCAGTGATCCTTATTTCCAATTTATTTGCCATCGTTCTTCAGCATCTTTCTTTGAAGTTGGGAATTGTTGCGGAGCGGGACCTCGCACAAGCGTGCCGGGATCATTTTAATCCTACTACCAATTTTATACTGTGGGTGTTTTGTGAAATTGCCATCGCTGCGTGTGATCTTGCAGAAGTCATTGGCTCCGCAATCGCACTGAATCTGCTTTTCGGCATTCCGCTCACCTGGGGTGTTGTAATTACAGTAATTGATGTATTTCTGATATTATTTCTCCAGGCAAAAGGATTCCGGTATCTGGAAAGCATTGTGGCAGGATTAATATTCGTTATTCTCGGCTGTTTTATTTATGAAATCATTTTAAGTAAACCGGATATTTTCCCGATTCTTAGCAGCCTTGTTCCGCAAAAAGAAATCGTTACCAATCCCTCGATGCTTTATATTGCCATTGGAATTTTGGGTGCAACGGTTATGCCTCATAACTTGTATTTGCACAGCAGCATCATCCAGACCCGGAATTACGAACGCACGTCTTTCGGAAAAAAAGAAGCAATAAAATTCGCCACCATCGACAGTACAGCGTCGCTATTCCTGGCATTTTTCATCAATGCAGCAATTTTAATCGTAGCGGCGGCGACTTTTCATACCACCGGATACCAGGATGTAGCAGATATTCATGATGCCCATAAAATGCTCGCGCCAATTTTAGGAACCACATTTGCGAGTATTTTCTTTGCAGTTGCGCTGCTGGCATCTGGACAGAATTCAACTTTAACAGGAACGCTGGCTGGTCAGATTGTGATGGAAGGATTCCTGAATATCCGCCTAAAACCCTGGTTAAGAAGATTGATTACGAGGTTGATTGCTGTTATTCCCGCCCTTATTGTTACAATAATTTACGGCGAACAGGGCACCACAGATCTCTTGGTTCTCAGTCAGGTAATTCTGTCAATGCAGCTGAGTTTTGCGGTTGTTCCTTTGGTAATGTTTACAGGATCTAAATTAAAAATGGGCGAATTTGTAAACAAACCCTGGCTGCAAATCTCAGTTTGGATCATTGCCGCCATCATTATTGCATTGAATTTGTATTTACTCGTAGAAACATTTTTTGGATCATGAAAAAACGATATTCATCACTGCTTCTAATCGTTACTCAGGTTCTATATGCTCAGGAAACCATCCAGACCGACAGACCCGATCAAACAGAATCAACATCAATCACACCTAAAAGCAATCTTCAGCTGGAATCAGGATTTTTTTATGAAAAAACTGATACTGAATCAAGAAATATTTCTCAACCCACTTTATTGATAAAATATGGGGTGAATAAAAATTAAGAACTTAGGGTAGGCACCGATTTTAATTCAGAAACAGTATACCATGAGAGAAATTCCGGAATTTCACCCGTTACGTTAGGATTTAAAGCGAAAATCATGGAGGAAAAAAAATTTATGCCGGCAATCGCTTTTCTGGGGCAACTTACATTGAACAGGCTGGCTTCTAAAAATTTTAAAACTCCTTATACTGCACCATCTTTCAGGTTACTTTTTAATCACACCCTATCGGATAAAGTGAATCTTGGCTACAACTTAGGTGCGGAATGGAACGGTGTTACACCAGATGTTACAGGAGTTTACACAGTTTCAACTTCATATTCATTTGATGAAAAGATGGGCATGTTTGCTGAATTTTATGGATACCTGAATAAATTTGAAAAAGCTGACCACCGTTTCGATGCGGGCTTCACTTATCTCATCAGAAACAATTTTCAGGTAGATACCTCTGCCGGTTTAGGAATTTCTAAAATCTCACCAGACTATTTTGTATCTGCAGGGGTATCATACCGCTTCAGTACAAAGTAAGAAACTGACTAATTGTCCTAAAACCCTATTTGGCAAAATCTTTGTGAATTGATGAGTACTAAAATGTAGTATTATGTCGGAAAATCAAGATATACACGAAGAAAATGCAAATCTTCAGGAAGAAAACATTCAAAACCCTGAAACTGAATCTAACGAGAATGTGACAGCCGCTCCCTCTGCAGAGGAACTTTTGGCAGAAGAAAGAGACCGTTACGTACGTCTTTTCGCAGAATTCGAAAACTATAAAAAAAGAACCACCAAAGAGAAGATGGAGTTCTTCCAGTATGCCAATCAGGACATGATGATTTCCATGCTGGCTATCCTGGATGATTTCGAAAGAGCTTTGAAAGAAATCGCAAAAACCGGCAACGAAGCAGATTTACAGGGGGTAGAACTTATTTATCAGAAATTCAAAGGAAAGCTCACCGAAAAAGGTTTGAAAGCCATGGAGGTAAAGCCAGGTGACAGTTTCGATGTAGATTTTCATGAAGCCATTACACAGATTCCTGCACCTTCAGAAGACCTGAAAGGCAAAATTGTAGATGTCATCGAAACCGGATACACACTGCACGACAAAGTAATCCGTTTCGCAAAAGTTGTTACAGGAAACTAAAAACATTCATAAAAAAAGGTAATTGAAAACACTCAGTTATCTTTTTATCTTTATCAATCATACTATAAAATGTCAAAAAGAGATTACTACGAAGTACTGGGTGTTGCTAAAAATGCTTCGGCCGACGAAATAAAAAAAGCGTACCGAAAAATGGCGCTGAAATATCACCCCGACAAAAATCCGGGGGATAAAAGTGCTGAAGAAAAATTTAAGGAAGCGGCAGAAGCGTACGAAGTTTTAAGCGACGATAATAAAAAAGCACGTTACGACCAGTTCGGCCATGCCGGAATGAATGGAGGTGGCGGTTTTGGCGGCGGTTTCGGTGGCGGAATGAATATGGAAGATATCTTCAGCCAGTTTGGTGATATCTTCGGCGGACATTTCGGCGGCGACGGCGGCGCGCAGAGACAGCAGCAGCGTGGCAGCAACCTTCGCGTAAGAATAAAACTTAATCTTGAGGAAATGGTGAACGGAACCCAGAAAACCATTAAGGTCAAGAAAATGAAAATGGCGCCGGGCGCTACTTCCAAAACCTGCCCTACCTGTAACGGAAGCGGTGTTCAGGTAAAAGTAATGAACACCATGTTCGGCCAGATGCAGACGCAGACGCACTGTTCTACCTGTCAGGGAATTGGCAGAATTGCAGATAAAATTCCTGCAGGCGCAAATGCCCAGGGATTGATCAAAGAAGATGAAGAAGTTACCATCAACATTCCGGCAGGCGCAAGAGAAGGAATTCAGCTGAATGTACGGGGCAAAGGTAACGATGCACCGTTTGGAGGAAATCCTGGTGATCTGTTGGTTGTGGTGGAAGAAGAAGTGGATGCTGCGATTAAGCGTGAAGGCGATAATCTGCACCAGGAACTCTACATTTCTTTCGCTGAAGCTGCCTTGGGAACACAGAAAGAAATCCCAACCGTGGGCGGAAAAGTAAAAATAAAAGTTGATGCAGGCACACAGTCAGGAAAAATCCTCAGATTAAGCGGCAAAGGATTACCAAGCATCGACAGTTATGGCAAAGGGGATATGTTTGTTCATATCAATGTTTGGACACCGCAACATTTGTCAGCAGAACAGCGGGAATTTTTCGAAAAGCAAATTAAAAACGGAGACATGATCGCAGAACCTTCAGGAAAAGAAAAAACTTTTTTTGATAAAGTGCGGGACCTGTTCAATTGAATACATAAGAGATTTTTTTAAATCTCTTTTTTTATTTGATACATAACGGAAAGACATTCAAATACTCATGATGGCTCGAAATTTTCACACTCACCGGCAATGAAAAAAATTGTAATTCTTCAGCTTATCTTTACCGCTTTTTTTCTTGCCTTGTTGAGTTCCTGTTCCACACGCTACAGGATAAAAAACGACGGAAATTTTGGAAAGAAAATTTACAATGTAAAATACGGCGAAAACAAAAGGAATGTGATGGATGTTTTTCTGCCTGCAGGATACACACCCGATACGCCATTAATCATGATGGTTCATGGCGGAGCCTGGATTTTTGGCAGCAAACTCCATCTCCGCAAAGTGCAGAAATTCCTTTACCGGAATAATTTTCCCACCGCAAACATCAATTACCGGCTGGTAAACAAAACTACAACCTACAAGGCTGCTTTAGAAGACATTTCTAAAGCTGTTCAGTACATCGGCAATTCCGGTAAAGACTGGAATCTAACTTCTAACAAAATAATCCTTCTGGGCGAAAGTGCGGGTGGGCATTTGGCCCTACTCTATGGATACAAAAATGAAGACCAGGTTCAGAAAATAATCTCTTTGAGCGGTCCTGCCGACTTTTATTCTCAGCGTTACAGGAATTCAAAATATTTCAAAAGATCACACCGTATTTTTCAAAAGGTAGTGGGCGAGAAATATAATTCAGCAACCGCAGAAGCATTTAAACAAGCCAGCCCGGTGTATCAGGCTTCAAATGTCCCTACGCTGCACTTTCAGGGCAACAGGGATTTTTTAGTCGATGTTAACCAGGGCCTAGCACTCGATTCGGCATTGACCAGTAAAAATATTGAGCACAAATTTGTTCTGATGAAAAAAACTGGTCACGCCCCAAGATTTTCAAAGAAAAAGAGAGACAGTCTCATTTATCCAAACATACTGGACTTTATAAAGCAATAATTCTGTCTGAATAAGAAAAAAAAGCAATGTGAATAACCAGATTGCTTTTTTTTATATTGGATGATCGTTTCTTACTCTTCAATATGTGTTTCTTCCTTTTTCTTGCCAAAGAAGAATTTAACAATGATAGGAACTGTAGTGATCAGTACGATAATTATGATGATCATCTCAAGATGCGATTTCAGATCAATCCCGAACTGGTCCATGAAAAGCCGGTCGAGATAATGTCCTGCAAAAATCAGCGAAAAAGACCAAAGGAACGCCCCGATGATATTATCGATCAAAAAGCGGGTTTTGTCCATTTTTACAATCCCTGCAACAATCGGGGTAAATGTTCTCACCACAGGCAGAAATCTCGCCATAATTACAGCAAGCGCGCCATGTTCTTCAAAGAAATCGTGAGCCTGAAACAGATATTTTTTCTTGAAGAGGAATGTATCTTCTTTTTTATAAAGCGCAGGCCCCGTTTTTCGGCCAAACCAGTAGCCCACTTCATTTCCGATCACCGCAGCAATCGCAATGGCCGTAGCCAGTATCGTCGTATCTAAAAAATCACTTCCGGTGGAGCCGATCGCCTGATCTACAATCTCTACCGCATAAATTCCTGATACAAAGAGCAAACTGTCACCTGGAAGAAAAAACCCCACAAACAATCCTGTCTCCGCGAAAATAATAAACAAAATGAGCCAGAAACCGCCCATTTTTATATAAAATTCAGGATTAAGTAAATCCTTCCAACTCTCAAAATGTTCCATATTCGCAAAGATACTAAAAGAGGGGTTTTTATAAGATTAATAATTTGTTAAAGTTTCCCAAAACTTAAAGGTCGAAATCATCGGCCGCCGCAGCGGTTCCGTCGGCCATCAAGAAGGCTTTAAGGAATGGGGTCAGGTCTCCGTTCATCACCCCGTCCACATCCGAAGTTTCGTAGCCGGAGCGCACATCTTTCACGAGTTTGTAAGGGTGCATCACGTAATTTCGGATTTGGCTGCCCCACTCGATTTTCATTTTCCCGGCTTCAATTTCGTTTCGCGCTTTCATCCGTTCTTCAAGCTCCATCTCATAAAGTCTTGAACGTAAAAGCTGCATCGCCTTTTCTTTATTCTGAAGCTGGGAGCGACTTTCGGAGTTTTCGATGATAATGCCTGTAGGCGCGTGACGCAGACGTACTGCTGTTTCCACCTTGTTTACGTTCTGCCCTCCTGCCCCACTCGAACGCATGGTTTCAAAGGAAATATCCGCCGGATTGATGTTGATTTCTATCGTATCGTCAACCAAAGGATAAACATACACAGAAACAAAGCTGGTGTGTCTTTTTGCGTTGGAATCGAAAGGTGAAATTCTTACCAAACGGTGAACACCATTTTCACCGCGCAGATAACCGAAAGCAAATTCACCGTCGATTTCCAGCGTTACCGTTTTCACGCCGGCAACATCGCCTTCCTGATAATTCAGCTCCCGGATCTTGTAACCCTGCTTTTCAGCCCACATCGTGTACATTCTCATCAGCATTGATGCCCAGTCGCAGGATTCTGTTCCGCCTGCGCCGGCGGTAATCTGCAGCACCGCTGAAAGCTCGTCACCCTCATTGGAAAGCATATTTCTGAATTCCAGGTCTTCAACTTTTTGAACCAAAAGCGGGAAAGCTTCCTCCAGTTCCTTTTCGGAATCGGGGTCTTCTTTCGCAAAATCCATCAGAACCTGCAAATCTTCATACCGTGTGAAGATTTCTTCATAATCACTCACCCATTTTTTCTTGGAGCGAAGCTGTTTCATAAACGCTTCGGCCTCTTTCGGGTTGTCCCAAAATTCCGGTGAAACGGTTTTCTCTTCATCATTGAAGATTTCGATCTTCTTTTTTTCGATCTGAAGATATTTATACAAATCCTCAATCCTGGATTTGATGTCTTTAACCTGGTCGCTGTTAATCATGATGCAAATATAAGATTTTGATGCGCAAAATTGATTGTTAAAAATCTTAAAAACTTTTTTAAAACTGTTCGGAATACCTACTTTTATGACAGAAAATTTTTGATATGATTATTGATTTGGCCGGAAAAAAAGCCTTGGTCGGCGCAGCTTCAGACGGAATAGGAAAAGCAGTTGCACTGCAGTTCGCACAACTGGGTGCTGAAGTGACCATTGTTTCCCGAAATGAAAATAAACTTAAAAACGTTCTTGAAGAACTGGATTCCTCTAACGGCCAGAAACATCAGTATCTCGTGACAGATTACATGGATTTTGAAGGAACGAAAAAGGTTTATGATGATTATTTCAAACTAAACTCCATCGACATTCTGGTTAACAATACCAACGGACCCAAAACCGGAAATTCACTCCAAAATTCCACAGAAGATTTTCAGCAGGCGTTCGATTTGCTCTTTCAGAACACGGTTTATCTAACACAGGCAGCCCTTCCGGAAATGCAGAAAAATAAGTTTGGAAGAATCATCAATGTGGCCTCAAAATATGTGAAACAACCTTCAGATCATTTGGTTTTGAGCAACACAATGCGGATTGCGGTAGTAAGCTGGATGAAAACGCTTTCGAAAATGGTTGCTGAAGAAAATATTACCGTCAATACAGTGCTTACCGGACTTTTTGATACCGAAAGAATGAAAAGCCTCTACACCGGAAATGCCGAAACACTAAATATTTCTACCGAGGAAGCCAAAAAAAGAATGCTGGGCCAGACTCCGATGAAACGCGCCGGAAAACCCGAAGAATATGGTTATCTTGCTGCTTTTCTGGCTTCAGACCTTGCAGCCTATCTTACCGGAGCCACGATTCCGCTGGATGGCGGTCATTCAGATTTTATTTAGCTACCCAACAAACAAAATCCGGGAAGTTTTTCCCGGATTTTAATATTGAATTTTTGGATAACCTCAGCGGTTATGCGTAAATCTGTTTGTAATATTCGTCTGCCATACGGTCGCTGTTGAAATCTCTTTTAACATCTTCCATCGCGTTGTGCTGAATTTTTCTCCATTCATCAGGTCGGTCGTAATACATCGGCAGGATTTCATTTTCCAGAATATTATACAGGTTTTCCAGATCGAAGTTATCCTGATCGTACACGCTGTCGTTTTTGTAATCTGCCTGCGGAACTACGAACCCGTTTACGCCGTTTTTGGCGAATTCAGGAATCCATCCGTCATCGGTAGAAAGGTTCACTGATCCGTTCATAGAAGCCGTCATTCCTGAAGTTCCAGAAGCTTCCCGCGGAACTCTTGGATTATTCAGCCACAGATCAGAACCCTGCTTTAGTGATTTACTCAAAGCCAGTTCGTAGCCGGTAAGTACCGCCATATTTTTATAGTATTTGCTTTCTTCAACCAGGGTATTGAAGGTTGAAATCGCACTGTAATCCATCGGATATGGTTTCCCTGCCCAGATAATCTGAACCGGATATTTCGGGTTGTTCAGAAGCCTTTCGAAACGTTCTTTGTCGTGAAGAAGCAAATCGGCTCTTTTATAACCTGCAAATCTTCTGGCCCACACGATGGTGAAAACATTGGGATCGAAGAGATTTCCGGTTTGGTCGGCTACAATTCTGAACATTCTTTTCTTCAGATGTTTTTTTCTGAAATCGAAAAGCATATCATCATTCTCGTCTTTGGCGTCGTACAGCGGTTTATCTGCCCAGTATTTAAATTCCTGTGCGTTGGTAATGGCTTTGATTTCACAGATTTTAGAATACTTGCTCCACATTTCTCTCGAAACAACACCGTGCAGCTGGGAAACACCGTTGGCCACTCTTGCCATTATTAAAGCGCAAAGTGAATGGTTAAAACGGTCATCTTCCACTCCTTCAATAGATTTCACTTCTTCCGTCGTAAGACCGGAGAAATACGACATATCGTGACATAAATGAAGGTTGTGTTTTTCGTTTCCGGCTTCTTCCGGGGTGTGGGTGGTGAATACCAGTTTTTCTCTTACTTTCTCTAAATCGCCGCCAAATTTTTTCAGCAGATAGAATGCTGCCGGAAGCCCGTGTGCTTCATTAAGATGGTAAACATCTCTTTCAAAATTCATCATATCGAGCAACTTCGCGCCGCCTTTACCCAAAAGAATATACTGCGCCAATTTTGTAGATTCGTTGGCATCGTAAATTCTGTGGCAAATAGTTTTTGAAACGTGATCGTTTTCCGGAACATCTGTGGAAAGTAAAAACATGGGTGCCGTATGGAAAGTTTCGGGATCCAGATACCAAACTTTTACCCAAACCGGCGCAGAGTGAATCTCGATCTGGAATTTGATTCCGGTATCCTGAAGAAACGAATACATTTTTTTGGTCCATGTTGGCTGCAAAGTCTGGTCGTGGTTTCTTGCCTGATCATAATAACCGAACTTCCATAAAATTCCGATCCCCACAAGATCCTGTTTCAGATTATAGGCACTTCTCATGTGCGAGCCTGCTAAAAACCCAAGTCCGCCGGAGTATATTTTCAGCGCCTGATCAATCGCAAATTCCATGGAGAAATAAGCTACTTTTTTAGAATATTCAGGGTTAATGCTGAAGGGCATTGTAAAATTTTTAAAATCCATAATATCTCTTTTCATAAAAATTAAGCTACAAAGGTAAATATTTAAATTGCTGCTGAAAATTATTCAGGTTTAAATTTCCTTAATCATAATTCTTATCATATTTCTTTGGATATTACGGGAACGGAAACAGATTTCCCGTACGGACTAACCTCATCATGCTTTTGGTTTGGAAATATTCCGTAATTTTGATTCAGGGCCGTTCAAAAAGACACCCCATGAAAGAATTATTTATCAAACGTTTTCTTTACTACAAAGCGCTGGGCGATGAAACCTTTGCACAGCTGAGTGATGAACAGCTGTTTTGGCAGCCGAATCAGGAGAGCAATTCCATTGCGGTAATCGTAAAGCATATTTCGGAAAACTTAATTTCACGCTGGACAGATTTCGTTACCGAAGACGGCGATAAATCATGGCGCAACCGCGATGCGGAATTCATCATTGAACTCCAGTCCAGAGAAGAAATGCTCAAATGTTGGGAAAATGGCTGGGCGGTACTTTTGGAAGCTTTAAATCAAATCACCGACGGGAATATTCATAACAGCATTTCAATCCGCGGCGAGAAACATACCGTGTTGGATGCGGTTCTCCAGCAGCTGGCACATTATACGTATCATATCGGGCAGATTATTTACGCGGCTAAAATTATTAAAAACGACGACTGGAAAAACCGCTTTATCCCGAAATCCAAATCAGGTAAACATCATAGTGAAATGCTGAAGAAACAAGAACCTGAAGAAATCCCTCAGAATTCATCTCCGGTGTGTTACGCAAAGGATCCGGAAGTGCGCGATGAATATAAAAATTAAACGAGTGATAAAAGTCAGCGTTGATATAAATCACATCTGATTTTCAGCGCTTAAGATTTTGGGTACGTAACTTTACGGTATCAAATTTTAAGTGATGAAAACTCCATTCGATGATCCCGGTTTAAGCCATGTTCTCGATGATCTAAGGATCAAGAAGCGGCTGAATTTTAACGAAATCTGTGATCTGCTCTTTACGTTTTCCTACAGCGATTTTGATTCAGTTTTCCACCTTTCCGAAAGAAAAGTTAGCGAAGAAATTTTTATCAGAATCCCTGTTTTCGAAGATGACCCGTTTGCTGTACTTACCGTTTGGGGAAGCGACAGCTGTACTGCGATTCACGATCACGGAAACTACGACGGCAGAATAAAAATCCTCAAAGGCAGCCTCGGGGTTGTTAACTACCGGGAAAACTCAAATTTCATCGAATTCAATTCCCTGTCGGTAGGCGGCGAAGGCGACATTTTTACGGAGGAACTCGCGGGCATCCACTCCATTATTAACAATGAAGACGATACTTCGGTAAGCCTTCACCTCTACAGAAGCGACCAACTTAATCTGGAAGGCGTAAGGATTTTCGATACAGAACACCGCAAAATCGCTTATTTGTCCCACGAAGCAAAATCGTGTGCATGGGGTTTAGAAGCCGAGGCGTATACCAAAATCATTCAGGTATAATAGACTTTAAAAGTAACTTTTTCATAATTTTTTCATTCAGTTAAAACCACAAAGCCCTTGTGGTTTTTTCTGTATCCCGACTTCTGAAGCGGGTTAAAAAAAAATCGTAAATTTGCACCCTCATATTATGGAACATTCAACCCCCAAAACCGCTGCTTTTCACACCCTTGGCTGCAAATTAAATTTCGCAGAAACCTCAACCATTGCCCGCCAGCTAACCGGCGCAGGCTATGAAAAGGTAAGCTTTGATGAGAAAGCCAGTGTATATGTCATCAACACCTGTTCGGTGACCGAAAACGCAGACCGCGAATGTAAATTTCACGTAAAACGGGCCATGAAAGCCAACCCCGACGGATTGGTGGTGATTTTGGGCTGCTACGCCCAGTTGAAACCTGAGGAGATTTCTGCTATTGAAGGCGTAGATCTGGTCTTGGGAGCCAAAGAAAAATTCAACATCCTGAGTTATCTTGATGACTTGCAGAAAACCGAAAGCCACGGCCTCATTCACTCCTGCGAAATCGATGAAGCTGATTTCTTCATCGGAAGCTACTCGATTGGCGACCGTACCCGTGCCTTCCTTAAGGTTCAGGATGGCTGCGATTACAAATGCACCTACTGCACCATTCCTTTGGCGCGTGGAATCTCCCGTTCCGATACCATTGAAAATGTCGTGAAAAATGCTATGGAAATCGCCAGCAAAGGAATTAAGGAAATCGTTTTAACCGGTGTAAATATCGGCGATTACGGTAAAGGTGAATTCGGAAATAAAAAACACGAACATACGTTTCTTGACCTAATTTCAGAACTTGATAAGGTGGAAGGGATTGAAAGAATAAGGATTTCTTCCATTGAGCCGAATCTTCTAAAGGACGAAAGCATTGAACTGGTTGCAAAAAGCAAAAGCTTTGTACCCCACTTTCACATTCCGTTACAGAGCGGAAGCGATGACCTGCTGAAGCTTATGAAACGACGTTATCTTACCAAACTGTATACCGACAGAATTGCAAAAATCCGAGAAGTAATGCCGGACTCGTGTATTGGCGTCGATGTAATTGTAGGATTTCCGGGCGAAACCGAAGAGAAGTTTTTGGAAACCTATAATTTCCTGAATGAACTTCCGATTTCTTATCTGCACGTTTTTACCTATTCTGAGAGAGAAAACACGGAAGCTGCTGAAATGCAGGGCGTGGTACCAATTCCTGAAAGAAAACAGCGCAGCAAGATGCTCAGAATCCTTTCCGAGAAAAAGAAAATGGCGTTTTACCGCACCCAAATAGGCAAAACCTTACCCGTTCTTTGGGAACACGAAAACAAAAATGGGGTGATGTATGGCTTTACAGAAAATTATGTCCGGGTTCAGAAACCTTTCGATGAAAATTCTATCAACACCATAGAAACCTTAAAGCTCAACAAAATTGAGAGCGACGGTACGGTATCTGCAGTACCCGCTTTTGAAGAGTTTCTCGCAAAAATTTAGTTCGTAACCGGCTGTACTTCGCCGGTCGGCAAGGTCTGGAAAAGATCCGGGAATATGGCAAGCAGTATAAAATAGAAGATAATCAGCATTGCGATTACGGCAACAGCAATAATGATAAGTGTTGCCGGTTTGTTTCGTTTGTTAGGTTCCATCGTTTATTTTTTTTTAATTATGGGATGGAAAAGCCATTTCTATGCCATGAAAAATCCTTAGTGATGGTAAACATCTTCATATTTCACCCCAGCCTCAATTTTCACAGGTAAAAAATTCTCTTCAGGAACAATCGGGCAACTGTAATCGTAGGCATTGTAAGCACAGTAAGGTTGGTACGACTGGTTAAAATCAATAACGATCTCCTTCCCTTTCGGGATTCTTAAATCAAGATATTTTCCGCCGCCATAGGTATCGGTCCCGTTGGTTTCATCGCGGAACGGCAGGAAAAGATAATCCTCATAGCCGGGCGTCTTCACCAGATCCAGACTTTGGTAAATACTCAAAATGTAAGTAGCGCCGTTCAGTGCAAAAGTTGCTTTCCCATATTCTTTGTACGGCATTGTTTTTCCGGAAGACGTCGGCAGATCGAAAGGAACAGCATTTTCTGTTTTCGCAAACTGCGCGTTAATCCTGTATTTTAAATCGATCGGAAAGAACGGATGTTTAGTGAAATTGGTGTAATTATCGCCCCGCAAAGGAGTCTCTTTTTTATTCGTGTACCCATCGTTGAGTTCTTTCTGGAATTTCCTTATCTCCGCGATCTGTTTCTTTTCGGATTGGGAAAAGGCGAAGGTGGATATCAGCAGCAGGATTACCGTAAGTTTTTTCATAATAAGCGAGGGTTTGGCATTCAGCACAGGAGATGGAATATGGCGTTAGGTTTTTTTAATTTTAGTCTTCACGAAATCTTTACACGGTACACATCGGTCGCGTTTCTCTTGATGTTTTTCACCAGGAAACCGCCTTCTTCAGGAATCTCTTCTCTTAAATCGAAGCTTCTGCATTCTTTCGGAAGTCCGGAAAAGATAAGGGTGAACCAGAAATCTTTCATAGGTGGCACGGGAGTCCAGTACGGGAAGAGGCTGATGTTTTCATGATGAATAAGGTGGCTCTTGTGATGTAAGCGCTCATCAACCAGAAAAGTCGACTGCCAGATGCGGATTAAATTGCCAACATAAAAAGTTGCGGGATAACAGCAGTGAACAATCACCTGCTTCTCTTCCTGCACTTCGGTCTGAAGGGCTTCCAGTATTTCCTGGCAGATTTCGGGTTTGGTGATGGTGGGCATTGGTAAAATTGATGAGTGATGAGCAGACGACAGTTAAATTAGTGGTTAAACTTAATAATCAAGCTCCAGTTTTTCTTTGGTGTATCTGCGTACCTGCGCGGTAAGTTCCGGATTGTCGGTCAGTTTCTGTCCGTAAGTGGGAATGATTTCGAGCAGCTTCTCTCTCCATTCATTCTGCAGCTTTTCGGGGAAACATTTCTCCAGCACCTGAATCATAGCGTGTGCTGCAGTGGATGCACCGGGTGATGCGCCTAAAAGTGATGCAATGGTCCCGTTTTGATTCACCACCACTTCAGTACCGAACTCGAGTTTTCCACCAAGTTCTTCGTCTTTCTTGATGATCTGCACGCGTTGTCCGGCTACTTTCAGCTCCCAGTCTTTTTCATTGGCATCCTTAATGAATTCCCTCAGATGCTGTACCCGCTGGGCTTTGGTCATGGCGACCTGTCTCACGAGGTACTGGGTTAAAGGCAGGTTATGCCACCACGCACCAAACAGCGAGCGGATATTTTTGAAGTTAATGCTTTCCGGTAGATCCAGGTAACTGCCTTCTTTTAGGAATTTGGTTGAGAAGCCTGCGAAAGGCCCGAAGAGCAAGGCTTTCTTGCCGTCGATTACCCGTAAGTCCAGATGCGGAACGCTCATTGGCGGTGCATCTACGGAAGCCAGGGTGTACACTTTTGCGTGATGTTTTTCTATAAGTTCCGGATTATGGGACACCAGCCATTCCCCGGAAACCGGAAAACCACCGTAGCCTTCACTTTCAGGAATATCCGAACTTTCCAGCAGCGGCAATGCATAACCGCCGGCCCCGATAAATACAAAATCGGCCACTACTTCCTGGCTGTGCTGGTGAAGCCTGTCGCGCACTTCTACGGCCCATTTTCCGTCATCACGCAGTTCGAGTTCTTTGGCTTCATGATAAAGAAACACATCCACATTCGAATCATCTGCCAGAAAACGCCCCAGCTTTCTGGTAAGCGTGCCGAAATTTACATCGGTGCCCATATCCATTTTGGTAGCTGCCAGTATTTCGTGGCTGTTTCTTTTCTGCATCACCAGAGGAATCCATTCGCGGAGCTGGTCGTGATCGGCAGTAAACTCCATCCCCTGAAAGAGGTGCGACTGAGTCATGGCTTCATGGCGTTTCTTCAGGAATTCTACATCCGAAGGCCCAAATACGAGACTCATG
Source organism: Kaistella yananensis (assembly GCF_026107505.2). NCBI lineage: Bacteria > Pseudomonadati > Bacteroidota > Flavobacteriia > Flavobacteriales > Weeksellaceae > Kaistella > Kaistella yananensis. The sequence continues at coordinate 64,526 of NZ_JAPCHZ010000004.1, read as the reverse complement.
TGCGGGCACGATGTGATAAACTGTTTCGGACTCTGGATATATTCTTTCTTTACCAGATAGGCCCAGAACTGTTTGGAGATTTCAAACTGTTCTGCAATCTCTTCAGCTTTGGAAATATCGATACTTCCGTCTTCTTTTATAGGGGTATAATTAAGCTCGCAGAAGGCGGAATGCCCTGTACCGGCATTGTTCCACGCAGCTGAACTTTCCTGAGCAAAACGCCCCAGCCTTTCGAAAATAGCAATTTTAAGCCCCGGTTCGAATTCGTGAAGCAGGGTTGCCAGCGTTGCACTCATAATTCCACCTCCAATAAGGATTACATCGTATTTGGGCTTTGGTGTTTTTTTAGTAAGAGAATCTGGCATAACGGTATTCTTTTATTTTAAAAGCAAAGGATTAATTTTTAAAAAGTGTTAAAAAAAATCGCGGTTTATTGGTGATCACTGTCAGTTCAGTTTCGTCGTGAGTTTGCGGAACTGTTTCTCGGCGTTTTTCCCTTCGTAAAGGATGGCGTAAATCGTATCGATAATCGGCGTCTTCATCTTCTTCTCTTTTGCCGTTTTGTAAATGGAATCTGCTGCGTAATACCCTTCAGCAATCATGTTCATCGACTGGATGGCTGATTTTACAGTATAGCCTTTCCCGATAAGGTTTCCCAAACTTCGGTTTCTTGAAAACAGCGAGTAAGCGGTTACCAGTAAGTCGCCCAGATAGGCGCTTTCATTCACATCACGCGGCATCTCATGGATTCCTTCCAGAAACACTTCCATTTCGCGGATGGCATTGGATACAAAAACCGCGGTGAAGTTGTCGCCATATCCCAGTCCGCTCGCGATACCGGCACCGATGGCATAAATATTTTTAAGAATCGCGCTGTACTCATTCCCCAGGATATCGCAACTGCAGTTCACTTTGATAAAATGGGAGGCGAACTTATTGTGAAGCATCTTTTTATGATCCTCTACCGTAGCAATGGTAAGGTAAGAAAGCCTTTCCATGGCCACCTCTTCTGCATGACACGGCCCTGCAATTACGGCCTGGTTGCGGAACCCAATCTTGAATTCATCGCGCAGATAATGGGCCACTACATCATTTACTTTCGGTACGATACCTTTGATGGCGGAAACGAAGATTTTGTCGCTATAATCGCAGGTCATTTTATCTAAGGTATCCGCCAGGTAAATGGAGGGTGTTGCCAACACTACGATATCGCAGGCTGAAACCAATTCGTTGATATCGGTGGTAAGTTTCAGGGATTTAATATCAAACCTTACCGCGGTAAGATAATTTGGGTTGTGGTGCCGCAGCTCTATCGCTCCTTTTACAAATTCGTTCCGTACACACCAGTGCACCACTTTGCAGTTTTCTGTAAGCATCTTCACAATAGCAGTCGCAAAACTGCCGCTCCCTACCACGCCTACCACCTGTTCAGGCGTTTCTTCTTTTTTAGCCATAATGATCAGTTGATTTACAAAGATACGAAAGTGCGGAACTAAACAAAAGATTTGCAACGAAAATAAAACCGGTCATTTTTTATTAAATCATTAACATTTTCTTCAGAATCTTTAATAATAGATTGACATCTAAAGCTTTATATGCGATTAAATATTTTTATTTATTTTTGCATCCGAAAAATTAAGAATTAAAGTACCCCAACTCTAAAGAATGAAGAATTTTTTAAGCAACAAAAAGAAAGTAAACGTGCTTTTAGGCGCATTTTTACTCATTATTTTTGGACAGGCACTGTTTATTGGCAAACTCTACTCAGAGAAAGATGATAAATCCTATGAAGTGAATCTGGTAAAGATCAATACCCAGAAAGACAGTGTGGATTATCTGGAAATGAAGAACAACCTCGCCCTGGTAGATTATACCGTAAGAGAACTGAACTCATTTCTTGCTGCAAAAGACATTACCGACGGTAAAATTGCCACCCTGGCGCAGGACAGCATCTCGAATGCCGTATATCTTGCAAAACAGACCAACCGCTATAGCCAATACCTAATGGATCTGCAGAACAAACTGCAGCAGGTGCCGCTGGGTAACCCAACCGAAGGTTATATTTCCTCGAATTTCGGGAAAAGAATCAACCCGATCCCGGTAAGAAATATTCTGCTCGCATCGTTAACGCCCGCGAAAAAAGAAACCACCGCTGAACCGCAGTATATTGAGGAAAAAGACAGCGCCGGAAACATCATTAGAAAAACACTGGTAAAAGCACCGGAAGCGAAGAATGAAAAGAATAACACACCTGCTGAACCGGAGCAGATCCAGTTCCACAAAGGGATGGATTTTGCGGTGGCGTACGGCACCGATGTACGTGCTGCGGCAAGAGGCACAGTGATTTTCGCAGGCCAGAAAGGCGGATACGGAAACTGCGTGATCCTTTCCCACGGCAACGGTCTTGCCACGCTATACGGACACCTTTCTACCATCAGCGTGAAAGCCAACGAAACGGTAGAAGTAAATCAGGTAATCGCGAAGTCCGGTAATTCCGGACGTTCTACAGGACCTCATCTTCACTACGAAGTGCACAAAAACAATACACCGGTAAATCCAAAACTCTTCATGAGTCTTTAGAAAATAGCCATACTGCTAAAACGCTCTGCACCTGCAGGGCGTTTTTTTATTGCACTACTTTTAGGAGAGCAGTGAAAATAAAGGCTCTAACAACAAAAAATCTTTACAACCGACAAATATTTATTATTTTTACACCTTCTGATTTCATAGCAGCTGATGTTTTCATCATCATTCCCAAAACTGCTGTTTTCTGCCCATTAAATCCTTTAAAACGACTTACAGCAAAGACTTAGCTGAGGTTGAGCCGTAGTTGACCCATAATCTGTATATCCTTTCTATATCCTTTCTATATCCATTGTATATCCACTGTTCGTATACTGTTCGATGTTGGAGGGTTTTTCAGACTCAGAAAATCCGGTTGAGACGGCTGAGAATTTCTTCCGTTTTTGAGCTTGTTGCAGTCATCCATAAGGATTCAATAACCCTAAATTTTTTGCACGCTTTTGACCAGCTTTCAGCCGTCAGTCTTTTGCTCATTTGCGGTCATCCATCATCCGTAAAAATTCAATATTCCAAATTTTTTGCACGCTTTTGAACAGCTTTCACCCGTCAGCCTTTTGCCTCTTTTGCGGTCATCCAGCATCCATAAAAATTCCATATCCCTAAATTTTTTGCACGCTTTCAAGCTTTCACGCGTCAGCGTTTTGTTCCTTTTGCGGTAAACGTTCGGCAGCGTCAGTTGATGTCAGGTGTTACGGTTTGCCTTTTTTGCAGGATTCGGCGAAATGATTATCTTTAAGACTTACATTTTAAAAATTATTTATGTCCTTAACATTTTTGCTTCTTGTCCTCATCGCCCTTGTGGTGACCATCGGAATCATTACCAAAAAACTTGATATCCTCACCTACTCCCCACCCGATAAAAACGGCAAACAGATGCCCAACGGCGTGAAATGGAAACCCGTCACCTTTATCCTGCTGGCGGCACTCGCGGCACTCATACAGCCCATGAATTACGACGTGATCAGCGTCGGACACAAAGGCCTGCTCATCAACTTGCTCGGCGACCGGAGAGGGGTTTCCGATACCGAAGAAGTTTCGGGCGTCGTGTTCTATAACAAATACACCCAGGAAATCCAGGAAATTCCGCTCGACCAGCGCCATATCGAATATCCAGAATCCATTATCGTGGCCAAAGGCGGTTTCCCGTGCCCGATCAAGCCTTCGTTCAACTATTCGGTGAAGGAATCTACGGCGTCGGATATGTTTACCAATCTTAGGTCCACTTATAAAAAAGGCGGACTGGAAGCCATTCAGGACGGTTGGCTGAACAACGCCATCATTGGGGCCATCAATGATGTGGCGAACAGGCATTCGATTGATTACCTCTTCAACAACCGGGAAACCTATGAAGCGGAAATCCTGTCGGAAGTGAATAAAAGAATCGGAAAATGGTTTATGGTTTCGCAGCTGAAGACCAATATCCAGCCGCCGAAAGCCATCCGCCAGTCGATTGAAGACAAGGCAACTGCCGATGCCGACGCGATTAAAGCGGAAGCTCAGGCACGTGTCGCGCAGGCCGATGCGCAGCGTAAAATCCAGCTGGCAAAAGGAGATTCAGCCTCTATTGTAATCCGGGCGCAGGCCGATGCCAAGGCGATCAGCCTGAAGCAGCAGGAAATTACCCCTACTTATGTGGAATATCAGCGCGTGCTGAAATGGGACGGCGTGATGCCGACGACCACGCTGGGGAGTGGTAGTGGGACGCTGTTGAATTTGAAGTAGTATAATTTGAGGCCACACGAAAGGATTCGTGCGGCAGCGGGGGTGGAATCCACAATAAAGACATCGGTGAAATCCGAAAACTTGCTGCTCAAGGTTTCTCTGATTTTTTCAATGTAGGGAAAAAGTTTTCTTTTCCTTTTATTGTAGACACTCCTTTCAATTCTTCCCTCCAAATCAGTCCCTGAAATGTATCTAAATAACTGTAGTTCAGAGTTAATAGACATATATTCTGCGGTGAGGTTGAGTGCCACAAGTTCCAAATCAGACATTTTTGGAAGCCTAATTTGCTTACTTGTAGTAATGTATTTACAGGTGTTTGTCAATTCTTTTAAAATAATTTTGTAGTTTTGAATAAGATTGTTCATGTATTTAATGACTTGGTAATCAATTAAATATACGATTTTTTAATCAAATGGACAATCTTTTTTTTTTTTAATTCCTAAATGCACAACAGGTATATTATCTGCTACTTTTCAGGTGCGCTAATATATCATTTAGTATTACAGAGAATTTATTATGTAGATTCAAAATCATTATAATTGAATTCAAGGCCATCAATACGCTAAGGATACGTTACTGCGGTCAGGAACAATATATTTTCTTAAAATGTGAGGTTTTTTTCTGTAGAACCCTGTATTACTGATCCTATGCTTCTCTTTTAAGATATTCCATAACACGCGTCGCCGTAAGGCCATGAATCAAAATTGAAAAGAGGATCGTTAAAGAAACAGCAGCCCACAATTCATCCTGATGTTCAAAATTATATTTGCTGAAAGCAAATGCAAGATAGAATATCGAACCCATCCCACGGATGCCAAAAAATCCGATCGCCAGCCTTTCTTTGTTTTTCATTTTTGAGGAACTCAATGCCAGCCATCCAAAGACAGGTCTTACTATTAGCAGGAAAGTTACCGAAAACACAACCATTTTCAAAGTTATGGGTTCTAGAATACCCATTGCTAATGCTCCTCCGAAAATAATCAGTAGCAGGCAGACTAGCAGCCTTTCTATCTGATCGGTGAAAGAATGAAGTGTATCGTGATACTGGTGATCTTTCTCAAAATGCCTTAGTGTGATTGCACAGATAAAAACTGCAATAAATCCATAACCATGAACAATTTCTGTTATACCATACACTAGTAAAGTAGCAGCAACTGCCACCAGACCATCTCTGGTTCTTAGGATCTCATATTTTTTGGACACTCTGAATAACAAAATGCCAAAACCTTTGCCTGATAGAAATCCGATCACAATACCGGCAACTATTCGGTAGATAACATCAAGAGCAAACCACTCTAAAAAGCTGCTTTCTTTGCCTGTGAACATAAGACCAATAGTAATGGCAAGCCAGGTAAATGGGAAAGCGACTCCGTCATTGAGTCCAGCCTCTGACGTGAGCGCAAATTTGGTCTCTGATTTCATTCCCTCATTTGGAGGTCCCACCTGTACATCCGATGCGAGGACAGGATCCGTCGGAGCAAGAACAGCACCAAGAAGTACTGCTGAAGCAAGACTGAAACCTAAAAAATAATAGCCCATTACCGCTGCTACACCAATACACAATAACATGGTAAAACTTACAAGTTTCAACGGGGATGACCAGGTTTTAAAAGAAAATTTTCGGTCGATCTTGATCCCAGTACCCATAAGCGAAATAATAACAATCAACTCGGTTAAATGAAGCGTCAGATTTTCATTTTTTTGAGGCATTGGGTTTGGCAGAAGATCGGGAGCCAGTAGATAAAGTGCAAACCCTGTTGCTACATAAAAAATAGAGTACGAGATGCCAGTTTTTTTTGAAATTTTGGGCATCCATGTCACACTGAAAATGGCAGCGCCGAGTATTACTAAAATAATCAGATATTGATCCATAGAGAACGTAAATTTATTATTGCTAAAAGTATTTTTTGAATTGCTGTAATATTCAGTACGTTTAGGCGAAGCTGAAATACTCAAGCGGCTTGAGGTGAAATATCAAATATCCCGCCACGGCTTATTTTACTGTTTTTGAAATTAGAACTCCGGCAGAACAATAATTAAAAATTATAATCAGTACCTGTTCACGCCTTTATTTTTGTGCTAATAATGTAAAAATGATTAAAGATCGATGTCAGGGCTCATAAAATTGTTTTGCGGCGCTTACATGATCTATATTTCGTATTGTGCTCTTCTTAACCTTACCAATGCTAGCGACAAAGAAAAACCCTTATCAAACCCTTCTATTTCAGCCTTTTGACTAATTTCCCCAAGGTGAGTCCTTGAACAATTATAGAAAACAGAACAACGATATAAGTAATAGAAACGATCAGATTCCGCTCCATATTTGACGCCAGAGACAATGCCAATGCTATAGATATGCCACCGCGAAGGCCACCCCAGGTCATTATTAAGAAGGTTTTCTTGGGAAACTCATATTTCAGTTTAAAAATATATGAAGGTGCTGCCAGGGAAATGAAACGGCTAAGGATGACAATAATTATAACCAAAAGCCCAACATAAAGAAAGGATAATTCAAACGGGATCCCCCCGCTACCGCGCGAATCCTTTCGCGTGGTCACAATATCAGCTAAATTTCCCATTTTTACGTAAAGCATGGTATCCTATGAGCCGAAAGTATAAAATTCGTGCGGCAGCAGAGAGTTTAAATAACAGCATTAAGCTAACCGCACCCAATTTATTTCATTAGATGAAAGATTCAAAAGAAAACACCCATACGCCCAATCATATATCAGAAGAGGAAAGAATGAAATGCATACTGTTCGCTGCTGCACTACTTATTTACGGCACTTACGGATGGTTTAATGATGATATTTATATTCCCGGCAAACGAGGGAAAGGAATACATTTCCACGGTGCTGCCTGCACGCTGATTTACGGTGCTTTTATTTTTGGTGCGGCTAATTTTATTTCGGTTATCGTAGATCACTACGATAAAAGGAATAACGAAACGAACTATCAGAAGTTTGCAAAGGTGACCAGAATCATCGGTCTTACCTTACTGTTCCTGGGATTTATTGTTTCGTTTGTTGCATCGTGGGATTGATGTCTTCAATGAACTTTCTCCCCTTTTTATATCTTTTATAGGCAATTCTATTGGAGACGACAAAGGTGATCACCACCATTACAGCGCTAATCTTCGGAAACAGACGGTCAGCAGGAAAGGCAGACATAGCGAGAATAAATACGAAATAGATGATGCCTGCGGCCTGCCATAGGCGGTCCGGATCGGGGTATAGGGTGATCTTTGGCGCGGTGTTGTAGGCAAAGATCCCTTTCAGCTTCTGATAATCCCAGACGAGCAATACGGTGCAGGCCAAAAGCATGAGTGACGTAATGACCCAGGTACCTTTAAAGGACAGACTGACGGTAATGAGCCAGATATTAACAATAAGGCTGTAATAGACGACTGCACCTAAGGTAGCGAATCTTTGGGTCATCAACAGTAAAGCTGCAAGAACCTGCGCTACTCCTATGAAATTATAATAGATGCCGGACTGATAAAGTCCTTCGAAAAAGAACCCGATGGGGTGATCTGTTGAAATCTGGGTAAATCTGTTGCCTACAATTTTGGTAAGCCCGGAAGGCAGGAAAGCTACGCCTAACAGATAGCGCAGATGGATAATGAGCCATTGATTCAGCTTGTGGGTTCTCAGTTTTTCGTACACGGTTATTGTTTTTTTAATCAGTAAGGGAGATTATTGTTTTGTTACACATTTGATCCGTTGATTTTTTGTTGCATTAAATGGAACAGAATTCGTTACTTTAAAGTTCATGTTGCAGAAACTCAAAGAGAACGTAAAAAAACTGAAGCAGGAAACGGTTCCCATTTACCATGCCCTCTTCGACAGCCGCACGCCACTTTCAGCCAAGATCGTGGCCGGTCTCACCATAGCCTATCTGCTGAGTCCCATAGATCTGATTTCGGATTTCATCCCCGTTCTGGGCCTGCTGGATGACCTCATTATTGTTCCTGCTCATTAAAACAACTTTAAGTCTGATTCCAGAATACGTAATTGCCGATATTAAAACGAAAATCAACAGCAACCAAAAACTGCCGACAAAATGGTATTACGCCCTGCCCATTGTTCTGCTGTATGGCTATCTCCTTTTTTATGGTGTTCAGGTATGCGGGGCGGTGGTTTGATTTTTAAGTGACGGTTCTCAAAGCTTTCTCTATTATTTTTTTTGTTATCCTGTAACAAAAAAAACCGGAGGTGCTACCAATCGCTGTATAAAAACTAAAACTAATAACCATTCTTCTATGATAACAAAGTACCTCTCCGCAGTGTTGATTGTACTGGCGCAGTTATTCTTAGCCCAAACGATTTCTAAAAAAGCAGAAACTACTACCCCCTTTTTCACTGAAACTTCCGACGGTACCAAACTTTTTACCAAAGTTTCGGGCACTGGCGACCTTTGCATTTATGTGCACGGCGGCCCCGGCATGTGGAGCGATTCCTTCGAAAACCTGAAAGGCAACCGTTTGGAAACCCACCTCAAAATGGTGTATTACGACCAGCGCGGCAGCGGGCGTTCCGGAGCCTCAGCAACCAATGATTATTCCGTAAACCGCATGGTGGAGGATATTGAAGATATCCGTAAAAAGCTGGGCGCAGACAAGGTATATCTTATGGCGCACTCTTTCGGCGGGATTATCGCAACCAGCTACGCAGCGAAATACGGCAGCCATCTGAAAGGTTTAATCCTGGTAAGCAGTACACTTTACCTCAACGATTCGGTGATGAGTCAGGTTTTGTATGCGAACCAACTTACCGGAAGCAAAATTGAAATTAAGGACGGACAGTACATGCCCGCATTGGGTGAAGCCATGGGCAAACTGAATGACAAAGGTCTGATGTATAAACTCCTGTCCGACAGCAAAGTGAACATGGATACGTTGAATAAAATTGATGAGAAAAGACCGGAGGAGAACGGTTTCCGGAATAACGTATGGAACATCAGTGAATACTATGGGGATTTTACCAAACTGACACCCGGGATTAAAGTCCCTGTCTTGGTAGTGACCGGAACGCAGGATCATGCTGTAGGTCCGGAGCATTATAAACTGTTTAAATTCCCGAACCAGCGCGTGGCGAAAATCAACGGCGGGCATTTGCTCTACTACGAAAATAATGAGGAGTTTGTGAAAAGTGTGTTTTCTTTCATAGAAAAAGAACGCTAACTTTTAGCGGATTGCATAAAATGTATCAATCAAGACAATACTATGAAAAGAGCAGTGATTTTTTTGATACTCATGGTTATGGGAATAGCAGTGTACAGAGCATTTTTCAGTACAGACAGATATACGGCGCTGAATCAGCAGGTTAGCAACTGCGACGGCTGCACTGTTAAAAATGAAGAAACCGCTGTTGATATCGCTGAAGAAATTCTATTCAAAACATATGGCAAATCTCACATCAAGAATCAAAGACCCTATGAAGTCAGGCTGCTGGGAAATAAAGTATGGTCACTGAAAGGTACTTTAAATAATAGCACGTTAGAAAAGTTAGTCTCCCGCGGAATGCCTGAATTCGGAGGAACATTTGAAATTGATATTGATCCCCGGGACGGAAAGATTTTAAAGATCATTCATTATAAATAATTAGTAAACTGCCCACTTAGATCACCGAAAAGTGATTTATCAGTACAAATAATAAAGAATTGTTTATAACCGCACAAAAAAGCGCGGTTATTTTTATGAATTAGCAGCTTGAAGTCCTAAATATTTATAAATTTACTGTTTTAACCAATAATCAGAAAACCTATACTTCATGCTAAAGAAATTACTCTCGGTGGTTTCGGTCGGGATTATGGTGTCAGGCTCGGCGCAGGTCGGCTTCTGGCCCAATGACACCAAGGGAAAAGACCGCAGTGTGTACGCCGTAAAAAACATTACGCTGTACCAGGATTACAGAACAAAAGTAGATAATGCCGTGCTGGTATTTCAGGAAGGCAAAATAGTGGCTTCCGGAAAAGTAAGCATCCCGAAGAACGCGGTGGTGATTGATGGACGCGGAGCTTTTGTCTATCCCTCATTTATCGATCCTTATGCAAACATTGGCGTAGAAAAAGCCAAACGCAACGATTACAACCCCGGCAGCACCTATCTGCCTACCGATGCGACCTCAGCAGCATATAATGATGCCATAAAAGCTGATACCCGTGCCGTGAGCAGTTTTACCAACCAAAGCAAAGATTTTCAGGACTACCTGAAGCAGGGCTTCGGAGCGGCACTGAGTTTTAATGAAGACGGAATCGTGCGCGGTTCTGCGGTACTTATAACGCTGGGCGAAGGGCTTTCCTCTGAAAAAGTGATTAAGGAAGATGCCGGACTTATGCTCTCCTTCAGTAAAGGAAGTTCGCGCCAGGCCTACCCTTCTTCCCTCGTAGGATCGGTCGCACTGCTCCGCCAGCTTTATCTGGATGCCGACTGGTACGCAAAATCCGGTTATCTGGAAAACAAGAACACCAACCTCGAAGCCTTTAACCGCTACCGTAAACTCCCCACCATTATAGAAACTTCTGAAAAATGGGATGTACTGCGTGCCGATGCCATCGGTGACGAAGCGGCCACACAGTTTGTGTTTGTAGGTTCGGGAACCGAGTACCAGCGCGCAAAAGAAATGAAAGCCACCAACGGAACCTTCATCCTTCCGCTGGAATATCCTAAACCGTTCCAGAGTCAGGATCTCATGAATGTGGAGGATTTGGACGTAGCAGATTTGAAACACTGGGAACTGGCGCCGTACAACGCCGTGTATCTGGCGAAAGAAAAAGTGCCTTTTGCGCTCACCATGTCCAGACTCAAAGATAAAAATGCCTTTCTGGACCGCATCCGTGACCTGCATAAAAAAGGGTTGAGTAAGGAAGAAATCCTGCAGTCCCTTACAGAAAAGCCTGCACAGATTCTTCAGGTCAGCTCGCTCGGAAATCTTAATAAAGGTTCTATGGCGAATTTCATCATTGTTTCTAACGACCTTTTTACGAAAGAGTCCGTCATTTATGAAAACTGGGTTTCCGGTAAGCAGAACATCATCACCCGAATGCCCGATACCGACGTACGCGGCGATTATCAGGTACAGCTTAATAACCAGACCTATGACCTGAAGATCAAAGGTAAAATCACAAAGCCAGAAGCAGAAATCATTCAGAACGACAAAAAAGGGAAAGCAAAACTGGCGGTAGCCGATTATAAAATGGCGCTCGAACTGAAACTGCCCAATGATACCGTGCAGAATTACCGGTTGATGCTTCCGATGACCGACTATAAAAACCGCACCACCGTGGCAACAGACAAAGATGGCAGAAGTATTCCGGTGACCATCCGTTTTGTTAAAGCCTTTGAACCTGAAGCAAAGAAAGAGGAGAAAGCCAAAAAGGATGAACCAGGGAAAATCTGGTATCCGTTTTCTGCCTTCGGGGCGGAAGCGCTTCCTACCCAGCAGGATTATTTGATTAAAAATGCTACCGTATGGACCAACAGTGCAAAAGGCATCATTAAAAATGCCGATGTAAAAGTCTCCAAAGGTAAAATTGTACAGGTAGGAACCGGACTTTCTTCTGGAAACACCACAGTAATCGACGGCAGCAATCTTCACCTCACCAGCGGAATCATCGATGAACACACGCATATCGGGCTTGCACGCGGCGTAAACGAAGCCGGAACCAACAACTCCGGAGAAGTGCGCATGAGCGATGCCATAGACCCTGATGATGTAAACTTCTACCGCCAGCTTGCGGGTGGTGTTACGGCAGCACAGCAGCTTCACGGCTCAGCCAATCCGGTGGGCGGACAGTCATCTATGGTGAAATTCAAATGGGGCGAAGATCCAAAAGACATGCTGTTCCCCGGAGCAAAACCATATATTAAATTCGCTTTGGGCGAAAACGTGAAGCAAAGCAACTGGGGCAATAATCCGAACCGCTTCCCGCAGTCGAGAGGAGGTGTGGAACAGGCCTTCGACTTCTGGTTTACCCGCGCCCTGGAATATGAAAAAGAAAAAAGCACGAATAAAAACTTCCGTAAAGATCTCCGTTTGGAGACCATGCTCGAAATCCTGAAAAGCAACCGCTTCATTACCTGCCACTCTTATGTACAGAGCGAAATCAACATGCTGATGGATGTGGCCGACCGTTTCGATTTCCGCGTGCAGACTTTTACCCACATTCTTGAAGGCTATAAAGTAGCCGACAAAATGAAAAAGCACGGCGCCAACGCCTCTACCTTCTCCGACTGGTGGGCCTATAAGGAAGAAGTTCGCGAAGCCATCCCTTACAACGCGGCACTTCTGCTGCAGGCGGGCGTAAATGTGGCAATCAATTCTGATGACGCGGAAATGGCAAGAAGACTCAACCAGGAAGCGGGTAAAGCAGTGAAATACGGAAATGTCCCCCAGGAAGAGGCCTGGAAAATGGTAACCTTAAATCCGGCGAAAATGCTCCAGATCGACCATAGAGTGGGAAGTATTGAACCCGGCAAAGACGCTGATCTTGTGCTCTGGACGGATAATCCTTTAAGTATTTACGCGACCGTGGATAAAACTTTTGTAGACGGAATTCTGTATTTCGATGCCGCACAGCAGCAACGAAAAGACCAGATGGTGAAAGACGAGAAAAACAGAATCATCCAGAAAATGCTCTTCTCCGAAGATGCCGGAAAAGGCAACACCCAGAGCGCCGAGAAAAAACAGCGCGTCCTCTACCACTGCGACACGCTGGAAGGTGAAGAACATGAGTCACATTCGCACTAAACTAAAATCAAAACATGAAAAAGTCTTTATATAAAATATTATCATTCTCCGTCTGCATTTCGGGGATGGTGGCTGCACAGCGGCCGGCTCCGGCACCTAAGCAGTCGGCACCCATAGCGATTACAGGCGCTACCCTGCATACCGCAACAGGAACCGTGCTTCCTAACGCCTCCATTATTTTCGACAAAGGAAAAATCACAGGCATCAACACCCCGGTTCCTGCCAACGCAAAAGTCATTAACGCCACCGGAAAACATGTCTATCCGGGTTTCATCCTCGTCAATAATTCTCTCGGTTTGGTGGAAGTTTCGGCAACCAAAGCCACGGTGGATTTTGTGGAGTCTAATGGATTTGTTCCGGAAGTGCGCACCCTCATCGCTTTCAATACCGACAGCCATGTGATTCCTACCGTACGTACCAACGGAGTTCTGCTAACCCAGCCTGTTCTGGGCAACGGAATCCTTAAAGGAACCTCTTCTGTGATGCACCTCGACGGCTGGAACTGGCAGGATGCCGTAGTTGCCACCGATAACGTGCTGCACCTCACCTGGCCTGAACACCGGAAATCTACAGATGAAAAGCGCAATAAGGAAATGAAGGAACGCCGGGACGCCAATCTGAACGAACTGAAAACCCTCTTCGCGAGAGCGAAAGCCTATCAGCCCAAAACAGGAATTAAAGATTATAAACTCGAAGCGATTGCGCCCGTATTGAGCGGAGACAAGATTCTGTTTGCGGAGGTTGCAGGCGCGAATGAAGCTCTGGAGGTCATCAAATTCGTACAGGATTACGGCGTAAAGAAAACAGTACTTTTAGGAAACTCCGGTTTGGAAAGTGTTTTGGATGAAATCAAAAGAAGTGGCATGCCGCTCATCATCACCAACCCGCACTCGCTTCCGCCTAACGAATCTACCTCGCCGCGGCTTCCTTATGAATTCGCGAAAAAAGTAGCAGACCAAGGAATTCTACATGGCCTGGATTACAGCGCCAGAAAAGATTTCTCCGATGCCAGAAACCTGCCTTTCCTCGCCGGAACTACCGCTGCCTACGGATTGGATAAGGAAAAAGCATTGCAGAGCATCACCCTGAATATTGCCAAAATCCTCGGCATCGACAAGGATTACGGAAGTCTGGAAGTAGGCAAAAGCGCCACCCTCTTCATCTCCGACGGCGACGCGCTGGACCAGCTTACGAATAATGTCACCGAAGCATTTATCGACGGCCGCCAGATCGACCTCAACAACCAGCAAAAGGAACTCTACAAGCGGTATAAAGAAAAATATTCCGGAGTGGAATAATAATCTTAAAACATACCACCGTCCTCTTACTTTGCCAAAGTTTTAGTCACCATGAAAATCACTTTGGCAAAGTTGATAAGATAAGCCGGATAAAGAAAATACTCCGCATAGGAAGAATAGTTTTTAACTTTTCCGACGCTGTCAAAGTCCAGGATTTTGACAGCGTTTTTTTTAAATCAGTGACAACGTTTGAATTAAAAATGAGCACAACATTCCACGTCTGGCATAATTTTTTATTGCAGTTTCATAACTTACTGAAAATGAATTATGAAAAGCAAGATCCTCATCCTCGACAATAAAATATATTCCCTCTCGAAAATTTCAAACTTTCTGAAGCAGAAGAAATTCGAGGTCGTAAAGCCTACCGAGACCCAAAGCGTCTTCAACATCTGTTCTAAAGCGGATTTGGATGCGGTCATTATCGATTTGCGTCTGTTTGGTGAAAAGTCCAATAACTTCATCCAGAATTTAAAGGAAAACGTCCTCCCCGAGCATGTGAAACTCATCACCATTTCAGACCGAACTTCTACCCGCCAGGTCTTTGATAAAATCACCCTAAACAGCTGATTTGAAAACTGTCTGCATTCGCTGATGTTGAGCTTAACGTTCAAAACTTCCACCGAAAATCGGTAGTCGGGACCGCTTTTAACCCCTCTATATTTGAGTCATTCCGGGAAATCTCCCTATTTTAGCAACCTCAAAAATTGCTATGACTTCTACTTCCTATATTCAGAAAACCCTTCAGATCCCCGAACACAGCATCAGCGCAACGCTTAAACTGCTGAACGAAGACTGTACCATTCCCTTCATTTCCCGCTACCGGAAAGATGCCACCGGAAATCTGGATGAGGTACAGATCGGACAGATCGCTAAACTCAACGATCAGTTTGAAGAACTCATCAAACGGAAAGAAAACATCCTGAAATCCATTGAAGAGCAGCATGCACTCACCCCGGATTTAAAACAGCGCATAGAAACAAGTTTCGATATTCAGGAACTTGAAGACCTTTATCTTCCTTTTAAAAAACGCAGAAAAACCAAAGCCGATGCCGCGAAAGAAAAAGGTCTGGAACCGTTGGCTAAAATCATCATGAGCCAGAAAGCTTGCGATCTGGATTTTCTCGCCTCCAAATACCTCAATGACTTGGTTGCCACGGGAGAAGAAGCTATGCAGGGCGCACGGGACATCATGGCAGAGTGGATCAACGAAAACATGTATGTAAGGAAAAACCTGCGCAGGCTCTTCCAGCGTAAAGCAGTGATTATTTCAAAAGTTGTGAAAGCGAAGAAAGAGGACGAAGCCGCACAGAAATTCGCCCAGTATTTCGACTGGGAAGAAAACCTCAACCGTATTCCCTCCCACCGGCTTCTGGCCATGCTGCGTGCCGAAGCGGAAGGTTTCGTGAAAACCAGCGTCAATATTGATAAAGACGAAGCCCTCGACCTCATCGAAAATGCCGTCATTAAATCAAACAGCGACTGTGCCGACCAAATCGCGCTGGCCATTAAAGACAGCTACAAAAGACTTTTGGAACCTGCCATTTCAAATGAAACTTTGCAGGAAGCCAAACAAAAAGCCGACATTAAAGCCATTGATATCTTTTCTGAAAATCTGAGACAGCTTTTACTCGCTCCGCCTTTGGGAGAAAAAAGAATTTTGGCAATTGATCCGGGTTACCGTAGCGGCTGTAAGGTAGTTTGTCTCGACGAAAAAGGCGACCTGCTGCACAACGAAACCATTTATCCGCACGCCCCACAAAATGAAACAGGCATGGCCATGAAGAAAATCCGCTCGATGGCGAATGCGTATAATATTCAGGCGATCTCGATTGGAAATGGCACCGCAAGCCGCGAAACCGAATTCTTCATCAAGAAAATCGCTTTCGATACGCCGCCACAGGTTTTCGTGGTGTCGGAAGCGGGCGCATCTGTTTACTCAGCGAGTAAAATCGCTAGAGATGAGTTCCCGAATTATGATGTAACCGTTCGTGGTGCGGTTTCCATCGGCAGAAGACTCTCTGATCCTTTGGCAGAACTCGTAAAGATTGATGCGAAATCCATCGGCGTCGGACAATACCAGCACGATGTGGACCAAACTTTACTTAAAAATGAGCTGGACACTACCGTGATGAAATGTGTGAACGCAGTGGGAATCAATCTCAACACAGCAAGCAAATCCCTGTTGAGTTACGTCTCCGGAATCGGGGAAAAGATGGCAGAAAACATCGTGAATTACCGTGCAGAAAACGGCGCGTTTGAAGACCGCAAACAACTGAAAAAAGTTCCGAGATTAGGTGAAAAGGCGTATCAGCAGGCAGCAGCCTTCATTAGAATTGCCAATGGAAAAAACCCGCTCGACAATTCCGCGGTACATCCGGAAGCTTATCCAATTGTTGAAAAAATGGCAAAAGATTTAGGAATTAAAACCATCGACCTCATCGCCAATAAAGAAAAAATTGCATTGATTAGTCCTGAAAAATATGTCACAGAAAATGTTGGAATTTTAGGAATTAAAGATATCCTGAAAGAACTTGAAAAACCCGGCTTAGATCCGAGGAAAGCTGCCAAAGTCTTTGAGTTTGACCCGAGCGTTAAAAGCATTAAAGATTTAAAAACCGGAATGATCCTTCCCGGCATCGTAAACAACATCACGGCATTCGGCTGTTTTGTGGACCTTGGGATTAAGGAAAGCGGACTGGTACATATCTCGCAGCTGAAAAATGGCTATGTTTCCGATGTGAATGAGGTGGTGAAACTTCATCAGCACGTTCAGGTTAGGGTGACAGAAGTGGATGAGGCAAGGAAGAGGGTGCAGCTGAGTATGATTCTTTAACAGAGGAAACGCTTCACCTCGTTCAATTCAGACCGTTCAGTGCTCAGGTAGGCATCATTTTGGCTTCGGCTGAACAAACAGTAAAAAATGAATCACATGATTACCATCGACTGGTCCGCCCTGTTTCTCGGCACTGAAGACTGGTCTTTTCTCACCGAAGTTGCGCTCCGGACTTTCATTATGTTCCTGATTATCATCATCGGATTGCGGTTCATGGGGAAACGTGGGGTAAAGCAGCTGTCGGTCGTTGAACTGGTGGTGATCCTCGGTCTGGGTTCTGCAGCCGGCGATCCCATGTTTTATAAAGAGGTCGGACTCGCTTTCACGATACTCGTTTTTCTCATTATTATTATGCTCTACGCGGCACTCACCTACATCGTGGGAAAATCTAAAAAAGTCGAAAATCTGCTGGAAGGAAAACCGGTATGCCTTATTCAGGACGGTGTTTTTGTCCTGGAAAACTTTAAAAAAGAAAATCTCGGAAGCGACGAATTCTTTGCTGAACTCAGGTTGAAGGGTATTTCTCACCTCGGCCAGGTGGAGACCGCCATTGAAGAGACTTCAGGCGAATTAAGCGTCTTTTATTATTCAGACGCAGAAATCAAACCCGGACTTTCTGTAATGCCCGACTCCTTGAACAACCCCCTGAAAAGAATTGATGCAGCCGGCCATTACTCATGTATTTTCTGCGCCTACACCGAACATAAAACTTCAGCATCATCGCTCGTCTGTCCCAAGTGTAAAAAAAAGGAATGGGTAAAAGCTACCAGTAAGAAAAGAATCAGTTAAAAAAATTGGTCACACTGAACGCCTACTGCTCCTACCATTTTCCTACACAGAGGACATTGTGCACACACTTTCTGTTCAACGAAAAAAAAATTCCGCAAACAGGTTGCGGAATTTCAAGTGGCCCAGCTTGGGCTCGAACCAAGGACTTGCTGATTATGAGTCAGCTACTCTAACCAGCTGAGTTACAAGGCCAGAAAACAAAAGGATCAAAACCCTCTGTTTTGCGAGTGTGCAAATGTAAATATTTTTTTGAAATTCTAAAAGTTTTTAAGGCTTTTCCTGACATAATTCTACCAAAACACCGTTCGTCGACTTCGGATGAAGAAAAACCACCAGTTTATTGTCGGCTCCGTCTTTGGGCTCTTCAGAAATAAAAATGAATCCTTCATCCTTTAATCTTTCGATTTCGGTATAAATATTTTCTACACCAAAAGCGATGTGGTGAATTCCTTCCCCTTTTTTATCGAGAAATTTGGCAATGGGACTTTCTGGATTGGTGGCTTCCAGAAGTTCAATTTTACTTTCGCCAACCTCGTAGAAAGAGGTGGTAACACCTTCGCGCTCCACCGATTCCTGCTTATAAAATCCTTTTCCTAAAAGCCGGGCAAATAGATTATCGGAGGTTTCTAAAGATTTTACGGCAATACCGAGGTGTTCAATTTTCATAATATTCTTGTTTGAGTAGGCAGCTTTGATTCTTCAGATTTCGAGATTCGCTCTTCCATTTTATTTCAAACAAAAATAGTAAATTTGCGGCATGAACGAAAGTAACAGACAAAGAAAAGTAGCCCAGATTATACAGGAGGATTTCGCTGAATACTTCCGCAAACAGGCCAAGGAAAGCAAGCAGACTTTTTTGGTAACCGTTTCGGATGTGAAGGTAACGGCAGATTTAAGCATCGCTAAAATCTATCTGAGCATATTCCCGCAGGAATTCCGCACTCAGATTATGAAGGAAATTAACGAAAACAAAGCGCAGTACAGAAATTTCATGGGGCAGAAAATGGGGAAACAGGTAAGAATTATTCCTGAAATCAATTTTTATCTGGATACCACGCTGGATGATGTGGAACGAATTGAGCGCGAACTGAAAGGTGAAGGCGACAACCCGATACTCTAATTAAAATTCAGCTAAATACTTTTCCTTGCGTAACACTCCCCTTTACATAGCGACACGGTATCTTCTGGCCAAAAAAGGAAGCACAGCGGTAACATTCATTACCTGGCTGGCTGCGTTGGCTATGATGGTTGCGGTAACGGCAATGTTCATCATCATATCCGTATTCTCAGGACTTGAGGATCTTAACAGAGACCTTATTGCAAATCTTCACGCAGATATTACGGTGAAAAGCAATGAGGGGAAAACGCTCCCTTCGATCGACAAAGCCACCAAAATCCTGAGTGAAAATAAGGAAATCGCACACTTTTCGAAAGTAATTGAAGAGCGCGTGTATATCAACTTCCGCGAAAACGGGGATATCGCAAACTTGCGTGGCGTAGATTCGGCCTACATTTTTGTAAACCCCATCGATAAGAACATTTTCTACGGGACTTATCCGAGTTTTAAATACTCGAATGAGGTTCTGCTGGAAAATAAACTCGATAATCGCCTCGCCATTCCTGTAGGTGAAAGTTCGGAGTCTGCCAGCCTGATGATGCCCAAATCCGGCACCGGAATCATAAGCAAAGAAGAAGATATCTTCAACAAAAGAGAGATTTTCGTTTCCGGAGTTTTTCCCGGTAACGACCAGCTCGACAATACCATTATCTCCCCCATTGAACTGACGAGAGAACTGCTGGATCTGCCTGAAAGGTCGGCATATAAAATCGTTATTAAACTCAAAAACACTGAGTTAACGGATGCAGTAAAAGATCAGCTGAAGGAAAAACTGGGCAGAAAATATATTGTAACAACCAAATCTGAGGAAAATGCCGCTTTCTGGAAAATGATTAATACGGAGAAACTCTTTATTTACCTCATCTTCAGTCTGGTGATTTTTATTACAACCTTTAATCTGGCAGGCGCGATTATTATTCTTCAGCTTGATAAAAAAGAGCAGGCAAAATCGCTGATTTCCTTGGGTATGAATTTAAAATCCTTGCGCAATATTTATTTCTACACCGGTCTGTTGATCGTATTCTTCGGTATTGTGAGCGGATTGGTTTTAGGAACTGCCATCAGTTATTTCCAGATCAGCACAGGGTTCTTCAAAGCCGGCGCAGGAACCGAACTGGCTTTTCCGGTTCGCATCCGCTTGATTAACTATCTTATTGTGGGTGCTACAGCAGCGGTTTTCGGCTTCATGGTTTCCTGGATTTTCTCAAAGATCAACAGGTCTTATTTTGCTGCCTGATAAGAGTTTAGCTTTATTATTTTTTCTACCTTTGCCTTCTTAAATTAATTCGATACATGAAAAATTTTATAAGTTTAGTTGTAACGCTTTTCGCCGTAAGCTTCGGACATGCGCAAATTCCTGCCGGATATTACGATGCTGCCACGGGATTAACCGGATATTCTCTAAAAACAAAACTCAAGGAAATTGTAACCGACGGTCATCAGGACAATGGTTACGGAGGCCTTTGGGAAGCTTACAAGGTTGGTGATTTGGACAAATTTTATGAAAAAGACAATACCATTCTGGACATTTATTCCGAAAAACCTGCAGGTCCCGATGCTTACAGCTATACCCCGGGAACCAACCAGTGTGGAAACTATAATGCTGAAGGGCAGTGCTACAACCGAGAACATGTTTTCCCTCAGGGATTCTTTAATGAAGGTGCGCCAATGAAGAATGATTATCTACATGTATTGCCTACAGACGGATCAGTAAACGGCATGAGAAACAATTATCCGTTTGGGACGGTAGGAACCGCTTCATGGACTTCAACCAACGGATCCAAACGTGGAGTAAGCAACTTCCCAGGTTTTGCAGGAATTGTATTTGAACCGATTGATGAATTTAAAGGTGATGTTGCCAGAAGTTTGCTCTATTTTATCACAAGATATGAAGACCAACTGCCGGAATTTAATTATAACGATGTAAACAATCCACAGGACGGCAGCAAAAACCGTGGGTTCGACCAGTGGTATATCAATCTGCTGATGTTGTGGCACCAAAATGACCCTGTTTCGCCAAAAGAAATTGCAAGAAATAACTACGCCTATGTGTATCAGAAAAACAGAAATCCCTATATCGACCATCCGGAATATGTTGCCATGATCTGGACCTCAACACTCGGTACCGATGAAAATACTTCGAAAAAAGATGCATTGAAAATCTCCCAGAACCCCGTTCGCAACGGCGCACTTACCGTAAGCGGAGACAACATGGCGAAGATTTCTTCTGTTCAAATTATTTCAATGTCGGGACAGGTGCTGCAAACCATCAGTGAACCTTTTAAGAATTCAAATAAAATTATTTTAAAAAGCACAGCAAAGGGCGTTTATTTCCTGAAAACTGCAGACCAGACTTTGAAGTTTATTGTAGAATAAATTCAGATAAAAATCACAATGATTACAAACCGGCAGCATCTGCCGGTTTTTTATTTTGTTCATTCATAAAGCAAATTCTTTTAAAAATCCTTATTTAATCGCGTAAAATAGTGTGGATAACAATCTATTCTTCCGATTTGATTTTTTTATAACTTTACCCTCCCAATTTTTATTTTAATTAACATGAAAAAATTCACCACTCTTTTACTTGGCTTCATGTTTTCTCTTGCTCTCGCTCAGGCACCTGCAGGATATTACAATGGCACCGAAGGCTTAACCGGCGCCGCACTGAAAACAAAACTCAGCGCGATTATTACTGCCGGACATAAAGACAACGGGTACGACGGTCTGTACAACGGATATCCAACAACAGATTCCGACCACTATTATGAAAACGACGGAACCGTGCTCGATATGTATTCAGAGAATCCATCCGGAACGGATCCTTATACGTACAGACACGGAATTAAAAAATGCGGCAACTACAGTGTGGAAGGCGACTGCTACAACCGCGAACATGTAGTTCCCCAAAGTTTCTTCAACCAGCAGGCACCTATGCGCGGCGATATCCATTTCGTACGGCCAACCGACGGAAAAGTGAATGGAATGCGAAGCAACTACCCTTTCGGGGCTGTTAACAATCCTTCTTTCACGTCGAAAAATGGGACCAAAGTAGGACCCAGCAGTTCACCGGGTTACGGAGGAACCGTTGCTGAGCCTATTGATGAATTTAAAGGTGATATCGCCCGAATGATTTTTTATTTCGTGACAAGATATGAGAGCAGGTTGTCATCTTTCTCTACCGGAAACATGCTGGGCGGTTCCGCATACCCTGGTTTACAGGCGTGGGAAAGAGATGTACTGCTTGCATGGTCTACTCAGGATCCTGTTTCACCGACAGAAATCGAGCGGAACAACGCTTCTTATATTTTCCAAAAAAACAGAAATCCGTTTATTGACCACCCGGAATGGGTTCAGCTGATTTGGGGAAGCCAGACTTTGGATACTCAGGCACCTTCTGCTCCTACAAATTTAGCAGTAGTTTCCACAACCACCGCTTCAGCTAATCTCAGCTGGACTGCTTCAACAGACAATGTAGGTGTTTCATATTATAAAATCTTTGTAAACGGAAGCTTCCACAGCAACTCGAATGTACCTACAGCTACAGTTTCCGGACTTGCCCAGGGAACAACGTACAACTTCTACGTGATCGCAGTAGATGCAGCAAACAATGCCTCAGCGCAAAGCAATACCGCCACCGGTACAACGTTGACTGATACACAGGCACCAACAGCTCCGCTAAATTTAACCGTGAGTTCAGTCGGATCAAATAATATCGCAGTACAGTGGACAGCCGCTACGGACAATGTAGGAGTAACATCTTATGATATTTATGTAAACGGTGAGCTTATGGGATCTACAAGTTCAACTTCCACGAACATTGCTAACTTAAATCCGTTAACCACTTATTCTATTTATATTATAGCTAAAGATGCGGCAGGAAATGTTTCGCCTCAAAGTAATGCGGTTACTGCTACCACTACAGCACTAAGCGAAAACTGCGGTGACGAAAACTTCGAAACCATCCCGCCAAGTTCTTCCAATTACTCTACTTATAACTGGACGAGCAACGGAATTTCATGGACATCTGAAGACTCCAGAACCGACCAAACCATTAACGGAAGAGCCATCACTATTAGAGACGGTTTTATTACAGCCCTTTCAGTTCCAAACGGAATTGGTAACCTAAAAGTAACAACTCAACTTAAATTTTCCGGCTCAGCAGGAACTTTAAAAATCTTTGTTAACGGGACAGATACTGGTAAAACAGTTCCATACAGTTCTACAGTTACCACCACAACAGTAACAGATATTAACGTAGCCGGCCCTGTAGAAATTACACTTCAGAACTCAAGCACCACAAACAGAGTGGCAATTGATGACATGAGCTGGACCTGTTATGCACCCTCTGCCAGTGTAAACGAAAGCTCTGCAAGTAAAAATGCGATCAGCATCTATCCAAACCCTGTGAAGAACGGTGAATTAAATGTAAGCGGTAAAAACCTTTCTGAAATTAAAACCGCACAAATTTTTGATTTCACCGGAAAATTGGTTCAGACTGCTTCCCAGCCTTTTAAAAACTCAGGAAAGATTGCTTTAAAAAATCTGCCGAAAGGCGTTTACATCCTGAAAGCAGGAAACAGCACTGCCAAATTTATTGTAGAGTAATTTTCGGAACTCCATTCAAAACTAAATACCGGAAGAAAAATCTTCCGGTTTTTTTCAACCGGGACTGTTTCAAGTAACAATTAAGCCCTATGCAATACTAATAACTGAAAAATAATTTTAAAAATGAACAACCACGAAATCGACTACAAAATTCACGGCGAAGAAATGCAGTGTGTAGAAATAGAACTGGATCCCAATGAAAGCGTAATCTCCGAACCCGGAAGTTTTATGATGATGACCGAAGGAATTACCATGGAAACACTCTTTGGTGACGGGACAGAAAGAGGATTGATGGGCAAGCTGTTTTCTGCCGGAAAAAGAATGCTTACCGGCGAAAACCTTTTCATGACGGTTTTTACCAATACATCATCACAGAAAAGACAGGTTAATTTTGCGGCCCCGTATTCTGGTAAAATCATTCCGCTGGATCTTTCCGAACTTGGCGGTAAAGTAATTTGCCAGAAAGACAGCTTCCTGTGTGCCGCAAAAGGCGTTTCTGTAGGAATTGAACTTCAGAAAAAACTCGGGACCGGCCTTTTCGGTGGTGAAGGATTCATCATGCAAAAGCTGGAAGGCGACGGGATGACTTTTGTTCACAGCGGCGGACATGTCATTGAAAAAGAACTGCAGCCCGGAGAAATCTTAAAAATCGATACCGGCTGCATCGTGGCATTCACCAAAGAAGTGCAGTATGACATTCAGTTTGTAGGAGGTATAAAAAACTCGATTTTCGGAGGCGAAGGTCTATTCTTTGCACAGCTTCGCGGTCCGGGAAAAGTCTGGATTCAAACCCTTCCAATCGCAAGACTCGCCAGCAGAATATTGCAGTTTGGCACCACGAAAAAAGGAGAACAGGGCAGCATCCTCGGCGGTTTAGGAAACCTTCTGGACGGCGACGGATTATAAACACTTAGAGGAAATCTCATTTCCATCAGAGGGCAGGAATATTCTTCCTGCCTTTTTGCATCCCGGTTTTACCATCGGAAGAACGTTTAGATTTTATTCTTAGAAATACTTAAATAATTGAAGAAGAGACAACAGTGAATTTAAAAAAAACAGATATAACTCATAAATAAAATTATTCCTAAAATAGCAATTCTTCGGAGCGCATTCATTATTTTTGAAGCATGGAAGAGCAAAAAAAGTTTGGAATCATTGGGCGGAACATTTCCTACTCTTTTTCCAAGAAATATTTCGAAGATAAATTTCAGCGGCTAATGCTGAAGAATCATTTTTACGACGTATATGATCTGCAGGATCTGTCGGAAATCGAAACTTTATTTAAAACCCAAAACCTGGTTGGACTGAATGTTACGATCCCTTTCAAAGAAAAAATAGTTCCCTACCTGGACGAACTCAGTGATGAGGCAGAAAAAACAGGCGCGGTAAACTGCATCCTGATTAAAGATCAGATAAAAAAAGGATTTAATACCGATGTTTTCGGATTCGAAAAAACACTTTTGCTTCACCGTAAAGATTTTCAGGATGCGGCGCTGGTTTTAGGTAATGGCGGCGCAGCAAAAGCGGTACAGTATGTTCTTGAAAAAAATAACATTCCTTATCAAACTGTTTCGCGAAACGGGGACTTAAATTTCGCAAATGTAACGGAAGAAATGGTTTCTAAAAACCGTCTTATTATCCAGTGCACTCCGGTGGGTACCTTTCCGAATGTGGATGACTGCCTGGATTTTGCTTTCGATGGAATCACCGATCAGCACCTTGTTATCGACCTGATTTACAATCCAAATTATACCAGTTTTATTAAAAAATCTTCTGAAAAAGGAGCCAAAACAGTGAACGGTTTCTATATGCTTGAACAACAGGCAGAAAAAAACTGGGAAATTTGGAACTTTTAAAAAAAATAAGTTAAATTAGTGCTCTGTTTAACGTCAAAATTCCGGTAATAAAGTTTTGCCACACAATTATAATAACAAGTTTGCTATGATCACAGAAGATTCAGTCTCTGACAACAATGAAAAAAAACCACTTCATGAAGAGGTTTTCCAGGAAAACGGTTCCGAAAACACAACAGAAGTAAACAATGATGCCCTGGCAGAAACTCCTGTAGAGCAATCGCCTGACCAACCTGCGAGTAAAAATTCAGAAAATTCGACAGAAGAAGGTTTACAGGAAAAACCGGAACACCAGGCCGATGTAGACACACAGAAGTCTGCAGAAACAGCACCTGACGAAAAAGTACTCTCAGAAATCGATCATGAAAAAGCTGATGAAGGCCAACCCCATGAAGATCATCATGAAGAAGTTTTGGAATCTGTTGCACATTTAACGTTACCCGAAATCCTTAAAGAAATGGAAGCTATCATCAATAAAGAAGATGCTGGTGTACATTTCAGAACTTTTAATCATTTGAAAGAACAGGCAAATCACTATATTCACGACGAAACAGAAGATCAGAAAAGCGAGTTCATCGCGGCAGGAAATGCGGCGGAAGATTTCCACTTCCAGCACCCAGATCTTTCCAGACTTGCCGGCCTCATTACTATTTTCCGAGAGAAAAACAATGAGTACAGCAAAAAACAGGAAGAACAACACACAAAAAACCTGGAAGAAAGACAGCAGATTATTGAAAAACTTAAAAATCTGTATTCCAATACCGAAGCCGGAACCAACCTCTTTAAAGCCATCCGCGAAATAAAAGAAGCGTGGAAAAATGCCGGGCAGGTCGCTAAATCCGAGTTCAAACTGCTCAACAACAATTATTTTCATCATCTGAACCAATTCTATCAGATGTTGGATATGAATAAAGAATATATGGAGCAGGAATTTGCCCATAATCTGGAAAAACGCCAGCATATCATCGAGCGTGCAAAACAGCTGGAAACCGAACCTGCGGTACAGAAAGCACTGAATGAACTGCAGTATCTGCACAAACTCTGGAAAGAAGAAGCCGAACCGGTTGCTGAAGAATTCCGAGAAAAAACCTGGGAAGAATTCAAGGAAATTTCCAATAGAATTCATGAAAGAAAATCTGAACTTTCGGCTCAGATTGATGAGGAACAAAACGCCAACCTCGAGAAGAAAAATAAAATCATCGAGGAAATAAAAAAACTTGCTGCCCCGGAAAAAGAACCCAACCACAGCTACTGGCAAAATTCAATTAAAAAAATTGAGGAATTAAGAAGCGAATTCCTGAAGCTTGGAAGTGTTCCGCGAAAAGTTTCCAACCAGAATTGGAACGATTTCAAACTTCATTTAAGAAATTTCAACACGGTAAAAAACGAATTTTATAAAGGACTGAAAAGTTCGCAGCATACCAATCTGGAGGAAAAACTGAAACTGATACAGACCGCCAAAGACAACAGCCTTTCTGAAGACTGGGAAACTGCGGTGCCTCTCTTCAAAAAGCTTCAGGATGACTGGAAGAAAATCGGCCACGTCCCGCGCAGTATGACCAATAAAGTGTGGGATGAATTCCGTGAAGCCTGCAACGCTTTTTTCAATAATTACAGAGAAAAAAACAATGCAGTAAACGACAACTGGAAAGAAAACTACAAGAATAAAAAACAGCTTCTGGAGGAACTGAAAGCGATTTCTGATGAAGAAGGAAGTGTAGAAAAAATTGAACACATAAAAACAAGCTGGAATAATATCGGCAAAGTACCGCGCGAAAAATTATCCATCAACAGCGAATTCAACAAAACACTGAGAGAAAAACTGAAACTCAACAAAATTCACGAATATGATCTGAAAGAAGAAGGTCTTTCTGAAAACCAGCTTACAGACAAAGCCCGGAAAATTAAAAACCAGATTGCAGATCTGGAAGCAGAAATCGTAAAGATGGAAAATAATGTCGGCTTTTTCAGCAATTCCTCACGCACCAATCCTTTATTGAAGGATACTTACGAAAAGATCGATGAGAAAAAATCCCAGCTCGAATCCATGAAACAGAGTCTGCACAAAATTCTTTCAGGCGAAAATCAGTAAAAATGATTAAAAAAATATTCTTAGCGATGCTTTTCACTTCCGCGACATTTATCAATGCGCAGGAAACTGAAACAAGTATTTTATCGTTTCCCAATCCTATTGAATACGACGGGACAGAATTTTATATCATTCAATCGAAACAGCGTTCCAAAACGCTCTTTCAGGAGCAGTATATCCCGAAAGATGAAAACTTCAGGGATTTTAATCAACTTATCGACTTTTCTTTTTTCAACAAAGAAATAGAAACTGAACTTGCGGTGAGACAAAAGGTTGAATCGGTGCAGCAGCGGGAGAAAAAAGATAAATTCGCTAAAGTTAACGTGACCGAAAGTCCGGACGGCAAAGAGTTTATCGTAGATTATTTTATTTCTGAAGCTCCCGAAAACGGCGATTCTTATATTGAATACAATATTTACCGTTTCAAAAATATGGAGAATGGAGGCCAGAAAAGTTTCCTGATCATGTCGTATGCAAAAAGAATGTACGGAGATCTGAAATCTGCCGCAAAAGCACTGGCAAAACAGCGCGACCATTTGATGGCAACAATGATCGAGTATAAAATTCCGGAAATAAAAGTTGCCCAGCCTAATCCCGGAAAATAAATACAACCACTTAAACACCCGCCAACTGTTGGGTGTTTTTAGTTATTAAAACTTGAAACCCAACGATGACCGACGAAATATACATGAAACGCTGCATTGACCTGGCAAAAAACGCTTTGGGATACACTTATCCCAATCCTTTGGTAGGAAGCGTTATTGTTCATAACGGCCTTATAATTGGTGAAGGTTTTCATCAAAAGGCAGGAGAAAACCATGCAGAAATCAACGCAGTTAATTCGGTAAAAAACAAAGCATTATTAAAAGAAGCCACGATTTATGTGTCGCTGGAACCCTGCGCTCATTTCGGAAAAACACCGCCGTGTGCGAATAAAATAACCGAAACCGGATTTAAAAAAGTGGTTATCGGCACCCTGGATTCTCATGAAAAAGTGAATGGAAAAGGAAAAAAGATGATTGAAAATGCCGGAATCGAAGTGATTTCCGGAGTTTTAGAAACCGAATGCAAGGAACTCAATAAAAGATTTTTTACGTTTCACCAGAAAAAAAGACCATTCATCATTCTGAAATGGGCAGAGTCAGGAGACGGATTTCTGGATAAAGATTTTAAACCTACCCAAATCGGAAACAGTTTAACCAAACAGTTTGTTCATCAGTTAAGAAGCGAAGAACACGCAATTTTGGTGGGAACAAATACAGCATTAACCGATAATCCCGGGCTAACGACAAGGGATATTACGGGAAGAAATCCCGTAAGAATTTTGATTGATTTTGATCTAAAAGTTCCTGAAAACTTTAATATTTACAATAACGAAGCGCCAACTTTAGTGTTCAATGGGGTAAAAGATTCAGAAGAAAGTAACATAAAATTAATCAAAATTAAAAAGGAAAACTTTCTTGAAAATTTATTGCAAAAACTTTATGAAAATCAAATACAGTCGGTGATTGTTGAAGGCGGAAGTTTTACGCTTCAACAGTTTATCAATGCAGAGATATGGGACGAAGCCATCATCATCAAAAATGAAAACCTGAAGTTGACCAACGGAACAAAAGCACCTGAATTTCATCACGAAAATTTCGAAACAAAAAATTTCAGAGACAATATCATTGAATTTCATAAAAACTTCTAAACTTGGAATTTTCTTTCAATACTATAAAATCACCTGTAGAAAATATTCTTTTAAAAGAAAAAGGAAGCAAATTCATCGGTTTTGCCTTTCCTGTTGATGATGAAGCAGAACTGAAGAAAAGTTTAGAAAAAATACGCGAAGAACACCCGAAAGCTACGCATCACTGCTACGCCTACCGGCTTGGCATAAAAGGTGAAAATTACCGCGCTAATGACGACGGCGAACCTTCCGGAAGTGCAGGCCTGCCAATTTACAATCAACTGTTGGCTCACGAAATAACGAATGTTTTAGTTATTGTGGTTCGGTATTACGGCGGAACAAAACTTGGCGTTTCCGGTCTCGTAAAAACGTATAAAGAGTCTGCAAAAATTACATTGGAGGAAGCAGAAATCGTTAAAAAGCAACTGGAGTCTGAGATTGAAATAAGCTTCGGTTTCAGTCAACAAAACCAAATCTTTACTTTACTCAGTAAATTCGACGGAAGAATCCTGGACTTTCTGTCCGATGAGAAATGTATCATCACCGCTAAAATAAAAACTTCCATAAAAGAAAACATCTCGGAACAACTGTCCGAGATGCAAAATATTTCTTTCCGGTTTAACTAGGTTAATCTCTCCTGCCCATAAGCATCGATGCCCAATACAGCAGCTGTGCCAAAGAACCGAGTGCTGCAACCAGATAAGTTCTTGCCGCCCAAGTTAATGAATCCTTTACCCCAACATATTCTTCTGAAGTAACTGTTCCGGTGTCTTTCAACCATTTCATTGCTCTGTTACTTGCATCATATTCCACCGGCAAAGTCACGAAAGCGAAAAGGGTGGTAACAGCGAACATAGCAACACCAATCGCAAGCACCGTGGTATTTCCGTTAGGATTTTCTATGGTCTGTGTTGCACTCATCAGCACAATACCCGCGATTAATACAAACTGCATAAGGTTTGAACTGATGCTTACAATCGGAACGAGTTTGGAACGAAGCTGAAGCATCGAATATCCTACAGCATGCTGCACCGCGTGTCCGCACTCGTGTGCTGCAACTGCGGCTGCTGCGGCGTTGCGCTGCATATAAACTCCTTCTGAAAGATTCACTGTTTTGTTTACCGGATTATAATGGTCTGTAAGTTGTCCTGGTACTGAAATTACCTGTACATCATGTATTCCGTTATCTCTCAGCATTTTTTCCGCCACTTCTTTTCCGGACATTCCGTTTCTTAAATGAACCTTAGAATAGTGCTCGAATTTAGATTTCAATCTTGCTGAAACCAACCAACTTACGAGCATCGAGAGTCCAATAATTAGATAATAACCTGTCATTTTTTCTTTTTATTTATTAAATGTTCAAACTGTAATTTGAAAGTAAAAAACGTGCCAAAGTTTTTATATTTGTTTTTATCCTTTATCTTTGTTTTTTCAAACAAAACAGCATGTCCGCAATATTAATAAAGGAAGTACAAAGTGTTCAGGATTTAAAAAAATTCATCACTTTTCCTATGGAACTTTACAAAAATAACAAAAATTATGTACCGCCTTTAATCAACGAGGAAAAAAACATCTGGAATCCCGCAGAAAATCCTGCTTTTAAGTATTCCGAGGCCAAACAGTTTCTTGCGGAACGAAACGGAAAGATTGTGGGTAGAATCGCTGTAATAATCAATCATAAGGAAGAAAAAGAATTGGGCATCAGCAAAGTACGCTTCGGTTGGCTCGATTTTATTGACGACCTGGAAGTATCGAAACTTTTAATCGATACTGCTGTGAATTATGCCAAAGAAAGAGGCATAAAAAAAATTGAAGGTCCCATGGGATTTACCAATCTTGACAAATCGGGAATGCTGACAATGGGTTTTGATAAGATTGCAACAATGATCGGCCTTTACAATTTCGAATACTACCCAAAACACATGGAAAAACTTGGGTTGGTTAAAGAAAAAGAATGGGTAGAATTTGAAATGAATTTCCCAACCGTACTGCCGGAAAAAGTTAACAAATTCAGTTCTTTGATTGCACAGAAATACAAACTGAATGTGATTGACTTCAAAAACAAAAAAGAAATTTTACCGCTGGTGGAGCCCATGTTCAAGCTTTTAGACCAGACTTATAATTCGCTCTCCACGTACACCCCGATTTCAGAGGAGCAGATCAAAACTTACCGCGAGAAATACTTCCCTTTCATTGATAAAAATTATGTGATCTGCGTGGAAGATGAAAATCATCAGCTTGTTGCTTTTGCGATTACAATGCCGTCTTATTCCAAAGCCTTGCAGAAATCAAAAGGAAAACTTCTGCCTTTTGGATGGTGGCATTTTCTGCAGGCAGGGAAGAAAAACGACCGCGCGAATTTTTATCTCATCGGCATCCATCCGGAATACCAGCGCCGTGGGGTTACCGCCATTATTTTTAAAGAAATATTCTTAAGATTCAGCAAAATGGGAATTAAGTTTGCTGAAACCAATCCGGAGCTGGAAGAAAACAAAAGCGTACAGGTGCTGTGGCAGGATTATAACCCGGTAAATCACAAGCGGAGAAGAACCTATGCAATGGAAATTCAGTAACAATTATTGTTTAAAATCCTTAAAATGAAAAAACAACTTTCCGTTTATCTGCTTCTTATTGTTGCTTTTATTGTCTACAATCAGTTTTTTCAGGTTGCTGATGAGCGCACCAACAGCCTCATCAATATCCTTTTCGCAAGTTTCCTGTTTTTATACATCGGATATCTGGCTTTTCTCGTACTGAAGCGCATGAAGAACTCAGGAAAGAAATAATTATTTTTACTAATTCTAAATTAACAGGGATTAATTATAAAATTATAATTCTTGGAGTTAAATTTCTTCCTTACATCTTTATTCATTAAATTTGCATATTGAGAAAATAATGTAAGCATGAATATTCCAGAAAACTATCTTCCCATTATCATTCAGTTTGCTGTTGGTTTTGGTTTCGTATTACTCTGTATTTTAGGAACACACTTTTTAGGCCCGCGACAGAAGGCAAGTTCTACTAAAAAAAATGAAAGCTTCGAGTGTGGCGTGGATGTTGAAGGCAATGCCCGGACTCCTTTCTCTGTAAAATACTTTCTTACCGCAATTCTTTTTGTACTTTTCGATATCGAAATTGTATTTTTCTATCCATATGCAGTTAATCTGCGCGAATTTGGTGTAGAAGGATTTTTGGCGGTGCTTACTTTCATCTCCGTATTTTTCCTCGCTTTCATTTACGTATGGAAACGCGGAGCTTTAGACTGGGATAAATAAACCCCATTTTTCGTATTTTAATTAATCTTAAAAGAAAACAAAAATGTCAGATAACAAACCAATTATAAGAATGGATGCTGAACCACCTGAGGGTTTTGAGGGCGAAGGATTTTTCGCAACCAAACTCAGCAGTGTAATAGGCATGGCACGTAAATTTTCGCTATGGCCACTTCCTTTTGCCACTTCATGTTGTGGTATTGAATTTATGGCTGTACTGAACCCGACATACGACGCTTCACGATTTGGGATGGAAAGAAACTCCTTCTCCCCGAGACAGGCAGATATGCTGATGGTTTGCGGAACAATTTCTAAAAAATTAGGACCTGTACTGAAGCAGGTTTATACCCAGATGGCTGAGCCAAGATGGGTGATTGCTGTGGGTGCATGTGCCTCCAGCGGTGGTATTTTCGATACTTACTCTGTACTTCAGGGAATCGATAAAATTATTCCTGTAGATGTGTATGTTCCCGGCTGCCCGCCAAGACCGGAACAGATTATTGAAGGCGTAATGCAGGTACAGGCACTTTGCGAAAACGAAAGTATCCGCAGAAGAGACCTGCCTGAATATAAAAACTTACTGGAATCCTACGGCATAAATTAATTTGGCAATGACAAACGAATTTGTTTTAGAAGCAATTACAAGAGAATTTCCGGATTCAGTAATCTCGCATTCAGAACCATATGATCTTCTTACTTTAGAAATAAAAAAAGAAGACATCAAAAAGGTAATTCACTATCTTAGAGATTCATCTTTAGAAATAAATTTCCTTACAGATATCTGCGGAATTCATTATCCCGAAAATCCGGCAAAAGAAATCGGCGTAATTTATCATCTTCATAACATGATGACCAACTTCAGAATTCGTCTGAAAGCCTTTATGCCAAAAGAAAATGCCGAAGTAGATTCAATGACCGACCTCTATGCCGGTGCTAACTGGATGGAGAGAGAAACTTTCGAATTCTACGGAGTTAAATTTAAAGGCCATCCGGATCTCCGTGTCATCCTTAATATGGAAGATATTGGCTACCACCCGATGCTGAAGGAGTATCGTCTTGAAGATGGTACAAGAACAGATAAAGACGATAAAATGTTCGGAAGATAACCTTAGATCAACGGAAAAATTATGAAAGACAACGCGCTATCAAATATACTCAGCCATAACGACGCAAAGGATAATATCGACGGGCAGCTATATACGCTGAACCTGGGGCCAACGCACCCGGCAACCCACGGTATTTTTCAGAATGTTCTAACGATGGATGGCGAAAGGATTCTGCATTCAGAACAAACCATTGGCTATATTCACCGTGCTTTTGAAAAGATTTCTGAAAGAAGAAACTTTGCACAGATCACTACCCTTACTGACCGGATGAATTATTGCTCGGCCCCAATCAATAATATGGGTTGGCACATGACGGTGGAAAAACTCATCGGCTGCGAAGTTCCGAAACGGGTAGACTACATGAGAGTCATCATGATGGAGTTGGCAAGAATTGCCGACCACATGATTTGTAACGGGGTTATCGCGATGGATGCCGGTGCAATTACAGGCTTAACCTATCTCTTCCAGGAAAGAGAAAAAATATACGAAATGTATGAGCAGATTTGTGGTGCCAGAATGACCACAAACATGGGAAGAATCGGAGGTTTTGAAAGAGATTTCAGTCCTCAGTTCCATGAAATGCTTCAGACATGGTTAAAGAAATTCCCGAAAATCTGGGGAGAATTCTGTGCTTTGAATGAAAGAAACAGAATTTTTATGGACAGAACCATCAAAGCCGGACCGATCTCTGCAGAACGCGCACTGAGCTATGGTTTCACAGGTCCGAACTTACGTGCATCGGGTGTGGATTACGATGTACGTGTGGCAAGTCCTTATTCCTCTTATAACGATTTCGATTTCATTATTCCTATAGGAACTGCCGGTGATACTTATGACCGTTTTATGGTTCGCCAGCAGGAAGTTTGGGAAAGTCTGAAAATCATTGAGCAAGCCTATAAAAATCTCCCGGACGGACCTTTCCACGCAGATGTTCCGGAATTTTATCTGCCGGAAAAAGCCGATGTTTACAATAATATGGAAGCACTTATCTATCACTTTAAAATCGTGATGGGCGAAACTGATGTGCCGAAAGGCGAAGTTTATCATGCTGTAGAAGGTGGAAACGGCGAATTAGGATTCTATCTCGTGAGTGATGGTGGCCGTTCTCCTTACCGACTGCACTTCAGGAGACCATGCTTTATTTACTATCAGGCTTATCCGGAAATGATCAAAGGCGGAATGATTTCCGACGCGATTGTTACCATGTGCAGCATGAACGTAATTGCCGGGGAGCTGGATGCTTAATAAAATTATAAATTTAGGTTATAAATTTTGAATTAATCTAAAAATCAAACATAAAAATTAGATCAATGATAGGATTTTCAGAAAACGATTTCATCTGAAATCTAAAATCTAAAATCTAAAATCTTAAAATATGAGCGAAACTGTTGCTTTTAAACCTGAATCCTTAGAACAGGTACATAAAATTATCGCAAGATATCCTGAAGGGAAGCAAAAATCTGCCCTCATTCCTGTGCTTCACCTTGCGCAGAAAGAATTTGGCGGCTGGCTTGATGTTCCTGTGATGGATTACGTTGCCCAAATTCTCAGTATCAAACCGATTGAAGTGTACGAAGTTGCAACGTTCTACACCATGTTCAACATGAAACCGGTGGGGAAATATGTATTGGAAGTTTGCCGAACCGGCCCTTGCCTTACCAGAGGAAGTGAAAAAATTCTCGATCATATCCGTACCAAACTGAACATTAAAGACGGCGAAACCACTGCGGATGGACTATTTACACTGAAACCTGCAGAATGCCTCGGTGCCTGTGGTTATGCGCCAATGATGCAGCTGGGTAAATTTTATCACGAAAATTTAACAGTTGAAAAAGTTGACGAAATCCTGGAACTCTGCAGACAGGGAGCCGTTGCACTCGACTAAACTGTTGATTTCAGAACCGTAAGGTTTTTATTGAATTTAAAAAAGTAATTACAGGCAAGAAGCCAAAAGCCAATTGCAATAAGCATATAGAAAATGAGTAAAAAACTTTTACTTAAAGACGCGCACATAGAAGGAATCCGTTACTTCGATGTTTACCGCAAACAGGGCGGTTACGAAGCAGTTGAAAAAGCACTGAAAATGACCCCCGACGCCATTGTGGAAGAAGTGAAAACTTCCGGACTACGAGGGCGTGGCGGCGCAGGATTCCCCACAGGAATGAAATGGAGTTTCCTCGCAAAACCCGAAGGCGTCCCAAGATATCTGGTCGTAAATGCCGACGAATCCGAACCGGGAACTTTTAAAGACCGTTACTTAATGGAATTCCTGCCCCATCTTCTGATTGAAGGAATGATTGTTTCTTCATTCGCGTTGGGTGCAAATACATCATACATTTACATCCGTGGTGAATATTCTTGGATTCCCGACATTCTGGAAGAAGCCATTGAAGAAGCAAAGAAAAACGGATTCTTAGGAAAAAATATTTTGGGAACCGGTTACGATCTGGAGATTTACGTTCAGCGCGGTGCCGGTGCATATATCTGCGGTGAAGAAACTGCACTGCTGGAATCGCTGGAAGGTAAAAGAGGGAATCCACGTCTGAAACCGCCATTCCCGGCAGTAAAAGGTCTTTGGGAAAGCCCTACCGTAGTAAACAACGTAGAGACCATTGCAGCTGTAGTGCCTATCATCAACATTACGGGAGCCGAATATGCCAAAATTGGCGTAGGACGTTCTACCGGAACAAAACTGATTTCTGCCTGCGGAAACATAAACAAACCTGGCGTTTACGAAATCGACATGACCATCACCGTAGAAGAATTCATTTATTCAGATGAATACTGCGGCGGAATTCCGAACGGGAAGAAACTTAAAGCCTGTATTCCGGGAGGTTCTTCCGTGCCGATTCTTCCAGCCAATTTATTGCTGAAAACCATTAACGGTGAGCCGAGATATATGAATTATGAATCCCTTTCGGATGGCGGATTTGCAACCGGAACGATGATGGGATCAGGCGGATTTGAAGTACTTGATGAAGACCAGTGTATCGTAGAACACACCATGACGCTGGCAAGATTCTATGCTCACGAAAGTTGTGGACAGTGTACACCATGCCGTGAAGGAACGCCGTGGATGTATAAAATCCTTAAAAAAATAGAAAGCGGAGAAGGAACGCTGGCAGACATCGATTTGCTGTGGGACATCCAGAGAAAAATTGAAGGAAATACCATTTGCCCTTTGGGTGACGCGGCTGCATGGCCTGTTGCCGCGGCAATCCGTCATTTCCGAGATGAGTTTGAATGGCATATTAACAATCCTGAAGCATTAACAAAAAATTACGGTTTAGCCAATTATGCGGATCCAATTCCGGTAGCTGCGAAAGCAGAATAAGATGAAGAAGTTCTTTAAAATTTTTGCATTCCTTTTTCTGGGACTGAACTTGAGTTTTGCCCAGGAAACAGATACAACTCAGGAAATATCTGACGATTTCGACTTTAGTATTAAGCCGATGTCGAAAAAAGGACAGATGTTCGTTTTCTGGGGCTGGAACAGAGCCGCGTTTACTAAGTCTGATATTCACTTTAGAGGAAACGGCTACGATTTCACTTTAGAAAATGTGGCAGCGCACGACAGACCGAGCGAATTAGACTTGGCTTACGTTGATCCGGGGCAAATTTCTAAACCGCAGTTTAACTTCCGGTTGGGATATTTCATTAAGGATAATTTGGCGCTGGTTGTAGGTACAGACCATATGAAATATGTGATGGACCAGGAACAGACCGTAAAGTTTAAAGGAAATATTTCCGATCCGGTATATTCGGCGATGGTACAGAACGGTGAAGTTGATCTCACTGATACAAAATTCCTGACGTTTGAACATACCGACGGACTGAATTATGTAAATGCAGGTTTAGAAAAATATAAACCGCTATTGAGCAAAGAAAAAATAAATGTGATGTGGAGCTACGGCGCAGGCGCAGGTATTCTTTTTCCGAAAAGTAATGTAAAACTTTTCGACAATGAAAGAAGCGACCGTTTTCATGTTGCAGGTTTCGGCCTCGACGCCAGAGCAAATATTAACGCTGTCTTTTGGAAACACTGGATGGCAAGAGTAGAAGGAAAATTAGGCTATATCAACATGCCTGACATAAAAACAACTTTAAACAATAAACCCGATAAGGCATCCCAGGATTTCCTTTTCGGACAGATCAATTTCGGGATTGGTTATACCTTTAATACCCGTAAAAGTTAATTAATTCATTTTTGAATTCATCTATAATGAGCGAAGAAATTAAAAAATTTAAGATCACGATCGACGGACAGACCACTGAGGTTTTGCCCGGAACTTCTATTCTTGAAGCAGCCAGACAGATCGGCGGTAAATCAGTACCTCCGGCAATGTGTTACTACAAACCCCTGGAATCCAGCGGCGGAAGATGCAGAACCTGTCTGGTAGAAGTATCAAAAGGTTCAGATGCAGATTCGCGGCCAATGCCAAAACTGGTAGCAAGCTGCAGAACCGGCGTGATGGATGGTATGGAAGTAAAAAACCTTACCTCCGAAAAAACTCAGGAAGCAAGAAAAGCCGTAACCGAATTTCTGCTTATAAATCACCCTTTAGATTGCCCCGTATGTGACCAGGCCGGCGAATGCCACCTTCAGGATTTGGGTTATGAGCATGGTGTAGAAGCAACCAGAACAGAATTTGAAAGAAGAACTTTCGACCCTGAAGATATCGGTCCGAACATTAAACTTCATATGAATCGCTGTATCCTGTGTGCACGATGCGTTTTGGTAGCCAACCAGCTTACCGAAAATCGTGAGCACGGAATTCTCTTTAGAGGTGACCATGCAGAGATTTCAACGAATTTAAATAAAGCTCTGGACAGTGATTTCATCGGAAACGTAATTGATGTATGTCCTGTAGGAGCATTAACCGACAGAACTGCACGTTTTGCAAGCAGAGTGTGGTTTACCAAACCAATGAACGCCACCTGCAAATGTGATAAATGTGCCGGAAAAGCGGTTGTTTGGATGAAAGGTGAAGAAATCATCAGGGTTACTGCCAGAAAAGACCAGTACGACGAAGTGCAGGATTGGATCTGTGATGAGTGCCGTTTCGAGAAAAAAGACCTAAAACACTGGACGATCGAAGGTCCGAGACATATCGACAGACACTCGGTTATCTCGCTGAACCATTACGAGAAGCCAAAAAATATGGTTAATCTCCTGAACAATCCCGATGCAAAAGAAATCGGTGAAAAAGACGAAATAATTTAATTTGATAATGAGCTGTTTAAAACTGATTTAAAATCAATCTTTAAACCTCAAATGATATAACTTATGGAATTAATTACCTTTAAACTCATTTTAGTACTTGTTCTTTTCGCTGTATCCATGGGCGTAGCAGCCTACTCTACCTGGGGCGAGCGAAAAGTGGCAGCGGCGTTACAGGACAGAATCGGGCCGAACAGAGCCGGACCTTTCGGTCTTTTGCAGCCTTTGGCAGATGGTGGAAAACTCTTTTTTAAAGAAGGTTTCGTACCCCAGAACGCCGACCGATTTCTGTTTTATCTAGGACCTGGGATCACCATGTTCGTCTCTCTGATTACCGGAGCGGTAATTCCGTGGGGTAAATCGCTGAACATCGGCGGAACTTCTTTTGATATTCAGGTGGCCAATATCGATGTTGGCGTACTGTATCTTATCGGAATGGTTTCCATCGGAGTTTACGGAATGATGATCGGTGGTTGGGCCTCCAATAACAAATACTCGCTTATCGGCGCCATCCGTGCTTCGTCGCAGATGATTTCTTATGAGCTGGCTATGGGGCTTTCGCTTCTTGCAATTATTTTAATGGCAGGAAGTCTGGATCTTCACTACATCACTTCTTCACAGGGAACCGGTAAAATCTGGGGCTTAATTCCGGCAGACGGGATGAACTGGAATATTTTCTACCAGCCTTTAGCATTTATCATATTTTTCGTTGCTGCTTTGGCAGAAACCAACCGTCACCCTTTCGATTTGCCGGAATGTGAATCTGAACTCGTAAACGGTTATATGACAGAATATTCATCCATGAACTTTGGGCAATACATGTTCGGGGAATATGTGAATATGTTCATTTCAAATGCATTGATCGCTACCCTGTTTTTCGGAGGATTCAACTATCCTGGGATAAACTGGGTATCTGAAAACTGGGGCGAAAATACGGCAGGTATTTTAAGTATCTTGGCGATGCTTTTTAAAGTGATTATCGGAATCCTGATCTTTATGTGGATCCGCTGGACGATCCCGAGATTCAGATACGACCAGTTGATGCATCTGGGCTGGAAGAGTTTAATTCCTTTAGCCTTAGTAAATCTTGTGATTACTGCTGCTGTAATTGTTTTCTTTACCTAATTAAAAAAGTAAAAGTTGTCATGCTCACGGCTTAGGCCAAGCTAAAACAAAATCAATATGAAACTGACCAACAGATCAAAAGTAGTCTCCAACAAAGAGATGACTTTTATGGAAAGAATATACCTCCCCGAAATCATGAAGGGAATGGCCATTACCCTGAAACACGCTTTGGCGGGTTCCAAAGGGAAAGTTTACTCCTATCCGGAGGTGGAAAAGCCAAGGGCGAAAGTCTGGCGTGGCCTGCACGTTCTGAAACGTGATGAAGAAGGGCGCGAAAGATGTACTGCCTGCGGACTTTGTGCTGTCGCATGTCCAGCAGAAGCAATTACCATGACCGCCGCGGAAAGAACCCGGGAGGAAAAAGACCTGTACCGCGAAGAAAAATATGCAGCGGTGTACGAAATCAACATGCTGCGATGTATTTTCTGTGGGATGTGCGAAGAAGCCTGCCCAAAATCTGCGATTTACCTTACCGACCGTTTGGTGGATGTGGAAACCAACCGCGGAAGCTTCGTGTACGGAAAAGATAAACTGGTTGAAAAAATCAATGAAAGAATTGATATTACAGCGAGACAGAGCGAATTACAAAAAAAATCGGTTAAATAAATGGAACAGATTATATTTTTCTTTGTGGCATTTCTTGCCATTATAAGCGCAGCCTATTTTGTGTTTGCCCGAAACCCGCTCTACTCCATTCTTTCGCTGATTGTAACGTTCTTTTCGATTGCCGCAATGTACGTTTTACTGAATGCTCAGTTTTTAGGAATTGTTCAGGTGATTGTTTACGCAGGGGCGATTATGGTTTTATTCCTCTATATCCTGATGATGCTTAACCTTAACAAAGGCGACGAAAGTAAAAAGCAGAACATCACCAAATTCATCGGGGTTTTTGCTGCAGGAATTCTTTTAATCGGAATTCTGGGTGCTTTCAAAGGACTGAACGCGACGACTTTCGGAACCGGTGCAGATTCATCCATCGGGTTGACCAAAAACCTCGGAAGATTATTGTTTAACGAATATGTATTGCCATTCGAACTGGCTTCAATCCTCATCCTGGCAGGAATTGTAGGTGCTGTGCTTATCGGTAAAAAAGATTTATAGTATTATGGGAGAAATAAATTCATTTATACAGACCGTACCGCTCGAGTATTTTATTATACTGAGTTCTGTACTTTTCTGTCTTGGAGTTTTAGGCGTTCTAATCCGCAAAAACGCCATCATTATTTTGGGTTGTGTAGAGTTGATGCTGAATTCTGTAAATCTGCTTCTGGCTGCATTTTCAAGCTACAAAGGCGATGGAAACGGTCAAATCCTGGTGTTCTTCATCATGGTGGTTGCTGCGGCAGAAGTTGCGATCGGTTTGGCAATTATCGCAATGATTTACCGCAATACGAAATCGGTAGACATCAGTATTTTTAATAAATTAAGAGGATAATATAGGATGGAAAATTTAGTTTACGCAATTATACTTTTACCCTTATTCGGATTTCTGATCAACGGTCTTTTTGGAAAAAGTCTGCCGAAGATGGTGGTAGGAAGTATCGCAACACTCGTGGTTTTTGCCTCTTTCTGTATTGCTGTCAGTTTATTTTTAAAATTCGATGCAGATTCGCAGCCTGTAATTGTAAGGGCTTTTGAATGGTTCAGGGTTAACGGAATCCAGGTGAATTTTAGTTTCCAGATCGATCAGCTGTCATTAATGATGATCATGATTATCACGGGAATCGGATCACTGATTCACCTCTACTCCATCGGTTACATGAGCCACGACAAAGGCTTTTATAAATTCTTTGCTTACCTGAATCTGTTCATCTTCTCCATGCTCCTTTTGGTGATGGGCAGCAATTATTTGATCCTTTTCATCGGTTGGGAAGGTGTAGGTTTGTGCTCTTATCTGCTCATCGGTTTCTGGTATACCAATAAAGAATATGGTGCGGCGGCAAGAAAAGCCTTCATCATGAACAGAATTGGTGACCTTGGAATGATTATCGGGATTTTAATGATTGCTTATCAGACCAACGCGGTTGATTTTCTTTCTGTAGCTCAA
This sequence comes from Kaistella yananensis, assembly GCF_026107505.2. NCBI lineage: Bacteria > Pseudomonadati > Bacteroidota > Flavobacteriia > Flavobacteriales > Weeksellaceae > Kaistella > Kaistella yananensis. Next base: position 22,444 of record NZ_JAPCHZ010000004.1, on the reverse strand, counting down.
AACTCTTCAAAATTTGAACTGGATTCACCGGTAATCATCTTTATTACAGCGAGTTTATTTATCGGAGCCATGGGAAAATCTGCACAGGTTCCGCTATTTACCTGGTTACCGGATGCAATGGCTGGTCCAACACCGGTTTCTGCGTTAATCCACGCGGCAACCATGGTTACTGCCGGGATCTATTTGGTGGTAAGATCAAATTTCCTTTTCTCGCTTGCTCCTACGACCATGGACGGAATCCTGTTTATCGGGCTTCTTACCGCTTTGGTTGCAGCGTTTATCGGTCTCAGACAAAATGATATTAAAAAAGTTTTAGCCTACTCTACGGTTTCGCAATTAGGATTTATGTTTGTTGCACTGGGAGTTGGCGCATATACTACCGCAATGTTCCACCTGATGACGCATGCGTTCTTCAAAGCGTTGCTGTTCTTAGGTGCAGGTTCGGTAATCCACGCCATGAGCGGCGAACAGGACATGCGATTTATGGGTGGTTTGAAAAGCAAAATTAAAGTTACACATATTACTTCCCTTATTGGAACACTTGCGATTTCAGGTTTCCCGTTCCTTTCGGGGATGATTTCCAAAGATGAAATCTTAACCAATGTTTACGGTAAAAACCCGGTGCTTTGGGTAATCCTGTTCCTGGTAGCCACGCTTACAGCGATTTATATGTTCAGAATGTATTACCTGACCTTCCATGGAGAATTCAGAGGAACTGAAGAACAGAAACATCACGTTCATGAAAGTCCATCGAACATGACGATTCCTTTGATTGTTCTGGCGGTGTTATCAGTAGTTGGCGGTTTCATCAACCTACCCCACTTCATCGGTCACGGTAATTATGCAAAGCTTGACCAATGGTTGAAATCTATCTACGTTTATGATCTTGAACTTCCGGAAGTGAATTTTGGAACCGAAATGATCCTTCTTGCATTAACGGTCCTCATGTTCTTCATCGTTTGGTTCGTCGTGAAAAACATTTATGTAAACAAGAAAAAAATGGCTTTGCCGGATGAAAAATATACCGGCTGGGAAAGACTTTCGAACAGAAAACTCTTCCTGGACGAACTTAATAATGCAACCTTCGTAAGGTTTATTGAAGGTTTGGGTGTTGGTGGAAATATGTTCGATAAAGGCGTGCTGAATCGGTTTGTAGATTTCATCGGAAGCGGCGCTGAAGATTCAGGACGGGCAGCAAAAAGACTCCAGAACGGAAACGTGGAGAATTATGTGCTCATCATGTCTCTGGCGATCGGAATTATTTTAATTGTTAACTTTATATTACAATAGTAAATGTCGTATCTATTATTAACATTGTTACTATTACCTCTCGTAGGTTCTGCAGTGGTATTCGCGTGGAAAAACTCCGCAAGTAAATATTTGGCACTGGGATTTGCATTTGTGCAAATGTTTATCTCATTTTATATGCTGGCACATTTCGATTCCACGCCTACAGTGGACGGAGTTCTGCAGTATGAAATCAATTATCCCTGGTCGCAGTTTATCAAAAGTAACCTGCATTTCGGGATCGATGGGATGAGCATGGTGCTGTTGCTGCTTACCAATATTTTAACGCCACTCATCATTCTGTCTTCCTTTAATGAGAAACCTGGGTACAGGAATACTTTTTACGGACTTATTCTATTGATGCAGTTTGGTTTAATCGGAGTTTTCACTGCACTTGACGGTTTGCTGTTCTATATTTTCTGGGAAGTTACCCTTATCCCAATCTGGTTAATCGCCGGAATCTGGGGTCAGGAAAACAAGAAGATTGCGTTCACAACCAGGTTCTTTGTTTACACTTTCGTAGGATCATTATTCATGCTGATCGGGCTGATTTACGTGTACACCCATTCCGCGTCTTTTGCACTAACCGACCTTTACAACGCCAACCTGAACACATCTGAGCAGACTGTCATATTCTGGTTCATCTTCTTTGCTTTTGCGGTGAAGCTACCGATATTCCCATTCCACTCCTGGCAGCCGGATACCTACACGTATTCACCAACCCAGGGGACCATGCTTCTTTCGGGAATCATGCTGAAAATGGCAGTGTACGGACTTTTAAGATATCTGTTACCGATAACACCGGACCCAATTTTAGGAATTTCAGGACAAATTGTTTTGGTTCTTGCCATCGTAGGTATTGTTCACGGTGCACTGATTGCCATTGTGCAGAACGACTCAAAACGTCTTATCGCCTATTCATCGTTATCACACGTTGGATTAATGGTGGCAGGTATTATGGCATCAGCTATTTTAACGGTAAAAGGTACGTTGATGACTGAAGGTGGCGAAGGAGCAATGGTACAGGCTTTCGCTCACGGGATTAATGTTGTAGGTCTTTTTTACTGTGCTGATATTCTTTATAAAAGATTCAAAACAAGAGATATCCGTCAAATGGGTGGTTTGGCTAAGGTTGCACCGAAATTTGCCGTTCTTTTCCTTGTAATTTTACTTGGTTCTGTAGGACTTCCTTTAACCAATGGTTTTATCGGGGAGTTTATTCTGATTAAATCTGTTTTCGATTATAGCAAACTCGCAGCCGTATTTGCCGGCCTTACCATGATTCTGTCCGCAGTTTATCTTTTAAGATTCTACGGAAAAGCGATGTTCGGTGAAGGAGATGAAAGTGTTTTATCTTCTGCGAAAGACTTATCGGGTGTAGAATTTACGGTGCTGGCAAGTTTGGCGGTATTTGTAATTCTGCTGGGACTTTTCCCACAGCCTCTTATCGAAATGGTAAACAGTTCACTGAAGTTTATTTTTACTTCGATGATGAACTAAGAAAATAATTTTAAATATTTAAGAAAGAGAAAGAACCTCAGATCTCGAATTTCAAATCTCAAATCTAAACTAAATGAGCGTTTTAATCATCATATTCCTTACTGCAGTTGCCGCATTATTTGCAGGGGTTTTTGAACAGGGAAAATTTTCAAGATACATCAGTATTCTTGGGCTTCTCGTGGCATTTTATGTAAGTTTTTTACCTGAAGCGGAATTCTTTAACCAGTACAAATCGATGTTCGACTATACCGTAAACGCGGCTCTTTTCACAAAGATTGCTATTGTCATCACGATTCTGCTCTTCTTTTTGGGAGGTTTTTCATTCAGCAACCACCGCAGCCACCAATCAGAGCTCTATGCGCTGATGCTTTTTGCGCTTTGTGGCGGTATTGTGCTTTTCGGATTCCAGAATTTGGTAACCCTATTTTTGGGTATTGAGATTCTATCTATTCCGCTTTACGTATTGGCCGGAAGTAACAAAACAGATTTACGCTCCAATGAAGCTTCGGTTAAATATTTCCTGATGGGTGCACTTGCCACCGGATTTCTTTTATTCGGTATTGCCTTGGTTTACGGCAGCAGCGGCAGCTTCGATCTATACAAAATTCATCAGTTTTCACTTGAAAACTCCAAGGATCTGATGTTTAATGCAGGTGCAGTATTAATGTTGGTTGCCCTGGCATTTAAAGTTTCCATGGCGCCGTTCCATATGTGGAGTCCCGATGTTTACCAGGGTTCACCTTCCCTCATTACCGCGTTTATGATGTCGGTTGTAAAAATTTCTGCATTTTTTGCTTTCTTCAAAGTAATGTCGATCGGCTTTTTCGGAATCACCGGAGAATGGATTAACATCGTTGGCGTTCTCATTATCATCACCCTGTTTTTAGCCAACGTAATGGGACTTGCGCAAAGCAATGCGAAAAGGATGCTGGCTTACTCATCGGTTTCTCACGTAGGTTACCTTGGTCTTATTTTCTTTGGACTTAATAATTTATCTGCATACAATCTTGCTTTTTATCTTTTTGCTTACTCACTGGCAACGATTGGCGTGATGATGTGCTTAATCTGGGTTGAAAAACTGAAACGCGAAACTTCTTACAACGCATTCAAAGGATTGGCACATACCGAACCGCTATTGGCAGTTGCCGCAGCTATTTCGATGCTTTCTATGGCCGGAATTCCGTTAACAGCTGGTTTCATGGGAAAATTCTCCATCTTTGCACAGGCGATAGAAACCACTCCTTTCCTTGTTTTGGTGGCAGTATTGGGTTCCGCGATCTCCATTGCTTACTATTTAAGACTCATCATGGTGATGTTCTTCCCAAAAGAAAGCAGTTTCAAAACTTCTGAAAGAGTTCCGTTAACCTATAATATCGTTGCGGTTTTCATTATTGCCGCACTTTTGGTTTTAGGAATTTTCCCGGATCTTTTCGCAACACAGTTTGGGATGTAAAGATTTCCGCAATAAAATATAAAACGCAGTTCTTTTGAGCTGCGTTTTTTTTTAGGCCAAAAAATATTTTAATCATTTGATTAAATCAAAATATTAATCTTAACTTTGCTGAAATAATTTTAGTCATGGATTCCGAAAAAGACATTTCAACCGAAGAAAAAATCCTTATTTCAGCTTCAAAGGTTTTTACTGAAAAAGGATTCTCCGGAACACGGACAAGAGATATTGCAGAAGAAGCCGGAATTAATCTGGCATTGCTGAATTATTATTTCCGCAGCAAGGAAAAACTTTTTGAGCAGGTGATGAAAGTAAAAATTGTTCTCCTATTCGGTAAGATTATTCCCATCATTACCAGCGAAAAAATAAGTATTGAAGAAAAAATAGATCTTGTAAGTGAAAAATATTTCGAGATTTTGTCTAAAAATTCCAACCTTCCCCTTTTCGTCCTCAGTGAAATTCAGAAAAAACCTTCTAATATCACTTCGCTGATTCCGGTCGATCAGTTTCTGAAAACTTCAGTCCTCCTCAAACAGATCAGGGAAAAGAAACCCGACCTTAATCCTCTTCACTTTATTGTTAATTTCCTGAGTATGACTGCCTTTCCTTATATCGGGAAGCCCATTCTTAAAAATTTCAACATCCTGAGCGATGAGGAGTTTCAAAAATTTGTTGCAGAGCGTAAGACTTTAGTTCCACTCTGGACTAAAATGATTCTTAACAGCTAACGATTTCATTTAAATCCTCTGAAATGAAAACATTAAAATACCTGATACTCCCCGCTTTTCTGCTCCATCTTTCGCTCAATGCTCAGGAATCAGTGACTTTGGAGGAAGTCCAGGAGCTTGCGAAAAATAACTATCCGCTTATCAAAAGAAATGCACTCCTTGAAAAGACACGAGATTATACCGTAGAAAACGTTTCAAAAGGCTGGCTGCCTCAGATTAGCGTTGTGGGCCAGGCCACTTACCAGAACGAAGTGACCCAACTGCCCTTCTCACTTCCCAACAGTTTGGTGGAACCGCTGAGCAAGGACCAGTATAAAGTTTACGCCGATATTCAACAGACGGTTTATGATGGCGGAATGATTTCTGATCAGAAGAAACTGGCAAAAATTCAGTCAGAAACCGAGATTCAGAAAAACCAAGTCGAGCTCGATAAACTTGAAGAAAGAATCAACCAGATTTATTTCGGCATTCTTCAAAGCCAGGAACAGCTGCAGCAAACTGAAATCACAAAAAACGACATCGAAAACGGCTTGAAAAAAGCCAGTGCACAGCTGGAATATGGTACCATCTTCAGAAGTCAGGTTGATGTGCTGAAAGCACAGTTGATCGGATTGGAACAGCGACAGATTGAAATACAGTCACTCCGAAAAAATTTAATCGAAACCCTTTCTCTGTTTACCAAAAAAGATTTCAGTGAAAATACAGTTTTCGAAACACCGGCGAAACTGCTGTTCACCGGAGAAAACAACCGATCCGAACTGAAACTTTTCACCCTTCAGCAACAGATGCTGGAAACTCAGAAGTCTCTTGTGGAATCTAAAAACCTTCCCAAACTTGGAGCTTTTTTCCAGGGCGGATATGGCAAGCCGGGCTTCAATATGCTTATAAATGAATTCGATATTTTCTATATCGGCGGCCTACGACTACAGTTTCCCATTTCCGGATTATATACCAAAAAAAATGACCTTGCGCTGCTCAATACCCAGCAACAGGATCTGGAAATTCAGAAAGAAAACTTTCTCTTTAACCAAAATTTTTCCACTATCCGGAACAATGAAGAATTGGATAAACTACAGAAACTTATTCAGAAAGATGAAGAACTCATCGCATTAAGGCAAAGCATTAAAAATGCCAGTCTTGCACAACTTGAAAACGGGGTCCTCAACACCAGCGACTATCTTCGTGAAGTAAATGCCGAAGAACAGGCCAGAATTCAGAAAATGACTCATGAGATTCAGTTTCTCTTAACCCAGTATAACCAAAAGGCCCAGCTTAATAACTGAAAATTTCAGCGTTGAAAATGAACATCAAAATTTACCGTTATGAATAAATATATCCTTCTACTGTTTTTGATGACTGTAATGGCCTGTTCGAGGTCAGTAGCGACATACGACGCTTCCGGAACTTTTGAAGCCGAAGAAATTATGGTCACCGCCAAAGCCACCGGTACGATTCTGAAACTCGAGGTGGAGGAAGGTCAGCAACTCGCTCTTCATGAAAAAGTAGGCGAAATTGATCCAAAAACCATAGAACTTCAGAAAGAACAGGTCATCGCCAGCATAGATGCTTTGGAACAGAAAACAGGTTCTGCAGTTCCACAAATCCAGGTATTGCAAACCCAAATATCAGCCCAGTCTGCTAATGTTTCCGTGCTTCAGGAACAGTTTCGTAACGCAGTTCGCGAACGTGACAGAACCGCCAATCTCGTCGCAAGAGATGCTGCCACCCGAAAGCAACTGGATGATGCCAACGGACAGATCCTTGTCTTACAGAAACAGATTTCGGCAGCACGCACTCAACTTAGTACCCTTCAACAGCAGATTTCAGCGGCGAAAGAAAATGTATCCATTCAGAACCGCGCCATCTTAAGCGAAAGAAAACCTACCCAGAAAAAAGTAGAACAAATGGATGAGCAACTAAAAAACAACACGATTGAAAGTCCGATTGCAGGAATGGTGCTCACCAAATACATGAACGAAGGCGAATTTGCCATGACCGGAAAACCTGTTTTCAAAATGGCAGATCTGGATCTGATGATCTTAAAAATCTTTATCACAGGAGATCAGCTGGCGCAGGTAAAAACCGGTCAGCAGGTTAAAGTTTTCATCGACATGAGTGAAGGAAAAACAAAAGAACTTCCCGGAACGGTATACTGGATCAGTCCCAAAGCCGAATTCACCCCAAAAACCATTCAGACCAAAAATGAGCGGGCCAACCTTGTATACGCCGCCAAAATACATGTGAAGAACGACGGCCTCCTGAAAATCGGGATGTACGGTGATGTAAAGTTTTAAGAGCCTGGTAAAAAGTCAAAAGAATCAGCTGAAATGAAATCCATCAAAGTCAATAACCTTACAAAGATCTATGGCAAGAAAAATGAAAAGATTCTTGCAGTGAATGATGTGAGTTTTGATGTGAATCCGGGAGAAATTTTTGGGCTTATCGGTCCAGATGGTGCAGGAAAAACCACCATTTTTAGAATGCTGACCACTGTTTTGTTGCCCGATTCCGGCTCCGCTACAGTTGAAGGACTCGACATGGTGAAGGAGTATAAAAAAATACGCCGGATTCTGGGTTATATGCCCGGGAAATTTTCTTTGTATCAGGATTTGACAGTGGAAGAAAACCTGAATTTCTTTGCCAGTATTTTCAATACAACAATCAATGAAAACTATCATCTCATTAAAGATATTTATATTCAGATTGAACCTTTTAAAGACCGGAAAGCCGGCGCTCTGTCCGGTGGAATGAAACAGAAACTGGCCCTCTGCTGTGCACTGATTCATAAACCCAAGGTTTTATTCCTGGATGAACCCACAACGGGTGTGGATCCGGTATCGCGGAAAGAATTCTGGGAAATGCTTCAGCGTCTGAAAAAACAGGGCATCACCATGGTAGTAGCAACACCGTATATGGATGAAGCCTCACTTTGCGACCGGATCGCCTTATTCCAGCATGGAAAAATCCTCTCTATTGACACTCCGGAGCAGATCAGTGAAAGTTTCCCCGATTTGCTTTTTGAAGTGAAAGCAGGTAGAACTTCCGCTGTATTGCGCGCACTGGAGAATTTCAAACCGAAAAAAAACGGATATGCTTATGGAGAATCCGTGCATTTGACGGCAGACCGAAATGAAGATTTCAACACCTCAATTCTAACAGACTATCTAAAAAACGAAGGGTTTACAGACATTGAGATAAAACCTGTAAAAGCAAGTATTGAGGACAGTTTTATAAGACTTCTTTCAGACAGGTGAAAGTTGTAAATGAGATTTGAACTTTCAATCGTGAAATACAAAAGAATGAATTCCAAAGAAAAGCATATCGCCATAAAAGCAGAAAACATAACCAAGGTCTTCGGAGATTTCACAGCGGTGGATCATATCAGTTTTGAGGTGGAAAAGGGAGAAATATTCGGTTTTCTGGGAGCGAACGGTGCCGGAAAAACTACCGCGATGCGCATGTTCTGCGGACTTTCGGTCCCGACTTCGGGGACGGCAACGGTGGCAGGTTTTGATGTTTATAAAGAAACCGAAAAAATCAAGAAAAACATCGGATACATGAGTCAGAAATTCTCACTTTACGGCAACCTTACAGTAGCCGAAAACCTGAATTTCTTCGGCGGCGTCTACGGAATTCCACGCAAAGAACTCAAAGCCAAATGTAACGAACTGCTGCAAAAACTTAATCTGGAAGATGAAAAAAACAAGCTGGTCGGCGAACTTCCTTTAGGCTGGAAACAGAAACTTGCCTTTTCTGTAGCTGTATTCCACAATCCGCAGATCGTATTTCTGGATGAACCTACCGGCGGTGTGGATCCTGTAACCAGACGGCAGTTCTGGAAGCTGATTTATGAAGCTTCAGAACGTGGAATAACAGTTTTCGTAACGACACATTATATGGATGAAGCGGAATACTGCGACCGTGTTTCGATCATGGTTGACGGAAAAATTGCAGCACTTGATACACCTTCAAATCTCAAAAAACAGTTCAGCTCCCAAACGATGGATGAAGTGTTTTATGAACTGGCGCGCGGCGCAAAACCATCGGAATAATTAATTAAATGAAGTGAAACAGTTACTAACTTTTGTCCGGAAAGAATTTTTACACGTTCTGCGTGATAAAAGGACGCTGCTCATCCTTTTCGGGATGCCGGTGGTACAGATTCTGCTCTTTGGTTTCGCTCTGAGTACTGAGGTGAAAAACACGCGGATCGGTGTTCTGGATCAAGACAAATCTCAGGCTTCTACCGAACTGGTTTCGAAAATCCACGCCAACCTTTATTTTGATCTCGAGCAGGACCTGAAATCCATCCATGAAGCGGAAGATGCATTCAAAGGTGGACGAATTAAAATGATTATGGTAATTCCTGCGGGTTTTTCTGAAGATCTTAGCAGTGGAAAAAAAACTCAGCTTCAACTCATCACCGACGAAACCGACCTGAATCTGGCGAACCAGATTTATAATTTCATGTCGAACATCATACTTGATTTTTATAGACAGCAAACTTTAGTTCAATCATCCGGAATACAGCCTGAGATCCGGATGCTTTATAATCCGCAGCTTCAGGGTGCGCCTAATTTTGTACCCGGCGTTATGGCCTTTATTCTGCTCATCATCTGTGTGCTGATGACTGCTATTGCCATTGTGCGCGAAAAAGAAACCGGCACGCTGGAAGTGCTTTTGGTTTCACCCCTGAAACCTTACGTGATTATTCTGGCGAAAGCGATTCCTTATTTTATCCTTTCGGTCATTATACTCATTTCTATCCTCATTTTAAGCGTAATGGTACTCGATTTACCGATTAGAGGAAATCTGTTTCTGCTTTTCGGGATCAGCATTATTTTCATCATCACCAATCTTTTACTGGGAATCGTCATCTCCATTCTCACCCAGACACAGCAAACTGCGATGCTCATTTCGCTAGTCGGCACCATGCTTCCAACGTTGATGCTAAGCGGTTTTATGTTTCCTGTAGAAAATATGCCGGTACCGCTTCAGGTTGTCGGGAATGTCATTCCGGCCAAATGGTATTATGAAATCGTAAAAAACATCATGATTAAAGGCACCGGCCTGGAAGTAATCTGGAAACATACCGCGGTTCTTACCGCAATGATGATGCTGCTCTTCCTTATCGCCGTGAAGAAGTTTAAAATAAGGCTCGAGTAATTTTAAAATGTTGTAAAAAATGTTGAGCACCCTTCGCATATTAATCAAAAAAGAGTTCCTGCAAATCTTTAGGAACAGAGCTATTCTGGCTATAATTTTCGTAATGCCTGTTGTACAGCTGGTGGTTCTGCCGTTGGCGGCGAGTTACGAAATCAAAGACATAAAAATTGCGGTGACCGACCACGACAAATCATCTTTATCGCGGGAACTGATCCGGAAGATTACAGCTTCGGGATATTTTAAAATCACTGCTTATGGAGAAAGCTATCCGCAGGCGTATCAGGAAATAGAAAAAGACCGTGCCGACCTCATCATCGAAATTCCCAACAATTTTGAAAAAGACATTGTAAAAGAAAACCGCCAGAAAGTGCTGATCGCCATCAATGCCATCAACGGTACAAAGGCCGGACTTTCTGCCAGTTATCTTGCGCAGATTCTTCAGGATTTCAATTCGCAGATTCAACTCAAAATGTCGCCCGAACTCGAAAGTATGAGCAAAATCTCCGGTCTGGAAACCGTGCCGATGTTCTGGTTTAATGAACATTACAATTACCGCCTTGCTCTGGTTCCGGGAATTCTAGCCTTCCTTGTGACTTTAATCGGGGGATATCTTACCGCGCTGAACATCGTAGCCGAAAAAGAAACCGGAACCATTGAACAGATTAATGTCTCCCCAATCCGAAAAGTTGATTTCATCATCGGCAAACTTTTCCCGTTCTGGATTCTGGCGATGGTTGCGTTCAGTCTTGGACTATTGGTTATGGTTTTTGTTTACAACATCAGGATTGAAGGAAATCTTCTTCTGCTCTACGCCTTTGTGTCGGTTTATCTTATCACCATTCTTGGCCTGGGGCTTCTGGTTTCTGTTTACAGCGAAACCCAGCAGCAGGCGATGTTTGTGGTATTCTTTTTCATGATGATTTTCGTGCTGATGAGCGGACTTTTCACGCCTGTGGAAAGCATGACCGACTGGGCAAAATATATCGCGTATCTTAATCCTGTGACTTATGGTGTTGACGGCATCCGGCTGATTATGCTTAAAAACAGCGGCTTCACCGATTTGCTGCCTCATTTCGCCTTTATTGTTTCTTTAGGACTTGTAGTGATCACATGGGCAGTACTGCGCTACCGGAAAACAAATTAAAAACCCTGTAACCTGAAATATAATCACTAACTTTAGAAAGCCATGAAACGTACCCTGTTACTTATTTTTCTGTTTCTTTTCGGTCTCGTTACCCTCTTTATGAGCAGCGCGGTTTTATTCGACTGGCTGGGCATCCGCGAAAAAGAAGGGAATTTTGTTCCTGTCGTGGTCTGGGCAAACTGGCTCTGCGGATTTCTTTATCTGATTGCTGCTTATGCAGTCTTTAAAAACAGCCTTCGGGCAAAAATTCCATTGATTACTGCACTCTTCATTTTGATTGCAGCATATCTCTATCTCTTTATCCACATCAGTAACGGCGGTCTGTACGAAACAAAAACAGTGGGCGCCATGGCATTTCGGGTCGGTATTACTGCGTTATACCTTTTTACAACCATAAAAATTTTTAAAAAATGAAAAAAACATTGCTTTCAGCACTTTTAGGGCTGGCCATCGTAATTTCCTGTGAAAAGAAACAGGAAACTACCGAAAATCAGGATCATACGAATCACACCGAAAATGTTGCAGCTGAAACTGAGGCAGAAGCTACCCATGACGATCATGCCGACGCCAGTGCAAATCTGGAACTCAACAATGGCAAAAAATGGAAAACCAACACGGAAATGCTGCCGTACATCCAAAAACAGGAACAGCTCATTGATGCGTACGACGATGAAACCGGCGATTACAAAAAACTCGCAGCAGACCTTTCAACAGCCAATGACCAGTTGATTAAAAGCTGCACCATGACCGGAAAATCTCACGATGTGCTTCACGTTTGGCTTACCGATCACATGAAAAAAATTGACCTGCTTGCCAAAGCGACCACACAAAAGGAAGCTGAAAAAATTGCAGAATCACTGGAGCATTCTATGGAATCTTATCACCAGTATTTCGAATAATACCTTAAAATTAACCTCATTCATGAACCTTCAGAATTTTTTCTGGAGGTTTTTCTTTAGAAATATATTCGATTGAAATTTTCTATCGACGCCAATTATCAATTTCACATCAATTAACAGATTTTGGCTTTTTCATCCGCAAGAATATTGTTAATTTTAAAAACAATAATTAAACAATATTACAATGAGTTCAAAAGTTTACGACAGAGTACAACTGAAAGAAAAGTACGACAACTACATTAACGGACAATGGACTCCACCGGCAAGTGGAAAATATTTTGATGTAATAACCCCACTGGATGGCACAGTGATGGGCCAAGCGGCACATTCCAACGAACAAGATCTAGAAATGGCAGTAAATGCTGCGGAAGCGGCTTTCGTAACTTGGGGAAAAACTTCCGTAACCGAAAGAAGCAACATCCTCAATAAAATTGCGGACCGCATGGAAGCCAACCTGGAAAAAATTGCGGTGGTAGAAACCATGGACAATGGAAAACCAGTTCGCGAAACCCTGAATGCCGATATACCTTTGGCGATTGACCATTTCAGATATTTCGCCGGGGTAATTCGTGCGGAAGAAGGTTCTTTAATGGAATTAGACAATGATACGGTTTCCTTAATTGTGAATGAACCTTTAGGAGTGATTGCTCAAATTATTCCTTGGAATTTCCCGATTCTGATGGCTGTTTGGAAACTTGCTCCAGCTTTGGCAGCAGGAAACTGCGTGGTACTGAAACCGGCTGAAAGTACACCCATCTCAATTTTGGTCTTGATGGAAATCATCGGCGATTTGCTTCCACCGGGAGTTGTAAATATTGTAAATGGTTTTGGAGGAGAATTAGGTCATGCCCTAGTTACCAACAAAAAAGTGTCAAAAGCAGCCTTCACGGGTTCTACCGCAACAGGAAGACTGGTGATGCAATATGCTACTGAAAACATTATTCCGGTAACTTTGGAATTGGGAGGTAAATCACCAAACGTTTTCTTCGAATCAGTGATGGATGAAGACGATGCCTTCTTCGACAAAGCGTTGGAAGGAGCCGCATTATTTGCTTTAAACCAAGGTGAAATCTGTACTTGTCCATCCCGATTATTGGTACAGGAAAGTATTGCTGACAAATTCATCGAAAGAGTCGTAGAACGTGTTAAAGCCATTAAAGCAGGAAATCCACTCGATACTTCTACAATGATCGGTGCGCAAGCTTCGAAAATCCAGTACGACAAAATCCTTAGCTACATCAACCTTGGTAAAGAAGAAGGTTGCGAAGTGCTGACAGGCGGCGACGCTAATGTATTGGAAGGCGAATTGAAAAACGGCTACTACATCCAGCCAACCCTATTGAAAGGTCACAATAAAATGAGAGTTTTCCAGGAAGAAATCTTCGGACCCGTACTTGCGGTAACCACTTTCAAGGATGAAGCAGATGCGATCGCGATCGCAAACGATACCATTTATGGTTTAGGAGCCGGAGTTTGGACCAGAGATGCTCACCAATTGTACCAAGTACCAAGAGCAATCCAGTCAGGAAGAGTTTGGGTAAACCAATACCATTCTTATCCTGCAGGAGCACCTTTCGGAGGTTACAAACTTTCGGGAATTGGTAGAGAAAATCACAAAATGATGCTCGATCATTACCGCCAAACCAAGAATATGCTCATTTCTTACAGCAAAGAAAAATTAGGATTCTTCTAAATGAACAAAGGTGGATTTCTCAAAAAAATCCGCCTTTTTTTTCTTTTATATGAAAAATTATTCACCCTAAAAATTAGTAATAATGAATAATACACAGCGACTTTCCGCAACCCCAAAAGCTTTGCAACTGATCAGGGAACTCTCCGAAGAATTTGGAGATTTGATGTTTTATCAAGCAGGTGGCTGCTGCGAAGGTACCCAGCCGCAATGTTTTCGCAAAGGACATTATTATCCGCGCACAAAAGATGTGTGCATCGGTACTGTTCTAGGTTTTTATTTTTGGGTGGATCACGATTTATATGAATACTGGAAATACAACCATTTCGAACTTGATGTTAGCGACGGTTTTGGAGTAGGCGGATTTTAACTGGAAACTGCAAAGAAAAAAACCTTCAAAATCAATTATCGGGTTTTATCCAAAGACGAATTCGAAAATCTCGAAGAACCACTGCTTTATCATCAGTATATGATTCAGGAAAAAGAGAATTCGCAGAAAATTTAAATCAGAATAAAGATATACCCGGCAAATATTATTTTTAAAAGCTGTTAATTTTTTAATTGACAGCTTTATTATTCATATTTTTTACTAATTTCATCATCAACTAAATATTCAATTATGGAAACAAAAACTACTCTTTTCAAAAAACAGGATTACCTTCCCAAAGCCCTTTCTTTGCGGCTTCTGAACAAACGTATATCTTCCGTTGTCATAGGATTTATGATGATGGCCGGATATACTACCACCAAGGCACAAACAGCTTTGGTAATACCCGATTCCAATGAGGGCAGTGCATTCATCGGTCCTTACGGAAATGCCGCTAGACAGTTACAGATGATTATCGATGATACGCTCCTTACTTCCCTCGTCGGAAAAAATCTTACCTCCATTTCCTTCAGGCTGCCGGCAAGTACAGCTACCAGTTGGCCACCGAACAGTTTGACGATGAATGCATTTGATATTTATCTGAGTGAGAGTGTTGAACCGTCGGAGCGACAGCTTAATTTTGCCGCTAATGTGGTAGGTACACAAACTCAGGTACGCTCCGGAAGTTTACAGATTCCGGCAGGTGCGCTAACTGTAGGTTCCAATCCAAATAATTTCAGTTTTAAGATTAATTTTACAAGTGCATGGCAGTATAACGGTGGCAACCTACTAATAGAAGTTCGACACAGCGGAACCGGAATTTCTTCAAGAAGTGTTCAGGCAGCTTCTACAAGTTCGGCAGGTTATGGGACTTTATATTCAGCACTTTGGCAATCTACAGGCGACGTTTTACAGGGCAACTTTACACAGGTAGAAATTACTGCAGATGGTCCGTTAGGTACAAATTCAGTGAAAATTGGAGCGGCTGTAAATATTTACCCCAATCCTGTAAAAGACATGCTGTTTATAAAATCTGGGCAGGAATTTTCTTCTTATTCTGTTTATAATATGGCCGGACAAAGGGTTGCTTCAGATAAGATGACCGGAAAGAGCATCAATCTTTCGCGCCTGCCATTGGGTTCGTATGTTCTGAAACTTACGGACAAGGAAGGGAATACAGAATCTGCAAAATTCATTAAAAATTAAAATCTGCTCACCTCATATTCTGAAGCACAACGTGATATGTAATCATTTTAATAAAAGACATTTCTCTCGAAGTGTCTTTTATTTTACACTTTCAGAAATTTAGTGTTCCTTAAAAGTCCGTTTGTGGCGAAAGGCTAACGAAAATTAAAGACTAAAACAAATTATATGTCATAACCCTCAAAATAATGATGGATCTTTATCGGATCATGACTTTGGCTTCTTCCCAAAGTTTATCCATTTCCTCCAGCGAGAGATCTTCCAGTTTTAAATTTTTATCCGAAGCCAGCTGCTCCATCTTCTGGAAGCGGGAAATAAACTTGATATTGGTTCTTTCCAGTGCTGAGTCTGGATTGATACCTGAAATTCTGGCATAATTGATCAAAGAAAAGAACACATCTCCCAGCTCCTGCTCTTTTTTGTCGGGATCGGTTTCCGCGTGAAATTCTGTAAGTTCTTCATCCACTTTCTTCCAGGCATCTTCAGCATTGGCAAATTCGAACCCGATTCCTTTTACTTTGTCCTGTATTCTATAGGCTTTCACAATACTTGGTGTTCCTTTAGTCACTCCGGAAAGGACTGATTTGTTTCCTTCCTTTAGTTTGAGCTTTTCCCAATTCTGCTTTACTTCCTCTTCATCCTGAACCTCCACATCTCCGTAAATATGGGGATGGCGGAAAATGAGTTTCTCATTTAAAGCATTGATGACGTCCGCGATATCAAAGCTTCCCTTCTCTGAACCAATTTTGGCGTAAAATACCAGATGCAGCAGTACATCACCCAGTTCCTTTTTAATTTCGGGCAGATCTTCTTCCAGCAAAGCATCGGAAAGTTCGTACACTTCCTCCAAGGTAAGATGCCGCAGGGTTTGGAGCGTCTGTTTCCGGTCCCAGGGGCATTTTTCCCGAAGGTCGTCCATAATGTCGAGGAGCTTAGAAAAGGCTTCAAGTTTCTGTTGTTTGGTATTCATGTGATGGGCGATATTTGATGCTGGATGCTAGATGTTGGATGATGGATGATGGATGGTGGATGTTTGGTACCGAATTACAAATTTACTTCATTTATGCAAAAAACCTTGCCGGTAAAGACAAGGTTTTCATTTCATTTCCTATGGTTTATCCCATTTTTCTGTGGGTACTTTTGGGTGTACCTTTCGCAGAAGAAGTAGAAGCTTTTACTTTAGGAGCAGCAGTTTTCTCAGTTTTGGGCGCTGTTTTTTTCGCTGTTTTTTTCTCCGTAACCTCAGCAGGCTGATCTTCAGTTTTTTCCTCAGCAGGAACTTCTGCTTTTACGAAGCTTTCGGGGGTAATGTATCCTGCTTTGCTCAGGATGTTGTACCACTGTGCCAGTTTTTTGATATCTGAAACATATACTCTTTCGGTATCGTAATCTGGCAGCGACTGGGCCATGAAATCTCTCAGTTCCGCATCCGAAGACTTGTGAGAAATTGCTTCTTTATAATCGTAGTTTTTGGCCACATTTTCGAACACTTCAAATAAAGGAACTTCTTTATCAAAGGTGAACATCGCGATATTATCGAGCAAACTTACCTGAGAAGTATTGCCGATGCTCACTTTCTTCTTGGAAACCACATCTTCGATAATGAAACCGTTTTTCAACTGCGAAATCAGTTTGTAAAGCCCCGGCTTACCGGAAATTGAGATTATTTTTTCTAACTGCATTTTTCTTATTTTTTATATTTTTAGTTCGTTCTTTTATTTAGGGAACCGCATTTTGTAGTTTACCGCCACATCGCCATGAGAAATTTTTACCAACTTCCCTTTCACCAGTTTTTTCTTCAGTGAGCTAAGATGGTCTGTAAAAAGTATGCCTTCAATATGATCGTATTCATGCTGAATAACACGCGCTCTCATGTCGGAGAACGTGTCGGTATGTTTAACGAAATTTTCGTCATAATATTCGATCACGATGGTTTCTTTGCGTTTAACATCTTCGCGGATATCGGGGATTGAAAGACAGCCTTCGTTGAATTTCCATTCTTCACCGGATTCTTCAAGAATCTTGGCATTGATGAATACTTTTTTGAAATCTTTAAGTTCATCAGCGATATCGGCATAATCTTCGTCCTCCGCAAGTGGCGAAAGATCTGCGATAAAAAGGCGGATATCGAGACCGATCTGCGGAGCTGCCAACCCGATACCATGCGCAGATTCCATGGTTTCGAACATATTACTGATCAGTTCGTTAAGCCCCGGATAATCTTTGTCGATCTCGTGACAGTGTTTCCTTAAAACTGCATCGCCAAATGCACGTATAGGTAATATCATTTTTGTTTCTGTTCTAAAAAATTCTGTAAAATAAGGGTGGCACTTACTTTATCAACCAGCCCCTTTTCTTCTCTTTTCTTTTTGTTCTTGCCGCTTTGCGAGATGAAGAAGGAAGCCATTTTCGAGGTAAAACGCTCATCAAAACGGTACACTTCAATCTCCGGAAACTGCAGTTTAAATTTCTCAATAAACCCTGAAATTTCCTGCTCTATTTCCGAAAGGTTTCCCTTCAAATCTATGGGAAGCCCTACTACAATTGCCTCTACCCTGTTTTGGGCAAAATAACCGGTAAGAAACGGAAAAAGTTCTACGGTTTCTACGGTCTGCAAACCGCTGGCAATAATCTGCAGCTCATCAGTAACCGCAATGCCACAGCGTTTTTTGCCATAATCTACCGCCATAATTTTCCCCATAGTCTGCAAATTTACAAATATTTGTCTTTGCTTACAAAATTTAAAAAAAGGTGACATTTATCAATTTGAAATCCGGCACCTTTAATCTTAATCTGCCTAACTTTATTTATTATTTTAATCTAAAAACACTTTGCTGATGAAAGCTTTAGTATTTAATGGATCCGGACAAAAATCGCTGGTCGACTGCTGCTCCTGAAAAATGTTGAAAGCAAGAAACTGCAGCCCGAGAAACTGGTTTCGCACCGCTTCGATTTCAGTGATATGATCAATGCGTATGAAGTATTCGGTAATGCCGCTAAAGAGAAGGCCTGAAAGTAATTATTAACTTCAACTGACCGTAATTTTTTAATAATCAGGAAGAGAAGCTCACAACTTCTCTTTTTTTTAACTAATTTTATTTCCCCAAAATACAGCGCAATATGAAAACACTAATTCTTGTTCGCCATGCCAAAAGCGACTGGCCGGAAAATACGGATGATTTTGACAGACCCCTTGCCGAAAGCGGTTTACAGGACGCCGTAAAGATGTCGAACTTTTTAAGGAATCAAAACATCGCCATTGATAAGATGGTCTCAAGCCCCGCACTGCGCGCCCTGAATACGTGTGAAATCTTCCACAAAACCTATCCGGTGGCGATGGAAACCAACCCCAAACTTTATAACGCCAACGAAAACAATTTCGAATCTGTGATTTATGAACTGACGGACGAGGTGAAGTCGGTGGCAATGTTCTCTCACAACAACGGCATTTCTAATTTTGCCAATATGATGAGCGGGGATATTTTTGCGTTCCCTACATGCGGAGTAGCAGGTTTTCAGGTTGAGTGTGAGTCGTGGGCAGATTTTGAGGGTGCAAAAAAGAAGTTGCTGTTTTTTTATGAACCGAAGAAGATTTGAGCTTTAAGTGCCGTATTTTAAGACCACTGATTTTTAAAGAATTTCGTTTACCGCAAAAGTTAGCAAAGACTTTTGCACAATTCAAGTGCTGCTAATGAACGATAAGTGGGTTATATATCTTTTTTCTCAATTACTAAATAAGAACGCAAAGGTGTTTCACTTATCAAAGACAATAATGTAGGTGAAGTTAGGGGTCTTGAGTTTTATCATCGGGAAGAATTTTCACTGCACTTTTTTGATCTTTGCAACATCTTACCAGATCAAAACTTTTGTAACTTTTGTGGTAAATGCTTACTAAAAAGTCACAGAGAATTACGGTTCCCGGTGACTTTTTTATTAATTATTGCTGTTTCTAATTACTTGGTGCGCTGCAAATCGAGATCTTCGAAATCGAAACTGAAATCCGTAATATCGGAGATGGGTTTCATCTTTGCAGAGGTGGCTTTTCCGGCTTCATCGTAGGTGAAGATTACGAAGGCATCAGCATCGTAACTTCTGTCATCCCATTTTGCAATGAAGGTATTGTGGGTGTAGGGCAAGAGTTCGCCTTTCAGTCTCGGCGAGTTTTTAGCCTGGACACGGTAGATTTTCCCCTGCTGCGTGATGACTACATCACCGAACCAGGCATCAGTGTAGGTACCTACAAACTGTTCCGGTTTTGGGTGCTGGCTTTTCTCTTTTTTAAAGGCTTCGGATTTCGCAAAGATTTCTTTCTTTCCTTTTTCGAAATCGGCATTCATTTTTGTCATCCGGTCGCCGTAGGTTTTCAGCCAGTTTCGGTCTTCAATGCCGAGGTAGGCATCCTTAATGGTGTTGGTTACCGTGCTGAAAGCTGCCCCACTCTGCTGGTTGGTGAGTACGATGATGCCGAGCTTCATGTCGGGAATCAGGGTGAACTGGGTAACAGTACCAATCAGTCCGCCGGTGTGGTACACCTGTTTATGCCCTTTAACATCGGTAAGGAACCAGCCCAACCCATAACCACCGAAATTGGAATCGTAGGCATTTTTTAAAGCTACAGGTGTGGCGATCTGCAGGTTCCAGAGCTGCTGGATTTGTTTATCGGAGACGAGTTTTTTACCGTCTTTGGTGGTGAACCCGTTCATAAGGAAATCTGCCCATATCCCCATATCGGTAATGTTACTGATAATACCTCCCGCGGCATCCGCAGTCTCATTCCAGTCGTGTGGAACCTGAATCACTTTACCGTCAACAGGGGCGTGTGCATCGATGATATTTTTTACGCCAGCAGCTTTTGCACGGTTATAATTGCCAAAACTCGATTTCATGCCTACGGGTTGCAGGATCCGCTGCTCGATAAATTCAGCCCAGGAAAGTCCGGAAACCCTTTTGATTACCTCACCCGCTACAATGAACATAATGTTGTTATAATCCATGGTGTTGCGGAAAGAATGCTCGGGCTTCAGATAGCGCACGTTGTGGATGATGTCGTTCACCGTAAGATTACCGCCTTCAGGAAAGAACATCAGGTCTCCCTGCCCCAAACCCAAACCGGCTCTGTGGGTAATTAAATCTTTAACGGTAACCTCCTGGGTTGCATACGGATCGTACATACGGAATTCAGGAAGGAACTTCGTGACTTTATCATCGAAATTCAGTTTTCCTTCATCGGCTAAGATTGCCAGTGCGGTAGCGGTAAAACCTTTGGAATTTGAAGCGATTCCCACGAGGGTGTATCCGTTCATTTTTTGGTTCGCGGTAAGGGAATTCACGCCAAAACCTTTGGCATAGACCATTTTGCCGTCTTTAATAATGCCGACGGACATTCCGGGAACATCAAATGTTTTGAGGGTATTTTGAATCAGTTCATCGAGTTTTTTTTCTTCGATCTGGCCGAAAGCCATTAAAGAAACAAGGATGAATAACAGGGAAAAGTTACGTTTCATTATCGGAATTTTAATTGTCACGAAGATATAAATTTTTTAACAGGCGCGCTATACACCGGCTACAGGTGGTGAATAAATCAGGAAGTCTGCATTACAGTTTTGTGGTTCGCACCCGTACTGTTCGGGGTTGGTTCAGGACTTCTTCGGAAAAAAGGGGTTATTTCCGAAGGAGATACGAATAAGACCTGAAGCATTCAGCACGAAGACCTTAAGGAGACCTTAAGCATCCTGCAGGGAGGTACGGCGCAAGTATGCAGCAACTACGGCTCAACCTCGGGAAAATGCTTATGGAAAGGGTTTAAGAAGAATTTAATTGGTGAAAAACAGGGGTTTCGGAATGAAACAAACGTTCATAATCACCTGTTTACCAAAACTTTGTAAATATAGGGAAAAATCATAAAACATCGGTTATATGTGCTATTTTTTATATATTTGAGATGGGTACATTTCTAAAAGCAACAGCATGGGCAAAGTGAATTCGATATTTAAAGTGAGCGGCAAACTTGGCGATTATGTTTTCTACGAGCTGAACGGGAAGCAGGTTGTGCGCAAGGCCGCCGGTAAAAAACGGGGTCCGAAATCGGAGGCTCAGAAAAAGAACGAGGTTCAGAACACCGAATTTGCAAAGGCCTCATCGGCCGGAAAATTTCTGCGTGCCGGCTTGGCAGAGGAATGCAGGCGCATGAATGACCGCTACCTGTACCGGAAGGTAAACAAACTGATGCTGGAGCTGAAGGCTGCGGATGGTGCCGAAAAGGGCCAGCGCACCCCTGCAGGAGGATTGGGTACTCCCGAAGGCCGCGCAATACTGCGGGATTTCCGCTTTCATAAAAAGTACGGGCATTTCCCCAAACTGAACAGTGCGGTGAGGCAGAGAGGAAAGGCCGTGCTTCACCTCTCCCCTTCCCGCCAGCCGGTTGACGGCATTACGGAGCTTCAGATTAATCTTGACAACGGAGATTTCCGAAGACAGGTGCACGCCGCGCCGGAAATAAGCGCACAGAACCGCGCGGAAGTGCCACTCGGTTTCCGGCGCAGAAAGGGTTACCGTGATTTGTTGTTTATTTGGGGCGAAGGGTTTCTGCAGGGGGTTGTTGTAGCTGAGGAGTAAGTATTAATTTGTTTGACGCTCTTAACGCAAAAGTCTCCTGGGTCGTTATTCAACTCATTAAATTAGATCATCAGCGTTATCAGGAAAATTAGCGAGAGATTACGGTACTTACTTTTTGCTTCATTATTTATTGTTATACTTACTTTTTGCTTCATTTTTTATGTTTTTTGAGTGGAATCAGCGATCCGCCTTTGGAGGATTGTCTTGATAAAAAAAATTACAAGGCATATAATGTTATACTTACTTTTTGCTTCATTTTTTTTATGTTTTTTTCAGTGGAATCAGCGATCCGCCTTTGGAGGATTGTCTTGATAAAAAAAATTACAAGGCATATAATGTTATACTTACTTTTTGCTTCATTTTTTTTATGTTTTTTTCAGTGGAATCAGCGATCC
>NZ_JAPCHZ010000003.1:0-3871 GCF_026107505.2 Kaistella yananensis | reverse complement strand
TCCGCCTTTGGCGGATTGTCTTGACACAAAAAGTAAGCAAAAAAGTCAAGACGGGATCTTTTCGCTAAAAAATTACAATTATTTCAACAAAATCCCCAAAACTCGGGCGGAGATTCAAAGTTTTTTTGTGTAGATGAATTTTTGCCGCCACTCGAACAGTGGGGATTTTTATCCCGGATTAGTTGAAGGGTGGGATGAGAAATAATTGTAATTTTTTTTAACGCAAAAATCTCCTAGGTCGTTCACCAGTATTCAAAAGCGTTGCACTTATAGGAGACAAAAGCAGGGTTTAGGAAATCAGCGGAATCTGTTTAATTATCAGGATTCAAATACAGTATGCTGTTCGCATATATAATTCTACTTACTTTTTGCTTCATTTTTTTATGTTTTTTTCAGTGGAATCAGCGATCCGCGTTGGCGGATTGTCTTGACACAAAAAGTAAGCAAAAAGGTCTAGACTGGATCTTTTTGCCTCATCCTTGTTTATATTTTTAATGGAATCGGCGAAACTCCTTCGTCGGTTTGCTAAAAAATAAAAATTTCTTTTAAGAAAATCTCCAAACTTGCGCGGAAAGAAAAAGTTGTTGTTTAAGTTAAATGATTGCCGCGCTTCAAACAGTGGAGATTTTTATGCATTGATAATAGAAAATAACAGATAGAAGAAATTAAGATTTGCCTCCATATTAATTTTTTATATTAGGAGTCGGCGATCCGCTAGAAGCGGATTTTTTTAACGCAAAAATCTCCTAGGTCGTTCACCAGTTTTCAAAAGCGTTGAACTTAGAGGAGACAAAAGCAGGGTTTAGGAAATCAGCGGAATTTGTGGAATCAGCGAGGGTTTAAAGGCAGAATTTCTTTACGCAAAATCACCGAGGGCTTTTCTTGCTACTGGTGAGCATCTACACCGCAGCATGTTTTCTGCTGAAACCTCAGATAATTGCAGGGAATGAGTTGTGGTTAAGTGTTGTGCAATTCCTGGTGCGACATCAGGCCGAATCACCGGGTTTGGGTGACATGAGTCTGTCGAGGGGCGATTCTACTTTTCCTAACTGTGTGTCGGTTACACTGGTGTAAATGAGGGTGGTTTTAATGTTATTGTGCCCGAGGAGTTTCTGGATCAGGGAAATGTCGGTGCCGGCTTCGAGGAGGTGGGTGGCGTAGCTGTGTCGCAGTCCGTGGATTCCTACTTTTTTATTGATGCCGGCTTTGATCATGGCATTGCGGAAGACCTGCTGCACACTTCGGGTGGTGATGTGCCCGCCATACTGTCCTTCGAAGAGGTATTCGGTGGGTCTGTACTCGCGGTAATAGGTTCGCATTTCTGTAAGGACGGCCTGGGGAAGATTGACGTAGCGGTCTTTTTTGCCTTTGGCGCGCTGAATGAGGACGGTGTTGGCGACCGAATCGATATCACTGATGCGGAGGTTTACGATTTCGCTGACGCGAAGCCCCATGCCGTAACAGAGATGGAGAATGAGCTGGTGCTTGGGATTGTCTACAGCGGCGAAGAGTTTCTTTATTTCTTTGGCATTGAGTGCCTTGGGCAAGAGTATCGGTTTTTTGGGCCTGGGGATATCGAAGAGGATTTTCTCCTGATAAAGGACTTTTTCGAAATAGAATTTCACGGCGTTCATTCGGCTGTGAATCTGATTTTCTGAGAGGGCGAGTTCTTTGGTACAGTAGAGGAAATAAGATTTCAGTTTTTCGCGCGTTAGGTTCTGGACCGGATAATCTTTAATAAGGTAAAGGAGTTGTGCGAATTCTACGCTATAGGTTCGTATTGTATTGGGAGAGAAACCCTTGAGGATGAGCATCTCCTGATATTTCCTGAACGCCTGCTGATTGACGAGAGAAATTTTAGCAATGACGTCCTTTCCCACAATATTGGGCTGTATGCCGAAGAGGTTTCGGTAAAATCGGTTATCGGTGACGTACCATTTTTTCTGTGAAGCGGACCATTTTGGAGTGGTATATTCTTTTAGCAGTGCTATGTGGTGCTGTTGATATGGAAAGCTTATCCATATGATTTCTTTGCCGCGGTGGGTACCGGTGGAAAAAGAAAAAACGGCAGGACCGAAAATGATGTTCGCATTTTGCATAACTTCAGCACTTCGCATTTTGTATATCTCAAAGTTATAAAAATATAAAAGACTATACAACAAGGGTTTAAAAATTTGGTAGTCTGGAATAATCTTCGCATATTTGAGAGTTATGTGTAATGCTAAAAGATACGTTATAAAAACAATATTTACAATAAATTTTTTATTTTTTGTTTCTTTAATCTTTTCTCAGTCAATAAAAATACCTGCAAATTTTATTGAAGAAAAAATTCCAACCGTGGAATCAAACGAATGGTTCTCATTAAATCATTCTAAGAATTCCTATGCTGTAGAAAAGGGAAAAAACCAATTAAAAATTACTATAGCAATTCCAAAGGAAAAAACTGTATTCGAACTTAGCAATGGCACACTTAATGGATATGATGAGGGAGAATTTGGCGGGAGTCTTGATTTTGTTCCAAATGTTGTACACCCAAAAACTTATAGAATTAAATATGGTAATATTGTTGATATTTTTGAATTCAATGGAAAAATCTTTTTTTTGGAAGATGAAAGTCTTCCTGGGAAGCCTTTAGGTTCAATATCTGAATTAATCATTACTGATAACCAATATTATATTCAAAAACTCGTTAAGTTTAATGATTCACCTTCAGTCTCTTTGGTTTTAGGAACTAAAATACTTATTGCAGGACATAGCAGTTTTTATGTGATTGAAAATAATAATCCAAAAAAAATTTTTGAAAAACAATTTTGGTGGAACCTATTTCCTAACTCGATTGCCTTTTTTGATGATAAAAATGTTTTTTTAGGAATACGAAGTGGAATTGTAAAACTTGATTTAGACAATCGAACTGTTAAATTTTACCAAGAAAAAAAATAGCACTACACATAACAGTGTATTGGCAAAAAACGGGGTGAATACATTCTTTGAGAACTATTTTAGCAGTATCCGCAAAAAATTTTTCCTTTTACTTTTTTGTATATTAGCAAAAGGAAAAAATTTTTGCTCAGGTTCGGTTTCCCTTTGAAATTGTGTGCAAAGTAGCCCGTTCTTCGCCAATACTTTTTCCGTTATGCGACATCTTGTCTGAACAGAATTCCAAATAAATATTATTCTAAATTTCAATATTTTTTCCTAATTTTATCGTAGAAATTTTTTAAAATATGAGTACCGCTGATTTGAAAATTGATTTAATATCTCAAATAACCAGTATAACTGATAAAGTTAGACTTAAAGAATTGATGCAAATTTTGAAATTTGAATCAGAAAGTGCGATTTACGTTACAAATAATGATGAAAAGGAAGCAGTTTCTGTTGCGAGAAATCAGATAAAGAACGGTGAATCGATTACTCACAAAGATTTTCAAAAAGATATTCAAGAATGGCTAAAAAAATAATTTGGTCGCGAAAAGCCCAGGTCGAATTAATTGAAATTTTAGAATATTGGATTAATCGCAACAAATCGAATACTTTTAGTATCAAATTAAATGAATTAGTTGACGAGCAACTGAAATTATTGACTGAAAATCCAAAAATTGGACGAAAAACTGACATCGAAAATGTTTACATAAAAGTCATTCATAAATATCTGTTATATTACGAACTTGTCGAAAATGAGTTGCATGTTTTAACTATTCGACATGGAAGTAAAAATCCTAAAACCTTAAAACTTGAATAAGAAAGACGTCGCATAATAGCTAAGTTTTCGTTGCGTGCGCAGCACGAACAATGAAAACCCTGTTGAACGGAACCTTCGGCAGCTTTTGGTTGGGTATTTTCCCACACTATGGGTTTATCGACAAAAGATTTT